>NZ_QJRF01000038.1 GCF_013393345.1 Pseudomonas taiwanensis
AGAGGCCAGCGGATTCCCCGTGGACGGCAGGCCGCAGTGCCTGCTGGGCGACCATGCCCAGTGCCCGACCCACAAGGGCAGATTCCCGCTGGCATCCGGCGGCGACAGTTCGGCCATCATGAACGGACGCCCGCTGGTGTTCGAGCCTGCGCAGCTCGCTTGTGGGTGCAGCGTGTATTCCTCATGCGCAGGTCAGTACGACAGAACTTAGGGAGCCCATGACCCAGGACATCTGTACTCCAGGCCATCAGCGGTCACACCAGCATCAAGCCGGCGGATTTCTGTTTCCCGGCGGCGCGACCTGGCCGGCAGCGGACGCATCGAGCTCAGCCGCGAACTGCTGAAGTCGGTGCTGATCAAGCTCTGAGTGCCCGGACGACCTTCGCTCTGATGGGTTTCGTACCTCTACCCATCCTACGAATACGCGACCGTAGGATGGGTTGAGCTTGCGAAACCCATCACGCCCTTGCCCCTACGACGCTCCGCTGGTGGATGGAAGAGCGCCATCCACCCTACAAAAGCCGAGGCCTCACCTGTGGGAGCGCGGCCCCACCTCCGGGGCGGACTAGACTGATAGTAGGTTCGAATGACAGCAAACGCTGTCATTCGAACCGCAGTCGAAATGACATCACACGCCGCATGTTGTTGATCTGAAAGGATTTCACTTCTGGCACGGATTGTGACGAGGACCCTTTGCCATACAACAGTCGAAGGGAACCATCATGAAAGTCCCCAGCTTCACCCTGTGCCTTGTCCTGCTCGCTTCATCTCCCGCCTTTGCTGCGGAAGTCCTCTCCGAAGTTCCTGACACCACCGCCGGCAAAGCTGGCGGTGGCATGACCGGACTGATGTTCGGTGCCATCGGCGGCCCGGTTGGTGCCGTCGCCGGTGCCGCGGTGGGCTACTTCGGTGGCGGCGCCGTCCAGCAAGCCACCGGCCTCGCCGAACCCGCCTACCTGGTGAAAATGGATGACGGTTCGGTGCAGCGCTTCCGTTCGCCCGGCCAGCATTTCAAGCCGGGTGATCAGGTCGAGGTGCGCGGTATCCGCATCGAAGCCGTGAACTGAAGGCCCGGCGCCCCTCTCCCGACAGGACAGGGGCGCCGGCACGGGTCACTTGTTCAACGCCTCTTCGGCCGCGGCGATTTCTGCCTGGCGCTTGGCGATCATGTCGCCGATGGGCGGGCCCTGGAAGCGCCGCGCCTCGAAGGCGAACCAGATGACCCCGGTGAGAATCAGGAAGCCGATGGTGATGTACAGCGCCCAGTCGTTGGGCGGCTGAATGCCGATGATGAAGATCAGCGCCATCGAGATCACCGAAAGGATCGCCACCAGCGAGTACAACCCGCGTCCCAGGTTCCACGGCCCCATGCGCGGCCACTTGGGTGTGCCGAAGGTGAAGAGCCCGAGCACGATGGGAATCACGAAGGAGAAGAACAGGAAGATCACCGTGCAGGACACGACGATGGTGTAGACCGGCGTTTCGCCGATGGACACCAGCGACGATCCCCAGACGAACAGCACCGCCAAGGTGGCGCCGGTCCAGATAGCCGCTACAGGGGTGCGGTGTTTCGGTGAGACGGAAGCCAGTGCCTTGGATGCCGGCAGGCCACCGTCACGGGCGAAGGCGAAGATCATCCGCGAAACCGACGTCACTGTCGCCAGGCCGCAGAGGATCTGCGAGATGAAGATGGCCAGGAAGAGCAGTTCCTTCACCGTCGAATTCACCTGGGTATCCATGGCCCAGAAGAACACGTTCCAGCCCTGGGCAGCCGCCTCTTCCATGCTCGGCAGCATCAGCACGAAGGCGCTGAGCATCAGCCAGCCGAACAGCAGTGACCAGACCACCGACATCACCATTCCACGCGGCACCGAGTGAGCCGCCTGCACGGTTTCTTCCGAGGTGTGGGCGGACGCGTCGTAGCCGGTGATGGTGTAGATCGGCAGCAGCAGCCCGAGGAGGAAGATCCAGCTGTTGGACACTTCCGGCCAGACGTTGCCACCGGCGGCACCGGAGAAGTTGCCGAAGGTCCACAACCGGGAGAATTCGTAGCTGGGTGCGGCGATCAGGCAGACGACGGTCAGGGCGATGGCCGTGGCGAAGATCAGGTAGCCCGAGAAATCCGTCAGCTTGGCCGTCAACCCGATGCCGAAGTGATTACAGAGCGCCTGCCCGCCCGTGAGGATGGCCAGGAAGATGATGCGCGTGGTGATGGTGTCTTCCATGCCCAGCATCGGTCCGAAGGCCCCGAAGAAGAAGTAATAGGTGCCCACGTTGATCGCACCCAGCACCGTCACCAGCCCCAGCAGGTTGAACCAGGCGGTGAGCCAGCCGGTGAAGCGGTTGCCGAGGATCGAACCCCAGTGATACAGCCCGCCCGCAGTGGGATAGGCCGAGGCGATCTGCGCCATGGCCACGGCGAATACACCGGAGATCATGCAGCCCAGCGGCCAGCCGATGCCGATGGAGGCACCACCGGCGCCCGATGTGCCCTGGGCCAGTGAGTTGATGCCACCGGAGAGGATGCAAATGATGGAGAAGGAAATGGCGAAGTTGGAGAAGCCGCCCATCCGCCGCGACAGCTCCTGGGCATAGCCCATGCTGTGCAACAGCTTGACGTCATCGTCCTGATGCGTGGAGCCGGGTTGGCCTGCAGGATTCATCTTGGGTGCCCTTTGGTTGGGATTGGCAATGGATTGCTCCATGCGGCGGTTCGGGCACCTTCCCCGCCTGCACTGCGACAGCCTGTCGTACTGCTCCCATCCCCGTTTACAAACCGGTCAGCGGGCGTGCCCGAACCCGCCGCTGGCCGGACAGCGAATCTTCAGTAGCGCTCGAATCCGCGCTGCAACTCCCAGTCGGTGATGCGTCGGTCGTATTCCTTCTGTTCCCACTCGGCGGTATGCACGTAGTGGTCGACCACCTCGTCACCGAAGGCCTTGCGCAGCATGGCCGAGCCCTTGAGCGCGGCGGTAGCCTCGCGCAGGGTCTTGTCGACCTCCGGTAGCTGGTCGTTCACATAGGCATCGCCCTCGAATGGCGCGGCCAATTCGAGCTTTTCATCGATGCCCGCCAGGCCTGCGGCGATCAGTGCGGCAAAGGCGAGATAGGGATTGAGATCGGCACCACCGATGCGGCACTCGATGCGCACGGACTTGCTGCCTTCGGCACAAAGGCGGAAGCCGGCGGTGCGATTGTCGCGACTCCAGATAGCCCGCGTCGGCGCAAAGGTGCCAGCCTGAAAACGCTTGTAGGAGTTGATGTAGGGCGCGAGGAAATAGGTGACCTCGCTGGCGTACTTGAGCTGGCCGGCCACCCAGCCGCGCATCAGCTTCGACATGCCGAACTCGTCCTTGGGATCGTGGAACAGCGCCTTCTTGCCTTTCTTGTCCCAGAGCGAGCTGTGGATGTGGCAACTGGAGCCGGCCAGGTCGTAGCGCCATTTGGACATGAAGGTGATCGACTTGCCCTGCTGGTGGGCGATCTCCTTGCAGGCGTGCTTGATGATGGCGTGGCGGTCGGCCATGGTCAGGGCGTCTGCATAGCGGACGTTGATCTCTTCCTGCCCCGGACCCCACTCGCCCTTCGAATTCTCCACCGGCACACCGCAGGCCTGCAGGTGCTTGCGGATGGCCCGCAGCACCGGTTCCTCACGGGTGGTCTGGAGGATGCTGTAGTCCTCGATGTAGTTCGAAGCCGTCTTCGGATGGCTGTAGTTGCGCGTGTGGATGGCGTCGTAGCTTTCATCGAAGAGGTAGAACTCCAACTCCGACGCGAACATGCCCTGATACCCCCGCTCCGCCAGCCGGGCAACCTGCTTCCTGAGAATGGCGCGCGGGCTATGAGGCAGGTCTTCGCGGTGGTGATGGTCCAGCACGTCGCACAGCACCAGGGCCGTGCACTCCAGCCAGGGCACCCGGCGCAAGGTGCTCATGTCGGGCTTCAGCACGAAGTCGCCGTAACCCTTGCTCCAACTCGCCGCCGCGTAGCCGGGCACCGGCTCCATGTCGATGTCGTCGGCCAGCAGGTAATTGCAGCAGTGGGTTTCCTCATAGGCGCTATCGACGAAGAACTCAGCCTGGAAGCGCTTGCCAACCAATCGTCCCTGCATGTCCACCATGCAGGCCAGCACCGTATCGATCTCGCCGCTGGCTACGGCTTTCTTGAGTTCGTCGAAGCTGAGGAGAGGTTCGCTCATGAGGCGGTCCTTTGGTCGGGGGACTGCCGAAAGCTTAGTTCAGGAATGGAAAGTGCAAGGTTTACCCGCACCAGGACAGTGCGAACGGCGGAGATTGGGGAATTTGCGGGGGGTTTGCCGTATCGAGATACCCAATTATGGGGCCAATCTGTGGGGGCGATTTCAATCGCCAAGCAGGACGAAGTCCTGCCATTCACTCCCTCGGGGCAGCTTCGCCGCCCATAGCGAATGAATTCGCCCCCACAAAAAAGCGAGCTCGTTCTTGTGCCTGAAACCCACAAAAAAAACCGGCAGGCGTGAAGGCGCCTGCCGGAAATCGAGGGTTCAAATCAGTGGGAGATGCAGACCGACTTCAGCTCGGTGTACGCCTCGATCACGGCGCGGCCGAACTCGCGGCCCATGCCGGACTGCTTGACGCCGCCGAAGGGCATGTTCGGGTCGAGCAACACGTGGGCGTTGACCCACACGGTGCCGGCCTCGATGCGCGGAACCAGGTTCATCGCCTTGGACAGGTCGTTGGTCCACAGGCTGGCGGCCAGGCCGTACACGCTGTCGTTGGCCAGTTCGATCATGGCGTCCTCATCGGTGAAGGGGATCACCGACAGCACCGGGCCGAAGACTTCCTCGCGCGACACGGTCATCTCGTGGTTCACGTCGGCCAGCACAGTGGGCTGGACGAAGAAGCCGTCGCCTTCCAGACGCTCGCCACCGGCGACCACGCGGGCGCCTTCCTGGCGGGCCAGGTCGATGTGCTTGAGCACGTTCTGCTGCTGCTTGAATGACACCAGCGGGTTGATCGCCGCGTCCTGGTCCATGCCCGGACCGATGGACAGGCCCTTCACCGCAGCGGCCAGACCCTGAACGAAAGGCTCGTAGATGGACTGGTGCACGTAGAAGCGCGAGGCCGCGGCGCAGACCTGGCCGTTGTTCAGCAGGCCGCCGAGCAGCGCGCCCTGCACGGCCTTCTCCACATCGGCATCGGCCAGCAGGATCATCGGGTTCTTGCCACCCAGCTCCAGGGCGAAGCGGGTCATGTTCTCCATGCAGGCCACGCCGACGCTCTTGCCCACGGCGGTGGAACCGGTGAAGGACACCTTGCTGATCAGCGGGTGCGACGCCAGGGCGTTGCCCACGGTGCTGCCGCCGCCGGTGACGACGTTGAACACGCCGGCCGGGATGCCCGCTTCGAAGGCCAGTTCGGCCAGGCGCAGGGCGGTCAGCGGGGTTTCGCTGGCGGGCTTGATGACCACGGTGCAGCCGGTAGCCAGCGCCGGCATGGCCTTCCAGGTGGTGATCATCAGCGGGAAGTTCCACGGCACGATGCCGGCAACCACGCCCACCGGCTCACGACGAGCGAAGGCGGTGAAGCGCGAGCCCGGCGGGATCGGGATGGACACGTCCATGGTCTGACCTTCGATCTTGGTCGCCCAGCCGGCCATGTAGCGCATGAACTCGAC
>NZ_QJRF01000039.1 GCF_013393345.1 Pseudomonas taiwanensis
AGGATGCCTTCGTGGCCGAGGCCGTTGCTTACGCATTCCTGCATGGCGTCCCAGAGTTTCAGCAGCCCGGCGCGGATCTCCGCCTCGCTGCGCCAGGCCTTCTCGTTGGCCAGCATCAGTTCCGAAATGCGCAGGTTATGGCGCTGGCACAGCACCAGCAGCTCCTCGGCGCTGGAGAAGTCGTAGGGCAGTTCGGTGGCGTCCTGATCGAGTTGCCCGGCCTTGGCCTGGGCCTCGTCGACCACGAAGCCGCCGCCGACGGAGTAGTAGGTGTCGCGGTGCAGTTCGCCCGCCTCGCCTTCGACAATCAAGGTCATGGCGTTGGGGTGGTAAGGCAGGTTCTCGTCCAGCAGCAACAGGTCGCGGTTCCAGTCGAAGGCCACCGGGTGACTGCCATCCAGCCGCAGTTCGCGGGCTTCCTTCAGCGCCTCGATGCGCGGGGCGATCTGCTTCGGGTCGACGCGGTCCGGCCATTCGCCCATCAGCCCCACCAGGGTGGCGCGGTCGGTGCCGTGGCCGACGCCGGTGGCCGACAGCGAGCCGTACAGGCGCACTTCGACACGCGTCACCTGCGCCAGCAGACCGCGCTCACGCAGCGCCGAGGCGAACAGCGCCGCCGCCCGCATCGGGCCCACGGTGTGCGAGCTGGAAGGGCCGATACCGATCTTGAACAGGTCGAACACGCTGATGGCCACAGGGAAAACTCCGGTAGGGATAACTCTTGGCGCCATGATCGACATTTCGCCAAAGCGAGGACTTCCCACACCGACTTGCTCGTATCCAAACACGTCGTGCTCGTTGCACGGAATGGCCTGGGCGATGTGGGGGCGAATTCATTCGCTGAGGGCAACGCAGTTGCCCCTGAACCTATGCAGGGCAGGCCTTCGGCCTGCTTGGCGAATGAATTCGCCCCCACAGAGAGCAGCCCCACAGGCGATCCTTCGATTGTCTTGCATTAGCCGCGACAGATAAGTTCTGAGTGCGACCGAGTCGGTAGTCAGGCGATGCGTCTGGCCCGCATCATTCCCGCGCCCGGGGGCGGGGGCCTGCAGCAGTCCGACAGCCACGCGAGTCCGGAAAACGACAATAAATCCAGCTGTGGATGGACCCCTCCCATGACTCGACCCACCACTCCCCTGCTGGCAGCATCGCTGCTGGCCATCTCCCTGTTCAGTACCCAGGCCACCCTGGCAGCCGCCGATCCCGAGCGCTGCTCCACGGTGCACTTCGCCGACGTCGGCTGGAGCGACATCACCGTCACCACCGCCGTCACCCGCCATGTGCTGAGCGAGCTCGGCTATGTCACCAAGGTCAAGCGCCTGTCGGTGCCTGACACCTACAAGGCCCTTGGCGAAGGCAAGATCGACGTGTTCCTCGGCAACTGGATGCCGAGCATGGAAAACGACATCCGCCCCTACCTGGAAAAAGGCACGGTGGAAAACCTCGGCGCCAACCTGACCGGTGCCAAGTACACCCTGGCGGTGAACCAGGCTGCGTGGGATGGCGGGGTGAAAAGCTTCGCCGACCTGGCGAAGTTCAAGCAGCAGCTGGGCGGGAAGATCTACGGCATCGAACCGGGCAACGACGGCAACAAGCTGATCGACAAGATGATCAAGGGGAACGCTTTCGGCCTTGCCGACTTCAAACTGGTGGAGTCGAGCGAGAACGGCATGCTGTCGCAGGTCAAACGCGCCGAGCACCTCAACCAGTGGGCGGTGTTCCTCGGCTGGGAACCGCACCCGATGAACAACCAGTTGCAGATGCATTACCTGGCCGGGGGCGATGACGTGTTCGGCCCCGACTTCGGCGGCGCGACCGTCTATACCAACGTGCGCAAGGGCCTGACCCAGGAGTGCCCGAACCTCGGGCGACTGTTGAAGAACCTCAAGTTCAGCCTGGCCATGGAGAACCACCTGATGGAGGCCATACTGAATCAGAGCACCAATCGCCGACGCGAAGCAAAGGCGTGGCTGAAGGCCAATCCCGACACCCTGGCTGCCTGGCTGCAAGGCGTTACCGCGCGCGACGGCAGCCCTCTACCGGTGGCCCTCACACAGGCCAAAGCACCGTGACGCGTCGCATCCAGCGATATCCATAGGCCATGTCGTCGCGCAACATATGAACGTCGCAAACCGACAATTGCCAAGGCCTCAAGGCTTTATCGTTGAGTCACCCGATTTCGTCGCTGTCGGTTCCCGTGAACCGGCAGACCGTGAGCACTCCGCTCCGGACCGAAGAACACAAGCGGCGGCCTCCCCCCGAACAGAGGTCGGCCTAATAAGAAATTTCGGAAGTACGCGCACCTCGGACCGAGGTGCAGAACCCGCCCAGGGAATGGGTTTCGTAACACTGCCAGAGGGCTGCGAGGTTCTCGAAACATTGTTATCCACACAGGCAAGACAGTCGGCATCACCGGACTGAGCGTCGTCGAGCGCCAGTTCTGGCTCCGTGTAGCTGTCCTGGATGTCTACTGAAGGGGAAATATCCCATGCAGTCTGGAAAGATCGTGGTTCAAAACCTGTACAAGGTTTTCGGGCAACAACCACAAGAAGCAATCGATTTACTCAAGCAAGGCTGGAGCAAGGAGAAGATCCTGGCAGAGCGCGGCGCCGTGATTGGCGTCAGCGATGTGTCTTTCAGCGTCAACGAAGGTGAAATCTTCGTGCTGATGGGCCTGTCGGGTTCGGGCAAGTCGACCTTGATTCGCTTGATCAACCGCTTGATCGAACCTACCGCCGGTGACGTGTTCATCGACGGGCAGAACGTCGCCAAGCTACCCACGTCGCAATTGATCGACCTGCGTCGTCGCGACATGAGCATGGTGTTCCAGTCCTTCGCCCTGATGCCCTCGCGCTGTGTGCTGGACAACGCCGCCTTCGGCCTGGAAGTGGCCGGCAAGGGCAAGAAGGAACGCGAGAAACGCGCCATGGAAGTGCTGGAACAGGTTGGCCTGGCCAGCTTCGCCCACAAGTACCCCCATGAGCTTTCCGGCGGTATGCAGCAGCGTGTCGGCCTGGCCCGCGCCCTGGCCGTTGACCCGTCGATGATCATCATGGACGAGGCCTTCTCCGCCCTCGACCCGCTCAAGCGTCGCGAGATGCAGGATGTGTTGCTGGACCTGCAGAAGAAGCACAGCCGCACCATCATCTTCGTGTCCCACGACATCGAGGAAGCCATGCGCATCGGCTCGCGCATCGGCATCATGGAAGGCGGCAAGCTGATCCAGGTGGGCACGCCCCAGGAGATCATCGAAAACCCCGCCAACGACTACGTGCGCAACTTCTTCAACACGGTCGATACCAGCCGCTACCTCACCGCCGGCCAGCTCAAGTCCGACAGCGTTCCGCTGTTCGTGCACAACGGCAAGGCGCCGGACGCGCAGACGGTCTGCCAGAAGCTGCAGGCCATGGACAAGCACTACGCCTTCATCGTCGACGAGAAGAACAATTTCCGTGGCTCCATCAGCCTCGAGAAGATCGCGCTGCTGGTCGAGGGTGGCCGCACCCTGGACCTGGAGCAGAGCCTGCTCAAGCACATCGATCCGGTACCGGAAGACCTGCCGCTCGACAGCGTCATCCAGCGCCTGGTGATCAACGAGGGGCCGATCCCGGTGGTCGACCAGAGTGGCCGCTATAGCGGCGCGATCAGCAAAGGCCGCCTGCTGAGCCGCCTGCGGGGAGAATGACGATGAGCGAGAAACTGGATCTTGGCAGCTGGGTGAATGACGTCGTCCAGCACCTGCTCGAAAACTACAGCGGCGCCTTCGAAAGCGTCGGCAACGTGGTCAGTGGCTTCTCCGAGCTGATCGAACGCTTCCTGATGTGGCCGCCGGCCTGGGTACTGATCGCGGTGTTCGTCGGCCTCGGCCTCTGGCGCATCGGCGTCAAGTTCGCCCTGTTCACCGCCGCATCGCTGGTGCTGATCGTACTGACCGGCTTCTGGGAGCAGACCGTGGTCACCCTCGGCCTGACCTTCTCCTCCACCTTGATCAGCCTGTTGCTCGGCATTCCGCTGGGCATCTGGGCAGCCAAGAGCGAGCGCGTGGCGGTGATCATCCGCCCGGTCCTGGACTTCATGCAGACCATGCCGGCGTTCGTTTACCTGATCCCCGCGGCCATGCTCTTCGGCCTCGGCCGCGTGCCCGGCATCATCGCCACGGTGATCTTCGCCATGCCCCCGGCGGTGCGACTGACCGCCCTGGGTATCCGCCAGGTGAACAAGGAAATCGTCGAGGCCGGTCAATCCTTCGGCTGCAACAGCTGGCAACTGCTATACAAAGTGCAGCTGCCGAATGCCATGCCGTCGATCATGGCCGGCGTGAACCAGACCATCATGATGGCGCTGTCCATGGTGATCATCGCGTCGATGGTCGGCGCCGGTGGCCTGGGTAACGACGTGCTCGCCAGTATCCAGCGCCTGGACATCGGCCTGGGCTTCGAGAGCGGCATGGCCGTGGTACTGCTGGCGATCATTCTCGACCGCATCACCGAAAGCTTCGGTACTCGCCAGACCACGACCCGCGGTCGTGTCTTTGGCCGGCTCGGAGCCAAACTGCAGCGGCAGCAAGCGCACTAAGAACGCTTCACCTTTTCAATGTCAGGGAGTCGCTAATGAAAAAAATGAAGAAAGTCGCTGCATTAGGCCTGCTGGCCTGCGCGCTGGCCCAGGGTGCCTGGGCCCAGGAGCCGCAGAGCTGCAAGCAGGTCCGTTTCGCCGAGATCGGCTGGGCCGACATCGCCGCCACCACCGGCGTGGCCATGGTGCTGACCGAAGGACTGGGCTACACCCCGCGCAAGATCATGGCGTCCGTGCCCATCGCTTTCACCGGCGTTAAGAACAAGCAGATCGACGTCTTCCTCGGCTACTGGGCGCCCTCCATGGACGCGGTGATCGAGCCCTTCACCAAGGACAATGGCGTGAAGGTGCTGCCGACCCCCAACCTGGAAGGTGCCAAGTACACCCTGGCGGTTCCCACCTACGCAGCTGACGCCGGCCTGAAGAGTTTCCAGGACATCGCCAAGTTCAAGGACCAGTTGGGCGGCAAGATCTACGGCATCGAACCGGGTAACGACGGCAACCTGCTGATCGACAAGATGATCAAGGGCAACCAGTTCGACCTCGGCCAGTTCCGCATGGTCGAGTCGTCCGAGGCCGGCATGCTGGTCCAGGTACAACGGGCAGTGAAGAAGAAGGAACCGGTGGTATTCCTGGGGTGGGCACCGCACCCGATGAACACCCAGTTCGACATCACCTACCTGGCTGGCGGCGATGACGTATTCGGCCCGGACTTTGGCGCCGCCAAGGTCTTCACCGTAGTACCACCGGACTACGAACAGCGTTGCGCCAACGTCGGCAAACTGCTGAACAACCTGCAGTTCAGTGTCGAGATCGAAAGCCAGCTGATGGAGAAGATCCTCGAGAAGGAAGACCCGGTGAAAGTCGCTACCGGCTGGCTCAAGGCCAACCCGGCCGTGCTCGACAAGTGGCTGGCTGGCGTTACCACCTATGACGGCCAGGACGGCGCCGCTGCCGTGAAGAAACACATCGGCCTGTAATTCCCGGGCTCCGCTCCGGAGCCTGTTTCCTTGCAATTCGCCAATCGTGGCCCGGCAACGGGCCACGACGGGCACTGTCGCGAACCCGCCAGAGAACGGGCCATCGACCACGTAGTTGGCTGCCAATCCCACCTGATGGAGCAATACGTATGCGCAAGTTGAAATCCCTGTGTCTGAAGACCCTTGGCGTCGCCACCCTTGCCCTTGGCATGGGCATGGCCAACGCCGCTGATAAACCCACCCTGAAGATCGGTTTCGTGAACGGTTGGGACGACAGCGTCGCCGCTTCCTATGTCGCGGGCGAAATCCTCAAGGAGAAACTCGGCTATGGCGTCGAACTGAAGCCCGTCGAGCCGGCGATCATGTGGCAGGGCGTAGCCCGTGGCGACCTGGATGCCACCCTCTCCGCCTGGCTGCCGGCTACCCACGGCGAGTACTTCGAAAAGCTGAAGGACAAGGTCGTCGTGCTGGGTTCCAACTACAAGGGCGCCAAGATCGGCCTGATCGTCCCTGACTACGTGCAAGCCAAATCCATCGAGGACCTGAACACCTACAAGGCCGACTTCGACGGCAAGATCACCGGCATCGACGCGGGCGCGGGCGTGATGCGCCGCACCGAAGACGCCATCAAGCAATACAACCTCGACATCAAGCTGATGCCCAGCTCCGGCCCGGCCATGGCCACCGCCCTGACCCGCGCCGAGAAAGCGCAGAAGCCGATCGTGGTGACCGGCTGGATTCCGCACTGGATGTTCGCCAAATGGAAGCTGCGCTTCCTGGAAGACCCGAAAAAAGTCTATGGCGATGACGAGCACGTCGACACCGTGGTCAACCCTGGCCTGGAAGCCAAGGCCGCCGACGCCACCGCATTCCTGAAGAAATTCTCCTGGAGCGGCGAAGAAGTCGGTGCCGTGATGCTGGCCATCCGCGAAGGTGCCAAACCGGAAGCCGCCGCCAAGGACTGGATCGCCAAGAACCCGCAACGTGTGGATGAGTGGTTGAAGTAAGCAACCACTTCGCTCCAGAACGCCCCCGCCGGCCATCGCCCGCGGGGGCGTTCTGCTTTTCGTGGGGGCGAATTCATTCGCTTTGGGCAACGCAGTTGCCCCTCCCCCAAGGCAGACCTTCGGCCTGCATAGCGATTGAAATCGCCCCCACAAAAGCATTCCCCTGCCGCCGATGCACCCTGATCAACCCCATCGATTGATCGATCAATCAATTTCCCCCTAGACTGCGCGCTCCCAATTCCCGCACAAAATGGTGGAAATACCCGATGCCCAAGGTCGGAATGCAGCCGATCCGCCGCTCGCAGTTGATCCAGGCCACCCTCGAAGCCGTCGACCAGGTAGGCCTCAGCGATGCCAGCATCGCCTACATCGCCCGCATCGCCGGTGTCTCCAATGGCATCATCAGCCACTACTTCCAGGACAAGAACGGCCTGCTGGAAGCGACCATGCGCCACCTGATGGGCGCCCTGAGCAGCGCCGTGCGCCAGCGCCGCACCGCCCTGCGCGACGACACCCCGCGCGCGAATCTGCGGGCGATCGTCGCGGGCAACTTCGATGACAGCCAGGTCAGCGGGCCGGCCATGAAGACCTGGCTGGCCTTCTGGGCCGCCAGCATGCACCAGCCGTCCCTGCGCCGACTGCAGCGCATCAACGACCACCGGCTCTACTCCAACCTGTGCTGCGAACTGCGCCGTTGCCTGCCCCAGGACCAGGCGCGCTCCGCTGCCCGTGGCCTGGCCGCGCTGATCGACGGCCTGTGGCTGCGCGGCGCCCTCTCGGGCGATGGCTTCAATATCGAGCAGGCACTGCATATCGCCTACGAGTACCTGGACCAGCAGTTGGCGAAAGCCGACGACTGAGGGGCTGAATCGCTCTGTTGTAGGGGCGAATTCATTCGCCAAGCAGACCGCAGGGCTGCCCTTGGAGGCCATCAGGGGCAGCTTCGCCGCCCTTGGCGAATGAATTCGCCCCTACAAGGAAATCACTCGGCCACAAATAAAAAGCCCGGTCCAGAGACCGGGCTTTTTCATTTCAAGCTGTTGGCTGATCAGGCCGCCTCGCCACGCAACTGGACGACGTTCGGGTGCTTCGGCACTTGCTCCATCGCCGCCACATCCGCCTTCATCTGCTTGAGCAGGGCGAACATGTAGAGCAGCAGCACCACCGAGAACGGCAGGCCCGCCAGCACCACCACCGTCTGCATCGCGGTGAAGTTGCCGGCGAACAGCAGGCCGATGGTCGCCAGGGTCACCACGGCGGACCAGAAGATACGCAGCCAGTTCGGCGCGTCTTCGTCCAGGTCGCCTTCCTCGCGGGACAGGTTGGCCAGCATCACCGAGCCAGAGTCGGCCGGGGTGAGGAAGAGCACGAAGCCGACGCAGATCGACAGGCCGATCACCGCCTTGGACCAGGGGTAGTGCTCCAGCAGCAGGTAGATGGACATCGCCGGCTGCTCCAGTGCCGCCTTGCCGAGGTCCGCCGCGTTCTGGTTCATCACCAGGTCGATGGCGCTGTTACCGAACACCGACAGCCAGGCCAGGGTGAAGCCCAGCGGGATCAGCAGCACGCCGCTGACCAGTTCGCGGACGGTACGGCCACGGGAAATACGGGCTACGAACATGCCGACGAAGGGCGCCCAGGAAATCCACCAGGCCCAGTAGAACAGGGTCCACAGGCCCATCCACTCTTCGCTCTTGCCGGACTGGCCGGTGTAGACGTAGAGGTCGAATGTCTTCAGCACCAGGCCGTTGAGGTAGTCACCCAGGTTCTGCACGAAGCCGTTTAGCAGATGCAGCGTCTGGCCGGCCAGCAGCACGAATACCAGCAGGCCGCTGAACAGAATGATGTTCAGGTTTGACAGGCGACGGATGCCCTTCTCGATCCCGGATATCGCGGCCAGGGTGGCTACCGCACTCATCACCAGGATCACCGCCAGCAGTGCGCCCTGGCTGTGGGGCAGGCCGAACAGGTACTCGAGGCCGGAGGACACCTGCAGCGAACCGATACCGAGGTTGGTCACCAGGCCCAGCAGGGTCACGAAGATGCCGAAGCAGTCCACCGCATTACCCACCGCACCCTTCATCCGGCGCTCGCCGAACAGCGGGTAGAGCGCCGAGCGCAGCGCCAGCGGCTTGTTGTGGCGGTAAGCGAAGTAACCAACCGCCAGGCCCACCAGCGCATAGATGGCCCAGCCATGCACGCCCCAGTGGAGGAAGGTCAACTGCAACGCCTGGCGCGCGGCGGACTGGCTGCCCGGCTGGCCTTCCGGTGGATTGTAGAGGTGGTCGATGGGCTCGGACGCCGCGAAGTACAGCAGCGAAATGCCGATGCCCGAGGAAAACAGCATGCCGGCCCACGCGCCGTAGCTGAAGTCCGGACGGCTGTCGTCGGCGCCCAGGCGCAATTGGCCGTAGCGGGAGAAGGCGACATAGAGGACGAAGAACAGGTACGCGCCGATGGCCAGCATGTAGTACCAGCCGAAGCTGCGCGACAGCCAGGCCTGAGCCTTGCCGAGCACATTGCCGGCGTCGTCTGGGAACACGATCAAGGCAACCGTGAGCAGCATGATGAGCGCGGTGGATCCGTAGAACACGACCGGATTCAGGCGCACCTTCCCGTGATTTTTTGTTGTTGGAGCTTTACTCATTTGGAAATACCAAGGCAGTTAAAGCAGGCGCCCAATGGGCGCAACGGCAGACCGCGCCTGTGGCTGCGACGGGTGGCAACCGCCGGCCGAAGGCCTGAAATCAGGTGCGGCGAACTGCCGCATCTCGCTTCATGGTGCGCAGCTTATTCTTTGTTGTTTGAACGTTCAATAAAAATAAAGTAGGCTGATTTTCGACCTGTCCGGAACGGTTCCGGGAAGCGGAGGAAACCCATGCCAAAAGTCGGAATGCAGCCCCTGCGGCGCACCCAACTGATCCACGCCACACTCGAGGCGGTGGACCAGGTCGGCATGGGCGACGCCAGCATTTCCTACATTGCGCGACTCGCCGGGGTTTCCAACGGCATCATCAGCCACTACTTCCAGGACAAGAACGGACTGCTGGAAGCCGCCATGCGCTTCCTCATGAACGATCTGCAGGACGCGGTGCGCAAGCGCCGCGAAGCCATGCGCGACGACAGTGCGCGCGGCTACATCCGCTCGATCATCGACGGCAACTTCGACGAGACCCAGGTCAACGGCCCGGCCATGAAGACCTGGCTGGCGTTCTGGGCCAGCAGCATGCACCAGCCGTCCCTGCGCCGTTTGCAGCGCATCAACGACCTGCGCCTCTACTCGAACCTCTGCTGGCAGTTCCGCCGCGAACTCGATGTGGAAAGCGCCCGAACCGCCGCACGTGGCCTGGCCGCCCTGATCGACGGCCTCTGGCTGCGCGGCGCGCTCTCCGGTGAAGCCTTCGAAACCGAGCAGGCCCGCCGGCTCGCTTACGAATTCCTTGATCAACAACTGACCAAGCAGGCGGCCTGAGCCGCCCGCCTTGCGACTACAAGACCTAGAGAGGACAACCACCATGGCCCGATTCGAAGAACAGAAGCTCTACATTGGCGGCCGCTACGTCGACTCCACCAGTGGCGCCAGCTTCGAGACCATCAACCCGGCCAATGGTGAAGTCCTGGCCAACGTCCAGCGCGCCGGCAAGGAAGACGTCGAACGCGCCGTCGCCGCTGCCGTCGAAGGCCAGAAGGTCTGGGCCGCAATGACCGCCATGCAGCGTTCGCGCATCCTGCGTCGCGCCGTCGACATCCTCCGTGAGCGCAACGACGAGCTGGCCGCACTGGAAACCCTGGACACCGGCAAGCCGCTGGCCGAAACCAAAGCTGTGGACATCGTCACCGGTGCCGACGTGATCGAGTACTACGCCGGCCTGATCCCCGCCATCGAGGGCGAGCAGATCCCCCTGCGTGAAACCAGCTTCGTCTACACCCGTCGTGAGCCCCTGGGCGTGGTCGCCGGCATCGGCGCCTGGAACTACCCGGTGCAGATCGCCATGTGGAAATCCGCCCCGGCCCTGGCCGCCGGCAACGCGATGATTTTCAAGCCCAGCGAAGTCACCCCGCTGACCGCCCTGAAACTGGCCGAGATCTACACCGAAGCCGGCGTACCGGATGGCGTGTTCAACGTCCTCACCGGCAGCGGTCGTGAAGTCGGCCAGTGGCTGACCGAACACCCGCTGATCGAGAAGATTTCCTTCACCGGCGGCACCTCCACCGGCAAGAAAGTGATGGCCAGCGCCTCCAGCTCTTCGCTGAAGGAAGTGACCATGGAACTGGGCGGCAAGTCGCCGCTGATCATCTTCGAAGATGCCGATCTCGACCGCGCCGCCGACATCGCCGTCATGGCCAACTTCTTCAGCTCCGGCCAGGTCTGCACCAACGGCACCCGCGTGTTCGTACCGCGCGCCCTGCAGGCCCGCTTCGAAGACAAGGTGATTGAGCGCGTCAAGCGCATCCGCCTGGGCAACCCGGAAGACGCCAACACCAACTTCGGCCCGCTGACCAGCTTCGCCCACATGGAAAGCGTGCTCGGCTACATCGAAGCCGGCCGCAAGGAAGGTGCACGCCTGCTGATCGGCGGCGAGCGCGTCACCGACGGTGAATTCGCCAAAGGCGCCTACGTGGCCGCGACCGTATTCAGCGACTGCACCGACGACATGACCATCGTCCGCGAAGAAATCTTCGGCCCGGTGATGAGCATCCTGGTCTACGACACCGAAGAAGAAGTGATCCGCCGCGCCAACGACACCGAGTACGGCCTGGCCGCCGGCGTCGTCACCCGCGACCTGGCCCGCGCCCACCGTGTGATCCACAAGCTGGAAGCCGGTATCTGCTGGATCAACACCTGGGGCGAGTCCCCCGCCGAAATGCCGGTGGGCGGCTACAAGCAGTCCGGCGTCGGCCGCGAGAACGGCCTGACCACCCTGGCCCACTACACCCGCATCAAGTCCGTACAGGTCGAGATGGGCGACTACTACTCGGTGTTCTGACCCGAGCCAGCGCCCAGGCGGCCCGGGACAGACCGGGCCGCACCCTAGAACAAGATGCCGTGCCCCGGAGGCGACTCCGGGATTTCTAGCAGGTAAGTCACATGTCCCAAGAATTCGATTACATCATCGTCGGCGCCGGTTCCGCCGGTAACGTGCTGGCCACCCGCCTCACCGAAGACGCGGATGTCAGCGTCCTGCTGCTGGAAGCCGGCGGCCCGGACTACCGCCTGGACTTCCGCACCCAGATGCCCGCCGCCCTCGCCTATCCGCTGCAAGGTCGCCGCTACAACTGGGCCTACGAAACCGATCCGGAACCCTACATGAACAACCGCCGCATGGAGTGCGGCCGTGGCAAGGGCCTGGGTGGTTCCTCGCTGATCAACGGCATGTGCTACATCCGCGGCAACGCGCTCGACTTCGACGGCTGGGCCAAGGCCCCGGGCCTGGAAGACTGGACCTACCTGGACTGCCTGCCCTACTTCCGCAAGGCGGAAACCCGCGACATCGGCCCGAACGACTTCCACGGCGGCGACGGCCCGGTGAGCGTGACCACGCCCAAGACCGGCAACAACCCGCTGTTCCACGCCATGGTCGAGGCCGGCGTGCAGGCCGGCTTCCCGCGTACCGACGACCTCAACGGCTACCAGCAGGAAGGCTTCGGCCCCATGGACCGTACCGTGACCCCGGAAGGCCGTCGTGCCGCCACCGGTCGCGGCTACCTGGACCAGGCGCGCAACCGCCCCAACCTGACCATCGTCACCCACGCCCTGTCAGACCGCATCCTGTTCAGCGGCAAGCGCGCCATCGGCGTCGCCTACCTCAAGGGCAACAACGACACGCCGATCACCGCGCATGCCCGCCGCGAAGTGCTGGTGTGCAGCGGCGCCATCGCTTCGCCGCAACTGCTGCAACGTTCCGGCGTCGGCCCGGCGGCCCTGCTGCGCGACCTCGACGTGCCGGTCGTACATGACCTGCCAGGCGTGGGCGCCAACCTGCAAGACCACCTGGAGCTGTACCTGCAGTACGCCTGCAAGGAACCGGTCTCGCTGTTCCCGGCCCTGCAATGGTGGAATCAGCCGGCCATCGGCGCGCAGTGGCTGTTCCTCGGCACGGGCCTCGGCGCCAGCAACCAGTTCGAAGCCGGCGGCTTCATCCGCACCCGCGAGCAGTTCGAGTGGCCGAACATCCAGTTCCACTTCCTGCCGGTGGCGATCAACTACAACGGCAGCAACGCGGTGAAGGAACACGGCTTCCAGGCCCACATGGGCTCCATGCGCTCGCCGAGCCGTGGGCGCATCCACCTGAAGTCGAAGGACCCGCGTCAGCACCCGAGCATCCTGTTCAACTACATGGCCCACGAACAGGACTGGCAGGAGTTCCGCGACGGCATCCGCATCACCCGCGAAATCATGGGCCAGCCGGCGCTGGACCCGTACCGTGGCCGCGAACTGAGCCCGGGCGCGAACCTCAAGTCCGATGCCGAGTTGGACGAGTTCATCCGTACCCACGCGGAAACCGCCTTCCACCCGTCCTGCTCCTGCAAGATGGGCACCGACGACATGGCGGTGGTAGATGGCCAGGGCCGCGTGCACGGCATGGAAGGCCTGCGGGTGGTGGACGCGTCGATCATGCCGGAGATCATCACCGGCAACCTCAACGCGACCACCATCATGATCGCCGAGAAGATCGCCGACCGAATCCGCGGCCGCAAGCCGCTGCCGCGCAGCACCGCCGACTACTACGTGGCGGGCGCCAAGCCGGTGCGTGGCACGCCGGTTCGCAAGCTGTAAGGCGGCAGCCTGAACGCAACGCCCCCCCGGGACCGTTGCAGGTTGGCGTAGAGCGCAGCGAAACCCAACGATGGGCGAGCCCGACACTCCGCTTGTTGGGTTTCGTTCCTCTACCCAACCTACGACTGTGGGGGTGAATTCATTCGCCAAAGGGTGACGCAGTCACCCCGCTGCATTTCAGGGCAGACCTTCGGCCTGCTTGGCGAATGAATTCGCCCCTACAACATCGACATCCTGCGAGCCCTACTCCGGCAAATCCTGCCGGATCATCCAGTGTCCGCTTGGCGGCATCAGGTGGCTGATATCGAAGCGCTGGAGGTTGTTCCGGTCGATGACCTCGATGCGCGGACTCACACGCCGCGGTGACTGCCTGCCCTCCAGCGCGCGTATGGCCAGGTCCACCGCGACCCGCGCCTGGACCACCGGCGAATCCGTGGGTGAGGCCAGCACGGAGCCGTCGGCGATGGCCTCCAGGACCCGCTCGGTGGCATAGAGCGATACCACCTGCGCCTTGTAACGACTGCCCGCTGAACGCACCAGCTGTCCGGCGAAGGCGGCGGCTTCGGCGTTGCCGAGGATGTAGTCCAGCTCCGGCTCACGGGCCAGCAACTGGCGCACAAGAGTGGCCTGGGTGGAACGGTCCACCGGACCGTAGCCACCGGCTATCAGGGTCACCCCGCCCTGCGAGCCGAATTCCTTCAGGCCTCGCTCGGCGTCAGCGACCCAGCCGGCGTCCTCGGGGCCGGGCAACCAGCCCACGCGCACCGGGCGACCACCACTGTGCTCACGGATGTAGGTCATGGCCGCCTTGGCCATGTCGGCGAAATCCACCTGGGCTCGGGCGGTGATGCCCGGGCAGTCGATGCGATTGATCAGGTCGATCACCGGTACCTTGTCCCGGTGCAACAAAGCGATCTCGTCGCAGAGCCCCTTGGCGCTGATGGCGGCGATCACATAGGCGTCGGCGGCCAGCTGGCCGCAACGGGTCAGCTGCGCCCGCTGCATGTCAGGGAACTGATAGCCACCGGCCTCGTATACCCCAAGCTGTATGCCCTGGCGCTGCGCTTCCTCGTCCAGCCCCCAGGCCACGCCCCACCAGTAGCGGTCCATGCCATGGGGCAGCAGGGCGCAGATGCGCCAGGGCTTGCTCGCTCCGGTCAGCGGCTGGTAGCTGGCCTGGCGGCCGTCCACCTCGACCTGCAACGGAAACCACTCCGCCGCGACGCAGGAGGTCGCGCTCAGCCAGCTCAACAGCAGGGCACAGAGGGTCCGCATGGGGACATTCCTTCCATGGCAGGAACAGTGGGGTATGGATAGTGGCAAGCCTGGCAGCCGGGCGCCAGCGCTCCTTGGTCCAAATGCGACCGGCTGGAAACAAGACCGGCCGGCGCCTAAAGTGCGCAGGGTCCCATACGCAAGGATCGACATGGCCGAGCCCGTATCCCTCGACGCCCGCACCGCCCGCATGCTGCCCTGGCTGGTGGCGGTGGCCTTCTTCATGCAGGCCCTCGACGGCACCATCCTCAACACCGCCCTGCCCGCCATGGCCCGCGACCTGGCCGAGGACCCGCTGCGTATGCAGTCGGTGGTCATTGCCTACATGCTCACCGTAGCCCTGCTGATTCCGGCCTCCGGCTGGATCGCCGACCGCTTCGGCACACGCCGCGTGTTCTTTGGTGCAGTACTGCTGTTCAGCCTGGGCTCGTTGTTCTGCGCCCTGTCCGCCACCCTGCCGCAACTGGTGGGCGCACGGGTGGTGCAAGGCCTTGGCGGCGCGCTGATGATGCCGGTGGGACGGCTGGTGGTACTGCGTGCCTATCCCCGCACGGAACTGGTGCGGATCATGAGTTTCATCACCCTGCCCGGCCTGCTCGGCCCGCTCATCGGCCCGACCCTGGGCGGCTGGCTGGTGGAATACGCCAGCTGGCACTGGATCTTCCTGATCAATATCCCGGTGGGCCTGATTGGTGGATTCGCGGCCTGGCGCTTCATGCCCGACCTCCGTGGCAGTGGGCCGGTGCGCCTCGACCTGGTCGGTTTCCTGCTCTTCGGCACGGCGATGGTGTTGATCACCATCGCTTTGGAAGGCCTGGGCGAACTTCAACTGCCCCACGTGCGGGTGATGCTCCTGCTGCTCGGCGGCCTGGCCTGCCTCGCCGTCTACTGGCTGCATGCGGTGCAGGTCGAACGGCCGCTGTTCGCGCCATCGCTGTTTCGCACCCGGACCTTCGCCGCGGGCATCCTCGGCAACCTTTTCTCGCGTCTGGGCAGCGGCGCCCTGCCCTTCCTCACGCCGCTGCTGTTGCAGGTGGCGCTGGGTTATCCACCGGCCCAGGCGGGAATGACCATGATCCCCCTGGCGCTCGCGGCCATGGCTGTCAAACCCGTAGCCAAGCCGTTGCTGGATCGTCTCGGCTATCGCCGCCTGCTGCTCGGCAACACGGTGCTGCTGGGCATGATGATCGCCAGCCTGTCGCTGATCGACGCCAATACCCCCTATCCACTGCTGCTCCTGCACCTGGGTGCGCTGGGCGCGGTGAACTCGATGCAGTTCACCGCGATGAATACCGTCACCCTGCTGGACCTGGACGACCACCAGGCCAGCAGCGGCAACAGCCTGCTCTCGGTGGTGATGCAGCTGTCCATGAGCCTCGGTGTGGCGGTGGCGGCGGCGCTGCTCGGCGGCTTCGGCAAACCCGATGCGCCCAGCGTGCTGGAGGCCTTCCAGGCCACCTACCTGTGCGTCGGCGTGCTGACCCTGCTGGCGGCGGCGATCTTCTTCCAGTTGCCGGCGGACAGCGGCCGCGCCGTACGCAGGGTGCACCGCGATATCGACGAGTGACGGGGGAGGCACGCAGGAGCCTGCTAAACTGCGCGCCATTTCGACTTCCAGGCCCGTCCCGTGACCACCACCGCCTTCTCCTCCCTGCCCCTCTCCGAGGCCACCCTGGCCAACCTGGAGACCCTGGGCTACCGCGACATGACGCCGATCCAGGCCCAGGCCCTGCCGCTGATCCTCAAGGGCCAGGACCTGATCGCCCAGGCCAAGACCGGCAGTGGCAAGACCGCCGCGTTCGGGATCGGCCTGCTGGAGCCGCTCAACCCGCGCTACTTCGGCTGCCAGGCGCTGGTGCTCTGCCCCACCCGCGAGCTGGCCGACCAGGTGACCAAGGAAGTCCGCCGCCTGGCCCGTGGCCACGGCAACATCAAGGTGCTGACGCTCTGCGGCGGCGTTCCGTTCGGCCCCCAGGTGGGCTCGCTGGAACACGGCGCCCACGTCATCGTCGGCACCCCCGGCCGGGTCCAGGAACACCTGCGCAAGGGCACCCTGGTACTCGACGGTCTCAACACCCTGGTGCTGGACGAAGCCGACCGTATGCTCGACATGGGCTTCTACGACAGCATTGCCGACATCATCGGCCAACTCCCGGCGCGCCGGCAGACGCTGCTGTTCTCCGCCACCTACCCGGCCGGCATCGCCCAACTGGCCAAGACCTTCATGCGCGAACCGCAGCAGGTGAAGGTGGAGGCCCTGCACGACGACAGCCAGATCGAGCAGCGCTTCTACGAGATCGACCCGCGCCAGCGCATGGATGCCGTGCTGCGCCTGCTGCAAAGCAACCGCCCGCAATCCTGCGTCGCCTTCTGCCATACCCGTCAGCAATGCCAGGAGCTGGAAGCCCACCTGCGCGACAACGGCGTTTCCGCGCAATCGCTGCATGGCGACCTGGAGCAGCGCGAGCGCGACCAGGTGCTGGCCCTGTTCGCCAACCAGAGCTGCAGCGTGCTGGTGGCCACCGACGTCGCCGCCCGAGGCCTGGACATCGCCGGCCTGGAAGCGGTGATCAACGTCGAACTGTCCCGGGACCCGGAAGTGCATATCCACCGTGTCGGCCGCAGCGGCCGCGCCGGCGAGAAGGGCCTGGCGCTGAGCCTGGTGGCACCCGCCGAGGCCAACCGCGCCCAGGCCATCGAAGACCTGCAGCAGTCGCCGCTGAACTGGCAGCGCATCGATGAACTGATCGTGAAGAACCGCGACCCCCTGCTGCCGCCCATGGCCACCCTGTGCATCAACGGCGGTCGCAAGGAGAAGCTGCGCCCCGGCGACATCGTCGGCGCCCTCACCGGTGAAGCGGGGATTCCCGGCAGCCAGGTGGGCAAGATCGCCGTCTTCGACTTCCAGGCCTTCGTCGCGGTCGAACGCGGCATCGCCAAGCAAGCGCTCAAGCGTCTCAGTGAAGGGAAGATCAAGGGGCGTTCCTACAAGGTCCGCATCCTCTGACTCAAGGTTGAGCTAACCCATGGCGGGCGAAGATGGCCTGATAGGTGCCGTCTTCGCGCATCCCCTGCATCGCCTGGTCGAACTCCTCCACCAGTTGCCGATGCCGTGGATGGCTGCGACGCACCAGGATATGCAGGCCGTTCTCGCTGAGCGGCCGGGGCAGGAACTCCAGCTGCTCACGAATGCCTGCAAGTTCGCCATTGAGGTAGAAACGCGCCACCAGTTCGTCTTCCAGCGTCAGTTGCACACGTCCGGCAGCCAGCATCCGCGCGCCCATCTGGAAATTCTTCACGGGCACCCTGTTCAGGCCAGCATCGGTATCGAAGCTCGGCAGGTAGCTGTAGCCGCGCACCACGGCAATGCTGCTGCTTTTCAGATCAGCCGGTGCCTGGAACCGGGCATCGCTGCCCTGGCGCTTGAGGAAGAGGATGCGATTGGTCAGGTAGGGCTTGGAGAACTGACCGTAGCCGGCTCGTTCGTCGCTGTACCAGGCATTGACGATCAGGTCGTAATCGCCGACCTGGACCCCGCGCAGGGCGCGAGCCCATGGCACCTGGACGAACTCGGGACGGTGGCCGGCGCGCTTGAGCGCCGTGCTCACCAGCTCGGTCGCCAGACCATTGCCCGGCAGGCTGGCATCGGTGAAGGGCGGCCAGATATCGGCAGCCATGCGCAAGGTTTCAGCAGGGGCACTCGCGGCGGCGAGCAGCAGGGCGAAGAAGGCAAAACCACAGCGTCGTCTCATGCGAAGGCATCCGAGAACAGGTCTGGCCGGCAGGTAGCCAAGACTGCACGAAAATTGCGACAGCGACCAGATATCCGGTACTTCCGTACCTGGTCCCGTAACGCCGCAATGTGACTCGCACCGCGCGCCAGCATCGAATGCGACAGGGTGGCTGACAGCGTCACCCACTGCCCTTAGGCTGTACGCGGCAGCACAGCCGTACCCGGACATTCGCCCACAAGGCCCCTATGCCCTCGACTCGATTCAATGAAACGCTGCGCCGCCTCTGGGCGCTGGACAAGTTCAGCTACAGCCTGCGCGTCTTCGTCGCCCTCACCGGGAGCATGGCGCTGTGCTGGCAGCAGGACCGATTGGACCTGCTGATTCCACTCTTCCTCGGCATCATCGCCAGCGCCCTGGCAGAAACCGACGACAGCTGGCAGGGCCGCCTGACGGCACTGCTGGTGACCCTCGGCTGCTTCAGCGTCGCCTCGCTATCAGTGGAGCTGCTATTCCCCTACCCCTGGGTCTTCGTCAGCGCCCTGGCCCTGGCCAGCTTCGGCCTGACCATGCTCGGCGCCCTGGGTGAGCGCTACGCCACTATCGCGTCGGCGACACTGATTCTCTCCATCTACACCATGATCGGCGTCGACCAGCGCGGCGGCGCGCTTACCGATCTCTGGCAGGAACCCGCCCTGCTCGTGGCCGGGGCCGCCTGGTACGGCCTGCTCTCGGTGCTCTGGCAGGCGCTCTTCACCCACCAGCCGGTGCAGCAGAGTCTCGCCAGGCTGTTCCGCGAACTGGGGCAATACCTCAAGTTGAAATCGGCGCTCCTGGAGCCGGTGCGCCAACTCGATGTGGAAGCTCGCCGGCTGGAACTGGCGCGGCAGAATGGCAAGGTGGTGGCGGCACTGAACGCGACCAAGGAAATCATCCTGCACCGGGTCGGCAATGGCCGGCCCGGCCCCAAAGTCAGCCGCTACCTCAAGCTGTACTTCCTGGCGCAAGACATCCACGAGCGCGCCAGCTCCTCCCACTACGCCTACAACGAACTGGCCGAAGCCTTTTTCCACAGCGACGTGCTGTTCCGCTGCCAGCGCCTGCTGCGCCAGCAAGGCGGTGCCTGCCAGGCGCTGGGGCGTGCGATCCAGATGCGCCGGCCCTTCGACTACCTGGATGGCGCCCAGGCCCTGGAAGACCTGAACAAGTCCCTGGAGCACCTGCGCATCCAGAGCAACCCGGCCTGGCGCGGCCTGCTGCGCTCGCTCAACGCGCTGGCGCGCAATCTCGCCACCCTTGACCGCCTGCTCATCGATGCCAGCAATCCCGATGCCCTCGCCGAAGCTCAGGACGCCAGTCTGCTGGACCGCTCACCCAAAGGCCCGAAGGATGTCTGGGAACGCCTCAAGCAGAACCTCACGCCCACGTCCCTGGTGTTCCGCCATGCCCTGCGCATGGCCGTGGCATTGACCGCCGGCTATGGCGTGCTGCACCTGATCCACCCCGAGCAGGGTTACTGGATCCTGCTGACCACGGTGTTCGTCTGCCAACCCAACTTCGGCGCCACCCGACGCAAGCTGGTGCAGCGGATCGCCGGTACCCTGCTCGGCCTGGCGCTGGGCTGGGCGTTGTTCGACCTGTTCCCCAGCGCCCTGGTGCAGTCCGCCTTCGCCGTGATCGCCGGGGTGATCTTCTTCGCCAATCGTGCGACCCGCTACACCCTGGCCACCGCCGCCATCACCCTGATGGTGCTGTTCTGCTTCAACCAGGTCGGCAACAGCTATGGCCTGTTCCTGCCGCGCCTGGTGGACACCTTGCTGGGCGCGCTGATCGCCGGCCTGGCGGTGATCTTCATCCTGCCCGACTGGCAGGGCCGCCGGCTCAACCAGGTGGTGGCCAACACCCTTGCCTGCAACAGTCGCTACCTGCGGCAGATCATGCAGCAGTACGCCAGCGGCAAACGCGACGACCTGGCCTACCGCCTGGCCCGGCGCAACGCCCATAACGCCGACGCGGCGCTGTCCACCACCCTTTCCAACATGCTCATGGAGCCGGGCCACTTCCGGAAGGAAGCGGACATCGGCTTCCGCTTCCTGGTGCTCTCACACACCCTGCTGAGCTACCTCTCCGCGCTCGGCGCGCACCGCAGCGATACCCCCGGTGAAGCCCTGACGCCGACAATCAACGAAGCCGCCGAACAGATTGCCGAGAGCCTGGACTGCATCGCCCAAGGCCTGACCGACCGCCGCCCGATCAACATCCATCGCGACGAAGAGGATGCCCTCGCCAAGACCCTGGAACAGCTTCCCGAAGACATGGACGACCGCCCCCGCCTGGTGCAGACCGAACTGAGTCTGATCTGCCGACAACTGGGGGCGTTGAGGACGCTGGCGGCGCATTTGTTGAATGAGGGGAAGGTGGCATAGGAGCCGGGCAGATTCGTTGTGGGGGCGATTTCAATCGCTATGGGCGGCGAAGCCGCCCCTGGGATCCATAGGCCGTCCTTCGGACGGTTCAGCGAATGAATTCGCCCCCACAGTCATATTCCCGAACCGCAACTTTCAGAGCCACTGCGCGTCCCAGAACGGGTAGTCGCCGATCCGCTCCACCAAGCCTGCCCGCAAGGGGTTGGCGACGATGTAGCGCGCCACCTTGCGGATGTCCTCTTCGCTGCGCAGAGCGTAGTCGTGAAATCCCGGTTGCCAGACGCCTCCACCGGTTTCGACGCGGAAGCCCAACTGACGGGCCGAACGCCCTTTGAATACCTTGACCACGTTGGACAATCCAATTGGCCCGTTGAGCTGAACCAACCAGTGCAGGTGGTCCGGCATCAGCACCCAGGCGAGCGAGCTCACCACATTCTGATCATGCAGCCGGCGCAACTCGGCAACGGCAATACGTGCGCAATCGAAGTCCCGAAACAGGGGCCGGCGGTCGTTGGTCGTGGTGGTGATGTGGTAGATCTGGCCAACGCGTGAAACGCGGCCCTTGAGGAGGTCCTCACTTGGCATATCCATTGCCCTTGTTGTTCTGAAGGCAATGACTTTATGGCCCAGGCAGCCGGATATGGGCTGCCACGCAGTGGTGAAAGGGATGATCCGGGCCGAGGAAGTTGCTGACGCCGCACCTCACCCTGTGGGGGCGAATTCATTCGCTGAGGGCTGCGCAGCAGCCCCACGCAAATCACAAGGCAGACCTTCGGTCTGTTTAGCGAATGAATTCGCCCCCACAAAAAAGCGGTCCGCCCATCTTCTACTCCCCCATCAACTCCCTGATCGTCTCCCCCACCTTCCGCACCGCCGCTTCGATGGCTGGTGTCGGTTTGGAGGAGTAGTTCATCCGCAGGCAGTTCCGGTATTTGCCGGAGGCGGAGAAGATGCTGCCGGCGGCGATCTGTACGCCTTTGGGCAGCAGGGCGCGGTTCAGGCGCAGGGTGTCGAAATCCTCGGGCAGTTCCACCCACAGCATGAAGCTGCCCTGGGGCCGGCTGGCGCGGGTGCCTTCGGGGAAGTAGCGCATCACCCAGTCGATCATCTGGTCGCGGCTGTGCTGGTACTGGCTGCGCATGCGCCGCAGGTGCGGTTCGTAATGGCCCTTGCCGATGAAATCGGCCAACGCCAGTTGCGGCTGGGTCGCCGTGGCACCGGTGGAGATGTATTTCATGTGCAGCACCCGATCGAGGTAGCGGCCGGGGGCGATCCAGCCGACACGGATGCCCGGCGCCACGGTCTTGGAGAAGGAGCTGCAGAGCAGCACGCGACCGTCGTCGTCGAAGGACTTGATGGTGCGCGGTCGCGGGTACTGGTAGGCGAGGTCGCCGTACACGTCATCTTCGAGGATCGGCACGTCGTAGCGCTGCGCCAGGGTGACCAGGGCGCGCTTGCGTGCCTCCGGCATGATGTAGCCCAGCGGGTTGTTGCAGTTGGGGGTGAGCTGGATCAGCTTGATCGGCCACTGTTCCAGGGCCATTTCCAGGGCTTCCAGGCTGATGCCGTTGAGCGGGTCCGTGGGGAGCTCCAGGGCCTTCATGCCGAAGCCCTTCAAGGTCTGCATGGCACCGTGGAAGCTTGGTGAATCCACGGCGACTATGTCCCCCGGCTCGCAGGTGGAGCGGATCGCCACCGACAGCGCCTCATGGCAGCCGGTGGTGATGACGATATCGCTGGCGGGGATCTGGCAGCCGGAATCCAGCGCCAGGCGCGCCACCTGTTCGCGCAGCGCCTCGGTGCCGTAGATGCTGTCGTAGTAGAGGCCGCTGCCATCCTGGCGCCGGCTGATCTGGCCGAGGCTGCGCAGCAACGGTTTCAAGGTCGGACTGGTGATGTCCGGCATGCCGCGGCCGAGCTGCAGGACATTGTCCTTGGCGCTGCGCTTGATCAGGTCGAGCACGTCGTTCCATTGAGAGACATCCACCGGCCGCTGCGGCGCCCGACTCATCGCCGGCAGCGCGGGTGTTTGACGGCGCGGCGGCACGAAGTAGCCGGACTTCGGCCTGGGCTCGGCCAAGCCACCGTCCTCGAGAATCCGATAGGCCTGCTGCACCGTGCTAAGGCTCACGCCGTGCTCCAGGCTCAGCGCGCGTACCGACGGCAGGCGGTCGCCCGGGCGGTAATAGCCCTGTTCGATGCGTTCACCGAGGGTTTCGGCCAGCTTGATGTAGAGCTTCATGACAGTCTCCCGAATCGGAGCGAACACACAGCAGAACCATTACAGATGGGTGCTGATCTGAGGATTCAGATAGAAAACCACGCAATCTGTATGAAGAAAATATACAGATCGTGAATCTGTATTGAGAAATTGCCGACGGACATCATGTTCCCACCCCGATCCACCACAGGGCATGAGGAACGCAATGATGAACGGCCTGAGCGATGTACGCCTGACTCTCCACGCACGGGAACTGGAACAGGAGCAGCGCACGCCTGTATCCCTCGCACCGGCCCTGTCGGGCAACCGCTGGGACCGTTTCTGGATGCGCCTGCAAACACGCCGCAAGCTGCTGGAGCTGGATGACCACGCCCTGCGGGACATCGGACTGACCCGCGAACAAGCGCTGGAAGAGGCCCTCAAACCCTTCTGGAAAGTCTGAACGCCGGAGCGGACACGGGCTCGATCGAGTAAGTCCAACCAGCCATCAGGGCCAGGGCTTCCAGTCGCGAGAAGGCTTGTTCAACGGCGCTTGCAGGCCCTGGAAGCCCGGTTGTGCCTGGAGCTTGCGCAAGCCTTCGGCCAGTCGCTTGTCCACGTACTTGCCACGGGGGTTGTCCGGCACCAGCCAGTGCACCGGATAAAGACCGAAGTCCTGGGCACGCAGCTGTTCACGCAGGCCCAGGCGATCGATTTCGTGTTCGGTCTCGCTCACGGCGAAGACGTAGCCGTCGATGCGCCCGCGCACCAGCTTCTGCAGGCTGCCCTCGATGCTGTTGCCGGACAGCGCCGGAAAACCCAGCCAAGGCGCATGGGCACGATCCGTCTCGACCTGGTAAGGAAACGCCAGGCTGCGCAGGGCTGGCGTCACGACCGGCGCGGCAAGCTGTTCCTGCAATTCATCGACGCGCCAGCTGTGCCCCAGCAGGGGCTGCAACTGTGCCTGTTGCCCGGCATCGAGACCGCTGGCGGCCAAGCGATCGGCGCTGAGCATATGGGCCGGGTCGAGCAGCTGGGCAACGTTCAGGCTGTAGGCACGCCGGGTGAACAGGCCGAAACGCACCTCCCAGAGCAGGCCCGAGCCGTAGCGCAATCCGGCCGGCAGGCGTGGCAGGTTACCGAGAAAGGGCACCTGGAATTCGCACTCACCGTTCTGCAGCAGGTGAAAGGTGCGCGCGAACGGGATGATCTGCAGGTCGAAATCGATGTCCGGGAGTTGCTGGTCGATGGCGCGGACCAGGTCCAGCAGCGGTCCGCTGCCATCCGCCTCGGCCAAGCCGGGCACTTCGGCCACCGCCACCCGCCATTGCTCGGCGGCCGCGACGGTGCTGGCCCAACCCAGGCACAAACTGAGGCACAGCAACGAGAATCGGCGCATGGATCACCCCGGAGGAGCGGTACGCCTGAGTATAGGAGCGCCCTCTAGCGCAGCAGGCTCGCCGTGCGCTGGATCGCATCCTGATGGGCGGACACCAGGGCCAGGCCGCCGCCGGCGTCCAGGGCATCCAGCGGAGGCGCCAGCTTGCGATAGGCGGCCAGTTGCTCGATGGCTGGCAAGCGCGCCTGTCGGCCGTCGTCGCGCAGGGCATGGAAGAGTCCCAGGTTGACCAGATCGACCAGGCCGAGCCGGCCGCCCGTGTCGACGTCCCACTGCCTGGCACTGCGCACGACATCAATGTAGCTCTGATCCACGGCCCATTTCTTCAGCACGATCACACTCAGGGACTGGCCGTATTCCTGGCAAAGACGCGTGTAGACCTCCGGACTCGGGACCTGGCTGGCGTCCTTGAAAGCGGAGAGCACCGCCAGGTCGCCCACATCGCAGAGCAGGCTGGCCAGCATTGCATGGTCCGGCGAGGGGAAGCCCAGGGGGCGGGCAAGTACCGCGCTGATTGCCGCATGGCGCGTGAGCCGTCCCCATACACCGATGAACAGCTGCTTGTGGGCGGCACTGTGGAGCGTGAAGAGACTTTTCAGGCTGTGGATCAGGGTGATGCGATCCACCTCCTGCAAGCCAAGCAGGCGGATCACATCCTCCAGCGTCCGCGGTGGCGCGCTGGAACGGAACATGATGCTGGAGGCGTGCTTCATCAGCAGTGCGCTGAGCGCCGGGTCCTTGCTGATGACCTGCTTCAACCGGGCGACGGAGACGTTCGGATCAGCCAGGGCGCGGCGGATGTCCAGGGTGATCATCGGCAGGCTGGGCAGTTGCTCTTCGCCATTCATCAGCTGCGTGACCACCTTGCGGTAGATCGAGTAATCCGACTCTGCTGCGCTCAACACGGTTCTCCCCTTTTTTTGTGGGCGCAGTGTAGCCACATGCCATCACGGCGCCCATGGGAAAACGTCTGCAATCGGACAGATTGCTCAGGGGAGCGGCACACCGTAGGGCTTGGCGAGCTTCTTCAGCCGACCATCGGCACGCATCTTCTTCAGCACGCGACCGATATCGTCACGCAGTTGTCGGTGGGATTCCCCCCTGGGTAGCGCGAAGTAACCGACCTGGGTATCGATCACTGGCGTGAGCTTGCGCACCTGAGCGTCGATACCCAGCTCGTCGATGCGCGGACGGGAATCCCGTTCGTTGCTGGCGACGAGATCGGCCCGGCCCGCCATCAGCAGCCGGAACGCCAGTTCCACCGAAGGCGTTACGTGCTGGTCGAGCTGGCCGCGCATGGCCTCGAAGCGCTCACCATAGATCCAGCCGTGAATGATAGCGATGCGTTTGCCCTTCAGGCTTGCCAGGGTGCCGTCCCAGGTCACCGGCGAGTCACTGCGCGCGTAGAACACCACGCTGTCGCGATAAAAACCGGGTTCGACGAACTGGAAGCGCAACTCCCGTGCGGCCGTGCGGTAAGGGCCGATCAGCACATCGGCGCGACCCTCTTCCACGAGCTTCTGGGCGCGGGCCCAAGGGTAGCTTTCGAAGCGCACCTGATCGCCCAGGTCCTTGGCGATCGCGCGCATCACATCGATGCCCAAGCCGCTGGGGGCTCCTTTGGCATCGAGAACATAGAGACCGGGGAATTCAGTACCAACCGCGAGCAATTCGCGGCCATTGGCGAAGGGGACCAAGCCCAGCACCCAGAGAATGACGCAGAGGGTGCGGAAACTCGGACGCATGTCCGCGGGCCTCGGTCTGCTGCTACTTCACAGCCTAGCAGCCGGCGTTGCGCTCAGCCCGGCAGTTCTCGCCAGGTGAGGTACACGCGCAGGTCGAACTCCAGCTGGTGGTAGCCCGGCAGCATGTGCTCACAGAGCTGGTAGAAGGCCTTGGTGTGATCGCGCTCTTTCAGGTGCGCCAGTTCGTGGACCAGGATCATCTGCAGGAATTCCGGGGCCGCTTCCTTGAACAGCGAGGCGACGCGGATTTCCTTCTTCGCCTTGAGCTTGCCGCCCTGCACCCGCGAAATCGCGGTGTTCAGGCCAAGGGCCTTGTGCACCACATCGAGCTTGTTGTCGTAGAGCACCTTGTCTGGCGCCGGGGCGTTGCGCAGGTGCTCCTGCTTCAGGGTCATGGCATAGCTGTACAGCGCCTTGTCGCTCTGCACTTCGTGGCGGCCCGGATAGCGGCGCTCCAGGTACTCAGCGAGGCGGCCGGCGGCCATCATCTGCGCCACCTGTTCCTGGAGGTGCGCCGGGTAGCCACGGAGGTACTTGAGACTGGTCATGACAAGGCAGGTGGGAATGGAAGGCGCGACAGTCTACCCGAGCACAGCGTTCGGCGAGCGCCTTCCAGACAAGTCGACCGCACCTCGAAAAGTTCCCTGGCGCTTTGCGACGCAGTTCAATTTTCGAGCAAATTCCCTCTCGAGTGAGCCACACGCATCGCTGATAGCACCGAGCCAGAGCCTTTCAAAAAACCGGCGCGGCTGATGGGAAAATTTCCTTATCCATCAAGGGCGGTCATTTCCGGCCGCTTTCGGCCACCCCCATAAAGGCAATATCGCAATACTGGCCAATCCCGATTTAGACATAATTTTGACGCCAATATGCCGACAATCGGTAACTGACAACCCGCCAGCGCCTTCGTATAAAGCGCTCGCGAGACGGCCAAACGCCTTCGGACGAAACGGCAGGCAACTGCCACCAGCAACCTTCACTTTTGGTTCGAGCGACTTTGGCCGGAACGCCGTCCTGCACCTGTGCGACGTGGATTCGCAGCGCCCGACCGGAAGTTCCTTTCGAGAACTCCGTCATGATCGACCTTTCCACCTGGAACCTGACCCTGCCCGTAGGCGTGCCTGCCGTCACCATCGAGACACCCCTGCTGGTGGGTGGCTACCGCGACTATTACTTCCAGAACGACAGCACCACCATCCGTTTCTGGGTACCAGTAAATGGCACCACTACGGCCAATGCGACCTACCCACGCAGCGAGCTGCGCGAAACCTACGCCGACGGCAAGCTGCGCAACTGGACCTACCCCAGCGCCGACAACCTGCTCAGTGCCAACCTCGCCGTCAGCCAGGTGCCCTCCACCGGCAAGCTGGTGATCGGCCAGATCCATGCCCATGGCAGCACCAGCCCACTGCTCAAGTTGGAGTACCAGTTCAAGACCAAGACGCAGACCGCCAATATCGTCGCCAAAGTACGCAACTCACCGACCGAGGAAACCAGCACGGTGATCCCGCTGCTCAGCGGCATCCCGCTGAACCAGCGCTTCAGCTATGTGATCGACCTGTCGCCGAATGGCCTGCTCAGCGTCATGGTGAATGGCAGCCTGTGGAGCCAGCAGCTCTCCACGGCGTGGGCGCCGAAGTCGCTGTACTTCAAGGCTGGGGTGTATGCGCAGGACAACGAAGGGTATGAGACGGAAGCAGGTGCGGCGACTTTCTATGGCCTGAAGATCGAGCATCGGGTGCCCTAAGCCCTCACCCCCGGCCCCCGCCCTGCGCCCCGGCCTGATCGCTTCGCGCTCAGTCGCTCATCGACACTGGAAGCGGTGCTTCCAAAAGCGTGTCTCTTCGCCCCTGATGGAGAGGGGTGACTCGCGCCTGGAGCTTTTGAATCTGCCGGCAAGTTTGGAGTGGTTTCTGGGGCAGGCACTCAATCGTGGCACGGTTGAGTCCCCCTCGCCCTTCAGGGAGAGGGGCTAGGGGAGAGGGTGACGGGCTCCAGGCACCGCGCCAGAACCTTCGCATCCGTCAAAACGCACGGATCGCCCGCGAGATAGCTGCGATACACCCTCAGCAGGTCCCCCTCGCTGATTCTGCAATCGCCCGCCGGGCACTGGCTGGCGAACTCGAAGCGGCCGGTGGGCGGATCGGCCAGGCGGATTTTCAGCGACGGCCAGCCAGACGGTTTCGCCGCCGATGGAGTGAACAACCAGGCACCCTTGCGCTGCACCAGGGCGCCGCCGGCTTCTGCGTAGTCGAAGACGAACATCAGGGTGCGCGAGGTCTTGGTGGTGCAGTCGGTGTGATCCAGGCATTGCTGCGGGTCGCTGGATACCGGCTCGGGCGGCGGCACGGGGGCCATCGGTGGCTGGCCGGCACATCCTGCGAGCAGCAAGGCAAAGCCCATCATCAGGGGCAGTCTCATCGGAAACTCCTGTTGCCGGATACGAAAGAGCCCCGCAGTGCGGGGCTCCTCGTGAAACGCCAGGGGATCAGTTGACCTTGGCGGCTAGCTCGCCCTTGGCGTAGCGCGCGAACATGCCTTCCAGGGAGATCGGTTTGATCTTGGAGGCGTTGCCGGCGGTGCCGAAGGCTTCGTATCGGGCGATGCAGATGTCACGCATGGCTTCGACGGTCTTGGCGAAGTATTTGCGCGGATCGAACTCGGCCGGGTTCTTGGCCAGGAAGCTGCGGATGGCACCGGTGGAAGCCAGGCGCAGGTCGGTGTCGATGTTCACCTTGCGCACGCCGTACTTGATGCCTTCGACGATTTCCTCGACCGGCACGCCGTAGGTTTCCTTAATGTCGCCGCCGAACTCGTTGATGATCGCCAGCCAGTCCTGCGGAACGGAGGAAGAACCGTGCATCACCAGGTGAGTGTTGGGGATGCGCTTGTGGATTTCCTTGATGCGGTCGATGGCGAGGATGTCACCGGTCGGCGGCTTGGTGAATTTGTAAGCGCCGTGGCTGGTGCCGATGGCGATGGCCAGGGCGTCCACCTGGGTCTTCTTGACGAAGTCGGCGGCCTCTTCCGGGTCAGTCAGCATCTGGCTGTGGTCCAGGGTGCCTTCGGCGCCCACACCGTCTTCCTCGCCGGCCTGGCCGGTTTCCAGGGAACCCAGGCAGCCCAGCTCGCCTTCCACGGACACGCCGCAGGCGTGGGCGAAGGCAACGGTCTGCTGGGTGACGCGGACGTTGTAGTCGTAATCGGACGGGGTCTTGCCGTCTTCACGCAGGGAGCCGTCCATCATCACGGAGGAGAAGCCCAGCTGGATGGAGCGCTGGCAGACGTCGGGGCTGGTGCCGTGGTCCTGGTGCATGCACACCGGGATGTGCGGGAATTCTTCGATGGCAGCCAGGATCAGGTGGCGCAGGAAGGGTGCGCCAGCATATTTGCGAGCACCCGCGGAGGCCTGCACGATCACCGGGGAATCGGTCTTGTCGGCCGCTTCCATGATGGCGCGCATCTGTTCCAGGTTGTTGACGTTGAAAGCCGGTACGCCGTAGCCGAATTCGGCGGCGTGATCCAGCATCTGGCGCATGCTGATGAGTGCCATGGTGTTTCAGTCTCCCGATTGGGTGGGCTGTCAAATTACAAAGCCTGCCGCAGGGGCAGGCCGGGTTCAAGGTCCCGGGGAGGAGCGGTCATGCGCCCATCCACGGGAAAATCAACTTTTTCAGAGCCTGTTCACACTCTAGCGAGCGGCTCTCAGGGCGCCTTGCAACCACGACCAATCAGATCATCGGTCGCCGCCCAGTAGACCAGGCCTTCATCACCCTTGGTGTGGAAGGCGAGGTTGCCGTCGGTGTAGAGCGCGCCGGAGCCCGAGGGTTCCCGCTTGAGGCGGTGGACGATATCGCCGCCGCCCAGGCGCAGGTCAACGCTCTCCTGACTCGCATCGCTAAAGCGCCAGAGCACTTCGGTCTGGCTGTCGCACACCCAGCGAGTCCAATCGTCGCTGGGGGCCTGCTGGCTGGCGCAACCGGCCAGGAGCGCCAAACCCGCAAGGGCGAACCATCCTTTCATCCACGTCTCCTTGGAGGATGGCTCCGACCATCCGCGCACCGCTGGTCATGGGCAGTGCTGTTGTCCTTCGTTACTCACAGTGGGGTCGCCACTGGCCTGCGCCTCCACCCGCTGGTCATCCTGATTGCTCGGGACTATCACCTGGGGCGGGCTCATTACGTCACAGGTGCTGGACGGCTTGCTACCGGCACAACCCCAAAGCCCAGCACTGAGAATCAACAGAATCGCAGCGTAGCGCATGGCAGGCTCTCCTCTTTGCGTTCCCTATCAAGGGACCACGGGGGCCTGCCATGGTTTAGGGCTTTTACTTCGCGCGCTGTTCCAGCACTTCCACGGCGGGCAGCACTTTACCCTCGACGAACTCGAGGAAAGCACCACCACCGGTGGAGATGTAGGAGATCTGCTCGTTCACGCCGTACTTGTCGATTGCTGCCAGGGTGTCGCCACCACCAGCAATGGAGAAGGCCGGGCTTTCGGCGATGGCCTGGGCCAGGACCTTGGTGCCATTGCCGAACTGGTCGAATTCGAACACGCCCACCGGACCGTTCCAGAGGATGGTCTTCGAGGACTTCAGCAGCTCGGCGAACTGGGCAGCGGTCTGCGGGCCAATGTCCAGGATCATGTCGTCGTCGGCCACGTCGGCAATTGCCTTGACGGTAGCAGCGGCGCTTTCAGCGAATTCCTTGGCAACCACGACATCCACCGGCAGCGGCACGCTGACCTTGGCGGCGATGGCCTTGGCGGTGTCCACCAGGTCAGCTTCGTACAGCGATTTGCCAACCTTGTAGCCCGCCGCGGCGAGGAAGGTGTTGGCGATGCCGCCGCCGACGATCAGCTGGTCGCAGATCTGCGACAGCGAGTTCAGCACGTCGAGCTTGGTGGAAACCTTGGAGCCGGCCACGATGGCGGCCATCGGGCGGACCGGGTTACCCAGGGCCTTGCCCAGGGCGTCCAGCTCGGCAGCCAGCAGTGGGCCAGCAGCGGCGACCTTGGCGAACTTGGCCACGCCGTGGGTGGAACCCTCGGCGCGGTGGGCGGTGCCGAAGGCGTCCATCACGAAGACGTCGCACAGGGCGGCGTACTGCTGGGCCAGCTCATCGGCGTTCTTCTTCTCGCCCTTGTTGAAACGCACGTTCTCGAACAGCACGACCTGGCCGGGGGCAACGTCGACGCCGCCCAGGTAGTCGGCCACCAGCGGCACTTCGCGGCCCAGGGCCTTGCTCAGGTAGTCGGCCACCGGCTTGAGGCTGTTCTCTTCGGAGAACTCGCCTTCGGTGGGACGGCCCAGGTGGGAGCAGACCATTACCGCCGCGCCTTTCTCCAGTGCCAGCTTGATGGTCGGCAGGGAAGCGAGGATGCGCGCATCGCTCTTCACGACGCCGTCCTTCACCGGCACGTTGAGATCCTCACGGATCAGCACGCGCTTACCCTGGAGGTCGAGGTCGATCATTTTCAACACGGTCATGGGGTCAGTCCTTCACGGGGGCTGTAGTTAACGAGAAGCAGCGGAAACCCGCAGATAGTGGTCTGCGGTGTCGAGCATACGGTTGGCGAAGCCCCATTCGTTGTCGAACCAGGCCAGCAGGTTGACCAGGCGCGGGCCGGACACGCGGGTCTGGCTGCCGTCGACGATGGCTGAATGGGGATCGTGGTTGAAATCGCAGCTGGCGTGGGGCAGCTCGGTGTAGGCCAGGAGCCCCTTCAGCGGACCGCTTTCGGCGGCCTCGCGAAGCACGCGATTGATCTCGTCGGCCGAGGTGTCACGGGCGGTCTGCAGGGTGATATCCAGGCAGGACACATTCACCGTCGGCACGCGGATCGCCTTGGCCTGGATGCGCCCGGTGAGTTCGGGCAGCAGGCGCTCGATACCACGGGCGAGACCGGTGGATACCGGGATCACCGACTGGAAGGCAGAGCGGGTGCGGCGCAGGTCTTCGTGGTGGTAGGCATCGATCACGGGCTGGTCGTTCATCGCCGAGTGGATGGTGGTAATGGAGACGTACTCCAGACCCACGGACTCGTTGAGAAGTTTCAGCAGCGGCACACCGCAGTTGGTGGTGCAGGACGCGTTGGACACCAGTTTCTCGGTGCCGGTCAGGCTGTCCTGGTTGACGCCGAAGACGATGGTGGCGTCGATGTCCGACTCGGTGGACATCGGCTGGGACAGCAGCACGCGTGGCGCGCCGGCAGCCAGGAAACGCTCGGCCTGATGGCGGTGGGTGTACTGGCCGGAGCACTCCAGCACCAGGTCCACGCCCAAGGCGGCCCAGTCGATACCTTCCGGCTCGGCGTGGCGCAGCACCTTCACGCAGTCGCCGTTGATGTGCAGGCAATCGCCATCCACCCGCACTTCGCCAGGGAAGCGGCCGTGGGTGGAGTCGAAGCGGGTCAGGTATTCGATGCTGGCCTGGTCGGCCAGGTCGTTCAGCGCGACGATCTCGAAGCTCGCCCCGCCACTGCGCTCATGGAGCGCGCGCAGCACGCAACGGCCAATGCGGCCGTAGCCGTTGAGGGCGACTTTGAAGGGGCGGTTGCTTGGCATGGTGCGCTCGCAGGACCGGAAAGGAAGAGGAAACCCCGTAGGAGCGAGCTTGCTCGCGAAACAAACGCTTCGCGAGCAAGCTCGCTCCTACGAACCGGGTCAGACGTCCAGCAGTTCTTCGGCGGTGGCGACGATGTTGTCGACGGTGAAGCCGAAGTGCTCGAACAGGGCTGCGGCCGGCGCCGACTCACCGAAGGTGGTCATGCCAATCACGCGGCCTTCCAAGCCGACGTACTTGTACCAGAAGTCCGCATGGGCAGCTTCGATGGCAATGCGCGCGCCAACCTGTACCGGCAGCACGGCCTGCTTGTAAGCGGCGTCCTGCTGATCGAACAGGCTGGTGGACGGCATCGACACCACGCGTACCTTGCGGCCGGCGGCGGTCAGCGAGTCGAAAGCCTGAACAGCCAGGCCCACTTCGGAACCGGTGGCGATCAGGATCAGCTCGGGCTCGCCGTCGCTGTCCTTCAGCACGTAGCCACCACGGGCAATGTTCGCCACCTGGACGGCATCACGAGCCTGGTGGGGCAGGTTCTGGCGGGAGAAGATCAGCGCGCTCGGGCCGTCGTTGCGCTCGACGGAAGCCTTCCAGGCCACAGCGGATTCCACCGCGTCGGCCGGACGCCAGGTGTTCAGGTTCGGGGTGCAGCGCAGGCTGGCCAGCTGCTCCACCGGCTGGTGGGTCGGGCCGTCTTCGCCCAGACCGATCGAGTCGTGGGTGTAGACGAAGAGCACGCGCTTCTTCATCAGCGCGGCCATGCGCACGGCGTTGCAGGCGTATTCCATGAACACCAGGAAGGTGGCGCCGTACGGAATGAAGCCGCCGTGCAGGGCGATGCCGTTCATGATGGCGCTCATGCCGAACTCGCGCACGCCGTAGAACAGGTAGTTGCCGGAGGCATCCTCGGCGGACACACCCTTGCAGCCCTTCCACAGGGTCAGGTTGGAACCGGCCAGGTCAGCCGAACCGCCGAGGAATTCCGGCAGCAGCGGGCCGAAGGCGTTCAGGGCGTTCTGGCTGGCCTTGCGGCTGGCGATGGTTTCGCCCTTGGCGGCGACTTCCGCGATGTAGGCATCGGCCTTGGCGGAGAAATCAGCCGGCAGTTGACCTTTGATGCGGCGCTGGAATTCAGCGGCCAGCTCCGGGTGGGCGGCGGCGTAGGCGGCGAAACGCTCGTTCCACTCGGCCTCGCGGGAGGCGCCGGCGGCCTTGGCGTCCCATTCGGCGTAGATGTCGGCCGGGACTTCGAAGGGCGCGTGGTTCCAGCCCAGCGCGGCGCGGGTCAGGGCGATCTCGTCGTTGCCCAGGGGAGCGCCGTGGCACTCTTCCTTGCCTTGCTTGTTCGGGGAACCGAAGCCGATCACGGTCTTGCAGCAGATCAGGGTCGGACGGTCGCTGGACTTGCGCGCGGTCTCGATGGCGGTCTTGATCTCGTCGGCGTCATGGCCGTCGACGTTGCGGATCACCTGCCAGCCGTAGGCTTCGAAGCGCTTCGGGGTGTCGTCGGTGAACCAGCCGTGGACTTCGCCGTCGATGGAGATGCCGTTGTCATCGTAGAAGGCGACGAGCTTGCCCAGGCCGAGGGTGCCGGCCAGTGCGCAGACTTCGTGGGAAATGCCTTCCATCATGCAGCCATCGCCGAGGAACACGTAGGTGTTGTGATCGACGATGTTGTGGCCTTCACAGTTGAACTGGGCCGCCAGGGTCTTTTCGGCGATGGCGAAGCCAACGGCGTTGGCGATGCCCTGGCCCAGCGGACCGGTGGTGGTCTCGATGCCGGCGGTGTAGCCGTATTCCGGGTGGCCCGGGGTGCGGCTGCCGAGCTGACGGAAGTTCTGCAGGTCTTCGATGTTGAGGTCGTAGCCAGTCAGGTGCAGCAGCGAGTAGTTCAGCATCGAGCCGTGGCCGTTGGACAGCACGAAGCGGTCGCGGTTGGGCCATTCGGGGTTGTTCGGGTTGTGCTGCAGGTAATCCCGCCAGAGCACTTCGGCGATATCGGCCATTCCCATGGGGGCGCCGGGGTGGCCGCTGTTGGCTTTCTGCACAGCATCCATGCTCAGGGCACGAATGGCATTGGCACGCTCACGACGGCTGGGCATCGCTTATCTCCTGCAGGTCTGAATAGACGGCTAATCGAAAAAAGGCCGCTATTTTCGCCCAGCCGGCAGGTCGCGGGCAATCACAGATGGTCGCAGTTTCACCGGTCGACCACGCGAAGGACCCGGCCAACCGCCGATCAGCCAATATCAAAACTTTTTGATATTGGCATTGCGACCCCGGGGGTCGGGGGCTAGACTGCCCTCCCTATGAGCCTGCGCGTACCCCAGATCCGCCATGACGACAGCGACGAGCTGGCTGCCCTGTGCAAGGCCGGCGGCGATCCGCTGCGTCTGAACGTGCTGCGGGTGCTGGCCAACGATTCGTTCGGCGTGCTGGAACTGGCGCAGATCTTCGCCACCGGCCAGTCAGGCATGAGTCACCACCTCAAGGTGCTGGCCCAGGCGAGCCTGGTGGCCACCCGGCGCGAAGGCAACGCGATCTTCTACCGCCGCGCGCTGGCGCAGAACGAGCGGGTCGGCGGCATGCTGCACGCGGCCCTGCTGGCTGAAGTGGACGAACTGGAGCTGCCGGGCGATATCGCCGGGCGCATTGCCGAAGTGCACGCCCAGCGTGAAGCGGTCAGCCGCGACTACTTCGCCCGTGCGGCGGAAAAATTCCGGGCGCAGCAAGACCTGATCGCAGGATTGCCGCAATACCGTGACAGCGTGCTGGCACTGCTCGACGCGCTGAGCTTCGAATCCGCTGCCACGGCACTGGAGGTCGGCCCCGGCGATGGGGGCTTCCTGCCGGACCTGGCACGACGCTTCAGCCAGGTCACGGCGCTGGACAACAGTCCGGCCATGCTGGAACTGGCGCGCATGCGCTGTAACGAAGAAGGCCTCGGCAACGTCGACCTGCGACTGACCGATGCCCTGAATGACGAGCAGGCGGCCGCCGACTGCGTGGTGCTGAACATGGTCCTGCACCATTTCGCGGCGCCGGCCGATGCGATGAAACAATTGGCCCAGCGCGTACTGCCAGGCGGCGCGCTGCTGGTGACCGAGTTGTGCAGCCACAACCAGAGTTGGGCCAGGGAGGCCTGCGGCGATCTATGGTTGGGCTTCGAACAGGACGACCTGGCCCGTTGGGCCAATGCCGCGGGGCTCACGCCCGGCGAGAGCCTCTACATTGGCTTGCGAAACGGCTTTCAGATTCAGGTAAGGCACTTCGCCAAACCGGATTCACGAAGCGAACTCACCCACCGGTAACGAATAGGAAAACCGATAGATGAGCGAATACTCCCTGTTTACCTCCGAATCCGTGTCCGAAGGCCATCCGGACAAGATTGCCGACCAGATTTCCGATGCCGTCCTCGACGCCATCATCGCCCAGGACAAGCACGCCCGCGTTGCCTGCGAAACCCTGGTCAAGACCGGCGTTGCAATCATCGCCGGTGAAGTCACCACCTCCGCCTGGGTCGACCTGGAAGAGCTGGTGCGCAAGGTCATCATCGACATCGGCTACGACAGCTCCGACGTCGGCTTCGACGGCGCCACCTGCGGCATCCTGAACATCATTGGCAAGCAGTCCCCGGACATCAACCAGGGTGTTGACCGCTCCAAGCCGGAAGACCAGGGCGCCGGTGACCAGGGCCTGATGTTCGGCTACGCCAGCAACGAAACCGACGTGCTGATGCCCGCTCCGATCTGCTTCTCCCACCGTCTGGTGGAGCGTCAGGCCGAAGCTCGCAAATCCGGCCTGCTGCCGTGGCTGCGCCCGGACGCCAAGTCCCAGGTCACCTGCCGCTACGAAGGCGGCAAGGTCGTCGGCATCGACGCCATCGTGCTGTCCACCCAGCACAACCCCGACGTGAAGTACTCCGACCTGCGCGAAGGCGTGATGGAGCTGATCGTCAAGCACGTGCTGCCGGCCGAGCTGCTGCACAAGGACACCCAGTTCCACATCAACCCGACCGGCAACTTCGTGATCGGCGGCCCGGTGGGCGACTGCGGTCTGACCGGCCGCAAGATCATCGTCGACTCCTACGGCGGCATGGCCCGTCATGGTGGTGGCGCCTTCTCCGGCAAGGACCCGTCCAAGGTTGACCGTTCCGCTGCCTACGCCGGCCGCTACGTTGCCAAGAACATCGTCGCCGCAGGCCTGGCCGAGCGCTGCGAGATCCAGGTGTCCTACGCCATCGGCGTGGCCCTGCCGACTTCCATCTCGATCAACACCTTCGGCACCGGCAAGATCAGCGACGACAAGATCGTCCAACTGGTCCGCGAGCACTTCGACCTGCGTCCGTACGCGATCACCAAGATGCTCGACCTGCTGCACCCGATGTACCAGCCGACCGCGGCCTACGGCCACTTCGGCCGCAATCCCTACGAGATGAGCTACGGCGAAGACACCTTCACCGCGTTCACCTGGGAGAAGACCGACAAGGCCGAAGCCCTGCGCATTGCCGCTGGCATCTAAGCCCTGAGCGATCTGCAGAAAGCCCCGCCTCGTGCGGGGCTTTTTGTTGGGTCATCGCCACGATTCAAAATCCCCACAACCTGCTGCGCCCGAACGGACACGTGATTCAGCGCCCGCTGACAAGCGCCACTCCTAGACTGGCCGCCTCCCCTGTGAGCATGGAGGCTCGCCGTGAAAACCTGGACATTCCTTCTTGCCCTCCTCCCCGGCCTCACCCTGGCCGATGCCTGCCCTGATTGGCACAGCGACCGTGCCCAAGCCGAACTCGCATCCCTCGCAGACCGGATCGCCGATTGGGATTTCGCCTACCACAGAGAGGGTCGCTCGCCGGTGGATGATGAGCTCTACGACCAGGCCCGTGCCCGCCTGACACGCTTGAGCGAGTGCTTTCCCGGCGCGACCTCGCCAGGGCGTCATCCCCTCGCGGGCAGCTCCGGCAAGACCCGCCACCCCGTCGCCCAGACGGGCCTGAACAAGCTGCGGGACATCGACGACCTGCGCCGCTGGATGGGTCAGCGGCGAGATCTCTGGGTCCAGCCCAAGGTGGATGGAGTCGCGATTACCCTGAGCTATCGCGACGGTCGCCTGGTTCGGGCCATCAGCCGCGGCAATGGCAGTCAGGGGCAGGACTGGACGCACCAGGCCCGGCGCATTGCCGCCATTCCCGAAAGGCTGACCAACATTGGCGACGCCGTGCTGCAGGGCGAGCTGTACTGGCGGCTGGACGGTCATGTGCAGGCGGAACGCGGCGGCCAGGGCGCACGCGGCAAAGTGGCCGGACTGCTGAATCGGCGCACGCTGGCCGAGCACGATGCCGGCGGCATCGGTCTCTTCGTCTGGGACTGGCCGGATGGCCCGGTGCAGATGGAGATGCGCCTGCAAAGCCTCAAGGCCATGGGCTTCGCCGATGCCGAGGCGCTGACCCGCCCCGTCACAGGTGCCGAAGACATCGCCGCCTGGCGCGAACGCTGGTACCGCTCGCCACTGCCGTTCGCCAGCGACGGCATCGTCATTCGCCAGGGCACGCGGCCTACGGCACAGCGCTGGAAGCCGGAACCGCCGAGCTGGGCCGTGGCCTGGAAATACCCGTTCGCCAAGGCCCTGGCGGACGTGCGCTCAGTGGAATTCAAGGTAGGGCGGACCGGCCGGGTCACGCCGCTGCTGAACCTGTCGCCGGTGGAACTGGATGGCCGGCGTATCCAGCGCGTCGGCCTCGGCTCGCTCAAGCGCTGGCGCGAACTGGACATCCGCCCCGGCGACCAGGTCGCCATCGTACTGGCCGGGCTCACCATCCCACGTCTGGAATCCGTGGTGCTGCGTGCCAGCGAACGCCTGCCGCTGGAAGCGCCACATCCGGGCCGCTATCACGCACTCAGCTGCTTTCGCCCGGAGCCCGGTTGCCGCGAGCAATTCCTCTCGCGCCTGGAGTGGCTCGGCGGCCCCAAGGGCCTGGGACTGAACGGGCTGGGGCGCGGCACCTGGGCGCGCCTGGAACTGGATGGACTGCTGGGCTGGCTTGATCTGGATGCTGCCGCCGTTGAGGCCCGGCCGGGCATCGGCGCGATGCGCGCGGCCGCCTTGGTGGAGACCTTCCGGGAAGCGAGGGGGCGATCTTTCAGGCGGTGGCTGAGCGCACTGGGGTTGCCGGCCATGGGCGCCTGGAAACCGGAAGGGGACTGGACGGTGCTGGCAGGCAGAACGCCTGCGCAATGGCAGGAACTGGCAGGCGTCGGACCGGGCAAGGCCAGGCAACTGGTAGCCTTCTTCCAGGACACCGACGTGCTAGCGCTGGCGGAACGTCTTGGTGCGGCCGGGGTGGATGGATTTTCCGCACCTCAATAGGCGCGGAACTCCTTGTGGCAGGCCTCGCAGCTGTCTTCCACCTTCTGTACCAGCGGCGCGACGCCCTGGGCGGTGACCGGACGGGCCTGGGCGGCGCTGGCGAGTTGGCCGGTGCTGGCCTCGAGCTCGCGTACCAGTTCCTTGAAGCGCTCCTGGCGCTGCCAGACCTCGTCACGGGCGGCGCTGTCGGCGTCACCTTCCTGGGCCTGCGGGAAATGCTGCCAAGGCTCGCGGGACAGCTGGTCGAGCTTGGTCGCGCCCGTGGCGAAACGTTGCTCGTCGAAGCTGATTCGGCCGCGCAGCATGCCACCGAGGTCTTCGCTGGTACGCAGCATTTCCTTGAAGATCGCCTGGCGCTTGCCCAGCGGCGAATTGGGGTCCACGCCGCCACAGGCAGCAAGGCCCAGACAGGCGGCGGCAAGGATCAGGAGCTTCTTGGCTTTCATCGACAGAATCACGGGTAGGGCTGAAGGCGGGCGACAGTATCCCCACCTGTCCGGCAAATACCAAGCCTGGCGACAGTTTGTCGCAGATCATGGAATTGCAGCTCCGCCCCGCAACCGCGCGCATTTCCCGCCACAATCAGGACTTTCGCAATCAAGGAGAAAACCGATGAAGCGACGTCTTGCCCTTCCGTTCGTCCTGGTCGCCGGTGCCTTATTGGCCCAGCCCCTCCTCGCCGCCGAAACGGGTTGCGCCGCCAAGCGTCAGGCCATCGAACAACGTATCGAAGTCGCCAAGGCCCAGGGCAATGCCGCCCAGCAGACCGGGCTGGAAAAGGCCCTGGCGGAGGTGAAGGCCAACTGCACCGATGCCGGCTTGCGTCAGGAGCGAGAAGCGAAGGTCGCCAGCTACGAGGCCGAAGTCCGCCAGCGCGAAGCCGACCTGCGCGAAGCCCAGGCCAAGGGCGATCCGGAGAAGATCGCCAAACGCAAGGCCAAGCTGGAAGAGGCGCGTGCGGAGCTGGCTGCGGCGCAAAAGGCCCTGGAAAACTGACCACGGCAATCAGACGAAACGAGGCGACGACCTGTCCCGCCCCTTCACCTGTAACCTTGGCGCGGCCTATTCCTTGAACTGGTCCTTGATATAGGTGATTTCGCGCTTGCCATGGGGCGCCGGCAGGCCGTCTTCGCCGATGTTGACGAAGACCATCTTGTCGATGGTCAGGATGCTCTTGCGGGTGATCTTGTTGCGCACTTCGCAGCACATGGTGAGCGAGGTACGGCCGAACTCGGTGGCGGTGATACCCAGTTCGATGATGTCGCTCTGGCGTGCCGAACTGACGAAATTGATCTCGGAAATGAATTTGGTGACCACGCGCTGGTTGCCGAGTTGGATGATGGCGTAGATGGCCGCTTCCTCATCGATCCACTTCAACAGGCTGCCGCCGAACAGCGTGCCGTTGGGGTTGAGGTCTTCGGGCTTGATCCATTTGCGCGTATGGAAGTTCATGCGGCGTCCTCCTTGTGTGAGATGGGAATAATCATGAACGGCCAGCTGCCGCTTGTCGCGGCAAGGCTTTCAATGGCTCTGATAGGTCCTCGACCGGGCGACGGAAAACCTTGGGCTTGCCCATCGACGTCGCTATAATCCGCAGGTTTCAAACGGCCGGCACAGTCTGGTCGTTCCCGCCACCCATCCGAGGGGCGCTGCAGCAAGTGGTACCTGTCAAGGCAGGTTCCGCCTGTCAGGCTCGGAAGGGGCGTTTTCAAAACGCATCAACGGCGCCCATTCGCACACTACGAATGGAGACTCACGCATGAGCGCTGTCATGACGCCTGCCGATTTCAACGACTACAAGGTCGCCGACATTTCCCTGGCCGCCTGGGGCCGCCGCGAGCTGATCATCGCCGAATCCGAAATGCCGGCCCTGATGGGCCTGCGTCGCAAGTACGCCGGCCAGCAACCGCTGAAAGGCGCGAAGATCCTCGGCTGCATCCACATGACCATCCAGACCGGCGTGCTGATCGAGACCCTGACCGCCCTGGGCGCCGAAGTGCGCTGGTCGTCCTGCAACATCTTCTCCACCCAGGACCAGGCCGCTGCCGCCATCGCCGCCGCCGGCATCCCGGTATTCGCCTGGAAAGGCGAGACCGAGCAGGAGTACGAGTGGTGCATCGAGCAGACCATCCTCAAGGACGGCCAGCCGTGGGACGCCAACATGGTGCTGGACGATGGCGGTGACCTGACCGAAATCCTGCACAAGAAATACCCGCAGATGCTCGAGCGCATCCACGGCGTCACCGAAGAAACCACCACCGGTGTGCACCGCCTGCTCGACATGCTCAAGGCCGGCACCCTGAAAGTCCCGGCGATCAACGTCAACGACGCCGTGACCAAGAGCAAGAACGACAACAAGTACGGCTGCCGCCACAGCCTGAACGACGCCATCAAGCGCGGCACCGACCACTTGCTGTCCGGCAAGCAGGCCCTGGTGATCGGCTACGGCGACGTGGGCAAGGGCTCCGCCCAGTCCCTGCGCCAGGAAGGCATGATCGTCAAGGTTTCCGAAGTCGACCCGATCTGCGCCATGCAGGCCTGCATGGACGGCTTCGAGCTGGTCTCCCCCTACAAGAACGGCATCAATGACGGCACCGAAGCCAGCGTCGACGCCGCGCTGCTGGGCAAGATCGACCTGATCGTCACCACCACCGGCAACGTCAACGTCTGCGACGCCGGCATGCTCAAGGCCCTGAAGAAGCGCGCCGTGGTCTGCAACATCGGCCACTTCGACAACGAGATCGACACCGCCTTCATGCGCAAGACCTGGGCCTGGGAAGAAGTGAAGCCGCAGGTACACAAGATCCACCGCACCGGTGCTGGCGCCTTCGATCCGGCCAACGACGACTACCTGATCCTGCTGGCCGAAGGCCGCCTGGTGAACCTGGGCAACGCCACCGGCCACCCGAGCCGCATCATGGACGGTTCCTTCGCCAACCAGGTGCTGGCGCAGATCTTCCTGTTCGAGCAGAAGTTCGCTGACCTCTCCGCCGAGAAGAAGGCCGAGCGCCTGACCGTGGAAGTACTGCCGAAGAAACTGGACGAAGAAGTGGCCCTGGAAATGGTCAAGGGCTTCGGCGGCGTGGTCACCCAGCTGACCAAGCAGCAGGCCGACTACATCGGCGTGACCGTGGAAGGCCCCTTCAAGCCGGACACCTACCGCTACTGATGGTCCGGGTGGACGGGCGCGTCCCGTTCACCCCCGTTTTCAGCCTGACGGAGGGCGCGCCCTCCGTCTCTTGCTCCCGAGCCTGGAAAGACCCATGTCCCAAGAACGCCGTTACAGCTTCGAGTTCTTCCCAGCCAAGACCGAAGCCGGGCACGAAAAACTGATGGCCACCGCCCGCACCCTGGCCAGCTACCAGCCGGATTTCTTCTCCTGCACCTATGGTGCCGGCGGCTCCACCCGCGACCGTACCCTGCAGACCGTGCTGCAGCTGGATGGCGAGGTGAAGGTGCCCACCGCACCGCACCTGTCCTGCGTCGGTGACAGCAAGGCCGAACTGCGCGCCCTGCTGGCCCACTACAAGGACGCCGGCATCCAGCGCATCGTCGCCCTGCGCGGCGACCTGCCGTCGGGCATGGGCATGGCCAGCGGCGAGCTGCGTTTCGCCAACGAACTGGTGGAATTCATCCGCGCGGAAACCGGTGACCACTTCCACGTCGAAGTCGCCGCCTACCCGGAAGTCCATCCCCAGGCGCGCAGCTACGAGGCCGACCTCGCCAACTTCGTGCGCAAGGTCAAGGCCGGCGCCAGCAGCGCGATCACCCAGTACTTCTTCAACGCCGACAGCTACTTCTACTTCGTCGAGCGCGTACGCAAGCTGGGTGTGGATATCCCTGTGGTACCGGGCATCATGCCGATCACCAACTACAGCAAGCTGGCCCGCTTCTCCGACGCCTGCGGCGCAGAAATCCCTCGCTGGATCCGCAAGCAGCTGGAGGCCTACGCCGATGACACGCAGAGCATCCAGGCCTTCGGCGAGCAGGTGATCACCGAGATGTGCGAGCAGCTGCTGCAAGGCGGCGCTCCCGGCCTGCACTTCTACACCCTGAACCAGGCCGAACCGAGCCTGGCAATCTGGAAGAACCTCAACCTGCCGCGTTGAGTTCGCCGTAGAAGACGAAAAGGCCGGGCATTGTCCCGGCCTTTTTCTTTTCCGTGTACGCATGACCATGTAGGAGCGAGCTTGCTCGCGAAAGGCCGTGCTCGGGGTTGTTCGCGAGCAAGCTCGCTCCTACAGAAGTGCGCTCCCACAACAAGTGCCGGCCTTCGCCATCGCTGCAGAGGCGACGGCGGTCACACCTTCGATGCGTTGACCTTCGGCTTACTACCCATTGCGCGCGCGGCCACGTAATCTGGCCACATGCCACTACTCAGCATCCTCCTCCTCGCCCTGCTCGCGTGCCTCGGCTCAGTCACCCAGGCCGAGCCCCTGCGCATCGTCAGCGAGCCCTGGGCGCCCTACATTTTCGAAGAGGATGGCCAGCTGCGCGGCTTGGATTACGAAGCCAGCGCCATCGTTTTCCAGCGCATGGGCATCGAGGTCCAGTGGAGCCTGATGCCTTGGAAGCGCTGTCTGGTGGAGCTGGAAAGCGGGCAGGCCGACGCGGTTCTGGACATTTTCCACAAGCAGGAGCGCGAATCGCAGATGGCCTTCCCTGCGGAACCGCTGTCGGAAGTGGAATTCGTACTCTTCTATGCGCGGCAACGGCCCTATCCATTCCAGCGCCTGGCCGATCTGCGGGGCTTGAAGATCGGCGTCTCCCCCGGCTACTGGTACGCCGACAAGGCCTTTCGCACCTCACCACTGTTCATCCGCGAGCCGGCACCGACCCACGAGGCCAACCTCGGCAAGCTGGTGCGCGACCGCGTCGACCTCGTCGTCAACGATCGCCGCGCCGGGCAGTTCCTGGTTCACCAGATGGGGCTGCAAGCGCAGATCGCCAATCATCAACGCGTGATCGGCCGCGACCGCCTGTACCTCGCCTTCCGCCGCCAAGCACAGCTGGAAAACCTCGCCGCGCCTTTCGGCGAAGCGCTCAGGCGCTTCAAGCAGGAACCGGCGTACGCACAACTGGTGGCCCGTTATCGTGAACCGGGCCGTGAAATCTCCAGCAACCGTTGAGCGCCGCGAGGGCTGTACATTCGCGAGGAGCTGTTATACTCGGCGCTCCGTCAGGCATACGCCCGGATGCTGAGCCACCCTAGAGCCAGCAGGACCGGTCGGGATCGCGAGCCATCGCTGCGATTCGAGCCAGACAAGATCACCCTTTCGGGCCAGCCCCTAGAACTACACAGGATCTCCCATGTCCTTTGCTTCCCTCGGTCTCTCCGAGGCATTGGTCGGCGCTGTCGAAGCTGCCGGCTACGCCCAGCCCACTCCCGTGCAACAGCGGGCGATTCCCGCCGTGTTGCAAGGCCGCGACCTGATGGTTGCTGCCCAGACTGGCACCGGCAAGACTGCCGGTTTCGCGCTGCCGATTCTCGAGCGCCTGTTCCCCAACGGACACCCTGACAAGTCCCAGCGACAGGGCCCGCGCCAGACACGCGTGCTGGTCCTGACCCCGACCCGCGAACTCGCGGCCCAGGTGCATGACAGCTTCAAGCTCTATGCCCGGGACCTCCACCTGGTGAGCACCTGCATCTTCGGCGGCGTCGGCATGAACCCGCAGATCCAGGCCGTTTCCAAGGGCGTGGACATCCTGGTGGCCTGCCCCGGCCGCCTGCTCGACCTGGTTGGCCAGGGCGCCATCGACCTCTCCCATGTAGAGATCCTGGTACTCGACGAAGCCGACCGGATGCTCGACATGGGCTTCATCCACGATGTGAAGAAGGTCCTCGCCAAGCTGCCCCCCAAGCGTCAGAACCTACTGTTCTCGGCGACCTTCTCGAAAGACATCGTCGACCTCGCCAACAAGCTGCTGCATGATCCCGAACGCATTGAAGTGACCCCGCCGAACACCACGGTGGAGCGCATCGAACAGCGCGTGTTCCACCTGCCGGCCAGCCACAAGCGCGCCCTGCTGGCGCACCTGATCACCGTCGGTGCCTGGGAACAGGTACTGGTCTTCACCCGCACCAAGCACGGCGCCAACCGCCTGGCCGAGTACCTGACCAAGCACGGCTTGCCCGCAGCGGCGATCCACGGCAACAAGAGCCAGAACGCGCGCACCAAGGCCCTGGCCGACTTCAAGGCCAACGACGTGCGCATCCTGGTAGCGACCGACATCGCCGCCCGCGGGCTGGACATCGACCAGTTGCCCCATGTGGTCAACTTCGAGCTGCCCAACGTCGAGGAAGACTACGTACACCGCATCGGCCGTACCGGCCGCGCCGGTCGCAGTGGTGAAGCCATCTCCCTGGTCGCCCCGGATGAAGAGAAACTGCTGAAGGCCATCGAGCGCCTGACCAAGCAGAAGATCCCGGCTGGCGATACCCAGGGCTTCGATCCGGCTACCGTCGAAGCCGAGCGTCCTGAAGCCCGTCCGCCGCGCCCCGAGCGTCAGCCGCGCGCCGACAAACCCAAGCGCGAAGGCAAACCGCAGCAGCAAGCGCCCCAAGGCCCAGTTGAAGCCAAGGAAGCCGGTGAGGGCGGCGAAGCCAAACCTCGCAAGAGCCGCAACCGCCGTCGTGGCAAAGGCAAGGGGCCGGAACAGGGCCTAGACCAGCAGGTCGCCGACGCCCAGCAGCCGCAGCAACCCAAGCAGGCTCGCCCGCAGCGCCCGCCGCAGCCGGCACCTGAGCGTGATCCGGAAGAATTCCTCGACGACGACGTGGACAACTTCGGCAATCGCGCCGACTACGTCAGCCCCTACCCGCCCAAAGGCCAGAACCAGGGTCGCAACCAGCGCCGTGGCGGCCAAGGCCAGGGCCAGCCTCAAGGTCAGCGCCAGGGTCAGGGCCAATCCCAGGGCCGCGGCGGCCAGGGGCGTGGGCAGCAAGGCCAGGGTGAAAACCAGAGCCGTCGCCAAGGTGGAGGCGGTCAGGGCAGCGGTCAGGGAAGCAGCCAGAAGCCGGGCCAGAAACAAGGTCAGAAGCAAGGCCAGAAACAAGGCCAGCAGCGCCAGGGCAAGCCCGCCAACAAGACTCGCGGCAGCGGCCAGCGCCGTGGTGAAGATCAATTGGTATCCCGTGGTCGCGACGAGCCGGCTGTTCAGGATCCCCGTGCCAACAAGCCGGCACCGAAGATCATCATGAAAGAGTCCCGCGCCGACCGTTTCCCGACGCCGGAGCAGTTGGACGAGCTGCAACAGAGCAATCGCCCACGCGGCGAGAAGCCAGCCTTGCTGACCCGCAATCGCTGAGATTCACCTGCTCCTGAAAACGCCGGCCCAGTGCCGGCGTTTTCGTTTCCGCGAGGAGGAAAGTGTTTCCTGTGGGAGCGATTTCAATCGCGATGCAGCGACTACGAGCCATGAAAACACCGGCTCAGCGTAGACATTTTCATTTCCGGGGGTCTGCATGCCCTGTAGGAGCGATTTCAATCGCGATGCAGGTCCGGACAGCAAAACGCCGGCACAGGGCCGGCGTTCTGGTACAGCGGGAAGGCGCGCTTAGGAACGCACGCCCTCGAAGGAGATGATCAGTTGGGCTTCCTGGGAAGCCGGGCCAAGGTCCTTCTGGATGGCGAAGTCTTTCAGCTTGATGGTGGTGGCGCCTTCGAAGCCGGCGCGGTAGCCGCCCCACGGGTCGTCGCCCTGGCCAACGAACTTGGCCTTGATCACGACCGGCTTGGTCACGCCATTGAGGGTCAGGTTGCCGGTCACGTCGGCAGTGCCCTGGCCGGTGGACTTGACCGAGGTGGACTCGAAGGTGGCGGTGGGGTTCTTGCTGACGTTCAGGAAGTCGCCGCTCTTGATGTGCTTGTCACGCTCGGCGTGATTGGTATCAACGCTGGCGGTCTTCAGGGTGACCTTGATCTTGCTGGCCTCCGGGTTCTTTTCGTCGAAGCTGAAGCTGCCGTCGAAATCCTTGAAGGACCCGTAGATGTAGCTGTAGCCCAGGTGGCCGATCTTGAAGTTGACGAAGGCGTGCTGGCCTTCCTTGTCGATCACGTAGTCGGCGGCCATGGCCTGGCCGGCGAACAGTGCAGCACCGAGGGTCAGGGCAGCGAAGGTTTTCTTCAGCATCGGTGAATCTCCTTGTTGAGTTGCAGCGTTATTTGGCGGCGCGGCCGAGCATACGGGTCAGGGTCGCGTCGCGGTCGATGAAATGGTGCTTGAAGGCAGCAAGGGCATGGATGCCGGCGAAAATCAGCAGGCCCCAGGCGAGGTATTCGTGGATGGCACCGGCGACATCTTCCTGGTCGGGGATGGCGGTCAGGGTGGCCGGTACCTCGAACAGGCCGAACACGGCAATGCCGCGACCTTCGGCGGTAGAGATCAGGTAACCGGAAATCATCAGGGCGAAGAGGCCGAGATACAGGACCAGGTGACCGACCTTGGAACCCAGGCGGGTCATCGGTCCATGGTTGGGAAGCGCCGGCGGCGGCGGGCTGATGAAGCGCCAGGCGAGGCGCGCGGCCATCACCAGGAACAGCAGGATGCCGATGCTCTTGTGGAGGTCCGGAGCGGTCTTGTACCAGCTGCTGTAATAGTTCAGACCGACCATCCACAGGCCCAGGGCGAACAGGCCGACGAAGACGATGGCCACCCCCCAATGCAGAAAAATACTCACCAGGCCGAAGCGGGACGGGGAATTACGCCATTGCATGAAATGAATCCTTGGAAACACAGGCTGGGTAAACGCGAGTGATTTAGCCTAGCGGCAAATCTATCGAATTAAAGCGGAAAATTTCGCTTTGAAATATCGAGTAATACGATCTTTATAACGAACGGATCTTTGCGGAATTTTGTCGAAGGAACGGGCTGAAAGTTCGTCAGCCGCAGCCGAGTGGCGCGACAGAGGGGATAGGCGGCGGGAAGACCCGCCGCCGAGGAAGCAACTCAGTTGAACAGTTTGGAGAAGAAACCCTGCTTCTCTTCTGTCGCTGCCGCCTTGGGCTTCACTGCCGGTTTGGCTTCGGTCACAGCTTCGACGGAGCCAACAGCCTTGCCGGCCTTGAGGTCGGCCACCTGGCTGGCGGCGCGCTGGCCACTGCGCAGGGCGCCTTCGAGGGTGCCCGGATAGAGCGCATCGGTGTGTTCGCCGGCGAATACCACGCGGCCCAGGGGCTGCTCCCACATGCGCCAGTACAGGCTGATTTCGCCCGGGCCATAGGCCAGGTACGCGCCGCCGGCCAATGCGTCCTTGCCGTAGCGACGCAGCTCGAAGCCCTTGAACTGTTCGCGTGCACCCGGGAAGTGCTTGTCGAAGCGGATCAGCACCTGGTCGACCATCTGCCGGTCGCCGAAAGCCTGCATGAGGCGCGCATTGTCGCCGGACAGGTTGATCAGCAGGTTGGCGCCGCCCTTGAGGGCCGGCTCGACCCAGAGCATGCCAAGCCCCTGATCGCTATAGACTTCGCCGGAAAGGCGGCTCTTGCCCCAGACCGGCTTCTTGAACTGCAGCAGCATCTGGTCGCGCCAGCCGTAGTTGATGTCCTTCAGGGCACGCAGCTGCAGCGCCGAGAGAGACGGCGTCATGCTGATCTTGCCCAGGGCCGGCAGCGGCACGGCGAGCACGACGTAATCGGCCTGGTAGCCGGTGCCGCCGACCTTCACGGTGACGCCATCCTTCTCCTGCACGATCGCGGAAACGCGGGCATTGGTCTTGATGGTCTTGATCTGCTTGGCCATGGCCTGCGCCAGGCCCTGGCTGCCGCCGGGCAGGCGCGCGGCGCGCATCTCGGTATCCGGCAGGCCACGGTAGACGCGGGCCTGCTGGGCGAGGTAGAGCAGCGACAGGCGCGACGGTTCGTCATAACGCGAGCGGATGCGCTGATCCACCAGGGCCTTGGCGGTCGGCGCCAGGTTCAGTTTTTCCAGCCAGCGCGCCACGCTGATGGAGTCGAGGGTCTGCAGCGTGTGGTTGGCCAACGGCTTCATCGGGTCGTCGATGGAAGCGGCCAGGTCATCCAGGCTCTTGTCGAAGCGCTTCAGGCCTTCGACGGTGCTGGGCGCCTCCTTGAGCAGGTCGGCTTCGGAGAAGTAGCGACCGTTCACCAGATAGCCCGGCGTGCGCACGTAATCCGGCGCAGATACGGCCTTCAGCTTGAACTGGTCGAGATAGCGATACAGGCTCGGTTGCAGCTTCGCGCTACCGACCCACTCACTGGCGGCAAGGCCGGCACGCCCACCGATGCCCGGCTTGGCCTCCAGCACGGTGACCTGCCAGCCCTTCTGCTGCAGCTCGTAGGCCGAGGTCAGGCCCGCCATGCCGCCACCGATGACGATGGCCGTCGGCTGCTTGTCCTTGGCCAGCGCCGTCGCGCTCAGCCCTCCCAATACGATCAGCGCCAAGGCGCGCCAGGCTGCTGGCATGAAAATCTCCCCCGGTAAAACAGTGTCGTTCTGAATTGGCGCGCAGGATACGCCAGCCCTGCCGGCCGGAACAGACGTGCCTTGAGGCCGGCAGGCAGCGTCCTGCTTGTCCAGGGCGGAGGCATTGCATAGGCTTCGCCGATCGCTACAGGAGAACGACTCATGGGCCTCAATGCCGACTGGATGCAACGCGACCTCGCCGTGCTCTGGCACCCCTGCACCCAGATGAAAGATCACGAACGCCTGCCGGTGGTGCCGATCCGCCGCGGCGAAGGCGTCTGGCTGGAGGACTTCGAGGGCAAACGCTACCTGGACGCCGTCAGCTCCTGGTGGGTGAACGTCTTCGGCCACGCCAATCCGCGCATCAACCAGCGCATCAAGGATCAGGTGGACCAGCTGGAACACGTGATCCTCGCCGGCTTCAGCCACCAGCCGGTGATCGAATTGTCCGAGCGCCTGGTGAAAATCACCCCCAAGGGCCTCGACCGCGTGTTCTATGCCGACAACGGCTCCTCCGGCATCGAAGTGGCGCTGAAGATGAGCTACCACTTCTGGCGCAACCAGGGGCTGGAACGCAAGAAGCGCTTCGTCACCCTGACCAACAGCTACCACGGCGAAACCGTGGCGGCGATGTCGGTGGGCGATGTCGCCCTCTTCACCGAAACCTACAAGTCGCTGCTGCTGGACACCCTCAAGGTGCCCAGCCCGGATTGCTATCTGCGCCCCGAGGGCATGTGCTGGGAAGAACACTCCCGCGCCATGTTCGCCCACATGGAACGCACCCTCGCCGAGCACCATGAAGAAGTCGCGGCGGTGATCGTCGAGCCGCTGATCCAGGGCGCCGGCGGCATGCGCATGTACCACCCGGTGTACCTCAAGCTGCTGCGCGAGGCCTGCGACCGCTATGGCGTGCACCTGATCCACGACGAGATCGCCGTCGGTTTCGGTCGCACCGGCACCATGTTCGCCTGCGAGCAGGCCGGCATCGCCCCGGACTTCCTGGTGCTTTCCAAGGCGCTCACCGGCGGCTACCTGCCGATGGCCGCCGTGCTGACCTCCGAAGCCGTCTACCAGGGCTTCTACGACGACTACCAGACCCTGCGCGCGTTCCTCCACTCGCACACCTACACCGGCAACCCGCTGGCCTGCGCCGCCGCCCTGGCGACCCTGGACATCTTCGAGCAGGACAAGGTAATCGAGGCCAACCGCAAGCTGGCCATGCGCATGGCGACCGCAACCGCACATCTGGCGGACCACCCCCATGTGGCCGAAGTGCGCCAGACCGGCATGGTGCTGGCCGTCGAGATGGTTCAGGACAAGGCCAGCAAGGCGCCCTACCCCTGGCAGGAACGCCGCGGCCTGAAGGTCTTCCAGCACGCGCTGGAGCGCGGCGCCCTGCTGCGTCCACTGGGCAACGTGGTGTATTTCCTGCCGCCCTACGTGATCACCGAAGAGCAGATCGACTTCCTTGCCGAGGTAGCCAGCGAAGGCATCGACATCGCGACCCGCGACTCGGTGAGCGTATCGGTGACGGCGGACCTGCATCCGAATCACCGCGACCCGGGCTGACAAGTAACACGGACGGCGCGCCAGGCCTTAAACTGCGCGCCTGTCCCACCTCTGCCCGAACGCCCATGCGCCTTTCCCGCTTCTTCATCGATGCCCCGCTCTCCCTTGGCCAGCATGAGCTGCCCGAAGCCCAGGCCCACTACATCGGTCGTGTGCTGCGTCATGCCGCAGGCGATGCCGTGCAGCTGTTCGACGGCTCCGGCCAGGAGTACCTCGGCGAACTGATCGAAGTGGGCAAGAAGGCGGTGAGGGTCGAGCTGCGCGAGTCCTTCGCCGGCATGGCCGAATCGCCCCTGCGGATTCACCTGGGCCAGGGCCTGTCACGCGGCGAGCGCATGGACTGGGCGATCCAGAAGGCCACCGAACTGGGCGTCGCCGAGATCAGCCCCATCGTCAGCGAACGTTGTGAAGTGCGCCTGAAGGACGAACGAGCCGACAAGCGCCTCGCTCACTGGCGGCAGATTGCGATCAGCGCCTGCGAGCAATGTGGACGTTCGGTGCTGCCGGTAATCCACGCACCGGTCACGCTGGTCGATTGGCAGCGCGATGTCCAGGCGGATCTCAAGCTGGTCCTGCATCCGGTGGCCGAGCCGCTGGCGAGCCATGCCAGGCCGGAAACGCTGGCCTTCCTGATCGGCCCCGAGGGCGGCCTCTCCGAAGCGGAGGTCGAATCCGCGAAAGCGGCAGGGTTCCACGCTGCGCGGTTGGGGCCACGGGTGCTGCGCACCGAAACGGCGCCGGTGGTGGCGCTCAGCGTGGCACAGCAACTCTGGGGCGATTTCTAGACCAACGCGCTGACGCCCAACACTCGGGATAACCGGAGAATCGTTGGGCCTCGCTGCGCTCGGACCAACCTACGGCAATCAGATCAGGCCAGCATCAGCGCCAGCACTGCCCAAAGCGCTGGCGTAGGTTGGTCTGAGCTACGCGAAGCCCGACACGCGGAATTACCGGAGAATCGTTGGGCCTCGCTGCGCTCGGACCAACCTACGGGAAGCCAAAATCAGATCAAACCGGCATCCGCCAGCATCTGTTCCAGGGCCACAAGGTCGGGGATCTTCGCCACGTCGGTGCCGAGTTGCACCGAGTCCAGCTCCAGGGCCGCCAGCGGTGCATTGGCGCGGCGGAGGTCTGCTTCGAGCTTCAGCGAACGGGGAATGCCTTGCAGCAGCAGGGCGATGAACTTCACGTGCGGGCGACCGCCGAGGGCGTTTAGCACCGCCACCCGCGCACCGGAACCCACCTTCGCCTCACCACCGGCGGCCGCCTCGAAGGACAGCAACGGCAGGCGCAGGTCGCGCCAAGCCACCTGGCCCAGCAGCCAGGCCGGCAGGCCCGGCGTTGCCTGGGGCGCGCGATAGGGAATGAGTTCGGCCAGCGCCACGTTGGGCACCAGCAGGGTACGGTCGGACAGGGGCAGCAAAAGCCCGGTAAGGCTGGCGGAGCTGTTCTGGGTGGTAACGGCTTGGCTCATGGAAATTCCTGGGTTAGCTGCACTGTGCGGCCAGATGTTCGACCAGCTTCGCCGCCAGCTCTCGCGGTTCACCGCTGAAACTGCTGTAACCGCCTTCGCGCAGACTGTCGGGCATGCTCGAACAGGCGCAGCTTTCGGCGCTCTGGGTCCAGATCAGCCCACCTTGCCGGCGCAGGTAGGCAGCGGCGGCGCTGCCATCGCTCCCCATGCCGCTGAAGGCGATCACACCGCACTGGGCACCGTAGTGCTGGGCCAGGTTGAGCATGGCCTGGTCGATGGATGGGCTGTAGGGCTCTGGCCAGGGACGCTCGCTCACCTGCATCTGCCCGTCTTCGCTGAAGCCCAGCTCGCGGCTGATGGGCACCACGACAACCTCACCGCAGCGTACGGCGTCGGCATGGCGGACCTGGTTGACATGCCATTGGCTGTGGCGTCCCACTGCCTGGGGCAATGCGCCCTCGAAGCTGGGGTCGATGTGCTGGGCATAGATGAAACCGATGGGCAGGCCACCGGGCAGAGCGTCGAGGAACGCCTTGACCGCCGCCGGCCCGCCGAGGGAAGCAGCCAGCAGCCAGACCTGGCGCGCAGGTTCGCCCGCCACCAGTGGCGTATCGGCCAGCGCTCTGGGCAGTTCCAAACGCGCCGGACGCTGGGCATCCGCCAACAGGGTCTCCAGGCTCGGACCCACGGCCACGGCGGGATCGCCGACGAGTTTCTTCAACTTGCCGAACAGGCGCCGCTCCCAACGCGGGTAATGCTCGGAATGGCGCTCCGGCGCATGGCCTTCGCCGAACAGGACAGGCGCGCTGGCATGCTCCAGCAGGCTGTCCACGAGGGGCGAATCCTCGGACAGAGCCAGGTCCACCAGCCACAGGTCAGCCTCGCAGGCGCCCAGGGCTTCGTCGTCGAGGCGGGCAGGATCGCTGTTGAGTACGACCTGGTAGCCATTGCCGGTCAGCGCCTGCTGCAGCACATGGCGCTGCAGCGAGGTGTCGGCGAGCACGGCGATCCGTGCGGAAGTCTTCTCTGTCATGTCCGTTTGACCAGATGCTGGATGGATTCGAGCAGCAGCGATTCCTGGTAGGGCTTGCCGAGGTAGTCATTGACGCCGATGGCCATGGCGCGCTCGCGGTGCTTCTCGCCGGTACGCGAGGTGATCATGATGATCGGCAGGTCCTTCAGGCGTTCGTCGTGGCGGATCAGGGTCGCCACTTCGAAGCCGTCCATTCGCGGCATCTCGATGTCCAGCAGCATGATGTCCGGGCGCTGCTCCTGCAGCAGGGCGATGGCGTCCACCCCGTCCTTGGCGGTGAGCACGTTCATGCCGTTGCGCTCCAGCAGGCGGCTGGTGACCTTGCGTACGGTCACCGAGTCGTCCACCACCATCACCAGCGGCGGACGCTCCAGGTCCACCTCCACCGGCAGCAGGTTGGCGCTGGCCGAACGCAGCTGCGGCTGCACCAGGTGCGCGTGACGCGTACGGATGGTCGCCAGCAGGTCCAGGATCACCACCACGCGGCCGTCACCGAGGATGGTGGCGCCGGAGATACCGTGGACGCCGGCGAACTGCGGGCCGAGGCTCTTCACCACGATCTCGCGGGAGCCCACCAGGGCGTCCACCTGCACGGCCACGGCGTGCTCGGAAGAGCGCACCAGGATCACCGGCAGCGGCAGGCTCTGGCCCACCAGCTTGGGTTGCTGACCGTTGGCCAGCAGGTCACCCAGGTACTTCAGTTCGTAGTTTTGCCCGGCATATTCGAAACGTGGCGCGTCGGGCTGGTAGTAGGTTTCCAGCTCGTAGGGCGAAACCCGCACGATGCCTTCGATGGTGTTCAGCGGAATGGCATAGAGGTCTTCGCCGGAAAGCACCATCAGCGCGCGGTTCACCGACACGGTGAACGGCAGGCGGATGAGGAAGCGGCTGCCCTCGCCCGGCGTCGAGTCGATGCTCATGGTGCCGCCGAGTTGCTTCACTTCGGAGTGCACCACGTCCATGCCGACGCCACGGCCGGAAATCTGGGTGACCTTGTCGGCGGTGGAGAAGCCCGGTTCGAGGATGAACTGCAGCACCTCGTGGTCCGACAAGTCGGACTCGATGTCCATCATGCCGCGCTCGATCGCCTTGCGGCGCACGGCCTCCAGCTTGATACCGGCACCGTCGTCCGCCAGGGTCAGGACGATATCGCCACCTTCGCGGCCGAGGTTCAAGCGGATGGTGCCGCTCTCCGGCTTGCCGGAGGCGCGGCGTGCTTCGGCATTCTCGACGCCATGGTCGACCGCGTTGCGCAACATGTGCTCCAGCGGCGCGACCATGCGTTCCAGCACGGTGCGGTCCATCTCGCCTTCAGCGTTGCCGACGACGAATTCCACCTGTTTGTCGAGCTCACTGGCCACCTGCCGGACGATACGGCGCAGGCGTGGTACGAGGCGGTCGAAGGGCACCATGCGCGTACGCATCAGGCCTTCCTGCAGCTCGGTGTTCACCCGCGCCTGTTGCAGCAGCAGGGTTTCTGCGTCGCGGTTCTTCGCCGCCAGGGTTTCCTTGAGGTCGAGCAAGTCAGACGCGGACTCGAACAGCGCTCGCGACAGCTGTTGCAGTTGCGAGTGACGGTCCATTTCCAGCGGGTCGAAATCTTCGTAGCCGGCACGTTCGGCTTCGGCCTGGTAGCGGCTGAGGATCTGCGCCTGGGTCTCGGTATCGAGACGGCGCAACTGGTCGCGTACCCGTTCGATGGTGGATTCCATCTCGCTCAGGGTGAAGCTGAAGTCGCTGACCTGCTGTTCCACCCGGCCACGGAAGATCGAGGTCTCACCGGCCAGGTTGACCAGGCCTTCGAGCAGCTCCGCAGGCACCTTCACCAGCTCCTGGGGCGCACGGCGCGCGGCTGCTTCCTGTGCGGCTTCGCGGGCTCGGTGAACGAAGGGCAGTACGCGCTCTTCACCAACCACCAGTGGCTGGACGCTGGCCGCGACGATCGGTGTGGCCAGTTGCGGCGCTTCCGGCTGACTCGGCGCAGGCGCCGGAGCGAGGTCTTCGGCGATGCTCTGATCGAGTTGCTGGCGCAGCTCTTCCAGCTCGGCCTGCAGGCCTTCGTAACCGGACTGCACGTCGAGGAACAGGCTTTCCGGCCAGGGCGCGCCCTGCTGCTGGGCCTCAACCAGGTGCTGTTCGAGATCGTGGGTGAGGTCGCCGAGGCGCTTCTGTCCGGCCAGTCGCGCGCCGCCCTTGAGGGTGTGCAGCACGCGCAGCAGCTCTTCCACATGGGCGCCGTCTTCGCGCGCCTCTTCCCAGCGGCCAATAGCGGTTTCCATGGCCTCCAGCAGGTCGTCGGCCTCTTCCAGGAAGATATCGAGGATATCCGCCTCGGCCACGGCCTCCAGGTCATCCGCGGCGGCAGGCTGCAGGTGCACGGCGCTGGGCATGCTCAGCTGTTCGCTGGGATTGGCGCGCCAGCGCTGGATGGCATCGATCAGGGCCTGGCCGTCCGGCAACGGGCGGCGTGCGCGCACCGCGTCGAGCATTTCGCTGAGGCGGTCCTGGCAGGCTTGCAACAGTCCGAACAGGGCCGGGCTGGCGCGCAGTCGACCGCCGCAAAGGCCTTCGTAGAGGAATTCCAGTTCATGGGCGAGGTCGCCGATGGGGCCGATCTCGGCCATCCGCGCACCGCCCTTGAGGGTGTGCAGGTCCCGTTGCAGGGACTCGATTTCAAGGCTGTTGTCCGGGTCTTCGGTCCAGCGCTGCAGGGCGGCGCCGGCGCTGTCGAGGATGTCGAAACCTTCCTCGAGGAAGATTTCCACCAGCTCCGGGTCCTGGTCGTTGTCGAAGGGCTGCGACGCGCTATAGGCGGCCGGCTCTTCAGCTACGCGCATCTCCAGCAACTCGGCCAGGGACGTTTCGCCCAGGACCTCGGTGGCGACGTCCAGCTCCGACTCTTCCAGTTCCTCGTTGGCAGCTGCCAAAGGCTCGCCTGGATTCGCAGCCTCTTCGTCGTCGAAGGCCAATTCATCGAAGGCTTCGGGTTCTGGCAGTGGCTGCACCACGGCGGCGGACAGACTCTGTGCACCTCCTTGGCGGAAGCCGCGAATGTCCTGGATCAACTGCAACGGATCGGTCAACACGCGGCGCGCCTGGAGCTGTTCCAGCAGCGAGGCGAGGCAGTCGTGGCTCTTCTGCAGCAGACCGGCGAGACGCGGCGAATGGCTGTAGCGGCGATCCACCAGGCCTTCGTAGAGGGATTCCAGTTCATGGGCGAGATCGCCAATGGGGCGGATCTCGGCCATGCGCGCACCGCCCTTGAGGGTGTGCAGGTCACGCTGCAGGGCCAGCAGGGCCGGGTTGTTGCCTGGCTCGACGAGCCAGCGTTCCAGCGCCTTGCCAGCACTATCGAGGATGTCCACCGCCTCTTCGAGGAAGATCGACACCATCTCTTCGTCCAGGGCGGCCGGAACTTCATCCAGCAGCTCGGCCTCGGGCGCTTGCTCGGGGTCGAAGGACGCCAGTTCGGGCAACGCCACTTCCTGCAGGCCCAGGGGCTCTTCCACCAAGTCCGGCAGCGGCGGGATACCTTCGGCAGAGGCCCATTCGGTGGCGTCCGCGTCCAATTCCTCGATTTCCAGGTCCGGGAGACCGGGTTCCAGCAGCGCCAATGCCGCCGGATCAACCACTTCCTGCATCAGGTCGCGCAGGGCCTGGGCGCGTTCGGGCTGGGGCGTGACCTCCAGCGCAGCAGCGACCTGGTCCATCATGCCGATCAGCGCCTCATGGGCTGCGTCGGCTTCGCTGAAGAAGCGCTCGCTGACCGGCAGGCTGCCTTCGTCGACCGCACCGTAGACGTCCAGCAGGGCTTCGCAGAGTTCTTCGATCTGCGGCAGCTCGGCCATCTCGGCTCCACGGCCAAGCGTACTCAGTTCTTCCAGCAGCGCGCCCAGTTCCTGGCGCTCGGCGGGGTGCTCGCGCCAACGCCGCAGCAAGTCCTCGGCGTCGAGCAGGATGTCCATGCCTTCCGCGAGGAACAGGGAGATCATCTGCGGATCGCGCATCTCGCCCTTGTCGTCACGGCGCGCGGCGTTGGCCGCGACCAGGCGGTCCTGATGCAGCTTCTGGATGCGCTCCAGCAGCTCATTGGTGCCTGGAATCGCCGCCAGCGGCGTGCTGTCGAGCTGGGCCACGCCCTGACGCAACAGGTTCAGCGCCTCGCGCAGCAGTTCGGCCTCGGAGAGGTCGATACTGAGCAGGTTGGTCTTGTATTCCTTGGCCAGTTTTTCCAGCGGCGTGGCGATCTCGGCGATCGGCAGGATGCCCGCCATGTGCGCGCTGCCCTTGAGGGTGTGCAGGGCGCGCTGGAGGTCATCGTTGACCGTCTGCGGCAGCTCGTGATCGCAGGCCTTGATGAAGCCGGCGAGGGTTTCCAGGTGCAGTTCCGCCTCGTTGCGGAAGATTTCCAGCAGTTGCGGGTCCAGCGCCTCGCCGGACTCGGTGATGACCGGAGCATGCGGCTCGCCCACGGGCTCGATGGCCTGCTCTGAACCCGGGGCTTCAGATTTTGGGAGCGGTTGCCCCTTGGCCAGGGCGTGGGCCGTGGCGGCCAGCTGATCGACGTCATCCCGCTGGCGTTGGGCCTTGCCGGCATAGTCCTCGACCAGGGCGGGCAGGAGGTCGACCACGGCCTGAACCGCCTGGTAGACGGGCTCGCTGGTCTCGATGCTGCGATCCAGCACGCGGTTGAGCAGGTTCTCCACCGACCAGGACAGTTCGCCGATAACGAGGGCGCGCACCATGCGACCACTGCCCTTGAGGGTGTGGAAGGCACGGCGCACTTCACCCAGGGCGTCGCGATCGTTGCTGTCGGCACGCCAGCGCGGCAGGTACTCGGCCAGGGTTTCCAGCACCTCGCCGGCTTCTTCGATAAAGACTTCCTGCAGTTCGTCGTCCACCGGCTCTTCGTCGGCGGGCGGCGGCAACAGGCTTGGCGGCACCTCGCGGGCCGGCGGATTGAAGGCGGGTACGGGCGCTGCCATGACTTCCGCCAGCGACAGCGGACGCTCAACGGCGGGCTCTTGCACCGGCGCTTCCAGCGGTGCGCTGGGTAGTTCCACCTCCGGCAGGCCGAGTTCGGCGAGGGCGGCTTCGTCCCACTCCAGCGGTGCCGGCAGGTCCTCCAGGTTCATCGCTTCCAGCTCGGCCACCGGTTCGGCGCCGGGCAGGGCGTCAAGCTCGTCGAAGTCCAGGCTCGGCAGCGCTTCGAGGCCGGCTTGCGGCATGTCGAGCGCCGGTTGATCGCCCGGCAGGGCCGGCGGCAGTTCTTCGAGGTCAGCGAGGTCGAAGCTCGGCAACGGCTGGTTCTCGTCGAATTCCAGCGGCGTGTCGAGGCTGAGGTCGAGCAGTTCGTCCTCCGCCGCCAGCGGCTCTTCGGCCAAGGCGGGCAGGCTGTCCAGCTCGGCCAGGTCGAGGCTCGGCAGGGCTCCGTCGTCCTGCAGCAACGACGGCTCCAGCTCCAGGCTCGCAGTGGTCTCGGGCTCCAGGCGGAGTTCGATGGTTTCAGCCGACTGCTCGGCTTCCAGCTCATCCAGGCTCCAATCGTTTTCGGCAGGCAGCGACACGCTCTCGGCGGCCGGCGTCTCGGCAATGGACGCAAGCTCCAGCGGAGCATCCAGACTCAGATCGATGACTTCGGCAGCGGGTTCGACTTCCAGCTCACCCAGGCTCCAGTTGTCATCGGAGACCAGCAGCTCGCTCTCGGCGACCGGCATCTCGGCAACAGCGGTCACCGGCTCCACCGGTTTGTCCAGGCCGAGGTCGATACCGTCGGCGAGCGACTCGAACTCCAGATCGTCAAGGCTCCAGCTGTCTTCCGCGACATCCAGTTCGCTCACAGCGACCGGAACTTCGGCGACAGCCAGTTCCAGCGGTGCATCCAGACTGAAATCGATGCTTTCGGCGGCCGGTTCGGCCTCCAGTTCACCCAGGCTCCAATTGTCATCGGATACCAGCAGCTCGCTCTCAGCGGCCGGCGTGGCGGCATCGCCAAGCGCTTCGCGGACAACATCCTGTTCGAGGTTGGCGGCCTCGATGACCGGCTCGAACGCGAATGCCTCAGGCATCACCGCTTCCGGCTCGTCTTCCGGATCGAGGTGTTGATGCAGCTCCGATTCTTCGGCCGCCAGTACTTCGATTTCCTGAAGCGGATTGGCCAGGGGCGCAGGGGCCTCGTCCTCATCTGGCCGATCGAGGATGGAGGGCTTTTCTTTCAGCGGATAACCCAGGGATTCCAGGCTTTCCTCGGCTACATCGAGGATCAGGTCGCCTTGGGCGGCATGGTCTTCCGAGAGGCGTTCGAGGTAGTACTCGACGCTGGTGATGGCGTCGGCCAGGGTGTCCAGGCTCTGCCAGTTGGGCACGGCCTTGCGGGCCAGCAGCTGTTCCTGAATGTAGCGGTTGCAGGCTTGCAGCAGGGAAGCGGCGCGCGGCAGCGGGATCATTGCCAGGCCGCCCCGGGCCTGCGTCAGCAGCTCCGGCACGCGGGCCAGGTGCTCGTGGTTCCACTGCGACGCAATGAACTCGATGATGGCGTCCTTGGCCTGTTCCAGGCCGTTGCGCGCCTCCTTGATCACCAATTGGTGAATCTGCGCCACGTCGGTGGTGGGCAGGTGGCTTTCTTCCGCCGCGCCATCGTCTGTCGGGCCGACCATGCCGGCCAGGGTGGCTTCGACGTAGAGCAATGCGCCGGCGACATCCATCAGCACAGCGTCACTGGGTTCACGCTGGCCGAGCGACAGGCCGTGGATGACGTCGATCTGGTCGAGGATGACTTTGCGCGGTTGACCGAAGCCCAGCACCGCCAGGGTGTCGGCGATCTGCTTGAGCGGCGGCAGCAGGGAATCCAGTTCGGCCACGCCACTGCGGTCGCTACGGACGAAGAGGTCGAGGCTGTCCTTGACCCGCACCAGTTCCTCACAGAGGGCGGTGACCACCGAACGCATGGCATCGCGGTCGGGGCCGGCAAGGCGGGCGCGCTCCTCGTCTACCACGGCAGTGTCGGGCAGGGCCTCGTCGAGGCGATAGCGTTCCTTCAGGGCACGAATACGCGGCGACTGGGCCGGCGCCTTGGCGACGTAGAACAGCAGGTTCTTCACCAGGTCTTCCGGAGCAGCCTGGTTGAAGCCGTCCGCACCCTCATCGAGCAGGCGCTTGAGTTCCTTGTCGACCTGGCGCAGCAGGTTGCGCACCGAGGAACCGTTGACCACGGAGCCATTGGCCAGGCCTTCCACCAGGCCGGAGGCGATCTGCCAGAGCGGGCCGAGCGGCGCGTCCTGGCAGAGGGATTCGAGGCGCGCGAAGACCCGCGCCATGTAGCCGAGGTTGGCGGCCAGGTCCTGGTTACGGATCACGCCGACCAGGGCGGTCTGCAACATCTGCCGCAACTTGCGCAGCAGCACCGGCAGATCGGCGGTGCGCATGCGCGCCAGGGTGTCCATCGACAGCGCCGGGAGCACGCTGGACAGGTCAGGTGCGAACAGGCTGGTTTCCGACAGCAGGTTGTCGCCACGGGCGGCACGCAGGTCGTTGAGTAGCGGCAGCAGGACCATCGGCAGGTCACGGCGGGCGCTCTGGATACGGTCCAGGTACGGCGGCAGTTGCAGGATGGCCTGCATCAGCACTTCCAGGGCCTCGCCCCGGTTGGCCGCGCGGCCTTCCATCAGGGCCTGGGCAAGACGCTCCATTTCTTCGGCGAGCAGGGCTGCGCCGTAGAACTCGACCATCTGCAGCGTGCCCTGGACCTGATGGATATAGGTCAGGCAGAAACGCATGCGCGTCGGGTCCTGGGGATTTTCGACGAAATCCTCCAGGGCCTGCCGCGCCTGCTTCAGGGTTTCCGCGATCTCGCCCTTTACCCACTCGAGGGCAACGTAGTCGTGCCGATCAGTCATAGCCGTCTGCTATCCCTTCCGGGTGAATGCCAGAACCTGTTCATTGGCCACCGGTTCGAGGTCCGGATGTTGCCAACCCACTACTTCGCCCACACCCAGCACCATCAAGCCTCCCGGCGCCAGGCGTTCGGCCAGGCGATTGAGGATTTCCCGACGGCGCCAGCGACGGAAGTAGATCAACAGGTTCTGACAGAAAATTACGTCCATGCCGGACATTGGCGCCTTGGCCAGCTCCAGCACATTGAGCCGTGCGCAGCACACCCGTGCGGCCAGGCTCGGCACTATCTTGTAGCGGCCATCGTCCTGGGCCTGGAAATAACGCGCGGTGAGCGCCTGTTCCAGTTGCTCCAGGCGCCGGGCGCCATACAGCCCTTCACGGGCCTTGGCCAGGGCGTTGAGGCTGATGTCGGTACCGGTGACGCCGAAGTAATCCGGCTGTTCCGTCTCGCCCAGCGCCTCGGCCGCCACCATGGCCAGGGAATAGGGTTCTTCGCCGCTGGAGCAACCCACGCTCCAGATTTCCAGGGGCCTGGCCAACCCAGCTTCGACACGCTTGCGCAGGTAATCGGCAAGCAGTTCGAAGGAGGCCGGGTGCCGGAAGAAACGGGTCTCCTGCACGGTCAGGCGATCCAGCAGGGTCGACCATTCCACCGCGCCACGCGGCCCGTCGGTGACCTGGCGGTAATAGCTGGCGTAGTCCTGGACCCCCAGTTCGCGCATGCGCGCACTGAGATTGGTCTGAAGGAATGACCGGCGCTGGTCGCTGACCACCACGCCGGTACGCTCCTCGAGTAGCTTCTGCCAGTCGTGGAACTCCGCTGTCGTCATGTCGGCCAGGGGTTTCAAGGCCCAGACGCCGCCTGGCTGCATGCTGTCGTGCCCTTGGTTCATGGCCGTCGTGCCGCGACCTCAGGCCGCGGCGCCTCCCCTGGTCAGGCTATGTCCTGAGCTTCCGGCAGTTTGAAACCGGAAACCGACTTGCGCATCTCGCTCGCCATCTTCGCCAGGTTGCCGATGCTCTTCGCAGTGGCGGTGGTACCGGCGGAGGTCTGCGAGGTGATCTCCTGAATCACGTTCATGGTGTTGGAGATATGGCCCGCGGAGGACGCTTGCTGACGAGCGGCGTTGGAGATGTTCTGGATGAGCGCGGCGAGGGTCTTGGATACCTTCTCGATCTCTTCCAGGGCCACGCCGGCGTCCTGTGCCAGGCGGGCACCACGGACCACTTCGGAGGTGGTCTGCTCCATGGAGATAACCGCTTCGTTGGTGTCGGTCTGAATGGTCTTCACCAGCGCCTCGATCTGCTTGGTCGCAGCGGAGGAACGTTCCGCGAGGCGCTGTACCTCGTCCGCTACCACGGCGAAGCCACGGCCCGCATCGCCCGCCATGGACGCCTGGATCGCGGCGTTCAGTGCGAGGATGTTGGTCTGGTCGGCAATGTCGTTAATCAGGCTCACGATGTCACCGATCTCCTGGGACGATTCACCGAGGCGTTTGATCCGCTTCGAGGTGTCCTGGATCTGCTCACGGATGTTATCCATGCCGGTGATGGTGTTGTGCACCACTTCGTTGCCCTTGTTGGCGATGGCTACGGAGCGTTCCGCTACCGCCGAGGACTCGGAGGCGTTCGCCGATACCTGGTCAATGGACACGGCCATTTCGTTGATCGCGGCGGAGGCGCCGGCGATTTCCTGGGCCTGGTGCTCGGAAGCCTCGGCCAGGTGCATGGCGGTGGCCTGGGTTTCCTGGGCGGCGGCGGCCACCTGCACGGCAGTCAGGTTGATGGTTTCAACCAGTTCGCGGAGCTGGTCGATGGAGTAGTTGATGGAGTCCGCGATCGCACCGGTGAAGTCCTCGGTCACGGTCGCGGCCACGGTCAGGTCACCGTCGGCGAGGTCGGCAATTTCGTCGAGCAGACGCAGAATCGCGGCCTGGTTACGTTCGTTCTTCGCGGCGGTTTCAGCCAGTCGGCTACGGGTGCTCTGTACCATCACCAGGCCGATGAGGATGATCGCGCCCAGGGCGAGGGCACCCAGCACGTAGCCGGCCAGGGTGTTCAGGCCGCGGCCGTTGGCCAGGTTCTCGAAGCCGGTGGTCAGGGCGGATGCCTTGTCCAGCAAGGTCTGGGAGCCGGTGAAGATGGTGTTGGCGGATTCGCGGACCTGGAACAGTTCCGGGGAGGTTTCGAGGATCTCGTCCACCGAACCGGAAACGAATTCGAAGAGCTCGGAAATCTCCTGCAGGCGCTCCAGCGCCTCGGTGTTGGTCACCTTGGAGATATCCATTGCGGCGTTGCCTTCGAGCATGGCGTTCAGTACACGGCCGAACAGGCTGGCGTCGCGGCCGAACATGTCGGCGGCCTGTACCGAGTCTTCGTCACCGGCCAGTACCTTGTTCACCGAGCCCAGGATACGTTCTGCCAGCAGCGACTGGCGCTGGGCCACGGAAACCTGGCTGGCGGGCGCACCGCTTTCGAGGAGGATGTCCACGACTTCCTCGTACTCGACCTGCAGCTGCGGAATGGTTTCGGCGAGGGTGGCGGCTACCTGGTGCAGGGACAGTACGGTCTGCTCGCTGGCCAGGATGGCGTCGGCGTTCTTGCGCAGGCTGTCCCAGTCCTTCTGCACCGTATCCACTTCGCCCTTCACGGCGACGGGGGCGGCAGGCAGGCCGGTAGAGGCGTCGCCCTTGACCAGGAAGTTCCAGCGCTTCTCGAAGTCGTTGCGCGCGTCCTTCAACAGGGCGAAGGCCTCAGCCTTGCCCGCCGCGGCTTCGGTGGAGTTCTTTGCGATACGCTGGGACAGCACGCGCAGTTCACCGGCGTGGCTGATGTATTCCTTGTCGTAGTTCGCCTGGGTGTTGAGGTACGCGAAGTTCGCGAACAGCAGCACGATGGCGACGATCAGGACCACGAAGAGTCCCGCGATCAGCGACGTACTGCGCACCCCTGAAAACAGATTGCCTGCGTTTAGTCTTTTCATTATCGGGCCCCCGCCTGGACCAACCACTTTATTCCCATGTAACGCCAAAGGGCCGGCAAAGCCGGCCCAACCTTGAAGTCACGGCCCCCGGGGTTCTGCCTCGGGGACCGGTACAGGACGCCAGGCGCCCTGCGTAGAACCTAGCCAGCCACCTCGAGGAACTCCTGGTGCTGCGCGAGTGCGTGCGGGCTGAATACCAGCCAGGGCTGTTCGCGATGGAAAACACCGTGGATGAAGGGCTGGATACTGGCCTCCAGGGGAGGCAACTCCTCGCTGAAGGAGTCCACCAGGAAATGCTGCATACCGAAGACTTCGTCGACGATCAGCCCGGCGAAGATCTCCTGGTGGTCCACCACCAGGACCCGGCGCTGCTTGCGCAAGGGCGACAGCTCGCTGCCGAAGAAGCCGCACAGGTCCATGACCGGCAATAGGCGTCCGCGCACGTTGGAAACGCCCTTGACCCAGGTTTTCACACCGGGAAGCGAGGTGTGGCGAGGCTCGTGCAGCACTTCGCTGACCTCACCCATGGGCGCCACGAACAGGCGCTCGCCCATGCGGAAACCGATGCCGCTCCAGCTCTGCACCACCTGTTGTTGCGCAGGCAGGCCCGCCGCCAGCGCGCGACAGCGCTGGTCGATCTCGAACAGGAGCTGGAAGGGAGACTGCGAATCCGACATGGCGACCGGCCTTGGCCTGTTTCTAATAATTATGTTGCAGGGACCGCCGCGGCATTCAGCCGGCCAGTACTGCGCTCAGGGTCTTGATCAGGGTGTCTTCTTCAATCGGCTTGGTCAGGTAATCCTTGGCGCCCTGACGCTTGCCCCAGACCTTGTCGGTCTCCTGGTCCTTGGTGGTGACGATGATCACCGGGATGTGGCTGGTTTCGGCGTCCTTGGTCAGCTGACGGGTCGCCTGGAAGCCATTGAGGCCGGGCATCACGATGTCCATCAGGACGGCATCCGGCTTCTCCTGGCGGGCCAGGGCCACGCCATCGGCGCCATTCTCGGCCTTGAGTACCTGGTGACCGTGCTTCTCGAGCATGGCGGTCAGCTTGTACATCTCGGTAGGCGAGTCATCAACAATCAGAATACGAGCCATTGTGTTCCCCATACGGAAAGGCTTCACCGGCCATCAGGCCGGACTTCAGGAGGCTTGCTCCACCGGGGTGAAATCGGGGACGTGAGTCTTGATCGCGCCGAGCAGCTCTTCCTTGCTGAAAGGCTTGGTGAGGTACTGATCGGAACCGACGATGCGACCCTTGGCCTTGTCGAACAAGCCGTCCTTGGAGGACAGCATGATCACCGGGGTGGATTTGAAAGCACTGTTGTTCTTGATCAGGGCGCAGGTCTGATAACCGTCCAGGCGCGGCATCATGATGTCGACGAAGATGATGTTCGGGTGGGAATCGGCGATCTTGGCCAAGGCATCGAAGCCATCAACTGCGGTGATGACCTCACACCCCACTTTCTTGAGCAGAGTCTCGGCTGTACGACGAATCGTTTTCGAATCGTCGATCACCATGACCTTCAAACCGTCGGAATGCTGTTCCATGTTCGCCCTACCATCGCCTCGGTGAGTCGTTATTCTGCTTTATATATGTGCCTGAGGCCCTACAACCGACGGGCTGCGACCCAATCGTCGGGCATTTTTAGCACAGTCTCCAGACGCAAGCTACACGGCGTCCGCATCTGCCTCACCTCCCCCCGGGAGGAAGGTTTTTCCCTTGACCGCAATCAATGCCGGCGCCACCCTGAGCGCCTTATCCAAACCGGCCCGCCAACCTTGGCGCGCCCCTTGAAACCTGTTGCGGAGACCCCCCATGAGCGTTCGCCTCGGGATCGTCATGGACCCCATTGCGCAAATCTCCTTCAAGAAGGACAGCTCCCTGGCCATGCTGCTGGCCGCCCAGGAGCGCGGCTGGTCACTGTTCTATATGGAGCAGCAGGACCTATACCAGAAAAACGGTGAAGCTCGCGCGCGCATGCGCCCGCTGAAAGTCTTCCTCGACCCCGCGCACTGGTTCGAGCTGGAGGCCGAGGCCGATACCCCGCTGGCCGAGCTGGACGTGATCCTGATGCGCAAGGATCCGCCCTTCGACAACGAGTTCGTCTACTCCACCTACCTGCTGGAACAAGCCGAACGTGCCGGCGTGCTGGTGGTGAACCGCCCGCAGAGCCTTCGCGACTGCAACGAGAAGTTCTTCGCCACCCTGTTCCCCGATTACACGCCGCCAACGGTGGTCAGCCGACGAGCTGACATTCTGCGCGAGTTTGCCGAAGAACAGCGTGACATCATTCTCAAACCCCTGGACGGCATGGGCGGTTCCTCGATTTTCCGTCACCGTGCCGGCGACCCGAATCTCTCGGTGATCCTGGAGACCCTGACCGCTCACGGCAGCCAGCAGATCATGGCGCAGGGCTACCTGCCGGCGATCAAGGACGGCGACAAGCGCATCCTGATGATCGACGGCGAGCCAGTGCCGTACTGCCTGGCACGCATCCCGGCTGCCGGCGAGACCCGTGGCAACCTGGCCGCCGGTGGTCGTGGCGAGGCACGCCCATTGACCGACCGCGACCGTGAAATCGCCGCTGCCGTCGGCCCGACCCTGCGGGAGAAAGGCCTGCTGTTCGTCGGCCTGGACGTGATCGGCGAGCACCTCACGGAGATCAACGTCACCAGCCCCACCTGCATTCGGGAGATCGACAACGCCTATGGCACACGCATCGGCGAACGTTTGATGGATGCGATCGCCCACAAGCTCGAGGCGCGGAGTGCTTCATAGACTTTTATGCGGACGCTCGGCAGACTGCGCCGCTATCTGAAGCCAGCTGACTGTCGATGAACGCAGCCTTGAATACCGCCACCGAACTGTCCGCCGGCGTCCGCCCGGCGGATCGGCTGGGCTTTACCCTGTTCCTCGCCGCCGTGTTGCACGTCGCGCTGATCCTTGGTGTCGGCTTTACCGTTGCCGACCCGGAGCAGATCAGCAAGACCCTGGAAATCACCCTCGCCACCTTCAAGAGCGAGGAGAAGCCGAAAAAAGCCGACTTCCTCGCCCAGGCCAACCAGCAAGGCAGCGGGACGCTGGAGCACAAGGCCAAGCCCAAGACCACTGAGAAGGCGCCCTTCCAGGACAAGGAAATCCGCAAGGCGACCCCACCTGCCGCGCCGCCCCAGGCACCGAAGAAAGAAGCGCCGAAGGCCGCGGTGGCAACCAAGAGCCCGCAACAGCAGAAAACCACGGTCAAGCGCGAGCAGACCAAGCCGCAGCCCGACAGCACGCCGGCTCCGGCCTTCGACAGCTCACAGCTCTCCGCTGAAATCGCCAGCCTCGAGGCGGAGCTGGACAAAGAGCGCCAGCTCTATGCCAAGCGCCCGCGCATCCACCGCCTGAATGCGGCCTCGACCATGCGCGACAAGGGCGCCTGGTACAAGGAGGAGTGGCGCAAGAAGATCGAGCGCGTCGGCAACCTCAACTATCCGGAAGAAGCCCGCCGCCAGCGCATCTACGGCAACTTGCGACTGCTGGTGTCGATCAACCGCGACGGCACCCTCTACGAAGTCCAGGTGCTCGAATCGTCCGGCCAGCAGGTGCTGGACCAGGGCGCCATGCGCATCGTGCGCCTCGCCGCACCCTTCGCGCCCTTCACCGGCGACCTGGCGGACATCGACCGTCTGGAAATCATTCGTACCTGGCGCTTCGAGCGCGGCGACCGCCTGTCGAGCAATTGAGAGCGGCAACTCCGTCTAGGCTCTAGGCTTCTATTCAGCGCCCCGCGACACAGGCGCTCATGCCTCTTGCCGCTTGAAGCCTGCCGTCTTAAGCCTGAAACTAGCCGACATGAAAAGCGCACCGAGCTACCTCAAGCACCACTTCCTGATCGCCATGCCGCACATGGCCGATCCGAACTTCGCCCAGACCGTCACCTACCTGGTGGAGCACAACGAGCAGGGGGCGATGGGCCTGGTGATCAACCGCCCCAACGGCCTCAGCCTGAGCGACGTACTCGAACAGTTGCGCCCGGAGTTCACCCCGCCGGCGCGCTGCCAGGGGCTGCCTATCTACGCCGGCGGCCCGGTACAGACCGACCGCGGCTTCGTCCTGCATCCGAGCGGCCACAGCTTCCAGGCCACCCTGGAACTCGGCGAGCTGGCGCTCTCCACCTCCCAGGACGTGCTCTTCGCCATCGCCGATGGCGGTGGCCCGCAGAAGAGCCTGGTCGCACTCGGCTATGCCGGATGGGACGCCGGCCAGCTGGAAACCGAACTCAGCGACAACGCCTGGCTGACCTGCCCGGCCGACCTCGCCATCCTCTTCGACACGCCGTCCGAGCAGCGTCTCGCGGCCGCCGCAAAGCGACTGGGCGTGAACCTCAGTCTGCTCACCGCCCAGGCCGGGCACGCCTGATGGCCGACTCGAAACCCCTGCGCCTGCTGCTCGGCTTCGACTATGGCACCCGACAGATCGGCGTGGCCGTGGGCCAGGCGGTCACCGGCCAGGCCCGCGAGCTGAAAATCCTCAAAGCCCAGAACGGTGTACCGGACTGGCAGCAGGTCGAAGCCCTGATCCGCGAATGGCAGCCCGATGCCATCGTCGTCGGCCTTCCGCTGAACATGGACGGCACGCCCAGCGACATGAGCGCCCGAGCGGAAAAATTCGCCCGGCGCCTGAACGGCCGCTTCAACCTGCCGGTATTCACCCACGACGAGCGCCTGACCACCTTCGAGGCCAAGGGCCAGCGACTGGCCCAGGGTCAACGCGACGGCTACCGCGAGCGTCCGGTGGATGCCCTGGCCGCTGCACTGCTGCTGGAAGGCTGGCTGGCCGAAAACTCCGCAATTTCCTGACTCCAGAACGCGAGGACCGCCGATGACCCTGCCCAACCCCGCCGAGCTGCTGCCGAGGATGGCCAGCGACCTGAAAGCTCACCTGAAGTCCCGCAAGATCGACGAGCCGCGCTACATCGGCATTCGGACCGGCGGCGTGTGGGTCGCCCAGGCCTTGCTGGAGCAACTGGGCGTGTCGAGCCCGATGGGCACCCTGGACGTGTCCTTCTATCGCGACGACTTCACCCAGAGCGGGCTGCACCCGCAAGTGCGCCCTTCCGAGCTGCCCTTCGAGGTCGAGGGCCAGCACCTGGTACTGATCGATGACGTGCTCATGAGCGGCCGCACCGTACGTGCAGCGCTCAACGAGCTCTTCGACTACGGCCGCCCCGCCAGCGTGACGTTGGTGTGCCTGCTCGATCTCAATGCGCGCGAGCTGCCGATCCGTCCGGACGTGGTCGGTGCAACCCTGTCCCTGGGCGCCACGGAACGGGTAAAATTGCTCGGCCCCGCGCCGCTCACCCTCGAGCGCCAGGACCTCGCTTCACCCGCCTGACCTCCCGATTTCCCGTAACTTTTCAGGGCCTGCCCCATGCCGACAGACGCCAAGCGCCCGCTGCAGCTCAACGACCAGGGCCAGCTGCGCCACTTCCTCTCGCTCGACGGTCTGCCCCGCGAGCTGCTGACGGAAATCCTCGACACCGCCGACTCCTTCCTCGAAGTCGGCGCCCGCGCGGTGAAGAAAGTCCCGCTGCTGCGCGGCAAGACGGTGTGCAACGTGTTCTTCGAGAACTCCACCCGCACCCGCACGACCTTCGAGCTGGCGGCCCAGCGCCTGTCCGCCGACGTCATTACCCTCAACGTTTCCACCTCCTCCACCAGCAAGGGCGAGACGCTGTTCGACACCCTGCGCAACCTGGAGGCGATGGCCGCCGACATGTTCGTCGTGCGCCATGCAGACTCCGGCGCGGCCCACTTCATCGCCGAGCACGTGTCCCCGGACGTGGCCATCATCAACGGCGGTGACGGGCGCCACGCGCACCCGACCCAGGGCATGCTCGACATGCTCACCATCCGTCGCCACAAAGGCAACTTCGAGAACCTCTCGGTGGCCATCGTCGGCGACATCCTGCACTCGCGCGTCGCCCGCTCCAACATGCTCGCCCTGCGCACCCTGGGCTGCCAGGACATCCGCGTGATCGGTCCGAAGACCTTGATCCCGGTGGGTGTCGAACAATACGGCGTGAAGGTCTACACCGACCTCGCCGAAGGCCTCAAGGATGTGGACGTGGTGATCATGCTGCGCCTGCAGCGCGAACGCATGCAGGGTGGCCTGCTGCCCAGCGAGGGCGAGTTCTACAAGCTGTACGGCCTGAGTTCCCAGCGCCTGACACTGGCTAAACCGGATGCCATCGTCATGCACCCGGGCCCGATCAACCGCGGCGTGGAAATCGAGTCCGCGGTGGCCGACGGCGCGCAGTCGGTGATCCTCAACCAGGTCACCTACGGCATCGCCGTGCGCATGGCGGTGCTTTCCATGGCCATGAGCGGCCAGACCGCGCAACGCCAACTGAACCAGGAAGCCGAGGAGCTGAACTGATGCGTACCCACATCCTCGGTGCCCGCCTGATCGACCCGGCCAGTGGCCAGGATCAGATCACCGATCTCTTCCTTGAAAGCGGCAAGGTCGCCGCCATCGGCAAAGCGCCGGCAGGCTTCGAAGCGGACAAGACCCTCGACGCCAAGGGCCTGGTCGCCGCGCCCGGCCTGGTCGACCTGTCCGTCGCCCTGCGCGAGCCCGGCTACAGCCGCAAGGGCAGTATCGCCAGCGAGACCCTCGCCGCCGCGAGCGGTGGCGTCACCAGTCTCTGCTGCCCGCCCCTGACCCGCCCGATCCTGGATACACCGGCCGTGGCCGAGCTGATCCTCGATCGCGCCCAGGAGGCCGGTCATGCCAAGGTCTTCCCCATCGGCGCCCTGACCAAGGGCCTGGCCGGTGAGCAGTTGTCCGAGCTGGTGGCCCTGCGCGACGTGGGCTGCGTGGCCTTCGGCAATGGCCTCGCCAGCTTCGCCAGCAACCGCGTGCAGCGCCGCTCCCTGGAATACGCTGCCACCTTCGACCTGACCGTGGTCTTCCACTCCCAGGATGCATCCCTGGCCGAAGGCGGACTGGCCCACGAAGGCCCGACCGCCAGCTTCCTCGGCCTGGCCGGTATTCCGGAGACTGCCGAGACCGTGGCACTCGCCCGTGACTTGCTGCTGGTGGAGCAAAGCGGCGTGCGCGCCCACTTCAGCCAGATCACCAGCGCCCGCGGTGCCGAGCTGATTGCCCAGGCCCAGGCCCGTGGCTTGCCGGTGACCGCTGACGTGGCCATGTACCAGTTGATCCTCACCGACGAGGCGCTGATCGACTTCTCCAGCCTCTACCACGTGCAACCGCCGCTGCGCACCCGCGCCGACCGCGATGGCCTGCGCGAAGCTGTGAGAAGCGGCGTGATCTCGGCCATTTCGAGTCACCACCAACCCCATGAGCCTGATGCCAAGCTCGCGCCGTTCGGCGCTACCGAGCCCGGCATCAGCAGCGTGGAGTTGCTGCTTCCGCTGGCCATGACTCTGGTCCAGGACGGTCTGCTCGATCTGCCGACCCTGCTCGCCCGCCTCACCGCCGGCCCGGCTCGCGCCCTGCGCCTGCCCGCTGGCCGCCTGGCCGTCGGCGCACCCGCGGATCTGGTGCTGTTCGACCCGCAGGCATCCACCCTGGCCGGTGAAACCTGGAAGTCCAAAGGCGACAACTGCCCCTTCATCGGTCACTGCCTGCCCGGCAAGGTCCGCTACACGCTGGTGGACGGCAGGATCATTTTCCAGGCCTGAAGCCGCTGCACGAAAAAGCCCGCCATTCGGCGTAATGCTGTTCACATAAGAACGCCGCTAATCCCTCACCGGGTGAGCGGCGTTCTTGGTTTCTGCAGTGGGGAAACGCTGTAGGAGCCAGCTTGCTGGCGAATGGGCGATATCCCGGAAAGCTTCGCGAGCAAGCTCGCTCCTACAACAACAGCGACACCTCGTTGGCGGGGCGAACTGAACAGCATTACGCCATTGGGCGGGCTTTTTCATTTCAAAGGACGCGGGGATCAACAGGCCTCGATGCAGTTGCGTCGCTGCTTGGCGCGATAGAGGCCGTCGTCCAGGCGCTTGAGCAGGGACTCGACCCCTTCGCCAGCCTGCATTCCCGCCACCGAGAAACTGGCCGTCAAACCCAGTGGCAGGCTGGGATCGGCCTGGGGGACCACCAGGCGCAGACGCTCTGCCAGCTGCAAGGCGGCGTCCTGCCCGGTCTCCGGCAGCAGGGCGATGAACTCCTCGCCGCCCCAACGGGCGAAGCAATCCTCGTCCCTGAGCGCCGCACGAACGATGCGGCTGACGGCCACGAGGGCACGATCACCGATCTGGTGGCCGTGGCTGTCATTGATGCGTTTGAAATGATCGAGGTCGAACATCAGCAGCGACGTCACATGCCCATGACGCTGGAAGCGCTGCCACTCGCTGTGCAGGTTGCGCTCAAAATGGCGACGGTTGGAAACCTGGGTCAGCGGGTCGGTCTCGCTGAGGCGCATAGCGCTTGCAACCTGCTGGGCCAGCGCCTCATTAGCCTGGCGCAGGGCCTCGGTGCGGGCGTCCACCAGCGCCTCCAGCTTGCGATTGAGGGCCAGCAACTCCTCGTTCTTTCGCTGCAATTCGAGGCTGGCCATCTTGCGCTGGTGGATATTGCGGTGCGCGCCGATCATCCGCGTCGGCGTGCCGGCCTCGTCGAACTCGACGAAACGGCCATGATCGCTGATCCACAGGTAACTGCCGTCGCGGCAGCGGCAGCGGTAGTCCTCGGCATAGATCAGGCTTTCGCCGTCCAGGTAAGCCTGGAAGTGGCGCATCACCCGCTCGATATCGCCGGGATGGATCACCGATTTCCAGGTATCCACGTCTTCCGGCAAGCTATCCAGCGCGTAGCCGAGCATGGAGTACCAGCCGGAGCTGCGCTTGACGTGATTGGTGCGGATGTTCCAGTCCCAGATACCGTCACTGACGATGTCCAGGGCGAAGCGCAGGGTGCGCTCGACTTCTTCGAGGGTGGTGCCGTAGCAATGGTCGAGGGGCTCAAGCTTTTCCATAAGCTTCCTGCGGGCCGAAACCCGGTTGAGACCGCTACGCCCAGGCACCTACCCGAGCGTTACAAAACTTGCTTCCAGCCTCAGGCCTGGATGGTCGCCGCCGGGTTGATCACCCGGCCGAGGCCCAGGTTGCGCAGGGCAAGATGCAGCGAGCTGTGGATAACCTGCGGGTTGTCGATGGCCAGCAGCTGATCCAGGAGTTCCCTGGCTTTCGTCATGGTGACCTGGCGCAGCAACCACTTCACCTTGGGCAGGTTGGTGGCGTTCATCGACAAGCTGTCGAAGCCCATGGCCAGCAGCAGCACGGCAGCCGCGGGATCACCCGCCATCTCGCCGCAGATGCTCACCGGTTTGCCTTCGGCGTGGGCGTCGTCCACCACCTTCTTCAGCGCTTGCAGCACCGCCGGGTGCAGGTAGTCGTAAAGGTCCGCCACGCGCGGGTTGTTGCGGTCCACCGCCAGCAGGTACTGGGTGAGGTCGTTGGACCCCACCGAGAGGAAGTCCACCTGGCGCGACAGCTCCTTGGTCTGGTAGACGGCAGCGGGGATCTCGATCATCACCCCTACCGGCGGCATGGGGATGTCCACGCCTTCGTCACGCACCTCGCCCCAGGCACGATGGATCAGGTGCAGCGCCTCTTCCAGCTCGTGGGTGCCGGAAATCATCGGCAGCAGGATACGCAGGTTGTCCAGGCCCTCACTGGCCTTGAGCATGGCGCGCACCTGGACCAGGAAGATCTCCGGATGGTCGAGGGTGACGCGGATGCCGCGCCAGCCGAGGAAGGGGTTGCTTTCCTTGATCGGGAAATACGACAGCGCCTTGTCGCCGCCGATATCCAGCGTGCGCATGGTCACCGGCAGCGGATGGAAGGCGGCGAGCTGTTCGCGGTAGATGGCGAGCTGCTCTTTTTCGCTGGGGAATCGCTCGTTGATCATGAACGGCACTTCGGTGCGATACAGGCCGACGCCCTCGGCGCCGCGCTCCTGGGCGCGGGTCACGTCGGCAAGAAGGCCGGTGTTCACCCAGAGCGGCATGCGTTGGCCGTCCAGGGTCTCGCAGGGCAGGCTGCGCAGTGCGTCCAGCCCCTTGACCAGCTGGCGTTCCTCTTCCACCACTTCGCTGTACTGCTTGCGCAGTTGCGCCGAGGGGTTGGTGAAGACTTCGCCGTGGTAGCCGTCGACGATCAGCTCGATGCCGTCGACCTTGGAATATGGCAGGTCGACCACGCCCATCACCGTCGGGATGCCCATGGCACGCGCGAGGATGGCGACATGGGAGTTGCCCGAGCCAAGTACCGAAACCAGGCCAACGAGCTTGCCTTCAGGCACTTCGCCGAGCATCGCCGGGGACAGCTCCTCGCTGACGAGGATGGTGTTTTCCTGGTAGACGAGGTTCTGCTTGCGCTCTTCCTGCAGGTAGGCGAGCAGGCGGCGACCGAGATCCTTCACATCGGAGGCGCGTTCGCGCAGGTAGGCGTCGTCCATCAGCTCGAAGCGGGTGACGTGCTCCAACACAACCTGGCGCAGCGCACCCTGGGCCCACTGGCCGGTGCGGATCACGCGCTTGACCTCCATACCGATGGAGGCGTCGTCGAGCATCATCAGGTAAACGTCGAAGAGGGCACGCTCTTCGGGGCGCAATTGGGTTTCCAGCTTGCTGGAGAGCCGGCGCATGTCTTCGCGCACCGCTTCCAGGGCCTGCTTGAAGCGTTCTACTTCGGCCTCGATGTCATCGACCGTGCGATCGGGCACCACGTCCAGATCGGCCGGCGGCAGCACCACCACCGCGGTACCCACCGCGGCACCAGGGGCGCCCGGCACACCGACGAACTTGGTTTCCTGGATTCCTTTGCCCTGGCGACCCAGGCCGCGAATCGAACCGGTCGCCTCGGCATGGGCGATTACGCCCGCGAGCTGCGCGCTCATGGTGACGAGGAAGGCTTCCTCGCCCTCGTCGAACTGACGCCGCTCCTTTTGCTGCACCACCAGTACGCCCATCACTCGACGGTGGTGGATGATCGGGGCGCCGAGGAAGGAGGCGAAGCGCTCTTCACCGGTCTCGGCGAAGTAGCGGTAACGGGGGTGATCGGCGGCGTGCTCGAGGTTCAGCGGTTCCTCGCGGGTGCCCACCAGGCCCACCAGGCCTTCGTTGGGGGCCATGCTGACCTTGCCGATGGAGCGCTTGTTCAGGCCTTCGGTGGCCATGAGCACGAACCGGTTGGACTCCGGGTCCAGCAGGTAGACCGAGCAGACCTGGCTGCCCATGGCCTCCTTGACCCGCTGCACGATGATCGCCAACGCCGCCTTCAGATCCTTGGCGGCGTTCACTTCCTGGACGATCTTGCGCAGCGTGTTGAGCATGGCTAGTCAGCCTTTCTCCGGGTCAGTCTTGCGCCAGGAGGCGCGGTGCTAGTTCCTTGAGTGCCCGGCGATAGACTTCACGCTTGAAGGTCACCACCTGGCCCAACGGGTACCAGTAACTGACCCAGCGCCAGCCGTCGAATTCGGGCTTGCCGGTCAGGTCCATCCGTACCTTGTTCTCGTCCGACTGCAAACGCAGCAGGAACCACTTCTGCTTCTGTCCAATACACAGCGGCTGGCTATTGGTACGCACAAGGCGCTGCGGCAGACGATAGCGCAACCAGCCGCGAGTGCAGGCAAGAATCTTCACATCCCGCTCTTCCAGGCCGACTTCTTCGTTCAACTCCCGGAAAAGTGCCTCTTCGGGCGTCTCGCGTGGATTGATACCACCCTGCGGGAACTGCCAGGCATCCTGATTGATACGCCGGGCCCAAAGCACCTGCCCGACATCATTGGCGAGAATGATGCCGACATTCGGGCGAAAACCATCGGAATCGATCACGGCACTCAACCTCGCAAACGCATGTTTCGGCATTGTTCCATAAAGGCCTTAAACGCAGCAATGCGAGCCTTTCTCGCGATGGGCAGCACCGCTCAAAGCCGCTATTCTGACCGCCCTTCGAAGCCTCGATGCAAGGAAATACGACGTGCGTTTGGCTCTTTTCGACCTCGACAACACCCTGCTGGCCGGCGATAGCGATCACGCCTGGGGCGACTACCTGTGCGAACGCGGCATCCTCGACGGGATCGCCTACAAGGCGCGCAACGACGAGTTCTATCAGGACTACCTGGCCGGTCGACTGAACATCCAGGACTACCTGAACTTCAGCCTGGAAATCCTCGGCCGCACCGAAATGGTGCAGCTCGACCAGTGGCACCGCGAGTTCATGCGCGACTGCGTCGAACCGATCATCCTGCCGAAGGCCGAAGCCCTGCTGGCCGAGCACCGCGCCACCGGCGACAAGCTGCTGATCATCACCGCCACCAACCGTTTCGTCACTGCGCCGATCGCCAGGCGTCTGGGCGTCGAAACCCTGCTGGCCACCGAATGCGAAATGGCCGACGGCCGCTACACCGGCCGCACCACCGATGTCCCCTGCTTCCGCGAAGGCAAGGTAACGCGCCTGGCGCGCTGGCTGGAGGAAACCGGCTTCAGCCTCGAGGGCAGCAGCTTCTATAGCGATTCGCTGAACGATCTGCCGCTACTCGAGCAGGTGAGCCATCCGGTAGCCGTGGACCCCGATCCGAAGCTGCGGGCCGAAGCCCTGCAACGCGGTTGGCCGGTGATTACCCTGCGTTGAGTGCGCTTCAATCACTCCGCTCAAAGCGGTTTGATCACCATCAGCGCGTACACCACCGCCAACAAGACCAGTGCGAGAACCGCCAGCCAGGTGCGTACAGCCACATGGCTGGCCACCTGCGGCGCTAGGGCCGTGCCATCCCGAAACGCCTGGCGCGCCAGGTTGCGGATGCGCACCTGCAGCCAGAGCAGAGGCAGCCAGCAGAGCGCTGCCAGCAGGTAGATTCCTACACTCCACAACAGCCAGCGCTGACCCAAGGGCCAGCCGCCGACCTTCGCCAGCGCCAGGCCACTCAGGGGCAGCAGCACGGCGGAACTGGCGATCAACCAGCATTCCAGCCTCACCAAAGAGGCGAAGGTGGCCGCCATCTGCTGGGGATCAGCCTCTTTATTCCAGGCCCGGCGGGCGAAGAACAGCCCGGCCAGCGCCGCGCCGAAAAGCACGGCGGCCAGCAAGCCATGGACTGTCTTGAACAGGAAATAGAGGGTCATGCGGGGTGCAGACGCTACATCAGAGCGGTTTGGCCAGCATCAGCGCCAGCACGGAAAGAAATAGCAGCAGGCCGACGAGACCATAAGCGGCACCGAACTTGAGGCTGCGGCGAGCAGGCGCGGAAGCCGGTCCACCGTCGACCAGTGCCTGCTCCCGCAGTCGCCCGACACGGCGGAACAGCAGCAGCCAGGCAATGCAACCGAAGAGGTAAAGGATGGCGCCGCCGAGGAGCCAGGTCTGGCCCAGCGGCAGACCAGCGAGGTTCACCATCCACCAGCCGCTGATCGGCAGCGACACGGCGACGAGGATCAGTAACGGCACGCCGATCAGCAGGATGCGCCGCAGGCTGGGGCCGATCAGCGCGGCATCGCCGGAACGGAAATTGCGCCAGCCGTACCATGCCAGTCCTGCCAGTCCGCCGAAGAACAGCAGGGTGGCCAGGCCGTGAAGGATGCGAAATGCGAGGTAGTTTTCCATGAAGCAGGTCCTTGTCTGCGTGGGCGGCTGAGTCCAAGCCTAGCAGCCGCCCGATCCAGCACCCCGGCCTGCGTCAGCCCAGGAAGAGCTGGTACGCCGGGTTGTCGCTTTCGTCCCAGTGGGGATAGCCGATCTCGTCGAGAGCGGCATGCACCAGCGCGCGCTCCTCGGCCGGCACCTGCAGGCCGGCGACCACGCGGCCATCGGCGGCGCCGTGGTTGCGGTAGTGGAACATGGTGATGTTCCAGCGGCCGCCGAGCTTGTTGAGGAAGTTGAACAGCGCCCCCGGACGCTCGGGGAATTCGAAACGGAACACCATTTCATCGCTGATGCGCACCGCGTGCCCGCCAACCATGTGACGGATATGCAGCTTGGCCAATTCGTTATCGGTGAGGTCCAGCACCGGGAAGCCCTGGCTGCGCAGGTTTTCCACCAGGACCGCGCGCGGGTCGGTTTCCGGGTGGGTCTGCACGCCGACGAAGATGTGGGCTTCGGCGTCGGTGTTGTAGCGGTAGTTGAACTCGGTGATCTGGCGCTTGCCGATGGCCTCGCAGAAGGCCTTGAAGCTGCCCGGGCGCTCCGGGATGGTCACCGCGATGATCGCCTCGCGCTTCTCCCCCAGCTCGGCACGCTCGGCCACGTGGCGCAGACGGTCGAAGTTGATGTTGGCGCCGGAGTCGATGGCCACCAGGGTATGGTCGCGCACGCCTTCACGCTCGACGTACTTCTTGATCCCGGCCACGGCGAGGGCGCCGGCAGGTTCGGTGATGGAGCGGGTGTCGTCGTAGATATCCTTGATCGCCGCACAGATTTCGTCGGTGCTGACTGTGATCACCTCATCCACATGCTGCTTGCAGATATCGAAGGTGTGCTGGCCGATCTGCGCCACGGCAACGCCGTCGGCAAACAGTCCGACTTGCCCCAGCACCACGCGCTCGCCAGCGGCCATGGCGGCCTGCAGGCAGTTGGAATCGTCCGGCTCGACGCCGATCACCTTCACCTCGGGGCGCAGGTATTTGACGAAGGCCGCGATACCCGCAACCAGGCCGCCACCGCCCACTGGCACGAAGATGGCGTCCAGGCGGCCGGGGTGCTGACGCAGGATTTCCATCGCCACGGTGCCCTGGCCGGCGATCACTTCCGGATCATCGTAGGGGTGGATGTAGACGTAGCCCTTCTCTTCCACCAGCTTCAGCGAGTGCGCCAGCGCCTCGGGGAAGGCGTCGCCGTGCAGCACCACCTTGCCGCCGCGGGCACGTACGCCCTGCACTTTCAGCTCCGGCGTGGTGCGCGGCATCACGATGGTCGCTTTAACGCCCAACTCGCGGGCCGCCAGGGCGACGCCCTGGGCATGATTGCCGGCCGATGCGGTGACCACCCCGCGATTCAGTTCCTCGCGGGAGAGCTGGGCGATCTTGTTGTAGGCGCCACGAATCTTGAAGGAATAGACCGGTTGCAGGTCCTCGCGCTTGAGGAGGATCTGGTTGCCGAGGCGCTCGGTGAGCTGGCGGGCGGGCTGCAGCGGGGTTTCCACGGCGACGTCGTAGACGCGCGAGGTCAGGGTCTTCTTCACGTATTCTTCGAGCATCGCGGTTTCACTGGCGGGCATTTCACGGGAGGACCGAGTCTACCGCAGGGATTCGTCGGGCGACCACAGAGAATGCGGGGTTTTGCCCCGGCGACGGGCTATAATTCGCGCCCTCGACACTCCTCCTATCGGACCTCCACAGCATGACCCAGGACCAGCTCAAGCAGGCCGTCGCCCAGGCCGCCATCGACTTCATCCTTCCCAAGCTCGGTGAAAAGAGCATCGTCGGCGTCGGCACCGGCTCCACCGCCAACTTCTTCATCGACCTGCTGGCCCAGCACAAGATGGCCTTCGACGGTGCCGTGGCCAGCTCCGAAGCCACCGCCCAGCGTCTGAAGGGCCACGGCATCCCGGTCTACGACCTGAATGGCGTCAGCGACCTGGAGTTCTATGTCGACGGTGCCGACGAGAGCAACGAGCGCCTCGAACTGATCAAGGGCGGCGGTGCCGCCCTGACCCGCGAGAAGATCGTCGCGGCGGTGGCCAAGACCTTCATCTGCATCGCCGACGAGAGCAAGCTGGTTCCGCTGCTCGGCACCTTCCCGCTGCCGGTGGAAGTCATCCCCATGGCCCGCAGCCATGTGGCTCGCCAACTGGTGAAGCTGGGCGGTGATCCGGTCTACCGCGAAGGCGTGCTGACCGACAACGGCAACATCATCCTCGATGTGTACAACCTGCAGATCGACAGCCCGGTACAACTCGAAGAGCAGATCAACAACATCGTCGGCGTGGTCACCAACGGCCTGTTCGCCGCCCGTCCGGCCGACCTGCTGCTGCTCGGCACCAAGGATGGCGTCCGGAGCCTGACCGCCTGACCGGACTCCCGGCCTGCGGGAAACCGTCTAGATTTGTTGGCTACGGCGTCGTTCGGCGCCGTCCAATGCCACGAACTAGGAGGTGCCCCATGGCTGGGAAATTCCACCTGAAGAAGGCCAACGATGGCCAGTTCCACTTCAACCTGAACGCCGGCAACGGCGAAACCATCCTCACCAGCGAGCTGTACAAGGCCAAGGATTCAGCCTTGAACGGTATCGAGTCTGTGCGCAAGAACGCCGCTCGCGACGGCGCCTTCGAAAGCAAGACCGCCAGCAACGGCAAGTTCTACTTCGTGCTCAAGGCCACCAACGGCCAGGTCATCGGCCAGAGCCAGATGTACGCCAGCGCCTCCAGCGCCAGCGCAGGCATCGACTCGGTCAGAAACAATGCCCCCGGCGCCACCCTCAACGACGAAAGCTGATCAGTCGCTCGCCTGTTTGCGGAACACGTAGAACAGGTTTGGCTCGCTGACCAGATAGAGGTTGCCGTCGTTATCCATGGCCACCCCCTCGGCCTGCGGCACCCCCCGCTGCAGGCCGTGCATGCCGCGCAGCAGCGAAAGCGTGCTAATGGGGCGGCCATCGGCGTTCAGCTCCAGCACCAGCCGCGACTCGTCCGACAGCGCCAGCAAATGGCCGCTGCGCTCCTCGTATTGCAGGCTGGAAAGGTCGCGCAGGAAGAGCCGGGCATCACGCTTCGGGTCGTCCACCACATGTACCGCGAAGGGCTTGTCCGGGTTGGTGTGGGGGAAACCGTGGATCTCGTAGATGCGCACCGGATCGCGCTCCTTGGCCACGAACAGGCGCTGCCCGACGGAATCGTAGGCCAGGCCCTCGAAGCCCTTGTTACCCGAAAGGCCGATACCCAGGGACAACTGCTGCGACTCGCTGGCATCGATGGAGGTGGTGTTCTCGTCGACGCGTACCTTGATGAGGCGCTGCAGGCGCTCGTCGGTGATCACATAGACGCCCTTGCTGATGTACTCGATGGCCTCGGGGTCGCCAAATCCCACCAACTGGATGCGGCGGATCAGGTGCCCGTCCAGGGACAGTTCGATGATTTCAGGACGCTGGTTGGTGACGGTGAAGAGGCTGTGCCGGTCAGGATCGTAGGTCAGCGCGGAGACGTCGTCCGACAGGCCCTCGATGGGCTTGGCCTCGATGGCCACCTGATAGTCCGGCAGCCAGAGAGATCGTTCCCGCCATTCGGAGGCGTGGCGCCATTCTTGCAGTGCGAACAGACCGCGCTCGAACAGCCGGAACTGCTGGGCGGCAATTCCGAGCAGCACCAGCAGCAGCACCAGGAACGCGGTGACCAGGCGCCACGGGGTCAGGAATGAACGCATCGATCAGGACTCGGGGATTCAGGACGCGGCGAAGGATACAGAGCGCACCGGACTTCTACCTGAATTGAAGCTTAAAGCCTGCGCACATGCTGGAAGGACGTTACAAAAGGGGACGGACATGGCCACCGCGCTGCTACCGGAAGAACGCGCACTCACCACCTTGCACACCATCGCCCTGGCCGTGGCCACATTGGCCAGCAGCGGCACCGACCGCAGGGTCCTGCTGGATGGCAGCGGCGTCTGCTGCGCCGATCTCGACACCCCCGATAAGTTGATCTCGCATGCCCAGGAGCTGCGCGTCTTCGCCAATGCCCTGGCCAGCACCCGCGATCCCGCCCTGGGCCTGTCCCTCGGCCTGCGCATGCACGTATCCGCCTACGGCATGCTCGGCTACACCATGCTCGCCAGCCGCACCTTGCGCGATGCCCTGACCATCGCCCTCGGCCAGTCAGCACTGCTGGGGACCTACTTCAAGCTGAGCCTTGAGGAAGACTGCGACGAGGCGCGCCTCGTCGCAGTCGGCTACCGCTACGCACCGGAGCTGACGGTATTCAACAGCGAGCTGTGCCTGACCTCGCTGCTCACCGTGCTGCAGGACCTGCTCGGTACCAGCATTCGCCCGCTCCGGGTCTACCTGTCCTATCGACCGCCGCTACACGCCGCCACCTATGAACAGATACTCGGTTGCCCGGTGGAATTCGGCGCCTCGCGCAATGCGCTCTGCTTCGACGCCGCCCTGCTCGACCGCACCCTGCCCCTGGCGGACCCGGTGACGTGCCACTATGGCCTGCAGCAATGCCTGAAACTGGATGCCCAGCTCAACAGCCGCCATGACGTGCTCGACCAGATCCGCCAGCACCTGGCCGGCAACCTGCGCGACGCCTGCGACCTCGATAGCGTCGCGCGCCAGTTGCATCGCTCCGAACGCACCCTGCGCCGCCACTTGCGGCAGCTGAACACCAGCTTCCAGCGTCTGCTGGACGAAGTGCGCTACGACAAGGCGCGCCAGTTGCTGGTGCAGACCGACCTGCCCATCTACCTGATCGCCGAGCAGCTCGGCTACAGCGAGACCGCGAGCTTCCGGCATGCCTTCCAGCGCTGGAGCGGGCAGTCGCCGAGCCTGTATCGGCGCTAGGCTTGCCAGCGGCCATTGTGGGGGGCGAATTCATTCGCCAAAGCAGACCGCAGGTTTGCCCTACGACCTCTGGGGCAGCTCCGCCGCCATTCGCGAATGAATTCGCCCCCACAGGCTCCTTCCCGCCTCTTCGCAACCTTAATCACCCTTTACAAATTGGCCGAAAATATCCCCTTTTGACCTGATCTATCGTTCTGCACCTACTAGGCTGCTGACAGAATCGCGACAAACAAGGGCCGCTTCACCAGCGAAAAAAGAAAAGCCCAATAAGAACAAACCCTTAGAGCTTGTGATCAGCATGACTAGCGCGATCAGCGTCGAACGTGTGTGCATGGAGTTCGGTGATCCGGGGCAGGGCGTGAAGGCCCTCGACGATGTTTCCCTGGAAATCCGCGCCAACGAGTTCTTCACCCTCCTCGGCCCGTCCGGCTGCGGCAAGACCACTCTCTTGCGGCTCATCGCCGGTTTCGAGCAACCCAGCTCCGGCGCCATCCGCCTCTACGGCGAGCCGATGCAGGGCCTCCCGCCGTTCCGCCGCCCGGTCAACACCGTGTTCCAGAGCTACGCCCTGTTCCCCCACATGACGGTGGCGCAGAACATCGCCTTCGGCCTGGAAATGCGCGGGCTCTCCCGCAGCGACATCGAGCAGACGGTGCAGCGCATGCTGGAACTGGTGAAGCTGCCGGATGTGGGCAAACGCCGCGCCGACCAGCTTTCCGGTGGCCAGCAGCAGCGCATCGCCCTGGCCCGCGCCCTGGCCAACAAGCCCAAGGTGCTGCTGCTGGACGAATCGCTTTCGGCGCTGGACCAGAAGCTGCGCAAGGATATGCAGATCGAACTCAAGCGCCTGCAGCACGAGACCGGCATTACCTTCATCTTCGTCACCCACGACCAGGAAGAAGCCCTGACCATGTCCGACCGCATCGCGGTGATGAGCAAGGGCCGCATCCTCCAGGTCGGCACCCCGACGGAAATCTACGAAGCACCGCTGAACCGCACAGTGGCGGACTTCATCGGTGAAACCAACTTCCTCGAAGGCGAAGCGCTGGAACGCGGCATTCTGCTGCCCGACGGCCAGTTGCTCAGCGCCTACAGCCCCCGTCGTGGCGCCGTGACCCTGGCGATCCGCCCGGAGCGCACCTGCCTCGACGAACAGGGCAACCTGGCCGGTGAAATCGAGAACGTGGTCTATGTCGGGACCGATACCGTGTACCACCTCAACATCGCCGGGCAGAGTGGCTTCCGTGTGCGCCAGCAGAACCGCAATGGGGCGCTGAACGTCTATTCAGCCGGCGAAAAGGTGCGGGTACAGGTGCCCGGCGAAGCCATCCGGGTGCTGGTCGAATGAGTACCCTGCGCGCCCAGGCGGAGCGCCGCCAGCTGCAGCGTCGCCTGGCGCTGACCAGCCCGGCCATGCTCGCCCTGCTGGTGTTCCTGGTGCTGCCGCTGGGCATCATGTTCCTGGTGTCGATCCTGGCTCCGGGCGACTACGGCGGCGTGAAGTGGGACCAGTACTCGCTGGAGGCCTACATCAACTTCCTCTACGAGCGCGACCTGGACGACAGCCTGGTGTTCAACACCGACTATCTGCAGATTTTCCAGCGCTCATTCTGGCTGTCAGTGCTGACCACGGTCGGCTGCCTGCTGATCGGCTTCCCTACTGCCCTCTACCTGGCGCTGCAGAGCGAGCGCAAACGCAACCTGCTGCTGTTCCTGGTCACCGTGCCCTTCTGGACCAACCTGCTGGTGCGGGTCTACGCGTGGATCCTGCTGCTGCGCAATGGCGGCCTGGTGGACAGCGGCCTCGGCGTCTTCGGCCTGTCCGACGGCGCGCTGGGCCTGCTCTACACGGATGTCGCCGTGGTGATCGGCCTGCTCTACACCTTCCTGCCGTTCATGGTGCTGCCTATCTACACCAGCCTCGAAAAACTCGACTGGCGACTGGTAGAAGCCGCCTTCGACCTCGGCGCCAACCGCTTCCAGGCCCTGCGCCGGATCATTGTGCCGCTGGCCATGCCGGGCATCGTCGCCGGCGCGATCCTGGTGTTCATCCCGTCGCTCGGCAACTACATCATTCCCGAGCTGCTGGGGGGCGGTAAGTCGCTGATGATCGGCAACCTGATCCAGCTGCAGTTCGGCGCATCCCACAACTGGCCACTGGGCGCGGCACTGTCCTTCGCCCTGCTCGGCTTCGTGCTGCTGGCAATGCTGCTCTATAGCCTGCGCTTCAAGCAGGCCGCCGGCGGAGGCCACCCATGAACATGCAGAACCCCCTCTGGCGATTCACCGGCGTACGGCCCACCGCCTGGCTGTTCTTCGCCTTCCTCTATGTGCCGATCCTGGTGCTGGTGGCGCTGAGCTTCAACGGCGGACAGTCGGCGACCATCTGGGAAAGCTTCAGCCTCAAGTGGTACTCGGTGGTCGCCAACGACCCGGAAATCGTCCGGGCGGCGAAGAACTCGCTGATCGTCGCCACCTTCGCCACCCTGATCGCAACCGCCCTGGCCACCCTCGCCGCCTTGGGCATGCGCGGCCGCGCCTTCCGTGGGCAGACGCTGATGAGCGGAGTGCTCGGCCTGCCGCTGCTGGTGCCGGAGATCGTCACGGCGGTGGCCACCCTGATGTTCTTCGCCTTCATCGGCCTGAAGCTCTCGCTGTTCACCATCCTCATCGCCCACGTGGTGTTCTGCATTCCCTTCGCCTACCTGCCGATCCGCGCCCGCCTGGAAGGCATGGACCCGCGCCTGGCCGAAGCCGCCGCCGACCTCTACGCCTCGCCCTGGAAAGCCTTCTGGAAGGTGACCTTCCCGCTGCTGATGCCCGGCATCCTCTCCGGCGCAATGCTCGCCTTCATCATTTCCATGGACGACTTCGTCATCACCTACTTCGTCGCCGGGGCCGGGGCCACCACCCTGCCGGTGTACATCTTCAGCTCAATTCGGATGGGTATTTCGCCGAAGATCAACGCGATCTCCTCGATCATCCTCGTGATTTCCATAGTTTTCGTTGCATTGTCCTACTACGTCGGGCAGCGCAAGCGCTGACCCGTCCTCGACCAGCAAGGAGCTTGACCATGACCCGTCGTACCCCGCTCGCACTTGCCGTACTGCTCGCCTCCGGCCTTGCCGGCTCGGCCCAGGCCGCAGGGACCCTGCACTTCGCCAACTGGTCGGACTACTACCCGCCGGAGCTGTTGAAGAAGTTCGAGAAGGACACCGGCATCAAGGCCACCCTGGATGCCTACGACAGCAACGAAACCCTGTTGGCCAAGCTCAAGGCCGGTGGCGGTGCCTACGACGTGGTCGTGCCGTCCGACAGCTTCATCCAGATCATGGCCGGCGACGGACTGCTGCAGAAATTCGACAAGAGCAAGCTGCCCAACCTGAAGAACCTCAAGGCCAACTTCCAGACGCTCGACTTCGACCCCGGCCACGACTACAGCGTGCCGTACCTGTGGGGCACAACCGGCTACAGCTACGACAGCAAGCAGGTACCAGGCGGCAAGCTGGATGAGAGTTGGAGGCCCTTCTTCGAGCCACCGGCCGAACTGAAGGGTAAGGTCGTTGCACTGAACTCCATCGAAGACCTGTACATCGCCGCCTCCCACTACCTGTCCATCGACCAGTGCACCGAGGACCCGAAGGAAGCGAAGAAGATCCAGGACCTCCTGCTGGCGCAGAAGCCACTGCTGGCGATGTACAACAGCGATGGCACCATCGAGCGCATGGCCGCTGGCGAAGTCGCCATGCACATGCAGTGGAACGGCGCCTTCCACCGCGCCCACGCCCAGCGCGACAGCCTGGTCTACGTGTATCCGAAAGAAGGCATCCACGTCTTCATCGACAACCTCGTGATTCCCAAGGATGCGGTGAACGTCGAGGAGGCCCACGCCTTCATCAACTGGATGATGCTGCCGGAGAACATCGCCGCCGCCTCCAACTTCGCCAAGTACAACAACGCCATCGAAGGCTCGGACAAGTTCATGGAAAAAGAACTGTTCGACGACCCGGCCATCAACACCCCGCAAGACAAGCTCGACCGCCTGCGCACCTTCAAACTCTGCTCGCCCAAGGCCCTGAGCCTGCGCAGCAAGGTGTGGACCAAGCTGAAGAAGTAAGTCGGAAGAACGCCATCCTACGAACGCTTTTTAGTAGGTTGGTCCGAGCGCAGCGAGGCCCAACGTTTTGCCGGTAATTCCGCGTGTTGGGCTTCGCGTAGCTCAGACCAACCGACATCAGTGCGTAGATACAAGGGTGGATACCCCGGCCAACCATGTTGGCCATTTCGATCCCTTTTTGACCCTTTGCGGGGTTCTGCGGCCTGCCGGGCGCTGACAGAATCGAACTGCATGCCACTAGCAAGCGCCCCATGGCGGCGCTGAATCAACAAGAAAAATGGCTAGAGAGATACGACGATGTCCCGTGCACTTGCGCCTCGAACCACCCTTCCCCACTTCGTCCTGCGGACCCCGCAACTCCACCTTTACTGACTGCCCGCGCACAGCCGGATGCGCAACGGACCCGGCCTCGCACGCGCATGGATGGCTCGCATAGCGACCCAGGCGCCGCCCAGCGGCGCGCAGTAGATTGGAGAGAAGAATAAATGCCCACCCCGTCCGCCAGCCTCGAAAACAGCGGCAGCCTGCCCAACGAATTCACCCACAGCGCCCAGGGAACCGCCCTGCGCCGGATACTCGGGCTGCCCGCCCTGGTGTTCTTCGGCCTCGTCTACATGGTGCCGCTGACTATCTTCACCACCTACGGCGTGGTCACGCAGATGACGGGCGGCCGCACCGCCCTGGCCTATGTGGTGACCCTGCTGGCGATGATCTTCACCGCCCTGTCGTACAGCTTCATGGTCCGCCGCTATCCCATCGCCGGCTCTGCGTACTCCTATACCAGCCTGAGCTTCGGCGCCGGCGCAGGCTTCCTCACCGGCTGGTCGCTGCTGCTGGATTACCTGTTCCTGCCGATGATCAACTACCTGGTGATCGGCCTGTTCCTCAACGTGGCCTTCCCGGAAGTACCGGCTTGGGTCTTCGTGGTCAGCGCCATTGCCCTGGTCACCGCGCTGAACGTTCGCGGCATCAATTCGGTGTCGAGCATGAGCAACCTGATCGTGGCCGCCCAGGTAGTATTCGTCGTGGTGTTCCTGGCCATGGCCGGCAAGAGCCTGTTCGGTGCCCCGGTCGACTTCACCGCCCCCTTCATCGGCGACGGCAGCCAGCCGGGACTGGCACCGCTGATGGCGGGTGCGGCGGTGCTCTGCCTGTCCTTCCTCGGCTTCGACGCGGTGTCGACCCTGGCCGAGGAAGCCCGCGATCCGCGGCGTGACATCCCGCGCGCCATCGTCATTACTACCCTGATCGCCGGTGCGCTGTTCTTCGTCCTGGCGCTGGTTTCCCAGTTGGTATTCCCCGGTAGCGTCTTCCAGGACGTGGACGCCGCTGCGAACGAAGTGATGCTGAAGGCTGGCGGGCAGTTCCTCGCTGCATTCTTCACCGCCATCTATGTCGCCGGTTCCGTCGGTTCGGCCCTGGCTTCCCAGGCCTCGGTATCGCGCATCCTCTACAGCATGGGCCGCGACGGCATTCTTCCGCGCCGCCTGTTCGGCACCCTGTCCGGGCGCTTCCAGACCCCGACCACCGCCATCCTGATCGTCTCGGCCGTGTCGCTGCTGGCGGTGGTGATCGACCTCGCTACCCTCGCTTCGATGATCAGTTTCGGCGCGCTGGTGGCCTTCTCCGCCGTGAACCTGGCGGTGATCCGCACCCACCTGTTCGACGGCCGTCCGCGCCAGTCGGGTGACGTGTTGCGCTATGGCCTGATCCCGGCCATCGGTTTCGCCCTGATCGCCTGGCTCTGGACCAGTCTGTCGGGCCTGACCCTGGCCATCGGCCTCGGCTGGTTCGCCATTGGCCTGGCCTACCTGGCGATTCAGACCGGCGGCTTCCGCCGCAAGGCGCCGCAGGTGCAATTCTCTGAGTTCGAATGACCCCGACTGACCACTAGCCGACCAGGAGACGCTGATGCTGACGATCTATTCCGACGACCACCACCTGCACCACGGCAAGCATGAGCTGATCGGTGGCCAGTTCACCCCCTGCTTCGAGAAACCGAGCCGCGCCGACATGGTGCTGGACCGTGCCAAGGCCGTGAACCTGGGCGCCATCCAGGCACCGACGGATTTCGGCCTGTCGCCCATCCTGCGGGTGCACAGCGAGGGGTTCGTGAACTTCCTGAAGACGGCCTGGAGCGAATGGCAGGCCAAGGGTCGTAGCCACGACATGCTGCCCATCGCCTGGCCGACCCGGCGCCTGCGCCAGGTGGAGCCGACCGATATCGACGGTCGCCTGGGCTACTACTCCTTCGATGCCGGTGCGCCCATCACCGCCGGCACCTGGCAGGCCATCACCAGCTCGGCCAACGTCGCCCTCAGCGGCCAGGCCGAGCTGCGCAAGGGCGCCCGCGGCATCTTCTCCCTGTGCCGCCCGCCGGGACACCACGCCGCCGCCGACTACATGGGCGGCTACTGCTACCTGAACAACGCGGCCATTGCCGTGCAGGCCATGCTGGACGCCGGCGCCAAGCGGGTCGCAGTGCTGGACGTGGACTACCACCACGGCAACGGTACCCAGGACATCTTCTACGACCGCGGCGACGTGCTCTTCACCTCGATCCACGGCGACCCGCGCTTCGAGTACCCCTACTACCTGGGCTTCGCCGACGAGAAAGGCGTGGGTGCGGGAGCAGGCTTCAACTTCAACTACCCGCTGGCTTCGGGCATCGACTGGTCCGCCTGGAGCCTGGCGCTCGCCGACGCCTGCCGGCAGATCGCCGAATACGCGCCGGACGCGCTGGTGGTTTCGTTGGGTGTGGATACCTTCAAGGAAGACCCGATTTCGCAGTTCAAGCTGGACAGCCCGGATTACCTGCGCATGGGCGAGGTCATCGGCAAGCTCGGCCTGCAGACGCTGTTCGTGATGGAAGGGGGTTATGCGGTGGAGGAGATCGGCATCAACGCGATCAATGTATTGCAGGGGTTCGATAGCGTGGCGTGAGGTATTCAGGGAAATGGCATTTGTGGGGGCGAATTCATTCGCTATGCAGACCGAAGGTTTGCCCTTCGGATCATTTCGGGGGCAGCTGCGCTACCCTTAGCGAATAAATTCGCCCCCACAAGGTTTTATGAGTTCACCCGCTCAACGAACTCCACATCCACCTCGCGGCCCGTCAGGTCGCGATCCACTTCGCCGGTCAGCTTGACGGTGTCTTTCTCGCCGATGGACATCGGCGGCCAGTCTTCATCGTCGATTTCCACCTTCATGCTGCCGGTGGCGTCCTTGAACTCGTAGATATCGCCCTTGATGCGGCGAACGATCTGTCCCTTCAGCACCACTGGAGCATCGTCGGCGGCTTCGAGGGCGGCGGCGACGGTGCTGATCTGGGCATTGGCGCCCGGGCCGGTGTAACTGTTGGCCATGACGGCGGTGGAGAACAGCGGTACGGCCAGCAGGGCGAGGTATTTGGCTTTCATGGAGATGATCCCGTGTGTGTGTAGATGACGGGATCAGGCTAGGACGGCTGGCTGAAACGAGGCTTAAATGCGCCTTAAGCGAAGCTTAACGGCGCACCCTGCAGAGCGCGTCAGCGCGGATCGGCGCTGGCGACCAGGTTCTTGCGGAATACGTAGAACAGGTTGGGCTCGCTGACGACGTAGATGTCACCGCTCTCGTCCATCGCCACGCCTTCGGCTCGGGGAATACGGCTGTCCAGGCCGTTCATGCCGCCGAGCAGGCTGATGAAGCTGATCGGTTCGCCCTGTTCATTCAGTTCCAGCAGCAGATTGGACTGGGCCGAGAGCACCAGCAGATGGCCGGTGCGCGGGTCGATGCTCAACGCCGAAAGGTTGCGCATGCCCAGGCCGTAGCTGGGTAACGGACGCAGCGCTTCGCCAAGGGTCTCGTTGCCATCGCTGCCCAGACTAAACAGGGCGACGGGGCCACGCTCCTTGCCGAGGATCAACTGGCCGTTGAGCGGGTCCCAGGCGATGCCTTCGAAGCCCTTGTTGCCCGAGTCCGGGAAGCCGAGGTCGAACTCGTTCGTCGCATCGGCGCTCAGTTCACGGGTTTGCGGGTCCAGTTCGAAGATCGACAGCGTACGGCGACGCTCGTCGGTCACCGCCACATGGCCGCCTTCGAGTACGGCCACGCCTTCTGGGTTGGAGAAGCCCTTCAGCGGAATCTTGCGCAGCACCTCGCCCTCACGGCTCAGCTCCACCAGGGTGGGCGACTTGCCGGTGACGGTGAACAGGGTCCCGGTAACGGGGTTGTAGGCCAGGTCGGAGGTTTCGTCGTTCTCCAGACCGGCCAGGGGCTTGCCCTGCAGCACCGCCTTGTAGCCCGGGAGCCAGATGCTGGCGGCGCGCTGTTCCTGGCTCGCCTGCTGCTCGCCGACCCACACCAGGGCGCGGTCATCCCAGTGCATGTACCGGGTCAGCGCGGTGGCGCCGGCGGCAATGGCGACCAGGCCCAGCATCAGTCGGCGACGGCTAACGAACGACAGGAGGCGGCGCGGCATCAGGTACTACTCAAAAAAAGGGTCGGCAATAGATAGCCAAATGCCAGTGAAAGTTCCGTGAAACCCCGACCGGCGGTCGGCTGGGTCAGATGACCCGGCTTTCGAAGCGACTGTGCCCTACCAGCTCCAGCACAAGTTCGTCGCCCTGGTTCAGCGGGCCGACGCCCACCGGCGTGCCGGTGAGGATGACGTCGCCCGGCTGCAGGCTGAAGTGGCCGGCCATATGCTGGATCAGCGGGAGGATGGCATTGAGCATGTCACGGCTGTTGCCGTCCTGGCGGACTTCGCCGTTGACGCTCAGGCGGATGCCGATGTCGTCGAGACGCTCCGGGGCGTCGCCGGGCACGAAGGGCGCCAGTACACAGGCACCATCGAAGGACTTGGCGATTTCCCAGGGCAGGCCCTTCTCCTTCAGCTTCGCCTGCACGTCGCGCAGGGTCAGGTCCAGGGCCGGGGCGAAGCCGGAAATGGCGTCGCGCACTTCCTCTTCATCAGGACGGCGCGACAGCGGCTTGCCGATCAGCACGGCGATTTCCGCCTCGTAATGCACTGCACCACGGTCCAGGGGAATGCTGAAGCCACCAGCCAGCGGCACCGTGCAGGAGCCCGGCTTGATGAACAACAGCGGTTCGGTGGGCACCGGGTTGTTCAATTCCTTGGCATGCTCGGCGTAGTTGCGGCCGACGCAGACCACCTTGCCCAGGGAAAAGTGGATCGGAGTGCCATCGACGTAATGGTGCTGGTAGCTCATTTACCGACTCCTGAACGGTCCATAACGCAAACGGCGGATGATCCTTCCGAATTCATCCGCCGCTTTCGTGCTTAGTTGAAAATCTTGCCGGGGTTCATGATCCCGTTCGGATCAAACACCGCCTTGATCGCCTTCATCACCGCAATTTCAGGCTCCGAACGGCTGTAGCCGAGGTAATCGCGCTTGGTCATGCCCACGCCATGTTCGGCGGAGATCGAGCCGTTGTACTTCTGCACGGTCTCGAACACCCACTTGTTCACGGTGGCGCACTTGGCGAAGAACTCGTCCTTGGACAGGTTGTCCGGCTTGAGGATGTTCAGGTGCAGGTTGCCGTCGCCGATATGGCCGAACCAGACCACTTCGAAGTCCGGATAGTTGGCTTCGACGATGGCATCGATGTCGTGCAGGAAGGCCGGCACCTTGGAAACGGTGACCGAGATGTCGTTCTTGTACGGCGTCCAGTGGGAGATGGTCTCGGAGATGTACTCGCGCAGCTTCCACAGGTTCTGCAGCTGTTGCTCGCTCTGGCTCATCACGCCATCCAGCACCCAGCCCTGCTCGACGCAATGCTCAAAGGTGGCCAGGGCGTCGTTGGCGATCTCCTCGCTGGCGGCTTCGAACTCCAGCAGCGCATAGAAGGGGCACTCGGTCTCGAAGGGCGCCGGCACGTCACCACGGGCCAGGACCTTGGCCATGGCCTTGTCGGAGAAGAACTCGAAGGCGGTGAGATCCAGCTTGCTCTGGAAAGCGTGCAGCACCGGCATGATGGAGTCGAGGTCCGGGGAACCCAGCACCATCGCTGTGAGGTTCTTCGGCGCGCGGTCAAGGCGCATCGTGGCTTCGACCACGAAGCCCAGGGTGCCTTCAGCGCCGATGAACAGCTGACGCATGTCGTAGCCGGTGGCGTTCTTGATCAGGTCGCGGTTCAGCTCCAGCAGGTCGCCGGCGCCGGTGACCACCTTCAGGCCGGCCACCCAGTTACGGGTCATGCCGTAGCGAATCACCTTGATCCCGCCGGCATTGGTGCCGATGTTGCCGCCAAGCTGGCTGGAACCTGCGGACGCGAAGTCCACCGGGTAGTACAGGCCCTTTTCCTCAGCAAAGTTCTGCAACTGCTCGGTGATCACGCCCGGCTGGCAGACCACGGTGCGGTCGAACTCGTTGAATTCGAGGATCTGGTTCATGTAATCGAAGGCGACGACCACTTCGCCATTGGCCGCTACGGCCGCGGCGGAAAGGCCGGTACGACCGCCGGACGGTACCAGCGCCACCTTGTGCTGGTTGGCCCAGCGAACGATGGCCTGCACCTGCTCGATGCTCTTGGGAAAGACGATGGCGCTCGGCGCGGGGGCGAAATGCTTGGTCCAGTCCTTGCCATAGGCGTCCAGGGAAGCGGCATCGGTCAGTACCTTGCCGGGTTCAACCAGGGTCTTCAGCTCTTCGATCAGGGCAGCGTTGGTCATCAGCGAAACTCTCAAATCATTCATGGTCGCCCTGAGAACGTTTCAGGTCGCAACCGAGCAAGGAAAAAGGAGATCATGCTAGCATACGCACCCCGTGAATCGTGCGCTCCAGCCGATATTCCGGGTAGCAGCCCGCGCTCCCCCACGGCCCGCTTCTGACATTTTTACCGGGATACATAGGTACGCAGATGAGCAAGACCTCTCTCGAAAAGAGCAAGATCAAGTTCCTTCTCCTCGAAGGCGTCCACCAGAACGCCGTGGACACCCTGAAGGCCGCCGGTTACACCAACATCGAGTACCTCAAGGGCGCACTCTCGGGTGACGAACTGAAGGAAAAGATCGCCGACGTGCATTTCATCGGCATTCGCTCGCGCACCCAGCTCACCGATGAGGTGTTCGATTGCGCCAAGAAGCTCATCGCCGTCGGCTGCTTCTGCATCGGCACCAACCAGGTCAACCTGAATGCCGCCCGCGAGCGTGGCATCGCCGTGTTCAACGCCCCTTACTCCAACACCCGTTCGGTCGCCGAACTGGTGCTGGCCCAGGCCATCCTGTTGCTGCGCGGCATTCCGGAGAAGAACGCCTCCTGCCACCGCGGCGGCTGGATCAAGTCTGCGGCAAACTCCTTCGAAATCCGCGGCAAAAAGCTGGGGATCATCGGCTACGGTTCCATCGGCACCCAGCTCTCCGTGCTGGCCGAGGCCCTGGGCATGCAAGTGTTCTTCTATGACACCGTGACCAAGCTGCCGCTGGGTAACGCCACCCAGGTGGGCAACCTGCACGAGCTGCTGGGCATGTCCGACATCGTCTCCCTGCACGTGCCCGAGCTGCCGTCCACCCAGTGGATGATCGGTGAGAAGGAAATCCGCGCCATCAAGAAAGGCGGCATCCTGATCAACGCCGCACGCGGCACCGTGGTCGAGCTGGATCACCTGGCCGCCGCCATCAAGGACGAGCACCTGATCGGCGCCGCCATCGACGTGTTCCCGGTCGAGCCCAAGTCCAACGACGAAGAGTTCGAGAGCCCGCTGCGTGGCCTGGACCGCGTGATCCTGACCCCGCACATCGGCGGTTCCACTGCCGAGGCCCAGGCCAACATCGGTCTGGAAGTGGCGGAGAAGCTGGTGAAGTACAGCGACAACGGTACCTCGGTATCGTCCGTGAACTTCCCGGAAGTGGCCTTGCCGTCCCACCCAGGCAAGCACCGTCTGCTGCACATCCACGAGAACGTGCCGGGCGTGATGAGCGAGATCAACAAGGTGTTTGCCGACAACGGCATCAACATCTCCGGTCAGTACCTGCAGACCGACGAGAAGGTCGGCTACGTGGTGATCGACGTCGATGCCGAGTACTCGGACCTCGCCCTCGAGAAGCTGCAGCACGTGAATGGCACCATCCGCAGCCGCGTCCTCTTCTAAGACAGGGGCTGCTACGCGTCGGCGATACTGCGTTGGAAAGAGCCTCGGAGATGCTCATTTACAGTCGTAAACTCCGCTCTCCTTAGCTCTTTCCGCCTTGTCTCGCTCTAGCTCGCGAACCCCTGGCGGATTTTGCAGGACAAGAAAAAGGGAGGCCTCGGCCTCCCTTTTTCGTTTCCAGCGTCTTTACTTGACCGTCACGGTGATGGATTGCGAGATCACCGGCGGGTCCAGCGGTACGTGGTTCTTGTCCCCCACCAGCAGTTGCAGGGTGTGCTTGCCGGGCGGCAGGGTAACCTGGGTTTCGGTCTGGCCCTTGCCGAAGTGGCGGATGCTGTCGGTCATGGGCAGCGGCCGGTCCATTTCCGGCTGTTCGGCGAGGCCGATCAACAGGTGGTGGTGGCCGGTTGCGGGCACATCCACGCCAGCCGGCGCGACGCCCATGCCCTTGAGACCGAACTTCACGGTAAACGTCTTGCCGACGGTGGCGCCGTCAGCCGGTTCGATGAAGTACACCTGCGCGCCTTCGGGCGCCGGGGTCCGTGGAACAGCGGCCAGGGTGGCGGTGGCGGCGCCAAGCAGCAGGGCGCCAAGGCTCAGGAAAGACAAAGTCCTCATTACACATCTCCATGTTTTGTGAGCCAGATACCAGACCCTATGCAACCAGTTAGGTTCACCTGCTGTCCGAGCAAGGCGCTTCACCTGCGCCAGCGGAAAAACCATAACGAATCGAGGAAGTCCCCCATGCGTCTGCTCTACTGCCTGCCCACCCTGTTCGCCCTGCTGAGCCCGCTGGCCCAGGCCGAATTGCTCGATGATGTCTGGGAACGCGGCAGCCTGCGCATCGCCCTGGAGGAGAACAACCCGCCCTACAGCTACCGGGAGAACGACAAGCTGACCGGCTTCGACGTGGCCCTGGGTCGCGCCCTGGCTGCGGAAATGAATGTGGATGCGGAGTTCGTCGTGGACGACGACGGCAAGATGCTCGAAGGCTTGCAGAGCGGTCGTTATGACATCGCCCTGGACCGGGTCGCCGCACCAGCCGAGGGCGAGCAGACCCTGGAGTTCAGCGAACCCTACGTCTTTCCCGTGAGCGAGACCGAGGGCAATCTGGCGCAGCCCATGACGATTCCCTTCCAGAAAGGCAATCCCGCCTTCCGCGACACCCTCAACCGCGCCCTGATCAAGCTGCGCAGCGAGGGCAAGCTCGGCGCGCTGTCGACGCAATGGCTGGGCAAGGACCTGAGCCAGCCACCGACTGCCGCCAAGCGCTGAGGCTCAGTCTTCGTCCAGTTCGGCCAGGCGCGCAGCGGCCTGGGCCAGCTCCTCTTCGTTGAAGACCTCGACACCGGCGCGGCGCAGGGCTGCGGCGGTCACGCCTTCGCCGGCGACGCGAGTGCCGCTGAAACTGCCGTCGTAGTTCTCCCGATTGCCGCACGAAGGGCTGCGGGCCTTGAGCAACGCGATGCGGATGCCGTTGCGCGCCACCAGATCCAGGGCAATGCGCGCACCGGCAACGAACTCGTCGGTCACGTCCTGGCCGTCGTCGGTGAGCACCGGCAGTTCGCCGTCCAGCACGGCGCCGCCGCGCCCACCGGCGATCTCGGCCGGTGCACGGGGCGTCGGCAGGCCGCCGGCCACTTCCGGGCATAGCGGCACGATGCGCCCCTCCGCCTGCCAGCGCTCCAACAGGTCGAACGGCCCGTGGGCGCCGCCGTCATAACGGACCTTTTGCCCGAGCAGGCAACGGCTGACCAGGATCTTCTGCATCTTCATCTCCAGAGGGGGACCGTCGTAGTCACCCCGGGTAACACCGGTGGCGCCCGCGCGAATCGGCGCCTGATCGAAGGTAGGGCCTTGGCCCGTTAACTGCCAAGCCGTTCTCGGAGGCAGGCGACGAGCTTCCCCATCCTTCGGCGGGAAGCGCCCCGCGCCACTGGCTGTCGCGCCTGCGCCCCTCCAGACTGCGCGCAACCTGCACAGGAGCGTGCCATGCCCAGAACAACCCACAACCTGCGCCTCGCACTGGCTTGCGGCACTGCCCTGCTCAGCGGCACCGGCCAGGCCGCCCTCGAATCCCTGGATAACCAGGCCCTCAGCGAAATCAGCGGCCAGGCAGGGATCAACCTGCGCCTGGACGTCATGGCGCGCATCGACAGCATCAGCTGGAACGACGATGGCGGCAGCCTGTCCTTGCGCAATGTGCGCATCGACAACGGCTGTCTCAAGCCCGGTGACTGTCCCAACGGTGCCGGCGGCAGCTTCCCCCTGGGGGCGGCGCAGCTCGGCCTTACCCTGCCCATCTTCGGCGTCGACCAGCCGACCCTGAAAGTCGACGTGGTGAAGAACTCAACCGGTACCCAGCAACTCCGTCTGGAACTGCCCGACCTCACCACCATCAATGATCAGCTGCAGGGCAGTGGCATTCCCGCCCAGCGCATCCGCGTACGGGTCGCCGCCGACATGCACATCGGCGAAAGCCGGATCGGCAGCCTGGAAATTCGCGATATCACCGACCTGCGCGGCAACTTCCGAGTCTGGGGCCACTGACGGACCCCGGCTTCAGAGCGGGCCGCCGCGGCGCCGGAACCACCCGGTGAGGGACAGCCGCTCGCGGTTCGCCGGCAGGACCTCGTGGGGCACATCAGCGGACAGGAACACCACCAGGCTGCCGCCCTCGGGCAGCACATCCCGTTCCCCATGCGCCAGGTACAGGCGCAGTTCACCGCCCTGCTCCGGCTGCCAGTCGGCGTTCAGATAGGCCACCACCGACACGGCGCGGCGGTCATCGTCGCGAAAACGGTCCAGGTGCTTCTGGTAGAAGGCGCCGGGCGGATAGCAGGCGAAGTGGCATTCGAAGTCTTCCAGGCCCAGGTAGAGCTCGCGATTGAGCAGCTGGCGCAACTCGTCCATCAGGGCCAGATAGGCATCGCTGGCGGCCGCCTGACCGGGCTCCAGCCACTGGATACGATCGCCGCGCACCCCTTCGCGAACCTGCTGCCCGTCTCCACGGCCGATGGACGCAGGCGCGAGCGCGCCCGCTGCTTCGCGGGCGCGGCATTCATCGGCCAGGGCACGGGTCAGGTCGGCAGGCAGCATCAGGCACTGGTGGGACCAGCCCTGGCTGGCCAGGTCGTCGGCGATCGGGGTGAGCACGAGTTGTTCTGCGGGTAGCGACATGATCCCGGAATTCTACCAGCGAGCAGGAAATTACCTACATGCACTGATGAAGATTCCGACACCTCGACAATAAAGCCCGAGTCCGCTGAGAATAGCCGCACGCTCAGCCCCGCAACGCCCACCCGCCGCCACCGCCTTGCCCGCCGAACCGATGCCGTACGCGTGGGTCCGATACGAACAGCGGACTGCGTCATCAAGGAGACTCCATGCGCCTGCTCTTCGCCGTCACCCTCCTCCTCTTCGGTTTGCCCGCCCTGGCCGACGACCACGCCAGCCTCTACCAGGTGGCCGGCTGGCCGGAGCAGCGCGCGCATTTCAACGATGCCCTGACCGCAGCCCAGCAGCGTTACCAGAAGACGTTGCCGCCAGCGGTCTACCAGGCACTTGTGGAAAACAGCAACCGGCGCTTCCAGCCCCAGGCCATCGACCAGCGCGCCCAGGTTGCGCTGCGGAACCAGCTACAGGACCCGCGTCCGGCACTGGCCTTCTTCCAGTCAACGCTGGGCAAGAAAATCATCGCTGCGGAAACCCTGGCCACTCGCCGCGACCAACTGGCGATGCACGCCAACGGCCTGCCACGCATCGAAGCCGAAGCCACCCGCCGCCTGCTGATCGGCCACCTGGCGCAAGCCCTGCCAGCGCGCGAAGCTGGCGCGGAAGTCAGCCTGGCCCTGGCTGGCGTCGCGGCCGACAGCCTGAGCCAGATGCTCCCCGGCCTGCTCGGTGGCGGCCAGGCGCAAGGCATGATCGATGGCCAGCGCCAGCGCCTGATGGAACAGATCGGCAACGACCTGGATAACACCCTGCTCTACGTCTATCGCGGCCTCTCCGACCCGGAGCTGGAAGAGTTCGTCACCTTTGCCGAATCCACCGACGGCAAGGCCTACTACCAGGCCGCCCTGGCTGCCGTACGCGCCGGCCTCGCCGTAGGCCAGGACGCCTCGGCCCAGCAGGGGCTCTGAACCACCTCGCAGAGTGAGCGCCGCGTAGAGCCTGCGATACCCAGCGAAAGACAGCATGGGTATCGCTCCGCTCGCGGAGCGCCGCCCGACCCATCCTACGTGGCTGCGGCGTCAGCCCAGGCGCTCGCGCAAGAAGCCAAAGTACCGCTCCCGATAGGCCGGCGCCTCATTCACCAGATGATGCCCGGCCCCTTCCAGCATCAGCACGTCCGGCTGATCGAACTTCTCCGCCAGCACCCTGAGGTTGTGCCGCCAGTCCACCGTCATGTCGCCGTCGCCCTGGATCACCAGCGGTCGGCGCGAACTGCGCTGCGCCCGCTCGATGCGCGGCACCCAACGCGCCAGCGCACCAACCCAGGCGGTGGGCAGGGTCTGCGGCTGCAGCGGGTCCTTGTGGTGGACGAACTCGATGAACTCGGCATCGCTGGAGTTGACGCTGAAGCGCCGTGGAATGCTTTCGACGAAGTGCCGCATCAACTGGTAGCTGAACTTCGACCAACCCCAGGCGCGCGGCCGCACCAGCGGCGCGAATAACAGGGTCTCGCCCAGTTCGGGGCGCGGCGTGCCGGTCAGCAGATAGTCCAGCAGGATGCCACCACCGGTGCTCTGCCCGGCCAGATGCCAGGGCTGCGGCAAGTCCAGCGCCGCCGCCTCGCCCAGCAAGGCCTGGAGGGTGGCCTGATACTCGGCGAAATCACCGATGCTGGCCCGCGTTCCGCTGGACAACCCATGGCCGGGCAGGTCGCAGGCGATCACCGCGAAGCCCATGCCCAGCGCCCACTCCACCAGGTGGCCATAAAGGCCCATGTGGTCGTAGTAGCCGTGCAGCATCACCAGGCTGGCGCGCGGTTCGGGCGGCAGCCAGAGCTGGGTCACCAGTGAATACCCGGCCGCCTCGACGCAGCCCAGACGTGCCTGAACGCCAGGATGGCGCGCGGCGAAGTCCAGCCGGTAGAAGGTCCGATAGGTCTGGGCCTGACGCAGGTCAGCAGCGCCTGCGGCCAAGGGTCGCAACAACGGGCGCAGGAGATCGGGCTGGAACGGGTCTGGCATCGGGCTTTCCTGGAGGAGGTAAATCTGTCCACAGGACCGTACGGGGTCCTGGCCGGCTGCCGATATTCTGCTGCCCGGCGCAACGTGGCAAGCTACGCGCCCCCGCACAGGCCCTTGATCATGCGTGCACTCAACCCCAAGACCCTGATTACCAGCCTCGCCCTTCTCGCCTGCGTCGGCGCCATCCTGCTGGCCCTGCGCTGGTACGAGTCGCGCTATGTGCGCCCCTTCAATAGCCAGGCGACGGTGTTCTCCGGCGAACAGCTGCGCCTGCCAGCCGAACTGGCCGGCCCGGGCCCCATCCGCCTGGTGCACTTCTGGGACCCGGCCTGCCCCTGCAACGCCGGCAACCAGCAGCACCTTGCGGAATTGATCCAGCGCTTCGCGCCCCAGGGCGTGACCTTCCACGCGGTGCAGAAGCCCGGTAGCAAAGGCCAGCTTCCCCCAGGCCTGGAAGCCCTGCAGCCGCTGGCCACGATGCCCGGCTCCGAGCAGTTGCCGGCGGTGCCCGCGGTGGGCATCTGGGACCGCGACGGCCGCCTGGCCTACTTCGGCCCCTATAGCGAAGGGGCGGTGTGCAACTCGGCCAACAGCTTCATCGAGCCGATTCTCGAAGCCTTGATCGACAACCGCCCGGTCAGTGCCAGCAGCACCCTGGCGGCAGGCTGCTTCTGCGCCTGGCGCGAGCCGACCTAACCGACTCCGATACGCGCCCGCCAGGCCTCCGGCGGCATTCCGTACCAACGGCGAAAGGCCCGGTAGAAGGGCGACAGCTCCGAGAACCCGCAATCCCGAGCGACCTCGCGCATGGTTCGGCCCTCCTGCAACAGTTCGATGGCGCGCGCCTGCTGCACCGACTCACGTATCCGCCGCAGGTTGCTGCCCTGGTCGGCCAGCGCCCGCTGCAAGCCGCCAGCGCTGAAGCCCAGTTCCGCCGCGCAGGCTTCCAGCGAGCATTCCGCCTTGCCCAGGCGAACACCCAGCAGGTAGCGCAGCCGATTCAGCAGGTCGTTGCCCACCAAGGCGTCCATTTGTGCCTCGGCGTGCTGCCAGAGCAGCTGGTGCAGCTCCGGATTGGCGGTGCGCGACGGACGCTTCAGCAGGGCCGCCGGGAACAGCAGGGCGTCATGCTCACGGCCGAAAACAGGCAGCAGGCCGAACAGCCGTTGGTGCTCGCTCACCCGCGCCGGGCGGGCATGGCGGAACTGCACGCCATCCAGGCGGAATTCGCCATCGGTGATGAAACCCAGCAGCTTGGTGAAGAGCAGTGCCAGGCATTCCATCTGCTGGCGCAGGGAAGAGAAGCCCAGGTAGTTGAGGTCGATCACCAGGCGTGCCACCGCGCCGTCCACGTGCAGCTGGGCAACGAAGCCGCCAGACAGGATGTGCTGGAAGCGCAGGAAACTCGCCAACGCCTCGCCCAGGTCACGGCTGGCCAGCAGCAGATAGCCCACCACGTCGAGCAAGCGCGGCTTCATGACCTCACCCAGATGCAGTCCGATATCGGGGTCGCCGACCAACGAGTCGGCGGCCAGCCAGAACTGCGGCGCATCGTCGTGACGCAGGCGACCGTCCACCGGCGGCGGTCCCGGGCGACGGTGCTGGTTGACGCCGAGGTAGACCCGCCCCGGATTGAGACCCAGCTCGGCCAGCGCTTCATAGAGCAGGCGACGCAAGGTGGCCGAATGAGTCAGCGGGGCGAAGCTGGAGGTATCGGGGTCAACGGTGGACATGGCGGCTCCTCGAAATTGACCAAAGACTTTCAGTTCGCGCGTATTTGGTCAATGCCCGCCAATTCAGCCTTGGGGAGAATGCCGCGACCAAAACAACAAGGAATTTCGTGCATGAAACGCACCCTGACTGTCCTGGCCGTGGTCATCGCGGCGGCCGCTGGCGGCGCCACCTGGTATAGCGAGAGCAAGAAGCCCGTGCGCGACGGCGAGCTTGCCATGGCCCACCTCCAGGCGCCGGTGACCGTGCGCTACGACGAGCGCGGCGTACCCCATATCCAGGCCGCCAACGAAGCCGACATGTACCGCGCGCTGGGCTTCGTCCATGCCCAGGACCGCCTGTTCCAGATGGAAATGCTGCGCCGCCTCGCCCGTGGCGAACTGGCCGAAATCCTCGGCGCCCGCCTGGTGGACACCGACCGCCTGTTCCGCACCCTGGGGATTCGCGCCCACGCCGACGCGTACGCCACCAAGATGGACAAGGACAGTCCGGCCACCAAGGCCCTGCAGGCCTACCTCGACGGCATCAACCAGTACCAGGACAGCCGCCCGGCGCCGGTGGAATTCGACCTGCTGGGCATCGAGAAACGCCCCTTCACTATCGCCGACACCCTCTCGGTCGCCGGCTACATGGCCTACAGCTTCGCCGCCGCCTTCCGAACCGAGCCGGCCATCACCTATGTGCGTGACGAACTGGGCGCCGACTATCTGAAGGCCTTCGATCTCGACTGGCACCCCGACGGCGTGATTGGCCAACCGCTTGCCCAGGGCGACTGGCAGGACCTCAACCGCCTCGCGCAGCTCAGCCAGCAAGCCCTGGTCGAAGCCGGCCTGCCGCAGTTCGAGGGCAGCAATGCCTGGGCGGTGTCCGGCACCCACACCGCCAGCGGCAAGCCGCTGCTGGCTGGCGACCCGCATATCCGCTTCGCCGTGCCGGCGGTGTGGTACGAGGCGCAGCTGAGCTACCCGGGCTTCGAGCTCTATGGCCACCACCAGGCGCTGAACCCGGTTGCCTCCCTGGGGCACAACCGGCAGTTCGCCTGGAGCCTGACCATGTTCCAGAACGACGATCTCGACCTGATCGCCGAGAAGAGCAACCCGGACAACCCGAACCAGGTCTGGTACCAAGGCCAGTGGGTGAATCTGGAAAGCCGCGAGGAAACCATCCAGGTCAAGGATGGCGAGCCGGTGAAACTGACGCTGCGCCGCTCGCCCCATGGCCCGATCATCAACGACGCGCTGGGCGCGGCGGCCGGCAAGACGCCGATCGCCATGTGGTGGGCCTTCCTGGAAACCGAGAACCCGATCCTCGACGCCTTCTACCAGCTCAACCGCGCCGACAGCCTGGACAAGGCCCGTGCCGCCGCCGAGAAGATTCACTCGCCCGGCCTCAACGTCATCTGGGCCAACGCCGGCGGTGACATCGGCTGGTGGGCGTCGGCCAAACTGCCGCAACGCCCGGACGGGGTGAATCCCTACTTCATCCTCGACGGCAGTACAGGCGATGCCGACAAGCCCGGTTACCTGCCCTTCAGTGCCAACCCCCACGAAGAGAACCCGGAGCGCGGCTTCATCGTTTCGGCCAACTACCAACCGCTGTCGCCGACTGGCGTGGCCATTCCGGGCTACTACAACCTGCCGGATCGCGGCGTGCGCCTGAACCAGCGCCTGGCCGAGCCGGGCGTGAAGTGGGACGTGCAGAACAGCCAGGCACTGCAACTGGATACCGCCACCGGCTATGGCCCGCGCCTGCTCGCGCCCATCCTCGACGACCTGCGCGCGGCCGCCAGCGATGATGCTGAGCGCGCTCTGGTGGAGCAGCTCGCCAACTGGCAAGGCGACCACCCGCTGGAGTCCACCGCCGCCACCCTGTTCAACCAGCTCACCTACGAACTGGCCAACGCGATGATGCGCGACGAGCTGGGCGATGCCTTCTTCGACAGCCTGCTGCAAACGCGCATCCTCGACTCCGCTCTGCCGCGCCTGGCCAGCGACCCGGCCTCGCCCTGGTGGGACAAGCGCGATACGCCGCAGAAGGAAAGCCGCGCGGAGGTGGTCAAGGCCGCCTGGCAGGCCAGCCTGGCGCACTTGAAGAAGACCCTGGGTGAGGACAGCTCGAAATGGCAATGGGGCAAGGGCCACACCCTGACCCACGCCCATCCGCTGGGCCAGCAGAAGCCGCTGAACCTGCTGTTCAACGTCGGTCCCTTCGCCGCACCGGGTGGCCACGAGGTGCCCAACAACCTGTCCCACCGCGTCGGTCCGGCGCCCTGGGAAGTGTTCCACGGCCCCTCCACGCGCCGCCTGGTGGACATGGCCGACGCCGAACATGCCCTGGGCATCAACCCGGTGGGCCAGAGCGGTGTGCCCTTCGACCGTCACTACAAGGACCAGGCCGAGCGGTACATGCGCGGTGAGTACGTGCCGATGCACTTCGCCGAGGATGAGGTGAAGGCGAATAGCCAGGAGACGTTGGTATTGAAACCGGGCGACTGAGGCCCTCTCCCCCGCCCCCTCTCCCTGAAGGGAGAGGGGTGACTCAGGACCGGCCGCCCTGCGCGGAATGCCCCCTCTCCATGAGGGAGAGGGCTGGGGTGAGGGGGAAAAGCCCCACGACGTTGCCCCGTCTGAGCATTGACGCCCTCAAACCCTCCCCAACGCCTGCCCCAGGTCCGCGCGCAGGTCTTCCACGTCCTCCACCCCCACCGACAACCGCACCAGCGAATCGCCAATGCCCAGCTCCGCGCGAATCTCCGCCGGGATGCTGGCATGGGTCATGATCGCCGGGTGCTCGATCAGGCTCTCCACGCCCCCCAGGCTTTCGGCCAGGGTGAAGATGCGCACCGCTTCGAGGAATCGCCGGGTGCCCGCCAGGTCGGCCCGCAGGTCGAGGGAGATCATGCCACCGTAACCCTGCATCTGCCGCCGCGCCAGGGCGTGCTGGGGATGGGATTGCAGGCCGGGGTAGTAGACCCGTGCCACCTGCGGCTGCTGCTCCAGCCAGTAGGCCAGTTCCTGGGCGTTGTGGCAGTGGCGCTCCATGCGCAGGGCGAGCGTCTTCACTCCGCGCAGGGTGAGGAAGGCGTCGAAGGGCCCGGCGATGGCACCCACGGCGTTCTGCAGGAAACCCAGGCGCTCGCGCAACGGGTCGCAGCGGCTGTCGCTGGAAGCGATGGCGATGCCGCCGATCACATCGGAGTGGCCATTCAGGTACTTGGTGGTGGAATGCACCACCAGGTCGAAGCCGAGTTCCAGGGGCCGCTGCACCCAGGGACTGGCGAAGGTGTTGTCCGCCACCAGGATGATGTCCCGGCCCTGGCACAGTTCCGCGATGGCTTCGAGGTCGGCCAGGCGCAATAGCGGGTTGCTCGGGGTTTCCACCCAAAGCATGCGGGTGTCGTCCTGGATCGCGGCACGAATTGCGCCGATGTCACTGAAGTCGACGAAGCTGAAGCGATGCCCGGCGCTGACCCGGCGTACCCGCTCGAACAGGCGGAAGGTGCCGCCGTAGAGATCGTTGCTGGCGACGATGTGCGAGCCGCTGTCGAGCAACTCCAGCACCGTGGAGATCGCCGCCAGGCCGGAGGCGAAGGCAAAGGCCTGGGCACCGCCCTCGAGGTCCGCGACGCAGCGTTCCAGCGCCCAGCGGGTGGGGTTGTGGGAGCGGCCGTAGTCCAGCCCCTTGTGCACGCCGGGGCTTTGCTGGGCATAGGTGGAGTTGGCGTAGATCGGCGGCATGATCGCGCCGGTGGAGGGATCGGGCGCCTGGCCGGCGTGGATCACACGGGTGGCGAAGGCGCGCGCTTCGGCGTCTTCCTGCTGGCTCATGCAAGGGTCCTCCGCAGGTGATTGAGCAGATCGGAGCGAGTGATCAGGCCGTGGAAGCCGGACGCGTCGGAGATGATGGCGACCAGCCCGCGGTCGAGCTCGGCCTGCAGCTCCGCCAGGCTGGCATCAGGTGCCAGCGTCTCCAGGCTAGCGGTCATGACGCTGGCCACCGGCTGGCGGAAGTGCGTGGCATCGGCATGCACACCGAGCAGGATGTCGGACTCGTCCACCACGCCCACCAGGTGGCCATCCCGGAGCACCGGCAACTGCGAGACATCCGCCAGGCGCATGCGCTGGAAGGCAGTAAGCAGGGTGTCGTCCGGGCCGACGCTGATCACCCGGCCGTCTTCGAAGCGCCGTGCGACGATGTCCCGCAGGTCGCCGTAACGCTTGCGCGCCAGTAACCCCTGGTCGGTCATCCACTGGTCGTTGTAGATCTTCGAGAGGTAGCGGGTGCCGGTGTCGCAGACGAAGCTGACCACCCGCTTGGGTACCTTCTGTTCGCGGCAGTAGCGCAGCGCGGCGGCCAGCAACGTTCCGGTGGACGAGCCACCGAGGATGCCCTCGTTGCGCAGCAGTTCGCGGGCGTGGCCGAAGCTTTCCTCATCGCTGATGGAGTAGGCACGCCCCACGCTGGAGAGATCGGCAATCCCCGGGATGAAGTCTTCGCCTATGCCCTCCACCGCCCAGGAACCGGGTGTGCCCAGGGTGCCGCTGCGGGTGTATTCGGCAACGATGGACCCCACCGGATCGGCCAGGACCATTTCCAGGTCGGGCTGTACCCGGCGGAAGTAGCGGGTCAGGCCGGTCAGGGTGCCCGCCGAGCCGACCCCGACGACGATGGCGTCCACATCCTGGCCGGTCTGCTGCCAGATTTCCGGGCCGGTGGTGCACTCGTGAGCCAGCGGGTTGGCCGGGTTGTTGAACTGGTCGGCGAAGAAGGCGTCGGGAATCTGCGCAGCCAGCCGACCAGCCAGGTCCTGGTAGTACTCCGGATGGCCCTTGCCGACGTCCGAGCGGGTGATATGCACCTCGGCCCCCATGGCCTTCAGGTGCAGCACTTTCTCGGTGGACATCTTGTCCGGCACCACCAGCACCACCCGGTAGCCTTTGGCGCGCCCCACCAATGCCAGGCCCAGGCCGGTATTGCCGGCAGTCGCCTCGACAATGGTGCCGCCGGGCTTCAGCCGGCCGTCACGCTCGGCACTGTTGATCATGGCGATGCCGATTCGGTCCTTGATGGAGCCACCGGGGTTCTGGGATTCGAGCTTGAGGAAGAGCGTACAGGGGCCGGTATCGAAGCGGGTGACCCGCACCAGCGGAGTGTTGCCGATCAGGTCGAGAACTGCGGGACGAACATCTTTGACACTGTTCATGGCGTCACCTCCTTGCGCGACCAGGCAGGGGGGCGAAGCGGACGCCCCACGGTGGAACATAGGCTGCAAGGCGAGGTGCCGCCATGGGTTCCGACGAAGGGGTCAGGCCGAGGGGAATTGATCCTGTGGGGGCGAATTCATTCGCGAAGGGACGCGTAGCGTCCCCGGCAAGGCTTGCAGGCCGGACCTGGCGGTCCGGTTAGCGAATGAATTCGCCCCCACAAGGATAAGGACTGGCTTAGCGGGCGTTGAGCACCGAAACCTGGGTGTTCAGGGTCCAGAAGTCGTAGAGCACGCCGAGCAGGAAGAAGCCGCCCGTCAGCAGGTAGAGGATGCCGCTGATCCACTTGCCCTGGTACATGCGGTGCACGCCGAAGACGCCGAGGAAGGTCAGCAGGATCCAGGCGACGTTGTAGTCGTACTGGCCGGAGTTGAAGCGCAGGGCGGCCTCGCGGTCCATGGAGGGGATCAGGAACAGGTCGATGATCCAGCCGATGAAGAACAGGCCCAGGGTGAAGAACCAGATGGTCCCGGTCACCGGCTTGCCGTAGTAGAAACGATGCGAACCGAGGAATCCGAAGATCCAGAGCAGGTAGCCGATGACCTTGCTGTGGGTGTCCTGACGGGTGTTCATGCTGCCTCCTGCAGGGGTGATGTATCCGGTCAAGAAGAAGCCCGCATGGGCGGGCTTCTTCAAGGGTGCGAGCTTAACGGAAGCGGCGCCCCGGGTCTTCTTCGTTCACCTGCAACGACAGGCCGTCGCTCATGTGTTGCAGGTGCTCGCCATCGGTCTCGGAGCCGAGCTTGATCATCAGGCGCAGGTCGTTCGCCGAGTCGGCGTAGAGCAGCGCATCTTCGTAGGTGATCTCGCCCTGGGAATAGAGGCTGTAGAGCGCCTGGTCGAAGGTCTGCATGCCGTGTTCGGTAGAACGCTTCATCAGGCCCTTGAGCTCGTGGACCTCGCCCTTGCGGATCAGGTCGGCGGCCAGCGGCGTATTCAGCAGCACTTCGATCACCGCACGGCGGCCCTTGCCATCCGGAGTCGGTACCAGTTGCTGGGCGACGATGGCCTTGAGGTTCAGCGAGAGGTCCATCCATACCTGCTGCTGTCGGTCCGCGGGGAAGAAGTTGATGATGCGGTCCAGCGCCTGGTTGGCGTTGTTGGCGTGCAGGGTAGCCAGGCACAGGTGGCCGGTTTCGGCGAAGGCGATGGCGTGGTCCATGGTTTCGCGGGTCCGCACCTCGCCGATCAGGATCACATCCGGCGCCTGGCGCAAGGTGTTCTTCAGGGCCACCTCGAAGGACTCGGTGTCGATGCCCACTTCACGCTGGGTAACGATGCAGCTCTGGTGCTGGTGGATGAATTCGATCGGGTCTTCGATGGAAATGATGTGGCCGCTGCTGTTCCTGTTGCGGTGGCCGATCATCGCCGCCAGCGACGTGGACTTGCCGGTACCGGTGGCGCCCACGAAGAGCACCAGGCCGCGCTTGGTCAGCGACAGCTTCTTGAGGATTTCCGGCAGTTTCAGCTCTTCGATGGTGGGGATGGTGGTCTCGATCCGGCGCAGCACCATGCCCACCAGGTTGCGCTGGTAGAAGGCACTGACCCGGAACCGGCCGATGCCCCGCGCGCTGATGGCGAAGTTGCACTCGTGGTTCTCGGCGAAGTCGCGGCGTTGCTGTTCGTTCATCACGCCCAGCACGGTTTCCCGCGTCATTTCCGGCGACATGGGGTTCTTGGTCACCGGCATGATCTTGCCATTGACCTTCATCGACGGCGGCACACCCGCCGTGACGAAGAGGTCGGAGCCGCCTTTTTCCACCATCAGGCGCAACAGTTTCTCGAATTCCATGACGTTCTCGCTGGCCGCTCAGGCGAATCAGAAGTTTTCCGGGCTCTTGGCCTTTTCCCGGGCGCTCTCGCGGCTTACCAGCCCCTTGGACACCAGCCCCTTGAGGCACATGTCGAGGGTCTGCATGCCGAGCGAGCCGCCGGTCTGGATGGCGGAATACATCTGCGCCACCTTGTCTTCGCGAATCAGGTTACGGATGGCCGGGGTGCCGATCATGATCTCGTGGGCCGCCACCCGGCCGCCGCCGATCTTCTTCAGCAGGGTCTGGGAAATCACCGACTGCAGCGATTCGGAGAGCATGGAACGGACCATGGACTTCTCCTCGGCGGGGAACACGTCGACCACCCGGTCGATGGTCTTGGCCGCGGAGGTGGTGTGCAGGGTGCCGAACACCAGGTGGCCGGTTTCCGCGGCGGTCAGCGCCAGGCGGATGGTTTCCAGGTCGCGCATCTCGCCCACCAGGATGATGTCCGGGTCTTCACGCAGGGCCGAGCGCAGGGCTTCGTTGAAGCCGAGCGTATCGCGGTGCACTTCCCGCTGGTTGATCAGGCACTTCTTCGACTCGTGGACGAACTCGATCGGGTCTTCCACGGTGAGGATATGGTGGTACTTGGTGCTGTTCAGGTAGTCGAGCATCGCCGCCAGGGTGGTGGACTTGCCCGAACCGGTGGGGCCGGTGACCAGCACCAGGCCGCGGGGAACGTCGGAGATCTTCTTGAAGATCTCGCCCATTCCCAGGTCCTCCATGCTCAGCACCTTGGAGGGAATGGTCCGGAACACGGCGCCGGCGCCGCGGTTCTGGTTGAAGGCGTTGACCCGGAAACGCGCGACGCCAGGAACTTCGAAGGAGAAGTCAGTCTCGAGGAACTCCTCGAAATCCTTGCGTTGCTTGTCGTTCATGATGTCGTAGATCAGCGCGTGGACCTGCTTGTGGTCCAGGGCCGGCAGGTTGATCCGGCGCACGTCGCCATCGACGCGAATCATGGGTGGCAGGCCGGCCGAGAGATGCAGGTCCGAAGCGCCCTGCTTGGCGCTGAAGGCAAGCAGCTCAGTAATGTCCATGGGGCTCCCCAATTCGAAGCAAACGGTTTGCAGACCGCTGAATGATCACTGCGCCGGGCTTGCGGCTGTCGAAGCCGACCGGCCTGGCCGTCGCTCGCTACATTTTTCAGCGGCAGTTAGAATGCCGCAGACCCCACTCAGGCCGGGCTGTAGAGCGCAGGTAATGTCCACGATAGCAGACAATATTGCAAAGGTTCGCGCGCGTATCCGTGAGGCGGCGCAAGCCTCCGGGCGAGAATTTTCCAGTATCGGCCTGTTGGCCGTGAGCAAGACCAAACCCGCAGTCGCGATCCGCGATGCGTTCGCCGCAGGAATCGTCGATTTCGGCGAAAACTACCTGCAGGAAGCCCTGACCAAGCAAACCGAGCTGACTGACCTCGCGCTGACCTGGCATTTCATCGGTCCGATCCAGTCGAACAAGACCAAATCCATTGCCGAACATTTCCACTGGGTGCACTCGGTGGATCGCCTGAAGATCGCCGAGCGCCTCTCCGCCCAGCGCCCCGCCGGAATGCCGCCGCTGAACATCTGCCTGCAGGTGAACGTCAGCGGCGAAGCCAGCAAGTCCGGCTGCACCCCCGAAGAGCTGCCCGCCCTGGCCGCCGCAGTGAGCGAACTGCCGAACCTGCGCTTGCGCGGCCTGATGGCCATCCCGGAACCGACTGATGATATGGCGGAGCAACACGCCGCCTTCGCCCGCCTGCGCCAGTTGCAGGCGACACTGAACCCCTCCCTGGACACCCTGTCCATGGGCATGAGCCATGACCTCGAAGCGGCCATCGCCGAAGGCGCCACCTGGGTGCGGATCGGCACCGCGCTGTTCGGCGCCCGCGATTACGGCCAGCCCTCGCATTCATAAGGAAGCATTGATGAGCACTCCCCGCATTGCATTCATCGGCGCCGGCAACATGGCCGCCAGCCTGATCGGCGGCCTGCGCGCCCAGGGCGTCGCCGCCGACCATATCCGCGCCAGCGACCCCGGCGCAGAGCAGCGCGCGAAAGTCGCCGCCGAGCACGGTATAGAAGTGGTGGAAAGCAACGCCGACGCCGTTAAAGGTGCCGACGTGGTGGTTCTGGCAACCAAGCCGCAAGTCATGAAAGCCGTTTGCCAGGCCCTTGCGCCCAGCCTCGTGGACGGCCAACTGGTGGTTTCCATTGCCGCCGGCATCACCTGCGCCAGCCTGGCCTCCTGGCTCGGCGCCCGCCCGATCGTGCGCTGCATGCCCAACACCCCGGCGCTGGTCGGCCTGGGCGCGAGCGGCCTGTACGCCAACGCCGAAGTCAGCGCGGCCCAGCGTGAGCAAGCCGAGCAGCTGCTGTCCGCCGTGGGCATCGCGCTCTGGCTGGAGGATGAGAAGCTGATCGACGCGGTGACCGCCGTATCCGGCAGCGGCCCGGCCTACTTCTTCCTGCTGATGGAAGCGATGACCGCCGCCGGTGAAAAACTCGGCCTGCCCCGTGCCACCGCCGAACAGCTCACTCTGCAAACCGCCCTGGGCGCCGCGCGCATGGCAGTTTCCAGCGACGTCGACGCCGCCGAGCTGCGCCGTCGCGTCACCTCGCCCAATGGCACCACCGAAGCGGCGATCAAGACTTTCCAGGCCGGCGGCTTCGAAGCCCTGGTGCAACAGGCCCTGAACGCCGCCGACCGGCGTTCGGCCGAACTGGCTGAACAACTGGGCCAATAAGGAGCTTTCGATGACCGGACTCAACACCGCCGCCATCTACGTGATTCAGACCCTCGGCAGCCTCTACCTGCTGATCGTCCTGCTGCGTTTCATCCTGCAGCTGGTGCGCGCTGACTTCTATAACCCCCTGAGCCAGTTCGTGGTGCGCGCCACCAAGCCGCTGCTCAACCCGCTGCGCAAGATCATCCCCGGATTCGGCGGGCTGGACCTCGCCTCCCTGGTGCTCGCCATCCTGGTCCAGCTGCTGCTGATGATCATCACCCTGACCCTGATGGGCTACGGTGTCGGCGGCTACCTGCTGCAACTGCTGATCTGGTCGATCATCGGTGTCACCTCGCTGTTCCTGAAGGTGTTCTTCTTCGCCCTGATCATCAGCGTGATCCTCTCCTGGGTCGCGCCGGGCAGCTACAACCCCGGCGCGCAGTTGGTGAACCAGATCTGCGAACCGCTGTTGATGCCGTTCCGCAAGCTGCTACCGAACCTCGGCGGCCTGGATATCTCGCCGATCTTCGCTTTCATCGCGCTGAAACTGCTGGACATGCTGGTGATCGGCAATCTGGCCGCCATGACTGGCATGCCGCAGATCCTCAGCCCATTCCTGTGACCTGGTACCGCTGGGCAGGCGAGGATTTGGTCCTCGACTGCCATCTGCAGCCCAAGGCGAGCCGTGATGAGTTCGCCGGGCTGCACGGTGAGCGCCTGAAGATCCGCCTTACCGCCCCTCCGGTGGAAGGCCGGGCCAATGCCCACCTGATGGCCTTCCTCGCGGAGGCCTTCGGGGTCGCCAAGAGCCAGGTAAGCCTGGAAAGCGGTGAACTGAATCGCCAGAAACGGGTGCGCATCCAGCGTCCGCGAACCCTCCCCGATCTGCCCGGATTGACCGCTCGGCAACCCTGACCGACCTTAAGGCGGGCATCGTCTGCCCGGCAATTGACGGCCATTCCCCAAGGCGCATAATGCCGATCAATGACAGGCTGGCACTGTGCCTTTACCTCGTCCCGGAGCCGATCTCCGGCGGGCGTGGTGCGACCACCGGTCGTCGCGACAACCCGATTCGAGTTTCATCCATTCCCGTAACGCAGGAAGCGTGTTCGCGAGGAGAGCCTGAATGAGCATGGAGCGTCTCAGTCAGCAAGTCGATGCCTACGTCGCCTGGAAGCGTGAGCTATTGCGGGAGATCACCCGCTATAGAAGCTGGCTTGAACACAACCGGCTGAACTCCGATGCGCTCTCCGCCAAGCTGGAACGGGCACAGCGCCTGCTCCGCACCGACCACATCACCCTGGCCTTCGTCGGCGAGTTCTCCCGCGGCAAGACCGAGCTGATCAACTGCCTGTTCTTCTCCGAGTTCGGCCAGCGCATGCTGCCGTCCCAGGCCGGGCGCACCACCATGTGCCCCACCGAGCTGTTCTACGATCCGCGCTCCGAACGCTCCTATATTCGCCTGTTGCCGATCGAGTCACGCATGGCCGAGGCCAGCGTCTCCCAGTTCAAGCGCGCGCCCCGACACTGGGTGAACATCCCGCTGGACCCGAGCGACCCGGACAACATGATCCAGGCCTTCACCCAAGTGGCGCGGACCAAGCCGATGCCGGTGGAACAGGCCATCCAGCTCGGCTTCCACCCGGACATGCTCGACCCCACCGGCCGCCCCGGCGAAGTGCTGGTGCCGGCTTGGCGCCACGCCATGGTCAACTTCGATCATCCGCTGCTGCGCCAGGGCCTGCGCATCCTCGATACCCCCGGCCTGAACGCCCTCGGCAGCGAACCGGAACTGACGCTGTCGATGCTGCCCGCCGCGCAGGCCATCGTCTTCCTGCTCTCGGCGGATACCGGCGTCACCGCCAGCGATATGGACGTCTGGCAACAGCACATCCGCCAGTTGGACGAAGACACCCAGTCCCATCTGTTCGCCGTGCTGAACAAGATCGATGTGCTCTGGGACGACCTCGCCGGCGAGAGCTTCGTGCAGAACGCCATCCGCCGCATCCAGGAAACCACTGCCCGCCAGCTCGGCATCCGCAGCGATGAAGTGCTGCCGCTGTCGGCCAAGCAGGCGCTGCTGGCCAAGGTGCGCAACGATGGGGAGCTGCTCCAGCGCAGCCAGATCGGCGCACTGGAAGAGCTGCTCTGCGACCGGATCGTCACGCAGAAGGAGCGCCTGATCGAAGATCACGTGGCGCACCAGATGATGTCCCTGCTGCAGAACAGCCTGCATGTGCTCAACCTGCGCCTGGAAAAGGTACGCGAGCAGCAATCGATGCTCGACAGCCACCAGCAGGACAACGGGCAGATGCTCTTCGAGCTGACCGCACGCACCAAGCAGGATCACGCTCTGCACCACCGTCGCCTGCTCGGCCTGAAGACCAACCAGCGCCTGCTCAAGCGCCAGGGCGACGCCCTGCGCAACGCCGCCCGCACGGAGCGCCTGGAAGAACACCTGGCGCGGCTGCGCCGCGAGCTCACCGGCAGCTGGACCACCGTCGGCATCAACCAGGGCATCCTGCACTTCTTCCGCTCCGTCGCGCTTGATCTGCACAACCTCGAACACGAGGCCGAAATGGCCAACAAGATGGTTGCGGCCATCTACCGCCGGCATAACGAAGAGAACCCGCTGAACGGGGTCGACGCCCCGCAGTTCAACGTGCAGCGCTATCTTCGCGAGCTCGGCCAGCTGCGCTCGAAGGCCGACCAGTTCCGCCTGCATCCCAAGACCCTGCTGACCGAGCAACGCCAACTCGGCAAGCGCTTCTTCGACACCCTGGTGCAGGAAGTCATCGGTATGCACCAGCGCCTGCGCCTGGAAGTCGCGCAATGGGCCGGTGATGCGTTGATGCCGCTGATGCAACACACCCTGGAGCACAAGCAGCTCCTGGAAACCCACATGCTGCGCCTGAAGGCCCTGGCCCAGGAAACCCAGCTCACCCGCCAGCGCGGCCAGCAACTGGAGCGCTACACCGAGGAACTGGAGCAGCAGATCAGCGAAGCCAACGAAATGCTCCGGGCTTTCCGCCTGCCCTCGCCGATGCAACGCATGGGCAAGGTGGTCAACCTGCCGGTGGCCCCCCGCAAACAGCAGGGTGGCGAGTCCGCCTGAACGCCCGCCGCGCCTGATTATTCAACGCTTTAGCCGCCGCCCCCTGCGCTTGCCGCAGGGGGCGGCGCTCTTTAGACTGGCGCCCTTCCCAGATTGAGAGCAGGGTCGCGATGCCCACCGCCATTCCCGCAGATTCCGTCGGCCTGGTCAGCCCCCAGGTGCAGCGCTTCAGCGAACCGCTGGCACTGGCCTGCGGCCGCAGCCTCGCCGACTACGAACTGGTCTATGAAACCTACGGCGAGCTGAACGCCGACCACAGCAACGCAGTGCTGATCTGCCACGCGCTCTCCGGCCACCACCACGCTGCCGGTTACCACAGCATGGAAGACCGCAAGCCGGGCTGGTGGGACAGCTGCATCGGCCCGGGCAAGCCCATCGACACCCTGAAATTCTTCGTCGTCTGCCTGAACAATCTCGGTGGCTGCAACGGCTCGACCGGCCCCTCCAGCACCAACCCGGCCACCGGCACCCCCTTCGGTGCCGACTTCCCGGTGATGACGGTGGAAGACTGGGTAAACAGCCAGGCGCGCCTCGCCGATGCCCTGGGCATTCAGCAATGGGCCGCCGTGGTAGGCGGCAGCCTGGGCGGCATGCAGGCCCTGCAATGGACCATCAGCTACCCGGACCGCGTGCGCCACTGCCTGGCCATCGCCTCGGCGCCCAAGCTCTCCGCGCAGAACATCGCCTTCAACGAGGTGGCGCGCCAGGCCATCCTCACCGACCCGGACTTCCACGGCGGGCACTTCAAGGACCAGGGCGTGATCCCCAAGCGCGGCCTGATGCTGGCGCGCATGGTCGGCCACATCACCTACCTGTCGGACGACGCGATGGGTGAGAAATTCGGCCGAGGCCTGAAGAGCGAGAAGCTCAACTACGACTTCCACAGCGTGGAATTCCAGGTGGAAAGCTACCTGCGCTATCAGGGCGAAGAGTTCTCCGGGCGCTTCGACGCCAACACCTACCTGCTGATGACCAAGGCGCTGGATTACTTCGACCCGGCCGCCGCCCATGACGGCGACCTGGCCCGCACGCTGGCCGGCGCCAAGGCGGATTTCTGCGTGATGTCCTTCACCACCGACTGGCGCTTCTCCCCGGCCCGCTCGCGGGAAATCGTCGACGCCCTCATGGCGGCGCGGAAGAACGTCAACTACCTGGAAATCGATGCCCCCCAGGGCCACGATGCCTTCCTCATGCCGATTCCGCGCTACCTCCAGGCCTTCAGCAGCTACATGAACAGGATTGCGGTGTAACCCATGCGTGCCGACCTAGAAATCATCCAGGACTGGATTCCCGCCGGCAGCCGGGTGCTCGACCTCGGCTGCGGCCGTGGCGAGTTGCTGGCCTGGCTGCGCGACAACAAGCAGGTCAGCGGCTATGGCCTGGAGATCGATCCGGAAAACATCGCCCACTGCATCGACCGCGGCGTGAACGTGATCGAACAGGACCTGGACAAGGGTCTGGGCAATTTCGCCAGCAACAGCTTCGACGTCGTGGTGATGACCCAGGCGCTGCAGGCCGTGCACTACCCCGACCGCATCCTCCAGGAAATGCTGCGGGTCGGTCGCGAATGCATCATCACCTTCCCCAACTTCGGTCACTGGCGCTGCCGCTGGTACCTGGCGCGCTACGGCCGTATGCCCGTGTCGGAGTTCCTGCCCTACACCTGGTACAACACGCCGAACATCCACTTCTGCACCTTCAAGGACTTCGAGGCACTGTGCCGCGACATGCAGGTGAAAGTGCTCGACCGACTCGCCGTGGACAACGAGCACCGGCACAACCTGCCCAGCCGCGTTTGGCCTAATCTGTTGGGTGAGATCGGTATCTATCGCGTCAGCGGTCCGAGCCTGACGGATCACCGCGTCGCGGTCTGAATCAAAGGAGGCAAAACCATGCGTCGTCTAGCCCTGTTCCTTTTCGCCCTTTGCCTGGCGCTGCCGGCAGCCGCTGAGCGCAAGCAGACCTTCGGCGACCTGGACGTGCACTACAACGCGTTCAACTCCAGTTTCCTGCAGCCGGACATCGCCGCCGCCGTGGGCCTGACCCGCAGCAAGACCCAGGGCGTGGTCAACGTGGCCGTGCTCAAGGCCGGCAAGGCCAGCACCGCGCAGGTCAGTGGCCAGGTGAAGAACCTGCTGGGCCAGGTCACGCCGCTGCAGTTCAAGCAGATCAGCGAGGGCGAGGCCATCTATTACCTCGCGCAGTTCCCCTTCAACGAGCGTGAAATGCTCAATTTCACCCTCAACGTGCAACGCGGAGGCGAAGCCGCCCACAGCTTCAGCTTCGACCAGGAATTCTTCCCCGACGAATGATGCCTTTCAACGAACTGGTGCTGGCCAGCCACAACGCCGGCAAACTCAAGGAACTCCAGGCCATGCTCGGCGACAGCGTGAAAGTGCGCTCCATCGCCGAGTTCAGCGACGTCGAGCCGGAAGAAACCGGCCTGTCCTTCGTTGAGAACGCCATCCTCAAGGCCCGCAACGCGGCCAGGGTATCCGGCCTGCCAGCACTGGCCGACGACTCCGGTCTGGCGGTGGATTTCCTCGGCGGCGCGCCGGGCATCTACTCGGCACGTTACGCCGATGGCAAGGGTGACGCGGCGAACAACGCCAAGCTGCTCGACGCCCTGCGCGATGTCCCCGAAGCCGAGCGCGGCGCGCAGTTCATCTGCAGCCTGGCCCTGATGCGCCATGCCGATGACCCGCTGCCGATCCTCTGTGAAGGCATCTGGCGCGGCAGCATCCTGCTCGAAGCCCGTGGCGAGCACGGTTTCGGCTACGACCCGCTGTTCTGGGTTCCTGAATGCGGCTGCTCCAGCGCCGAACTGTCCCCCATCGACAAGAACCAGCTCAGCCACCGCGCCCGTGCCATGGCCCTGCTCAAGCAGCGGCTGGGGATATGAAAAGCACGGCGTCGCACCCGGAGGCTGGAAACCAGGCCATCGGTTTCCAGCTCCCGCCCCTGGCGCTCTATGTCCATATCCCCTGGTGCGTGCGCAAGTGCCCCTACTGCGACTTCAACTCCCATGCCGCCGGCTCCGAGCTGCCTGAAGAGGCCTATATCGATGCCCTGCTGGCGGACCTGGACCAGGACCTCGGACATGTCCACGGTCGCTCGCTGACGTCGATCTTCTTCGGTGGCGGCACGCCCAGCCTGTTCAGCGCCAATGCCATCGGCCGGTTGCTCGATGGCGTGGAGCAGCGGGTGCCCTTCGCCCGCGATATCGAGATCACCCTCGAGGCCAACCCCGGCACCTTCGAGCAGGCCAAGTTCGCCGCCTACCGGCAGCTCGGCATCAACCGCCTCTCGATTGGCGTGCAGAGTTTCCAGGAAGCCAAGCTGAAGGCCCTGGGGCGCATCCACAACGGCGACGAAGCCGTGCGCGCTGCGGACATGGCGCGCAAGGCCGGATTCGACAATTTCAACCTGGACCTGATGCACGGCCTGCCGGACCAGTCCATGGAAGATGCCCTCGAAGACCTGCGCACGGCCATCGCCCAGGGTCCGACGCATCTCTCCTGGTACCAGCTGACCATGGAGCCGAATACTGTGTTCTGGAACCAGCCGCCGGAGCTGCCCGAGGACGACATCCTCTGGGACATCCAGGAGGCCGGCCAGGCACTGCTGGCCGAACAGGGTTACGCGCAATACGAAGTGTCCGCCTATGCCCGCGACGGCCAACGCGCACGGCACAACCTCAACTACTGGAGCTTCGGCGACTTCCTTGGCATCGGCGCCGGCGCCCACGCCAAGATGAGCAGCCCGGAAGGCCGGATCATCCGCAGCTGGAAAACCCGCCTGCCGAAGGACTATCTGGATTCCGCCAAGCGCTTCCAGGCCGGCGAACGCCACCTCGACCACGACGAGCTGCCCTTCGAATTCCTCATGAACGTGCTGCGCCTCACGGACGGCGTGCCCGCAGACCTGTTCACTCAGCGCACCGGCATGCCGCTGGCCAGCCTGGCGGCAGCGCGCAGCGAAGCCGAGGCCCGTGGCCTGCTGCTGAAGGACCCGCAACGCCTGGTTGCCACCCATGAAGGCCAGCTGTTCCTCAACGACCTGCTGCAGCATTTCCTACCTTGACGGGCGCACCACGGATTTGGAATCGTCTGCCCCCGAACCATTTCGCCAAGGACCCTCTGGATGGAAGTCGTACTGGATCTGATCGCCACCCTTTCGCGCTGGAGCCGTGGCCACCTGCACGATATCGCCCTGGCCATCATGGCCACCGTCCTGGTGCTGTTCGGGCCCGCGCTGAACGCCTGGGTACAACAGCGCATCGGTAGCCTCAACTTCCTCTTCCGCACCCTGCTCTTCGTGCTGCTCTGCGCGGTGGGCTACGGCCTGGCGATGATCTACCTGACGCCCTGGCTGGCCAAAGGGCTGGGCTACTTCAACAACTACACCCTGGCGCCCGTCCTGCTACTAGTCTTCTTCGTGATCGGCGTGATCGCCGATCGCAACTAGGATCGGCGGCTCCCGGCCGCCACCGCCGGGAGCATGCCCATGAAACCGATCAAGCACCTCTACCTGCACTTCCAGGACGGCCAGCGCCTGGCCCTGCGCTTTCCCCAGCAAACCGCCGACCCGGTGGAAGTGGCCAGGGGCTTGCGCCGCCAACTGGAGTCCCCTTTCCTCAGCATCGAGGTGGATGGCGACCTGCTGCTGATCCCACGGGAAAGCATCAAGTACATGCAGATCAGCCCCGCACCCCCGGCCCTGCCGGATGCGACGTTGACTGGGGCGGAGCTGATCAATTAGCGGCGCCTTCCGGATGGGTGGAGCACGCTTCGCCGCTCGGGGTCTGGAAAGACATCCGCTGGTGGATGTGAAAGACGACATCCACCCTTGTGGGAGCGAATTCATTCGCGAAAATGGGTTCGCAGCGAGCCGCCGGAAACTACCCTCTCCCCCGGCCCCTCTCCCAGAAGGAGAGGGGTGACTTTCGGCACACCGTCGACGCAGTCCTGTAGGGGCGAATTTATTGGCTGTGTCGGCATTACGTGTTGCAAGTAGCTGCACTGCCCATAGGAGCTGGCTTGCCAGCGAATGGCCCCGTTTCGCTAGCAAGCTAGCTCCTACAAGGCTCCTGGACCGATGACCGATCTCTGGCAACATCTAACGCAGACATAGCGAATTTATTCGCCAAGCAGGGCAAAGCCCTGCCCTGTAAGCGAATTCATTCGCGATTGAAATCGCTCCCACAGGGCTGTGGCGCCTGGAAGACGCCCATTAAAAAGCCGCCCCGAGGGGCGGCTGGGATGGCCAGGCAGGCCGGAATCAGTTGCCTTCGCGCCGTAGCGCCTGGGGAGTGAAATCCCTCGGGCTGAGCGGGGCGTTGAAATCATACATGGGTTCGTTGTTGTCGAGACCGTCGACAAAGTAACGATCGCCCACGAAATCGTAGATGGTTTCCAGCGTACTGCCGAACATCGGTGCATCGTAGTAGCTGATCGGATGGCTTTCCTGCATGCCGCTCAGGTGTCCGTCCTTGTCATAAAGATCAACGGCCAGAATCTGCCAGCTGTCCTCGTCCAGGTAGAAACGACGCTTGGCGTAGGGATGGGTGAAGCCCTTGCGCAGGGTCGCTTCCACCACCCAGACACGATGCTGCTCATAACGCAGCAGGTCAGGATTCACGTAGCTGGACTTGAGGACCTGCTCGTAGGGGATGCCCTTCTGGTGCACGGCGTAGCTGTTGTAGGGCACCAGCATTTCCTGCTTGCCGAGCAGCTGCCATTCGTAACGATCCGGCGCGCCGTTGTACGAGTCCACCACGTCGGCCGTGGCCAGGCCATTGGTGTCGGGCTGCAGGGTGTCGTACGCCAGCATCGGCAGACGACGGACACGCCGTTCGCCGCGATTGAAGCGCCAGGCCTTGCGGATCGACAGCACCTGGTCGAGGGTTTCCTGCACCACCAGCGCCGAACCGGACAGCTTGGCCGGAGCGACGACGCGGTACTTGTAGAAGAACAGCGTGTTCTCCAGGTTGCCCGGGGTCATGCCGTCGCGGCCGTAGACGAAATAGATGTCCCGTTCCAGCTTGAGCAGGTTGTAGCTGCCGTTGGCCAGGACGGCGGCCTGGTTGGTGGTGAAGTGAATCTGCTCGCCGCGATAACGCAGGATATGGTTCCAGATGGCTTCCAGGCCGCTCGCCGGAATCGGGAAGGGAATGCCGGCCGCGGCGCCCTCGACGCCGTTGCCACCGGCGATCAGCGAACCGTTCACGGCATTCGAGCGGGTGGCGTCATAGATGCGCTGCGGCGCCGCAGCGCTGCGATGGGTCGGGAAGACCCGCAGCTTGTATTCCGGATGCTCCTGCAGCAGGGCCTTGTACCCCGGCGTCAGGATCTGCTCGTACTGGGCGAGGTTGCTGCCGTCAATGACGAAGCGCGGGGCCTCACCGGCATAGGGATCAGGGTGGTGCATGCCCGGCTGGTAGCCAGCCGGCGGGGTGGCCAGACCACCGTCCCAGGCCGGGATGGTGCCGGCGGCATTGCCGGCTCGCTCACCGCCGAGGGGCGTGAGGTCCTGCCCGAGACGGGCGGCCTGGGTAGCGTCGACTTTGGCCTGGGCTTGCAGGGCGCAGCCGGCCAGGAGCAGATATCCGAATGTTCTCAACAACACAGCCTTCTCCTCACGACGTAATGGGCATTACGTCGCTCTTATTCTTATGCCGCCCGCTCAATGGGCAGGCGTTGCTATCGTCGGATCAGGTGAGGTGCCGGGTTATCCCGGTCTAGTCAGGTGTATCGGTGCGCCGCTGGACGGCGCCCGATCAATCGATGCGCTGGAACTTGAGATCCCAGACGCCATGGCCAAGACGCTCGCCGCGGCGCTCGAACTTGGTGATGGGGCGTTCTTCCGGGCGCGGAACGTAACGGCCGTCCTCGGCCAGGTTGCGGTAACCCGGCGCAACGCTCATGACTTCCAGCATGTGCTCGGCGTAATGCTCCCAGTCGGTGGCCATATGCAGCACACCGCCGACCTTGAGCTTCTGTCGTACCAATTCGGCGAACGCGAGCTGGACGATCCGCCGCTTGTGGTGACGGGACTTGTGCCAGGGATCGGGGAAGAACAGCAGCAGGCGGTCCAGGCTTGCATCCGCAACGCAGTCACGCAGCACTTCGAGCGCATCGCAGCTGTATACACGGATATTGGACAGGCCCTGGGTCATGGCGCCATTCAGCAGGGCGCCAACCCCCGGACGGTGAACTTCGACACCAATGAAATCCTGCTCGGGTGCGGCGGCAGCCATCTCCAGGGTGGCATGGCCCATGCCGAAGCCGATCTCGAAGGTACGCGGCGCACTGCGACCGAACAGGGCGTCGAAATCCTGCGGACCGTCAGCCAGTTCCAGGCCGTACTTCGGCCAGCCCTGGTCGAGGCCACGCTGCTGGCCTTCGGTCATGCGCCCGGCACGCATCACGAAACTCTTGATGGTGCGGTGGTGGCGCGTTTCGTCGGCGGCAGCCGGCGAGCCCTGTTCTTCAATCATGTTCGCGAAACCTGTAAATAAAATTCAGAACCTGCTCGATCTTGCGAGCTAGAACCATGCAAGGCAAAAACAGGTGAGGAAGCGGAGTTTACAGGCTGTAAATGAGCATTACTCGCTTCGCTCGCCCTTCGGGCCGCGCTAAAGCGCGTTAGCCGCAAGCGGCTTTCCGAGCCTGTTTTTAACGCCGCAGGGCCGACGCGCAGCTGATCGCGGATTCTCAGCGGATCAGACCATCCAGCGGCGAGGACGCACTGGCGTAGAGTTTGCGCGGCATACGCCCGGCCAGGTAGGCGAGGCGACCGGCAACGATGGCGTGCTTCATGGCCTCGGCCATCATCACGGGGTTCTGCGCGTGGGCGATGGCGGTGTTCATCAGCACGGCTTCGCAACCCAGTTCCATGGCGATGGTGGCGTCGGACGCAGTGCCGACACCGGCGTCGACCAGCACCGGAACCTTGGCTTCTTCGAGGATGATGCGCAGGTTCCAGGGGTTGCAGATACCCATGCCCGAGCCGATGAGGCCGGCCAAGGGCATCACGGCGATGCAGCCCATCTCGGCCAGCTGGCGGGCGATGATGGGATCGTCGCTGGTGTAGACCATGACGTCGAAACCGTCCTTGACCAGCTGCTCAGCAGCCTTGAGGGTTTCGACGACGTTGGGGAAGAGGGTCTTCTGGTCAGCCAGGACTTCCAGCTTGACCAGGTTGTGGCCATCCAGCAGCTCACGGGCCAGGCGGCAGGTGCGCACGGCTTCCTCGGCGTTATAGCAGCCGGCGGTGTTCGGCAGGATGGTGTACTTGTCCGGCGAAATCACGTCCAGCAGGTTCGGTTCGCCCGGGTTCTGGCCGATGTTGGTGCGGCGCACAGCCACGGTGACGATCTCGGCGCCGGAAGCCTCGATGGCAACGCGGGTTTCTTCGAGGTCCTTGTACTTGCCGGTGCCCACCAGCAGACGCGATTCATAGGTGCGGCCCGCGAGGGTGAAGGGCTTGTCGATCGGCGTTTGGCTCATGCTGGACTCCTGGCGGGCAGAGGGAATTGCTTGATACGCGAAACAGGTGCTGCGGATGGTGCGGCTGGGCAGGTTGAAACCCGCTCTACTAGCCGCCGCCGATGGCGTGGACCACCTCGATGCGGTCGCCTTCGCGCAGGGCGGTGGAGGCGTGCTGGCTGCGCGGCACGATATCGAGATTGAGTTCGACCGCGACGCGGCGGCCGGCGAGGTCCAGGCGGGAAATGAGGTCCGCGACGGTCTGGCCATCGGGAAGCTCGAAGGATTCGCCGTTCAACTGAATGCGCATGACGGATCAGTCACAACTGGAAAAGGGGACGGCATTCTAGCCCGATAGCCGCGCGGCACCAAGGCAAAAGGGCGCCATTCGTCCCGCAATTTGACGCCACGGTCAAGTTAGCGACTCGCCAGGTTCCAGGCCGAGAGGCCCAGGCACAGCCAGCCAACCAGGAAGGCCAGGCCACCGAAGGGCGTGATGATGCCAAGCTTGCCGATTCCACTCAGGGTCAGCAGGTAGAGGCTGCCGGAGAACAGCAGGATACCGAGGGCGAAGAAGCCGCCCGCCAGGTTCACCAGTCGACCGGGAGCGTGCAGCGCCAGCAGGGCCACGCCGAACAGCGCCAGGGCGTGGATCAACTGGTAGTGGGTGCCGGTCTGGAACACCGTCAGGTACTCGGGCGTCAGCCTGCTTTTCAGCCCGTGGGCGGCAAAAGCGCCAAGGGCCACCCCGGTGAAACCGGCGAATGCGGAAAGCAGCAGGAACAGACGCGCCATGGGGACTCCAGACAGAGGAAGGACGGCCGCTATAATGGCGCGCAAATTTCCCTGGGCCAAGCCAGCATGTTCAGCACCATTCGCCGCCGCCTGTTCAAATTGCTGCTCTGGTTCGCGGCGGCGTCCGTGTTGCTGGTGATCCTGTTCCGTTGGGTGCCGCCGCCCGGCTCGATGCTGATGGTGGAGCGCAAGATCGAGTCGTGGATCGACGGCAAGCCGATCGACGTCAAGCGCGACTGGGTGTCCTGGGATGAACTGCCGAATGATTTGAAGATCGCGGTAATCGCCGCCGAAGACCAGAAGTTTGCCGAGCACTGGGGCTTCGACATCCCGGCCATCCGCAAGGCCTTTGCGCACAACGAGCGCGGCGGTTCGGTCCGTGGCGCCAGCACCCTCAGCCAGCAAGTGGCGAAGAATCTATTCCTCTGGTCCGGCCGCAATTGGGTCCGCAAGGGTCTGGAAGTCTGGTTCACCGGCCTGATCGAATTGTTCTGGCCGAAGCACCGAATCCTCGAGGTCTACCTGAACAGCGTCGAGTGGGGCAACGGCGTGTTCGGCGCCGAAGCCGCAGCCCGCCAGCATTTCGGCGTCCATGCCACCCGCCTGTCCCGCCAGCAGGCAGCCTTGCTGGCGGCCGTTCTACCGAATCCGCGTAGATGGAGCCCTTCAAGGCCAAGCGGTTATGTCGCGACCCGCGCTGGCTGGATTCGCCGACAAATGAGTCAACTCGGCGGCAGCAGCTACCTGCAACAACTCTGAGGCCGGACCAGTAGGAGCCAGCTTGCTGGCGAAGAAAGGTGCCACCCCGCTTCGCGAGCAAGCTCGCTCCTAAAGGGGCCGCGCGCCCTCCCTCAATCACTCAGTCCTTCATCGCCTCGCGCGGCACCAGGTGCAGGAGCTGCACCTTGCCTTCCAGCAGGTGTGCGCTGAGCCCCTGCTGGGGGTAGATCCACGCCTCGCCCTCACCGGTGCGCAGGCGCAGTCGGGGTGGCCCGATGCTGGCGGCCAGCCGCGCGGCCGATACTTCGGCCATGGGCACCATGTTCAGCACGGCTACCCGGTGTCCGCCCAACTGCTCCAGCATCTCGCCACTCAGAGGTTGCTCGTCGGTGCCTGCGCCCAGGGCCTTGGACAGGCTGCTGCGTTCGCCATCGCTCAGCTCCAGCTCGCCCTCAAGGCGCCAGACGCCCTCTTCCCGCTCCTGCTCGGTGCGGTAGATCAGACGCGGACCTTCCGCACGCGGTTGCAACCAGAGTTCCCCCGGCGCCAGCTCCGCCAATTTCTCCAGGGGCAGGTCACCTTCGGCCATGGGCACGATCACCGATTCCTGCCAGTCCTGCAGCCAGGGCAGCGGCTCGGCGCGGTCGGACTGCTTGCTCATCCATAGCGCCAGGGAAAAGAACAGCACGGCGACCGAGGCGAACAGCAGCCAGTGGCTGGTGCGCAGGGACGGCATGGGCATGGTGGTTTTCTCCAGACAGAAAAAAGCCGCACCGAAGTGCGGCTTTTCCGGGTTTCAGCGTCACGCCTGAATGAAGCCCTTGAGCTTGTTCATGGCGTTCTTCTCCAACTGGCGAATACGCTCGGCGGAGACGTTGTACTTGGCTGCCAGGTCGTGCAGCGTCGCTTTCTCCTCGGCCAGCCAACGCTGGTGGAGGATGTCGCGGCTGCGCTCATCCAGGCCGTCCAGCGCTTCGTGCAGATTGGCGGTGGAGCTGTCGCTCCAGTCCGCTTCCTCCAACTGACGCGCCGGGTCGTAGCGGTGGTCTTCCAGGTAGTGCGCCGGAGCCTGGAAGGCAGCGTCGTCGTCAGCATCCGCCGCCGGGTCGAACGCCATGTCCTGGCCGGTCAGCCGGCTTTCCATCTCGCGCACTTCATGGGGCTCGACACCCAAGGTGTTGGCCACTGCATGGACTTCATCGTTGTTCAGCCAGCTCAGACGCTTCTTCTGGCTGCGCAGGTTGAAGAACAGCTTGCGCTGCGCCTTGGTGGTGGCGACTTTGACGATTCGCCAGTTGCGCAGGATGAATTCATGGATCTCGGCCTTGATCCAGTGCACAGCGAAGGACACCAGGCGCACGCCCATTTCGGGGTTGAAACGCTTGACGGCCTTCATCAGGCCGACGTTGCCTTCCTGGATCAGGTCGGCCTGGGCCAGACCGTAGCCGGAATAACTCTTTGCGATGTGCACGACGAAGCGCAGGTGCGCCAACACCATTTGCCGTGCCGCTTCCAGATCTTGTTCGTAGAAGAGGCGTTCGGCCAGTTCGCGCTCCCGCTCGACAGTCAGCAGCGGGATGCCGTTGACCGCATGCACGTATGCCTCCAGGTTCGCACCGGGGGCCAGGGCATAGACAGGTTGCAGGGAAGTGGTCATGCGAATCCTCCGATTCACTAAAGCTCGCGCAGTGTAGCACTGGCCTATATGACTGCAAGGGGGTGTAAAAGTTTCCTTACACCCCTCGCAACACCCGCGAAAACCGATGGGTTCTAACGCGGCGCCAGCTCACTGAGATGACGGGCGACGGCCAGCCAGGCGCCAATGTAGCCCAGCAGGACAGCGCCCAGAAGCAGGGATAGACCATCGGCTAGTGGTACGCCCACGAGCGCGAAGTCGCTGCCGTAGAGACCGGCCAGACGGACGACGGCATCGTTCAGCCAGTCCAGGCCATAGGCGAGCACCAGCCAGGCCAGCAGGCCCGCGCCGGTACCGTAGAGCGCGCCCATATAAAGGAAGGGACGACGCACATAGCTATCGGTACCGCCCACCAGCTTGATCACCTCGATCTCGGTGCGGCGGTTCTCGATATGCAGACGAATGGTGTTACCGATGACCAGCAGCAAGGCCAGGATCAGCAGCACCGCCAGGCCGAAGACGAAACGTTCGCCCAGCTTGAGGATCGCCGACAGGCGCTCGACCCAGACCAGGTCCAGTTGCGCCTGTTCGATGCCGGACATTTCCGACAGACGTTGACGCAAGGCCTCAAGGGCCGCCTTGTCGACTTCCTTGGGGGTCACCAGGATCACGCCGGGCAGCGGGTTCTGCGGCAGTTCCTTGAGCGCCTCGCCTAGACCGGATTGCTGCTGCAGCTCGGCCAATGCCTGCTCGCGACTGATCCATTCGGCCTCGGCAACATCCGGCATGCCGGCGATTTCATCCCGTAGCTTCTGCCCCTGGGACTCGCTGGCATCCATTTTCATGAACAGGGAAATCTGCGCCGCACGCTGCCAGGACCCACCCAGCCGCTCCACGTTGCTGAGGAGCAGGGACAGACCCATGGGCAGGCTGAGGGCGATCGCCATCACCAGGCAAGTGAAGAAGCTGCCCACGGGCTGGCGACCCAGGCGACGCAGGCTGTCCACCAGGCTGGCGCGGTGGCTCTCCAGCCAGGCATGCAGCAGGGTTTTGAAATCCGGGCCGTCATCGCCCTTCTCCGGCGACTCGACGTGGCGGGGCGAAGCCCCCACACGCTCGGCGGGCTTCGGCGGCGGCATCTGCTTGGCGCTCATCAGACCGCCTCCCCGTCGCCGATCAGGCGGCCACGTTGCAGGGTGAGCAGACGGTGGCGCATGCGCGCAATCAGCGCCAGGTCGTGACTGGCGATCAAGACAGTGGTGCCCAAGCGATTGATGTCCTCGAATACACCCATGATCTCGGCGGCCAGGCGCGGGTCCAGGTTACCCGTGGGTTCGTCCGCCAGCAGCAAGGCCGGGCGGTGAACGACGGCGCGGGCAATGCCCACGCGCTGTTGCTGGCCGGTGGACAGGTCGGCCGGATAAAGCTCGGCCTTGTCGGCCAGGGATACACGCTCCAGCGCCACGCTCACGCGTTTGGCGATCTCCGCCTTGGACAGGCCGTGGATCTGCATCGGCAGGGCGACGTTGTCGAACACGCTGCGGTCGAACAGCAGTTGGTGGTTCTGGAAGACGACGCCGATCTGGCGGCGCAGGAAAGGGATCTGCGAGTTGGTGATGGTCGACAGGTCCTGCCCGGCTAGCAGCAGCTTGCCGGTAGTGGGTCGCTCCATCGCCAGCAGCAGGCGCAACAGCGTGCTTTTACCGGCGCCGGAGTGGCCGGTGACGAAGAGGAACTCGCCGCGGCGTACGCGGAAGCTCAGTTCGTGCAGGCCGACGTGGCCGTTTGGATAGCGCTTGCCGACCTGCTCGAATCGAATCATGCGGACTCCCGCTCTGCGAAGAGGGCCTTGACGAAGGCGTCGGCTTCGAAGGTACGCAGGTCGTCGATGCCTTCACCCACACCGATGTAGCGGATCGGCAGGCTGAATTGCTTGGCCAGGGCGAAGATCACCCCGCCCTTGGCGGTGCCGTCCAGTTTGGTCAGCGCCAGGCCGGACAGGTTGACCGCCTGGTGGAACTGCTTGGCCTGGTTGATCGCGTTCTGGCCGGTGCCGGCGTCCAGCACCAGCAGCACTTCGTGGGGAGCGGTCTCGTCCAGCTTGCCGATCACGCGGCGCACCTTCTTCAGCTCCTCCATGAGGTTGTCCTTGGTGTGCAGACGGCCGGCGGTATCGGCGATCAGCACATCGACGCCCCGGGCCTTGGCGGCCTGCACGGCATCGAAGATCACGGAAGCGGAGTCGGCGCCGGTGTGCTGGGCAATCACGGCGATGTTGTTGCGCTCGCCCCAGACCTGCAGCTGCTCGACCGCAGCGGCGCGGAAGGTGTCACCGGCGGCCAGCATGACTTTCTTACCGTCGAGCTGCAGCTTCTTGGCCAGCTTGCCGATGGTGGTGGTCTTGCCGACGCCGTTCACGCCGACCACGAGGATCACGTAGGGCGCGCTGCCACTCTCGATCTTCAGCGGTTGTTCGACCGGACGCAGCAGAGCCGCCAGTTCGTCCTGCAAGGCCTTGTAGAGGGCGTCGGCGTCAGCCAGCTGCTTGCGCGCGACCTTCTGGGTCAGGCTCTGGACGATGGCAGTGGTGGCTTCCACACCCACGTCGGCGGTCAGGAGACGGGTCTCGATTTCATCCAGCAGGTCGTCGTCGATGGCCTTGCGGCCGAGGAACAGGCTGGCCATGCCTTCGCCAATGCTGGCGCTGGTCTTCGACAGTCCCTGCTTGAGGCGGGAGAAGAAGCTGGCCTTGGCGGGCTCGGTCTGGACGGCGAGAACGGGGGCCGGCTCGACTGCAGGAGCGGGTGCGATCACCGGCGCCGGCTCTTCTGCCACGGGTGCAGGTGCAGGTGCAGGTGCAGGTGCAGGTGCAGGTGCAGGTGCAGGTGCAGGTGCAGGTGCAACAGCCTCGGCGACTACCGGCGCCTCGGCAATCACGGGAGCGGGCGCTTCGGTCACGACCGGAGCGGGCGCGGAGACTTCGACAGGCGCGGGCGCTGGTGCCGGTGCCGGTGCCGGTGCCGGTGCCGGTGCCGGGACTTCGGCTACGACCGGAGCCGCTTCGGGGACCGGGGCCGGAGCCGTTACGGGCTCAGCGACAGGCTGGGCAACCGGAACAATTTCAGGCGTGGGCGCAGGTGCGGCCGGCGTCTCTGCCTCGACAGGAGCAACCGGTTCCGCCGGAGCGACGGGAGCGGTTTCCTGGGGCTTTTTGCGCAGCCAGCCGAACAAGGATTTCTTTTCCCCGGCCTGGGCCGGAGCTTTCTTGTCGTCGTTGGAACCAAACATGAGTCGATTGCATCTCAAGGGAGCGGCCGTACTGGCTCTATGCCGGCCAGCTTCGCCGCCCCGGGAAAGGATGGGGTATCCTAGCACCTCTTCGCCCGCAGGCGGTACGACCGCCGGGGCCGTCCGATAGGTCAAGAACATCAATGAAAGCCATTGCCCGACAAGCCGCCGGCTTGCTGTATTGCGCTCTCTGTCTGCCCGTTTTGGCTATCGCTGCAGACAATCAGCCCACCCACGAGTTCACCCTGGACAACGGCCTCAAGGTCGTCGTCCGTGAAGACCATCGCGCCCCCGTGGTGGTGTCCCAGCTCTGGTACAAGGTCGGTTCGAGCTACGAAACGCCCGGCCAGACCGGTCTCTCCCACGCCCTCGAACACATGATGTTCAAGGGCAGCCGCAAACTCGGCCCAGGCGAAGCCTCGCGCATCCTGCGGGAGCTCGGCGCCGAGGAGAACGCCTTCACCAGCGACGACTACACCGCCTACTACCAGGTGCTGGCCCGCGACCGCCTGGGCGTCGCCTTCGAGCTGGAAGCCGATCGCCTCGCCAGCCTCAAGCTGCCGCCGGAAGAGTTCACCCGCGAGATCGAAGTGATCAAGGAAGAACGCCGCCTGCGCACCGACGACAAGCCCACCGCCAAAGCCTTCGAGCGTTTCAAGGCGATGGCCTATCCGGCAAGCGGTTACCACATCCCCACCATCGGCTGGATGGCCGACCTCAACCGTATGAAGGTCGAGGAGCTGCGCCACTGGTACGAATCCTGGTACGTGCCGAACAACGCCACCCTGGTGGTAGTCGGCGACGTCACCCCGGACGAGGTCAAAGGCCTCGCCGAGCGCTATTTCGCCAACATTCCCAAGCGTGACGTGCCGCCCGCGAAGAAGCCGCTGGAGCTGGCCACCCCCGGCGAGCGCCGCCTCAACCTGCACGTGCGCACCCAGCTGCCGAGCCTGATCATGGGCTTCAACGTGCCGGGTCTCGCCACAGCCAAGGACCCCCGCCAGGTCCACGCCCTGCGCCTGATTTCCACCCTGCTCGACGGCGGCTACAGCGCGCGCCTGTCCAGCCGACTGGAACGCGGCGAGGAGCTCGTCAGCGGCGCCTCCGCCTGGTACGACGGCTTCCCCCGTGGCGACAGCCTGTTCGTCATCAGCGCCACCCCCAACGTGCAGAAGGGCAAGACCCTCGAGCAGACCGAAGCCGGCCTCTGGCGCCAGCTGGAAGACCTGAAGAACACCCCGCCGAGCGCCGACGAACTCAAGCGCGTACGCGCCCAGGCGATCGCCGACCTCGTCTATCAGCGCGACTCCATCACCAGCCAGGCCACCACCATCGGCCAGCTGGAAACCGTTGGCCTGTCCTGGAAACTGATGGACCAGGACCTCGCGGCCCTCGAAGCCGTGACGCCCGCCGACATCCAGGCCGCCGCCAAGACCTTCTTCACCCGCGACCGCCTGAGCGTCGCCCACATCCTTCCCGAGGAGGCCCGCAATGACTGAGCGAAACGGCCTGCGTTACGGCCTGCTCGGCCTGGCCCTGATCGTCCTGCTCGGCGTACTCGGCTTCGTCGCCAACCGCCCGGACACTACCGCCACCGCCGAAACCGCCACCCCGGCACCGGCCGAGGGACTGCAATCCCTGGCAGAGCTGGGCGGCAAGGCACCCAGTCGCCGTAGCCTGGACATCCAGAGCTGGACCACCGCTGAAGGCGCCAAGGTGCTCTTCGTTGCCGCGCCTGAGCTGCCGATGTTCGACCTGCGCCTGACCTTCGCCGCCGGCAGCAGTCAGGACGGCGCCACCTCTGGCCTGGCGACCCTCACCAACGCGATGCTCAACGAGGGTGTGAAGGGCAAGGACGTCACCGCCATCGCCCAGGGCTTCGAGGGCCTGGGCGCCGAGTTCGGCAACGGCGCCTACCGCGACATGGCCATCGCCAGCCTGCGCAGCCTCACCGCCCCCGAGCAGCGCGAGCCCGCCCTGGAACTGTTCACCCAGGTGATCGGTGCGCCAACCTTCCCTGAAGACTCCCTGGCGCGGATCAAGAACCAGATGCTCGCCGGATTCGAGTACCAGAAGCAGAACCCCGGCAAGCTCGCCGGCCTGGAGCTCTTCGAGAAACTCTACGGCCAGCATCCGTACGCGCACCCCAGCGAAGGCGATGAGAAGTCCGTACCCGGCATCACCGTCGCCCAGATGCGCGAGTTCCATCAGAAGGCCTACGCCGCCGGCAACGTGGTGATCGCCGTCGTCGGCAATCTCACCCGCGCCGAAGCCGAAGCCATTGCCAACCAGGTATCCAGCGCACTGCCGAAGGGCCCTGCCCTGGCCAAGCTGCCGGAACCGGATGCACCCAAGGCCGGTATCAATCACATCGAGTTCCCGTCCAAGCAGACCCACCTGATGCTGGCCCAGCTCGGCATCGACCGGAATGACCCGGATTACGCCGCGCTTTACCTCGGCAACCAGATCCTCGGCGGCGGCGGGTTCGGCACGCGACTGATGGAAGAGGTGCGCGAAAAGCGCGGCCTGACCTATGGCGTCAGCTCCGGCTTTACCGCCATGCAGGTACGCGGCCCGTTCATGATCGGTCTGCAAACCCGCGCCGAGATGAGCCAGGGCACCCTCAAGCTGATCCAGGATATCGTTCGCCAGTACCTGGCAGACGGTCCGACCCAGAAGGAACTGGACGATGCCAAGCGTGAGCTGGCGGGCAGCTTCCCGCTGTCCACCGCGAGCAACGCCGACATCGTCGGCCAGCTGGGCGCCATCGGCTTCTACAACCTGCCGCTGACCTACCTGGAAGACTTCATGGCCAAGGTCCAGGCGCTCGACGTTGTCCAGGTGAAGGCCGCCATGGCCAAACACCTGAACCCCGACCAGTTCGTCATCGTCACCGCCGGCCCCACCGTTCCCCAGAAGGACCTGCCGCCGCCCACCGACAAGCCCGCCGAAATGCCCAGCGGCGTACCGGAGCACTGATGCGCAAACCGACCCCCAGACCCGCCACGCCGAAACACGGCGGCCAGGGCCAACTCCGCATCATCGGCGGCGAATGGCGCTCGCGGCGCTTTTCCTTCCCCAACGGTCCCAGCCTGCGCCCCACCCCCGACCGGGTACGCGAGACGTTGTTCAACTGGCTCGCACCCTATATCGAAGGCGCGCGGGTCCTGGACCCCTTCGCCGGTAGCGGCGCCCTCTATCTGGAGGCGCTGTCCCGGGGTGCCGTCGAGGCGCTGGCGCTGGACCTGAATCCCGACTCGGTCGCCGCATTGCGCGGCCATCTGGACACCCTGCGCTGTGGCCGGGGCCAACTGCTGCAAAGCGACGCCCTGCGTTATCTGGACACCCAGTCCTCCAGCGCTTTCGACGTCGTATTCCTCGATCCGCCGTTCAACCAGGGCCTGCTGCAACCTGTTTGCGACCTCCTGGAGAATCGCGGCTGGCTCTCACCCCTCGCCTGGGTCTATACCGAAAGCGAGAACGCGCCCTCCGCGCTCGGTCTACCGGGTAACTGGCGCCTGCACCGCGAGAAGAAAGCCGGCCAGGTGTACTACGCCCTGTGGCAACGCTCGGCCAGGGAAACCTCCGACGCCTGATCGACGGCACACCGATGAACCAGTTCCATTCGCCCGCGACCACCCGCGCCGGCTTCCAGCCGGCCTGGTGGTTGCCGGGCCCACATTTGCAGACCCTGTGGTCGCCCTTCTGCCGCAAGCCACTCCGGCTTTCCCGGCAGCGGGAGCGCTTGTGGCTGGACGACGGTGATTTCCTCGACCTGGACTGGCATGGTCCCCACGAAGCCGATGCACCACTGGTGCTGGCCCTGCACGGCCTGACCGGCTCATCCGGCTCCCTGTACGTGCTTGGCCTGCAGCAGGAGCTGGCCGCTCGCGGTTGGGCCAGCGTCGCCATCAACTGGCGTGGCTGTTCGGGCGAACCCAACCTGCTGCCCCGTGGCTACCACTCGGGTGTCAGCGAGGATCTGGCGACCGCCGTCCAGCACCTGCGCGCCAGCCGCCCGCTGGCGCCGCTCTATGCGGTGGGCTATTCGCTGGGTGGCAACGTGCTACTCAAGTACCTCGGAGAAACCGGCGACGACTGCGGCCTGCAAGGTGCGGTGGCGGTCTCGGTGCCCTACCGGCTGGACCAGTGCGCCGACCGCATCGCCCTGGGTTTCTCACGGGTCTACCAGGCGCATTTCATGCGCGAAATGGTGGCTTATGTGAAGAACAAGCAGCAGTCGTTCGCGCATCAGGGCCACGGCGAACACCTGTCCACCCTGGAACGCCTCGGCTCGCTGGAAAACATGCGTACCTTCTGGGACTTCGACGGTCGCATCACCGCGCCACTGCACGGTTTCAGCGATGCCCACGACTACTATCGCCGCGCGTCCAGCCGCTACTACCTGGGCGGCATCCGCATTCCCACCCTGCTGATCCAGTCAGCCGACGACCCCTTCGTCTTCCGCCACAGCCTGCCGGAGGCCCATGAACTTTCGGCCTCGACCCGCATGGAACTGCATGCGCGGGGCGGCCACGTGGGGTTCATCGAAGGATCGCCGCAGCAGCCCACCTATTACCTCGAGCGGCGGATTCCGGACTGGCTAGCGAGTCAGACACCGGAGCGCTGAACGCCGCGGCTCAGTGGTCGCTGGCCCAACTGTCGAGCCAGCGCCAGCGATGGGGGAAGCGCGCCTTCAAACCCAGACGGTCCACACGCCAGAACGCCGGCCACTCCCCTTTTACCCGCGCCAGCAAGCGCAGGTTGCGGCTCGGGGCGCTGAATGCCTCGCGCAGCTCCACCGGCACAGGAGCGGCGTCCTCCACCATGCGCACCACCTCGGCAGGCAGCCAGGTGCCGTCCGGTAGGCGCAGCCGGAAAGGCTGGCCTGGAGAGGCATAGACGGCATCCCGCGGGTCGAGATAGACCCACAGTTCGGCGTCGCCCAGACGCTGCAGGCGCATCAGCGGTGTCCCGGGGCCGACGTTTTCGCCCTCATCCACCAGCACCTCGCTGATCACCCCAGACTCCCCGGCCTTCAGCTCCAGCCCATGCAAGCGTGCTTGCAGCCAATCGCTTTCCAGTCGGCGCTGACGTTCCAGAGTGTCGTCCACCGGTTGCGACTCTCGCCGCTCGAATTGCAGCAGGTCACGCTGGCGCCTGTCCCGCTCGTCCTGGGCCTGCTGGACCTCCCCCCGGGTCGCGGCACCGGCGGCGAGCAGCCCGCGCAGGCGTCCCAAGCGCCCCTCCGCACTGGCCAGAAGACGTTCCAGAGCCTGACGCTCCTGCTCCGGCAAGGGCCGATTCCCGGCAGGCTGTCGCGCCTGGGCGGCGGAGTCACCGAGCAGGGCAAGTCGACCGCGCCACTCGGGGTTATCCATCTTCACCAGCAACTGGCCGGCCTCGACCCGGTCGCCGGGCCTGGCCAGCACGCGCTCCACCTGTCCAGCCTCCCGCGCCCGCAGCTCGGTGGACGGCAGGTGCAGCTGCACCGGCGCCTCGATCAGCCAAAGGCCGAGGAACTCGCGCCCGACCAGGAACAACAGCGGACTGGTCACCGCGAGCAGGATCAGGTACCAGCGCAGCTTGAAGGCCAGGCGCTTACCGGGTGCGTAGAGCACCTTGAGCCCCTGCTCCTGGGTGGGCTGCTGTTCCTTGGGGCTGGAGAATCGAATCTTCATGGCCTGACTCAACGGGGGAAATGGGTCCAATCCTGCCAGTCGACACCGGTGATACCGGCAGGCTGCAGGCGCGTGCGCCAACGCTCGAACTGTTCCCGCAACTGCGTGCGCGATGCCCCAGCCCAGGACTCCTCAGCCGGTAGCTGGGGCTCGACACTCTGGGCCAGACGGAAGCGCAGCGCCGGCCAGCGCCGGGCGATGGATTCCGCCAGTTCGGCGCTTCGAGCGGGATTGCGGGTGTAGATCATCAGGTCGACCTGCCGCACGCCGCGCTTCGGCAGGGCACAGGGCACGCAGGTCGCGCCGGCGACTGGCTCGGCGAACCAGCGGGGATGGCTGGACAGCTCCAGCGGCCAGGACACGACCCCGGACACGGCGCCCAGGCTGTCCAGCCAGTCCTGCAAGCGGCGGTCGGGCACCGGCCAGCCGAGCTGCTCCACCTCAAGATCCAGGTGCAGGGCATCGAACGGCAGCCCCTTGAGCTTGCCGAGCAGATCCAGCAAACCCTGGCGCCCAGCGGGCTCCAGCCAAGCCGGGTCCCCCAGCAGCAAAGCCACCTGCAAGCCTTGGGCGTGGGCCTCATCAAGGGTGTCCTGCAGTTGCTTGCGCAGGACCGGGATGTTGGCCACCTGCCCACCATCGAGCCCCAGGTACAGCCGCGTCATGCCGGCGCGGCGCAGTTCGCGCAGTTCCGCGTGACGAGTCGCGGGATTCAGCAATGCCCCGCTTTTCCACAGGTAAACACCCTGGCTCCAGCCCGTCGAGCCGACGCCCTTCGGCGCCGCCCCAACCACACCCAGGGCCGTCCAGTCGAGACGCTGCGGCCCCAGCAGGCCAGCCAGGGCCTGGTCATCGTCGACGAACAGACGCAGGGCCGCTTCACGCAGCCAGGCAGCGTGCCAGGCGGCAATCAGGCGCAATCCGCTGTTGTAGCGTTCAAGTTCCACAGCCAGTTCCTCGGCCGCGCTCTCGGAAACCGAGCGCTCGGCGCGCAGCCGCTGCTCCCGCAGGGCCTGGTCTGAAACAGCCAACTGCTCGCGCTCTCGATCCAGGTTCAGCGCTGCCTGGCGTTGGGCCTGCAGGGTCTGCCCAAGGGACTGGAGCAGTTGCTGGCGCTCGGCCTCCAGCTGCGCCAGGGCGGCTTGATGGCGCGCCTCACCTTCGCGATTGCGGGCCCGGCCGTAGTTCATCAGGTCGAAGGGCGCGGACAGACTGAGTGCGGCCACCAGCCCGTCGCCGCTCTTGCTGGCGCCGCTGCGTGACTCGTAGCTCTGCGCAACGCTGAAGCTTGAATCGACGCTCTCGTACCAGGGCGATTGCCGATTGCGCTCGGCGTGGCGCAGTTCGTCCTGCCGCTCCTGCAGGCTCGGGTGACCCTCCAAGGCCAGACGCCAGTTGGACAGCGGCAGCACTTGCGTTGACAGCGATTCCGCTTCGGCCTGCTGACCAGGGCCAATCTCCATACCCGCCAACCCGGCCAGGCTGGCGCGGGTGTCCTCCACCAGGAGCGCGCTCTGCCGGCAACGCTGCTGGAGACCTTGCCATTGGCCGTCCAGCAATCGCGCCTGCGAAGGCAGCAGCCAGCCGCCCTGCTGACGCCGGGCCAGGCGTTCGCGAGCCGTCTGGGATGCGGGCAGCAGCCCCTTGCACCAGCGCTCTTCCTGCTCGGCGCGCCACCAGTCGGCGTAGGCGCTGCGTAAGGCCAGACGTTGCTCCGCCAGGCGCAACAGGCGCTGCGCCTGCTGCCGCTTCTGCTCAAGCTCCACCGCCGATACGGCCTGGACTTGTCGACGCAGGCTGCCGAGCAGCGGGTGGCGCAGGCCGAGGGCCAGGTCACGCCCGTAATAGTCGTCACGCAGGTCTTCGGTCACCAGTTCGTGGTAGTGCCCGGTACTGCCGGAGCCGAACCACTGCCAGCCCGCCTCGGCTTCGCGTTGTTCCTTGAGTGCATCCAGCGCCCGCAGCTCGGCCGCCTTGGCCTGCAGCGCGGTGCCGTCTTCGGCGCGGTCCAGCACCTGGGCCAACGGCAGCACGTCGGCCCGGACCATGCCGGCGGCCAGCAGCAGTGCGCAGAAAAGAAATGGACGAATCATCAACTCAGAACCTCTTGGCCCTGCGCAGCACCCACCAGGGCGCCATGCTGGTTTCCTCATGGCCGCGGCGCAGGGCCTCGTTGAGCATGGCCACCGCGCTCCACATGCGCATGACCAGCATGAACAGCGGGAAGACGAAGACCACAGGGAACAATCGCAGGTCCAGGCGCGGCCGCTCGGACACCAGGGCCAGCATGGCCACATAGAGCAACAGCGTCATGCCCAGATAGACCAGGTAGATGAGGGCGGCCAGGGCCAGGAAGCGCGGCCAGGGCAATACCCAGGGCCCGGCCAGGCAGTAGCCGGCGATGATGAAAGGCAATACCAGCTGGAAGAAGAAGCCGGTGATCAGGGTCATCAGGAAGTTCGGCCAGCCCAGCAGTCGCGGATTGAAGCTGTGGCGGTGCTTGCGGATATAGAGGAAGTACAGGTCACCGTCCCAGCGCAGGCGCTGCTTGAGGAACTGCAGGAAGGTCACGGGCGCATCGGTATGGCCGATGGCGCAAGGCTCGAACGGAATGCGCAGGGGCCTGCGGCCGAAGTAGTTCTTGATCCGCAGGGTGATATCGAGGTCTTCCGCGGTGTGGGTGTCCCAGCCGCCGATCTTGTCGAGGAAACTGCGGCGAAACGCGCCGAACGCACCGGATACGTTATTCACCAGGTTCCATTCGCTGAGGCCGATCTTGGCCATGTGGATCGACAGCTGATACTCCAGCGCCTGCATGGCGGTGGTGAGCGAAGCCCAGGCATTGCGCACTCGCAGGCTTCCTGCCACGGCCGGGACGTCCGGGTCGGCGAAATGACGGACCATCTGGCTGACCATGTCGTTGTCGAAGGAGGTGTCGCCATCCAGGGCCATCACCACTTCGCCGGTGCAGTGAGCCAGGCCCGCGTTCAGGGAGGAGACCCGGCCCCCGCGCTGCCACTTGGCGATGGGTCGCAACAGGCGTCGCGGATAGAGCTGCGGATCGACGCGAAAGTCCCGCACGGCCTGCATGGTGGGCTGGTTCACGGCCGCTCCGTCCACCACCGGAATCATCTCGATATAGCCGGGGTAGGTCTGCTCGCACAGGCTGCGCAGGGTCGTCTGGACGTCCCGACCCTCGCTGTAGCAGGTGATGATGCAGGACACCCGCGGCCGATAGGTGCTCTGCTGGGGCAACTCGAACGGCTTGCGGACGAACCAGCGCAGGACGCCGATCAGCACCAGCAGGTTGAGCGGCAGCTCCAGCAGCAGGAAGGCCGGCAGCAACATGAAGGCACCCTGCAGAATGCCATCGCTCCTGGCGAACTCGCCGAGGAGCAGCAGCCACTGCTCGACAAAGGCTTCCATGCTCAGCCCAACTGTCCGCCCAGACGCGCCAGCAGCAGGGCAGCGTCTTCCTGGTCCTGCTGATCATCGGGAGCCGTGAAGACGGCCAACCGCACCTCGATGGGCGTCGCCTGTCCGGCGGTCAGGCGTTCCGCTCCCTTGACCAGGCGCTTGCGCACCACCTCCATGCCGGTGACATCGGTGTGCGGCATCAGCAGCCAGAGCACCTCCTCGCTCAGCCGGCAACAACGATCGGTTTCCCGCACGGCTTCCTGCAGGCGCTCCACCAGCCCGTCCACCAGCGCGTGGCCGCGCATCTCACCGAGTTGGGAGAGGGTGTCCAACAGGTTGACGAATCGCAGACCGAGAAGAGAGAAGGCCGGCTCCCGGTGCCGTCGCGTCAGTTGCAGCTGCCAGTTCAGCAGATCGAGGAAGGCCTGGCGTGGCAACAAGTTGAGACTGCCGAAGCGCTCGAGGTTCGTCGCCCCGGCGCCGAAGCCTTCCCGGCATCTCAGGCGCCCGGCCTCGGCCAGGCGGAAGTGGCGTATCTCGCGTACGCGCAGCTTGTCGGGCGCGTGGGATTGGCCGCAATCCAGGCAGCGCGCATCCACGGCGGCATCGACGAAAAAGGCCTGGCAGTTGCGGCAGCGGTAGTTCTCCAGCGGACGGTCGTAGTCGCTGCCAATATGGCGAAGACGAGTCAGGCAGTTCGGGCAGAGCAGCACGCCTTCCTTGAGGAAATGTTCCTGGGGACCGACGTGCCCGCAGGTGAAGCAATGCAGCGAAGGCTGGCGACCAATGTCCAGGGCCTGGCACTCGGGGCAGACATCCACGTAATTGAGGCGACCCGACCCGCAGCCGGTGCACAAGCGCAACCGGTCCTGCAGTTCACCCTCTTCCAGCCAGCCCTGCTGGCTCATCAGCTGTAGCCAGGAGAATTGATTGATGGTCTCTTCGTTGCCCAGGGCTTCCAGCAGCGGATAGCGGTAGTGCTGGGGCACGCTGGCATCACGCACTGCAACGACTTCACCACGTGAGCGCAGCCAGAGCCACGCCATCACCCGTTCCTCGAAGCGTTCCGGGGCGGCTCCGCGATTGAAAAGGCCAAAGCGCTCGCGCCAGAGGCGCCACAGGGGCGTGATCGCACCAGGGTCGGCCGGCGGCGGGCCGTCACCCAGGGCAATGCACCAGGGATCCTGGTCCTGACAACAGTAGATCAGACTGAAACGATAGCGGGGATCGAGGCGCAGGCCCCGCAAGGCCTGGCCCGCCTGTGCGCCCGGCAGGTCGACCAACAGCACATCGGCTTCGGAATCGGCCTGCAGGCTCGCAAGATCGTTGTAGCGTTCCAGTTCAATGCCGGGGAATCGATACGGACCAGCGCCAAGTAACGCAATCCTAGGTGTGCTTCTGGACATGGATAAAACTCAAGCATTCCTTGGCTCAATTTTCTCACTATAGACGCGCCACTTCGCCTTAACACGCGTCAATGTTTCCTCGATCAGCTCGGTACCACCTGCTCCAGCGGCACATACAGCTTCTCGTAGAGCGCCTTGACCGCAGGCTGCGCCTCCGGCGCCAGGTAGCCACCTTCCAGCGCCAGCACCTGATAGATGCCCCGACGCAGCAATTCCTGGCTGAGGTCACCAGCATCGACGCGGGTGGTGCAGAGAAAGCGCACCCAGGAGGTGACGATGATCCAGCTGTTGAGGGTCAGCGCTTCGACCTGGGCCGGGTTCATGCGCAGGATGCCGGCACTGACGAAGCCGCGGTAGATGCCCTGGGCATGATCCAGGCAGCGCTGGGCGAACAGGCGATAGCGCGAGGCAAGCTCGGCATCCGACTCCAGCAAGTGTTCCAGGTCCCGGTGCAGGAAGCGGAAATCCCACATGGCCGCCAGCAGCGACTCCAGGTAGAAGGTCTTGTCCTCCACCGTCACCGGGCGACCTTCTGGCAGGCGCAGGAAGCTGTCCACCCGCGCCTCATAGAGTCCGAACAGCTCGGCGATGATCTCCTGCTTGTTGCGGAAGTGGTAATAGAGGTTGCCCGGCGACATGCCCAGGTGAGCGGCAATGTGGTTGGTGGTGACGTTGCGCTCGCCCTGGGTGTTGAACAGCCCGAGGCTCTCCAGAACGATTCGGTCGCGGGTCTTGGGTCTTGGGGACATCAGGTGGAAATTCCTGCAATCGATGGAACGCGGCGAGCGCTAAAGGTACACCGCAAGGCGCTCCGGAAACACCCGGTGTTACCGGGACCAGGCACGCCCAGCTTTTCGATGGGCTGCCGGCGGACGGACCACAGGGCAAGCTAATTTGACAGATTAGAGCAATTGCTCTAAAAATCCAGCGACATCACAAGAACAGAGCCTTACCGTATCCGTACAGCGGATGCGAAACGGCTCGTCCGGAGCCGCCGAGGAGCAGCGCCATGGTCGCCGACATCGCTTACCTGCAACAGACCCAGCAGCAGATCAGCCAACTGGAGTCCCTCTTCCAGCGCCAGCGCGAAGCCTTTCGCGCCAACCCCATGCCCAGTGCCGAGCAGCGCATCCAATGGCTGAAATCGCTGCGCGACCTCCTGTTCACCGAGCAGGACGCCCTGGTAGCAGCCATTTCCCAGGACTTCAGCAATCGCGCGGCGGAAGAGACACTGCTCGCGGAGATCATGCCCAGCCTTCAAGGCATCCATTACGTCAGCAAGCGCATCCGCAAATGGATGAAGCCCTCCCGTCGTAGTGTCGGCATGGCGTTCCAACCGGCTTCGGCCAAGGTGGTCTACCAGCCGCTGGGTGTCGTCGGCGTCATCGTGCCGTGGAACTATCCGCTGTTCCTGGCCATCGGCCCGCTGGTGGGCGCGTTGGCGGCGGGCAACCGGGTGATGATCAAGATGAGTGAATCCACCCCGGCCACCGCCCAATTGCTCCAGGAACTGCTGGCGCGCGTCTTCCCCGAAGACCTGGTGGCCGTGGTCCAGGGCGAGGCCGACGTCGGCGTTGCGTTCTCCCGCCAGCCCTTCGACCACCTGCTGTTCACCGGCGCAACCAGCATCGGCAAGCACGTGATGCGCGCCGCAGCCGAGAACCTGACCCCGGTAACCCTGGAACTGGGCGGCAAGTCGCCGGCCATCGTCTCCGCCGACGTGCCCCTGACCGACGCCGCCGAGCGCATCGCCTTCGGCAAGACCATGAACGCCGGTCAGACCTGCGTGGCCCCGGACTACGTCCTGGTGCCGGAAGATCGTGTCGACGGCTTCGTCGAGGCCTATCGCCAGGCTGTGAAGGGCTTCTACCCGCAGCTGACCGACAACCCCGACTACACGGCCATCATCAATGACCGCCAACTGAGCCGCCTCAAGGGCTACCTGACCGACGCCGAAACCAAGGGCGCGCGCCTGGTCCCGCTATTCCCCGAAGCCCAGGGCCGTCGCCTGCCGCACACCGTCGTACTGGGCGCGACCGACGACATGAAGCTGATGCAGGAGGAGATCTTCGGCCCGCTGCTGCCCATCGTCCCCTATCGCGCCATCGACGATGCCTTCGCCTACATCAATGATCGTCCGCGCCCGCTGGCCCTCTACTACTTCGGCTACGGCAAGGCCGAACAGCAGCGCGTGCTGCACGAAACCCACTCCGGCGGCGTGTGCCTGAACGACACGTTGCTCCACGTGGCCCAGGACGACATGCCCTTCGGCGGCATCGGCCCCTCCGGCATGGGCCACTATCACGGCCATGAAGGTTTCCTCACCTTCAGCAAGGCCAAGGCGGTGTTCATCAAGCAGCGTTTCAATGCCGCGAAGCTGATCTACCCGCCCTACGGCAAGGCCATCCAGAAGCTGGTCTTCAAACTTTTCGTCCGCTGAACCGGGCCTTCGCAGGCAGATAACAAGAATGAGCGAAACCACCCTCGACGCGCCGGGGCTCTCCCGGCGCAACCTGCTCAAGGTCGGCCTGTTCGGCTCGGCCTTTCTCGCCACCGCCGGCGTGACCGCCAGCCTCACCGGCTGCTCGGCCAGCGCACCTGCCAGCGGTTTTGCCGTGTTGCGTGACTCCGACCTGCCGTTCCTGCGCGCGCTGGTGCCGGTGATGGTGGACGGCGCCGTATCCGTCGAACAACTGCCGGCGGCGGTGACGGGCACCCTGCAAAGCCTGGATTACGCCCTGCACCGTCTCTCACCGGAAATGCTCAAGCTGACCCTGCAGCTGTTCGACGTGCTCGCCCTGCCGGTCACCCGTGGCCCGCTGACGGGCGTCTGGGGCAGTTGGGAGAAGGCCAGCGCCCAGGATGTGCGCGACTTCCTCACGCGCTGGGAAAACAGCTCCATCGGCCTGCTGAAGATGGGCCACGCATCCCTGCTGCAACTGGTGATGATGGCCTGGTACGGCCGGCCGGAATCCTGGGCCCACTGCGGTTATCCCGGCCCGCCGCTGATCTGAGAACCTATTTACGATTTCGCGAGCTAGAGCCATGCAAGGCAAAAACAGGCGAGGAAGCGGAGTTTACGAGCTGTAAATGAGCATTCCGAGCCTGTTTTTAACGCCGCAGGGCCGACGCGCAGCAGATCGTAAACAGGTTCTGATCCATCGCCATAACGACAAGAACTGCTCGAGACCCTGACATGCCTGTACCCGATCTGTTCGCCGAAGGCCTCGCCCGCGGCTGGAAAACCCACAACGGCTCGCAACTGGAGCAAGACCTGACTCTGGAAGCCGACGTTGCGATCGTCGGCAGCGGCGCCGGTGGTGGTACCACTGCGGAAATCCTCAGCGCTGCAGGCTTCAAGGTATTGCTGATCGAAGAAGGCCCGCTCAAGACCAGTTCCGACTTCAAGATGCAGGAAGCCGAGGCCTACCCGAGCCTCTACCAGGAAGGCATCGGCCGCATGACCAAGGATGGCGCCATCACCATCCTCCAGGGCCGGGCCGTGGGCGGCACCACCTTGGTGAACTGGACATCCAGCTTCCGCACCCCCGACCTGACGCTGCAGCACTGGGCCAGCGAGCATGGCGTTAAGGGGCTCTCCGTGGCAGAGATGGCGCCCTGGTTCGAGAAGATGGAACAGCGCCTGGGCGTCGCGCCCTGGGCGATTCCGCCCAACCCAAACAACGATGTGATCCGCCTTGGCTGCGAAAAGCTCGGGCTGCACTGGAAGGTGATTCCACGCAACGTGCGCGGTTGCTGGAACCTCGGTTATTGCGGCATGGGCTGCCCAACCAACGCCAAGCAGTCGATGTTGGTCACTACCATTCCCGCCACCCTGGAAAAGGGTGGCGAGCTGCTCTATCTGGCCCGTGCCGAAAAGCTGCTGATCGAAGGCGACAAGGTCACCGGCATCGAATGCCTCGGCCTGGACGAACGCTGCGTGGCGCCCACTGGCCGCAAGATCACGGTCAAGGCACGCCACTACGTGCTGGCCGGCGGCGGCATCAACACCCCCGGCCTGCTCCTGCGCTCCAACGCACCGGACCCGCACAGCCGCACCGGAAAGCGCACCTTCCTGCATGTGGTGAACTTCTCCGCGGCGCAGTTCGACCGGGTGATCAATCCCTTCTACGGTGCGCCGCAGTCGATCTATTCCGACCATTTCCAGTGGGATGACGGCGCCACCGGACGCATGTCCTACAAGCTCGAAGTGCCGCCCCTGCAACCGGCGCTCACCAGCACCCTCCTGGGCCGCTTTGGCGTCGACAATGCGCTGCGCATGGAACAGCTGCCGCACACCAACGTGATGCTGGCCCTGATGCGCGACGGCTTCCATCCGGACAGTGCCGAAGGCTCGGTGGAGCTGCGCAGCGACGGCAGCCCGGTGCTCGACTACCGCATGACCGACTACACCTGGGACGGCATTCGCCGGGCATACCACGTCATGGCCGAGATCCAGTTCGCCGCGGGCGCCCGCTCCGTCCTCCCCATGCACAACAACGCCGACTACGTGAAAACCCTGGCCGAAGCCCGCGCCCTGATCGACAGCCTGCCGCTGGAGCTCTACCGCGCCCGCCTGGGCAGCGCCCACGTGATGGGCGGTTGCGCCATGGGCGAGGACCCGAAGCTGGCAGTGACCGACAGCCTGGGCCGGCACCATCAGTTGGCCAACCTGTCGATCCACGACGGCTCGCTGTTCCCCACCAGCATCGGCGCCAACCCGCAGCTGTCGGTCTATGGCCTGACGGCTAAGCTGGCCAGTGACCTGGCCGAGCGGCTGGGCAAGGTGTAATGGCTCCCCGCGAGGACAGGCCCCATGGACAAGCTCCTCTCCGCCCTGCTGATCGTCGCCGGCATCATTCACCTGCTGCCGATCAGCGGCCTGCTCGGGGCTGAACGACTCGCGGCGCTCTACGGCCTGTCATTCAGCGAGCCCAACCTGCTGATCCTGATGCGCCACCGTGCGGTGTTGTTTGGCCTGCTCGGCGCGCTGCTGGTCTGGGCGGCCTTTCGTCCGGCGCTGCAACCGGCAGCCAGCCTGGGCGGGCTGGTGAGTGTGCTGTCGTTCCTGCTGCTGGCCTGGCTCACACCGGGCTACAACGCCGCGCTGCGCAAGGTGGTGATCGCCGATTGGGTAGCGCTGGCCTGCCTGGCACTGGCCATCGTGCTCTGGCTGCTGCGCCGGCCGGAGTCGACCGGATGAGCGCACTTCTTGGCCGCGCGGTTTCGCTGCGCTACCATCCGATTCCCTTTCGGTCCCCTGCCAGGACGTCGCGATGAACCGAGTGTTGTATCCGGGCACTTTCGACCCCATCACCAAGGGTCACGGCGATCTGATCGAACGCGCCTCGCGCCTGTTCGATACCGTGATCATCGCCGTTGCCGCGAGCCCGAAGAAGAATCCGCTGTTCAGCCTGGAGCAGCGTGTGGAGCTGGCGCGCGAAGTCACCAAACACCTGCCGAACGTCGAAGTGGTGGGCTTCTCCTCCCTGCTGGCGCATTTCGTCAAAGAGCAGAATGCCAATGTCTTCCTGCGTGGCCTGCGCGCCGTGTCCGACTTCGAATACGAATTCCAGCTGGCCAACATGAACCGCCAACTGGCGCCGGACGTGGAGAGCATGTTCCTCACTCCGTCGGAGCGGTATTCCTTCATCTCCTCCACGCTCGTGCGTGAAATAGCGGCCCTGGGCGGCGATATCAGCAAGTTCGTCCATCCCGCTGTCGCTGCGGCATTGGCCGAGCGTTTCAAACGCTGAGCACGGGGCTCTGCTGAAGGCTCGCAAGAGCCTCGCCCTGCACCCTGGCGATCGGCGCGTGCGTCGATCGCGGCAATCCGGCACAATTCCGCTATTTCTGTTAAAGGCCGCCGCTGCATGGCGACGGCAGGAGTTGTTCCCATGTCCCTCAAGATCACCGACGACTGCATCAATTGCGACGTCTGCGAACCCGAGTGCCCGAACGGCGCGATCTCCCAGGGCGAAGAGATCTACGTGATCGATCCCAACCTGTGCACCGAATGCGTCGGCCACTACGACGAACCCCAGTGCCAGCAGGTCTGCCCCGTCGATTGCATTCCGCTAGACGAAACCCATGTCGAAAGCAAGGATGAGCTGATGCAGAAGTACCTGAAGCTCACCGGCAAGGCCTGATCCATGGGCCGCCCGGTACGCGGCGCCTACCGTGGCGCGCTGCTGGCGTCGCTGCTCCTGCTCGCGAGCCTGTCCCAGGCCGCCGAGCCGGGCCGCGCGGCAGTTGCCACGCCCCATCCGTCTGCCACAGTGGCCGGCCTGGAAACCCTGGCGCAGGGCGGCAACGCCTTCGATGCCGCAGTCGCCATCAGCGCCGCATTGGCAGTCGCCGAACCTTACGGTTCCGGCCTCGGCGGCGGCGGCTTCTTCCTGCTCCGCAAGGGCGGCGACAAGCCCACCTACCACTTCCTCGATGCCCGCGAACGCGCCCCGTTGGCCGCCAATGCACGCCTGTATGTACGTGACGGCAAGGTAGACCCGGCCCTGTCCCTGGATGGCCCGCTGGCCGCCGCCATTCCCGGCCTGCCTGCCGCCCTGGCGGACCTCGCTGGCCGCTACGGCCGCTTGCCCCTGGCCGACAGCCTGACACCGGCCATCCGCCTGGCCCGCGACGGCATCTCAGTGGACCGGGTCTACCGCGAGCGCGCCTCCTGGAGACTGTCGTCCATGCGCGACGACCCGGAAACGGCGCGGCTGTTCCTCGACCACAAGGGTGAAATCCCGGAAGAATTCAGCCTGCTGCGCCAGCCGGAACTCGGCAACACCCTCGAACGCATCGCCCGCTACGGCAAGGCCGGGTTCTACAGCGGCCTCACCGCCGAAAGGCTGGTGCAGGGCGTGAACGCCGCCGGCGGCATCTGGAGCCTGCGCGACCTGGCCGAATACAAAACCGTGGAACGCCAGCCGATCCGCTTCCGCCTCGCCGATGGCCGTGAGCTGATCGGTGCCCCGCCGCCCTCGGCCGGCGGCATCGCCCTGGCCCAGAGCCTGGCCATGTTGCAGGAACTGCCCTGGCGCAAGGCAGACCGCGTGCAGCGCACCCACTACGTGGTGGAAGTCCTGCGCCGCGCCTATCGCGACCGTGGCCTGCTCGGCGACCCGGATTTCGTTGTAATTCCGCAGGCCAAACTGCTCGATGCCGGCTACCTGAAAGACCTCGCCAAGGGTATCGATGCCCGACGCGCCACGCCGAGCAGCAGCCTGCCGCCTTCGCCGCCCTGGCGCGAAGGCGACCACACGACGCACTTCGCGGTCATCGACAAGGACGGCAATGCGGTGGCCGCCACGCTGTCCATCAACCTGCCCTTCGGCGCTGCGTTCACCGTGCCCGGCACCGGCGTTCTGCTGAATGACGAGATGGACGATTTCGCGGCGAACCCCGACGGCGCCAACGCTTACGGCCTTGCCGCCAGCCAGGCCAATGCCGTGGGCTCCGGCAAACGCCCGCTCTCGTCCATGAGCCCGACCTTCATCGAAAGCGAAGGAGAATTCGCCGCCTTCGGCACCCCGGGCGGCAGCCGGATTCCCAGCATGGTGCTGTTGTCGGTGCTGGAGTACCTGGATGGTCAGCCGGTGAACCGCTGGCCAGCGGTGGCGCGCTATCACCACCAGTACCTGCCGGACCAGATCGAGTACGAGCCGGGCGCCTTCAGCAGCAGCGAAACCGCCGAATTGCGCGCTCGCGGCTACAGCCTCAAGCCGCTGGAACGCAACTACGGCAACCAACAGGTGCTGTTCTGGAGCAAGGCCAAGGGCAGCCTCGACGCGGCCAGCGACCCACGAGGCCTCGGCCTATCCGAAATCCTCGACATCGAGAAGCTAAAGTAGGAGCGAATTCATTCGCGAAGGGCCGCCCCAGCGGCCCGTTACCCCCAAGCCAGCACAAGGGGTCCACATCGCGAATGAATTCACTCCCACAGAAAACAGGGCCGCACCTCAGGTCAGCCGCTCGCCTTCCAGCACGATCAACGCCTCGTCATCCTGCTCCAGCCGCCGCAGCTCGCGGAACAGCAACTGTCCTTCACCCAGCATCATCACGTTGCGAAGGCTCTGGAAGATCCGGCTGGCATAACCCAGATCGTTCATCAGGGAACTGGTCATCAGGCCATCCAACTCGCCACTGCGCACCGAATTGAACAGCCGGGTGCGGAAGCTGCCATCGAAGGCCGCGGCCTTTCCGTCCAGCCAGGCCAAGCGCTCGTTCCAGGCCTGCTCCGGCAGGTCGGAACGGCCCAGCTCGTGCAGCTCATGGAGCATGGTCAGCAGGTGGCGACGCAGGTCCACGTAGGCATCACGAAGGGGTGACGGCTCCTGATCCAGATAGCGGCCGAGGTTCTTCTGCAGGTGCTTGGCGTCCTTCACAGCATCCACCAGTTGCAGCGCAGCCAGTTGGCAACTGACCCAGAACTGCTGGTGCGCTTCGTCCAGAGGCAGGTCGAGTCGGCCCATGAAACTCAGCAGATCGCCGTACACACCCTTGATATGCCGCTGGTAGAGCGCTTCCGCATCCAGATGATGGCGCTCCGGCCGGGCCTGCAGCAGGCGCTCGTCGCCTTGCGCCTTGGCCAGTTGATCCACCGGCAGATAGAGCGCGTGACAGATCACTTCCATGCTCAAGCGCCCGAGATGGCGCAACTCGCGCACCACGGCGCTGGCGGCGGCATCCACCGAGTCCAGGGCGCGTTCGTTGAGGTAGCGCGCCCGTGTACGCAGCAGCTCCTCCGGCCCGGCAGCCAATTCGGTGATGAGCACCTGGGGCTCTTCGCGCTCCGGCAACCAGCGCACCAGCCAATGTGCGAGACGTTCCTGAAGCGGCCAGAACAACAGCACCCCCATGGCGTTGATCAGGCTATGGAACATGGCCAGCTGGATCAGCTCGTTGTCGCCCAGTCCGGTGAGACCGGCGATCCGATCAACCAGCCAGCTCAATGGCCCCAGCAGGATGAAAGCCAGGCTGCAAGTGACTACGTTGAACAACACATGGGCCAGCGCCAGCCGCTGTCCACTGCGGTTGCCGCCGAGGGAGCCCACGAAGGCCGTAGTGACGCTGCTGCCGACGTTGGAGCCGATGGCGATGGCGAACCCCTGGGCCAGGTCCAGCTGACCGCCTGCCAGGGCCGCCAAGGTCAGCATCAAGGTTGCGTGGCTGGATTGCAGCACCACGGTCACCAACAGCCCCACCAGCGAGAACAGCAGGCTGCCCATCAGCCCGTCCGCCTGGTAAGCGGTGAAGTCGAGGCCGTCGCCGAAACTGGCGAAACCGTCCTTGATCTGGTCGATACCGAGGAAGATGAAGGCAATGCCGAGAACGATGCGTCCGGCCGCCTTGCTCTTCTCGCCGACGAAGCCGCCGAGCACGCCGAACACCAGCAACGGCAATGCCAGCGGGCTCAGGCTGAGGTTCTGCCCCGCCAGGGCCAGCAGCCAGATGCCGCTGGTAGCCCCCAGGTTGGCGCCGAACAGAATGGCGATGCCGCCGGCGAGCTGGATCAGCCCGGCACTGATGAAGGCGATGGTAAGCAGCGACACCAGCGTGCTGGATTGCAGCAGCAAGGTGCCGCAGATGCCGAACATCAGCCCCTTGAAGTTGGTGGAGGTGCTGCTGGCCAGCAGTTGCTCGAGTTTGCTGCCGGCGAGTTGGCGTAGCCCCTCTTCCAGGCACTGCATCCCGAACAGGAACAGCGCGAGACCGGCGCAGAGTTCCAGCCAACCGGAGCTGAACCAGAAGCTCAATGCCAAGCCGATGGTGGCCAAGATGAGCAAGACGATGCGGGAGTAATGCTTCACGGGCGGTATTCCTTCACCAGACACTGCCCAGCTGTTACCCGATGCGGCCGCCAATCGGCAACCCGTACAGAGTCCGAAAACGCCGACGACCCCGAAGAGGGGCCGTCGCGATGGAGCTACAGGAAGGGATCAGTCTCGCTGGTAACCGCTAATGGTGCAGCCCAGGCAGCGCACGAAGGCCTCTCTGCCTGGCTCGACAACCAGCGCATCGGCCGCATCCCCGACATTCCCGCCCAGGGCGGAGAACGGCAGGCTGATGATGAACAGGCCTGCGCCGATCACGGTAGCGCCGATCAGCAGCGGGCGGGCGATCAGGATGTCGCCGGCCATGCTGTAACCGCTGGGGGCGTTGGCGGTGTACATCGGGTCGCCGCTGACGTTTTCCTGTACCACTTCCGCATTAGCCGGCAGCGCCAGCAGGCCAGTGGTCAGCGCCAGGACAGCAGCGGTTGTGCGGAGCAGGTTCATACGGGCGATCCTTCAGATAGTGGTGTACGAAAAACTATAACAGCGCATGGCACATTGGCAGCGTGACGGCCTTCAATCGCCATTGAAAGCGTAGTCGGGTTTTTTCGGCACGTAAGGACGGTAGAAGGCCAGCAACTGGCGCAGATCGGCCTGCTCGTCACCGGTGGTGTAGAACGGCTGGCCGATCACCACCCGGCGATTGACGTAATCCAGGGCCGCCGGCACCACCGGCACGTCGGCGCCACGGGCGATGTGGTAGAAGCCCATCTTCCAGCGCTCCACCCGCTTGCGGGTGCCTTCGGGCGAGATGATCAGCATGAACTCGCGGCTCTGGCGGAATTGCTCCACTGCCTGCTCCACCATGTTCAGCTTGAGGTGGCGGTGGATCGGCACCCCGCCCCAGCGCTTCAACAGACCGCCGAAGGGCCGGCGGAACAGCGTGTGCTTGGCGAACCAGTGGCCATTCAGGCGCAGGACGAACTTCACCGCGAGGAAGATCACGAAGTCCCAGTTGGAGGTGTGATGGGCGCCGATCACCACAAACTTGTCGAGGAGCGGCATGCGTCCCTCGATACGCCAGCCCATCAGGCGCAGCATGCCGTGGCCGATCGCCTCGGCAAAGGGATTGGGGGGCAGGTAGTTACCGTACATAGGACAGACTTCTTTCTTGTTATACGAATGCTCGACGCCGAGTCTGGCGACCCGGCGAGGGATTAGCGTTGGCAGCGCGGACAGTAGACGCTGGCGCGCTGGCCCAGGCGGACTTCCCGCAGAGTCGAGCCGCACTGCTTGCAGAACTCGCCCGCGCGCCCGTAGACGAACAGCTCCTGCTGGAAGTAGCCCGGCTTGCCGTCACCGCCGACGAAGTCGCGCAGCGTGGTACCGCCACACTCAATGGCTTGCGCGAGGATACGTTTGATCTCCTCGGCCAGCTTCAGGTAGCGCGCCCGCGAAATGGAGCCCGCTTCGCGACGCGGGTCGATCCCGGCGGCGAACAGCGCCTCGGTGGCGTAAATGTTGCCGACCCCGACCACCACGGCGTTATCCATGATGAAGGGCTTCACCGCCATGCTGCGGCCGCGGGACAGCTGGAACAGGCGGTCGCCGTCGAACAGCCCGGTCAGCGGTTCCGGTCCCAGGTGACGCAGCAGCTCGTGGTTCAGCGGATCATCGCTCCACAGCAGCGCGCCGAAGCGACGTGGGTCGGTGTAGCGCAGGGCCATGCCCGACTCCAGCTCGATATCCACATGCTCATGCTTGGCCGCTTCCAGCCCTGCTTCCACCAGGCGCAGGCTGCCGGACATGCCGAGGTGGCTGATCAGGGTGCCGACCTCGGCCTGCAGCAACAGGTACTTGGCGCGGCGCTCCACCAGCAGGATGCGCTGGCCGGACAGCCGCACATCGAGGTCCTCGGGAATCGGCCAGCGCAGACGGCGCTCACGCACGATCACCCGGCTGACGCGCTGGCCTTCGAGGAAGGGCGCAATGCCACGACGGGTAGTTTCGACTTCGGGTAATTCAGGCATCGGAATCTCGGTACTCGGGCGCGGCTCAGCTCACGCCAAGCTCGCGGATGCTTTCCTTGAGGTTCTCGAAGTCGTACTCCGACAACCCGACATAGTCCAGCACCTGCGCGCGAATGCTCATCCACTCGTAATCCTCTGGCTGGTTGCCCAGCACCAGATGCGAGGCACAGATGTGCTCGGCCATCTTGAGGATGGCCAGCAGCGTCTTGAGCTGGGCATCGCGAGCGGAATCGTCGGTGAAGATCGACAGTGCGTTGTGGTGGTTGGCGATGGCTTCGCAGAGATGCTCCGGCAAGCGCCAGGAGCGCGCCGTGAAGAATCCGACCACAGCGTGGTTGGTATTCAGCAGGCGATTCTCGGTGTCCACCACGCGGCGCTCAGGGCCAGCACTGGCGTAGGCCTCTTCCAGCACCATCATGTAGTCGGGGAAGCGCTTGAGCATCAGCGGGATGCCGCAATTGTGGAACAGGCCGAGGGCATAGGCCTCGTCGGCCGACTGGTAACCGATGCGCTTGGCCAGCGTCAGGCTGGTCATCGCGACGTCCTGGGCGGTGTCCCAGAAGCGGTTCAGGGTAAGGATGGTCTCATCGCTCATCTCGCCCTTGATCGACTGTGCGTTGATCAGGTTGATCACCGTGTTGCAGCCGAGCAGGTTCACCGCCTGCTGGATCGAGGCGATGCGGTTGGTCAGGCCGAAAAAGGGCGAGTTGACGATCTTCAGCAGCGCGCCGGACAGGCCCGGGTCCTGGCTGATCAGGCGGGCGATGGACTTCAGGTCCGGGTTGGGCATGACCTGCTCCATTTGCAGGTCGACCATGATCTGAGGTTGCGGCGGCACACTGATGCCCTGCAGGACCTGACGGATCTGATCTGCGGATAGTTCTTGAGCCATGGGAATGAGAGGGAAGTTTGACCGAGTCGACAGTCTACCCGGTTGCACCAATCACTTGCTCGGGATTTCCAGGCATTTTCCGACCATCGTGCCAGGTCGCCTACAGCACCGCCGGGCGGCCCCCGGAGCCTGCGCGGGCTGGGGTATAATCCCCGCCTTTTTTCCGGAGAGCGACACATGTCCCTGCCCAGCCTGCGCCTCAAAGCCAACGCCGATCGACGCCTGCGCGCCGGCCACCTGTGGGTCTACAGCAACGAAGTGGACGTGGTCGCCACCCCGATGAGCCTCTTCCAGCCGGGCGACCAGGCCATCCTCGAAGCCGCTGGCGGCAAGCCCCTGGGCGTGGTCGCCATTTCGCCGAACAACCTGATCTGCGCCCGCCTGGTGTCCCGTGACATCAAGCACAGCCTGGACAAGTCCCTCCTGGTGCATCGCATCAACGTCGCCTTGAGTCTGCGCGAGCGCCTCTTCGACAAGCCCTTCTACCGCCTGGTCTACGGCGACTCCGACCTGCTGCCGGGCCTGGTGGTGGACCGCTTCGGCGATCACCTGGTGGTGCAACTTGCTTCCGCCGCCATGGAGCGCAACAAGGACGCCGTGCTCGACGCCCTGGTGCAGGTCCTCAAACCTCGCGGCGTGCTCTGGAAGAACGACTCCAGCGCGCGTGACGCCGAAGGCCTGGAGCGCTACGTGGACACTGCCTTCGGTGTGGTGCCCGAGTGGGTCGCCCTGGAAGAGAACGGCGTGAAGTTCGAGGCCCCGGTCATGGAAGGCCAGAAGACCGGCTGGTTCTACGACCACCGCATGAACCGCGCGCGCCTGGCGCCCTACGTGAAGGGCAAGCGCGTCCTCGACCTGTTCAGCTACATCGGCGGCTGGGGCGTGCAGGCCGCGGCCTTCGGCGCCAGCGAAGTGTTCTGCGTCGACGCCTCCGGCTTCGCCCTCGACGGCGTGGAGCGCAACGCGACCCTCAATGGCGTGGCCGAACAGGTCACCTGCGTGGAAGGTGACGTGTTCGAAGCCCTCAAGGAACTGAAAGCCGCCGAAGAGCGCTTCGACGTGGTCGTCGCCGACCCGCCCGCCTTCATCAAGCGCAAGAAGGACCTGAAGAACGGCGAGGCCGCCTACCGCCGCCTCAACGAGCAAGCCATGCGCCTGCTGAACAAGGACGGCATCCTGGTCAGCGCCTCCTGCTCCATGCACCTGCCGGAAGACGACCTGCAGAACATCCTGCTCAACAGTGCCCGCCACCTGGATCGCAATATCCAGCTGCTGGAGCGCGGCGGCCAGGGTCCGGACCACCCCGTGCACCCGGCCATCGCCGAGACCCGCTACATCAAGAGCCTGACGGTTCGCCTGCTGCCGAACAGCTAAGCACCTCCGCCCAGCATCGGGCCGGCCGCTGCGCCGGCCCGACCGCCAGCCTTTCCCTGCCGGCCGGGCCCGGCGTAGAATCGGGCCATTCCTCGCCAACCATCCTCCGGCGGGCCAGTGAGCTTCGGCCGAGCGAGCGGTGACCCCGCCCCGCCTTCCGGCCACCACCGACCGAATGGCCATCTGCCGTTTGCATCCGGTATGTTGCGCGCTCACGATGAGACTCTTATCGATACCTGATTAGCCGCAGGAAACCGTCATGCCCGATTACCGCTCGAAAACCTCTACCCACGGCCGCAACATGGCCGGCGCCCGTGCCTTGTGGCGCGCCACCGGGATGAAGGACGAGGACTTCAAGAAGCCGATCATCGCCATCGCCAACTCCTTCACCCAGTTCGTGCCCGGTCACGTGCACCTGAAGGACCTGGGCCAGCTGGTCGCCCGCGAGATCGAAAAGCACGGCGGCGTGGCCAAGGAATTCAACACCATCGCCGTGGACGACGGCATCGCCATGGGCCACGACGGCATGCTCTATTCCCTGCCGAGCCGCGAGATCATCGCCGACTCCGTGGAATACATGGTCAACGCCCACTGCGCCGACGCCATCGTCTGCATCTCCAACTGCGACAAGATCACCCCCGGCATGCTGATGGCCGCCCTGCGCCTGAACATCCCGGTGGTCTTCGTCTCCGGCGGCCCGATGGAAGCCGGCAAGACCAAGCTGGCTAACCACGGTCTGGACCTGGTGGACGCCATGGTCGCGGCCGCCGACGACTCCTGCTCCGACGAGAAAGTCGCCGAGTACGAGCGCAGCGCCTGCCCCACCTGCGGTTCCTGCTCCGGCATGTTCACCGCCAACTCCATGAACTGCCTGACCGAGGCCCTCGGCCTGGCGCTGCCGGGCAACGGCTCGACCCTGGCCACCCACAGCGACCGCGAGCAGCTGTTCCTGCGCGCCGGCCGCCTGGCCGTCGAGCTGTGCCAGCGCTACTACGGCGAAGGCGACGAGTCCGTGCTGCCGCGCAACGTTGCCAGCTTCAAGGCGTTCGAGAACGCCATGACCCTGGACATCGCCATGGGCGGCTCGACCAACACCATCCTGCACCTGCTGGCCGCCGCCCAGGAGGCGGAGATCGACTTCGACCTGCGCGACATCGATCGCCTGTCGCGCAAGGTGCCGCAGCTGTGCAAGGTGGCGCCGAACATCCAGAAGTACCACATGGAAGACGTGCACCGCGCCGGCGGCATCTTCTCCATCCTCGGTGAACTGGCCCGTGGTGGCCTGCTGCACACCGACGTGCCCACCGTGCACAGCCCGAGCATGAGCGATGCCATCGCCCAGTGGGACATCACCCAGACCCAGGACGAGGCCGTACACACCTTCTTCAAGGCCGGCCCGGCAGGCATCCCGACCCAGACCGCATTCAGCCAGTCCACCCGCTGGGCGACGCTGGACGACGACCGCGCCGAAGGCTGCATCCGCAGCGTCGAGCACGCCTACTCCCAGGAAGGTGGCCTCGCGGTTCTTTACGGCAACATCGCCCTCGACGGCTGCGTGGTGAAGACCGCCGGCGTGGACGAGTCCATCCATGTGTTCGAAGGCACCGCGAAGATCTTCGAAAGCCAGGACGCCGCGGTGAAGGGCATCCTCGCCGACGAAGTGAAGGCCGGCGACGTGGTGATCATCCGCTACGAAGGCCCGAAAGGCGGCCCGGGCATGCAGGAAATGCTCTACCCCACCAGCTACCTGAAGTCCAAGGGGCTGGGCAAGCAGTGCGCCCTGCTCACCGACGGCCGCTTCTCCGGCGGCACTTCGGGCCTGTCCATCGGCCACGCTTCGCCTGAAGCCGCTGCCGGCGGCGCCATCGGCCTGGTGGAGGACGGCGACAGGATTCACATCGACATCCACAACCGCACCATCCAGCTGCTGGTCAGCGATGAAGAGCTGTCCCACCGTCGCCATGTGCAGGACAAGAAGGGCTGGAAACCGGTCGCGCCGCGCGCGCGCAAGGTCACCACCGCGCTCAAGGCCTACGCCCTGCTCGCCACCAGCGCCGACAAGGGCGCGGTGCGCAACAAGTCGATGCTCGAAGGCTGACAAAATAAAAAGTGGCTCGTCGATGTGGCGAGCCAGTACCCTTGCGCCCTGACACAGACAACGCCGGACACCTGGACAGTATCCGGCGGTTCCAGTGACTGACCTTGGGTTAGGTAATGCAAGAGCACCAGACAGGCCGCCCCCAGAAGAAAGTAGCCATACTGCAATCGAACTACATCCCCTGGAAGGGATACTTCGACATGATTGCCGCCGTGGATGAATTCATTCTCTACGACGACATGCAGTACACACGGCGAGATTGGCGTAATCGTAATCAGATTAAAACGCCGCAAGGTCTTCAATGGCTTACAGTTCCCGTGAAGGTGAAGGGAAAGTACCACCAGGCCATCCGAGAAACTGAAATAGACGGTAAAGACTGGGCAATGGCTCACTGGAAAGCCCTTACCCAGAATTACAAGCGCGCCAAGCACTTCAGTTCGATCGCTCAAGAGCTGGAACCTCTTTACCTCGACAACGATTACGAATTTATTTCACAGCTCAACAGAGCCTTGATTGAATGGGCCTGCGGGAAACTCTCAATCCAGACAAAAATCTCCAACAGCTGGGATTACAAACTCATTGACGGCAAAACTGAGAGACTTGCCGACCTGTGTGAACAAGCAGGTGGAACCCACTACATCTCCGGCCCCGCCGCAAGAAGTTATATTGACGAATCAGTTTTCGACGAGAAAAACCTGCAACTGTCCTGGTTTGACTACGACGGATACAAAGAGTACCCGCAGCTTTGGGGGGAGTTCTCCCATGGCGTATCCATTCTGGATCTTCTATTTAACTGCGGACCCGCCTCTCATGAGCTCCTGAGATTCACGCACCGCAGTCGCAGCGCTGACGATATAACCAGATGAGCAGCCCTAGCTTGAATAAAGTCTCGATCGTCTCGACGCTTTACCAGTCGTCCGCATACATCAACGAATTCGTTGAGCGCGCTAGCCTGGCCGCCACCCAGCTTGCGCTTGACTACGAGATAATCCTGGTCAACGACGGTTCCCCGGACAATTCGCTCGAAAAAGCCATCATCCATGCCGAAAACAATCCTCATGTAAAAGTAATTGATCTATCGAGGAACTTTGGCCACCACAAGGCGATGATGACGGGTCTCGCGCACGCTTCCGGTGATTTGATCTTCCTGATCGACAGCGACCTTGAGGAAGAGCCGGAGTGGCTGAACAGGTTCTATGGGAGGTTGACGTCCGAGCACTGCGATGTCGTATATGGCGTCCAGGAGGCGCGTAAAGGCGGTCTCGTAGAGCGGATAACCGGGCAATGGTTCTATCCTCTTTTTCGAACACTGACTGGGCTTTCGCTCCCGGAGAACATCGTCACAGCGCGCCTGATGACGCGCCGGTACGTGGACTCCCTGTTGGCGCACGAAGAAAGAGAGGTCTTCATGGCCGGCCTTTGGTACATCACCGGTTATCGTCAGGTCGCCGAAGTCATCAAAAAGCACAGCACCAGCGAGAGCACCTATACATTCCGCCGCAAGATGTCCCTGCTCGTGAACTCCGTCACTTCCTTCAGCAATACTCCGCTGATCGGAATCTTCTATGTCGGCATCTCCATTTCGGCACTCGCGAGCCTTTACATTGCATATCTGGCAGTTCAATGGCTCTTCTTGACCCGACCATTGAGTGGATGGACATCCGTAATGGCTTCGATCTGGCTGATTGGTGGCCTGATCATCTCTTTCATAGGTGTTGTTGGAATATATCTCTCGAAGATATTTTCAGAGGTAAAACGACGTCCCTACACCATCGTGCGGCGAGTATATGAAAGTAAAAAGTGACATTCTCTCCGAGATTGCCGATTACTACTCCACCAAACTCGCTGAGCATGGTGAAACGCCACGAGGTGTGGACTGGAATGGTGAGGAAGGCCATACACTTCGGTTCGTTCAGCTTGCCAAACTCATCGAAGGGTCCTTGAGCTACTCGCTGAATGATCTCGGTTGCGGGTACGGCGCGCTGTACGAGCACCTCAGCGCCCTACACGGAAACCTTTCCTACTATGGCTATGACATCTCGCACGAGATGATCGCGGCGGCATCTCGTCGCCATGAAGGAAAGAGCAACTGCCACTTCGTGGAGTCCCACCGACCTACAATCGAGGCCGACTACGGAATCGCCAGTGGCATATTCAATGTACGACTTGGCCGCTCCGATGAAGAGTGGAAAGAGCACCTGATCATCGCACTGGACGCACTGAACGAAACGAGTCGCAAGGGCTTTACCTTCAACTGCCTGACATCGTATTCGGATACGCACAAGATGCGTGATTACCTGTATTACGCCGACCCGTGTGAACTGTTCGACCTTTGCAAGCGCCGCTATTCTAGAAACGTCGCCCTGCTCCATGACTACGGGCTCTATGAGTTCACGATACTGGTGAGAAAAGACAAATGAAAACACCACTAGTTATCTTCGGCACTGGGGACATAGCTCAGCTTGCCCATTACTACTTCAGCAACGACAGCGATTTCCAGGTCGTTGCATTCACGGTGGATGCAGCCTTCATTACGTCCAGCGAGTTCCTGGGGCTTCCCGTGGTCCCGTTCGAAGAGATCGATACCCACTATCCGCCGGCTGACAACCGACTCTTCATTGCCTTGAGCTACTCAAAACTGAATGAGGTTCGCAAGGAGAAGTACCTGGCTGCCAGAGCGCTCGGCTACAAACTGGCCAGCTACGTCAGCTCCCACGCTACGGTCCTGAATGACAACCAGATTGGCGATAACTGCTTCATTCTCGAAGACAACACTATTCAGCCCTTCGTGCGTATCGGAAACAACGTCACCCTGTGGAGCGGCAATCACATTGGCCACCATTCCACGATCAAGGATCACTGCTTCATTGCTTCGCACGTAGTGATATCCGGCGGCGTCGAAATTCAGGAGATGTGTTTCATCGGAGTCAACGCGACGCTGCGAGATCACATCAAGGTAGGGGAAAAGTGCGTAATAGGCGCCGGCGTCCTGCTACTGAAGGATGCCGAGGCGGAGGGTCTCTATATCGGCGCACCGAGTGAACGCTCTCCGGTGCCAAGCACCAGGCTCAAAAAGATCTGACCCATGAAATGGAAGAAACTCGGCCAGGTGTTCTGTCCGTCCGGAGAATTCGAATGGATGCATTCGCACGCAGCGAATCCGGTTGCAGATCACGTCGGCGGCAATCGCTTTCGAATCTATTTCAGCACGCGCGATCAACAGAACCGCTCCAGCATTGCCTGGGTGGAGATCGAAATGTCGGCCCCGACCCAGGTTGTCAGGGTTTGCAAAGAGCCCGTGCTGTCACCCGGCCCGATTGGATGCTTCGACGATAGTGGCTGCTCGATTGGATCGATCGTACGCGTCGGTGATCTGCATTATCTCTATTACATGGGCTGGAACCTCGGCGTAACCGTGCCCTGGAGGAACTCGATCGGCCTGGCCATCTCTGCAGATGGTGGCCAGACCTACCGGAGACACTCCCTGGCTCCGCTGATGGATCGATCCGCGGAAGATCCCTACACGCTTTCCTATCCCTGGGTAGTTCGGAACACTGATGGTTGGCACATGTGGTACGGCTCCAATCTGGAGTGGGGTGCCACCCAGGCCGACATGTCACATTTCATCAAATACGCCAGTTCGGACGACGGACTGAGCTGGTCCCGTAATGGCCACGTTGTGATCACGCCGGAAAGCGAAAGCGAGTACGCATTCGCTCGGCCCTGCGTTGTGCAGCAAGGCGGAAAACACCTCATGTGGTACGCCTATCGCGGGGAAAGCTATCGCATCGGTTATGCGGAATCCCACGATGGTCGCACCTGGACACGCCGAGACGAGCTGTCGGGAATAACCGTCAGCGAAGGTCATTGGGATGGCCTCAGCATTGAGTATCCCAGCGTCTTCAGCCACCAGGGCCGGCAGTACCTGCTGTACTGCGGTGACGGCTATGGCAAGACCGGTTTCGGTATCGCGGTTGCAACAGATGATTAGGCAAAAGCTGATCAGCAACAGTTCGATCAGGCAGCTCTTGCGCTACGCGGTGGTGGGCGTCATCAGCAACTGCTCCGGCTACATGGTGTACCTGCTGCTCACCTATCTGGGCATGACACCCAAGATCGCAATGACGATTCTGTACTGCGTCGGGGCTGGGGTCGGGTTCTTTGGCAACCGGAAATGGGCGTTTGAGCATGATGGCCACTATCTCGGTGCAGCAATCCGCTATATGTGCGCTCACATCCTCGGCTATACGACAAGCCTGTTGCTGCTGCTCATATTCCACGACCACCTTGGTTACCCTCACCAACTTGTCCAGGCAGTCTCGATTGTGATCGTTGCATTGCAGCTCTTTGCCACCTTCAAGTTCTTTGTATTTCCTCAAGGCCGCAAGGCCACGAAACAAAGATCTGCCTGACTTGCGGCGCGAACTACTGTTCCAGCATCGTGACGCTTCTGCTTCCAGCGATGCTGGCCTCTCGCTTGACGCAGAAACGCACCAGCAATGCTCACTACGACGCAACCGCAGAGTTCAAATTGCCCAGACTGCTCAACTAGTGCTTCGAAATGGCAATGAACGTGGAGTGCGCACTAATCCGCACAGGTTTGAGACTCCCCATCGGCGGCTCCCGCCTGGTTATCGCGAGAAAACGCTAGGGAAAAGAGTGGCCATGGCACCACCATGGCCGACTTTTCCAATGGTTCAGTCCCCGAGGCTCTTCACCGAGACGCAGCACATTTCTCCGGATGCCTTCGCCAAACCCTTGAGGCTGTCCGGCAGATAGTCGCAGCGGGACAGCACGCCAGCACTGTTCATCTTCCTCAGGAACTGGCGCGTATCGCCCACAGTGTTCCCGTACGCCAACTCGAAAACGTACAACGCATTCATCGGAGCGCGGCTTCCCGCCAGGTAGAAATAGCCCACCCCATCGACAACTGCATGGGGCGAGTCAGCCTTGCCCAACTCGCAACTGCTCGCCAGTTGGTCGAGTTCAAGCTGCGCCTTGTCGTAGAGATGCAAGGGCGTGGACAGTAACTGGCTCGGAACCGTATAGAAGCTGCCCTGATTGGCAATCCACAGCGCAGGGAGTTGATAGCTGGCCAGTTGGATGGCACTGACCAGAAACACGCCCATGCAACCCGCCGCAATAGCTGACAAGGCCCGTTGATTTCGCGCTAGCCATTCCTGGTGAACTGAATCGCCCAGAAGCATCCCGATCAGCAGAACCAGGCAAGGAACCATCAAGCCGGGCGTATAGAAATGCCAGCTGGCAGGATTGTAAATCGCGGCATGACCCAGCAATCCGGCGAGCATCATGGCAATCAGCACATGCGTAAGACGCAGCCGGAGCCTCACCAGCGCTCGCATGACCACCCAGGATGCAGTCACCGGAACCGAAATCAGCAGAATGATGTACAACTGGCGGATGCCACTGCCGACAGCCAGGAATCTGGCCAGCCCCCCGTCGAACAGCAACGGTTTGGCAAGCCAGAACGATTGGGGATCCGCGCTGAGTGGCACTCGTTCGGGCACGAGAGCGAGTGCGGCGAGCAGGTTATACAAGAGCCTGGCGGAAAAGTCCGCGATATCCGAGGCGCCGCGAAGGTCGATGACATTGCCCGACAGCACCGCTTGAAGGCTTGGCACATTGTCGCAGGACGTCGCGGCGAAGGTTGCTGGAACTATCTGGACCAGCATTGCCAGGGGCACTCCAACCGCGAATGTCCGCAGCCCCCAATGTGCATACCTCAACGAAGCCCAGATGGACACCACCGCGAACGGCGCGAAGAACAGCGACTTGGGGTGGATGTACAACATGGCGGAAAACAGCGTTACCAGCCCGCTCGACTTGACGAGCCCCAAGCCGACCGACTCTCCCGGCTTGCTGAAGTACAACGGCACGAGGGTGAAAATGATCAAGCACAGCGCCTGAAACTGCTCTCCGCGAGTCAGGATCATGATCATCGGCAGGCTGCCGATTGCACTGAGGCACAGAAGTATCAAGCGCACCGAGTTCCTGGCGCTCGCGCCCTGCGCCAACCTGCCTCCCCACCACCAGAGCATCGCCAGACACAGCACGGCAACGAGAACGCCTACCAGGCGGAGGCCGAATGCGGTTTCCACTCCGTAGATCAGGGAATACAGCACTGCACCCGGCACCAGGCTGGCTTGCAACCCGGCCGTAATCGCTTGTCGGCATTGCGGATAGAGGTAGAGCACTTGCCAGTCATCGGCCAAGAACCGCGCCCGGCTCATATGAACGGCGATTTCATCCGAATACAGCGGTACCAATAGCCCGACGGCAAGCGAGAGGAACACCAGCACCTGAGTCACGCCGCCCAAGGCCATCCATACGCCACCTATCGACGCATCAGCCTTCAGGAAATCGAATCTGGCTATCTGGGCCACCCGCTTCATTGCGGTCTGCCAAAGTAGTTGAAGACCTCCTCGATCACCCGGCTCGTGGACTCCTCAGGCATTCCCGTCCACATCGGCAGTCTCAGCAAGACACTCGATACATGGTCCGTAACCGACATTTCGCCCACCGCGCGGGCAAACCGTTTGCCCGCGGGGGCGGAGTGCAGCGGGATGTAATGGAAAACGGCCTTGATGTCCTGCTCATTCAGATACGCCATCAGGTCGTTCCGCACGTCGTTGCTCTCCAGCAGGATGTAGTACATGTGCGCATTGTGCTCACAGACCTCGGGAACGATCGGACGTCGCAGGAGCCCCTGCGCCTCAAGCGGCTGCAGTGCCTCATGGTATCTACCCCAGGTTTGCAATCTGGATGCCTGGAGCGCGCCCGCCTCTTCGAGCTGGGCCCAGAGAAACGCAGCGGTGAGCTCACCCGGGAGGTAAGAGGAGCCCAGGTCCTGCCAGGTGTATTTGTCCACCTGCCCACGGAAGAACTTGCTTCGGTCCGTGCCTTTCTCCCAGAGAATTTCTGCCCGCTCGGCATAGGTCGGACGATTGACCAGCAAGCATCCACCTTCGCCAGAAGTGAGGTTCTTGGTTTCGTGGAAGCTGAATGCCGCAAGATGCCCGATCGCTCCAAGCGGCTGTCCCTTGTACTTGGCGAGAATCCCCTGCGCTGCATCTTCAATCACCATCAGGCCGTGCTTTTCGGCAATCGCCATGATGCGATCCATTTCGCAGCCCACGCCTGCATAGTGGACAGGCACTATCGCTCGGGTCCTGGGCGTGATGGCGCTTTCGATGAGACTTTCATCGAGGTTCAGGGTGTCGGGCCTGATGTCCACGAAGACCGGCTTGGCACCTCGAAGTACGAATGCATTGGCCGTGGAAACGAAGGTATAGGAGGGCATGATGACTTCATCGCCCGGCTGCAGGTCGGCGAGCAGGCCAGCCATCTCGATCGCCGCCGTACAGGAATGCGTCAGCAGTACCTTGCCACTCCCAGTGGAGCGCTCCAGCCAGTCCTGACATTTCTTGGTGAAGGCGCCGTTGCCCGCGAGGGACATCATCTGATGCGCCTGCGCAATGTTCCAAAGCTCCTTGCCCGTCATGTAAGGACGGTTGAACGGCACCTTCATGGTTAACCCCACGAATTTGAATGGATGTTTGGCGACTGGTCGCAGAAGGTCTAGCAATCGAGGAGGCAACCACCCCCTCGTAATCCCTGCGATTGGCCAGAGAACCGGCCTCCGGCCAGTTGGCGGCGAGGATACCGACTGCCACTGACAAGCGAAAGGCAGCAGCGCAGGAGGATCATTGGAGGGAGGCACGCCAAAGCGACATTCAAGAAAATCCGGGGCCGGATGTGCATTTCATTCCTCTGCCTGGCGCCCAGCCTACCTGATTAGCGGCGGCAGCTTCGCTCACATCCTCCCGAGATAGTAGAATCGCCGCTTTTTTGCGGTCGATCGCCATGACTTCACTGGAAAAGCCCCCCGCCCCCGAGGCTCGCAACGAGCTGCTCTACGGCCTGGAAGACAAGCCGCGCCCGCTGGCAGCCCTGCTCGCTGCGCTGCAGCACCTGCTGGCCATCATCGTTCCCATCGTCACCCCCGGCCTGCTGATCTGCCAGGCGCTGGGTGTGTCGGCGCGGGATACCAACCTGATCGTCTCCATGTCCCTCGTGGTATCGGGCATCGCCACCTATGTGCAGTGCAAGCGCTTCGGGCCGTTCGGCGCCGGGCTGCTGATCGTGCAGGGCACCAGCTTCAACTTCGTGGGCCCGCTGATCGCTGGCGGCGCGTTGATGGTCAAGCAGGGCACACCGGTTGAAGCGGTGATGGCCGCCATCTTCGGCGTGGTGATGGCCGGCGCTTTCGTCGAGATGGGCATCTCCCGCGTGCTGCCCTTCGTGAAGCGACTGATCAATCCGCTGGTGACCGGCATCGTGGTGCTGATGATCGGCCTGACACTGATCAAGGTAGGCCTGATCAGCATGGGTGGCGGCTTCGGCGCCATGGCCAACGGCACCTTCGCCAATGGCGAGAACCTGCTGCTGTCCGGCACCGTGCTGGGCGTGATCCTGCTGCTCAATCGCATTCCGCTGGTGTGGATGCGCAGCTGCGCCATCGTCATCGCGCTGCTGGCGGGCTATGCGCTTGCCGCCTGGCTCGGCCGTCTCGACTTCAGCGGCCTGCACGACGCGCCGCTGGTGCAGGTGCCGGTACCGCTGCACTTCGGCCTGGGCTTCTCCTGGTCGCTGTTCGTGCCAATGCTGGTGATCTACCTGGTCACTTCGCTCGAAGCCATCGGCGACGTCACCGCCACCAGCAAGGTTTCGCGCCAGCCGGTGGAAGGCCCGCTGTGGATGCAGCGGATCAAGGGCGGCGTACTCGTGAATGGCGCCAACTCCCTGCTGGCCGGCCTGCTCAACACCTTCCCCAGCTCGGTCTTCGCGCAGAACAACGGCGTAATCCAGCTCACCGGCATCGCCAGCCGCCACATCGGCGTCTGGATCGCCCTGATGCTGGTACTGCTGGGACTGTTCCCGGCGGTGGCCGGCGTGCTGCAGGCCATTCCAGAACCCGTTCTGGGCGGTGCCGCCATGGTGATGTTCGGCGCAGTGGCCGCTTCCGGCATCAACATCCTCGCCGGCACCACGCTGGATCGCCGCGCCCTGCTGATCATCGCCGTGTCCCTGGCCTTGGGTCTCGGCGTATCGCAGGTGCCGGAGTTCCTCGCCCATATGCCGGCAGCCCTGCGCAACATCCTCGAATCCGGCGTCGCCACCGGCGGCCTCTGCGCCCTGCTGCTCAATTGGTTCCTGCCGGAAAGCCCGGCGCAGTCGCACTAAGTGGCAGAATGGGTCCCATCACTCGATGGGACCCAGCCATGACCTCCCTCCGAATCGGCCTGATCTCAGACACCCACGGCCTTCTCCGGCCCCAGGCCCTCGCGACGCTTGAGGGTTGCGACCATATCCTCCATGCCGGCGACATCGGCAAGCCCGAAATCCTCGATGCTCTGCGCCAACTGGCGCCGCTGACTGCGGTGCGAGGCAATAACGACGTGGACGCTTGGGCCGACGTTGTACGCGACGTCGAAGAACTGTGGCTGGGGGAAACGGGTATCTACCTGGTGCACGACCAGGCGGACATCCCCGATGATTTGAAGGAGCGTGGATTCAGCGTTGTGGTCACGGGGCATTCCCATAAACCGCTGATTACCGAGCGCGCCGGCTTGGTGCACGTGAATCCGGGCAGCGCCGGACCGCGGCGCTTCAAGCTGCCGGTGTCGGTGGGGTTTCTCTTGATTGAGGGCGGCGAGGTGCGGGCGGAGTTGCGAGAGCTACAGATCTGACGGACCAGTCGCCACTGTAGGTTGGGCAGAGCGTAGCGAAGCCCAACACCTGGTCTGGGACGTTGGGCTTCGCGTCGCTCAGCCACAACCTACCAATCTGGATTGGTCTGGGATTGCCTCAGCGCTTTTCCCAAACCTCGAACGCATAGGCCGGCGTGTCCGTCGTCGCCTCGTGCTCGATGCTGGAGGCCAGGCGCCAATCCTGCTGCGACACTTCAGGGAAGAACGCATCGCCTTCCGGAGCCAGCTCTACACGGGTCAGGTAGAGGCGGTCGGCCTGGACGAGGCCCTGGGCGTAAAGCTCGGCACCGCCGATCAGCATCAGCTCTTCGGCCTCTTCCTCGCGCGCCCAGGCGTCAGCGCGCTCGATGGCGGCTTCCAGGCTGGGGAAGACTTCCGCGCCTTCCAGCACCAACCCTTCCTGGCGACTGACCACCAGATTGAGCCGGCCCGGCAGCGGACGACCCAGGGAGTCCCAGGTCTTGCGGCCCATGATGATCGGCTTGCCGAGGGTCATGGCCTTGAAATGCTTGAGGTCCGCGGGCAGATGCCAGGGCAGTTGGTTGTCGCGACCGATCACGCGGTTCTGCGCGAGGGCGGCAATCAGGCAGAGGGGTAGGGTCTTTTTCATGGCGGCGAGAATACCGATTGCCGTCGTGGAGAGAAAGCAATCGGAGGTTTGGGCGTCCCTGGAATCGATTTCCGGCATGGCCTGTGCATACCTGAAATCACCAACTTGGCGGACAGCATCCATTCGTCGCCAATCATTTTTCTGACCATGTGGTCAACTACGTGTTCTGCGCTTTTAGGAGAATTTGAATGATGTTTGGCTGGAAATAGGCGAAAAAGATCGCCTAAAAAATTGTATACAAAGCACTAGTCAATGGACCGGATAATTGTCTACAGTTGCCAGCACAATAACAAAACCGAGAGCCCACCATGACAGTCCCAACCGCAAGTCCGTCTCCGGTGCAACGACCGGAAGATGAAAACCTCGGCATTGGAGCCAACCTCGCCTACGGTCTGCAGCATGTGCTGACCATGTATGGCGGAATTGTCGCGGTACCCCTGATCATCGGCCAGGCCGCCGGGCTTTCGCCCGCGGACATCGGCCTGCTGATCGCAGCCTCACTGTTCGCCGGTGGCTTGGCCACCTTGCTGCAAACAATCGGTCTTCCCTTCTTCGGCTGTCAGCTTCCGCTGGTGCAAGGCGTGTCCTTTGCCGGCGTGGCAACCATGATCGCCATCATCGGCAGCAACGGCGCCGGCGGCATTCCAGCCGTGCTCGGCGCGGTAATCGCCGCCTCACTGATCGGCCTGCTGATCACCCCGATATTCTCGCGGATCACCAAGTTCTTCCCGCCGCTGGTGACCGGCATCGTGATCACCACCATCGGCCTCACCCTGATGCCCGTTGCGGCACGCTGGGCGATGGGCGGCAACAGCCAGTCGCCGGAGTTCGGCAGCGTGGCCAACGTCAGCCTCGCCGCGTTCACCCTCGCCACCGTGCTGCTGCTGAGCAAGCTGGGCAGTGCCAGCATCTCGCGGCTGTCGATCCTCCTGGCGATGATCATCGGCACCGTGACAGCGGTGTTCTTCGGCATGGCGGACTTCTCCAAGGTGCTCGAAGGCCCGCTGGTGGCCCTGCCCACGCCGCTGCACTTCGGCATGCCGGAATTCCACATTGCGGCGATCCTGTCGATGCTGATCGTGATCATCGTGACCCTGGTGGAAACCTCGGCCGACATCCTCGCCGTCGGTGAGATCATCGGCACCAAGGTGGACTCCAAGCGCCTCGGCAACGGCCTGCGCGCCGACATGATTTCCAGCTCCCTGGCCCCGCTGTTCGGTTCCTTCACCCAGAGCGCCTTCGCCCAGAACGTCGGCCTGGTAGCCGTGACCGGTGTGAAGAGCCGCTACGTGGTCGCCACCGCCGGCCTGATCCTGGTGACCCTCGGCCTGCTGCCGGTGATGGGTCGCCTGATCGCCGCCGTGCCGACTTCGGTACTGGGTGGCGCAGGCGTGGTGCTGTTCGGAACCGTCGCCGCGTCGGGCATCCGCACCCTGGCGCAGGTGGACTACCGCAACAACATGAACCTGATCATCGTCGCCACCTCCATCGGCTTCGGCATGATCCCGATCGCGGCGCCGACCTTCTACCACCACTTCCCGGCCTGGTTCGAAACCATCTTCCACTCCGGCATCAGCTCGGCCGCCATCATGGCCATCCTGCTGAACCTCATCTTCAACCACCTGAAGGCCGGCAACTCGGACCAGCAGTCGGTGTTCGTCGCCGCCAGCGAGCGCACCCTGCGCTACCAGGACATCGCCGCCCTGAACGAGGGCGACTATTTCCGCGACGGCAAGCTGTACGACTGCGACGGCAACGAAGTGAAAGTGGTGTCCGAACATGACGACCATCACGACGCGCCATCAACACCCCGGGTGAAGGTGGCAGCCAGTTCCCATAGCCACTGACAGATGAAGGCCGGCGCCCAGCGCCGGCCTTCTCTTTTGATGATGGGGCCGCTTCCAGCGGTTATTCTCAACGCTCACCCTTGGCCAAGAAGCCCTTCGTGAGCGAACCCAATCCAGCCTCCCTCCCTGCCCTTTCCCGCCTCGACCGGCTCTGGCTCACCGAGGCCATCCGCCTGCGCGAAGAACACGCCGGCCCCCTCGAAGACGCCGAGGCAAACCGCCGCGCCAATGCCGCCGGCGGAGACCTCACCGCACGCATCGAAGCCCGCGCGCTCTGGCTCGCCCAGCGCGACGGGCAGCTACAGGCCCTGCAGCACTGGCGCCAGGGCGCACGACTCGCCGGCTTGTTGCTGCTGGTGCTCGCCCTGGTCAGCGGCGCAGGCCTGGCGGTTGCCGCCCTTGGCGATGGCCAACGCCCGGTCAACCTGTTCTGGGCATTGGGCAGCCTGCTCGGCCTGCATTTACTGATGCTGCTCGGTTGGGCCCTGTCGTTTTGTCTCGGCAGCAGCGCCAGCGTGCTGGGGCGCATCTGGCTTTGGCTCAGCGGCAAGCTCGCCCGGGACGCCCAGGCCGCACATCTGGCCCCCGCACTGCTCCTGCTGCTGCAACGCCAACGCCTGACCCGCTGGGGCCTGGGCACCCTGGTTCACGGCGTCTGGCTGCTGACCCTGGGCAGCGCCCTCGCGGTCCTCCTCCTCCTGCTCGCTACCCGTCGCTACGGTTTCGTCTGGGAAACCACCATCCTCGGCAGCGACACCTTCGTCTTCCTCACCCAGGCCCTCGGCGCGCTTCCCAGCCTGTTCGGTTTCAGCCTGCCGGATGCCGCAACCATTCGCGCCAGCAGCAGCGTGGTCGGCGAAGAAGCCGCGCGCCAGGCCTGGTCAGGCTGGCTGCTGGGGGTCACCTTCACCTACGGCCTGTTGCCGCGCCTGCTGCTGGGGCTGTTCTGCTTCTGGTGCTGGTCACAAGGACGTGCACGCCTTGGCCTGGACCTCAGCCTGCCTGGCTACAGCTTGCTGCGCGAACGCCTGCAGCCCGCCAGCGAGCGTCTGGGCGTTTGCGATGCCGCCCCGACCGAACTGGTCGAACCCCACGCCGGCAGCCTGAATGGCGCCAGCCAGGGTGCGCTGCTGGTGGCGATCGAACTGGATGATCGCCGCCCCTGGCCGCCGCCCCTGCCCAAAGGCGTCGGTGATGCAGGCGTGCTCGACAGCCGCGAACAGCGCCAGCGTTTGCTCGACCAGCTCAGCCGCTTTCCGCCAGAACGCCTCGCCGTGGCCTGCGACCCTCGTCGCTCGCCGGATCGGGGCACCCTGGCATTGATCGGCGAACTTGCGCGCAGCGCGGGCCAGATCCGCATCTGGCTCCTGCCCCCACCCTCAGGCGAGATCCTGGATAGCCAGCGCCTGGAAGATTGGCACCAGGCACTCGACCGTCTGGCCCTGACCCACGCTCAGGGGGCTCCCCTGCACTGGCTGGAGACCGGCCATGACTAAACCCTTGAAGCTCGCCGTGGTGGGCCACACCAACGTGGGCAAGACCTCCCTGTTGCGCACCCTGCTGCGTGATCGGTCATTCGGCGACGTGTCCCATCGCCCCAGCACCACCCGGCACGTGGAAGGGGCGCGCCTGTCAGTGGACGGCCAGCCATTGCTGGAGCTTTACGACACGCCGGGCCTGGAAGACGCCATCGCCCTTCTCGATCACCTGGAACGACTGGATCGCCCTGGCGAACGCCTGGATGGCCCCGCCCGCCTCGCCCGTTTCCTCGACGGCAGCGAAGCACGCCAGCGTTTCGAGCAGGAGGCCAAGGTGCTGCGCCAACTGCTGGCCTCCGACGCCGGGCTCTATGTGATCGACGCCCGCGAGCCGGTGCTGGCCAAGTACCGCGATGAGCTGGCCGTGCTCGCCATGTGCGGACGGCCGCTGCTGCCCGTGCTGAACTTCGTCGCCAGCGAAAATCACCGTGAGGCCGACTGGCGCGAGGCCCTCGCCCGCCTGGGCCTGCATGCGCTGGTGCGCTTCGACAGCGTGGCGCCGCCGCTGGATGGTGAAGAGCGGCTCTACGACAGCCTGGCCCTGCTGCTGGAACGCGCCCGTCCGCAGTTGCAGCTGCTGGTGGACGATCACCAGGCGCAACGCCGGTTACGCCTGGAAGCCGGTAGCCGCCTGATCGCCGAACTCCTGCTGGACGTCGCCGCCTGCCGCCGCAGCGTGCCGGCCCAGGACGCCGCCCTCCAGGCGGCCACAGAGGCCCTGCGCCAGCAGGTGCGCCAGCGTGAGCAACGTTGCGTGGAAGCCCTGCTGCGCCTCTACGCCTTCGCTCCGGACGATGCCGCCACCAGCGACCTGCCGCTGCTGGGCGGCCGCTGGGGCGACGATCTGTTCAACCCGGAAACGCTCAAGCAACTGGGCGTTCGCCTGGGCGGCGGCATGGCCGCGGGGGCGGCGGCCGGCGCCAGTGTCGACCTGCTCGTGGGCGGCCTCACGCTGGGTGCGGCAGCGGCGCTCGGAGCCATCGCCGGCGGCGCCTGGCAGACCTTCGGCCACTATGGCGAACGGTTGCTGGGCAAGATCAAGGGACAACGCGAGCTGACCGTGGACGACGCCATCCTGCGCCTGCTGGCGCTGCGTCAACGGCAGTTGCTGGCGGCGCTCGACGCGCGTGGCCACGCGGCGTTCGACGCGGTGCGCGTCGACACGCCGGAGGCGAGGCAGTGGCAGGAAGGCAAGCTGCCGCCAGTACTGGGCAAGGCCCGCGCCCATCCGGAATGGTCGTCGCTGAATCCGGGTGCCGAGCTGGAACAGGCGGAGCGCCAGGGGCAGGTAGCGACCCTGGCCACTGGCCTCATGCCCTGACGACATACCGGCGGCAAGGACTTACCGAAAACCCTCCGCTCCCGTAGGATTGGCCCGCCGCTTCAACAGGGCCCACCGTCTGAATGCACGGTGCCGGCAAGGGGCCAGATTCCCCGCCCCAGCGCGCCCGACACAAAAACAAGAACCGGGAGAGATGGATGATGCGCAAGTTGTTGATGCTGTTCTGCCTGCTGAGCCCGTTGGCCTGGGGTAGTGAGCAGGATGCCCGGCACCTGGGGGAGCTGAGCAGCCATAGCCGCCTGCTCTGCGCCAGTGCCATGGTCTATTTCAATCCTCAGGAGCGCGAGCCCGATCCCCGCGCCCTGAAGGCAACCTTCTACCACCTCAACACCCTGAACCGGCTCATCGTCCAGCTCGGCAGTCCTGAGTCGCTGCAGCGTCCGGTGCAGGCCATGGAAAAGTTGTTCAATACACTCGACGCCCTGCCGCGCGATCAGGCGGCCCGATTCCCGGAACTGGTGGGCCAGTTGCTGGAGCATGAACGGGGTCTGGAGCAAGCCGCCCAGGCGCTTTCCGCAGACATGAAACAGGATTCGGCAGCCGACCCTGGCGCACCGTTCAACGCGCAGAGCCAGGCACTGGCCAGCGTGCTGCTGGACTATCAGCTTCGCGCCTATCCCTTGCCCAACAAGCTGGACTTCGCCCTGCCCGAGGCTCAGGCGGCGGGGCTGGATGCCGACATCGAACAGCGCTTCGACCAGTTGCTCGCTGGCCATCCGGAACACGCCGCAGTGCTGGGCAAGGCCCGGACCAACTACCGCTTCGTGCGCGCCCAGCTACAGCAAGGCGGCGGCCGCACCCATGGCGGTGCCGAGTTCTATCTCAGTCGCGCAGCCGACGATCTCGACGAGCTGGCGGCGAACCTGAACTAGCCCGCGACGCGCATCAGCCGGGCTGCCGAGGGTGTCCCCGAAGCAGCTCGGAGCACCCCGGATCAGCGTCCGCCGGCTTCGATCTGGATGCGATCAGCACGGCATTCGCTGCGATCCCGCGCGCGACTCGCGGCGAACTGCCCATCGACTACATCGACCAGATTGTCAGCCTGATTCAGTTCACGGGGCAGGGCGACACGAATCTCCTGCAGGTACTGACCGCTGCAAATGAGCAGGAAGTTGTTCTGCGCATCGCGGCTACCGAAGTCTTTCTCCACGCGCTCATAGAACAAGCGTTTCGAAATGGCGCCGCCGATATTGGCAACGACGTACTGGCCCGCCGCCGACTGGTCCAGCTGGCGCACCAGATCCACCGCGCGGCGGAAGTAGGCGTCGTCGTCCATCTGCGTCTGGCAGACACCGTGCTTGTCCCACTGGTAGCGCCCGAAGCTGGTGCCGTAACGGAAGTTCGGCATCCATGGGCGGAGGTAGGCCAGTGTGTCCGCGCTGAGCTTGAGATCGGGTCCGGCGCAGTGACCGTAGCGCTTGCCGCAGGATTGTCGATTAGGCCATAGGCCATGCAGGGTCAGGTGGGAGATTTTCAGCTCACCGGACTCCAGGCCCTCGCATTCGGGCTTGCTGCCCTTGTAGGACGCGTGCTCGCAGAAGCCCGGCTGCCAGGTGGCCGCCAGCACGTAGCCGTCATGCTGGTCCGGCAGGCTGCAGATGTCGCCGCTGCTTTCGGTCTTCGCGGGCTTGCCGGTGTTGAACACCAACCCTTCAACGGCCCCGCAATCGGCCGCAACCCAGCGCAGCGGCGTGGCACTGCCCGGAATGCGGATTCGCAGCCAGTCGTAATCGCTCGTGTTGACCTCCACCACTTCGTAGCGCTGGCCCGGCTCCACCTTGAGGTCGTCCGGATTGCTCTGCTTGCGGATGGACTGGAAGGCCTCGCAACGCTGGCTGGCGACGAAGCTGCCCTGGGCCGGCTCGGCCCAGGCGATGAAGGACGGCCAGAGGCCGAAAAGCCCCGTGAGCAGGGCTGCAAGCGGGGCTTTCATGGTGACTCCTGTCAGCGGAAGACCGGGGCGTTTGTCGCCCCGGTGGATCAGACGGCGACCGGCGCCTTGATGTGCGGATGCGCCTGGTAGCCCACCAGTTCGAAGTCCTCGAACTTGAAGGCGAACAGGTCCTTCACGTCCGGATTGATCTTCATGGTCGGCAACGGCAGCGGCTCGCGGGTGAGCTGCAGGTCGGTCTGCTCGATGTGGTTGGCGTACAGGTGGCAGTCGCCGCCGGTCCAGATGAACTCGCCCGGCTCCAGGTCGCAGACCTGGGCCACCATCAGGGTCAGCAAGGCATAGCTGGCGATGTTGAAGGGCACGCCGAGGAAGATATCGGCGGAGCGCTGGTACAGCTGGCAGCTCAGCTTGCCGTTGGCCACGTAGAACTGGAACAGCGCGTGGCAGGGCGGCAGCGCCATCTCATCCACCAGGGCCGGGTTCCAGGCGGAAACGATCAGCCGGCGCGAGTCCGGGTTCTTCTTGATCATTTCCACCACCTTGGCGATCTGGTCGATGGACTCGCCATTGGGCGCCGGCCAGGAGCGCCACTGGTAGCCGTAGACCGGCCCAAGGTTGCCCTCTTCGTCGGCCCATTCATCCCAGATGGAGACGCCGTTGTCCTTCAGGTACTTGATGTTGGTATCGCCCTGGAGGAACCACAGCAGCTCATGGACGATGGATTTCAGGTGGCACTTCTTGGTGGTCACCATGGGGAAGCCGTCGGCCAGGTCGAAGCGCATCTGGTGGCCGAACACGCTATAGGTGCCGGTGCCGGTGCGGTCGCTCTTGAAGGTGCCGGTCTCGCGCACGCGGCGCATCAGGTCGAGATACTGTTTCATCAGACGACTCCTTGGGCAGCCTGGCGGCGATGGGCCCAGACAATCAGGGCGATGCCGCCGAAGATCATCGGCAGGCAGAGGATCTGGCCCATGGTCAGCCAGCCGAAGGCCAGGTAACCGAGTTGGGCATCCGGTACGCGGACGAACTCCACCGCGAAGCGGAAAAGACCGTAGAACAGCGCGAACATGCCGGAAACGGCCATGGTCGGGCGGGGTTTGCGCGAATAGAACCAGAGGATGGCGAACAGTGCCACGCCTTCCAGGGCGAACTGGTACAGCTGCGACGGATGGCGCGGCAACTGCGCCGGGTCGGTGGGGAAGATCATCGCCCAGGGCAGGTCGGTGGCCTTGCCCCAGAGCTCGGCGTTGATGAAGTTGCCGATGCGGCCGGCGCCCAGGCCGATGGGGACCAGCGGCGCGATGAAGTCCATCAGCTGGAAGAAGCTCTTGTTGTTGCGCTTGCCGAACCAGAGGGTGGCCAGCATCACGCCGATCAGGCCGCCGTGGAACGACATGCCGCCCTTCCAGACTTCGAGGATCAGCAGCGGATTGGCGATGTACGCCGACAGATCGTAGAACAAGACGTAACCAAGACGACCGCCGGCGATGACGCCGAGGGCGACCCAGAACACCAGGTCGGAGAGCTTTTCCTTGCTCCAGGTGGGGTCGAAGGCCTTCAGGCGACGCGAGGCCAGCCACCAGGCACCCCCGATGCCGATGAGGTACATCAGGCCGTACCAGTGGATCTTCAGCGGGCCGATAGCCAGCGCTACCGGATCGATCTGGGGATAAGCCAGCATCACAGCTCCTTAGATCAGGAAATTCAGGCCCACTGTCAGCAGCAGCAGGGCGAACAGGCGCTTCAGCAGGCGCGGCGATAGCCTATGGGCCAGGCGCGCACCGAAGCGGGCGAAGAACATGCTGGTGGCGGCAATGCCGACCAGCGCCGGAAGGTAGACGAAGCCAAAGCTGTAGGGCGGCAGGTTGGCGTTGTTCCAGCCCAGCACCATGAACGACAACGCGCTCGCCGCGGCAATCGGCAGCCCGCAGGCCGCGGAGGTGGCCACAGCCTGCTGGATGGGTACGCTGCGCCAGGTCAGGAAGGGCACGGTCAGGGAGCCGCCGCCGATCCCGAAGATGGCAGAAGCCCAGCCGATCACCGCACCTGCCAGGGTCAGCCCCGGCTTGCCAGGGACATCGCGACTGGCCTTGGGCTTCAGGTCCAGGCCCATCTGGATGGCTACCAGTATGGCGAAGACACCGATGATCTTCTGCAACATCGGGCCCTGGATGGTGGCGGCGGTCAGCGAACCGAAGCCGGCGCCGATGAGGATGCCGACGGCCATCCAGGCGAATATCGGCCAGCGCACCGCACCCTTGCGATGATGCTCGCGCACCGAGTTGATCGAGGTGAAGATGATGGTGGCCAGGGAGGTACCGACTGCCAGGTGCGTGAGGATGCCGGGATCGAATCCTTGGGCGGTGAAGCTGAATACCAGCACCGGCACGATTATCATGCCGCCGCCGACGCCAAACAGCCCGGCCAGCACTCCGGCGCAGGCGCCGAGCACCAGGTAGAGCAGGAATTCCATGGACACCCCCGAAAACAAAGCGGCATGTTAACGGAAGGCTGTTTCTGGCTCCACCGCGTGGAGATGGACGTTCGACGGAAGCTGCCGATAACCCGGAAGTAGACATTTGCAGCTGATGTAGTTTTCCTACCGGCTGCTACACTCCGGCTCATAAAAAGGAGACGACTCCATGTGCCTGATCGTATTCGCATGGCGCCCCGGACACGAAGTCCCGCTGGTGCTCGCTGCAAACCGAGATGAATTCTACGCACGTCCCACACTGTCCATGGCGAACTGGGAAGACGCACCTGGCGTGATCGCTGGGCGCGACCTGGAAGCCGGAGGCACCTGGCTCGGCGCCGGGCCCAAAGGCCGCTTCGCCGCCCTCACCAATATCCGCGACCCCCGAACGCCCCCGGTCGGCCGCACCCGTGGCGAGCTCTGCGTGCAGTTCCTGCGCGGAACCATGGGGCCAGGCGAATTCCTCGAGGATGCGCTGCGCCGCGCTAACGACTACTCGGGGTTCAACCTGCTGGTGGGGGACGACCGAGAGCTGTGGTTCCTCAACCCGCGCAGCGGCGGCCCGATCAACCTCAAGCCGGGCATCTATGGCGTCTCCAACGCCGATCTGGATACGCCCTGGCCCAAGGTCGAGCGCGGCAAGGCGGCCATCGCCGAATGCCTGAACCCGCCCTCGACCGATGCCCTGCTCAATCTGCTGCACGACCCGGAGGTTGCGCAGGACCACATCCTGCCGGACACCGGCGTGGGGCTGAACACCGAGCGCATGCTCTCCAGCGTGTTCATCGCCACCCGCACCTACGGCACCCGTGCCAGTTCGGCGCTGATCGTCCGCGCCGACGGCAGCCGCGAGCTGGTGGAGCGCAGCTACGGGCCCTACGGCGCGAAGCTGGGGGATGTGCGGATGGAGCTGAAGGACTGATTGTCCAGGGTGGGGCGGATTCCTTCGCCCACACCCGCTCCTACTGAATAAACGCTTCGCAGAGACGACAAAGGCCACCCGAAGGTGGCCTTTGTATTTTCAGCACTGGATCAGGCAGCTTGGGTGGCAGCCGGTTTCCAGTTGGAGGAAGCGGCTTCCTCGGCCATGGTTTCCATCGCCTGCTGGATGGCGCGCTTGCGACGCTCCTCGGCCCGGCGGGTGAAGTACCAGGCAAAGAAGGTGAACAGCGAGACGGTCAGCAGGATCAGGCTGGCCACGGCGTTGATCTCCGGTTTCACGCCCAGACGCACGGCGGAGAAGACCTCCATCGGCAGGGTGGTGGAACCGGGACCGGAGACGAAGCTCGCCAGTACCAGGTCGTCCAGGGACAGGGCGAAGGACATCATGCCGCCTGCCGCCAGGGACGGCGCGATCATCGGAATGGTGATCAGGATGAACACCTTCCACGGCCGCGCGCCCAGGTCCATGGCCGCTTCTTCGATGGACAGGTCCAGCTCACGCAGTCGCGCCGACACCACGATGGCCACGTAGGCCGAGCAGAAGGTGGTGTGGGCGATCCAGATGGTCACGATGCCACGCTCCTGGGGCCAGCCGATCAGTTGCGCCATGGCCACGAAGAGCAGCAGCAGCGACAGACCGGTGATCACCTCGGGCATTACCAGCGGCGCGGTGACCATGCCGCCGAACATCGTGCGGCCACGGAAACGCGGGATGCGGGTCAGCACGAAGGCAGCCAGGGTACCCAGGGCTACAGCGGCAACCGCGGTGTAGATGGCGATCTCCAGGGAGCGGCCCACCGAGTTCATCAGCTGGGTGTTGTCCAGCAGGCCCACGTACCATTTCACCGACCAGCCGCCCCAGACCGTTACCAGCTTGGAGGCGTTGAAGGAGTAGATCACCAGGATGACCATCGGCAGGTAGATGAACAGCAGGCCTGCCCACAGCATCAGGTTGGAGAAACTGAAGCGTTTCATACTTTGCCCTCCAGTTCCTTCGCCCAGCTTCTGGATGGAGAGTCGGTTGAAGAGAATGATGGGCACGATCCGAACAGATGATTCATACCTTGCCCTCCAGCTCTTTGGCCTGGTTACGGTTGAAGAGAATGATGGGCACGATCAGGATCGCCAGCATCACCACTGCCAGGGCGGACGCCACCGGCCAGTCGCGGTTGTTGAAGAACTCCTGCCACAGCACCTTGCCGATCATCAGGGTCTCCGGGCCGCCGAGCAGTTCCGGGATCACGAACTCGCCCACCACCGGGATGAACACCAGCATGGAGCCGGCGATGATGCCGTTCTTCGACAGCGGCACGGTGATCTTCCAGAAGCTGTTGAACGTGCTCGAACCGAGGTCCGAAGCAGCCTCCAGCAGGCTCGGGTCATGCTTCACCAGGTTGGCGTAAAGCGGCAGGATCATGAACGGCAGGTACGAATAGACGACACCGATGTACACCGCCAGGTTGGTGTTGAGGATCTGCAGCGGCTCGTCGATCAGGCCAAGTCCCATCAGGAAGCTGTTGAGCAGGCCGTTGTTGCTGAGGATGCCCATCCAGGCGTAGACGCGGATCAGGATCGCAGTCCAGGTCGGCATCATGATCAGCAGCAGCAGCACGGTCTGCGCTTCCTTGCTGGCACGGGCGATGGCGTAGGCCATCGGGTAGCCGATCAACAGGCACAGCAACGTGCTGAGGAAGGCGACCTTCAACGAACCCAGATAGGCCGCCAGGTACAGTTCGTCTTCGCTGAGCATCACGTAGTTGCCCAGGTTGAGGACGACCTGCAGCTGGTTTTCCGCCCAGGTGTAGATCTCCGTGTACGGCGGGATCGCCACGTCGGCTTCGGCGAAGCTGATCTTCAGCACGATGGCGAAGGGCAGCAGGAAGAACAGGAACAGCCAGAAGAACGGTACCCCGATGACGAGGTGTCGTCCGGTCGGTATCAGGTTTCTCAGTTTGGGAATTTTCATGACCGCAGCACCACGCCGCTGTCGTCTTCCCACCATACGAACACTTCGTCATCCCAGGTCGGACGGGCGCCACGGCGCTCGGCGTTGGCGACGAAGGACTGGACGACCGAGCCGTTCGGCAGCTTGACGTAGAACACCGAGTGACCGCCCAGGTAGGCGATGTCGTGGACCCGGCCGCGCGACCAGTTGTATTCGCAGGTCGGCTGTTCGGTGGTCACCAGCAGCTTTTCCGGACGCAGGGCGTAGGTGATGCGTTTGTCCTGCACCGAGGTGGTCACGCCGTGGCCGACGTAGATCGGGCGCTCCAGTTGCGGGCAGGCGATCAGCGCATGGGCCTCGTAGTCTTCCACCACTTCGCCGTCGAAGAGGTTGACGTTGCCGATGAACTCGCACACCAGGCGGCTGATGGGCGTTTCGTAGATATCCACAGGGCTGCCGATCTGCTCGATGCACCCCAGGTGCATGATCGCGATGCGCTGGGCCATGGTCATGGCCTCTTCCTGGTCGTGGGTCACCATCACGCAGGTCACACCCACACGCTCGATGATCTCCACCAGTTCCAGCTGCATCTGCGAACGCAGTTTCTTGTCCAGGGCGCCCATGGGCTCATCGAGCAGCAGCAGCTTCGGACGCTTGGCCAGGGAGCGGGCCAGGGCCACGCGCTGACGCTGGCCACCGGACAGCTGGTGCGGCTTGCGCTTGGCGAACTGGGTCATCTGCACGAGCTTGAGCATCTCGTTGACGCGCTCGTCGACCTCGGCGGCCGGGAGCTTGTCCTGTTTGAGTCCGAAGGCGATGTTCTGCGCAACAGTCATATGCGGGAAGAGCGCATAGGACTGGAACATCATGTTGATCGGGCGCTCGTAGGGCGGCATGTCGGTGATGTCGACGCCATCGAGGAAGATGCGCCCTTCAGACGGCCGCTCGAAGCCCGCGAGCATCCGCAGCAAGGTTGATTTACCCGAACCGGAACCGCCGAGGAGAGCGAAGATTTCGCCCTTCTTGATGTCCAGGGACACGCTGTCCACGGCCACCGTCTCGTCGAACTTCTTGGTTACCCGGTCGATCTTTACCAGCACCTCTTTGGGTTGCTGGTTGCCCTCAAGGGCTTTCTTGTAGGCACCGGAGGCTATTGCCATTACCACACTCCCAGAAATTGCTACCCGACCACCGCGGCCGGGCGGGTTTGTACAGCATGGGCGTGAATCAGGCTCCCTGCCTGATACCGCCTGGGTTGATCCGACGCGCCCGCCACACTACGGACGCGCCGGTTTTGCATCATTTGCCCGACTTGACCTTGGTCCAGCTGCGGGTCATCAGCCGCTGGACCTTCGGCGGCAGTTCCGCCGAAACATAGAGCTTGTCCAGCACCGCTTGTGGCGGGTAGACGGACTCATCGGTGCGCACTTCCTGATCCATGAACTCCCCAGCCTTGAGGTTGGGGTTCGCATAGCCGACGTAATCGCTGACCTTGGCGATTACTTCGGGCTTGAGCAGATAGTTGATGAAGGTGTGGGCTTCCTTGGCGTTCGCTGCATCGGCCGGAATGGCCAGCATGTCGAACCAGAGGTTGCCGCCTTCTTTCGGGATCGCGTAGGCGATCTGGATGCCCTTGCCGGCTTCCTCGGCGCGCGAGGCGGCCTGGAAGATGTCACCGGAGAAACCGGCGGCGACGCAGATGTCACCATTGGCCAGGTCGCCGATGTACTTGGACGAGTGGAAGTAGGTCACGTAGGGACGTACCGCCATCAGCTTCTCTTCGGCCTTCTTGTAGTCGTCCGGGTTGGTGCTGTTGGGGTCCAGGCCCATGTAATTCAGCACGGCGGGGATCATCTCATCGGCCGAGTCGAGGAAGGCCACGCCGCACTGGCTGAGCTTCTTGATGTTCTCGGGTTCGAAGATCGCCGCCCACGAATCGATGTGGTCGACGCCGAGCGCGGCCTTGACCTTCTCGACGTTGTAACCGATGCCGTTGGTACCCCACAGGTAGGGAACGGCGTAGAGATTGCCCGCGTCGTTGCGCTCGAGCTGCTTGAGCAGGTTGGGGTCCAGGTTCTGCCAGTTGGGCAGTTGGTTGCGGTCGAGTTTCTGGAATGCGCCCGCCTTGATCTGTTTGCCGAGGAAGTGGTTGGACGGCACGACCAGGTCGTAGCCCGTACGGCCCGCCAGCAACTTGCCTTCCAGGGTCTCGTTGGAGTCGAAGACGTCATACACCGGCTTGATGCCGGTTTCCTTCTGGAAATCCGCCAAGGTGGTCTCGCCGATGTAGTCCGACCAGTTGTAGATATGCACCGTCTGATCCGCCTGGACCTGGGAAACCAGGGTCAAGGTGGCGGCGGCAGTGATCATCATCTTGCGGATGGGGAAGTGCACAGGTTCGTCCTCTTCTGTTATCCGGCGAAGCCGGAAGAAGCCCGGGTCATTCCAGCAACCGGGGCCAGTCAACTCGTGGTGTTGCGCAGCGCGGTCCGGGCACCGGCGGGGATGTCCCCGCCGGGCACGGCAGCCGTGCTTACTTGCCCGACTTGATGGTGGTCCAGGTACGGGTCATGGCGCGTTGCACCTTGGACGGCAGGTCCGGGAAGGCGTAGAGCTTGGCCATGGTGTCCGCGGTCGGGTAGATGCCCGGGTCCTTGCGGATCGCCTCGTCAACCAGCGGGGTGGCAGCAGCGTTACCGTTAGGGAACTGCACCTCGTTGGTGATCTCGGCCATGATTTCCGGCTTCATCAGGAAGTTCATGAACGCATAGGCGGCTTCGGTGTTCGCGGCATCAGCCGGAATGGCGACCATGTCGAAGAAGGTGCCGGCGCCTTCTTTCGGAATGTTGTAGGCGACCTTCACGCCACCCTTGGCCTCTTCGGCGCGGGACTTGGCCTGGTACACGTCACCCGAGTAGCCGACTGCCACGCAGAGGTTGCCGTTGGCCAGGTCCGAGATGTACTTGGAGGAGTGGAAATAGGTGATGTGCGGACGGATCTTGAGGAACAGCGCCTCGGCTTCCTTCAGCTGTTTCGGGTCCTGGCTCAGCGGATCGTGGCCCAGGTACTTCAGCGCGATCGGCAGGATCTCGGTCGGCGAGTCGAGGAAGGAAACGCCGCAGGACTTCAGCTTCTCGATGTTTTCCGGCTTGAACAGCAGATCCCAGGAATCGACCGGGGCGTTGTCGCCCAGTACAGCCTTGACCTTGTCCGGGTTGTAGCCGATGCCGATGGAGCCCCACATGTAGGGGAAGGCGTACTGGTTGCCCGGGTCGGACACTTCGACGGTCTTCAGCAGGTTGGTGTCCAGGTTCTTCCAGTTCGGCAGCTTGGACTTGTCCAGCGGCTGATAAACCTTGGCCTTGATCTGCTTGGCCAGGAAGTTGTTGGACGGCACCACGATGTCATAGCCGGATTTGCCCGCCAGGAGCTTGGCTTCAAGAGTCTCGTTGGAATCGAAGACGTCGTAGACGACCTTGATGCCGGTTTCCTTGGTGAACTTCTCGACGGTGGTCGGTGCGATGTAGTCCGACCAGTTGTAGACGTGCAGCACTTTGTCGTCAGCCTGGGCCATGCCGGCCACGGCGCCCGCCAGGGTCATGGCGAGCAGGGTCTTGCCGAAGGTTTTGATCATGCGGGTAGCTCCATTTTTGTTGAAGTGTCCGAGTGGCGTCGTACCGAATACGTCACCACTCGGTGAGCCTGGCCAACGCACCGGCGAAGTCTGGCAAGGTAGAGGGCTTGCTTACAACAGGCGGCGTCCCTAAATGCCACCATCAAGCCCTCTTTTTCTTAGCCTTTGACTTCAGCCAGGGTGAGGTCCAGGCACTTGCGTGCCTTGGTCACCAGTTCGTCGACTTCGTCTTTGCTGATCACCAGCGGCGGCGAGATGATCATGGTGTCACCCACCGCGCGCATGATCAGGCCATTGCGGAAGCAGTGCTCGCGGCACAGCATCCCCACACCACCGGCGAAGCGTTCACGGGTCTGCTTGTTCTTGACCAGCTCCAGCGCCGCCACCATGCCGACACCGCGCGCCTCGCCCACCAACGGATGGTCGGCCAGCTCCTGCCAGCGCTGCTGCAAATACGGTGCCGTTTCGGCCTTCACTTTCTCGACGATCTTCTCTTCGCGGAGGATGCGGATGTTCTCCAGCGCAACCGCCGCCGCCACTGGATGACCAGAGTAGGTGAAGCCGTGGTAGAACTCCCCACCCTCATTCAGGGTATGGACGATCTCATCACGGACAATCACGCCGCCCATGGGGATGTAGCCGGAGGTCAGGCCCTTGGCGATCGGCATCAGGTCCGGGGCGTTGCCGTAGTACTGGCTGCCGAACCATTCGCCGGTACGGCCGAAGCCGCAGATCACTTCGTCGGCGATGAACAGGATGTCGTACTTGGCGAGGATCTCGCGGATCTTCGGCCAGTAGGTTTCCGGCGGGACGATCACGCCACCGGCACCCTGGATGGGTTCGGCGATGAAGGCAGCGATCTTGTCCTCGCCCACTTCGAGAATCTTCTTCTCCAGCTGCTCGGCGGCCCAGACACCGAATTCGGCCGGCGCCATGTCGCCGCCCTCGCCGAACCAGTAGGGCTGGGCGATGTGCTCGATGCCCGGAATCGGCAGGTCACCCTGCTCGTGCAGGGCCTTCATGCCGCCGAGGCTGACACCGGCCACGGTGGAGCCGTGGTAGCCGTTCCAGCGGCCGATGATGACTTTCTTCTGCGGCTGCCCCTTGGTCGCCCAGTAGTGGCGGACCATGCGCAGCACGGTGTCGTTGGCTTCCGAACCGGAACCGGTGAAGAACACGTGGTTCATGCCTTCCGGCGCGATCTCGGCGATCGCCTTGGAAAGCTCCACTGCCGGCGGGTGCGCGGTCTGGAAGAACAGGTTGTAGAAGGGCAGTTCACGCATCTGCCGGGTAGCCGCCTGAACCAGCTCCTCACGGCCGTAGCCGACGTTGACGCACCACAGGCCGGCCATGCCATCGAGGATCTTGTTGCCTTCGCTATCCCAGATGTACACGCCTTCGGCCTTGGTGATGATCCGCGCACCCTTGGCGTTCAGCGCCTTGTAGTCGGTGAACGGCGGCAGGTGGTGGTCACGACCGAGCGCTTGCCATTCAAGGGTCTTGGGGTTGGTCACTTGGCTGTTCATTTCTATACCTCAGTAAACACACGTCTGGAGGGCCGGCCGGGTCGGCCGGCCTCCGTTCCGGATCAGACGGAGAGCAGCAGGAACTCACGCTCCCAGGAGCTGATCACCCGTTTGAAGTTTTCATGCTCGGCACGCTTGACCGCCACATAGGCCGTCACGAACTTGCCGCCCAGATATTTCTCGATGTCCCGGCAGGACTCCATGCGCTCCAGCGCCGCCTCAAGGGTCAGCGGCAGGCGCAGGTTGCGGCGTTCATAGCCACGGCCCTTGACCGGTGCGCTCGGCTTCACGCCTTCCACCATGCCGATGTAGCCACACAGCAGGCTGGCGGCGATGGCCAGGTAGGGGTTGGCGTCGGCGCCGGCCAGGCGGTTTTCCACGCGGCGGTTCTGCGGACCGGCATCCGGTACGCGCAGGCCCACGGTGCGGTTCTCCTCACCCCACTCCACGTTCACCGGCGCGGAGGTATCCGGCAGGAATCGGCGGAAGGAGTTCACGTTCGGCGCGAACAGCGGCAGGACCTCGGGGATGTACTTCTGCAGGCCGCCGATGTGGCTCAGGAACAGCTCGCTCATGGAGCCGTCATCATTGGAGAAGATGTTCTTCCCGGTCTTGATGTCGACCACGCTCTGGTGCAGGTGCATGGCGCTGCCCGGCTCATCGGTGATCGGCTTGGCCATGAAGGTCGCCGCCACGTTGTGCTTGAGGGCGGCCTCGCGCATGGTGCGCTTGAACACCAGGATCTGGTCGGCCAGGTCGAGGGCATCGCCATGACGGAAGTTGATTTCCATCTGGGCGGGGCCTTCTTCGTGGATCAGGGTGTCGAGGTCCAGGTCCTGCGTCTCGCACCAGTCGTACATGTCCTCGAACAGCGGGTCGAATTCGTTCGCTGCATCGATGGAGAAGGACTGGCGACCGGTTTCCGGGCGGCCCGAACGGCCCAGCGGGGCTTGCAGCGGGAAGTCGGGGTCGTCGCAGCGCTTGGTCAGGTAGAACTCCATCTCCGGCGCGACGATGGGCTTCCAGCCTTTATCCGCGTACAGCTTGAGCACCATCTTCAGGATGTTGCGCGGGGACAGCTCGATGGGGTTGCCCTGCTTGTCGAAGGTGTCATGGATAACCATGGCGGTGGGCTCGATGGCCCAGGGCACCAGGTAGACGGCGCTCTGGTCCGGCCGGCAGAACATGTCGATGTCCGCCGGGTCGAGCAGCTCGTAATAGATGTCGTCCTCAACATAGTCGCCGGTCACGGTTTGCAGCAGCACGCTCTCGGGGAGGCGCATGCCCTTCTCGTCCAGGAACTTGTTGGTCGGCGAAATCTTACCGCGGGCGATGCCGGTAAGATCGCTGATCATGCATTCAACTTCGGTGATTTTGCGTTCTTTCAGCCAGCTGGTCAGCTGGTCGAGCTTGGTAGTCATAAAGACCTCAGGGTTGAGAGCTTCACTAGGAGGCTTCAGCAGGTTCGTGGCATTCACGCCCATCGAAACACCGCCGCGATCAGTACAGTCCGAACTGCGCAACACGGCAACTTCGCCGGTTTCCTGAAGAGTTCTCCCGCTCAGCGTTTCCCCGCCTTCTCCCTGCAAGCCTCACCAAAGGCCTGGAAGATGGCGAGATAGTTCGGGTTGGTCTGCACTTGCCATTCGGGATGCCACTGCACCCCGAGGGCAAAGCTACTGGCGCCTTCGACCGAAAAGGCCTCGACCAACCCATCAGGCGCCAGAGCCTCTACATGCAGGCCCGGCGCCAGACGTTCAACGCCCTGGCCATGAATGGAGTTGACTAGAATCTCGGACGGCAAGCCGATGCCGTCGAGCACGCCACCCGGCTGCACCTGGATCGGGTGCCGGGGAGCGTATTGCACCTCGAACGGCTCGTCGGCCGGCTCGCGGTGGTCCATGAATCCTTCTACTAGATGCACACGCTGGTGCAGGGTGCCGCCAAAGGCCACGTTCATTTCCTGGAAACCACGGCAGATGCCCAGAACGGGAATACCGGCGGCGATGGCCGCACGGACCAGAGGAAGCGTAGTGCGATCCCGGGCGGGATCGTGACGGGTGCCGGGCTCGGATGCGGGGCCCTGATAATGATGGGGCTCCACATTCGACGGGGAGCCGGTGAAGAGAAGACCGTCCAGGCTGGCCAGGAGAGTCGCTTGGTCCATCAGTTCAGCCAGGGCCGGAATTACCAGCGGAATTCCACCGGCTCCGACCGCTACCGCACGCAGATACTTCTCACCAGCTATATGATAGGTCTGAGGACCGATCTCTCTGGTGCAAGCGGATACGCCGATCAACGGCAGGCGAGACATGAGACACCCGTATTATTTGTCTGATTTGGGTTTCGACCGAGCTTAGCGTTGTTCATTTTTTTACACAATAGGGCTGTAAAAAATTGAACACGCCCCGCTGAGCACCGCAGCCGACAAGGTTCGGAGAGAGGTTCGGATGCCCCAGAACGCCCCAAAACTGGCCATCGAGCCCATTTTTGGGGCAAAATAGGGCTCGCTTGACATCAAGGGGTGATTCGGATTGACTCACACCTTAGATTGAGCGTGATTGATATTTTTAACAAAAAAGGTGTTGCATCATGTCGGTACCCCCGCGTGCCGTTCAGCTTCAAGAAGCGAACGAATTCCTTAAGGAGCATCCTGAGGTCCAGTTCGTCGACCTGTTGATTGCAGATATGAATGGAGTCGTGCGAGGCAAGCGAATCGAACGCGCCAGCCTGACCAAAGTCTACGAGAAAGGCATCAACCTCCCCGCTTCGATCTTCGCTCTCGATATCAACGGTTCCACCGTCGAAAGCACCGGCCTCGGCCTGGACATCGGCGATGCAGACCGCATCTGCTACCCCATCCCCAGCACCCTCAGCGACGAACCCTGGCAAAAGCGCCCGACCGCGCAACTGCTGATGACCATGCATGAGGTCGAAGGCGAAGGTGAACCCTTCTTCGCCGACCCGCGCGAGGTCCTGCGTCGTGTGGTGGAAAAGTTCGATGACCTCGGCCTGACCATCTGCGCCGCGTTCGAGCTGGAGTTCTACCTGATCGACCAGGAGAACATTAATGGCCGTCCGCAGCCGCCGCGCTCGCCCATCTCGGGCAAGCGACCGCAGTCGACCCAGGTTTACCTGATCGACGACCTCGACGAATACGCCGACTGCCTGCAGGACATCCTCGAAGGTGCCAAGGTCCAGGGCATCCCTGCCGACGCCATCGTCAAGGAAAGCGCCCCGGCCCAGTTCGAAGTCAACCTGCACCATGTCGAAGACGCTCTGAAGGCCTGCGACTACGCCGTGCTGCTCAAGCGCCTGATCAAGAACATCGCCTACGACCATGAGATGGACACCACCTTCATGGCCAAGCCCTACCCGGGCCAGGCGGGCAACGGTCTGCACGTGCATATCTCGCTGATCGACAAGAAGACCGGCAAGAACATCTTCACCTCAGATGATCCCGAGCAGAACGCCGCTTTGCGTCACGCGGTCGGCGGTGTGCTCGAGACCATGCCTGCGTCCATGGGCTTCCTGTGCCCGAACGTGAACTCCTACCGCCGTTTCGGCGCGCAGTTCTACGTACCGAACGCGCCAAGCTGGGGCCTGGACAACCGCACCGTGGCAGTCCGCGTGCCCACCGGCAGTTCGGATGCCGTGCGCATCGAGCACCGCGTGGCCGGTGCCGACGCCAACCCCTACCTGATGATGTCGGCCATCCTGGCCGGTATTCACCATGGACTGACCAACAAAATCGAGCCGAGCACGCCTATCGAAGGCAACTCCTACGAGCAGTTGGAGCAGAGCCTGCCGAACAACCTGCGCGATGCCCTGCGCGAGCTGGACGACAGCGAAGTCCTGGCCAAATACATCAGCCCGGATTACATCGACATCTTCGTCGCCTGTAAGGAAAGCGAGCTGGAGGAGTTCGAACACTCCATCTCCGACCTCGAGTACAACTGGTACCTGCATACCGTGTAAGCGAGTCCACAACGCCGGCCCCAGGGCCGGCGTTGTTGTATCTGAAACCTTTGCAACACCCGGCGCGGCACGTCATTCCGGCTGCCGTCGCCTTGCAGCACCCGTAAACCAGAACAAACAGAACCCGCATGCTCTACCAGGGAGGACGTCATGCCCCGTTTGCTCGCCCCACTGTTGCTCGCATTGCTCCCCGCACTGGCCCAGGCCGACGACCTGATCCGTGTCTACAACTGGAACGACTACATTGCCCCGGAGGTGCTGGAAGCATTCCAGAAGGAAACCGGCATCAAGGTCGATTACCGCACCTTCAGCAGCGCCGATGAACTGGACAAGGCATTGGCCAGCGGCGAGCCCATCGACGTTGCCGTGCCCTCCCATAACGACTTGCCACGACTGATCAAGGAAGGTCGTCTGCAACCCCTGGACTTCTCCCGCCTGCCCAACCGCCAGCACCTGGACAAACAGCTGCTGAGCAAGCTGGCCGCGATGGACCCAAACAACCAGCACGCCGTGCCCTACCTCTGGGGCGCAGTCGGCCTCGCCGTGAATACGCCCCAGGCGGAGAAGGCCTTCGGCGGCCCGCTGCCCCACAGCTGGAGCCTGCTGTTCGATGCCGAGCAGAGTGCGCGCCTCGGCCAGTGTGGCATCAGCCTGCTGGACGCCCCCGACGAGACCCTTGCCGTGCTGCTCAACTACCAGGGCCGAAACCTCGCCCGCAGTGCGCCGAGCCGTCTCAAGCGCAGCGCCGAGACCCTCACCGGACTGCGACCGAACCTGCGCTACATCGACAGCGAGCGCTACATCGCCGACCTCAACGCCGGCAAGCTCTGCATCGCGATGGCCTGGGTCGGTGACGCCCTGAACGCCGCCGCTGCCGGCCAGCCAGTGACCTTCATGGTCCCGGACGAAGGCTCGGTGCTGTTCATCGACAACCTGGCGATCCCCACCAGCGCCAACCGTGCCGACCTCGCGCACAGGTTCATCGACTTCATGCTGCGCCCAGAGGTTGCGGCCAAGGTCACCGGCGCGACCCTCTACCCCAGCGGCAACGCCGACGCCCGCCAGTACCTGGACGAGTCCCTGCGCAACCAGCCGGGCCTGTACCCGGACAAGGACACCAAGCGGCGCCTGTTCCCGGTCGAGCCCGTGCCGGAGAAACTCAGTGCTACGCGTGATGAGGTGTGGACCGCCTTCCGCGAGGGTCAGTAAGGCGCCTTGTAGGAGCTAGCTTGCTAGCGAAAAACGGCCATTCGCTGGCAAGCCAGCCCCTACCTCTCCCCAACCCTCTCCGCAAGCGGGAGAGGGGGTGATTCATACACTCTCTTGCTCCAGAACCACCGCCTGGCGTCCAATAGCGGCTCTTCGGAAAGGAGCTACCCATGCCGCGCCACGCCACCGCTCGCAAGCCCCGCGCCAGCAGCCAGCTGCGCATCGCCGGGATTCTCGATGCCGCCCGCACCCTGCTCGCGGAACAGGGCGTGGCCAACCTGTCGATCTACAGCGTCGCCGAGCGGGCGGAAATGCCGCCCTCCTCCGTCTATCACTTCTTCTCCAGCGTCCCGGCGATACTCGAAGCCCTCACCGCGGATATCCACGCGGCGTTCCGCGCCTGCCTCCAGGAGCCCATAGAGCACGAGCGCCTGCGCCACTGGCACGACCTGTCGCGACTGGTGGAGGAACGGATGTTGTCGATCTACGGCGCCGACGCCGCTGCGCGTCAGCTGATCCTCGCCCAGCACGGTCTCACCGAAGTCACCCAGGCTGACCGCCAGCACGACATTGAACTGGGACGGCTCATGCACGCCCTGTTCGAACGTCACTTCGAGCTGCCGGCGTTGCCCGAGGATGTCGATGTCTTCGCCCTGGCCATGGAACTGGGCGACCGCGTCTACGCCCGTTCGGTGCAGCTGCACGGCGAAATCACCCCGCGCCTGGCCGAGGAAGGCATGCGCGTATTCGATGCCTACCTGGGTTTGTACTTGCCGCCCTACCTGCCAAAACGAGCGGCGTTGCGGGAAATCTGATCCGACAAATTCCGATATTTATCCGCAAATAAATCGAAATTTAGCTTTCGATAGATAAATCTCGCTTTGAAAGCAGATTTTTATCGGATATAAAGTCGCCATCCGCACGGCGGCACACTCCGCCAGCACGGAAATATCCCCGATTGCCGATAGAAATCCGGCAACGGGCTCTTATTCGTCCTGACGAGGTGTCTCATGTCCCGCATCGTTACCGTCGCCGCCACTCAGATGGCCTGCTCCTGGAATCGCGCCGCGAATATCGCCAACGCCGAGAAACTGGTTCGCCAGGCCGCGGCCAAGGGCGCGCAGATCATCCTGATCCAGGAGCTCTTCGAGACCCCTTACTTCTGCCAAAAGCCGAACCCGGATTACCTGCAGCTGGCGACGTCGACCGAAACCAACGAAGCCATCGCGCATTTCCAGAATGTCGCGAAGGAACTCCAAGTCGTGCTGCCCATCAGCTACTTCGAGCAAGCCGGCCGCGCACGCTTCAACAGCATCGCCATCATCGATGCCGACGGCTCCAACCTCGGCGTTTATCGCAAGAGCCACATCCCGGACGGCCCCGGCTACCACGAGAAGTACTACTTCAACCCGGGCGACACCGGCTTCAAGGTCTGGAACACCCGCTACGCCAAGATCGGCGTGGGCATCTGCTGGGACCAGTGGTTCCCGGAAGCCGCGCGCAGCATGGCCCTGCTGGGTGCCGAGATTCTCTTCTACCCGACCGCCATCGGCAGCGAGCCGCACGACGCCAACATCACCTCCCGTGACCACTGGCAGCGCGTGCAGCAAGGCCATGCCGGAGCCAACCTGATGCCGCTGGTAGCGTCCAACCGCATCGGCAAGGAAGAACAGGACGGCTACGACATCACCTTCTACGGCTCCTCCTTCATCGCCGACCAGTTCGGCGCCAAGGTCCAGGAACTGAACGAGACCGAGGAAGGCATCCTGGTGCACAGCTTCGACCTGGACAAACTCGAGCACGTGCGCAGCGCCTGGGGTGTGTTCCGCGACCGTCGCCCGAACCTATACTCCCCGATCAAGACCCTGGACGGCTCCCTCGAGTCCTGACAGTTAAAACAGGGGCCAACCTGATGGCGATGCACTGTTCGCCAGCAGGTTGTCCCCTGCCCCATTCCATACCGATGGTGGATCGATGAACACTCTGAACAGCCTCCCCCGTGACGACGGCTTCCGCATGCCGGCCGAATGGGAACCCCATACTCGCACCTGGATGGTCTGGCCGGAGCGCCCGGACAACTGGCGCCTTGGCGGCAAACCCGCGCAAGCGGCCTTCACCGCTGTGGCCAAGGCCATTGCCCGCTTCGAGCCGGTGACCGTCTGCGTCTCGGCCAATCAGTACGAGAACGCCCGCGCGCGCCTCGACGAGCCGAACATCCGCGTGGTGGAAATCAGCACCGACGATGCCTGGGTCCGCGATACCGGCCCGACCTTCGTGGTCAACGACAATGGCGACGTACGCGGCGTGGACTGGACCTTCAACGCCTGGGGCGGCTTCGATGGCGGCCTCTACTTCCCCTGGAACCGCGACGACCAGGTGGCGCGCAAGGTCCTCGAGATCGAAGGCAGCAAGCGCTACCGCACCGACGGCTTCGTGCTGGAAGGCGGCTCGATCCACGTCGACGGCGAAGGCACCCTGATCACCACCGAAGAATGCCTGCTGAACAAGAACCGCAACCCGCACCTTTCCCGTGAGGAAATCGAGGCGGTGCTGCGCGAGCAACTGGCGGTGCAGACCGTGATCTGGCTGCCGGATGGTCTCTACAACGACGAGACCGACGGCCACGTGGACAACTTCTGCTGCTACGTGCGCCCAGGCGAAGTCCTGCTGGCCTGGACCGACGATCCGCACGACCCGAACTTCCCACGCTGCCAGGCCGCCATGAAGGTGCTGGAGCACGCTCGCGACGCCAAGGGCCGCCAACTGGTCGTGCACAAGATGCCGATCCCCGGCCCGATCTACGCCACCGAGGAAGAATGCGCGGGCGTGGACCTGGTGGAAGGCACCCAGGAACGCGATCCGTCGATTCGCCTGGCCGGTTCCTACGTGAACTTCCTGATCGTCAACGGCGGCATCGTTGCGCCGAAGTTCGACGACGCGAAGGACGCCACGGCCGAAGCCATCCTCAAGCGCATCTTCCCGCAGCACGAAGTGGTGATGGTGCCCGGCCGCGAGATCCTCCTCGGCGGCGGCAACATCCACTGCATCACCCAGCAGCAACCGGCGCCGCAGAAGCGCTGAGCGAAGCCGGAATGAACAAACCCCCGCACTTGCGGGGGTTTGTTTTTTGCGGCGGCATGAAGCTGCAGGGGCCTTGCTCTTGTGGGGGCGAATTCATTCGCTGAGGACCGCGCAGCGGTCCCCGACCTTGCAGGGCAGTCCTGCGGACTGCTTAGCGAATGAATTCGCCCGCACAGAAAAAGCGAAGCATCACAGCTTCGCGATCGACACCTCGGTGGATTTCACGAAGGCGATCACCTCGGAACCCACACCCAGCTCCAGTTCGCGCACGGAGCGGGTGGTGATGACGGAGGTGACGACGCCGGCGGCAGTCTGCACGTCGATTTCGGAAAGCACCGGGCCTTCGATGATTTCCTTGATGGTGCCTTTGAACTGGTTACGGACGTTGATGGCTTTGATGGTCATGGCGTTGATTCCTTTGCTCGGGAGATTGGGGTTTGGGTCAAAGCGCCCAACGCAATTGCGTGGGCAGGGGGGAAACAGGTTCGGGTTCCGGTGGGGCCGGCGGCAGCGCCAGCACCCGGTCCAGCACGTCGGCTTCCAGCGCGGCCAGGCGCGCCGAGCCACGGGCTCGTGGGCGATGCAGCTCAACCGGCAGATCGAGGCCAATGGCGCCGTCCTCGATCAGGATCACTCGGTCGGCGACGGCCACGGCCTCGCTCACGTCGTGGGTCACCAGCAGCACGGTGAAGCCGTGTTGCTGCCAGAGCCGCTCGATCAGCTGCTGCATTTCGATTCGGGTTAGTGCGTCCAGAGCCCCCAGGGGCTCGTCCAGCAGCAGCAGACGCGGCTGGTGGATCAAGGCACGGGCCAGGGCCACGCGCTGCTTCTGGCCACCGGAAAGCGCTGCCGGCCACTCCTGTGCACGGTCGGCCAGGCCAACCGCTTCGAGGGCTTCCAGGGCACGCGGACGCCAGTCGCCGGAGAGGCCGAGACCGACGTTGTCGATCACCCGCTTCCAGGGCAGCAGGCGCGCATCCTGGAACATCAGGCGCGTGTCTTCGCGAGCGTCTTCCAGCGGTGCCGAGCCGGCCAGCAGCTCGCCACGGGAGGGCTTGTCCAGCCCCGCCAGCAAGCGCAGCAGAGTGCTCTTGCCGCAACCGCTGCGGCCGACCACTGCGACGAACTGGCCAGCGGGAATCAGCAGGTCGATGCCCTTGAGCACTTCGCGCTCGCCGAAGGCCTTGCCGATGCCGCGCAGCGCCAGCGGGATGCCGCGCTTGAGGCGTTGTGGAGCCTGGGCAGCGGTCATGCGGCACCTCCCTTGGCCTGGTAGGCCGGGTGCCAGCGCAGCCAGATGCGTTCCAGGCCCCGGGCGGCGACATCGGCCAGCTTGCCGAGCACCGCGTAGAGCAGGATCGCCAGTACCACCACATCGGTCTGCAGGAACTCGCGGGCATTCATCGCCAGGTAGCCGATGCCCGAGCTGGCGGAAATCGTCTCGGCGACGATCAGCGTCAGCCACATGAAGCCGAGGGCGAAACGCACGCCCACCAAAATCGAGGGCAGCGCGCCGGGCAGGATCACCTGGCGGAACAGTGCGAAGCCGGACAGCCCATAGCTGCGCGCCATTTCCACCAGCGCCGGGTCGACGTTGCGGATGCCGTGGTAGGTGTTGAGGTAGATGGGGAACAGGGTGCCGAGGGCGACCAGGAAAATCTTCGCCGACTCATCGATGCCGAACCACAGGATCACCAGCGGAATCAGCGCCAGGTGCGGCACGTTGCGGATCATCTGCACCGAACTGTCCAGCAGGCGCTCGCCCCACTTCGACAGGCCGGTGATGAAGCCCAGCAGCAGGCCGAGGCCACCGCCGATGGCGAAGCCGATGCCCGCGCGCCAGCCGCTGATGGCCAGGTGGGTCCAGATCTCACCGCTGGACAGCAGATCCCAGCCCGCCGAAAGCACCGCGCTCGGTGCCGGCAGGATGCGGGTGGAGAGCAGGCCGGTTACCACCGCGACCTGCCAGATCGCCAGCAGCGCCACGGGCAGGGCCCAGGGCGCCAGGCGCAGGAGTAAGGATTCCAGTTTCATCCCGCGCCCTCAGCTCTGCGACGCCAGCTTGGCTTCGGGTAGCGCTTCGTTGGCGACCATTTCGCCGAACGGGCTGACGAAACCCAGGCCGTCATTGGTGCGCGGACGGGCGACATCCAGATGGGGGAACAGCAATTCGGCAACGCGATAGGACTCTTCCAGGTGCGGATAACCGGAGAAGATGAAGGTGTCGATGCCGAGGTCGGCGTATTCCTTCACCCGCGCCGCCACAGTCGGGCCATCGCCCACCAGCGCGGTGCCGGCACCGCCACGCACCAGGCCGACACCGGCCCAGAGGTTGGGGCTGACTTCCAGCTTGTCGCGGCGACCGTTGTGCAGTGCGGCCATGCGCTGCTGGCCCACCGAATCGAAACGGGCGAAGGCAGCCTGCGCCTTGGCGATGGTGGCATCGTCGAGGTTCTCGATCAGGCGGTCGGCAGCCGCCCAGGCGGCTTCGTTGGTCTCGCGCACGATCACGTGCAGGCGGATACCGAAGCGCACCGTGCGACCTTGTTTGGCGGCCTTGGCGCGCACCTGTTCGATCTTCTCCTTCACCGCTGCCGGCGGTTCGCCCCAGGTCAGGTACAGCTCCACTTGCTCGGCCGCGAGGTCCTGGGCCGCTTCGGAAGAACCCCCGAAGTACAGTGGCGGACGCGGCTGCTGCAGCGGCGGGTAGAACAATTTGGCACCCTTCACCTGGATGTGCTTGCCGTCGTAGTCGACGGTTTCGCCCTCCAGCACGCGGCGCCAGATGCGGGTGAACTCCACCGAGGCTTCGTAACGTTCTTCATGGTTCAGGTGCAGGCCATCAGCGGCCAGTTCGTCCGCGTCGCCACCGGTGACCAGGTTGAACAGCGCGCGGCCACCGGACAGTCGATCCAGGGTCGCTGCCTGGCGCGCGGCCACGGTCGGCGAAATGATCCCGGGGCGCAGGGCCACGAGGAACTTCAGGCGTTGGGTCACCGGGATCAGCGAGGCGGCCACCAGCCAGGAGTCCTCGCAGGAACGTCCGGTGGGGATCAGCACGCCGCCGAAACCGAGGCGGTCGGCCGCCTGCGCGATCTGTTGCAGGTAGCCGTGGTCGACGGCGCGGGCGCCCTCGGATGTGCCGAGGTAATGGCCGTCGCCGTGGGTTGGCAGGAACCAGAAGATGTTCAAGCTCATGGAGTGGTCTCCTTAAAGGTGTCCCCTCTCCCTCCGGGAGAGGGGTTCAAGTCACTGCTGCGCGACCTTGGCCGGCGGCGTCCAGATCACATCAGCGATGCTGAGTTTTTTCGGAATCAGCTTCAGGCCGGTGAAGGTGTCGGCGATCTTCTGCTGCGCGGCCACCACCTCGGGGCTGAGCGGCTGAGCGCCGTAGCCTTGGCGTTTCACCGCGATGGAAGTGATCTCCTTGGACAGGCCCAGCAGCGGCGCGACCTGTTCGGTGACCTTGTCCGGATCGGCCTTGGAGTCCTCGCCCACGGCGCGCACTTCCTCGATCAGGGTGCTGACTACCTGCGGGTGCTTCTGGGCGTAGGTGCGGGTCGCCAGGTAGAACTGGTGGTTATCCACAAGCCCTTCGCCATTGCGCAGGGTGCGGGCTTCCAGTTGCTTCTCGGCGGCGGCCTGGAAGGGGTCCCAGATCACCCAGGCATCCACGCTGCCGCGCTCGAAGGCGGCGCGGGCGTCAGCCGGCGGCAAGTAGACGGGCTGGATATCGCTGTACTTCAGGCCGGCCTCTTCCAGGGCGCGCACCAGCAGGTAGTGCACGTTGGAGCCCTTGTTCAGGGCGACTTTCTTGCCGGCCAGTTCCTTCACCGACTGGATGGGCGAACCCTTTTGCACCAGGATCGCTTCGCTCTGCGGTGCCGGCGGCTCGTAGGCCACGTAGAGCAGGTCGGCACCGGCGGCTTGGGCGAACACTGGCGGGGTTTCACCGGTCACGCCGAAGTCGATGGAGCCGACGTTCAGGCCTTCCAGCAACTGCGGGCCGCCGGGGAATTCGGTCCATTTGACCTCAACGCCCTGTTCGGCCAGACGCTTCTCCAGCGTGCCCTTGGCCTTGAGCAGCACCAGGGTGCCGTACTTCTGGTAGCCGATCCGCAGGGTCTCGGCCTGTGCTTGAGTGATGGCGCCGAAAGCCAGGGCAGCCGCGAACAGGGCAGCCAGGCTCCGACGCAAAGTGATGGTGCGCATGGCGCTCTCCTCATGACTTTGCTTGTGGTGTCGTTGCCTGCTTCCCGTTGGCGGGTGAGTAAGGCGGGGGTCGTTCAGTGCGCGCGAGGCGCCGGATGAATCAGCGGTTGGGTTGCGGGGTCAGGCGCAGGTACGGCCGGACCGCCTTGTAGCCACGCGGGAAGCGCTGGCGGATCTCGTCTTCATCCTTGAGCGAGGGCACGATCACCACGTCGTCGCCGTCCTGCCAGTTAGCCGGGGTGGCAACCTTGTGGTTGTCGGTCAGTTGCAGGGAATCGATCACCCGCAGGATTTCGTTGAAGTTGCGCCCGGTGCTCGCCGGGTAGGTGATGGTCAGGCGCACCTTCTTGTTCGGGTCGATGATGAACAGCGAACGCACGGTGAGGGTGTCGTTGGCGTTCGGGTGGATCAGGTCGTACAGGTCGGACACCTGGCGGTCGGCATCAGCGATGATCGGAAAGTTCACCAGGGTGCCCTGGGTGTCGTTGATGTCATCGATCCAGCGGTGGTGGGAGTCCACCGGGTCGACGGAAAGGGCAATCGCCTTGACCCCACGAGCGGCGAATTCGTCCTTCAGCTTGGCGGTGAAGCCGAGCTCGGTGGTGCACACCGGAGTGAAGTCGGCCGGATGGGAGAACAGCACGCCCCAACTGCTGCCCAGCCACTCGTGGAAACGGATGCGGCCTTCGCTGGATTCCTGTTCGAAGTCGGGGGCGATGTCGCCGAGGCGGATACTCATGGTGCTGCTCCTGTGTCTGGTTGTCGTTCCGTGGGGCTCACTATGCGTAGCTGCGCTGAAAATTAAAAAGAATAAATAACGATTTATTTATTACTTTATTATCTATTTAGTTGCAAACGTGAAAAACCCGGGAAGGCCTCTGGAATGAGGCTCCCGGCTAGTTCATACGCGATCAAACCGTAGGTTGCGGCTGAGCTATGCGAAGCCCAACACGCGGATTCGCGACCCACCTCGTTGGGCTTCGCTGCGCTCTGACCAACCTACAAAAGCTCCCTCTCCCTGTAGGGGCGAATTCATTCGCCAAGGGTCGCGTAGCGGACCCGTAGGTTGTGGCTGAGCTACGCGAAGCCCAACACACGGAGTTGCAACCCACCTCGTTGGGCTTCGCTGCGCTCTGACCAACCTACAAAAGCCCCTCACCCCAACCCTCTCCCGGAGGGAGAGGGAGCTGTCCGTGCCGGCGTTCGGCTTTGGCGCTTCCCTGTGGGGGCAGCAGGCCGCAGGCCTGCCAGTCCCTTACAACAGCGTCAGGGTATAGCTCAGGATCAGGCGATTCTCGTCCTGGTCGCGCGCCGCATCGCTGCGCAGGGCGGCATTCCGCCAGGACACGCCGAGGCCTTTCAGCGGGCCGCCCTGCAGCACGTAGTCGAGGCGGAAGTCGCGTTCCCACTCGCCCTGGTCGCTGCCCTGGGTCTCGATGTTGCTGCCCTTCAGGTAGGTGCCCACGGCCTTCAGCCCCGGCACGCCGAGCTTGGCGAAGTCGTAGCCGTACTCGGCCACCCAGGTGCGCTCGCCGGCGCTGAGGAACTTGCCGATCTGGCGGTCGGTGATCAGGTAGGCGGTGGCGCCGTCGCCCTGGTTGAGGAAAGGGAAGGCGCTGTCGCCGGACACCTGCTGGTAGCCCAGGCTCGCCGCGTGGCCGCCGAGGGTGTAGGTGAACAGGGCGCTCCAGGTGCGGTTGTCCACTTCGAAGCGGTCCGGATCGTTGGTCGCCCAGTTGCCCGAGCTGCGGAAGCCTTCGCGGCGGCCTTCGACGCTGGCGTTCTTGCCGTCGGAGTCGCTGTAGAAGTAGCGCAGGTCGGACTTCAGCGCGCCCACCGGCAGCGCCCAGTTGTGGGTCAGGCCGACGAAGTGCTGCTG
>NZ_QJRF01000040.1 GCF_013393345.1 Pseudomonas taiwanensis
GCGTTGACCCACACGGTGCCGGCCTCGATGCGCGGAACCAGGTTCATCGCCTTGGACAGGTCGTTGGTCCACAGGCTGGCGGCCAGGCCGTACACGCTGTCGTTGGCCAGTTCGATCATGGCGTCCTCATCGGTGAAGGGGATCACCGACAGCACCGGGCCGAAGACTTCCTCGCGCGACACGGTCATCTCGTGGTTCACGTCGGCCAGCACAGTGGGCTGGACGAAGAAGCCGTCGCCTTCCAGACGCTCGCCACCGGCGACCACGCGGGCGCCTTCCTGGCGGGCCAGGTCGATGTGCTTGAGCACGTTCTGCTGCTGCTTGAATGACACCAGCGGGTTGATCGCCGCGTCCTGGTCCATGCCCGGACCGATGGACAGGCCCTTCACCGCAGCGGCCAGACCCTGAACGAAAGGCTCGTAGATGGACTGGTGCACGTAGAAGCGCGAGGCCGCGGCGCAGACCTGGCCGTTGTTCAGCAGGCCGCCGAGCAGCGCGCCCTGCACGGCCTTCTCCACATCGGCATCGGCCAGCAGGATCATCGGGTTCTTGCCACCCAGCTCCAGGGCGAAGCGGGTCATGTTCTCCATGCAGGCCACGCCGACGCTCTTGCCCACGGCGGTGGAACCGGTGAAGGACACCTTGCTGATCAGCGGGTGCGACGCCAGGGCGTTGCCCACGGTGCTGCCGCCGCCGGTGACGACGTTGAACACGCCGGCCGGGATGCCCGCTTCGAAGGCCAGTTCGGCCAGGCGCAGGGCGGTCAGCGGGGTTTCGCTGGCGGGCTTGATGACCACGGTGCAGCCGGTAGCCAGCGCCGGCATGGCCTTCCAGGTGGTGATCATCAGCGGGAAGTTCCACGGCACGATGCCGGCAACCACGCCCACCGGCTCACGACGAGCGAAGGCGGTGAAGCGCGAGCCCGGCGGGATCGGGATGGACACGTCCATGGTCTGACCTTCGATCTTGGTCGCCCAGCCGGCCATGTAGCGCATGAACTCGACGGTGGCGCCGACGTCCAGCATGCGCGACATGTTGATCGACTTGCCCTGGCTCAGGGTTTCCAGCTGGGCCAGTTCCTCGGCGTTCTCCTCCACCAGGGCGGCGAAACGCAGCAGGATGCGCTCGCGGTCAGCCGGACGCAGGCCGGACCAAGCGCCTGATTCAAAGGCGTGGAAGGCGGACTGCACGGCCTGGTCGACATAGTCGAGCGATACATCCGGCACGGTGGCGATGGGCTCGCCCGTGGCCGGATTCACGACCTTCGTGGTCGGGCCTTCCGGCAGCACCCACTGGCCATCGATGAAGCAACCGTGGCGGCGCTCCAGGAATGCCGCCACCTGCGGCAGGATCTCAACCTTGCTCATGTTCGGTCCTCTTGATGTTGAAGGGACGTTGCCTCGTTTTCCGGGCAAGGCAACGCCATCGGCAGAAGTGCCGGGTGTCTGGAAAGTGGGGAATCAGAAAATCTTGACCAGGCGCAAGTTGACGCGAAAGTCTTCCTTCGGGCCGTTGCGAACCTCCAGGTCCTGGCCCACCTGGCCCATGAGCTGCACAGTTGGAGCGACCATACGGGCAACCGACAGCAGATAGCGTTTGGTGTTGAGCGAGTCGTCGAGGTCGACGCCGTTCAAGCGATTCTCGCCGCCTGTCGTGTGGAAGTAGCTCGCACCGACGAAGCTGCCTGGCGAGAAGTCGTAGCGAAGGTGGGTTTGCAGCTCGAAGATGTGGGACTGCTTGCGGGTCATCCCGGCGAAGTCGTCGTTCTCGCCGAAGAAATCCCACTCTGCGGTGACCTCGCCTGAGAGGCTCCCGAACAGCGACTGGGTGTAAGACGTGTGGAGCACGCCTTTCCAGCGGTTCTCACCGATGTTGACCGGACCATCGTCAGCGTCGTAGTTGCCGAGGGGAGGGGCGATCCAGGCGCCGAACGACAGGTAGCGTCTGCGCGCAGGATCATTGACGAGCCAGAACGCGCTACCGATGAGGGGATCGCCCACGCCGCTGGCGCTTGTGTCCGCAGCACCTTTCATTCGCAGGCTGCCGAACGGGACTATGACCTGCGGTGCGGCCAGCAGCGGTCCGAGTTCGACGTAATGCACGGCGCGAAAGGCCGCGATGTCGTTGTCCAGCCCGAACCCCGGCGTGTCTTGCTTGTGGTCGTTCAGATAAACGTCGTTGCGTTCGGCATGGTTGTAGTAGAGGACGGCCAGGTTGGTGCCGGCGGGAAATGCGACGTAATCGCCGGGATCGGTGGCGATGACACCTGCGCTGGCACTGGCACCGTACAGGGCACTCAGCAGCAGGAGGGTGCGAATCAGGCGTTTCACCCGTTTTGCAGGCGGAGTTGGAGCGGGGGCGTTGCTGGATTTCATTGTTGCGACTCACTTTCTTGGATTTGTTTTGAGTGGCGACGTCAATGACTGCTGGTGGCGCGTGCTACGGGTGGAACACCGTGGAAAGGGAGTCGTAGTCGTCCTGCTTCATCAGTTCGTGAAGCTGGCGACGACGCACGCCCATGTTCCCGCCGTCGAACAGGGGAAAGGCGAGGGCATCCTGGAGTAGCGAGGCGAGGGGCGACGTGGCATGGTCATAGCTGTCGATGCCGACGACGCGCATCAGCTCGGTGATGACCCGCACGGCGGTTTCCGAGCCGAACACCTTGGCGTGCAGGGCGAGTTCCAGGGCTTCGGGGGCTTGTCGGTCGAGTGCGAAGCAGGCCCGGTAGCTGAGGCTGCGCACGGCCTCAATGGCTGCCTTGGCATCTGCCAATGCATAGCCCACGGCCTGATGTTCGATGACGGGAACAGGGCCACCCCGTCGTTGGGTCCTGGCGAAGTGCAAGGTGAAGTCGAACGCCGCGCGCAGGACACCAAGCGACATGACGCCGACCAGGGCTGCGGTCGCCGAGAAGCTGGCGTCCACCACCTGTAGCCCCTGACCGACTCCGCCGACGACGTTGCCTTCGGGAACCCGCACCTGATCCAGGGTGAAGTTGGATGTCAGGTGGCCTCGGTGCCCTGGGGATTCGTGATAGCGATTGACCCGGAAACCTGCGGCCGGTCCCGGTACGAGGAGAACGGAAACGCCGTTCTGCGGCGCTACACCGGCATCAGTGCGGCACACGACGCAAAGCAGGTCAGCCCCCTTGCCGTCCCACCCCGAAGCGCCAGAGATCCATTGCTTGGCTCCGTCGATAACCCACTGCTGGCCGTCCAGACGAGCACGGGTGCGAACACCGCCGCCCACTGCATCGGAGTGGTAGTTCGCGCTGCCGCCCGGCTCACTGGATGCAAGCGCCGCCAGCGGTGCACCACGGCATTCGAGGAAGGGCGCGACGAAGGTCTTTTGCTGCTCCGGGGTGCCGGCCAGGAAGATCGGCATCAGGCCCAGTAGGTTGGCAAACGCCGTCAGCGGGACATTGGCGTCTTCGGCGTAGAACTCTTCAGCGACTATGGCCATGTCGACCATGCCGCCACCTTCTCCGCCGAAGGGTTGCGGGATCAACCGGCGCAAGAATCCTTCGCGAACCAATTCCTCATAGAACGGGCGGGTCGCCAGGAAGCGGCTTTCCGGGGTGGGCAAGTAGTGGATGGCTTCCCTGACCTGGCTCAGGGTTTCCCGGGCGAACCGGCGCGCGGCGGCTTTCAGCTCCGCCTGAGCATCTGTCAGGGTGAAATCGATCGACATGAGACGACTCTCCGAAAGGGCACTGGAACCGGGGAAAGCCGCTGGATATGCGGCTTCCCCTCAAACCGGATGCTACGGAAGGTCGGGAGTGGGCTCTTCGCCGTGGAGGAACGGCTTTATTGACTGTCAGCGCAGTGCGAGAGCGGGCTGCTTTGCGTGCAGGGCTCGATAGTCCCGTGCAGTCAATTGGAAGCGATTGCGGAAGGTGCGGCTGAAGTGGGCGGCGTTTTCGAAGCCCCAGGAATAGGCCAGGTAACTGATGGAGTAGGTGTCGGCGGGCAGGTTTGCGAGGTCGCGCGCACAGCCGTCCAGGCGCATTTCCTGGATATGCCGGGCAACGGTTGTGCGGGTTCCCTGGAACAGTTGGTGGAGGTAACGCACCGAGATGCCCAGCGCCCTGGCAATGGCCTCGGGACAGAGCTCGGGCTGGCGGATATGTTCGGCGATGTACGCATAGGCCCGGTTGAGGTGGTAGGTCTGCAGATTGCTCGCGGCGATGGGAGCTCGGTCGCTCAGCTCGCTCAGGGCACCGCCCAGCAGGTCGAGGGTGCTGCCGGCCATGTAGCGGAAGGTCGAGGGCTGGATTGCATGGCGCTCATCGAGCAGTGATCGCAAGTGCCCCGTCAGCAGGCGACCTACCCCACGGCCACCGTCCACGCGCAGGGCCGTGATTCTTTCGGCGCCTTTCACATAGCGCTGGAACAGGTCCCGGGGCAAGCGCACGACCAGCTGTTGCAGGTCGCCACTGAACTCCCAGCGAAACGGCTGGGTGCAATCGTAAAGCGCGCCGTCTCCGGGTTTGAGTACTACGCTGCGGTCGCTCTGGGTCAGACGCCCTTCGCCCTGCAGTTGCAGGCTGTAGAGAAAGGCATCGTCCGTGCCCTGGCGGATGTGCGCGCGGTCGTGTGCGCAGTGACAGCTGACCGATGTCACGCGACTGAGATACAGCTCACCGAACATCTGCTCGATCAGCGTGGCCTTAAGCCTGTGCTCGGGCTGCAAGGTGATGCGCAACGGCGCACAACTGCGCTCGACGGCCGCCTCCCAGGCATCCACCTCGTCGAAGAAGAACTCGTCGAGGGTGGAGGAGGGCCGCTGGCTTGAACTGGCCGGGAGTACTTCGCTCATCTGCGTATTTCCTCACACCGTATCTCGACTAGGGGGCATTGCCGTTGCTCTGCGTTCGGTCGCACTCCGCGAGTTTCCACTCGGGCGAGAGGCGCTTGTCAATGCTGTGCATTGAGAGTCAAGCAAGTCGTTCACCGTCAGCAAAGTGAGCTTTCCGCCAGCGCATAAGATTGCCGTGCCGGCGCTATGAAACTGACGATTCCGCTTTCTGCAGATTCCGCTCGAGTTCATCCAGTGCGGCGGAATTTCGCGCTGCCCAGTCATAGAGCTCGCGCAGTGGCTCGACGAAGGTTTCCCCCAGCGGGGTCAGCGAATACTCGACCCGGGGAGGAACGACGTTGAACACTTCGCGATGCACCAGACCGCTGTTTTCCACGTCCCGCAAGGTCTGCGTGAGCATCTTCTTGGAAATGCCAGGGAGGGTTCGCTCCAGTTGTCCGGTCCGCAGCGCGCCGTGGCTCAACGCGTAGATGACCATGGAGGTCCACTTGCCATTGAGGATGTAGTGGATGCGTCGCTGCGGGCAGTTTTCCCTGAGTACGAATGCCGATTCGGCGTGTTCAGTGGTTGCGTTCATTGTGGTTACCAAAAGGTGCCTATAGAACTAGTTGGTATCTACGGCACAAAAAAGTGCCTACTTACTTAAATGACCATACGGTGATTAGGATGGTACCACTTGATTGGTGACCTCAACTGAAAGTCGCCAAACGGTCAGCGCAAGACCTCCAACAGGAGCTGGCTTGCGAACACATTCAACCTGATTGCGAGATACCACCATGAAAGCAGCTGTCATCCACGCCTTTGGCGGCCCCGAACAAATCCGACTCGAAGACGTCCCCACGCCGGTTCCCGGTCCGGGTGAAGTCCTGGTGAAGGTGCTGGCTGCCGGCATCAACCGCCTGGATCACTACGTGCGTCTTGGCCAGATTGCGCCCCAGTTGGCTTTCCCGCACATCCTCGGCTCCGACGCGGTGGGCGAAGTGGCTGAATTGGGCGCTGGTGTGACCGGCTTCAGCGTTGGCGAGCGGGTAATCTCGATGCCGGGGTATCCGCTGGATGCGGCGGAAGCGCAGGTTCGCCCCGTCACCAACGCGGCCAGCTATGCCATTCCCGGTATCCACGTGCCAGGGACCTATGCGCAGTACATCGTCGTGAATGAGCGCTGGCTGCTTCGGGATACAACGGGGCTCCCGGTCGAGCAGATTGCGGCGCTGCCCGTTGCCCTGCTCATCGCGATCCGCTCCGTACAGATCGTCGGCGAAGTGAAGGCGGGTGATCGGGTGCTCATCCATGCGGGGGCGTCCAGCACCGGCATCATGAGTATCCAGGTAGCCCGTGCGCTGGGAGCGCGCGTGGCGGTCACCGTTCAGAGCGAGTCCTCGGCAGCGCTTGCGGCCAGCCTGGGCGCCGAACTGGTCATCAACAGCAACGAAGAAGATTTCGTCGAAGCACTCGGCAAGTGGACGGAGGGGAAGGGTGTCGACGTTGCGATCGACAATCTGGGTGGCGATGTACTGGCCCGGACTATCGAGGCGGTCCGGCCGATGGGCATCATCGTGGCCATGGGGTTCATGGCGGGCAGCGAAGTCACCTTCGACATCAGGAGCTTTTTCTTCACCCAGAAGCAGCTGCGCGGAACACTGGTAGGCGATATCGAAGACTTCGCCGCCTGGCTCGACCCGATCAGGGAAGGCAAGGTCAAGCCGGTGATCGACAGCGTCCTGCCCCTGTCCCGCGCGGCGGAAGCTCACGAACGCATCGCCAGCAACCAGGCGCGCGGGAGCATCATCCTCCTGCCCTGGGCGGAATGATGATCCTGCCTGGGGAAGGGCGCATCGCTGATCCGGCGATGCAGCGCCTAATCGCGCTCGGCATCGGCCTGCCCAAACCACCACAACCGCTAGGTGCCTACCTGGCGGTTGTCGAGGCTGGAACGACACTGCACGTTTCGATGCAAGGGCCGGTGATTGATGGACGACCGATGCTGACCGGATTGCTCGGGCGAGAACTTTCGATTGAAGAGGGCCGCATCGCGGCCCGGCTTTCCGTGCTCAATTCGCTCGCCCAGTTGCACCAGCACCTGGGCGGCTTCGAACGCATTCGACAGGTAATTCGCCTGGAGGCATACGTGGCCTGCGACGAAGGTTTCGTGGCACACCCGCAGGTGGTGGACGGCGCGTCCGAACTCCTGGCCAGCATCTTTGAGCAGCGGGCCGGCCATGTGCGCTCGGTATGCGGGGTTCGCAACCTGCCAGCTAACCTGCCCGTGGCCATTGCCCTTAGCTTCGAACTGGCAGGTGCGGAGCACTAGCAGCGGTAAAGTGTTGCACTGAAATTTCCAGAAGCATTTCTCCGCTCGCTCAGCCGGGCCTGTTCATCAGATTTCATCTTGGATGGTTAATTTCTGACCTAGCCTTTTTGCAGCACAGAATAAGCAGCCGGCCCGCCAATCAGGGCACCCGGGGCAGTAAATCCCGCACCGGGTTGCACCGCACGCCCCGCAGTCAATCGAGCCTCCCCTCGAACCATATGGACATGAGTGACCGGCTCATGAAAGGGCGGTTGGCCCTTGCGCCGGCGGCAGACAAACAACCTCCAGGCGATGGCATTGGCATGGGCAAGAGTTCGTCGATCTTGTGGGACGATGGTGAACGCACCTACTGCCGTGAGCTTCGCGCGGGCGAGGAGGGTGGACAGAGCGTTCTGATAGCACGCCTGGTCACCGAACACCCTTCGCCTGCCGCCCTTGATCGGCTCACCCATGAATTCAGTCTGAAGGACGATCTGGACGGCGCCTGGGCGGTGCGCCCACTGGAATTGGTGCGCGAGGCGGGTCGGCCCTGCCTGGTGTACGAGGACCCGGGTGGCGAGTTGCTGTCCGAACTGCTCGCCGCGCCCATGGAGACCGGGGATTTCCTGCATCTTGCCGTGGGCATCGCCGGGGCATTGTCCAGATTCCACCAGCGCGGCCTGATCCATAAGGACCTCAAACCCGCGCATATCCTGGTGAACTGCAGCGACGGCCAGGCCCGGCTCAGCGGATTCGGCCTGGCCTCGCGGCTGCCTCGGGAGCGGCAGGCGCCTGAAGCGCCGGAAACCATCGCCGGCACACTGGCCTACATGGCGCCGGAGCAGACCGGCCGGATGAACCGCTCGATCGATTCACGCAGTGACCTGTATGCGCTTGGCGTCACGCTTTACCAGATGCTGACTGGAACCTTGCCGTTCCAGGCCGGCGATGCCATGGAATGGGTGCATTGCCACATTGCTCGCAAGGCTATTCCGCCCCACGAGCGGGTGGCAACCGTTCCGGCCATGGTTTCCCGCATCGTGATGAAGCTGCTCGCGAAGACGGCCGAAGACCGTTACCAGACTGCCGCCAGCCTGGAGCATGACTTGCACCAATGCCTGGCCGACTGGCAGCGCCAGCGTCGCATCGATGAGTTTCCCCTGGATGAACGTGGCACGCCTGACCAGTTGCTGATCCCCGAGAAGTTGTACGGGCGGGAGCACGAAGTGGACGCCCTGGTTGCGGCCTTCCATCGCATCGTCAACAGCAGCTCGCCGGAACTGGTGCTGGTCTCCGGCTATTCCGGCATCGGTAAGTCCTCGGTCGTCAACGAACTGCACAAGGTGCTGGTGGCGCAGCACGGGCTCTTCGCGTCGGGCAAGTTCGACCAGTACCAACGCGACATCCCTTATTCGACGCTGGTTCAGGCGTTCCAGAGCCTGCTGCGTCCGCTCCTGGGCAAGCGCGACAGCGAGCTGGCCCGCTGGCGCACGGCCTTGTCTGACGCGCTGGAACCCAATGCGCGGCTGATGACCGATCTGCTCCCCGAACTGAAGCTGATCATTGGCGAGCCACCACCCGTGCCGGAGCTGGACGCGCCCCAGGCAAAACGCCGGTTCCTGCTGGTATTTCAACGTTTCATCGGTGTATTTGCCCAGGCCGAGCATCCCCTGGCGCTGTTTCTCGATGACTTGCAATGGCTCGATACGGCGACGCTCGATCTGCTGGAAGAACTGCTGACGAGTTCGGACCTCCGCCATCTGATGCTCATTGGCGCCTATCGCGATAACGAAGTGGATGCGCTCCACCCCCTGACGGGCAAGCTCCAGGCCATAAGGAATGCTGGCGGCCGGATCGAGCAAATCAGCCTGTCCCCCCTGTCAGCCGAGCACATCACCCAGCTGCTCGCCGAATCGCTCCATTGCGGCCAGGAGCGCATCGAACCGCTGGCCCGGCTGATGCACGACAAGACCGCCGGCAATCCCTTCTTCGTCATCCAGTTCCTCCACGCCCTGGTCGACGGAGGACTGCTGGCCTTCGATCACGAGGTGGAGCAGTGGGTCTGGGACGCCCGGCGAATCCACGCCAAGGGGTACACGGAAAACGTCGTTGACCTGATGGTGGAAAAGCTGAGCCGCTTGCCGGCCGAGACTCAGCAGGCTTTGCAGCAGCTGGCCTGCCTGGGCAATGTCGCGAAGACCCGCACGCTGGCTTCCGTGCTCGGCATCAAGCGCTCCCAGGTACAGGCCTTACTTTGGGAGGCGATTCGCCAGGAAGTGGTCGAGAGGGTGGAGGGTGCCTATGCCTTCGTACACGACCGCATCCACGAGGCCGCGTATTCGCTGATCGCCGAAACTTCCCGTGCCGAAGCGCATTTGCGCATCGGCCGGATGCTTGTCAAACAGACGCCGAAGGAAAGCTGGGAGGAGGCGATTTTCGAGATCGCCGGCCAACTCAATCGCGGCGCTGGGCTGATCACCGACCGCGAAGAGCGGGAGCAGTTGGCAGAGATCAACCTTCTGGCTGGGCGGCGCGCCAAGGCCGCGACGACATTCGCTTCGGCGCTCACCTATCTCGCGGCGGGTGCCAATCTGCTGGATGAAGCGTCCTGGGAGCGCCGACATGAGTTGGCGTTCGCACTGGAGCTGAATCGCGCCGAATGCGAGTTCCTCACCGGCCAACTGATGATTGCCGACGAACGACTGGCGGCCCTGACCAACCGTGTCGCCGGTCCGGTCGAATGGGCCAGGGTGGCGTGTGTGCGGATGGATGTGTGCCTGCTGCTCAACCAGAGCGATCGTGCGGTCTCGGTGTGCCTCGATTTCCTGCGGCATGTGGGCATCGAATGGTCACCTACGCCTGCGGACGAGGTGGTGCGCGGCGAGTATGAGCGCATCTGGACCGGGCTCGCCGGAAGGCCGATCGAAGGCCTCATCGACCTGCCATTGATGGAGGATCCCATTGCCCTTGCGACCGTCGAGGCGCTGGTCAAGCTGACGTCACCCGCCTTGCATGCGAATTCGAACCTGGCTTCCCTGACGATCTGCAAGGCGATCACGCTCAGCATCGAGCATGGCAACTGCGATGCCTCGTGCGTGGCCTACGCCACTGTGCCCCGGATTACCGGCCGGCGCTTCGGCGACTATGAGGCCGGGTATCGATTTGGCGAGCTCGCCTGCAAACTCGTCGAGCGCCTGGGGCTCCAGCGCTACGAGGCGCGCACCTACTTCTGCTTCTCGGTCTTCGTGGCGCGCTGGGCGCAGCCCATCCGGAGCTGTTCGGACCAGTTACAGCGTGTCTTTGCCACGGCTAACCGGATCGGCGACCTGCCGTTTGGCGCCTTTTCGCGCAACTGCCTCGTCTCGAACCTGCTGTTCGCCGGTGAGCGATTGCCCGAGCTGCAAGTGGAGGCTGAGCGGGGCCTGGCCTATGCCCGCAAGATTCGTTTCGGACTCGTCATCGGCTTTATTGAAAACCAGCTTGCGCTGATCCGGACACTGAGGGGCCTCACGCCCACCTTCGGCTGCCTGGACGATGAGCATTTCAATGAGGCCCAGGCTGAGGAGCGCATAGCGAACGTCTCGCGGCTGCTCGCGTGCTGGCATTGGGTGCGGAAACTCCAGGCCCGCTACCTGGCGGGAGATATCGAGGCCGCGATGGAAGCAGCGTCGCAGGCGGAAGAGGTGCTCTGGGCGTCCCATTCCTTCATCGAGGAGGCCGAGTATTTCTTCTACGCCGCCCTGGCCAGGGCGGCGCTGTGCGACAGCATCCCGGCCGGTGATCGCGAACAGCACCTGGATGCCCTGGTCGCACACCAGCAACAGCTGCAAAGCTGGGTAGCGCTCTGTGCCGAGAATTTCGCCAGCCGCGCCCTGCTGGTAAGCGCTGAAATAGCCCGCATAGAAGGCCGCCGCGTGGATGCCGAACTGCTCTATGAACAGGCCATCCAGTCGGCGCAGGAAAGCGGTTTCGACCAGATCGAAGCGCTGGCCAATGAGCTCGCGTCGCGGTTCTACGCATCGGCTGGGTTCCACAAGATCGCCCGCCTGTACCTGCAGGATGCCCGCTACGCCTACGTGCGCTGGGGGGCGACGGGCAAGGTGCGGCAGCTCGAGCAAGCGCATCCGTTCCTGAAGGCGGACGACCCAGCCCCTGGCCCGACGAGCACCATTGCCACGCCGGTGGAGCACCTGGACCTCGCGACCGTGATCAAGGTGTCACAGGCGGCTTCCAGTGAAATCGTTCTGGAAAGATTGATCGACATGGTCATGCGCACGGCCATTGAACAGGCCGGCGCGGAACGTGGGTTACTGGTGCTGTCGGACGCCGGCGAGGCACGCATAGCGGCAGAAGCGACCATGGGAGGCGAGGCCGCCGAGCTGCAACTTCGCGATAGTCCGGTGAGTGCGGACATGCTGCCGGAGTCGATCCTTTTCCATGTCCTGCGCGCCCACGAGAGCATCGTGCTGGATGATGCCTCGGCCGAACCCGGCTTTGCTGCGGACACCTACATCCGCACGCGTCACTGCCGCTCGATTCTCTGCCTGCCGCTGATGAACCAGGCGAAACTCATCGGTGCCCTTTACCTGGAAAACAACCTCACGGCCCGCGTATTCAGCCCGACGCGCATCGCCGTGCTGAAGCTGGTTGCCTCGCAAGCCGCGATTTCCCTGGAGAACGCTCGCCTGTACCGCGAAGTGGCGGAGCGCGAAGCGAAGATCCGGCGTCTGGTGGATGCCAACATCATCGGCATCGTGGTCTGGAATGCCAGTGGCGGCCTGATCGATGCCAACGATGCCTTTCTCCGCATCATCGGCTATGCGCGCGAGGACCTGTCGGCGGGCCGCCTGCGCTGGCGGGACCTGACGCCGCCGGAGTTCATGGCGATCAGTGAACGCTCCCTGGCGAGTGCGTTGCAAACAGGGCGGGCGCAGCCCTATGAGAAGGAATACATCAGGAAAGATGGCAGCCGCGTGCCAGTGGTCGTCGGCCTGGCTTCCTTCGAAGGGAGCCGGAAGGAAGGTGTCGCCTTCGTTTTGGACCTGACCGAACGCAAGCAGGCCGAAGAAAAGGTCCGTGGGAGCGAGCGGCGCTACCGCGAAGTGCAGACGGAACTGGCACACGCCAACCGCGTCGCCACCATGGGCCAGCTGACGGCCACCATCGCCCACGAAGTCAATCAACCCATCGCAGCGACCATCCTCAACGCCCAGGTCGCCCAGCGGCTACTCGGTGCCTCATCACCCGACCTCGGCGAAGTCGGAAACACGATTGGGCGAATCATCAGGGATGGCAACCGGGCGGCAGATGTCATCGGGCGCATCCGCGAGTTGCTGCGCAAGGCACCCTCCCAGAAGCTGCCAATGGACATCAACGAGGCGATTCTAGAAATGGTGGAGTTCACCCGCGGCCAGGCCTCCAAGGGCAAGGCCCTGGTGAAGCTGCAACTGGCAGAGGGCCTGCCGCGCATCGAGGGCGACCGTGTCGAACTGCAACAGGTACTCCTCAATCTGATCATCAATGCACTGGAAGCGATGAGCGACATCGGGGATGGCGGGCGGCAGCTCGTCATCAGCACGGTCGAGGACGGTGGCGGTTACGTGCGGGTGGCGGTGAGCGATTCAGGTCCGGGTTTCGCCTCGGAGCCGGAGCAGATCTTCGCACCGTTCTACACCACGAAATCCGCTGGCCTGGGCATGGGCTTGTCGATCTGCCGCTCGATCATCGACGCCCATGGTGGCCAATTGTGGGCGAGCGGAAACGACCCCCGCGGCGCGACGGTCCAGTTCACGGTTCCCGTTCATAACGCGGCTTCCTGACGACCACGGGAAGGGCAAGGCTCAGCTGAAACACTCTTCGTCCAGGCTGTAGCGGCCCACGCGGCGCACCGGCCCTCGCATCAGGACCTCAAAGTTGTCATCCAGCACGATCTGGATCAGTCCGCCGGGCATATGGACATTAACCTGCGGCTCCACAAGTCCCAGTCGCCGGCTGACCGCTGCTGCCGCACAGCTGCTGGTACCCGAGGACAACGTATAGCCAACGCCTCGCTCCCAGATGCGGACTTCCAGGTTGTGGCGGTCGATCACTTTCACGAACTGCACATTGGTGCGGTTGGGGAAGGGTTCGAGATGCTCGATGACCGGCCCGAGGGCGCGCGCGGTTGGTTCATCGGGTTGATCCATGAAAATCACACAGTGCGGATTACCCATGGAGACCGGATACAGCCGCAGCTCGCATCCCTGCACATTCACTTCCAGGACGTTCCTGTCCGGGAGCTGCGCACGCCCCATGCGAATGGCAACGTTCCGGCCCTCATCAAGGACCTGGCACGACACCACGCCACCGGCCGTATGAACCTGGAATTCGCCTGCGGCAACTTGGCCGCGATCCCAGAGGTAGCGGCAGAAAATCCGCAGTCCATTGCCACTTTTCTCCGCTTGGGAACCGTCGGTGTTGTAGATGATCACGCTGGGCATTTCGCCCTGCGTGAGCACCGGGACAAGGATGCCGTCCGCCCCGAGTCCCCTATGTCGATCACAGGTCCGCGAGATTTCCGCCGGCGAAAGAGCGAAAGGGAGCTCGCCTGCATAAACCAGGTAATCGTTACTGGCAGCGTGGTACTTGAAGAAATCCATGGTGATCTTCTGTTCGCAAGGTGCAGCGAGAGTAGGCAAGGCCGCAGGTGCGAACAAGCTATGCACGGGAATTCGATGCCCTCAGAGAAGTGCTTGACCTTAAAGTTAAGTTAAACGTTAGCGTTCTCTTCGCGCGTTCCACAGGGAACAACGGCATAACGTACTTAGCGGAGAGTCAGCAGATGAAACGAGGCAGTTTTGCGGCAGTGGTGGGGATATTCATGAGTGCCGTTTCAGCTTTCGCATTGGCGGGAAGTTCGCCCGACGCCAAGGAATCGGGAAACGTGATGATCAACGTCGGGGGCCATGAAGTTCCTGTCGTTGCCGGTGGTCTGTATGACCGCTTCCGCTCCAATCCTCCGCTTGCCACCATCGAATCCGAAGCCCCCGGCGTCGACCTGAGCTGGTTCAGGGGGCTCAAGAAAACCAAGGTCGACATTGGGTTCGAATCCTACTCACCCAATTTCTACTACAAGAACAATCGGATCACCGCGGTCTACACGGCGGACATAAGCAAGCTGAGAGCCCTGATACCTGCTGAAGTCCTGGAGAAGGTCCAGCCGCTGCAGGTCTGGCCGGGCAGGGGGCTGGTCGCGCTTACCGCCTACGCCTATGAGTACTGCGATAACGACAGCTACAACGAAATCGCCCTGTCCATCGTCACCAACAAACCGGGATCATCGAACCTCGGCCCAGTCTCGCTGGTCGGTCAGTCGCGGTCCGGGGATTTCTGGGGGTACGTGCTGAAACTCCCGGTGAATACCGAGCTTGCCCGGGTACGGGGCGTGGTCGGCTACAACTTGCCGAAGTGGCTGACGGGTATCAACCGCCGGGAGAGTGACAAGTCCGTGACCTTCGAGATCGTCGATAACGAAACAGGCAAGGTTGATGTTGTCTTCGAGGGAGAGAAGTTGAGTGCGCCTTCAGCTGAAGTGGAACTGGTGACCAACAGCTTCACGAACATCGATAAGAAAGGTGGGTTGACCTACGGCTATGCGGTATCCCGGCAATTGAGCCACGCATCCAGCACGCGTGCAGAGTCGGTCAATCTCACGCTGAATGGTGGCAGCCTTTCCACCTTCATGAAGTCCCTGGATCTGGGAAAAATGATGAAGTACGAGTACGTGCCGCAGTTCCAAAGCGCGCTCTATGCACCCGAATCCCTGCAATCGATGCTGGACAGTGAGTAGTCGCTACGGCCTTGCGTCAATGGGTTCAAGTCAGGCCATCGCGGCCTGACTTGGCTTGTTCGGAAACACTGCCTCAGTCTTCTCGAACCGGCTGACGAGAACCCGCTGCCCCATTCGCTTCCTTACGGAGGCGATTCAGTACCCGCTGCGTATTCTCCCCGCACTGCATGCCTTCCGGCTTGCTCTCGATGACTTCGATGGTGACCAGCAACTGCGCCTTGTTCTGCTCCAGACGCGCTTGCATGGCCTCGATCTCGGCCACCTTGCGCTTGAGACTGTCCAGCAGTTCCCCGTGCTGCCAGTTGTTCTGTCCGATCGGCAGGAGATTGCGGATTTCCTCCAGCGAAAAGCCTGCGGCCTGGGCCCCGGTAATGATCTCCAGGATCAGTACCGCGTCCTGCCCATAATCGCGATAGCCGTTGGCCTTGCGATCAACCGAAGTGATCAGGCCACTGGACTCGTAGAAGCGGATGCGAGAGGCCGCCAGGCCGCTCAGTTTTGCCAGTTCACCAATTCTCACGCTGCACCTCGGCAGAATCATTGACCTTAAAGCTTACTTTAATCCTAGAGTCCAATAGCGGCCAAGCGACTCAACGGCAACGCCAGCCGCGTTTTCCAGGCATCGCCCGCCATGCGCGGTATCGATTGGCGAGCGCATCTCCAATTGCAGACCTCCACATCAGACAGGAGAAGCGAACATGGGATACGTCACAACGAAGGATGGAGTCGAGATCTTCTACAAGGACTGGGGACCGCGCGATGCGCAGGTGATCTACTTCCATCACGGCTGGCCGCTCAGCTCGGACGACTGGGATGCGCAGATGCTGTTCTTCCTGGCCCAGGGCTTTCGCGTAGTGGCCCACGATCGACGCGGCCATGGCCGCTCCAGCCAGGTCTGGGATGGCCACGACATGGATCATTACGCCGATGACACGGCAGCGGTCGTGAACCACCTCGGCGTGCAGGGAGCCGTCCATGCCGGCCACTCCACAGGCGGTGGCGAGGTCGTTCGCTACATCGCACGGCATCGTGAAGATCCCGTTGCGAAAGCCGCCCTCATCAGTGCGGTGCCGCCGCTGATGGTGAAGAGCGCGAGCAATCCCGAGGGGCTTCCCAAGGATGTCTTCGACGGCCTGCAGGCCCAGTTGGCCGCCAACCGCGCGCAGTTCTTTCGGGATGTCCCGGCCGGTCCCTTCTATGGCTACAACCGACCAGGTGCCACGCCGTCGGAGGGCATCATCCAGAACTGGTGGCGGCAGGGCATGATGGGCAGCGCCAAGGCGCATTACGATGGCATCGTCGCCTTCTCCCAGACCGACTTCACCGAAGACCTCAAGAGCATCACCATCCCCGTCCTGGTGCTGCATGGCGACGACGACCAGATCGTGCCTTATGAGAACACCGGCGTGTTGTCGGCGAAGCTGCTCAAGAACAGCACCCTGAAGATCTATCCGGGGTTCTCACACGGCATGCCCACCATCAACGCCGACACCATCAACGCCGATCTGCTCGCCTTCATCCGAAGCTGAGTTTCATGGGAGCCAGGGAGTTCACTTCCTGGCTCCCGACGGGTTCCACAGGTTGTTGTCGCGGGGAGCCACTTTCGCTTTGGGTATGAACGCCCGAGCGAAACCTTTTTTCTACCGTTCGATGTGGCCCGACTTTGCTCGATAGCCGGTAGCGTTAGTAAATGGATTTTTGACTCAGGTCCATGAAGGGCCGAACTTGCATTGTCTGCCTGTTTCCCTTCCGACAGAATTGTCTGATCCCGTTTCCAACTCGAGGTTCGAAAGATGCGTAAATCACTCTCGGCACTTGCACTCAGTATTCTGGCTTCGCAGTACGTAGCCGCCGATGAAACGACCAACACCGCGGTGGGCGGCGGCATCGGCGGGGCCGTGGGGAGTGTCGTTGGCCAGGCCGTCGGCGGAAGCACTGGCGCTGCGATCGGTGCCGGTCTGGGCGGCGCAGCAGGCGGGGCGGTGAGTGCGAAGGATGGCAAGAAGACCGAAGCAGCGATCGGCGGTGGTCTCGGTGCGGCCGGCGGCCAGGTGATCGGCAATAAGGTAGGGGGCTCCACCGGTGGCGCAATCGGCGCCGGTCTGGGCGGGGCTGCTGGCAGTGCTATCGGCAACAACCTGGCCGATGACGATGATCACCACGACAATCACAAAGCCAGCCACAAACATAAACACAAGCACAAACACAACGACTGATCCCTGGCGTCGTTGCACAAAAGCCCGCCTCTTTGGCGTAATGCTGTTCAGTTAGCCCCGCCAACGAGGTGTCGCTGTTGTTGTAGGAGCGAGCTTGCTCGCGAAGCTTTCCGGGATATCGCCCATTCGCCAGCAAGCTGGCTCCTACAGCGTTTCCCCGCTGCAGAAACCAAGAACGCCGCTCACCCGGTGAGGGATTAGCGGCGTTCTTATGTGAACTGCATTACGCCTCTTTGGCGGGCTTTTGCATTTCACGGGATTGCCTTGCCAGAAGCGGAAAACGCCCCTGATCCGCAGATTTTCCTCCCTTCAAGTTGCGCCTCCAACGCCTCTGACTAGGCTTCGGCATGAAACTCCGAACTGGCAAAGGCCATCTGCAGACGGCAGGAGAATCAACTATCGCACTGCGTCCGATTTATCGCTGTCACGAGATGTACTTACAAACATCGGCAGTGAGGCAGACGCAGCTTTGCGTACCCACTTCACACTGACCAAGGGGGCTCCATGGAAAGTGCATCGTTCCGGGTGTTGGCCGGCGTACTGGTTTCCCTGTGCACGTCGTCCGCGTTTGCCGGCTCGGCGGGATTTGCGGGCATCGCTGCCAGTGCCGACAGCGCTGAAACCGCCAGCGACAACCCGGCCGGCATGTCCAGGCTGGACAAACCCGCTGCGACGATCAGCCTGATGCAGGCCACCGGGTTTGGAACGTTCGAAGTGGACGAGGGGCAGACCACTACCAGCGGGGGAGATCCCGATAACGACCTCAACCCGGTGATGATTCCGCAGGCCTATTACGTTCGGCCATTCACAGAGTCCCTCCATGGAGGCATCTCGCTGACCATTCCGTCCGGATTTGGCTCCGAATACGGCTCCGATTGGGCTGGCCGCTACTACACCGACAGTTACTCGCTGGTCTATGTCGCCGTGACTCCGGCGTTGTCCTGGCGAATCAACGAGCAATGGTCGATCGGTGCTTCCGTGGGTATCAACTACATCTCGTCCCAGTCTGAAGTTGCCATCAACACGCTCGTACCCGGCGCTGCCGATGGAAAGCTCGAGGCCGACCTCGATGGCGTCGGGACCAACTTCAGCCTCTCGCTGTTGTGGGAAATGACCGCGAAAACCCGATTCGGCCTGGTGTACACAAGCGAATCCAAGACGGATATCGATGGCGACCTCAAGTTCCGCAACACGGGCCCGGTAATTGGCGGATTACTCGAACGGGGCATCCTGGGCGACAAGATCGAGGTGGAGCAGGTCATGCCTCAGCGCATCATCGGCGGCATCTATCACGAACTGGATTCCGGGGCGTTCATCGTTGCGGACCTCGCCTGGGTGGAATTCTCCCGGTTCGGCACCAACTCGGTTTCTCTGGATGGCGAAACGATCGACGTGGAAGACAGCGGCTTCAACAACTTCTGGGCCGGTACCCTGGGCTACGGTTTTCCCGCCAACGGCGGCCTGCGTTACACCCTCGACACCTTCTACGTGCAGGCGCCAGTCGATGACAGCAAACGAACGCTGGCCATGCCGCTGGACCGTATGTGGGGAATAGGCGCTGGGGTCCAGGTCGATCATGGCAATGGCAAGGCGGTGGAGTTCAACCTGCATCTGGTGGACTTTGGCGAGTCGCCTGTGGATACCGGGCCGTCTGCCGTGCGTGGGCGTGTCGCGGGGGAGACCGAGCATCCATACGCCGTCATCATTTCCGGGGCGTACCACTTCTAAGGGATGGCCCCGGGCCTTACAGACAGCAATCTGAAGAACGATTCGTTGGCTTCGCTTGGCTCAGTGCCAATCCGGGTGAACAGCAAGGGTTTCGCAGGCTCAACCCATCCTACGTTGCGGAGATAGGTGGGACGCGGAGCAGCGACCGAGGCATCGCATCCAGCGCGCGCTGCCATTCATGGCAGCGCGCAGCGGGAAATGGTCGACCATTCCATGGCTGACCAACCCGAGCATCAGGTGTGCTGCGTGAAGCCGACCTGACCCGGTTTGCGGTTGGGCGCGAAGCCGTTCCTCGCCAGGGTCTCGTCGGCGTCCTTGTAGAAGGTGCCGATCTTGTAGATCTTGCGAGCTTCCTCGCCATTGGCCACTTCACGACCGAACTCGCGGGAAATTCGCACCAGCTGTTCGATCTGCTCCACGGTCGTCATCTTGGCGGTCTGGCGCTGGTTCCAGATGTTGTCCTCGATGCCGCAGCGCACGTGGAGGCCGAGGGCGATGGCCATCATGTTCAGCGGCAGCACATTGCGCATGCTGGTCTCCAGCGTCAGCACCGAACCATCCGGGCAGGCGCGCACGAAGTTGGCCAGGTCGTACGGATTCGGCGAGTCGAAGCCGCCGCCGATGGCCACCCAGGTGAGGATCAGCGGCACGTTGCACGCGCCACGGCGCATCATGCGCTCGACGGTATTGAGTTGGGTGATGTTGGCCAACTGGAAGTGAGTCTGGATGCCGTTGGCCGAAAGGCGGCGAATGTGCTCCTCGACCCAGGCAGGACCGGCGGGAATGGTCATTTCCTGGTAGGCCTTGAGCATCACCGGGTCTTCCAGCGAAGTGCCGCGAATGTCGGCGGCGGTCATCTGCTCGCAGACGTTCATCTGGTTGGTGTTGATCGCGATGGTCACCTGATCCGGGGTCGGGGTCAGCTCGGCCAGCATGTGGCGGGTGTCGTCGGACAGCCACTTGGCAACGTCGCCGTCGTTCTCGGGGGCAAAGGAGATCGAGCCGCCGACCTGGAGGATGATCCCCGGGCAGGCTTCGCGGATGCCCGCCAGCAGCTCGTTGAACTTGGACAGGCGCTTGGAGCCCTTGCCGTCTTCTTCTCGCACGTGGACGTGCAGCACGGTGGCGCCGGCGTTGTAGCAGTCCACGGCTTTCTGGATCTGCGCCTCCATGCTCACCGGGATGTCTTCCGGGAAGTCGGACGGCATCCACTCGGGGCCATAGGGGGCGGCGGTGATTACCAGCTTTTCCATGTTTTCGACAAACAGGGAACCATCGATAAAGTTCATGACTTACTCCTGGGATCGGCGATCTAGTGGTTGTTGTGCGGTTCGATGATCAGAAGGGCTTGTCGCCGATGATTCCGGCGCGTTCCATCTTGCGGACACAGGGCGGGTAATCCATCGCGGCGTAGTGCTGGGTAGAGCGGTTGTCCCAGATGGCCATGCTGTTCTTCTTCCAGCGCCAGCGGACCTGGTATTCCGGGATGTAGGCCTGGCTGACGAGGTAACGCATCAGGTCGCTGCCGCCCATGCTGTAGTCCTGGCCGTAGCGCACGCGCTCGGGCGTGTGGAAGTTGGTGAAGTGGGTAGTGAACGCATTGACGAAGAGGATATTTTCGCCGGTTTCCGGGTGGGTGCGCACCACGGGGTGCTCCGGGTCCGGATACATGGCCTTGAGCGCCAGGCGCTTCTCGATAGGCATGGCCGCGCCGAAGCTCGCCTCGATGCTGTGGCGGGCGCGCAGGCCCTCGATGCGTTGCTTCACGTCTTCCGGCAGCTTCTTGTAGGCCAACGCCATGTTTGCCCACAGGGTGTCACCGCCTACCGACGGCCCTTCCACGCAGCGCAGCACGCAACCCATGGGCGGCGCGTCGCGCCAGGTGGCGTCGGTGTGCCAGGCGTTCTCGTAGCGGTCGTTGGGTTGGCCCGGTTCCTTGTAGATGCGCACCAGGCCCGGATGCTCCGGGTCGCTGCCGGCCACCGGGTGGTCTTCCAACTCGCCGAAGCGGCGGGCAAAAGCCACATGCTCGGCACGGCTGATGTCCTGGTCCCGCAGGAACAGCACTTTGTGCTTGAGCAGGAGCTGGCGGATTTCGGCGAAGAGACCGTCGTCGTATGCCGCATCCGCGAGATTCACGCCGATAAGCTCGGCCCCGATACTGCAAGTCAGTTGTTCTACGCGCATCTTGTTGTTCTCCTCTGGCGAAGTTATTTCGGCCGGGCGAGCTGCTGGGGAGCGGGGCCCTCAGCTCAGGCCGTGAGGAGGAATCTAGGGATGGAGAGGGGGGCGGCGACCATTCATTTGGCGACAGGTTCTTCGCAGTTCATGTCATGTCCCCAGCCGCCGATGCAGGATCTTGAGTGCCATTGATCTGGGTCAGTTTTTGCGGGGGGAGGCAACTGGCTGCCGTTAGTCGATACGCCGAAAACAAGCCTGCGGGGGAGGGGAACCAGTGAGCGTGCGTTGTGCTCCCTGCCTGTGCCGATTACGGTCGTTGGCGAACTGCTCCACCCCGCCGATTGCGAGCGCTCGTAGGGGACAGCAGCGGCCACGCGTTTCTCGGCTTGCACGGGGCTCATGACGATTGATAGCCTTCCGGACCTAAAAACCAGCAGGCCTGGGTATGGTAATCAGGGTTGTCGAAGCACAAGAAGTAGATCAGCAGCGGATAGCCATTCCTGGTTGGGAGCAGCAGTACACACAGATGTCTGCCGGGCGATTCTCGGGCCGAATCCTGCATGCCGAAGTCGAGGGGATCGAGCTTTATGAGGAGCAAATGAACCTTCGTGTGGAGCAGGAGTTCCACGCTCCGCCCGACGCCCTGGTCTTCAGCTTCGACATGTCGGAGAACACGCTCTACCTGCTCGATGGCGAGACTCGCAACGCCTGGGTCACGCCGGAGAACTATCGCGAGGTGGCGGTGGTGATCAAGCAGGCGGCGCAATGGGGGCAGCCGCTTGATGCGTTCGCCGACCTGGTGCTCACGCCTCTTCGATCCAATAACTGCAGGTCAGTCGCAGCATCGCTCAGCGATATGCTCACTGGCGCATTCGACGGCCAACGCCATATGGATGCCCCAGGTGTTGCGCAGACCATCGTCTCCGACTGTTTCTACTTGCTCTGCGAAGCGCCAATCGGTGACGGGCGCCGGTCGCGCTCTACCGTCCAGGCCAAGCGAGTTGTTCAACGGGTCAAGGAAGTGGTCGACGACTGTCCAGAAGAGAGCTTCGGGATGGCCGAGTTGGCCGCGAAAGCCGGTGTATCGCCACGCAGCCTTCAGCAATCCTTCCTGCGTTATGCCGGCATCCCACCTATTGTGTGGCTTAGAAATCGACGACTGAACGCTGCTCGCCGCGATTTGCTAGGGGCCGCCGAATCGGGCGTCACCGTGGCCGAGGTGGCCATGAAATGGTCATTCTGGCACCTGGGCCGCTTCTCCCAGTCCTACCACGCCCTCTTCGGCGAGTACCCCAAGACCACCGTCAAGCAGGGCGGCCGGGCCTGATCTCGGACGCAGTCCGCTGCTGCAGAGGCAGCCTTGGCGTAGAACCGTAGGATGGCGTGAAGCGAAGCGATACCCATCAATCGCGATCGCCGCAGCATGGGTATCGTGCAGGCTCCACCCATCCTACAAGGGCCGATCTATCAGCCCAGTAACTCCCGCACCCGATACCACGCCATGCCCAGCGCCAACAACGGGGAGCGCAGCAGCTTGCCTCCGGGGAATGTCAGATGCGGCACCGCACTGAACAGGTCCAGGCCCTGGCTTTGACCGGCATGGATGGCCTCTGCCAGGAGCTTGGCTGACCAATGCGTGACGTTCAGGCCGTGACCGGAATACCCCTGGGCAAAGAACACATTAGGATGCGCCTTGAGCCGCCCCACCTGCGGGAAGCGATTGGCGGTGATCCCGATCATGCCGCCCCACTGGTAGTCGATCCTGACCTGCTCGAGCTGGGGAAACACCTTGAGCACCTTCGGCCGCATGTAGGCGCCGATGTCCTTCGGGTCACGCCCCGAGTAGTGGCAGGCCCCTCCAAAGAGCAGGCGCCGATCAGCCGTCAGGCGGTAGTAGTCCAGCCCCACCTTCTGGTCGCACAGCGCCATGTTCTGCGGGATCAGCTGTGCCGCCAGTTCCTCGGACAACGGCTCGGTGGCGACCACGTAGCTGCCGGCGGGCAGCACCTTGCCGGTCAGCCTGGGTTCCAGCTCGTCCAGGTGCGCATTGCAGCCGAGCACCAGGTTGTCCGCCAGCACGCGTCCCTGCGCGCAGTGGACGATCGCGGTCTTGCCGTGCTCGATGCGCAGCACCGGGCTCTGCTCGAAGATCTGTGCGCCAAAGGCCTTGGCCGCACGGGCTTCGCCCTTTACCAGGTCCAGCGGATGCAGGTGACCTGAGCCCATGTCGACCAGGCCGCCGGCGTAGCAATCGCTTGCCACCACCTCCCGCATCTGGCCTGGGCTCACAAGCCGGGTCCGATGCGGATAGCCCAGCGCACTCAATTCCTCTTGCTCCTCGGCCATGGCGGCGAACTGGGCGGGGGTGTTGGCCAGTTCGCAGAAGCCCCAGCGCAGGTCGCAGTCGATGTTCAGGTCGCGGATGCGCTCCGCGACCAGGGTCACCGAGTCGAGGCCCGAGCGCTCCAGGTAGCGGACCCCTTCCTCGCCCACGTACTTGGCGAAGCCACTGACGTCGTGGCCGATGCCGCGTATCAGTTGGCCGCCGTTGCGTCCGCTTGCGCCCCAGCCGATGCGTCGGGCTTCCAGCAGCACGACGGAGTGGCCACGCTGGGCCAGCTCCAGTGCAGTGTTGACGCCTGTGAGCCCACCGCCGACGACGCAAACGTCTGCGCGAACGTCCCCCGCGAGCGAGGGATACAGCTGTTTGTCTCGGGCGGTTGCGGCGTAATAGGACGCAGCATGCTCCGCGATGTGAGTCATGGGTCGTTCTCGATTCATTGGTTGAACTTGATCTTGCTCCAGCTGCGGGTCATCAGGCGCATGATCCTGGGCGGCGGCGCCTTGGCGATGTACAGCTTGTCGAGCACGGCCTGGCTCGGATAGACCTCGGGGTTATTCTGCATCTCCGGGTCGAGCAGCGCCTTGGCGTCAGCGTTGGCGCTGGGGTAGCCGACGTACTCGCTGATGCCGGCGATCACCTTGGGCTCCAGGATGTAGTTGATGAACGCCAGTGCCTGATCCGGGTTCTTCGCGTCCGACGGAATGGCCATCAGGTCGAACCAGAGGTTCGCGCCTTCCTTGGGAATGCTGTAGGCGATCTCGATGCCGTTCTTGGCTTCCTTCGCCCGCGCCGCCGCCTGGAACACGTCGCCGGAATAGCCGAAGGCCACGCAGATGTCGCCGTTGGCCAGGTCCGAGATGTACTTGGACGAGTGGAAGTAGGTGACGTAGGGGCGGACCGCCGCGAGCTTGGCCTCGGCTTTCGGGTAATCGGCCGGGTTCGTGCTGTTGGGGTCCAGGCCCAGGTAGTTGAGCACCGAGGGGATCATCTCATCGGGGGAGTCCATGAAGGCGACGCCGCACGCATGCAGCTTCTTCAGGTTCTCCGGCTCGAACATCACCGACCAGGAGTCGATGTGGTCGACGCCCAGCACCTGCTTGACCTTCTCGACGTTGTAGCCGATGCCGTTGGTGCCCCAGAGGTACGGCACCGAATGACGGTTACCCGGATCGTTCTGTTCCAGCAGCTTGAGCAACTTCGGGTCCAGGTGCTTCCAGTTCGGCAACTTGCTGCGGTCGAGTTCGAGGAAAACCCCGGCCTGCACCTGGCGGGTGAGGAAGTGGTTGGACGGTACCACCACGTCGTAACCCGAACGGCCCGCGAGCAGCTTGCCCTCCAGAGTTTCGTTGGAATCGAAGACGTCGTAGATCGGCTTGATGCCGGTGGTCTTCTGGAATTCGCCCAGGGTGTCGGGGGCTATGTAGTCAGTCCAGTTGTAGACGCTGATCGTCGGCTCAGCGTGGGCGACCTGGGCCATCGTGGCCAGGGCGAAGGGCGCAAGGTAGCGCAGCAGTCTCATATCGACTCCCGTATTTTTGTTGTGATGACGGAATGGGGGCGAGCTAGACGCTCAGCAGCAGGAACTCGCGCTCCCAGGAGCTGATCACCCGTTTGTAGTTCTCGTGTTCGGTGCGCTTCACGGCAACGTAGCCCTGCACGAACTTGCGGCCCAGGTATTCCACTAGCACATCGCAGTCTTCCATCTGGGCCAACGCGTCCTCGATGGTAATCGGCAGGCGCAGGTTGCGGCGCTCGTAGCCACGTCCTTGCACCGGCGTGCTGGGGGCACTCTTCTCGACCATGCCCAGGTACCCGCAGAGCAGGCTGGCAGCCAGCGCGAGGTAGGGGTTGGCATCTGCGCCGGGCAAGCGGTTCTCGACCCGCGTCGCCTCAGGCGAGGCGGGCGGAACACGCAGCCCGACGGTACGGTTTTCTTCGCCCCACTCGACATTCACCGGAGCCGAGGTGTCCGGCAGGAAGCGGCGAAAGGAGTTCACGTTCGGCGCGAACATGGGCAGCACCTTCGGAATGTACTTCTGCAGGCCGCCGATGAAGTGGAGGAACAGCTCGCTCTTGGAACCATCCGCGTTGACGAAGATGTTCTTGCCGGTGGCGACATCCAGCACGCTCTGGTGAATGTGCATCGCGCTGCCCGGTTCATCGGTGATTGGCTTCGCCATGAAGGTTGCGCTCACATCATGCTTGAGCGCGGCTTCGCGCATGGTGCGCTTGAACACGGTGATCTGGTCGGCCAGGCTCAGCGCGTTGCCGTGACGGAAATTGATCTCCATCTGCGCCGGGCCGTCTTCATGGATCAGCGTATCCAGATCCAGGCCCTGTGCTTCGCACCAGTCGTACACGTCCTCGAAGAGCGGGTCGAACTCGTTGGTGGCATCGATGGAGAAGCTCTGGCGGCCGCTCTCCGGGCGCCCCGATCGGCCCACGGGAGCCTCGAGGGGGAAGTCCGGGTCGCTGCTGCGCTTGGTCAGATAGAACTCCATCTCCGGCGCTACGACCGGGCTCCACCCCTTATCCGCATAAAGCTTCAGAACGCGCTTGAGCACGTTGCGCGGCGACAACTCGATCGGGTTGCCGTACTTGTCGACGGTGTCGTGGATGACCATCGCGGTCGGTTCGAGCGCCCAGGGCACGAGGAAGACGGCGTCGGGATCGGGGCGGCAGACCATGTCGATGTCGGCTTCGTCCAGTAGGTCGTAATAGACGTCGTCATCAACGAAATCACCGGTGACCGTCTGCAGCAGGACGCTTTCCGGGAGTCGCATGCCTCCTTCGCCGAGGAACTTGTTGGTCGGGGAAATCTTGCCGCGAGCGATGCCGGTCAGGTCGCTGACCACGCATTCGACTTCGGTGATTTTCTGTTGTTTCAGCCGTTGCTCCAGTTGCTCGGCAGGGGTGGTCATACAAGCCTCGGAAAATTCATGGTTTCGGATTGAGGACGCGACTGCAGCATGCTGCTGCAAGACCGCGGCGCCAGTTTCGATCGCACAGGCGCCCCCGTTCTATCCACTTTCCGCATACATGACCGAGCGTGTGGCGCTCCCTTGCTGCCACGGGAAAAAGGGCAGATTCATTTTCCCGCTCTGATGTCCTGCTTCCTGTGGGGCGTCGCTGCGCTCAGCACCAACCTACGAAGACGGAGGCCACGGGATTGACCGTGACCGCCGGATTAGAAGCAGGGAGCGCAGGGCAAGGGGAGGGTGGCACTCACGACTGACTGATGGGTGATTCCAGAACCTCTGATCGCCTGAGCGGAACGATAAGCTCCGGGCAGTCATTGTTGGTGTTGTCCACCGCCGTCGACACGGGATATGAGTCAAAGACCTCGCGACTGTGTGCCATTGCACAGTTCACTTGCTCGAAGGTGGCCGTGGACGATAACCAGAGCTGCCATTGCTCAGGTTCGAGGATGACCGGCATCCGGGGATGGATATGGGAGATCGGTGCCGACGACTCCTTGGTCAGCACTGCGCATGACAGTACCGCGTAACCGCGTGGTCCGATCCAACTTGCCCAGAGTCCAGCCATGGCCAACAGTTTGCGTTCCGCGGCGTGCAGATAGTACGGCTGCTTGACCCATTGGCAGGCCCGGTAACGCGTCTGTTCGTGCTCACTCCAGGCGAACCAGCCTGTCGCCGGCATCAAGCAGCGGTAGCTACGTATGCTGTCGTGCCAAAAGGGTTTGATCCAGGCATCTTCGCTGCGCGCGCTGAAGGTCATCAGCGGAGGATTCTCCTGGCTCCACCATTCAGGCACCAGGCCCCAGCGGGCAGCGACCACTTCCAAACCGGCCTGATCATCCAGACGGAGCATGGGAACCTGGGTGGTCGGGGTTGCGTTGAAGCTGGGCATCCAGATGCCGGCATTGAGGGGGCTGACGTGCCAGAAGTCTTCGATGGCGCGTTGCGTCGGGGTGACATAGCGTTCGCACATGGCAATCCCTCCGAAAACAACCTCCTGGGTACTGCGCAGGGCCACAAAAAAACCGCGGTTGCGAGCAGCACCGCGGCAAAGTAATCAGCAAGGTGATCCATCCAGCCTTGGCGGGGCCGACGCCCAGGCTGTTGGCAATGCCCGGTGTGCAAGGGCATAAGCGCAAGCTTAGGTCCGTATGTATACCTGCATGTTTGTAGGTGACCGACGGCAGAAGGGCTGAAATGCGCGCGCTCTGAAGGTCTCGATTCGGAAGGAATGGCCGCCTCACCGCTGCGAGTCGGTGAGGCGGCCGAAGGAGCCGCAGACTGAGGCTCAGCCACAGTCCGCCTGCCCTGGCGGAGCGGGCCAGGGGCTCCGATGGAATAGAGAGCGGCAGGGCGAAAGCGTTCAGGGAATATTTCGTGAGCTTCCGGCGGATCGGGGCTCAATGCCTCGTCTTGCGCTCAAGCAGGCGCACGCCGAGCGAAAGCGGGTAACAGAGCACGAAGTACATCGCCCCCACCAGGACATAGATCTCCAGCGGCATGAAATACACCGAGCTCAGATCCTGTGCCCGGAGCATCAGGTCCGGCGCGGCGATCAACGAGGCCACCGAGGTGTCCTTGAGTAGCGAGATCGCCACGTTGCCAATAGGCGCCAGTACGATGCGAATCGCTTGCGGTAGCACTACCCAGCGCAGGATTTTCATGCGGGTCATGCCGATAGCCTTTGCCGCTTCCACTTGCCCTTTGGGAACGGCCTGCAGGCCCGCTCGGTAGATCTCCGAGAGGTAGGCCGCGGCGTTCAGACCCAGCCCGATCATGGCTGCCTGGAACGAGCTGAAGTGAATGCCCACTTCGGTCAGGGTGAAGTAGACGATGAACAGCTGCACCAGGGCAGGGGTGCCACGGAATACTTCGATGTAGATCAGCGCGGCGCGGCGCAACACGGCGCTGCCCGAGAGCCGTGCCAGTGCCACCAGCAGACCGACCAGCAGGCCGATCACCAGCGCACCGAACGCCAGTTGCAACGTGGCCCAGGCCGCCACCAGCAGTTCCGCCTGCGCCGCGCTCCAGAGTTCTGCGTAGCCCATGTCAGTTCTCCTTGGCGATGCTGAGGCGTCGTTCGGTGCGAGCCGCCCAGTGGGAGAGCGCCAGGCTCAGCACCAGATAGATGATGGCCAGCAGGAAGTAAATAGTGTTGGTCTGGTAGGTCTCGCTGACCAGCATCCGCGCCTTGAAGGTGAGCTCCGGGACGGCCGCAGCCGATGCCAGCGACGTGTCCTTGAGCAAGCCGATGGCGAAGTTGGCCATTCCCGGAATCGCCACCTTGAATGCCTGGGGCAGCACGATGATGCGCAGCGCCATACGGCGCGTCATGCCGATGGAGAAGGCGGCTTCGCTCTGGCCACGGTCGATGGTGAGAATGCTGGAGCGAAACACCTCCGAGAGGATCGCCGCACCGTTCAGGCCGAAGCCGATGATTGCGGCACCGATGGCGGGCAGCGTGATACCGATGTAGGTCAGGCCAAAGTAGAGGATGAACAGCTGCGTCAGGATGGGGATGTTGCGGAATACCTCCAGGTACAGGCTGGCAATCAGGCCGAGGGCAGGATTGCGGGACAGTCGCATCAGGGCCAGGCAGAAACCCAGGACCGCGGCGACCACGAATGCGGCCCCCGTCAGACCTATGGTCGTCAGGGCGCCGATGCCAAGTACCTTGAGGAAGTAGGGCAACAGTTCGAGCGTTCTTTCGAGACCACTGACTTCCAGCATCGATCAGTGCTCCTTCACGGCGCAGATGAACGCGCGAGTGCGCTCGACCTGGCTGTCGCGGAATATCTGCTGGGGTGGTCCCTGTTCGACGATGTTGCCGTCGGCCATGAAAATCACCTGGTCGGAGACGCTTTCGGCGAAGCGCATTTCGTGGGTCACGATGATCATGGTCATGCCTTCTTCGGCGAGCTTGCGCATCACCGCGAGCACTTCGCCCACCAGCTCCGGATCGAGCGCCGAGGTGGCCTCGTCGAAGAGCATCAGCTTGGGCCGCATCGCCAGCGCGCGGGCGATGGCGATGCGTTGCTGCTGCCCACCGGAGAGCTGGTCCGGATAGGCGTCTCGCTTGGCCAGCATGCCCACCTTCTTCAGCAGGTCCTCGGCCTGTTCGATGGCCTCGGCGCGATCCCGTTGCTGGACCTTGAGCGGACCCAGGATGATGTTTTCCAGCACGCTGAGGTGGGGGAACAGGTTGAAGCGCTGGAACACCATGCCGATCTCGGCACGCATCCGTGCCAGGTCCTTGTCACCCATGGGCACCTTGCGGGTGCCCACCTGGCGCTGGCCGATCAGTTCATTGTCGATGTAGATGCTGCCTCGGGTTGGCTCCTCCAGGTAGTTGATGCAGCGGAGCAGGGTGGTCTTACCGGACCCGCTGGGCCCGATAAGGGAGATTTTCTGGCCCTGTTGCACATTGAGGTCGATGCCTTTGAGGACGTCCAGGTGGCCATAGGACTTGTGCAGCCCTTCGATTCGTACCAGCGGAGTGGATTCAGCCATGAGCATTTCCCGTGGTTGAGGTGACGAGTGCGGTCAGCAACCGGATCTCAAGAGAAGGCCTGGCTGAAATCGCGCAAGGGGTGCTCGAAGGGCCCGATCAGATTGCCTTTCTCGTCCCGGTCCACGCCGATGCGCTGGTCCTTGGGCAGGGGCACGAGGTAATCGGGGTTCTTGATGCCGTACTTGGCGAGGACCGGGCGGACCTGGTCGGTGCTCTTCAGCCAGCGCAGCCCCTGGTTCACGGCATCGAACAAGTCCTGGTTTTCTGGATGGATGCCCCATATCGCCTCGAACTTGGCGGTCAGGCTGGGGAACTTCTCGTCGAACTGGATGGGCACCTGCTTCAGCTTGAGGCTGGGGTCCTGGAGGATCATGTAGTCGATGGTCGGCGCATCCAGGACGGCGAAGTCCAGGCGCCCGGCGCGTACGTCGCGCAGGCAGGCGTCGGTGCTGTCGTAGAGCTTCACCTCCTTCACGCCTTCCACCCTTTTCATGTCCGGAATGATGAAGTAGCCGGTGTTACTACCCAGGGTCCGGCCCTTCAGGTCGGAGATGGTGAGGGTGTCCTTGAACGGCTCGTCCTCGCGCATGATCACGTAGGCGCCGGTGTAGAACACGGCATCGGTCAGCAGCAGGATTTTCGAGCGCATGGGATTCCATGCGAAGTTGCCGCCGAACCAGTCGGCACGCCCGGACCGGACGGCTTCGATCACGGCGGGGAAGCCCATGGTCAGGACGTCGAGCTTGAGTTCGAGACGGTCGGCGATGAGTTTCAGGAGTTCGAGGTCGGTGCCGATCGGCTGCCCGTCGCGCACGGCGCCAAGGGGCATGTCACCCAGGCAGGCCGCCGTCAGGTAGCCGGGGCGAATGGTCTTGATCGGTTTGTCGGCCGCCTGGACGGCGGGAAGGCGTCCCATGGCGCTGCCGAGCAGGACAGCCATTGAGCCGTAACCCGTGACTTTCAGCAGGTTGCGCCGCGAAATACCCCGTGCGTCGAATTTGAAGTCGGACATAGATCACCTGTGTGCGAATGGTTGTGGAGACTGATACAGCCGTACAACACGAGGCCATCCCTGGCCCAACCTTCCCGGGGCGTCAGGATCGTGGGGTTACGCCAGCCAGGTTGGCGTTGGCACGGGCGAGAGGCTTGTCGCCCTCCGCGCGCCGACGTTTGAGCAACAGATAGCAGCCAGACACCACGGCAAGACTCACCAGGCTGGCCAGGAATTGCGTCCGCAGGGATTCCTGGAAGGCCATGGCGGCAAGGACACCGGCAATCACCGCTACCACAGCATAGGAAAGCCAGGGGAACAGCCACATGCGGAGGGTCAGCCGCGCTGGCTCCGTGGCCTCGATGCGGCGGCGCACGCGGATTTGCGCCAGGGCGACCGCCAGGTACACGAAGAGCATCACCGCGCCGGACGCATTCACCAGGAAGAGGAACACGCCCTGGGGCGAAATGATCGCCGCCATGATCGCGATGTAGCCGATCACGCTGCTCAGCAGCACGGCCGCCCGCGGCACTTTGCGCCCGGTCAGGGTGGACAGTCTGGCCGGAGCGTCACCGCGCTGGCTGAGGCCGAAGAGAATCCGCGATGACACATACAGCCCGGAGTTCAGTGCCGAGAGCACGGCCACCAGGACCACGGCTTCCATGATCATCGACGCGCCGGGGATGCGCATGACATCCAGCGCCGACACGAATGGCGAATGCCCGGCCACGATCTGGCCCCAGGGCACCACGCAGACGATCAGGAAGATCGAGCCGACATAGAAGGTGATCACGCGGAAGATCACCGAGCGGGTCATGTTCGCGACGTTCTTGGAGGGATCGTCCGACTCGGCAGCAGCGATGGTGGCGATCTCCGCGCCACCCACGGCGAAGATCACCGTCGGTACCCCTGCCAGGATCGCGCTCACGCCAAAGGGCATGAAACCGCGGTCGTTCACCAGGTTGTCGAGCAGCGCGCCGGTGCTGGGCGCAAATCCGAAGAGGTAGGCTGCCGTCACACCGATGAAGACGATGATCGCGAAGACCTTCAGCGACGCGAACCAGTATTCGAACTCACCGTAGGATTTCACGGACAAGCAGTTGATGGCGGTCATGATCGCCAGCAGAGCCAAGCCGATCGTCCACGCCGGCAGCGGAATCCACTGCTCGAGGATGTTGGCGCCGACCACGGCCTCCACCGCGACGACGATTACCCAGAAGTACCAGTACAACCATCCGCTGGTGAATCCGACCCAGTTGCCCAGGCCGATGCGGGCGTACTCGGTGAACGAGCCGACGCCGGGCAGGGCCACTGCCATCTCGCCGAGCATGCGCATCACCAGCATCACGACGATGCCAGCGGCGAGATAACTGAGGAACGCCGCCGGGCCGATGGCCTGGATGGTGGCGCTGCTGCCGACGAAAAGACCCGCGCCGATAATGCCGCCGAGGGAGATCATCGTGATGTGACGCTGACGCAGGGCACCGCTGAGACGTTGCTCGCCAGCCTTGCCAGGGGTTTGTCCGGTGTCGTTCATTGGATGGCCTCCGCCATGACATTCAGTAGGGAAGGGCAGGGTGAAGCCGAGAAGGATTTAACGCGGGGGAAGCTGCACACCGGGTATCCTGTTGCGCCCGCCAAGGCGCTGGGGCTGCGGTGCGACGGGGTTGCCGAGGGCATGCCTGGCTTTAGGTATACGAGAGTCATGTGCGTGTCCGTTGAGGCTGAAGCTATTTTTATTGTGATGCATGACAAGCATTACAACTCCACACTAACTACCACATTTTAGCTTGTCAATCGCCTTTGTATCGGATAAAAAGCAATACAAGTTTGCTATTTGTCTCGCTGATGGCATGACAAACAAGGAAGCACCATGAGCCAATTCGAACAATTGCTGGGCGAGCTGAAGGCCAATGCGGGATTGCACCGGGACTCGGCGGAAACCCTTTACGCCCAACTGGCAGACGCGCTGTCTGAAGCGATTCGTAGCGGAAAGCTCAAGCCGGGCGACCGACTGCCACCGCACCGTGAGTTCGCCAGCGCGCTGGAGCTCAACATCACCACCATTACCAAGGCGATGGCTGTGCTGCAGCAGAAAGGCCTGGTGGAAAGCCGGCCCGGGCGGGGTACGCAGGTCGCCCAACCGCGTCACCCAGCGGCGCAGTTCCAGTCGGCACCCAGCAATGACCCGGGAACGGTCGACCTGAGTGTCAACCGACCCGCCACCGATGGCTTCAACCGGGTGCTCGCGCAATTGCTGCCGCGTCTGTCCAGCGATTCGCGCTTCGTCGACATGAAGGACTACCACCCTTCTGAAGGCCCGCTCTGGGCGCGGGAAGCCGCGGCGCAATGGCTGCGCCACACCGGCGTGCAGGCCGAAGCAGGCCAGGTACTGATTGTCGAAGGGGCGCAGCACGGCATTGCCAGCACGTTGCGGAGCCTGACCAACAGCGGCGACGTCATCCTGGCCGACAGTGTTACCTACCAGGGCATCAATGCGCTCTGCCGTTCCTTGGGGCTGATCCTGGTCGGGGTCGACTCCGATGCGCGGGGTATGTGTCCGGATGCATTGCGCGAGGCCTGTACCGAACATCAGCCGCGACTGCTGTTCCTGGTGCCGTCGATCCACAACCCGACCGCCATCACCCTGGACACCGAGCGCCGCGAGGAGCTGGCAGCGGTGATCCGCGAGACCAACCTGCTGGTCATAGAGGATGACGTCTACCGGCCCTTGCTGGACCAGTCGCCGCCACCCATTGCTTCAATGCTGCCGGAACGGACTATCTACGTGTCCGCCCTGTCGAAATGCATTGCGCCAGGCTTGCGCATGGGCTTCCTCATGGCGCCGCAGGGGTTGGTGCAGGACATCGCCGCCATGCAGCGCATCGATTGCTGGAGCACGTCACCCTTCACCGCGCTCATTGCTACTCGCCTGATCGAAGACGGTCACGCCGAGGAGTTGGTTGCGGAACAGCGCGAAGAGCTGCGCAGCAGGCAAGCACTATTGGCCGCTCACCTCGACGGGCTGGAGTTCCAACACAGCGCCACCGGTACCCATGCCTGGCTGATCCTGCCTGAGCCCTGGACCGGGTCGCGCTTCGCACGTCTTTGCCAGGACCGCGGCGTGGTCCTGCTCGCAGGCGGCGCCTTCACCCTTCGCCCTGAACTCTCCCCGCAGGCGGTGCGCATCAATATCTCGGCTGCGCTGTCGCGGGAGCAATTGGTCAAGGCCCTCAAGGAAATCAGCCAGCTGGCGCGCCAGGGGCATCTCTACATGCACAACCGGATCTGAGGACATGACACAACCGATTCATTGTGAAATCGCAGTTATCGGCGCAGGCGTTGTCGGCGTTGCCACCGCGCTGTGGTTGCGCCGCCAGGGCTATGAGGTGCTGTTGCTCGAGCGTGAGGGCGTGGCATCCGGGGCCTCCTACGGTAATGCCGGCACCCTGGCGCCCTATGGTGTGATGCCGATCGCCCAGCCTTCATTGCTGAAGGCCATCCCGTCGCTGTTGTTTTCGCCAGGCTCTCCCTTTGTCATCAACTGGAAGCGACTGCCCCAGTTGATGCCCTGGCTGCTGCGATTTCTCAATGAATGCCGTGCGTCGCGCTGTGAGTCCAACACTCAGGCGTTGGCCCGGATTCTCCAGCGAACTTACAGCGGTTACGCGCCGCTGCTGGAGGACAGTCCCCAAGCGAACCAGCACCTGCGTCACAACGGCTGCCTCTACCTCTATGGCTCCGAGGCAAGCTTCGCCGGTGCCCAAGCGGCTATCGAGCTGCGGCGTTCCTTGGGCATCGCCCAGCAAGAGCTGAGTGCCGCCGAGGTGGACCAACTGGAGCCGCATCTCGCCGGCAGTGCAGTGGCTGGTCTCCTGTTCCCAGACTCCTCGCACATGGATGACCCGCGAGCCTTCATCGAAGCATTGGCGGCGCCCCTGGTTGCCGAGGGTGTGCTGCAGGCGGCGACCGTCATTGACATCCAACGCCAGGCAGCCGGGCTTTACCTGACCTGTGCCGAAGGCGCGGCCTATCGTGCTGACCGTGTCGTGGTCTGTGGCGGTGCCTGGTCCGCCGCGCTGGCGCAACAGGTCGGCGACCGCATCCCGCTGGATACGGAGCGCGGTTACCACATCGAGTTCGACCTGCCGGAAGCCTTGCTGAATCGCCCCTGCTGCCCGGTGGAAAGCGCGTTCTACATGACCCCTATGGCAGGTCGTCTGCGGGTAGCGGGAACGGTGGAGCTAGGTTCGATCAAGGACCCGGCCAACCCCGCACGCTTCGACTACCTGGAACACCATGTACGGCGAGTACTGGGGCTGACGGTGCCGGTCGCGCGCAGATGGCTGGGCTTTCGTCCGTCCCTTCCGGACTCCTTGCCCGTCATCGGCCCTTCGCCCAATGAGCCTCGACTGATCTACGCCTTCGGTCATCAGCACCTGGGCCTCACGCTGGCAGGGGCGACCGGCCAGTTGGTGGCGGATTGCATCGCAGGCAAGCCCCCGCGCTGGCTGGACAGTTTTTCAGTGCAACGTTTCTGAACCGCACCCTTTCACGGGAGAACCCGCTATGGAAAGAATCGAACGCGCCCGCACCAATTCGCGCATGAGCCAGATCGTCATTCACGGCAACACCGTGTACCTGGCCGGGCAGGTCGGTGAACCGCACCACGAAGTCGCCGAACAGACCCGCGATGCCCTGGCACGGCTCGACACGTTGCTTGAGGAAGCCGGCTCATCACGGGAAAAACTGCTTCAAGTCACCATCTGGCTTGCCGATATGAGCGACTTCACGGCGATGAATGCCGTCTGGGATGCGTGGGTGCCAGCCGGCCATGCTCCCGCCAGGGCATGCGGGGAGGCCAAGTTGGCCGATCCCGCGTTGCGGGTGGAGGTGATCGCCTGCGCGTCGCGTTGACGGCTACACCCGCAATTGGTCCGTCTTGTCGCGCCAGGCGATGAGGGTGGCAGTGCTGGACTACCATCACCTTTCCAGCACCCATTCTCACCGCCACCCTTGGAGGCCTCGCGCATGACTGATCGTTACTCCGGGACCCGTGAGATTGCAGAAGACCGGGCTGTTGCCGGGGCCGCATTGATTCCGGTTCCTCTGCGGGAAATGATCGATGGCCTGGATTCGGGCGCGATCAAGCCTTTTTATGCGGCCGTGGCCAACCTTGCCTTCTCGGCGGCCGACCAGTGCGAAGAGTACGACGGCTATTGCATTGGCCTGATCGACGCTGCCTACCAGCGAGGCGAACTCGGCATCGTGGAGCGCGACGAGTTGCGAAATTTCGTCATTGCCCTGTGCGCGGATCGCAAGGGCAAGCCATCGGCGTAAGCGGTGACTGGTCCCCGCGATGCTCCGGGGCGATTCTTGTGTAGGAGCGAGCTTGCTCGCGAAAGATCGCGCTCGGACTTTTCGCGAGCAAGCTCGCTCCTACAGGTTCGGCCCCGCCCCGACAGGTTTCGTCAACGGTGGGGCGTGATCCCGACCGTCTCGTGCTCTTCGCGGCCGTAGACGTCGTCCAGGCGCGTGATGTCGTCCTCGCCGAGGTAGCTGCCGGTCTGCACCTCGATCAGCACCAGGGGAATCTTGCCGGGGTTGGAGAGGCGGTGGACCGACGTGATGGGAATGTCGGTGGACTGGTTCTCGGTGAGCAGGAAGACCTTGTCGTCACAGGTCACCTCGGCAGTGCCGGAAACCACTATCCAGTGCTCGGCGCGGTGGTGGTGCATCTGCAGCGATAGCCGGCCGCCGGGTTTCACGGTGATGTGCTTCACCTGGAAGCGTCCGCCGGTGTCCACGGAGTCGTAGTAGCCCCACGGCCGATAGACCTGGCAGTGGTTTTCGACTTCGCTGCGGCCTTCGGCCTTGAGCTTCTCGACCAGTTGCTTGACCTTCTGCACGTGATTCTTGTTGGCGACCATGATGGCGTCCTTGGTTTCCACCACCACCACGTCCTCCATGCCGATGATCGAGACCAGCTTGCCGTTGCCGTGCACCAGGCAGTTGTGGCTGTCCTGCACCACCACGTCGCCCTTGATGACATTGCCGTCGGCGTCCTTGTCGTGGACGTCCCAGATGGATGCCCAGCAGCCCACATCGCTCCAGCCGGCATCCAGGGGCACCACGCAGGCGCGCGCGGTCTTTTCCATCACCGCGTAGTCGATGGAGTTGTCAGGGCAGCAGGCAAAGGTGGCTTCGTCGATGTCGATATGGTCCTCATGGCATTTGCTGCGTTCCAGGGCCAACCGGCAGGTGTCGTGGATGTCGGATTCGTGGCGCTTCAGCTCTTCCAGGTAGCGACTGGCGCGGAACAGGAACATGCCGCTGTTCCAGAAGTAGTCGCCGGATTCGACGAATTCCCGGGCGCGCTCGGCGTTGGGTTTTTCCACGAACTGGGCGACCCGGCAGATTCCTTCAGGCAGTGCCGGATCCTGTTCGGAGCGAATGTAGCCGTAGCCGGTTTCCGGCCGGGTTGCCGGTACGCCGAACAGCACCAGCTCGCCTTGCTCGGCGGCACTGGTGGCAAGCTCCAACGCCTCGCGGAAGGCTTCCAGGTCCTCCAGGACATGGTCCGAAGGCAGGACCAGCAGCAGATCGTCGCGCCCTTCGCTGATCAGTTGCATGGCGGCCATGGCCACGGCCGGCGCGGTATTGCGGCCGAAAGGTTCGAGCACGACCGCATGGGGCGTGATCGCTATCTCGTCGAGCTGTTCCTGGACAATGAAGCGGTGGTCCTTGTTGCACACCAGGATAGGCGCTTGCATGCCATCGAATGTCAGGCGCTGGAGGGTCTGCTGGAACAGCGTGTGCTCGCCGGTGAGGGCGAGAAACTGCTTGGGAAACTGTCGGCGGGACAGCGGCCAGAGCCTTGAGCCGCTACCACCGGAAAGCACAATGGGAATCATGGTTCATCTCCTGCTGGTGAGTTCAAAATGCCGCGCTGGGCTATGAATTTTCAGTTGTTGGAGAGCGGTCGCTTGACCCACACGGGAGCGAGCTTTCCGGAGCTGCCGGTGACGTACAGGCACACCACTTCACCGCGCGTGAGCGCGACCGGTTTCAGGTCGCTGACCTTCTGATTCCCGGCGAACAGCGCGAGGTTGACCTTGACCGGGTTGATTTCGCGGTCGCCGGCGCTTTGCGGCGCCACGTTCTCGACCACCGCAGTCTTGCCGTCGGCGGTTTTCACGCTGAGTGGCGTATCGGTGAGGTTCTGCACCCTGAGCAGGGCCTTCTGCTTGTTGCGGAACGGTTTTTCCTCCACCAGGCGGGGCTGGCCGCTGGGCAGGTTGACCAGGGTGTAGTAGCGATCCGCGCCGAGCTGGAGCGACATGTTCTGGCTGCCGACCTTGGCGCTGTAGTTGCCGCCCGGCATGAAGCTGAAGTCCGTGCTGGCCAGGGGGCCGACGTCTTCAAGGCTGGCCGTGCCCACCTGGGCACTGACTTCCTGGTTGCTGGCGTTGTACAGCCGCACGAAGGTCGATCCCTTGGGTGCGGCGGGACCATAGAGGGCGGCGTCGTCAGCCTGTACCTGCCAGCAGCAGAGGCTGGCGAACAACAGGGCACTGGAGGCGATAAGTCGAGGATGGTTGTGCGGCTTCATGGTTGGCTTCTCCCGGGGGATATGGAGTCGGCGGTAACGGTCTGGTGGGGGCCGGTCGAACCGGCGGAGACCAGCTGGGCGATCCATTCCCTTTCGAACTGGCTCAGGTCGGGGGACATCGGCAGGTAGCGCTCCGGGAACTCCCAGATCACCCACTGCGGTGGGGCGTCCTTGAATGCGTCGGTTTGCAGGTACTCGAGCATCGGCGGCAGCGGCCCTTGTCCGCTTTCCGCGAAATCGAGGATGTCGCTGCCCAGGGCCTGGCGCAGGGCACCGGGGAAGTTCCATTCGGGGTTGGCGCTGTAGCTGGTGCCGACCAGGGCCACCGGCACCTGGACATCGGCGAACAGCGCCGCTGATGCATCTGGATTCGCATCAAGCGCGTGGGTGGTGCGCGGCTTGAACTGGTCGGGTGCTGGCAACAGGGCAGTGAACAGCGGATCGAGCGGCAGGAACCGCGCCAGATCGCCCAGGTAGGACTTGTTCGCGGCCTGTACGGTGGTGAACCGCTGGCGATCACCCGTCAGCGGTGCCTTGCGTTGCACGGCCCGCGCCACCTCCCGGGCGACCAGATCGGCACCCTGGGGTGTCCAGTGGGTGTCGGTACGCAGGAACAGCAGCCCTTTGTCCTTTTCGCGCAGCAGGCTGGCCAGCAGGTCGGGCGCGAGGATATCGGCGTGTTGCGCGGCCGCGTGCAGCCGGCGGTACAACCCGAGCTGCTGCTGGGCCGGCTGTTCTTCGTCGAGGTATTCCGGATACAGGCGTGCTTTCGCCGGCACTATCACCAGCAGCAGCTTCACACCGCGTTCTTCGAGTCGCCGGTCGATGCCCCGGATCAGGCCCAGATTGGCCTCGATCTGCTGTTCGCCACGGGGCAGGGGGTTGAACTCTTCATCGCTGAACAGCCAGTCCTGCCGGCCCAGCACCACGCCGGGGCGGCCTTCGCCGAACAGGCTGTAGTCCAGCGCCGCCCATAGATTCGTGCCCAGGCGCTTCAGTGGGAATTCGGCTTCGTAGTGGTCCTCTACCGCTTTGGCCATCTTGCCGTCGTGCAGGGAGGCGTTGGCCGGCAGTCGCAGGTCCAGCAGCCCGCGCACCGACCAGGCGCCCAGGACCAGCAGGACGGCGAGGAACAGGGCGATGTAGGCATTGCGGGACAAACGGATCATGGCTCTGCCTCAGAACTGGAAGTAAAGGAAGGGTGAGTAGCTCTGCGCCGAGAGCTTGAGTACCGAGGCGCAGAACAGCAGGAGCAGGAGCGGGCGCTGCACCGCGCCGACCCAGGCCAGCGCCCGTTCACCCAGGGCGCGTCGTGGCACGGGAGGCATGGGCGGCGCTTCGTCCGCGGCGGTCTCAGCGGCGACCTTCGGCGCGCCGTGGGCCAGCGGCCGTGTATAGAAATCGTGCAGCCCGAACAGCGCCAGGCTGGCGTAGGCGATCAGCAGGGTGACCAGTTGCAGGTCGGTGAAGCCGACCCGGCCGAGCTCCGACAACTGCCAGCCACTGAAACCGAACATCGCCTGGTACATGCGTCCGGCGACGTGGAGATTCTCGGCGCGGAACAGGACCCAGCCGAGTATCACCAGCAGGAAGGTGAAAACCCATTTCAGCGGGTTGAAACGCCGGGGCGCGGCGTCGACGCCCAGCGCGCGCTCGATGGCCAGCCAGGTGCCATGCCAGGCGCCCCAGATCACGAAGGTGAAGTTCGCGCCGTGCCAGAGGCCGCCCAGCAGCATGGTCAGGACCAGGTTGCGGTAGGTCTGGAAGGTGGTGCCGCGATTGCCGCCCAGGCTGACGTACAGGTAATCACGTAGCCAGGTCGACAGGCTGATGTGCCAGCGCCGCCAGAATTCGGTGATCGACTGGCTGATATAGGGCTGCTTGAAGTTTTCCAGGAAGCGGAAGCCCATCATCAGGCCCAGCCCGATGGCCATGTCGCTGTAGCCGGAGAAGTCGAAGTACAGCTGCGCGGTGTAGGCCAGGGCGCCGAGCCAGGCATCCGCCGCACTGGGGTTTTCCAGGGCGAAGCAGTGGCTGACCAGCGGCGCCAGCGTGTCGGCGATGAAAACCTTCTTGATGAAACCCTGCATGAAGCGCGTACAGCCCTCGGCGAATTTGTCGAGGCTGTGGGTGCGATGGTGGAACTGGCCGGCAAGGTCGCGGAAGCGCAGCACCGGGCCGGCGATGAGGTGCGGGAAGATCGCCACGAAGGCTGCGAAGTCGATGAGCCGGTGGGTTGCCGGCGTGTCGCCACGGTACACGTCGATGATGTAGCTGATGGATTCGAAGATGTAGAACGAAATACCGATGGGCAGGAGGATGTGGGTGAGCACGAAGGGCGCCATCCCCAGGGAGGTGATGATGGCGTTGAGGCTGTCGACGCCGAAGTTGGCGTACTTGAAGTAGCCGAGGACGCAGAGGTCGACCACTACGCCGAGCGTCAGCCAGTGTCGCGCGGGTTTCGTGCGTACGCCGGCCGCGCCGATGCGCAGACCGATCCAGTAGTTGAAGATCGTGACCGCCGCGAACAGCGCCAGGAAGTCGACTCGCCACCAGGCGTAGAAGAGATAGCTGGCGATCAGCAGCAGCAGGTTGTGAAAACGCGGCCCGCTCAGGTAGTACAAGCCGAGGAAGGTCGGCAGGAACAGGAACAGGAATACGTTGGATGAAAACACCATCCGCGTTTCCTCCATTGAAGAACTGTCAGGGCCAAGCGGCCCACCCGTTTCTCCCCTGGTTCAAGGTGTTGCGCCCGTCGCTTCTTGGGTTGCGATCGGGTTACCGCCTGTCTCTGTCACGTCCTTCACCGCGCCCGCCGTGCGCAGCCCCGTGACGGTCAACCGTTGTTCGATTTCTCCGCCGCTTTCGGGTCGAACAGCCGCGTCAGGTCACCGCCGAGGCGGAAATTCATGAGCGGCTGCATGGAGTGTTTCCACTTGAGGGTTTCATCGCTGCAGCGATAGAGCGTGCAGTAGGGCTCCAGCCAGGTGAACTTGCCGTTCTCCTTGAGCTCGCCAACGGACTGGCCTGTACCGGTCTTGTCCGCAAACACATCAGGGTCTTCGACGCCCTGCATCACCCGCTCGGCAAGCCGGCGCAGCGCGGCATTGTGGTCATCGCGCAAATCGACGCCATTGGCCTGGGCGAACGCCGCGACCATCGCCAAGGGCGGCAGGCTGTAGTTGTGGTAGGCGAGGGCGCGTTTTTGCCGCCGGAGTTCGTTGGGCAGGAAACCATCGGCGTCGACCTGGCCGGCGGCAACCTGGAACTGTTTCACCGACCAGTCGAACAGGTCGCGGCGGTCGGTCGCCACGGCGCTGGCCATGACCGACCAGGCGGCCCAGTAGGAGTGATTGTTGATCTCCTTGAGCGGCAGGTTGCTCCAGTCCTTGACCGTCTGCTCGGCCAGTCGGGCGAACCAGGCCTCGATCTCCTGGCTCTGCCGGGCGTAAGGCGCCAGTGGACGTGAGCGGGAGAATTTCAGCCGCAACCAGGCCGAGGACATGCTGCCCAGCGCCCATTTGCGCATGGACTTGCCGGTGTGATTGAAGTCGGTGGAGAGCAGGGCGCCGGCGCGGGACCAGTCACCGAGCCACTGCAGGGTGCATTGCAGGCTCTCCGGCTTGGCGTCGCGCATGTAGCGCATCACCTGCTTGTTGACTCCGCGTTCGAGGTCGTTGATGGCCTTGGTCTTCTCGCGGAAGTCCTTCTCGGCGTCGCGGTTCAGCGTTGCACGGGCCTTGTTCGAGCCTTCGTACTTGCTGCGGAACACCAGGGCGCTGGTGTAGGGCGGCGGCGTGGGCTGGTCGCACTTGCGCGGCTCGACTTTCCTGTCCTTCTCGATGGCCGCGTAGTAACCGGGCGGCGGCACCAGGCCGGCGCCCAGCGTCGCTGCCGGTACCAGCAGGAGCGGAAGGAGAAGAAACAGGCCGGCTGAGCGCATCATCGGGTCCTCACGGCTCGGTCTGGGCGGTGTGTTGGGCCGGACCGGCATTGCGATTGCGCTGGCAGACCTTCACTTCGACTTCCTGCGGCGGGCTGCCTGCAGGCGGGCCCTGCAGCTCCAGGGACAGCAGGACCATGTCGGCCCAGTCCGAATCGGTGCGCAGCTCGAAGGCGAAGCGGCCATCGGTGTCGACAGTCTTCGGCTTGTCGAGCTTGAGGGTTTCGCGCCGGCCGTTGAGGTGCCAGAGGGTCGCTTGCATGGTTTTCACCGTGGGATCGGCGTAGCGCACATCCACCTGATACTGCGCGTTGCGCACGTTCTTCAGGCCACCGCCGCCATTGACCAGGACCTCGTTGGTGCCCGGCCGCAGCTTGGTCTTCGCCGAGAGCACCGCCGGCTTGCCGACGCAGCCGTTGTCGAGCATGGCGAACAGCTGCCGGTAGGTACTTTCCTGGTCGAGACGGTAGAGCGGGGAGAACTCCCAGATGATGATCTTCGGCGGGTTTTCGCGGAACTCCTTGCTACCCAGCAATTGCAGCAGGGCGCCTTCGAAGCCGCCGCCCGGTACGGCGGCGTTGTAGATGTCGGCGCTCAGGTATTCGGAGAGGAAGCCGTCGAAGTTGTAGTTCTGCGCGCTCTGGCTGGTACCAATCAGGTAGATCTGCGGATCGCCGGCCTCGCTGAACAGCGCTTCACCGTCGCTTGCGTCCTTGGGTTCGGTGGCGAACTGGTCCATGTACTCGATGGCATAACTGCCCCCGCAGAGCTGGGAGGCGACGTTGTGCAGCGTGCCTTTCTTGCCCATGCGCCCGACCACCTTGCTGGCGAATTCCCGCTTGGGAATGCCCTTGTAGGCGGGCATCTGCTTGACCGTCTCGGCCACCAGCTTGGCGGTGCGCTGTGCGCCATAGGGCGTCCAGTGCTGGTCGCCGCGGAAGAAGAAGGCGTGGTCTTCCTGCTCATTGGCCAGCACCGAAAGATCGGGAACGGTGTAACCCATGTCGCGGAAGCGACCGAGCATGGCGCGGTAGTTGGTCAGAGCGCGCTGGTAGTTGAAGCTGGCCATTTCCGCCGGGTCGAGCTTGTTGCGATTGATCAGGCCACGGGTCGGTTGATAGACCATCACCAGTTCGATGCCCTTGCGCTGGAAGGCGTCGTGCAGCTGTTGCAGGCGTCGATAGCCGGCGGAGGTGGTCTGGAACTCGGTGCGCAGGTCTTCGCGGGTGCGGAACAGCCAGTCGCCCTGGGCTTCCACCAGGGTGACGAAGTTCTGCTGGTAGCTGGTGGTGTAGCGGCTGGCGTCGTGCGCCGCCGGGCAGAGACTGCAGCAGGGTGCCGCGTGGTAGACCGGGCCCTCGGCCTGTACCGTGCCGGCTGTGGCGAGCAGCAGGAGCGCCAGTGGCAGGTGCATCGATTGGCTTGCGTTCATGGTGCTCAACCTCAGGGTTGAAGTTTGGTCCCACTGTCTACCAGGTCGATCCGGACGGCTTTCTGCTGGCGTACCAGCAGGTCGAGGATTTCTTCCTGGCGTTCGCCGAGAATGCCGCTGAAGGTGATGCCCGACGTCTTGCCCGGGATCGACATGTCCACCCGGTACAGCTCGAGGGACAGCGGCGTGTCCACCGCCAGCGGGCCGCTGCCGTTACCGGCAAGCTGGCCGCCGACCACGACCATCGACACCTTGGTTTCGTAAGGGTCGAGCTTGAGGTCGCGGTGCTGGTCGGTGAGGTCCTTGATATGCCCGTACACGCCGCTCAGGCCGTTGCCGAGGACGAGGTTCTCGTACAGGCGGATGTTCACGCTGTTGCGCAGGCGGATGCCGTGGCGCGTATTGCCGACGACCTTGTTGCCCCACAGGAGGTTGTTCGAACTCTCGTAGAGGGTGATGCCGTCGGCCTCGTTCTGGAACACCTCGTTATAGGCCAGCACGTTATTGGTGCTGTCGCGGTCGAGGACGATGCCGGAAATCTTGTTGTCGAAGATCTGGTTGTTGAAGATCCAGCTGTCGTTCACTTCGCGGGAAATGATCAGGCCGTGCTTCTTGTGGGTGCCGGAGATGGTGTTGTGGGCAATGATCAGGCGATGGGAACGGTCGTGGGGGTCGATGCCGTAGACCTGGTTGTCGCGGTAGGTGTTGCCCTTGATCACGACATCGTCGGCCTCGAAGCAATAGAAGCCGAACCACATGTCGCTGAATTCCGAGTCCAGCAACCAGGCGCTCGGCGCGGTGCGGCCCATGCGCTTGCGCATCGAGGGCGTGTACTGGGAAATGCTCAGGCCATAGGACTTGTCGCCGTTGTAGCCCAGGTTGCTGAAGCGGCTCTTGACGATATAGGTCTCGGTGCCACCCCAGGACAGCACGAACGGGCGGAACTCCTTGTCCTTGCGGAACACCGAAGCGGCGTTGGCCTTTTCATTCCAGCCGATGAGGGTGCTGTCGGTCACGAACAGCTTGCCGTCGTTGACCAGGAACGCGCCGCGGTCCTGGGACAGGCGCAGGGTCGTCTTGTCGATGTGCAGGGTGGCGCCGCGCGCAACGACTATGGGCAGGCGAGCCAGGTAGGTGTCGTCTCCGGTGGCGCGAAAATACTGTTTGGGCAGTTTCTTGGCCAGGGTCGCCAGGTCGACGTAACCGCCTTCGATGAAGATCGCCTGGGGCATGCCGCCCTGACGCCGAACCCATTCGGCGAGGCGGTTGTTGCCACCGACGAACTGCTTGAGGACAGGCTGCTGGAGCATCCGGCGGGTGCTGACGCGGCCAGGCTTGCTGCGCTTGATCTTGTCCTGGACAGCGTTGGCGGTGTAACCGGAAAGGTCAGGAAGCTTGGGCGCGCTGAGGGTCAGCTTTTCTGTGGGTGAACTGGTAACGGTGTAAGTCGGGGCCGGCGGGGCGGCCGCGGTGGTTTTCTTCGCGGAGGAAGAGCTCGGTGACGCGGCCAACACGATACTGGTCAGCAGTGAGCCGACCAGCAGGGGTAAGGCCAGGGAGCAGATATTGCGCCACCGGCTGTTCATTCATCACCCTCCCATCAGAAGCGCCAGATCACATCCACGAAGGCCCTGTGCATGCTGGAGTCGACGTTGCTGCCATCGTAGGCATCGCCCGCGAAGAACAGACCGCCACGGAAACGCACCAGCGCCGAGGGTTCGTCGATGGCCTGGCTCATGGATTCCGGCAACAGGCCTTCCTTGAAGTACTTGGTCAGCACCAGGTCGACCTCCTGGCCGATGTCCTTGTCGTCCGAGGTCAGCGCCGCGTTGATGCCGCTGTCACCCACCGGCTGGTCGCCATCGTCGCGCCAGAAGCGGTGGTAGACCAGGCTCGCGTCGTACTCATCGCGCAGCTGCCAGGAACCGAACAGGGTTGCGACCTGCAGGTTGCTCAGCTCGCCACGGAACGCCTCGCCGAAACGGTGCACCCGCGAACGCGTGCCGGTGAAGCTGTTGCGGTTGCTTTCCAGACCGGTCTGCTGGAAGTTCTCGTCGCCGTCATCACCGCCGCCACTGCCTTGTGCATAGGCAATGCCGGCCTGCCAGTTCGGATCGAGGCGGAAGCGCACGCCGAGGTCGGTACCCCAGGCACTGACATCGGCGCTCTGCTTGCCGCTGGCGATGGGTTGACCGCCGGGACCTGCGGCGGTCAGCAACTGGTCGCGGTCGCCATCCAGCCAGATCAGGCTGGCCCAGTAGTTGATCGCATTCTCGTTGCGCCAGTTGAAGGCATCGCTATTGGCTTGCAGGCCGACCCAGGTCAGGTCACCGGTGGTGTCCTTGTCCAGATCGTCGACGACTTCGCCGGGGCTCGGCAGGTCGCCGTCGTCACGGCTGTGGTGGACGTTGAGACCCACCCAGTGGCCCGGCGTCCATTGCGTGGCGATATCGCCGTAGATGTGCAGACGGTCTTCGTCTTCCGGCGCCAGCTCGTCGATATCAGTGCGGTACTCGGAGAAGCGCTCAGCCAGGCCCAGGTGCGCGCGGAGCAGGGTGGTATCGAAGGTCCAGTTCAGGGCTTCGATATTGGTGTCGCGCCAGAGGCTGTCGTCATTGCGCAGGCGCTGGCGGCCGAAGCGCATTTCCTCGCCGGGGTAGGCCGTAAGGCCGCCATAGCCGATCCAGAACTCGCGCATGGCCAGGTAGCTGTCGTCGGCCTGGCGATCGTTGTTACCGCCGCCACCGGTGTCTTCCTCGAGATCGGTGCTCTGCAGGGTGTCCGTTTCGATGGTGTCGGTAGCCGCCACCGCTTGCGCCATGGCGTAGGCGCTCCAGTCTCCCCGCTGGAAGAACAGCCACGGCCGCACATCGATACCTATACCACTGACATCCCCGCCGTTGCGGGTACCCAGGTCCCGGTCGTCTTCCGACTGGGCGGTGACCTTAATATCGACTCCAAATGGTTTTTCGGGTGCTTCCGCCCACGCTGAAGCGCCGTGAATCAGCGGAAGTGCCAGGCCAACGCGAATCCATTTTTCTAGTTTCATGGTCTTATCCAGTAGGGACGAAGGTCGGAGAAACTCCCGACGGCCGCCTGGCTGTCAGTACATCTCCCCATCTGCAGCAGCTCGTAGCATAGTGCCAGCGCCCCGAAACTGCTGTTCTTCTTGCAGTTTCTTCTGTGCGTCAGTTCTCTGGATCGGTGAAAGCTGCTGCCCCACCTGGGCGGCCAGCGCCGGCGCCTCGGCCCTGCCGGCCTGCACCGCGAGCTGGCTGAAGACATAGGCGTTGACCAGGTCGGCTTGCACGCCACGGCCCTGGCTGAACATCTGCGCCAGTGCGTAATCGGCGTTGGCATGCCCGCTACGGGCGGCGCGAAGCAGGTGATCCAGCGCCTTGTCCGGTTCGACCTCGCCGAGGAAGCCGCGCCGGTAGATCTGGCCAAGGTAATAGTCGGCGCTGGGCTCGGTGGGGGCGGCCTTGAGCAGGTGCTGCTCGGCCTTGGCCGGGTCCTGCGGCACCAGTTTGCCTTCGTAATAGAGCTTTCCGAGCAACAGTTCCGCGCGCGGCGAACCCGCTGCGCGACCGCGCTCGAGGTAATCCAGCATCTGGTCGACGTCGGCGGCTTCAGGGGCCTCGTACATTAGCCGGGCCAGGCTCACCCAGGCTTCGGGATAGGTCGGCGCGATGGGTTCCAGCAAGGCCTTGGCCGATTCCATGTCCGGCGGGCCGAGCGTTGGGTCGGTCATCACCCGCGCGACCGCGTCGAGCCGTTGGGGCGGGACCTGGCCGCTGCGGTATGCCGCTTGCAGCTTGGCGATCAGTGCCTTCTGTTTCTCCGGCTGCCCGCGCTTCTGGTAAACCGTTGCCAGTTCCACATAGCAGGCATCCTCTACCGCCAAGCGGGCCTCGCAGATACGTTCGATATCGTCCAGGTGCTGGTCGTAGGTCCCCTGTGCCCGGTAGAGCAGGATCTGTGCCATTTCCGCCTGTGGCTGGCCGTCGGCGCGCCACTGGCTGATCTGCTGCTGCATGTTGACCTCGGGGAAGGTCTGCGGATGCTGGACGTAGAGCACGGTCAGCGGCAGCACGGTATTGCGCTCGCCCGCGGCCATGGCGTCCTTCAGCAGGGTTTCGGCTTCGCGCTGTTCGGCTTCGGTAGAACCCGGTTTGCTGGCCAGCAGGCGCCCCAGTCGCGCGGCGGCACGGGGCGAATTGGCGGCGGCCTGGCGATAGGTGGCCTCGGCGGCACGCAGTTGCGCCGGGTCGCCGGATTGCAGCTGGATGTCGGCAAGCCCGACCTGGGCATCGACATAGCCGAGATCAGCGAGCTGCTGATAGTTCTGCAGGGCAGTGCCGGTATCGCCCCGGGCCATCGCCTCCTGGGCCAGGCGTTGGTCGGGAAGCCCGCTGCAGCCTGCCAGCCCCAGCGTGCCGAGTAGCAGCCAGATTGCGTGTGAACTAGTCACGGCTCAGTTCTCCAACGAGCCTGGAGGAGCGGACTTCGTCCATCAACCAGGCGAATGAGGGACCACGGCTGGCACTCACTTCCACCGGCCTGCCGACCAGGTCGTTATCCAGCGGCTCGTCAGGCTCGATGCGTACGCGGATGTCGGCGGTGAGGTCATTGCTGCGGGTAGGGTTCAGGTTGCTGCTGGTCACCCTGCCGGTGCGTGCCTGCGTTTCCCCGGCCACCGTGAAACTGATGCGGCTGCCGGGTGCAACCGAGTTCAGCTTGGAGTAGGGGAACAGCGCCTCGACGCTGGCGACGCTGCCGCGCGGTGCGAGTTCGAAGACCACATCCCCCTTGCTGGCGTACTGCCCGTCCGCCACCAGTTGGCGTACGAGTGTGCAGTTGCAGGGGCTGGTCAGTGTTCCCTTCATCTGCTGGCGCAACAGCTCTTCGATACGCGCCGGCTGGACATTGTTGTTCAGCTGGCCCTTGAGCAATTCCAGCATCGAGGTATTGAAGGTGGCGATGGGCGCACCTTTGCTCACCATCTGGTTCTCGCCGATCAGGCTCTGCACCACACCTTCGCGCGGCATGGTCACCTGGACGCTGGGCACGCTGACCTTGGCTGAGAGGGCGTGGGTGATGAAGTACAGCTCGTACAGGGACTTGCCGATGAAGCCGAAGGCCGCCAAGCCGATGGCCAGCACGGCCAGGCTGAGGATCAGGGCCTTCATCCGGCCGAGCATGCCCAGGCTCTTGCGGCCCTTGTCTCCACGGGCCGGGCTGAAATTGTTGCGCTGCAGGGTGGTCAACAACTCGCCGACGCTCACCAGCTCCCCGGAGAGGTGGGCGGTGATCAGGTGGCGCAGGGTAGTGATGTCCCGTGGATCGAGGTTGTGGAACTGGCACCCGACCCGGCCGCTGTCCGCGGCAATGGAGCGCACCTGGAACTCCACCGGCATGGTCAGGCCCAGGTTGTCGATGCTGAACACCAGCATTCCGTGCTGGTGATCACCGACCTTCAGCGTCGGTTTCACCGGCACGAAGCTGAACCCGCCGGCGGAAAGCTCCAGCAGGGGATGCTCTTCCTTCGGGCGATTCCTGAATGCGAAGCGAATCCTCGCGGGTATGCGAACCCGGGCATGCTGTCGCTGGATTTCCGATTCGTGTACGACGTTGAGGGCTGTGTTCATTAAGGTCTTCCTATCCCATGGGATGGTTCAAACCACCAGCAGCAGGGTGGCGACGAACAGACTGGCGGCCGAAAAGGTCATGGAGCGTGATGACCAGGTGTTGAACCAGTTCTGGAAACGGCCCAGGTCGCGGTTCAGCGTGGTTTGCTGGCGCGTCCAGGACTGACGGTCGAGGTGGAAGAACACGTAGATCTTCACGACCGCGCCGACCACCTGGTTGTAATAAAGGAGCAGGGGGTAGGCAGGGCCGATGTGATGGCCGGTGACGGACAGCAGCAGGGTCAGGATGAGTCGCGTCATGCCGATCCACAGCAGGTAGATCAGCAGGTAAACGATGCTGTACTTGAGGCTGGCGATGATCGCCACCGTCAGGCCGAGCAGGCAGGTCCACATCGATATGCGCTGGTCGAGCAGCACGACACTGGCGAACCAGCCGAGTTTCCGCGGGCCGAGCGCCATCGCCCGCGAGTTCTGTCGCAGGTTGTTGCCGTACCAGCGGAACATCAGTTTGCGGGTGGACTTGAAGAAGCTTTTTTCCGGCGGGTGCTCGACCGTGTTGATGGCGGCATCTGGCACATAGAAGGTCTCGTAGCCCAGCCGCATCAGACTGAACCAGCTGGACTTGTCGTCGCCGGTGAGGAAGCGGAAGCGTCCCAGGCGCCAGTGTTCGAGGTGATCATTCTCGACATCGGCAATGAACTCGGGATTGGTCACCACGGAGGCGCGGAACGCCGACATCCGCCCGGTCATGGTCAACACGCGCCGGGACAGGGCCATCGAGCACATATTGAGATGGCGCTGGGCGAAGCGCAGCTTGTGCCACTGGCTCATGAAGTAGCCGCCGCGGACCTCGCAGAATTCGTTGGTGGTGAGCCCGCCGACCTTGGGGAACAGGCGGAAGTACGGCACGGTCTTGGCGAATACGCCGGGTTCGAGGACGCTGTCACCGTCCACCACCATCACCACCGCCTCATCGTCCGGCAGGTGCCGGGAAATGGCGCGGAAGCCATTGGCGAGGCCATCACGCTTGCCGGTGCCGGCGATGCGTACGAAGTGCAGATTGACGGTGCTTGGCGGCGCGTAGTGGGTCCAGAGGCTGCGAATCAGCATCTCGTCCGACAGTTCGACGATGGAACAGATCAGGGTCGTCGGATGGCCATAGGCGATGGCTTCCTCGATGACGGAGCGGTAGACCTGGGCGGTGGTGAGGGCATCGATGCGGAAACTGGTGACCAGCACGCACACGTGTGGCGGGCTGTCGTTGGCCATGAGCCGTTTCGCCTGGTGCCGGTAGCGCGGAAAGAAAACGTAGAGGAACAAGGTTCCGCGCACGAAATGCACGAACCCCATGGAGTAACGCCAGATGCCGACAGCCCCGAGCAGCAGGACGAAGTCCCGGGAAAGGGGGTCGAACAGGGTTTGCGGAACGGCCAGGGCAAGACCCATTAGAAGGCTGAGGTAAAACAGCCAGCCTGCGGTATTGATGAAACCCTGTGTAAGCCTCTCCATTTGTCCGTGTCCATGAGCGGGTTCAGACAAGGCGAACGATCGCGTCGCCTACGGGTTCTGGCCTCCGCACTGTTCAACCGGTCGACTGCGATCTGCAGGCGCGGCACCGGGTGTTGCGGTCCACCTCGGCGCTGCCAGCAGATCCGAATACGTCGACGGGGCGGTGCACAGGCATGGCCAGCTGCGTGCACCGCCGCGTCATGTCATCACCAACAGATGCCTTCGCTGCTTTCGTTGCTGGTGTGCTCCATGAAGCCCACCAGATCGACGATGTTCTTGCCCTCGGGAACGTTCTGGGCAAGGGTGCGGAAGCGTTCATCGCCATTGCCGAGCACGATGATCTGCGCGTGCTCGATGACCCGGTCCAGGTCGCTGTCGAGCAACGAGGACACGTGCGGGATTTTCGACTCGATGTAGTCCTTGTTCGCCCCGTGGACCCGTGCGTACTCGACATTGGAGTCATAGATGCGCAAGTCGAAGCCCTTGCCGATCAACATTTCGGCGAGCTCCACCAACGGGCTTTCGCGCAGGTCATCGGTGCCCGCCTTGAAACTCAGGCCGAGCAGGGCGACCTTGCGCTTGTCGTGGGCGGCGATCAGGTCGAAGGCATGCCGCACCTGCACGCCATTGCTGTGCATCAGTGCGCCAATGAGTGGCGACTCGAGGTCCAGTTGCCCTGCGCGGTAGGAGAGGGCGCGCACGTCCTTGGGCAGGCAGGAGCCGCCGAAGGCGAAGCCCGGACGCATGTAGTACCTGGAAAGGTTGAGTCGCTGGTCCCGGCAGACCACGTCCATCACTTCACGGCCGTCGACCCCCACCGCCTTGGCGATGTTGCCGATCTCATTGGCGAAGGTGACCTTGGTCGCATGCCAGACATTGCAGGTGTACTTGATCAGTTCCGCGACATCGATGCTCTTGCGCACGATGGGGGCGTCGAGCTCTTTGTAGAGGGACTCCAGCACGTCGCCGGAATGGCGGTCCAGCTCACCGATCACCGTCATTGGCGGGAAGTTGTAATCCTGGATCGCAGTGCTTTCCCGGAGGAACTCGGGGTTGACCGCAATACCGAAATCAACCCCGGCCTGCTTGCCCGAGCAGTCTTCGATGATCGGGATGACCACATTCCTGACCGTTCCGGGCAACACGGTGCTGCGCACCACTATCGTGTGGAACTCGGCCTTGTCGCGGATGGCGAAACCGATTTCGCGGCAGACGCCTTCGATGTAATTGAGCGACAGATCGCCATTCTTCTTGCTGGGCGTGCCAACGCAGATGAGGGAGACGTCACTGGAGGAAACTGCTTCGAATACGTCGACGGTGCCGCGCAAATTACCGTTCTGGGTGCCCTGTTGCAGAAGTTCTTGCAGCCCCGGCTCGACGATGGGTGACTTTCCCTGGTTGATCAACTCCACTTTTGCGGAAGAAACATCTACACCTATTACTTGATGGCCCCGTGATGCCAAACAGCCGGCACAAACCGCCCCTACATACCCGAGTCCAAAAATGCTCAGTCGCATTTCCTCTTCTCCTTGTTCTACTTGTCATTGAAATCAAGCATCTGGCGCCGAACAAAGTTCAAATAAAAGTCTACCCGGCGCACGTATCTGTCAGTTCATGCGCGCAATATTTTCAAACTGATCAGCAAGGTAAGTAACAGGGTCGCGAAGTGAGCTTCCGCCATATTACTTATTGCTCTTGTTGTCGCTCTTTTGGTGAACGCGTAAGGCATTTTCTCCTTAGGGTGAGGGCGGGTCGAATTATAGATGTGTGAGTGACGCCAGAGCGGCAAAGTTCAGGCCGCGTGTCGTCGTTCTTAAAACAAATCGCTATCGTCTCTAGTGCCGCAAGAAAGGAACGGCAGCGCCCCAAAAACCGAAGGATTCCAGGGTTTTAGTGGGTGATTACTGGGGCGGCGGCGCCATGGAAATATTATTGGCAGCAAGTGCGATAAATTCTTTTGGCGCCATTATTCAAGCGACTTCCCGGTCGCTTCGGTATCAAGCTGCGTTTTATATGTTGGCTGCGGGTGAATAGGAGCCTTTTTTGCAAGTTGTATCTTTTTCGATACAACTTGAAGTACTCCGAAATAGTTCCAGAAATCTTTTAAACGGTTGTGCGCCGTTGGACTAGAAGCTCGCGTCGACGAGCGCTGGGTGTCACGTCGAACCAGCGGCGGCAGGCACGGTTGAACACGCTCTGTTCGCTGTAACCGAGCATGCCGGCGATCTGTGACAGGGGAATATCGCGCTCCGTCAGGTAGAAGTCGGCGCGTTCTCGACGGATTTCCTCCACCAGGTCCTCGAATCGGTGACCCAGTTCGGCCAGTTGCCGCTGCAGCGTGCGCTCATGCAGGCCGAGTTGCTCGGCCACCAGGGGAAGGCGGCACTGCTGGGTTGGCAGCAAGCGAAGCACCAGTCGGCGGACATGTTCCAGCAGATCCGATGAACCCAGCAGATGCACCTGGCTGAGGTACTGCACAAGGGCGCGGTGCAGCGCCGGATCATGCTTCTCGATGCGCTGGGCCAGCTGACGCTCGGTCACCACCAGTGCATTGCAGGGTTGGCCGAGATAGGCCTCGCAACCGAAGTAACGCCGGTAGCGTGCCAGCGGCAGTGAACTGCTGCCGGAGAGCTGCACCGCCCGGGCGCTGAAGCTCGGTCCGCAGAGCAGCTTCATGGTGCTGTGCGCAACGCCCATGGCCAGTTCCACCATTTGCCGCTGCGGGCCGCGCATGCGCAGCTCGATGACCAGGCGCGGCGCATCCGGCTCGCTGCGGTCCAGGTCGAGGTGGATGCCGGAGCTGTGGTAGCCGATGAAACGAATGATCTCCCCCAGGGCATGGCCAACCGTCACGGCGTTGCGGGCAATCAGCGCAATCGGACCGAGCACGACGAGGCTCTGGTATTCGGCCATGCGCAGGCCGAAGTCAGGGCAGTCCAGCGTCTCGGCCGAGTACTCCAGCAGATCGATGAGGGATCGGAAGGGCACCCGGGCATCCTCGTCGTCGAGCAGTTCCGGACGGATGCGGAAACGCGAGAGGAGGAGGGCAGGGTCATGTCCGAGCTGGCTGACGAGTTCACGAAAGCCGCCGAACGAGGTGGTTCTAATGAAGGGTTCCATGTCGCCCAAGATCAATTAAGTGTCATGAAAGATCAATCCTTATCTGGCCGAAGCGTCGAAAAATCCAATGGCTACTCCCCACTTCGGAGCAAACCATGGAGTTCGACTACATCATCGTCGGTGCCGGCTCGGCCGGCTGCGTGCTGGCCAATCGTCTGAGTGCCGACCCCAGCGTTTCCGTGTGCTTGCTCGAAGCCGGCCCACGTGACTGGTCGCCGCTGATCCATGCGCCGGCCGGCGTCGCCGCCATCCTGCCCACCCGCCACGTCAACTGGGCATTCGATACCGTGCCGCAACCGGGCCTGGGCAATCGCCGTGGCTACCAGCCACGGGGCAAGGTGCTCGGCGGCAGCAGTTCGATCAACGGCATGATCTACATCCGTGGCCATCACAGCGACTACGACGAATGGGCCGCCCTCGGCAATGACGGCTGGTCCTTTGCCGAGGTGCTCCCGTACTTCCGCAAGAGCCAACTGCACCACCGCGGCGCAAGCGATTTCCATGGCGGGGAGGGTGAGCTCTACGTCGGCCAGGTCGAGGCCCATGCCGCCACCCAGGCCTTCATCGAAGCCGGGCAGAAAGCCGGGCATCGCTACAACGCTGACTTCAATGGCGCCGAGCAGGAAGGCATCGGCCAGTACGACGTGACCATCCGCGATGGCCGCCGCTGGAGCACCGCTACGGCCTTCCTCAAACCCATCCGCGACCAGCGCAGCAATCTCACCGTACTGACCGGCGCCCATGCCGAGCGCATCCTGCTGAAGGGCAAGCAGGCAACTGGCGTGCAGGTCCGCGTCAAAGGCAGCTCACTGTCGCTGAAGGCCCGCCGGGAGGTGCTGCTCAGCACCGGCGCGTTCGGCAGTCCACAACTGCTGATGCTCTCGGGTATCGGCCCGGAATCCGAACTCAAGCCCCTGGGCATTGCCGTACAACACGAAATGCCCGGCGTGGGGCAGAACCTGCAGGATCACCCCGACGTGGTCCTCGGCTACCAGAGCACCGACAACTCCCTGATGGGCTATTCCCTGGGCGGCAGCCTGAAGATGGGTTCGGCCCTGGCCCAGTACCTCGCGCGCAGGCGCGGTCCGCTGGCCAGCAACTTCGCCGAAGGCGGTGGCTTCCTCAAGACGCGCGAGGACCTGATCCGGCCGGACATCCAGTTGCACTCGGTGGTGAGCCTGCTGGACGACCACAACCGCAAGATGCACTGGGGCCACGGCTTCAGCTGCCACGTCTGTGTGCTGCGGCCCAAGAGCATCGGCAGCGTCGGCCTGCAATCGGCCGACCCGGCAGCCCCGCCGCGCATCGATCCGAATTTCCTCGGCGACGACGATGACGTGCAGACCCTGCTCAAGGGCTATCGCATGGCCCGCGAGATCGTTGCCCAGGCGCCCATGGCGCGTTTCGGCCTCAGGGACAAGTTCAGCGACGGCCTGCACAGCGACGAGCAACTGATCGACCTGCTGCGCCGCCGCACCGACTCCATCTATCACCCCGTGGGCACCTGCCGCATGGGTAATGACGAGCATGCGGTGGTGGATAGCCAGTTGCGTGTGCGGGGCATCCAGGGCCTGCGGGTCGTGGACGCTTCGATCATGCCGACCCTGGTCGGCGGCAACACCAATGCACCCACCATCATGATCGCCGAGCGCGCGGCGGAATGGATCGCGCGTCCCCAATAACAACAACGAGGAAGCATTTCATGCACCGACCCCTACGACGTCTCGCGGCCGCTGGCCTCTGCTTCACACTGCTGGCCAGCGCTATCGCCCAGGCTGCACCAGTACCTGCCAAACCGGCCACCGAAACGACGCGTGCCGTCAACCAGGCTGTGCTGGACAAGTTGCCCTTCGCCGACCGCGAGGACTTTGCCAATGCCGAGCGCGGGTTCATCGCCAAGCCCGAGACGCTGACCATCAAGGACGCCAGCGGCAAGGTGGTCTGGGACCTGGAGAGTTACAAGAAATTCATCGCGCTGGACACCCCGGCACCTGACACCGTCAACCCCAGCCTCTGGCGCAATGCCCAGTTGAACGTGCAGTACGGCCTGTTCAAGGTGACCGACCGCATCTACCAGGTGCGTGGCTATGACGTCTCCAACATCACCTTCATCCAGGGTGACACCGGCTGGATCGTGTTCGACCCGCTGCTGAGCAAGGAAACTGCGAAAGCCGCCTTCGACCTGGTCACCGAGCATCTGGGCAAGAAGCCCGTGGTCGGGGTGGTCTACAGCCATTCCCACATCGACCACTTCGGCGGCGTCCGCGGGATAGTCGACGAGGCCGACGTCAAGGCCGGCAAGGTGCGGATCGTCGCCCCCGAAGAGTTCTCCGAGCACGCCGTCAGCGAAAACGTCATCGCTGGCAACGCCATGGCCCGCCGTGCGGTGTACATGTTCGGCGCGCTGCTGCCGCGCAATGCCCAGGGCGGTGTGAATGCCGGGCTCGGCCAGACCGTTTCGACCGGGACCACGTCGCTGATCCAGCCCACCGAATTCGTCTCGAAAACCGGCCAGGAAGTGACCATCGATGGCGTCCGGATGGTGTTCCAGATGACCCCGGGTACCGAAGCGCCGGTGGAAATGCACACCTGGTTCCCGCAGTTCAAGGCGCTGTGGATGGCGGAGAACACGACCAACACCATGCACAACATTGTGACCCTGCGCGGCGCGCAGGTGCGCGATGCCCTGCAATGGTCCAAATACATCGGCGAAGCCATCGATCTCTACGGCGACCAGGCCGAAGTGAAGTTCCAGAGCCACCACTGGCCGGTCTGGGGCAACGCGCAGATCGACGATTACCTGAAGAAGCAGCGGGCCATCTACAAGTACATCCACGACCAGACCGTGCGCATGATGAACGAGGGCCTGACCAGCGAAGAAATCGCCGAGGCGATCAAGCTGCCGCCGGAGCTGGAGTCCTTCTGGCCGGGGCGTGGCTACTACGGCACCCTCAAGCACAATTCCAAGGCGGTCTATCAGCGCTACATGGGCTGGTACGACGGCAACCCGGTGAACCTCGACAAGCTGCCGCCGCAGCCGGCGGCGAAGAAGTACGTCGAATACATGGGCGGCTCGGCCGAGGTGCTGAAGAAGGCCAGGGCTGACTTCGCCAAGGGCGAGTACCGCTGGGTGGCCGAAGCGGCGAAGCAGGTGGTGTTCGCCGAACCGGACAACACCGAGGCCAAGAACCTGATGGCTGATGCTTTCGAGCAGATGGGCTACCAGGCCGAGTCCGGTCCCTGGCGTTCGGTTTACTTGCAGGGCGCCTATGAGCTGCGTAACGGCGTGCCGACCCTGGGCAACACGGTCACCGCCAGCCCGGACGTGATCCAGGCCATGACTCCGGAAATGCTCTTCGACTACCTGGCCGTGCGCCTGAATGGCGAGCGCGCGGCGGGCAAGAAGCTGGTGCTCAACTTTAACTTCACCGACCTCGGCAAGCACTACGCCCTGACCGTGGAGAATGGCGTACTCACGTACGAGCCCACGGCCAGCGACAAGGCTGATGTGGGCCTGACCATGCGCAAGGGCACTCTGGAAGACATCCAGCTGGGCAAGGCGACCCTGGAGCAGAAAGTGGCCTCTGGTGAGCTGAAATTCGACGGTCGCCAGCAGGCCTTTGGTGAGTTCATGGGGTTGCTCGACACGTTCAACTTCTGGTTCAACATCGTCACGCCATGAGGCTCGCGACAGTCGGTCTGGCGGCGCTGCTATGCAGCGTCGCCCCGGCCAGCCTGGCCTGCGGCTACGACGGCATGGCAATGGACCTGAGCCTGGCGCACCCGGCGTCGCTGGGGGTGGCGCTTGCCGTCAACCAGGCCTATCAGGACAAGCTGATCGCCAAGCCCTTGCCGCTGCCCGGCGGCTTCGGCATGCGCCGCGCCCTCAAGGCCCTGGATCGTGTTGCCAACCTGCTGCCGCCGAGCGGGGAAGACTTCAGCCTGCTGTTGGTGGAGCCAGGGCTGTGGACGCGCTTCGAGCTACGCGATGGCCATTGGCGGTTTACCCCGCACACCGTCGCTCCGGCCGCAGGCGAGAACGCGGTAATAGTCGGGGAGGGGATTCTGCTGGCGTTGCTGGATGGCAAGCTGAACGGGCCGCAGGCCCTGGAGCGTGGGTTGGTGCATATGGAAGGCAACCTTCAGGCTTGGCCGTCGGGCTCAACGTCGAACATGTAGGAGCGAGGGGGGCGCCGAGTTCTTGCTCGCGAACAGCCCGGGCGCGATCTTTTTCGCGAGCAAGCTCGCTCCTACAAACAGCATGGGTTTCGCAAGCTCAACCCATCCTACGTTGCTGCGAATTGAGGGTGTTATCAGGCCCGTGCGGAACTTGAATAACACGGCCGTTCGTCCATTACTGGGAAAAACATGAAACCACCGGCTGTGCTTGTTACTCAGTGAGAGTGTCAGCCACATGGTCATCTTTCCCGCTTTGCCAGGATCGGTAGCCGCTACGGCCGGGGAGTCATATGCCAACGAGCGCGCTTTCGCTTGCTCGCCAACTGAGGAGGTGCATATGCCCAGGAAGCCCCCGACCAACTTGGCGTCCTTTCTCAAGGGCATGCACTTTCCCGCTGGCCGGGCCCAGATGATCGAGTGCGCTCGGCAACAGGGGGTTCCCCCGAAGGTGATGGAGGCATTGGAAAGCCTGCCGGACCAGGAGTACCAGAGCATGGCGGACGTGATGCAAGGATACTGCGCCGCCGAATGACCGGCGTTGCGCCATCCCCGCGGTGGCGGTGGGAAGTCGCGGGAGGCGGTCCGCCAGGAGAGCGACGTGAAAACTCATATCGTGCATTTCACGGCCCCGATCAACTCGTACACCTGTGGCCAGTTGATCGACAAATGTACCCAGGCGATCCAGCAAGGCGCTGACGAACTGGTCATCAAGATCGCGACCATGGGGGGGGAGTGCAGCTATGGCTTCTCCCTGTACAACTTCCTCATTGGGCTGCCAGTGCCGGTCAAGACGCACAACCTCGGCACGGTCGAATCCATGGGAAACATCATCTTCCTCGCCGGCGAGTACCGGACGGCCTGCCATTACAGCAAGTTTCTCCTGCACCCCTTCCACTGGACCTTGAATGGCGCGGTCGACCACGCGCGCATCTCCGAATATGCGATGAGCCTCGACTACGACCTGCTGCTGTACTCCAGCATTGTCGACGAGCGCACCCGAGGAGCCGCTACGCCGATCAATGTCCTGGAATGCCTGACGGCGTCCCCGAAGATTCTCAATGCGGAGGACGCGCTCGAAGCCGGGCTGATCCACGCGGTCGACTGCATCGGCATGCCGCCCGAGTCGGTGAGCTGGTGCGTGCATTCCTGATGGCTCTGCACGCTCGTGAAGCCGAACATGTAGGAGCGAGCTTGCTCGCGAACAGCCGAAGGCTGACCCGAAGGGCGCTCGGCCAGCCTGACCCGCTCAGACCATCCCCAGCCGCTTGCGCATGGCCTTGGTAATGGTCTGACGGTTCGCCTCGAAGTCCGCCCAGGGCGATTCGCCGGCTTCGTCCAGACGTTTGCGCAGGTTTCGGATGGTCCAGTCATGGGCGCCCTTGAGTCCACCGAGCTCTTCGAAGAACACCGGCACGGAAACCGGTAACCCTTCGCGCGCCCGCGCCGAATAGGCGGCGACAGTCGTCGCGCCCAGGCCGTTGCGCAGATAGTCGATGAAGATCTTGCCCACGCGGTTCTTCGGGCCGGACTTGGCCGAGAACCGTTGCGGCAGGTGTCGGGCCATGTGGGTGGCAATGGCGTGGCTGAAAGCCTTCACCTGGTCCCAGTCCTCCTTGGGCTTCAGCGGGACCACCAGGTGCATGCCCTTGCCGCCGCTGGTCTTGAGGAATGCCCGGAGTCCCAGTTCATCCAGCACGGTCAGCACCAGTTGGGTCGCCTCGACCATGGCTTTCCACGGCAACGCCGGGTCCGGGTCGAGATCGAGGATGAAGCGGTCGGGATGGGCGAGATCGGTACTGGTGGCGTTCCAGGTATGCAGCTCGACCGTGCCCATCTGCACTGCGCCGACCAGCGCCTCGACACTGTTGATCACCATGGCGGGCTGGCCTGCACGGGATTTCTCCAGCACCTCCAGGGCGTCTATGCCAAGGTTTTCGCCGCTCTTCTGGAAGAAGTGCTCGCCAGCGATGCCATCGGGCGCCCGTACCAGTGCGACGGGCCGGTCCCGCAGTTCGGGCAGCAACCAGTCGGCGATCTCCGCGTAATACTCGACCAGCTCCAGTTTGCTGGCGCCAATGCTGGCGTCGATGATCCGCTCGGGATGGGTGATGCGGAATTTCCCCGCCGTCTTTCGGGCGGGTTCCTTCGCTGGGCTCGCTTTGCCGCCGGGTTTCGTGGGCACTACATGGCTGGCTTTCTCGCGAGTAATGGCGCTGGCCGGTTTATCGCTGCGCAGCCCATGGAACACCGCGTGGCGCACGAGCCCCTCGCGGGTCATCTCGGCAAAGGAGACTTCGGCCAGCAGCTCGGGCTTCAGCCAATGCACGCCCCTCACTTCGCTTCCGGTAGGGGGATGGGCGAGCGGCGATTTCTTCACCTCCAGGGGCTTCATCCGGGCCTGCACCCGCGCGAGGCTCGCCTGATCGAAGCCGGTGCCTACCTTGCCGGCATAGCGCAGCTCGCCGCTGTCCTCGTCGTGAAGCGCCAGGAGAAGCGCACCGAAGTGGCTGCGGCTGCCCTTGGGTTCGGTATGGCCGACGATCACGAATTCCTGGCGCTGCTTGCACTTGAGCTTGATCCAGTCCGGGCTGCGACGGGATTGGTAGAGGCTCCCCGCGCGTTTGCCGATCAGTCCTTCCAGTTTCATCCGGCAGGCGCTTTCCAACAGGGACTCGGGGTCCTCGGAGAGATCGGCCGAGTAGCGCAAAGGCGAGTCCTCGTTGTGCTCCAGCAACTTTTCCAGGGCAGCGCGCCGTTGTTCCAGGGGCACGCCCCGCAGGTCCTTGCCATCGAGGTAGAGCAAGTCGAAGACGTAGTAGAGGATGGCCTCGCTGCGTGCCGTCTCGAAGGCGTTCTGCAAGGCCTGGAAGTCCGGTGTGCCGTCCTCGTCTGTGACAATCGCCTCGCCATCCAGCCACGCGCTGTCCAGCGCCAATCCCGCCAGGGCCTTGGCCTGGCGAGGCAGCTTGGCGGTCCAGTCCTTGCCATTGCGGGTGAGCAACTGCACCTCGCCATCCTCGATGCGGGCGAGCAGTCGGTAACCGTCGAACTTGACTTCATAGCGCCAGTCCCCGGTCGGCGGCCCGTCTACGAGGGTGGCCAGCTGGGGCTTGATGGTCTCGGGTAGTGCCGCTGCAACGCTTCCTGCCAGGGCTTTCTCCCGGGGCTGTTTGTTTGCCGCCTTGCGCGGCTGCTTGGGTGCCTTCTTTCCTTTCGCCTTGGGCAGTAGGGTACGTTCGCTGAGGACGCTCTCCGGACGCGCTTCGGTAATGTCCAGTTCACTCTCGGGTTGGGCGGCATCGTCGCGGTGCTTGATGAGGAACCATTGCTCCTGCTTGCCCGGCATGTGCGTCCGCACCAGGTTCCAGATACCGCTGAGTTTTTCGCCACGCAGTTCGAACTTCAGCTTGCCCTTGGCATAACCGGCGATGGGATCGTCCTGGGGAATCCAGATGCCCCGGTCCCAGACGATGACGTCGCCGGCACCATAATGGCCCTCCGGGATGTGTCCTTCGAAGTCGGCGTAATCCAGCGGGTGGTCTTCGACATGGATCGCAAGGCGCTTCGCCTGCGGGTCCAGGCTGGGGCCCTTGGGCACTGCCCAGCTCTTGAGCGTGCCGTCCAGTTCCAGGCGGAAGTCGTAGTGCAGGCGCGTGGCGGCGTGCTTCTGGATGCAGTACTGCAATGCCCCGGCGGGTTCTTTGCGTTTCCCCCGCGCACGGCGTGGCTGGCCGGCCGGTTCCGGGGTGGCATCGAAGTCGCGCTTGCGCTTGTAGTCGTCGAGAGCATCAGTCACGGCGGGCCTCCTGATTGAGGAGAGGCAAGGCGCTCGATAAGGTTCAGGCTGATTCGCGAATGGCGAGGCGCATCTATTCCTTGTGATAACGGAGCAGGGGCTGCACGGTGACCCCGTGAATCAGGATGCTCATGGCCACCACGCTGAGCACCATGTCGCTGAGCAGGCGCCGTTCCAGCCCGGCGGGGCCTTCATTGAGGACGAAGCAGAGGTAGAAGAGACTGCCGATGCCGCGTATGCCGAACCAGCCGATGAGCAGGCGGTGCGGCGGCGGAATCCGTGGCGCATGGATAAACAGCATGACGGCGGCGGGGCGTACCAGCAGGAACAGGCCGATGGCGACGATCACCGCCTCCCAGCGCCAATGGGCGTAGAGGAGGGCGCCGAGCAGGGTGACCAGCAGCACTTCCAGGGCGCGTTCCAGCAGATTGCCGAAGGCGAGGATATCCACCATCAGCGCGCTGGCTGCAATCTGCGGATGGCGTTCCTTGTCATCGCCGAACTCGATGATCGCCTGGCCATGGCTCGGCTCGCGATTCTCCGCGCCGAGGGTACATTCTTCCGCCGGAACCGCGCCGCTGGTCCCGACTTCGGCCTGCCGCATCCCCAGCCCCGCCGCGAAGGTGCCGAGGAATCCCCAGGCACCGATGCTTTCGGTCGCGACGTAGGAAAGGGCGATGACCGCCAGGGCAAGGAAGGTGTTGGGCGAAACCGCCATGTCCGTATGCCGCGCGCGCAGGTGGATGCCCAGTTGCCCAACCAGACGCCCGAACCAGAAACCGAGCAGAAGACCCGCCGGAATCGCCCAGAGCACGTAGCGCAGCAGCCAGATCAGCGCCTCCTCGGTCGGCACGTTGGCGGGTGTTTCAAAGGCGAGGAGCATCAACCCGGCCATCACGAAAGGGAAGGCGATGCCGTCGTTCAGGCCTGCTTCGCCGGTGAGGGCGAAGCGCATCGGATCGGTATCGCCCGCGTCGTTCACCTGGATCAGGTTGGCCAGCACCGGGTCAGTGGGCGAGAGAATGGCGGCCAGCAGCAGGGAGAGTCCGGGACTAAGATCCAGCGCGAAGTGCAGGAACACGGCAAGGCCGAGGATTGTTGCGACCAGTACTGGCCCGGCCAGCAACCCAGCCGGCCGCCATTCGGGTGCGCGAAAGGGCAGGCGTAGCCTCAGACCGGAAAGAAACAGCGAGATCAGCACCGTCGCTTCCACCAGATGTTCCAGCCAGGGGCCGACGGTAAGCACATCTTCCCCCCACAGCCCGAGGCCAGCCGGTCCTATGAACAGGCCGAACAGCAGGTAGAGGGCGGAGGTGGAGATCGGCAGGAGCCGGACATAGGCGGAAGCGAGACCCACGATGAGCAGAATGCTGCCCAGTACCAGCATCCACAGGAAGAACGTCATGGTGAATGGGCTACGCCTGGCGCGAAGCGGTCAGCTCAGCGGGTGGGCAGCTGCCAGCGCCTGGGCTTGTTGCAGGCGGTGCACGAAAACCGGTAGCGCGGTGCGGGCGAAATCCTGCAGTTCCAGGTCATCGATATCCTCGGCCGAATCCAGCAAGGCCACTACGGCCTCGTTGGCGGCGACCTGGCTGGTAGCAAAAGCGGCATCGAAGCGTTCGGGTTCGATACTTTGCAACTCGGTCAGCTCCGTGCCAGCGCCCGACTCGCAGAGGAATTGCGGGCATTTGCGCCCGGCCAGGGACTGCAGGGCGCCGCTGACGCGGCACTGCTCCACCATGGCGACCATGGCGAAGGCGCGAACATCGGCGGAGGGGCTTTTCTGCAGGGCGATCTCGGCGGCTTGCATACCGACTTCGCCAGCAGCGAGCGCCTGGGCACAGAAGGCTCCGGATTCGGGGTCGATTTCAGTAACGATTCGGGGGGACGGGTCGCCAATGTCCAGGTCAGGTAGGGAAATCATGGTGCTTCACCCTTGAAAATGTAGGTCATCCGTATAATTGGGATGCTCCTGCGAGCGCTCGGGTTCAGGTAATTTTTCGTTCTGTCGGCAAGCCCTCGACGAACTCGGCCAGCAAACCCTCGACCACGGCGAGCAATGCACGAGGCTTCGATGAGTTTTGCTCCAGGGTGGCTTGGTACTGCTCCAACTGGCGATCGGCGCTGCTTCCTGCTTGCAGGATGCGACGTGCCTGGACGAACGCTCCATCGTCACCGAGGCACCGTGCCGCCTCGCCAAAGCGTGCCTCCGCGTCGGCCAGCCAGGCTGCGCAATCCAGGGTTTCGCGACCGGTTTCGTCGAGAAAACGGCCATGGATGCCGTGCATGCGAGCCCGCCAGTAATTCTCCATGACCACCTGCCGTTGCAAGGCGCTCGGTGCCGGAGGAGGGGGGCTTTCCCGAACGTGGGTGACCATGCTGCGGAACAGCCCGGCAATGCACAGCGAATCCTCCAGCCGTGGGCAGGCGTCGGCGATACGCAGTTCCAGGGTGGGGAAGCGGGCGGAAGGGCGGATGAACCACCAGACGTCGCTGTCGGTGCGAATGGCGCCGATGCCGTGCAGCCAGCTGATATGCGCCCGGTACTCGGCTTCATCGGCGAAATCATCAGGCAGGTCCATTCGCGGCCACTGCCCGCAGATCACCCGGCGATAGCTCATGCTGCCGGTGGGTTGGCCCAGCCAGAAAGGCGAAGACGCACTGAGGGCGAGCAGCAGCGGGAGCCAATGCAGCAGATTCCGTAGCAGAAGGATGCGGTCATGTCCGTCAGGTACGCCCACGTGCACATGGAGACCGCAGAGCAGGCTGCTGCGAGCGATCATCCGGTAATCGTCGAACAGGCACTGGTAGCGTGGCGACGGATTGCGGCGGGTGGCCAGGCCATCGGCGAAAGGGTGGCTGCCGGCTGAAAGCAGCCCCATGCCAAATCCTGCGACCACCTCCGCCAGCCGCGCACGCTGGTCCGCCAGGCAGGCGCGTGCTTCGGCGAGGTCGTGGAGGATGGGGGTGACCAGTTCCAGCTGGCACTCGAACATCTCATCTGCCAGGCAGGTGCCGAGCGCATTGCGGCACGCCGCAACCAGACCGGGAGGCGCTTGTGCGGGCACGTTGCGCGTACGCAGGTCTACCAGCAGGTACTCTTCTTCGATACCGAAGCCAGGAAGCGCTTCTGCATTCAACATTGCCGTGAATCCATGGGCCGACACTCAAACTGACCCGGCCGTCCTGCGCCGGTTCAGGTCGCCTTCGCCGCCTGTCAATCACGCTGAATCTTTCCGCTGCCCACGGTTCGGAAGGTGAGGACACCCAGGAGCCGGCAATGGACAAATCCCTTCTCCGCGACGACGGCGCTGCCGTCGCTTCCCGGCCCCAGGTGGTCGACCCGGCGAAAAACCTTTACTGGAAGTTACTGGCCGAGCCAGAGTCGGCTGCGGTGATCCAGCGTGCGCGGCGCTTCCTGGAAGCCCAACTGGCCGAGGCCACCAGTCTCCCTTGCGACATGCCGAACGACCCCGCGCAGCTCCTCGGCTGGATGGAAGACCGCGTGCGCCAGACGGCAGTTGCCTACGCCGACTACCAGGCACAACGCGCCCAAGGGCAATCGCGACGCTACTTCAGTAGTCGCGCCCATGCCCTGTACTTCCTGCGCGGTGTGGCGCCGACCAAGCTGGTGGACGGGGCCTGGCTTTATGGCCTGCTCGCCCACTGGCGGGAGCACCGCTTCCAGGGACTGGTGCGCACCTACCTGGAAGAGCTGGGCGAGGGCGTGCCGGAACAGAACCACGTGCTGATCTACCGAAACCTGCTGGCTCGCCACGGCTGCGACGACATCGAAGCCCTGGATGACGAGTGCTACATCCAGGGCGCCACGCAGCTGGCCCTCGGGTACCTGGCGCGGGAACGGTTGCCGGAAGTCATCGGCTACAACCTGGGCTACGAACAATTGCCACTGCACCTGTTGATCTGCACGCGCGAACTGGCGGAGCTGGGCATCGATCCTCACTACTTCCGTCTGCACGTCACCATCGACAACGTCAGTTGCGGCCATGCCATGCAGGCCGTGAAGGCCCTGCACGAAAACCTGCCCCTGGCCGCCCGGCGTGACGAGTTCATGGCACGCGTGGCCCGGGGATATCGGCTGAGTGACCTGGGCCTGGGCACCCTCGACGTGATCGCGCGCTTTGACCTGGAGCACGAACTGCTCGGCATGCTCGAGCGCAAGCGGCACAAGGCGCAGAACATGCACTCGGACGCCTCCGTGTTGCAGGGCTGTCCGCTCAACCGCTGGCTGAGCCAGCCGGGGCAGATGCAGCGGCTACTCATGGCACTCGAGCAGCGCGGCTGGATTCGCCGTCACGAAGCACCCGCCGCCAGCCGCTTCTGGCAGGTGGTGGAGGGGCAGTCGGCCGCCATGTTCGGCGTGTTCAGCCCTTATGAGAAACAGCTGATCCATGACTGGATTGCCGGGCGCTGGCTGCAGACGCCGCAGGCAGCTTGCCGGCCCTGGCGGCGCGCACGTCATCGCAAGTTGCCGCCGCTCGGCGCGGGCGACGAGTTCGACCTCGACGAGCGAGCCCTGCAAGGCCAGCTGGACGCGATAGATCCTGACGGTGGAATGCAGCGGCTCATCAGCCTGATGTCGCCAGCCTTCCACTACCGGCCGGCGGGGCTGCTCGCGACCCGTCTGTTCACGGCACAGTCGAGATGAACGAAGGGGCAGGACCATGCAAGGCGACGAAAGCTGTTCCGAACTGTCCAGGCGCAACCAGGCACTCCTGCATCTGGGCGAAGCGCTGAAGCAACGGGGTTACCGTTTCACCACGGTCACACCCGCCACCCATGTGCGCATCAACCAGCGGCCGGAAAATGCCATGGCCATGGACCTGGACGGGGTCTTCGGCTGGAGCCGGCCCTTCACCCGGGAAGTGATCGGCGAGGACCTTTTCCAACTGATGGAAGCCGCCGACGTACTGATCGCCGGGGTCGACGGGTTTCGCTCCACGGTCCGCTGGTCCAGCCTGGGCGGGGAGCTCTACGTGCACTCCAGCTTCCCCACCGAGGCCGCCGATGCCGTGTTCTTCGGCCCGGACACTTACAGGTTCGTGCAAGCCATCGACTGTTTCCTCGACCAATCCGCGCGGGAGGTGGTCAAGGCCGTGGATGTGGGTTGCGGTACAGGCGCAGCGGCGATCCGCATCGCCGGGCGCTTCCCGCACGCGGATGTGCAGGTGCTGGATATCAACCTGCGGGCGCTGGAGTTCACCCGGATCAACGCCCGTCTGGCTGAAACCCCCGGCGTACGCGCCATCGCCAGCGATCTGTTGCGAGAGGCCGAGGGTCACTTCGACCTGATCGTGGCCAATCCGCCCTACATGCTGGACCCGGCACAACGCACTTACCGGCACGGAGGAGGGGAAATGGGCAGCGGCCTGTCCCTGGCCATCCTCGACGGGGGCGTTGCGCGCCTGGCGCCCGGCGGTGCGTTGCTGCTCTATACCGGGGTGGCGATCGCGAACGGACGGGACAGCTTCTTCGAGCGCGTGGCCGAATGCCTGGGTGCCACGGACCTGCAATGGCACTACCGGGAGCTGGACCCCGATGTATTCGGCGAGGAACTGGACGAATACGCCTACCTCAATACCGACCGCATCGCGGCGGTGTTGCTGACGGTGGTGCGCGGCCCGGGGAACTAGCTTTCCTGGGCCTCCCGTTCGCGGCGGCGATCCCGTTCTTCCTGCTGGAGTTCGACATCGCTGCGGATCTGCGCGTGGCTGATCAGGGCGAATATGAAACTACCACCGACAATATTGCCAAGCAGGGTAGGGCCGGCGAAGACGAGCCAGAATTCCATCCAGGCCAGTTCGCCCGCAAAGACGAGGTAGGCGGCCTCTACCGAACCCACCACGATGTGGGTGAAATCACCGAGTCCCATCAGTGTCGTCACCAGCACGATGATCCAGAACTTGGCGCTCTCCTGGGCCGGGATCATCCACACCATGGTGGCGATCATCCAGCCGGAAATGACCCCACGGGCAAACATCTGGGTGCTGTCGTTCTGCATCAGCTTGCGGCCGATTTCCAGGAAGGCCGCGTCGGTCTGCGCGTCGAAGATCGGCAACTGCAGCAGCAGATAGGCCACCAGCAGGGTTCCGGCGAGGTTGCCGGTCAGCACCACGCTCCAGAGCTTGCCCAGACGTGCGAAATTGCCGGGCGTGGGTTTGTTCATGACGGGCAGGACCGCCGTCAGTGTGTTCTCGGTGAAGAGTTGCTGGCGTGCCAGGATCACCGCGAGGAAACCTGCCGAGTAACCAATGCTGGAGAGGGCCGTGGCGGCTTCGACACCTTCCAGGCGCGCCCGCAGCAGGCCCATGCCCATCATCGACAGTCCCATGGACAGGCCGGCCGCTAGCGCCGACCACCAGAGCGCGGCGACCGTACGCTGCAACTCCTGGTCGCCCTGCAGACGGATGATCTCGTGAACCACCGCGGCGCGGGGCGGTTTGCTCTTGTGGGCTTCCCGCTCTTCGCTGGGGGTGAGGGACGGGGTCTTGTCACTGTTGCTCTTGTCCATGGCGAGGATGACCTGCGCAGCTTGGCTATCCATTTGTGACCCTGTGTTGGCTCATTGGACTCCGTGCCATCCATCGCGGGCCCGATGACCGCCGGGGAAAATTACCTGAACGATCGTCACGCCGGTTACGTCGGAAGACTGCGTAGGCCCGGCACGGGTCATCCATTCATGCACAGGCCGTAGCCGGCCAGGAGCGGACACCATGGAACTCACTGAAGATCGCAAAGACACGGTACGCACCCTCAACAACCTCATCGAAACCAGCAAGGACGGCGAAGCGGGCTTCAAGGTCTGCGCCGACGACGTAAAGCGCCCGGACCTCAAGCAACTGTTCATGGAGCGCTCACGGCAGTGTGGTGCGGCCGCCGCCGAACTGCAGAGGGCCGTGGTTGAACTTGGCGGCGAACCAGAAGACAGCACCAGCGTCAGCGCAGACCTGCATCGTCGCTGGGTAGACCTGAAATCCCTGGTCACCGGCAAGGACGAGAAAGCCATCCTCAACGAATGCGAGCGCGGCGAAGACGTGGCCAAGAAGCAGTATGCCGAAGCGCTGCAGACGAACCTGCCGACCGACATTCGTGCCACCGTCCAGCGGCAGTACGAAGGGGTGTTGCGCAACCACGATCAGATCAAGGCACTGCGCGACGTCGAGCACGCCAGGAGCTGATCGGCCGCGAAAAAGGCCCGGATATGTTCCGGGCCTTTCACGTCCTATGTGCCGACTTTTTTCGCGTGCAAGCTCGCTCCTACAAGTGGAACTCCGCTCGGCAAAAAACCTGAATCATTCCCCCGCGCTGCCAGTCGACTGAAGCAGGTAACCCCAGTTGGAGAGCCACCATGATTCGCGACAAACCCGCCTCCAGAGAAAGCGACGTGACCGAACGCAGCATGGGCTCGACGCGCGAGCTGGACTTCAGCGAAGAGCGCGACACCCGTGAAGGCAGCATCGAAGACCTGCGCCCCACTGGCGAGATCGAACGGGAAGTTCCGGCCGAATCCGTGGTGGAACGTGGTGGCGAGAGCCCGGACGACAACCCGCGCGAAGACAATGTGACTCCCGACGATCTCAGCCCCGACACGCTGTATGACCAGACCGGCGCCCGCTCCCCGGAAGAGCGGGAAGGTGACAGCCCGGCGGATCAGGAGTTGCGCACGGTGCCCGAGTCGGAGATCGGCGGCGGCATCGGTCTCGATGAAGCGGAACTGGGCCGCTCGGCCCCCCTCGACGGCAAACCCTGGACCGACCGGGTTTCGCCGGTGGACGGCTCTGAAGACGAGTGACGCGCCCGAGCGCGTGGAGGTTCAACCATGAAAAATCCCAAGATCAATTGGGTTCCAGCCAATCGGTTTGGCGTGAAAGTCGTGGTTTCCCTGAGCAGAAAACGCCGCTCGCGCAAGCCACGCAAAGTAGTTACTCAGGCGGCGGGGCGGGTCTGAGCCATGCAGATACCGCACACTTCCGATAAGCACCGCTACCCGGAGAACCGGCAGCGGCCATTGATCAGCCATATTCCCCTGCCCAACACGGCGCTGGGCTTCTTCCTCTGGAGGGTACGACCATGAACGGAGCGCGCTGCGCCTGTCCCGAGTGCACCTGCATCGTGGACGCCGACGCCGTGGTAGTTGATGGAAAAGCCTTCTGCTGCCCGGCGTGCGCCGAGGGCCATCCTTCCGACAACGCACAATGCCGGGACCCGAACTGCCAATGCGGCGAGGCCAATGCGCAAGACCAGCCGCGTGAAACCCAGGTCGACCACGCCCTGGAGGAAACCTTCCCGGCGAGTGATCCGATTTCGCCGTGATTGGGGGCGGAGTCGCCGCCCCATCTCATCTGCCTCGCTTCAGGATGACTTGTGCCTCGCCGGCGCGAGTCACCCCTCGCCCGCTTGCGGGAGAGGGGCCGGGGGTGAGGGTAGCGTCAGGCCGGCTCGGAGTTCGTGGGCAGAACTGCGTCCTGCTTGGCGAATGAATTCGCCCCCACAGTAGAGTGCCCCCGGATGTACGGAGTCGCCGGCGCGAGTCACCCCTCGCCCTTTGGGAGAGGGGCCGGGGGTGAGGGTAGCGTCAGGCTAGCTGGGAGTTCGTGGGCAGAACTGCGTCCTGCTTGGCGAATGAATTCGCCCCCACAGTAGAGTGCCCCCGGATGTACGGAGTCGCCGGCGCGAGTCACCCCTGGCCCTCCGGGAGAGGGGCCGGGGGTGAGGGTAGCGCCAGGCTAGCTGGGAGTTCGTGGGCAGAACTGTGTCCTGCTTGGCGAATGAATTCGCCCCCACAGTAGAGTGCCCCCGGATGTACGGAGTCGCCGGCGCGAGTCACCCCTCGCCCGCTTGCGGGAGAGGGGCCGGGGGAGAGGGTGGCGCCAGGCTAGCTGGGAGTTCGTGGGCAGAACTGCGTGCTGCTTGGCGAATGAATTCGCCCCTACAGGAATTGTTAAGCCCGAGCACGATCCTTCGCGAGCAAGCTCGCTCCTACAAAAACTCCAAAAAAAACCGTCGCCATACTGCTGCGACGGTCAGGGGAAGTCAGTGTCAAGCGCCCTTGCGCAGCGCCTCTATCAATTCGCCCTTGCGCATCTTCGAGCGCCCTGGAATGTTGCGCTTACGGGCCCGTTCCATCAGTTCGGTCTTGGTCATGCCATCGACCTTCTGGCCAGGACGGGGCACACCCTTGCGGGTGGCCGCTGCACGGCGTGCGGAGGATTTGCGTGCGGCTTTCTTTTCCCCTGCGCTGGTTTTCTGTCCTGAACCGCCGGTGCGTTCGCCGCCGCCAGATTGCTTGTTGACCGTGGCCCATGCGCGGGACTCGGCTTCGTCCTTGGAAACGCCCTTGGCCTCGTAACTCTCCTCGATGTGCTCGGCCTTGCGCTTCTGTTTGTCGGTGTATTTGTCTTTGCTTCCGCGCGGCATGGCGTGCTCCTCCTAAAGGTCGCCTGCGGCTTGAACGCCGCATGGCCTTATTTTGGAAGAGGCGCTCGGGGCCCCGTGGTTCGCTTCAGCGGATGAACGGTGCTCCGATAGCTCGAACCGCTTCGCCTCCGCTGGTTTCAGAATTTCATGGGGTCCGTCTGGAGAGCACCATGGAATTGGGCGAGCGCATCCTCAACACCCTGCTGGCGGAGTTCGCCGACCTTGGCCACGTGGAAGGACTGGTTCGGGCGCTGCTGCGCTTTCTGCTGGCGATCTTCCTTGGCGGTCTGCTCGGCTACGAACGGGAGGTCAAGGGCAAGTCGGCCGGCATGCGCACCCATATGCTGGTCTGCCTCGGTGCGGCGCTCTTCATCATGGCACTGGAGCAGGACGGCGCAGGCCACGACGCCATCAGCCGGGTCATCCAGGGCATCGCCGCCGGTATCGGTTTCCTTTGCGCCGGTACCATCCTCAAAGGACGCAGCCCGGCCGATGTCCAGGGCCTGACCACTGCCGCCGGCCTCTGGGCGGCAACCGCAATCGGGGTCGCCGTCGGGATGGGACGAGAGGCAACCGCTGTGCTTGGCACCCTGCTGGCGCTGATGGTCCTGCACGTAGTGCCGTTCCTGGTCGATCCGGCAGGGAATGGTAAGGATGACGTGGAGGACGCGCCGGCGCACAACGACGAGAGGGACGAGAAAGACGAGAAGCCGTAGGAAATCCACCTGAACTTTCCTGCCGTCGTGCCCTCGGAATCCCAGTAGCCCACCCCATCGAATGCAGGTCCTCCGGGTCGGGCCGACTCAACCGATTGCATCGTCTGAACGGCGTTCAAGGAGCCAGAGCATGCTTCCGGCGCAAGAAGGCGAATCCACGGCGATTCGCGCAGCACGAGAACCCCGGTTGTGCATCGAGGGCGTGGAGCCAGTGGTCGAAGGCGGCCGCTTTCCGGTCAAGTGCATCAGCGGGCAGGCCCTGGAAGTCCGGGCGGTCATCTTCGCCGACGGCCATGACCAACTGGCGGCGGATCTGCTGTGGAGGATGACGGGGCAGGCGGACTGGCGGCGCACGCCCATGGAGCTGCTCGGCAACGACCATTGGACCGCATGGTTGAGGCCCGAGGGAGAAGGGCACCTGGAGTTCGTCATCGAGGCTTGGCAGGACGTCTTCGCGAGCTTTCGCTATGAGCTGACCAAGAAATACGGTGCTGGCGTGCCGGTCCCCCTCGAACTGGCCGAAGGTGCGTCGCTGGTCCGGCAAATCGCGGGCGAGGCGCCGTCGCACATGAGCGGCGAACTGGAGCAGTTCCTCGCGCGGCTGGATGGCTGCCAGGGTATCCAGGACCAGGTAGCGCTGTTCATCGAGCCCGAGGTCGGCAACCTGATGCGCCGCGCCGAGCACCGCCCGCACCTGCTGCGCAGCCCTGCATACCCGGTGGAGGTGGAAAGACACCTCGCGCTGTTTGGCAGCTGGTACGAGCTGTTCCCCCGTTCCGAAAGCCCTGACCCGACTCGCCACGGCACCTTCGCCGATGTCCGTCGGCGCCTGCCGGACATCGCCAGGATGGGCTTCGACGTGCTCTATTTCCCGCCCATCCATCCCATCGGCCGCACTCACCGCAAGGGTCCCAACAACAGCTTGCGCGCCGGCCCTGATGATCCCGGCAGTCCCTATGCGATCGGCAGCGAGGAGGGCGGCCACGAGGCCGTGCATCCTGAACTGGGCAGCCTGGAAGACTTCCGCATGCTGGTGGATTCGGCCCATGCCCATGGCCTGGAAGTGGCGCTGGACTTCGCCATCCAGTGTTCCCCCGACCACCCGTGGCTGAAGCAGCATCCCGGCTGGTTCAGCTGGCGACCGGACGGCACCATCCGCCACGCGGAAAATCCGCCGAAGAAGTACGAAGACATCGTCAACGTCGATTTCTATGCCGAACAGGCCATCCCCGGTCTCTGGCTGGGCCTGCGCGACGTGGTGCTCGGCTGGGTGGACCAGGGCGTCAGCCTGTTTCGCGTCGACAACCCGCACACCAAGCCGCTGCCGTTCTGGGAATGGCTGATCGCCGAAGTACGGCAGCGTCACCCGCAAGTGATCTTCCTCTCCGAGGCCTTCACCCGGCCGGCGATGATGGCGCGGCTGGGCAAGATCGGCTTCAGCCAGAGCTACACCTACTTCACCTGGCGCAATACCAAGGCCGAGCTGCAGAAGTACCTGACCGAGCTCAACCAGCCGCCGTGGCGGGACTGCTACCGGCCCAACTTCTTCGTCAATACGCCGGACATCAATCCCTTCTTCCTGCACCACAGCGGGCGCCCCGGTTTTCTCATCCGCGCGGCGCTGGCCACCATGGGCTCCGGACTCTGGGGCATGTACGCAGGTTTCGAGCTGTGCGAATCGGCGCCTGTGCCCGGCAAGGAGGAATACCTGGACTCGGAGAAATACCAGCTGCGTGCGCGGAACTACGACTCGCCGGGCAACATCCGCGCCGAGATCACCCAGCTGAACATGATCCGTCGCGACAACCCCGCCCTGCAGACCCACCTCGGCTACAAGGCCTACAACGCCTGGAACGACCAGATCCTCTACTTCGGCAAGCGCACCGAAGACTTGTCGAACTTCATCCTCATCGCCATCAGCCTCGATCCGCAGCAGCCCCAGGAAGCGCATTTCGAACTGCCCCTGTGGGAGTTCGGTCTGGCTGACGACGCCGACCTGGAAGGCGAAGACCTCATGAGCGGCCACCGCTGGACCTGGCACGGCAAGGAGCAATGGATGCGCATCGACCCCGCGCACCTGCCGTTCGGTATCTGGCGCGTCCGCCCGGTCCGTTGAGAACAGGAGTATCCCCATGGCCAAGCGCAGCGGAAGGGCAGCCTTCCTGAACGACCCGCACTGGTACAAGGACGCGATCATCTACCAGGTCCATGTGAAGTCCTTCTACGACGCCAACAACGATGGCATCGGTGATTTCGCCGGGCTGATCGAAAAGCTGGACTACATCGCCGAACTCGGCGTGAACACCATCTGGCTGCTGCCGTTCTACCCATCGCCGAGGCGTGACGACGGTTACGACATCGCCATGTACCGCGGCGTGCATCCCGACTACGGCACCCTTGCCGATGCACGGCGCTTTATCGACGAAGCCCATCGGCGGGGCCTGCGGGTGATCACCGAGCTGGTCATCAACCACACCTCGGACCAGCACCCCTGGTTCCAGCGGGCCCGCCATGCGAAGAAGGGCTCCAGGACGCGGGAGTATTACGTCTGGTCGGATACGGACGACAAATACACCGGCACCCGGATCATCTTCACCGACACCGAGAAATCCAACTGGAGTTGGGACCCGGTGGCCGGGCAGTACTACTGGCACCGCTTCTATTCCCACCAGCCGGACCTGAATTTCGACAATCCTCGGGTGCTGAGCGCGGTGCTGAAGGTCATGCGCTACTGGCTGGACATGGGCGTGGATGGGCTGCGTCTGGACGCCATTCCGTACCTGATCGAGCGCGACGGCACCAACAACGAGAACCTGCCGGAAACCCACACGGTGCTCAAACGCATCCGCGCCGAGCTGGATGCCCGCTACCAGGACCGGATGCTGCTGGCCGAAGCCAACCAGTGGCCAGAGGACACGCGCCCGTACTTCGGCGATGACGACGAATGCCACATGGCCTTCCACTTCCCGCTGATGCCGCGCATGTACATGGCCATCGCCCAGGAAGATCGCTTCCCGATCACCGACATCCTCCGCCAGACGCCGGAGATCCCGCCGAACTGCCAATGGGCGATCTTCCTGCGCAACCACGATGAACTGACCCTGGAGATGGTCACCGATGATGAGCGTGACTACCTCTGGGACTATTACGCCGGAGACAAACGGGCGCGCCTGAACCTGGGCATCCGTCGGCGCCTGGCACCACTGGTGGCGCGCGACCGGCGCCGGGTGGAGCTGTTGAACAGCCTGCTGCTGTCCATGCCCGGGACGCCGACGCTGTATTACGGCGACGAGATCGGCATGGGCGACAACATCTACCTCGGCGATCGCGATGGCGTGCGCACCCCGATGCAGTGGTCGATCGACCGCAATGGCGGATTCTCCCGCGCTGACCCGGCCCGGCTGGTCCTGCCGCCGATCATGGACCCGCTGTATGGCTACCAGACCATCAATGTCGAGGCTCAGGCACACGATTCCCACTCGCTGCTCAACTGGATGCGCCGCATGCTCAGCGTACGCAAGCAACAGAAGGCTTTCGGCCGGGGCAGTGTGAAGATGCTTTCGCCTAGCAACCGACGCATCCTCGCCTACCTGCGCGAATACCGTGACGCGGATGAAGACCGTGAGGAGAGCATCCTGTGCGTCGCCAACCTCTCCAGCGCAGCCCAGGCGGTCGAGCTGGAACTGGCCGACTTCGACGGTCGCGTGCCGGTGGAGATGGTGGGCGGTTCGTCCTTCCCGCCCATCGGCCAGCTCACCTACCTGCTGACGCTGCCGCCCTACGGTTTCTACTGGTTCTACCTCGCCGATGCCTCGCAGATGCCCAGCTGGCACAAGAAGCCTGTCGAGCGCATGCCCGAGCTGCAAACCCTGGTCCTGCTGCGGCAGATCGACGAGATCATCCAGATCAAGGCGCGCCAGACGCTGGAATACGAGGCCCTCCCGTTGTACCTGCCGAAGCGCCGCTGGTTCGGCGGCGGGAACGTCACAGCGGGCAGTGTCCATCTGCTCTATGCCATGCCACTGGACGAAGGGCCGGACGCTCCGGTCCTGACCGAGATCGAGGTCCACGGCGCCCACGGCCCCGAGTTCTACCAGTTGCCGCTCGCCGTCGTGCCCGAACGCCCCAGTGGCAGCGACCTGCCGCAACAACTGGCCCTGGCGCGGCTGCGGCGCGGGCGCAAGGTCGAACTCTTGACCGATGCCTTCTCCCTGCCAGGCTTCAGCCTCGACATCCTCCGGCACCTGCGCGCCGGATCGGTGTTGCGCAATACGGACGGCGAACTGCAGTTCCTCCCGGAAGACACCCTGGCGGATATCGACACGGGCCCGGAACCCGAGGTGAAGCTGTTGACGGCGGAGCAATCCAACAGTTCGGCGCTGATCGGTGGCCGGTTGTTGCTCAAACTGCTGCGTCGCGGCTTCCCCGGTGTTCACCCGGAGGTCGAGATGGGCCGGTTCCTCACCCATCACGGCTACGCCCACGTGGCGCCGTTCCTCGGTGAAGTCCTGCGGGTGGACGAAGAAGGCCAGCCGCACACGCTGATGGTGCTGCAGCGGTACCTGGACAACCAGGGCGACGCCTGGACCTGGACCTTGAACAACCTTGACCGGGCCATTCGCGATTGCATGGGCGGGGCCGAGGTGGTCAGCGACGAAGGCGCCCTGGCGGAGCTGAAGGTATTCGCCGGAACCCTGGGCAAGCGGGTCGGGGAAATGCACGCGGTACTGGCGCGACCGACCGAAAACCCCGATTTCGGCTATCGACTGAGCGATGACAGCGACAGCGCGGAATGGGCGACCCGCATCAGTGCGCAGCTGCGCGAGGCCCTTGCTGCCCTGGTCCATGCCCAGGAGCGGCTGGGTTCGGACGATCTGGCCTCGGTGCGGTGGCTGCGTGCCGAAGAGGAGCATTTACTGATGGTCATCGGCCGGCTGGCAAGCCTGGCGGCGGGCGGCATCCTCATTCGGGTCCACGGCGATCTACATTTGGGACAGGTGCTGGTGGTGCAGGGTGACGCCTACGTCATCGATTTCGAGGGCGAGCCCAGCCGGCCATTGTCGGAGCGACGGCAACGCCACAGTCCCATGAAGGATGTCGCCGGCATGCTCCGCTCATTCGATTACGCAGCGGCGGTGGCGAGCCGCAAGGCCTGTGGCGCCGACAACTCCGCCGAGGCCCGGCACGCATGCTCCGCGGTCGTCGCCCGTTACCGCGCCAATGCGCGCACCGCCTTCCTCGATGCCTATCGTCTGGCGGCCAACGGTCTGCCTCACGAGTGGCATGGCCGGGAAGGCGAGGGCGCTGCACTGGCGTTGTTCAGCCTGGAAAAGGCCGCCTATGAAATTCTGTACGAAAGCGGACATCGCCCGGACTGGCTCGACGTGCCGCTGCACGGACTCCTGGAATTGTCACGACACCTGGTGGGACACCGCACATGATCGATGAACGACTGGAACGCCTGCGACGGGCGGAAGAAGCGGACCCCTTCAGTTTTCTCGGCCCCCATGCCGAGACGGACGGAATACGGGTGCGGACATGGCTGCCGGGCGCCGAGGCGGTGGAGTTGCTGGACGCCACCGACCAGAGCTCGCTTGGCGCGATGCACAGGACCGACCCTGAGGGACTCTTCGAGGGGTTGATGGCAGAACCGCGCCCCTACCTGTTACGAATCCAATGGCCCGGCGGGCAGCAATTGACGGAAGACCCCTATGCGTTCGGCGCACTGCTCGGCGATGTCGATCTCTATCTGTTCGCCGAGGGCAATCACCGGGAATTGGGCAACTGCCTGGGGGCGCAGCTTATCGATCAGGGCGGCATACCCGGTGTGCGCTTCGCCGTCTGGGCGCCTAATGCGCGGCGGGTGTCCGTGGTCGGCGATTTCAACGCCTGGGATGGACGTCGGCACCCCATGCGCAAGCGTTACCCGGCCGGTATCTGGGAACTCTTCATCCCGCGCCTGCAGGCTGGCGAACGTTACAAGTATGAAATTCTCGGTGCCGAAGGGCTGCTGCCCTTGAAGGCCGACCCGGTGGGGCTGGCCAGCGAGCTGCCGCCCGAGACCAGTTCCCGGGTGGCCGGGCCGCTGGAGTTCGACTGGAAGGACCAGGAGTGGATGGCGCGCCGCAAGGTCGGCCAGCAACATGACCAGCCGCTAACCATCTACGAGCTTCACGCCGGTTCCTGGCAATGGTTCGAAGATCGGCCACCGAACTGGGCGGAACTGGCCGAATCCCTGATCCCCTACATCCTGGAAATGGGGTTCACCCATATCGAACTGATGCCGATCATGGAGCACCCCTTCGGCGGCTCCTGGGGCTATCAACCGCTTTCGATGTTCGCGCCCACAGCACGCCTGGGCAGCCCGCAGGACTTCGCCGCTTTCGTCGATGCCTGCCATGGTTCGGGAATCGGCGTGATCCTGGACTGGGTGCCGGCGCACTTTCCCACCGACGAGCACGGGCTGGCCCGCTTCGACGGCACGGCGTTGTACGAATACGAGCACCCCTTCGAAGGTTTCCACCAGGACTGGGACACGCTGATCTACAACCTGGGCCGCACGGAAGTCCACGGCTTCATGTTGGCCTCGGCGCTGCACTGGCTGCGGGTCTATCACGTCGACGGCCTGCGGGTGGACGCGGTGGCCTCGATGCTTTACCGGGACTATTCACGCAAGGAAGGCGAATGGATTCCCAACCGTCACGGCGGACGCGAAAACCTGGAGGCCATCGAGTTTCTTCGCCATCTCAACGAGGTGGTGCGCAGCGAGGTACCGGGAGCGATGGTCATCGCCGAAGAGTCCACCGCCTGGCCGGGCGTCAGCCACCCCGCAGCGGAAGGCGGCCTGGGCTTCGCCTACAAATGGAACATGGGCTGGATGCATGACAGCCTCGCCTACATTCAGAAAGAACCGATCCACCGCAAGCACCATCACCACCAGGTGACCTTCGGTCTGCTCTATGCCTTTTCCGAACACTTCATCCTGCCGATCTCCCACGACGAGGTGGTGCATGGCAAAGGCTCGCTGCTGGGACGGATGCCGGGTGACCGCTGGCAACAGTTCGCCAACCTGCGCCTGTACCTCAGCTTCATGTGGACCCATCCGGGCAAGAAGCTGCTGTTCATGGGCTGCGAGTACGGCCAATGGCGCGAATGGGACCACGACCAGCAACTGGACTGGTACCTGCTGCGCTATCCAGAGCACGCGGCGATTCGGGAGCTGGTGAAGGAACTCAACGCCCATTACCGACGGGAGCCGGCGCTCTATCAGCGCGACGGGCGCGCCGAGGGTTTCCAGTGGCTGATAGGCGACGACTTCCACAACAGTGTCTTCGCCTGGTTACGCCATGGCGACGACGGCAAGCCGTTGCTGGTGGTGCACAACTTCACGCCCGAACCGCGCCGCGACTACCGAATCGGCGTTCCCCGGGCGGGACTCTGGCAATTGCTGCTGAATACGGATGACGCGCGCTTCAGCGGCTCCGGCGCCGGTACCCAGGGGGCACTCGACAGTGAGCTGGTGATCTCCCATGGCGAGGCCCAGTCGCTGCTGTTGGACCTTCCACCCCTGGGCACGCTGATATTCCGACCGGAGCGCTGACGCAGGGCTGCCGGCCGGAACGGCTGATGCATCAGTGAGCGCGGGCAACGCCCTGCAGCACCGTGGCACTGGCGTGTTCACTGCGGCAGGCGGCGATATTGCCCAGCGATACCACGCCCACGAGCCTCTTTTCGCGATTGAGCACCGGCAGGCGACGCAACTGGATCTGCGCCATGTTCTCGGCGACGTGCTGGACGTCCTCGTCCTCGAAGCAGTAACGGATGTCGCCGCTCATCACCTGGCGCACCGGCGTATCCGCGCCAAGGCCGGCTGCGACGCCACGGAGGGCGATATCCCGGTCGGTCACCATGCCCACCAGCCGATCACCTTCGTGTACCAGGATCGCGCCGCTGTCGATGCTTTCCATGAGCGAGGCGACTTCGCGCAGGCTCCGATCAGGGGTAGTGGTCTGGACGTTTCGCGTCATGATTTCGCTGATTCTCATCTTGGGTACTCCCTATCAATGCAAAGGCCCCGGTTGGGGCGCCTGAAAGAGTCGACTGACCTGCTCCCCGGTCGTTCAGGTTGTTTCGTCAGTACCGGCCATCCGCGGGGCCGAACACCACGCGGAAAAAGTCAGTCACCTGTTAGGAACCGACCTGGTCGTCCAGGCGAAGCCACGAACGAGCCGGAGTGCCCGGCATGGGAGGCGGTCATGACTGATCCACACGAAACGGCAAGGGTGCTCAATGGCCTGGTGCAGACCTGCAAGGATGGCGAAGAAGGGTTTCGCACCTGCGCCAAGGCGGTGCTGAGCCCGCCGCTGCAGCAGATGCTCGAAGCCCGCGCCGAGGAATGCGCGGCAGCGGCGGAGAAACTGCAGGGGATGGTGATGGAACTGGGCGACGTCCCTGAAGAGCACACCAGCGCCGGCGGCGACATGCACCGCCGCTGGATCAATTTCAAGGCGCTGATCACCGGGCAGAACGAGAAAGCCATCCTCGATGAGTGCGAGCGGGGCGAAGACGCGGCGATGCACAACTACGAGAAGGCCCTCGATGAGGCCTTGCCACCGGCAGTCCGCGAGGTCGTGCAGATGCAGTACGCCGGGGTGATCCGCAATCACGGGCAAATGCGCGCGCTAAGGGATAGTGGGCGGATTTGAGTGCTGGGCTTCCGAGTCAGCCTGACCCAGCCCTCACCCCCGGCCCCTCTCCCGGTGGTAGAGGGGTGACTCGCGCCTGTACGGGACAGACAATCCTGAAACTCCCGCGGATCGTGATCCCCCGCGGTTGCCAAATTTCAGGCTGCTGGCTGCTTCAGGACTGATAGTGCGTCACCGACGCGAGTCACCCCTCGCCCTCTGGGAGAGGGGCCGGGGGTGAGGGGGGTGTCAGGCGTGCGCGGAGCCCATGCCATCACGAATACCGCGCCGAATGATGCGGATAATCCCCCACCCGCGCCCCGATCACCATTTCGCTGAACCAGTTGGTGAGAATCTTCGTGTAGGCCTGCTGGTCGCAGTCCTGGCTCATGGCGTGGTCGGCGCCGTCAAGTATCCGGTGGGTCAGCGAATGGGCCTTCTCGAACGCCGCGCGGTAGCTCATCAGGGTGGTATGGGGCACGAAGGTGTCGTGCTCGGACTCCACCAGCAGCACATCACCGGCAAAAGCAGAGCAAGCCTTCAGGGCCAGATTGTCGATGGGATTCCACGGAATGTTCCGGTATCGCGCCAGCCGCGCCACGTCCAGCAGATGCTTGGGCGAGTCCCATTCGTCGTCCCAGTACAGCGCCGGCACTCTTAGCGCCAGCCATTTCACCGGCCGCATCGTGGTGAGGAAGGTCGCCAGGTAGCCGCCGTAGCTGCTGCCGATCACTGCGATGCATTCCGAATCGATCGCCGGATGGGTGGCCAGCCGGTCGTAGGCCGCGACTATGTCGTCGAGGTTGTGCCGGCGGGTGACGCTTTCCTTGGAGGCGATGGTCTTCTCGTGGCCGCGCAAGTCGAAGGTCAGGCACACGCAACCGAGGCCGGCGATACCGCGGGCGCGAGCCAGGTCGCGCTGCTGGCTGCCGCCCCAGCCATGCACGAAGAGAACGCCCGGGACTCGGGTCTCGGGCGCGAGGAGCGTTCCGGCAATTGCTTCATTATCCACCACGATCTCCACTTGTTCGCTATGTGCTGTCATGAGGTTCCACCTTGACGTACTTGGAAAGTTTGCCGAGTTCGGGCTCCTCTCCCTGATAGAGCTGGATCGAATCGGCAGGGGGCGGTGCGTCGCCATAGATTTCCTGGGTCGAGGCACACACGCTCTTCAGCGAGGAATCGGCGGCGAAGGCCTCGAGGGCGAAGACTTCCGCCGCGCTCGCGCCACCAATCCGCCAGGATTGCTCCAGGACTCCGGACCGCTGCCGCCCGCGAGCGTCCAGCCCCCTTGCGATGTCGTAGTTGCGACGCGAGGCGAACATTTCCGGATAGCTGTCGAAGGCGGCCTTCTCATAAATGCGCGCCTGCTCGATAGCCAGGCGGGTTGCTGGCGGCAGGTCGAGCTTCATCAGGTCCGCGTAATCGCCGTTCACCAGGGTCAGCTGCGAGCCGCCGTAGACACTTTCGCCGTCGTTATCCTGGGTCAGCTGCTGGGTGCCGAAGTAGCTGACCACCAGGCCGGCGGCGCGTATCTGGCCAACGCTGAAGGTTTCGGGCTGTTCCAGGTCCTCTTCCAGCACCAGGCCCCAGGTTCCGAGTTCTTCCGCATCCTGTTCGTCCAGGGCTTCGCCCAGGTCGTGCAGGTTCCAGATCACCTGTTGGCCGCGCCCGGCCTTGCCGCGTACTGGTTTCAGGCGCAGCGGGCCATGTTCCAGCATCGCTTCACCGGCGCGGTGGGCGTCGGTCAGGTCGAATACCGTATAGCCATGGAGGATGGCCTTGGCAGCCTGCTCGGCAAAGCGCTCGGACCAGCCCGGCGGAACGCGGTTAGGCAGTTTGAACAACGGATGAGTGATCGCCTTGGTGGCCGTGAAGGGCTGCGGGACCAGGCCGCCGAAGAAATCATCCGGTCCATGTATGCCCAGACCGTTGCCATTGCCGATCAGCGTTTCATCGGGAATCAGGTAGTACTGTCCCTGTTCGTGCTGCAGCGGGTCGTAACGGCCTAGAAATGGGCATCCCAGCAGTTCGCCGAGCTTTTCTCCCAGTATCCGGTGCACAGCCAGTTCGTGCTCCAGGAAGCGTTCGCCGACCTGCAGCAGCAGTACTCCATCGCGGCGCTTCATCACTGTTCCCGCCAGGTACCGCCGCTGTTTTCACAGTCGGTGCGGGCCTGTCCCAGGTTGGCGACGCTGTAGTAGTAAGTGATGACCTTGGCGTCATTGGGGATTGCCGGGCGCGCCTGGCTTTCGTTCTCCGCGCCGGATCGGGGATTGGCCAGGGATTCCTGGGTCAGGGCAGCAATGCACTGACCATCGCTGCCGTCGGCGCAACGTTCGACCGGGTGCTTCTGGCTGCTGAGCATCTCTTTGCTCTCGTTGCTGCAGGACCAGTCGATGGTCGACTCGGGCACGCCGGTGAACTCATAGCAGCTCTCCATCTCGACTGCCGGTACTGCAGAACTCGATGAACGGGTCATGACATGGCATGCCTCGGCCAGGGCCGAACCTGTGCCTAGCAGAAAGAGCAGCGGGATCAGGGGGGCAAGGCGCATGGTCAATCTCCAGTCAGCTGTTCACAGCTTCTGAACGGGGAGGTTCGCGGAGAGTTCAGGGTGATTGATCAACGGAAGCGCGCCGGAGGCGAGAAAGTCTGAACTCGCGGCCGTTGCTGTGGACTCAAATTGAAGGCGTTGTCGCCGTACGAGGAGCAATCACTCATGAAGCGGAACTGGGATCTGATCAGGGATCTACTGCTGGAAATCGAGGCCCTGGAACCAGGCCATCTCGTGACCCTGCATTGCACCGATGAACACAGTCTGGGGGAGGTGGACTATCACCTTCACCTGATGGAACAGGCCGGCCTGGTGGAATGCCGGGAGCAGCGCCAGTGGAATGGCGAGTCCGGCCGCGTCGCCAGTGCATTGACCCTGGACGGCCACGACCTGCTCGACAGTATCCGCGACCAGGAGAACTGGGATGCCAAAAAGGCCATGCTGCTACAGCGCCTGGGCGTCATCTCCTACGATTCGTTAAGGAAGATCTGCTAATCCCCTGTGCAGCTGACGAGAGGTGGTGATGGCCGAGCAGCCAACTTCCGCCGATGCCGTCCAGACGTTCAAGGACAGCATCCTGGCGAAACTCAAGTACGCCGTTGGCAAATCCCCGGTAACCGCCTTTGATCATGACTGGTTCGAGGCGCTGGCCCTGGCGACGCGCGACTACCTGGTTGACCAATGGGAGGAAGCTTCCAGCCATGTCGACCGGCAGGACCAGAAGCGCATCTATTACCTCTCGCTGGAATTCCTCATCGGCCGCCTGCTGATGGATAACCTGAGCAATCTCGGCCTGCTGGACGTGGCCCGCCAGGCCATGGCCGACTTGAACGTCGATCTCGACCGCATCCGTGAAGTGGAACCCGACGCAGCCCTCGGCAATGGTGGCCTCGGGCGATTGGCCGCGTGCTTCATGGAAAGCATGGCAACCCTGCGCCTGGCCGCGCATGGCTACGGCATTCGATACGAACACGGTCTTTTCCGTCAGGCGATCATCGACGGCTGGCAGGCGGAACAGACGGAAACCTGGCTGGATTTCGGCAATCCCTGGGAATTCGAGCGACCCGAAGTGGCGTATACCGTTGGCTTCGGCGGCAGCGTCTTCAGCCACCAGGAGGACGACGGCAGCGTCCGGCAGATCTGGCAACCCCACGAGACCATCCGCGCCATCGCATATGACACGCCCGTGGTCGGCTGGCGACGCTCGGCAGTCAATACCCTGCGGCTGTGGCGGGCGCGCGCCGAGGAAGACCTGCAACTGGACCGTTTCAATGCCGGCGACCACATCGGCGCAGTGGCGGACGTGGTCCGTGCCGAATCCATCTCCCTCGTGCTCTATCCCGCCGATATCACCGAAGCCGGACAGGAGCTGCGCCTGCGCCAGGAGTTCTTCTTCGTTTCGGCCTCGCTCCAGGACCTGCTGCAGCGCCATATGGACCAGTACGGCGACGTGAACAACCTGCCCGAGAAGGTCGCCATCCAGCTCAACGACACGCACCCGGCCATTGCCGTTGTCGAACTGATGCGCCAGTTGGTGGACGTGCACAGGATGGAGTGGGGCAAGGCGTGGGAGCTGACGGTGGCGACGCTGGCCTACACCAATCACACGCTGTTGCCGGAAGCGCTGGAGTCCTGGCCGGTGGCGTTGATGGAACGCCTGTTGCCCCGTCACCTGCAGATCATCTACCTGATCAACGCTCTGCACATCGATGCCCTGCGCGCCAAGGACATCCACGACTTTGCGCTGCTGCGCTCGGTGTCGCTGATCGAGGAAGAACAGGGGCGGCGCGTGCGCATGGGCAACCTGGCGTTTCTCGGTGCCCACAGCGTCAACGGCGTGTCGGCGTTGCATACCCGGCTGATGCAGAAAACGGTATTCCGTGACCTGCACCAGCTGTACCCCAACCGGGTGAACAACAAGACCAACGGCGTGACCTTCCGCCGCTGGCTGTTCCAGGTCAATCCACAGCTCACCCGCCTGCTGGTGGAAACCCTGGGGGAGGGCGTTCTGGATTCGCCGGAAACCGTATTGCAGGAGCTGGAGCCCTGTGCCGAAAAGCAGACCTTCCGCAAGCAGTTCAGCCTCAGCCGCCAGCACAACAAGGATGCCCTGGCCCAACTGATCCGCCAGCGGCTGGGCATCGCCGTGGATTCCCACGCCATCTTCGACGTGCAGGTCAAACGCATCCACGAATACAAACGCCAGCTGCTCAACCTGCTGCACACCGTCGCCCTCTACCAGGCGATCCGCAACGACCCGGCCACCGACTGGGTGCCCAGGGTGAAGATCTTCGCCGGCAAGGCCGCCGCCAGTTACCAGCAGGCGAAGATGATCATCAAGCTGGCCAACGATATCAGCCGCACCATCAATGACGACCCCACAGTGCGCGGGCTGCTGAAGGTGGTGTTCATTCCCAACTACAACGTCAGCCTGGCCGAGGCGATCATTCCGGCGGCCGATCTCTCCGAACAGATTTCCACCGCCGGCCTTGAGGCCTCCGGGACCAGCAACATGAAGTTTGCTCTCAACGGCGCGTTGACCATTGGCACCCTGGATGGCGCCAATGTCGAGATGTGCGAACGGATCGGCCGGGACAACATGTTCATCTTCGGCATGACAGCGCAACAGGTGGAACAGCGACGCCTGGCCGAACTGGCCGGCGAACCGGCGGCCCGGTGCTCCGAGCGTCTCCACGCCGCACTGGATGCTGTTCGCTCAGGCGTGTTTTCGCCCGAAGACCGGGGGCGTTACCAGGGGATGGTGGATGCGTTGACCCGCGAGGACCGCTATCGAGTCCGCGATGACTTCGACGCCTATTGGAATGCCCAGCGGCAGGTGGACAAGTGTTGGCAGAACAGTTCCCGCTGGTGGCGTTCCGCAGTCCTCAACACCGCGCGCATGGGCTGGTTTTCCTCCGACCGCAGCATTCGCGAATACGCCACCGATATCTGGAACGTTCCCGTCCCCCCGCCGGAACAGCACTGACGGCTCAGGCATCCTCGTCGCAGAGCAGCAGGCACTGGTGCAGGTGATTTCGCAGCATCAGTTCGTCCAGCACGGCCGAGGCGAAACTCTGCAGAAGTTCGACCGAATGTGCCTTCTCGGCCGAGGGCGCGTGCACGAAGTCATCGAAGTCCAGGTCCGGATCGTAGCCTTGCGGCGCTTCCACCAAGGTCCACTCCAAACCACTGTCCAGCAGGCGGCGCTGTAGGTATTCCGCCGCAGGTGCCGGGCTGGAGGGCGACTGCTCCAGCCATTGCAACGGGTCGATGATCACCAGCCGGCGTACCCCCGCAATGCACAGGCCATCGATCAGGGCGCTGATCCCGGTATAGACCTGCGCAAAGGCCTCGCCGCTGCCGTCATGGGCTGCGGCGGGCACACCGGACGCGCAAGGCATGCCGATCACGGCAGTCTTGCCCACCACTGCGTGACTCACGCTGAGAGCGTCGTAGGGGTTGCTGCTCATCGCGCGAATGCCGGGCCGTGCGGTGATCGCGTTGAGGTCACTGAGCACGGCGCCGACCTCGTACTGGCGATGCAGGGCCTCCACCATCAGCGCATAGCCGAGTGCGCTCTGTGCACCGTAGAGGGCGAGCTTCACCGCCGGGGTTTCGAGGTTTTTCATGGCTGCAGGTTATGGGCCGGGGTGGGCCCATCCTTCTTCGGGTGGCTGATGCGGGTCACCTGGACATCGGTGAAAGATTCGGGGGAGGCGGAGGTGTGCAGGGAGCCCAGGTAGAAGCGCGCCTGGTCCGGCGTCATGGCTTCGCTATCCGCTTCCACCTCGACGCTGCAGGGCTGGTTGTCGAGGATGTAGCTGATCAGGAATAGCGTCTTCTTGGACATGAGCGGGCACTCCCTTTGGCTTGATGTATTAGAGATAGGAGTCGCGGCCTGCCAGTAGGGGTTCCGCCAATCCGTCGGACGGCGCCGCGCCGGTCGATTGGGTGAGTCGCCGAGGAACCCCGGCTGTCGAACGGTCATGCACGACACTCCCGCGCCACGCGGGGGAGGTTGCGATGAGCTTCATCTGTTTCTTCTGCGGCTGTGCCTGGATGCTGGAAATGCCGGTACGAATCGGCAATGAGAACCTCATGCAGCAGCGCTGCAGCCGTTGCGGCAGCAACCGCTATATCAGGCCTGTCGAAGAAACCCGCCAGCCAGGGAGGTAGCCCGGCGGATTCCTGCAACTTTGCGGAGGACGGCCTGTCGGTCGAATGTAGGCCACCGCGAAGGGGAAATTTCCATGGCACGCGCAATCTGGAAAGGCGCCATCAGCTTCGGACTCGTGCACATTCCGGTCGCCCTGGTTTCCGCCAGCGAATCCAGCGGCATCGATTTCGACTGGCTGGACAAGCGCAGCATGGAGCCGGTCGGCTACAAGCGCGTGAACAAGATCACCGGCAAGGAAATCCAGCGCGAGGACATCGTCAAGGGCGTGGAATACGGTGATGGGCACTATGTGGTCCTCAGCGATGACGAAATCCGCCAGGCGCACCCGGAGTCGACGCAGACCATCGATATCATCGCCTTCGTTGAAGCCACGCAGATTCCCCTGCAGAACATCGAAGCGCCGTATTACCTCAGCCCCGACAAGCGTGGTGGCAAGGTCTATGCCTTGCTGCGCGAAGCCCTCGAAGCGTCGGGCAAGGTCGCCCTCGCCGAGGTAGTGCTGCGCACCCGCCAGCACCTCGCTGCGCTGATGCCGATGGAGAATGCGCTGGTCCTGGTGATGCTGCGCTGGCCCTCTGAAGTGCGAAAACTCGATGTGCTTGACCTGGGCTCAGACGTGACCAACGCGAAACTGAGCAAGGGCGAGATGCAGATGGCCAGCCGTCTCATCGAGGACATGACCACCGACTGGGAGCCGGAATCCTATGTCGACACCTTCAGCGAGAAGGTGATGGAACTGGCGGAGCAGAAGGCCAAGGCGGGCAAGATCGAACGCGTGGAACAACCGGGCGAGGAAACCACTGGCCGGGGCGCCGAGATCATCGACCTTACCGAATTGCTGCGTCGCAGCCTGGGTGGGAAAGGCAAAGGCGGCAAGGCCACTGAAGAAACAGAGGAAGCTGAAGCAGCGCCCCGCCGGCGCGCGGGTGGCACCGCGCGCAAACCCGCCAAGGCGTCGCGCAAATGATCGCCGATACCCACCGCGAACCTCGGCCGAGGTCGCTGGCATCAGCAGTCCGTGCCGGGAAGTGGACCCTGCTCGGTAGGACGCCGCCCTGAAGCGCCTGAGTGGCCTCAGCCCGTCTCCGATTTTTCCGGCCGGACCTTGTGCTTGTGGTGCTTGCGAATGGTCTTGGCGCGTTTTTCCAGAATCAGATAGGTCACTACGGCGATCAGCAACGGCACCAGGAAATACAACGTGCGGTAGCCCAGCAGGGCCGCCACCAGTCCGCCCTGACTGACCTGATCGTGCAGCAGGGCGAGGAACACCGTTTCCAGCACGCCGAGCCCGGCCGGGATGTGCGTGATCACCCCCGCCACGCAGCTGATCAGCAGGATGCCGAGAATCGACGGGTAGTAGGTGCCGTGTCCGTGGGGCAGCAGCCAGAAGATCAATGAGGCCATCAGGGCCCAGTTGGTCGCGCCGAGCCAGATCTGGATCACCGCCAGGCGCAGCGAGGGCAGGGTGATCTCATGGTCCCGCCACGACCAGGTCCGCTTTTCAGCCCAGCCGCAGGCGTACAGGTAGATGCCGACCAGCACCAGGAGCAGCAGGCCGATCATTTGCAGGCCGGTCACACCCAGGCTCCAGCTGGCCGGGAGTTTCACCAGCCGTAGCGAAAACACCACGCCCGCCAACGCCATGTAACCAATCCAGTTGGTGAGGATGCCGAGGCTGATGATGCGCGTGACCGTGGCGGTATCCAGCCCGAGCCGCTTGTACAGTCGATAACGCAGCGCCACACCGCCGACCCAGGTGGTGAAGTTGAGGTTGAAGGCGTAGCAGACGAAGGCCACCGGCAGGACCTGGCGCGCGGGCAAGTGGTGCCCGGTGTAGGCGCGGCCAATGAGGTCGAAGATGCTGAAGACCATGTAACTGCAGAAGGCGAGGATGCCGCCCACCAGCAAGGTGGTGAAGCTGAAGGCCTGCAGCGACTTCTTCACCTCGTTCCAGTCGAGGTTGCGTGCCACCAGGTAAAGCAGGACGGGCATCAACAGGATGAAAAACAGGGTCAGCAGCCGAGAACCCCACTTCATCCACGGTTTCTTGGCGGACTCGCTCATCGCGGCTTGCCCTCATCCAGGTGGGGTTCTTCGTCCTCGGCCGGGTGCTGCGACTCGAGGTTGGGCCGGTGAGCGGGGAACCAACCGGCAATGGCGGGAAAGCGCCGGATGAAGTGGAAACAGAGGAAGATCAGCGGCGCCCGCCACCAATAGCCCCGGATCATTCGCTCCAGGCTGATGCTCTTGCAGTGGGCGGTCGCCAGCTGCTCCAGATGGCGGTGCAGGTGATGGTTGAAGTCCCGGTCCCGCACGAACAGATTGGCTTCCAGGTTAAGGGCCAGGCTCAGGGGGTCGAGGTTGCTGGAACCCACGGTCGACCATTCTTCGTCCACCAGTGCGACCTTGCCGTGCAGCGGCCGTTGGCAGTACTCGTAGATGGTCACGCCTTCGCGCAACAGGTAGTTGTAGAGCAGGCGGGAGAAACTCTGGGCCCAGAGCATGTCCGGCTGCCCCTGCAGGATCAGCACCACCTTCACGCCTCGGCGGGCCGCGTTGCGCAGCTCGCGCAGCAGGCGGTAGCCGGGGAAGAAGTAGGCGTTGGCCACCACCAGGTGCGAGCGAGCGCTGCGGAAGGCGGCCAGGTACTGCTGTTCGATATCGGTGGTATGGCGATTGTTGTCGCGCTCCACCAGCAGGATGTGCGCCTGTCCGGTGCTTTGCAGCGGAGGCCGGACCTCGCTGGGGCCTTCCAGCACGGGCCTGAGCAGGCGAAGGCTGGAGCGGTGCAGGTCGGCCACTATCGGACCGCTCACTTCCACGGCGTAGTCCTGCTTGGCCATGGGGCCGAAGTCCGCCAGGTGGTCGGCGGAGTAGTTGATGCCGCCGACGAAGGCCAGCTCACCGTCGATCACGACGATCTTGCGATGCAGCCGACGGAACAGGTTGGTGCGCATGCCCAGCAGGCGCGGGCTGGGGTCGAAGACGTGCACCCGCACGCCCGCCGAGGTCATGCTGGCAATGAACGCCTCGCCCAGGTCCGCGGTGCCGTAGCCGTCGAAGGCCAGTTCCACCCTGACACCGCGCTGGGCCACTTCGATCAGCACTTCCTTGAGTTCATAGCCGACCTTGTCCTCGAAAATGATGAAGGTCTCCACCAGCACTTCGCGCTTCGCCGCGCGGATGCACTCGAACACCCGCGGGTAATACTCCTCGCCGTTGACCAGCAGTTCGATGTGGTTGCCGTCGCGCCATTGCCCGTTCACAGATGTACCTCCGCGGCCAGCGGCGCATGGTCGGAGAGGTGCGACCAGGGGCGGGTCGACAGCACTTCGGCGTCATGGCAGCTGGCGTTACGCACGTAGATGCGGTCGAGGCAGAGCAGCGGAAGGCGTGCCGGGAAGGTCTTGGCCGGCGCGCCATAGGCCCAGCCGAAGGCTTCCACCAGGCCGTGTTCCGCCAGCATGCCGTCGGCGCGCAGGCGCCAGTCATTGAAGTCGCCCGCCACTATGGTCGGGGCCTGTGGGTTCAGCGTGGAGAGCAGCTCCGAGAGCAGCCCGATCTGCAACTTGCGGTGTCCCTCGCGCAGGCCCAGATGGACGCAGATGGCGTGCACTTCCCGATGCCCCGGGACGTCCAGGATGCAATGCAGCACGCCGCGCTGCTCATTGCCATGGACGGTCACGTCGAGGTTTTCGTGGTGGATGATGGGGAATTTCGACAGCAGTGCATTGCCGTGGTGGCCATCCGGATAGACCGCGTTACGCCCATAGGCGAACTGCGGCCAGATGCTGTCGGCCAGGAACTCGTACTGCGGCGTCGCCGGCCAGTCCTGATAACGCCGGGCATGACGATCATGGCTGCCAAGGACTTCCTGCAGGAACACGATGTCCGCGTTGGTGGTGCGCACGGCATCGCGCAGCTCGGGCAGGATGAAGCGCCGGTTGAACGCGGTGAAGCCCTTGTGCGTGTTGATGGTGATCACCTTCAGGCGATGCACGGCGGTGATCCGGTCGATGACGATCTCAGGCATGGGAATGGTCGTGGTCACGGTGGTGTTCCTTGCAAGACACCAGGTTCGGTTTCCAGGTCCCTGGTGAGGTCCAGGCGCTCGAGCAGTCGTCGTGCATCGAAAGGCGCGCGCACTTTCAGGTCGTTATCGAAGTAGCAATAGATGTCCCGCGACTTGCGCTGCTTGGGCTGGTGCTCATCCACCACATGGGCGTCGCCGGGCTGACGGCCGGCGCTCCAGGTGCGGATGCGCGTCTCCCAGCGCTCCAGCGCCTGTTCGGAATAGCCGCTGGCGTAGAGCGCCTTGTCGCCATGCAGGCGCAGGTAGACGAAGTCGCTGGTGAGGTCTTCCAGGTAGGGCCACTTGCCGGCGGTGTCCGCGATCACCAGGGCGACCTTGTGCTTGCGCAGCAGTTGCACGAACTCGTCACAGACGAAACTCTCGTTACGGATTTCCACGGCATGGCGCAGCGTTGCCCGCGCGGGCGCATCCCGATAGCCGGACTTCTTCAGGCGTTCGCTGCAATGACTGGCGCAGTTCCGGGCAGCAAGGGACGTGCGCGGCAGCAGGTCGAAGAAGTGCGCGAAGAGTTCGGCGTCGAACTTCATGCTGGGCGGGAACTGCCAGAGGATCGGCCCCAGCTTCTCCCCCAGTTGCAACAGGCCCGAGGCGAAGAAGTTGGCCAGCGGTTGCTCGACCTCCCTCAACCTGCGGGTGTGGGTGATGTAGCGCGGCGCCTTGACGGCGAAGATGAAATCCTCCGGTGCGTCATCACGCCAGTGGGCGTAGCGCACCGGATTCTGCAAGGCGTAGAAGGAGCCATTGATCTCTATGCTGTTGACCGCGCGCGAGGCGAAGGCCAGTTCGCGATCCTGGGGCAGTCCATCGGGGTAGAAGATTCCCCGCCAGGGCGCATAGCGCCATCCGGAAATGCCCACGCGTATTTCACCCACAGCGGTGTCCTCAACTATCGGTTTTCTTCGGCTTGGGGCCAGCGGGCAGGGTGGCGGACTCGGTTCGTTCCTGACGACTGGCCGAGTCTTCGGCATCGCTGCGTTGGCCGGGCGGCGGTTTGGGACCGGCCGGAAGCGTTGCCGTCTTGTCGGACTTGTCGGCGGCGGTCCAGTCGTAAACGACTTCCTCGCCTACACCCTCCTTGCTACCCGTGGGCTTCTGGGGCTGTAGTTCCACCTTGATCCAGCCGCTTTCGCGGCGATCGAACGCCTTGAAGGCCTCGATGGCATCGCCCATCGGCTTGATCTGGGTGAGGATCTTGGCCGGGTCGATGCGGCCCGCCTGGATCATCTCGATCAGGATCGGGATGTAGCGCCGGTGGTGGCAGTTGCCCATGTTGATGGTCAGGTTCTTGTTCATGGCTCCTCCGATGGGAAAGCGGCATGCCTGCTGCGGATACACACCGATGATGCCGAGGGTTCCAGCCTTGGCCAGGGCCTCGACCGCCCAGCGCAGGGCCTGGCTCGGCGCAGTGCCGGGGTGCCAGTTGTCGCCATCGGGGTGCGAGTGGGGGGTGACCTCGGCCATCTCCTGATGAAACTCGGAACCGACGTTCGAATCGCAATGGACGGGGCATTCGGCGTCCACGCCAACGGCATCGATCGCGCGGTCCACGCCGATCCCGCTGGTCAGGCGGCGCAGGGTTTCGACCGGGTCTTCCTGGTCGAAGTTGATGATCTCCGCACCCTGTTGCCGGGCCATCCGCAGGCGGTCATCGAGCTTGTCGATGGCGAAAACGCGGGACGCACCCAGCAGCTTCGCGCTGGCGATGGCGAACTGGCCGACCGGCCCACAACCGAACACGGCCACGGTGTCGCCTGGCGTGACCTCTGCCAGCTCGGCGCCGAAGTACCCGGTCGGAAAGATGTCAGAAAGCAGGATCGCCTGGTCATCGCTGATGCTGGTGGGCAGTTTGACCAGGCCGATATTGGCGTGGGGAATGCGCGCCATCTCGGCTTGCAGGCCGTGGAAGGGCCCGGTAATGGCGGGGCCGCCGTAAAAGGCGGTGCCGGCCTCCTTGCCGTTGGGGTTGGCCTCATCGCACTGGGCGTAGTAGCCGGCGCGGCAATAGGAGCAGTTACCGCAGGCAATGGTGGACGGCACCACCACGCGGTCGCCGATTTCCAGGTTGCGGACGTCCTTGCCCAGTGCCTCGATGATGCCGACGCCTTCATGCCCGAGGATGGTGCCCTTGACCATGCCGCTCACGGTTCCCCGGACGAAATGCAGATCGGTCCCGCAGATCGCCGATGCCGTCAGGCGGATGATCGCGTCGGTCGGTTCCTGCAGCACCGGTTCCGCTACGTCATCGAGACGGATATCGCCAACGTCGTGAAAAACCACGGCTTTCATAGGTCGGCTCCTCTGGCGTTCGGGGGTTGCTGCGACTAACCGGGCCGTCCGAACCAGCCCTTTATGTTCCGACTTGGGGCCCTCACGGAGGGTTCAGCCTTTTTGACGGAGCGGCTCCGGTCAGACAGCCCGGGCCAGCGGGACCAGTTCGAACAGTGCGAGCGAGCGACCGGTGACCTCATAGGGTTCATCAAAAGGCAACTCGCCCTGGCTGCGCAGGGCCGGGGTGTCGGTATCCAGGAGGCAGTGCCAACCAGAGCCGCCGGTCACCTGGGGAAGCTGGAAGTTCACCGCTTCATGATGGGCGTTGACCACCAGCAATACCGTGGCATCGGCCCCGCTGCGACGGATGCCCGTGGGCTGTGCACGACCGTCCATGAGCATGCCCATGCAACGGGTGTTCTCGTCGAGCCAGTTCTCTTCGGTCATTTCCTCGCCGTCGGGCGCGAGCCAGGTGACGTCCTTGACCCCCAGTTCCTCGTTGTAATGACCGACCAGGAAGCGCCCGCGACGCATGATCGGATAGGCCCGCCGCAGGCTCGCCAGGCGACGGGTGAACTCCAGCAGGTCGCGGCCTTCCTCATCCAGCCTCCAGTCGACCCAGCCGATTTCATTGTCCTGGCAGTAGGCATTGTTGTTGCCGTGCTGGGTGCGGCTGAACTCGTCGCCGGCCAACAGCATGGGCGTGCCCTGGGAGAACATCAGGGTGGCGAGCAGGTTGCGCATCTGCCGCATGCGCAGCTCGCGGATCTGCGGGTCATCGGTCGGGCCTTCGCAACCGTGGTTCCAGGACAGGTTGTGGTCGCTGCCGTCCTGGTTGTCCTCGCCGTTGTCCTCGTTGTGCTTGTGGTCGTAGGACACCAGGTCACGCAGGGTGAAGCCATCGTGTGCGGTGATGAAGTTCACCGAGGCGAAAGGCCGCCGGCCGCGCTGATTGAACAGGTCGCCGGAGGCCGTGAGACGCTTGGCCAGGGTCCGTGCCTTGCCGTTGTCGCCGCGCCAGAAGGCCCGCACCGTATCGCGGAAGCGGTCGTTCCATTCCGCCCAGCCGGGCGGGAAGCCGCCGACCTGGTAGCCGCCGGGGCCGCAGTCCCAGGGCTCGGCGATGAGCTTCAGGCGGCTGAGTACCGGGTCCTGGCGGCAGGCCACGAGAAACCCGTGGCGCTCCTCATAGCCCTGGGTGCGCCGGGCGAGGATGGTGGCGAGGTCGAAGCGGAAACCGTCGACGTGCATCTCGGTCGCCCAGTAGCGCAGCGAGTCGGTGACCATCTGCAGGACGCAGGGGTGGCTGAGGTCGAGGGTATTGCCGGTACCGGAATCGTTGATGTAGTGACGGCGCGAGTCGGGCACCAGCCGGTAGTAGGTGGCGTTGTCGATGCCGCGCATGGACAGGGTGGGACCCAGTTCGTTGCCTTCGGCGGTGTGGTTGTAGACCACGTCGAGGATCAGCTCCAGGCCGGCGTCGTGGAGGTGCGCGACCATCTCCTTGAATTCGCTCACCTGGCCGCTGGCGAGGTAGGCGGGGTGGGGCGCGAAGAAGCCGATGCTGTTGTATCCCCAGTAGTTGCTCATGCCCTTTTCCAGCAGGTGCTTGTCGTCGAGGAAGGCATGCACCGGCAGCAACTCGATGGCGGAAACACCCAGGGAACGCAGGTGCTGGATCAGCTCGCGGCTCGCCAGCCCGGCGAATGTACCGCGCAGATTTTCCTCCACCGCCGGATGCCGCATGCTGATGCCGCGCAGGTGCGCCTCGTAGATCAGCGTGCTGTCCCAGGGGATGCGTCGGTGTTGCTGGTCGCCCCAGGTGAACGCGCGGTCGATGACCTTGCATTTGGGCACGAAGGCAGCGCTGTCGCGGGTATCGAAGCTGAGGTCGGCGTCCGGCGAGCCGATCTCGTAGCCGAACAGCGCTTCCGACCAGCGCAGCCGCCCGACCAGCTGCTTGGCATAGGGATCGATGAGCAGTTTGTTCGGGTTGAAACGGTGACCGGCCTCGGGCTCGTACGGGCCATGCACCCGAAAGCCGTAGACCTGGCCGGGATGGGCGTCGGGCAGGTAGCCGTGCCAGATCTCGTCGGTGTACTCGGGAAGTTCGATGCGCTCCAGCTCGGTCTCGCCCGTGGCATCGAACAGGCACAGCTCGACCCGTGTGGCGTGGGCCGAGAAGATCGAGAAGTTGACCCCCAGTCCATCCCAGCTCGCGCCCAGCGGAAAGGGGTGCCCTTCGCTGATGCGCGAACGCCGCAGGACTTCAGGGGCACGTGCGCGCTGCCTGCTCATGCTGCCTCCTTAGCCGGTCTCAGGGTTTCGGTTCGGTGGGGGGGTTGCTGGTGATGGATTTCGGCGCGCTGGGCTTGCTTGGTGCCGGGGCTTTGGCGGGCTCGACCGGCTCGGGCTTGGTGACTCGGCGGGTACGGACGACTTCCGCAGGGGTGGGCGTATGGGCTATTTCGGCGAGGACGCAGGCCAATTGCCAATGCCGCGTCGACTGGCCCTCAGGGCAACCTTCCGACTCCCAGATCTGATAGGCGAGTTCGCGGATTCGTGCTTCTTCGTCGCTCATGGTTGCGGCTCCCGGTTCGAGGGTGTGATCAGTAGAAGATTGACGGGGAAGTCGGCCAGGAGGTCGGCAACCCCCAGGCAATTTTGCCGGGGTACGAGGTCGCGGCTTGAAAATGCGCCACTCAAGCGCCCCTTGCGCAGTGAACGAGGCAGTTTGATGCGGGTATCCGCCCAGTGCTGCGGCGGTACCTGGGGCAGGGGACCGTCGAGGAGTGTCGAAGCCAGGCGCGGTGCCACCACCACCATTCCAAACAGTTCATGGCAACGGGCAAAGGCCAGGACCCGTTCGGCCTGTGGGCCTTCGACCTCAAGTGGCTCATAGCTGCCCTGGCTGAACAACAGCGGCTGCTTCTGGCGCAGGTTGAGCACGGTCGCCACCAATCGCTGCTTGATATGGCCATTTTCCCAGGACCGAAGCAGTTCTTGCGGCGCGCCATGGTCAGCCAGACCGGCGATGCGCGCGGCGAAGTCGACTTCCTGGCGATTGTCCGGGTCCACCAGGCTGAAGTCCCAGAATTCAGTGCCCTGATAGAGGTCCGGGACGCCGGGAGTGGTCATCCGCAACAGGCACTGGACCAGGCCGTTGAGCGCGCCGGCTGGAGCAAGCTCGGTAACGGCAGCGAGCAGGTCCTTGCGCAGTGGACGCCCTTCGGGGCTCTCCAGCAGGCGCGCAAGAAAGACGCGGCAGGCCGCTTCGTAGGGCTGGTTCGGCGCGCTCCAACTGCTGCGCAACCGCGCTTCGCGAAGGAATTTTTCCTGCCAGCGCTGCAACCGTTCGAGATAGCCCTGCATGCCGTCGGCATCCGTCAGGGAAAGCCCGGGTGGCCAACTGCCCAGCACGGTCTGGTACAGCGCGAGTTCGTCGGCCGGTGCGATGGTCTCTTCGTCATCGGCGACAGCGCGCAGCGGATCGGCCAGCCGCCGCCAGCGCTGAACCGCCTTGAAAAACCAGTCCGAGCGCTCGCTGAGTACCGCAAGCCGGGCGCGCGCATCCTCGCCGCGCTTGTGGTCATGGGTGGCGGTGGCCAGCAGGTTATTGGGGAAGCGGGCGGCGCGCTCCAGGCAAGCGCAATGGAACTCCGTCAGGGGGGCGCTGAAATGCTCCGGGCCGAAGCCGACGTCGTTGCGCGAAAGCAACACAATCGAGCGGTAGCAGGCGGTGTCTTCCACGGCCTTGGCCGCAGCCGGCGATGTCAGCTGCTGGAAGCGCTGCAGGACCTGGCGCCGCAGACGACGCTTGGGACCGGGTGGGATATCGCGCAGCGCCTCAGCACCGAGCCAGCGGTCGAGGTAGTCGAGCAACGGCCAGTCAGCCGGTGACAGGCTGGTACGGGCACCGTTGAGGGCGCGCTGGAACACACCCTCGTCCTCGTAGGAACGCCCGCAGGCACCGGCGTAGGTCCGATAGACGGGGAAGTGCGCCACCAGCTCCACCAGAGCCCGGCGGATGGCGCCGAGGGTGAGGTCGCGGCTCGCCAGTTCGCCTCGGGCAATCTGCAGCAGGCCCTGGGCTACCGTTTCCACATCGCCGGCCAGGGAACTGGTCAGCAGCAGTCGGCGTGCCTCCTGGGATTCTTCGGGGAAGTTCCCGCTGCGGCCGCTGATGGCGGTCCAGAGCGCACACAGGCGCAGTTCTCCCATCGGGTCGTGCTGCAGCAGGGACACTTCATTCATGAAGTCGTAGCCCGTGGTCCCATCGACGCCCCAGATCAGCGGGAGGTGCTCGCCATGACCTAGGATCTTTTCCACGTAGATGGGGAAAGGCGGGCGCCGGGGCAGGGCATCCAGCAGGTGCTCGACGCGACGGCGCAAGCGGCGGCAGTAACCACGCGGGTCGGCCAGGCCATCCACGTGGTCGATGCGCAGACCGTCCACCAGCCCGCGTGCGACCAGCTCGAAGAGTTTGGCGTGGGTCGCCTCGAACACCTCGGCGCGCTCCACCCGCAAGCCGCCCAGTTCATTGATGTCGAAGAAGCGCCGCCAGTTGATGTCATCCGCCGCGGTTCGCCAGCTGGCGACGCGATAGGTCTGGCGTTCCAGCAGTTCGTGCAAACGCTGCATGCCGGCCTCGTTGTCGCCCCGATACTGATCCATGCCCAGGTCCAGCGCTGCTGCTTTGCCAGGCTCGGCGACCAGGCGCGCAAGCTCTTCTTTCAAGGCCTGCGCCCGGTCGCGAGGGGAGGGCGCGTCCTTCAGCCGGTCGAAGTCCTGCGCCAGGGCGGAGAGGTCGGGGTCGCCAGTGCTGCGCAGGATTTCGCCCCAGGTGGGGGGCGAGAGCGGGAAGAGGTGATCGAAATGGCGAACGGCGAAGCCGCCACGCTCGCTGTAATACCCCAGCTGCAATCCGCCTGCGGACAGCACCTCGGCATAGTCGTTGGCGAGAAAAGGCGCCAGTAGCTGACCATCCAGCAGCGGGTCGGAGGATTGCCACTGGATATCGAAGAAGTTCGCATAGGGGCTCGCCTGGCCCCATTCCAGGACATCCAGCCACCAGGGATTTCGGTCGCCGCCCACGGCCATGTGGTTCGGTACGAGATCGAGGATCAGGCCCATGCGTTGGCGACGCAGCGCTTCCACCAGCCGTTCCAGGGCGGACTCGCCACCCAGTTCGGGATTGATCGTCGTCGGGTCGACCACGTCGTAGCCGTGACTGGAACCGGGGCGGGCGGTGAACAGCGGCGAACAATAAAGATGACTGATGCCCAGTTCGGCGAAGTAGGGCACCAGGGGTATCGCGTCGTCGAGGGTGAAGCCGCGATGGAACTGCAAGCGCAAGGTGGCACGTACTTCATCCATCCGGCACCCCCAGTCGCTGTTCGCGACCTTCCACCAGGCAGCCGAGGTGCTGGCGCGCTACCGGCAGTTCGAGCAATTCGGCGGCCGCCACCGGCAAGCGGCGCCGCCAGTTGGGATGCAGATCACCGGGGCCCGGCAGGTTGGGCTGCTCGGACTCTCCCAGCAGGTCCTCCAGCGGCACGAGCACCAGCGGCGCGGGTGTCTCCGCGACATAGCCGATGCAGGCCTGCACGCAATGCTCGATGTCGTGCTCATGGGGCGAAAGATGGCCCTCCACCCGCAATGCGGCCGTCAGGGCCTTGCATTCTTGCTGGCGAAGCTCGAAGTCGTTGCGGGTGGTCTCGAGGTCGCTGTGGCCGGCTTTCAGACGCCAGTTGATGTCCTGGCCCTGGAACCAGCCCTGCAGGGTCGGCAGGTCATGGGTCGTGGTCGTCGCCAGGGCGTCATGGGGCCAGTCGCAGGGCGGGGCGAAGGCACCGTCGGCATGCTCGAACAACAGCACGCGCATGCCCAGGACATTACGCCGTGCGAGCTCTTGCCGTAGGCCATCGGGAACCGTGCCGAGGTCTTCGCCGATCACCAGGCCCTGGCTGCGCCAGGCCTCCAGGCTGATCAGGCGCAACAGGTCCTGGAGCGGGAAGCTCAAGTAGGCGCCGCTTCCAGGGTCGGCACCTTCGGGGATCACCCAGAGTCGTTGTAGCCCCATGACGTGGTCGATCCGCACCCCGCCGGCGCAGCCGAAGCTGGCCCGCAGCATCTGGATGAATGCCTGGTAGCCGTGCTCTTTCAGGCCCAGGGGTGAGAACGCCCAGACGCCCCAGTTCTGACCGGAGCGGTTGAGGATGTCTGGCGGCGCACCCACGGTGACGCTGGCCAGCAGCTGTTCCTGGCACGCCCAGGCCTGGCTGCCCGCACAGTCCGCGCCCACGGCGAGATCGGCGATCAGCCCGATGCCCATGCCGGCGCCGATGGCGGCGATCTGCGCGCGTTCCAGCCCACGGACCACCAGCCATTGGGCAAAGGCATGGAACTCCACTTCGCGGGCATGCTCGCGGGCGAAACGCTGGACGGCGGAGTGGCTGGGATTGCGCAAATGCTCCGGCCAGCAGCGCCAATCCCCCGAAGCACCGCTGGCCAGCATATGTCCGTGCAAGGCTTCGAAGCGGCAATGCAGGAGCAGGGCGTCACCCGCCTGTTCACGGAAGCGCTCGAAGTCGTGGCGCAACGCACCGTGTTCGTCGTCGAACTGCTGGTAGAGCTGGCGAAGGACCGCCATCCGCGCCCGGGAAAGCGCCGGCCAGTCGAGCAGAGGCAAGGATTCGAGGCGAGCGTACTCGGCACCCAGACCGGTCGCCGCCAAGGCTCGTGCCAGTGCGCCATCGCCGAGCACACTGGCAGGGGCCGCATGCAGCACGTTGAAGTGAAGGCGGCTGGAGGGTGAATAGGGGCCGTACTGTTCACCATTGGCGCTGAACATGGCGTGTACCGGGCTGATGGCCAGCGCGTCGGCGCCATGGTGGCCGGCGCTACAGGCGAGGTTCTCGACAGCGCGGGTGTCGCCGAGGCCGCCGTCTCCAGCCCGGCGCAGGGCGTAGAGCTGGGCGGTCAGGCCCCAGGCGTGCTCATGGCCGACCAGTTCGCGAACACTGGGGCAAGCGGGTGGGGCGACGGCAAGGCAGAGTTCACTGTCGCCGATCAGCAACGGGTGGTAGCCGCAGGCGTCGGGGGCGCTCAGACCGCAGTCCGCATCGAGCCGTCCTTCGCGCAGCCGGCCATCGTCCAGACGCAGCTGGTAGCCCTGACCGGGACGCCCGATTCCGGCCAGGGACAACCGTTCGCCCTGGTCGAGCACGATCAGCGGGCCGAGGCGGGCGGCCTGCTGGCGCTCGCGCACACCGGCCAGGCTGCCGGCTATCTGCTGGGGGGAATGCGCCGCGTAGCCCATGGCTTCCAGGAGGCCACGCTGGACTTCGGAACTGACTCGCTGCGGCTGGCCATTGGCATCCACCCAGTCCAGTTGCAGACCGGCGGCGTTGGCCAGTTCCGCCAGTTGCACGTCGCTCATGGCGCCGGTTCCAGCAGTGCCAGGGCGCTTCGGGGCGGCAAGCGGCCTTCGGCCAGGTCGACACCTTGGACTCGATGGGTGAAAAGAATCTCCGCGTTGTCATTCACGGGTTCCAGGGCGACCGGGGATTCCCCAAGGTTGATCAGGATGTCCAGGCGGCTGCCGTCGCCCATCTGCCATGCAGCGCATACCGCATCGGAACCCAGTACACCGGACTCCAGGGCGCGGGAGCCGTGCAGCCGAGGGATGATGCTGGCGTGGCGCAGGCTGAGCAGGTTTCGATAGAAGGCCAGGTATTCGCGGTGCCGCAGCTGATTGGCCAGGTCGAGATCGGGCAGGCAGCGATTGAAGGTGTGGGCAGCGTTGGGGTCGGGGATGTTCTCGCGCAAGGCGGGGTCGCTAAAGGCTGGAAATGCCGCGAACTCGTTACGCCGGCCTTCACGAACCGCGGCCCCTAACGCTTCAGGGTGATCGGTGAAGTAGAGAAAGGGTTGCGTCGAGCCCCATTCCTCGCCCATGAACAGCAGCGGAATCATCGGCGAGAGCAGCAACAGCACGGCAGCGGCCTTCAGCGCATCCAGGTCGGCGAGTGCCGGCAGCCGTTCACCGTAGGCGCGATTACCGACCTGATCGTGGTTCTGCAGGAAGAAAACGAAGGCGCTGGGCGGCAGGTGGGCGCTGGGCTCGCCACGGGCGAAACCATTGCGGTCGGATTGGCCCTGGAAGGCGAAGCCTTCCCCCAGGCAGGTGGCCAGCTTGAGGGCCGGCGCCTCGGCGAAATCCGCGTAGTAGCCGTGCCGTTCGCCGGTGAGCAGGACGTGCAGGGCATTGTGCGCGTCATCGTTCCACTGGGCATCGAAGCCGTGCTCCAGCAGGCTGGACTGGTTGAACTCGTTTTCCAGCACGAGATGCACATGACGGTTGCGCGGGAGGGTCGTTCGCACACGGTTGGCAAGTTCCAGCATGAACGCCGTGTCACGAATGGCATGCACCGCGTCAATGCGCAGGCCATCCACGCGATAGTCCTGGAGCCACATCAAGGCGTTCTCGATGAAATACTCGCTGACCTCGGGCCGGCGGAAATCGATGGCATCGCCCCAGGGAGTCTGGCGGTCGGCGCGGAAGAAGTCCGACGCGTAATGGCCGAGGTAATTCCCTTCAGGCCCGAAGTGGTTGTAGACCACATCCACCAGCACCATCAGCCCCAGTTCATGGGCACGGTCGATCAGGCTGCGCAACTCATCCGGCGTCCCGTAGGAGGAATCCGGAGCGAAGGGCAGGACGCCGTCGTAGCCCCAATTGCGCTTACCCGGAAATTCACCGAGGGGCATGAGTTCCACTGCCGTGACACCCAGCTCAGCCAGGGTCGGCAGGTAGGCTTCCACTTCCGCGAAGCCTCCCAGCAGCCCGACGTGCAGCTCGTAGATCACCGCCTCGTGCCAGGGACGCCCGCGCCAGTCCGTCATGCGCCAGGAGTAGGCTGCGGGATCGACCACCATGCTGAAGCCGTGGATGTCTCCGGCCTGTTTGCGCGAGGCCGGGTCCGGGACCCGGCGCTCGCCGTCAACGACATAGCGGTATCCGGTATCCGCGCCGCACGCCAGTTCGCCACCAAACCAGCCTCCGGGTTGCTCCGCCAGCGGGTGCAGGGAACCATGCATCAGCTCCACCGCCACGCTGCGGCAATCTGGAGCCCAGAGCGCGAATCGGGTGGTGTGCGGGCCGATCAGACGGGCTCCATGGAGCGGGTCGGTGATCACAGCGCGTCCCCTGCCTCGCACGGGCCGTCCACCAGCCGCTGGTACAGCTCGTCATAGGGCCAGATCGTACGGCCCCAATAGAGGGGCGAATCCATGGCATGGGTGCGCATGGCGTCCAGCAACGCGGGATGCCGGTACACCGCCAGGGCACGATCGATGGCATCCCGGTAGCTGTCCACGGTTTCATCCTCGAAATGGAATCCGGTGACGCCGTCCTCGATGGTGTCCGCCAAACCGCCTGTGCGATGCGCGATGGGCAGCGAGCCGAAGCACTGGGCGTACATCTGGCTGAGGCCACACGGCTCGAAACGCGAGGGCATGAGCAGGAAGTCGCTGCCGGCGAACATACGCCGCGCCACGGTTTCATCGAAGCCGATGCTCACGCCGATACGGCCGGGATAGCTCTCGCCCAGGTCGACCATCGCCTGTTCCAGCTCCGGTTCGCCCTGGCCGATCACAACGATGCTGCCACCGGCTTCGACGATATGCCCGGCCACATCGTGGGTGAGGTCGATGCCTTTCTGCTGCACCAGGCGGGAGATCACGGCAAACAATGGGCCGTCGTGCATTTCCAGGTTGAAGCGCTCTCGTACATGGCGCGCGTTGGCTTCCTTGCCTTGCCAGCGGCCGGCGCTGAAACCCTGCACGAGGTGGGGGTCGCTGCGCGGCTCCCAGCTTTCGTCGATGCCGTTGATGATCCCGCTCAGCTGGCCGTCGTTGACCTTGGCCTGCAACATGCCTTCCAGCCCGCAGCCGAACAGCGGCGTGGTGATTTCCTGGGCATAGGTTTCGCTGACGGTGGTCACATGGTTCGAGTAAGCGATGCCCCCCTTGAGGAAGGACAGCTTGCCGTAGAACTCCAGGGCCTCGGAGGTGAGGGCTTCGGCGGGGATGCCGAGTTCCGCACTGCATTTCATTTCGCACAGGCCCTGATAGGCGAGGTTGTGGATAGTGAATACACGCGGCGTGTCCACGCCGTGCCAAGCCATGTAGGCGGGTGCCAGGGCGGCCGGCCAGTCGTTGGCATGGACCAGTTCCGGGCACCAACTGATGCACGCGGTGCCGTCGGCGATCTGCGCGGCCGCCAGACCGAGGCGGGCAAAGCGGATGTGGTTGTCCGGCCAGTCGTGGCCGTGGCCATCGCCGTAGGGCGTCCCTTCCCGTTCATAGAGTTCAGGGCAGATCAGCAGATAGACGATGAGGCCGTCGGGCAGGTCCATGCGGCCAATGCGGCAAGGGGGCAGGGCGGCCAGGCCGTTCACCTGGCCGATCATGCGAATGGGATAGCCACTTTCCAGTACCTGTCGATAGCCGGGCAGCAGCACGCGCATGTCGTGGTGGGCGGACAATGCCTTCGGCAACGCTGCCGAGACATCGCCCAGCCCGCCGACCTTGACCAGGTCGGCCAGCTCCGATGTGACGAAGAGGATGCGCTTCTTGGTCGCCTGCAAGCTGCCCAGATGCAATTCGGCCCTGGGCCTGGGTTCGATGCAAACAGCTTCGTCGACCTGGGCCGTGGCTACAGCAGTTCCCATAATGTGCTCCGATTCGTCGTGGACCATGTTTTGGCGATGCCCTTGGCTGGCAGGTTTCCCGCCGAGCCCGGACGCGCACGTCTGATTTCCTTTTGTCCGGGCTCTTCGCAAGCCCTGCTGCCATCTGTGAGTGGTTGCCCTGGACTGGGTCCCACACTTTTTGCTGACTGGCTGGATTTGCTTAGGTTCGACTTATTTCTCACCTCGCCGCCGTTTGGAGGGAAACCTGAACTTTGCCTATGGGGGTCATTCCATAAGGGCATGAGCGCCGGGCAAAGAGAGAGCGGAACCATGGTTGAAATAGACGAAGTCGTGAGTTTCCTGGACCGGTACGGGCTGCGCCTGGCAACCGCCGAGTCCTGCACCGCGGGTCTGATGGCTTCCATGCTGGCGGAGGTGTCCGGCAGCGGATCGGTGCTCGTGTGCGGCTTCGTGGTCTACGCGCCCGAGGCCAAGGAGCGTCTTCTGGGGGTGAACCCACGGACCATCGAACAATTCGGCCTCACCAGCGAGGAAGTAACGCGGGAGATGGCCATCGGCGCCCTGCACGCGAGTCGTGCCGATATTGCGCTGGCCAATACCGGCCTGGCGGAGGCCGATGGCGAGATGGATGGCGTGCAGTGCTTCGCCTGCGCCATGCGGCTGGAGGATCACGAAGGGGTGGTGAGTGAAACCGTGCGTTTCGATGGGGAACGCAACGAAGTGCGCGAGGCCGCTGCCCGGCACGCGTTACTGAATATTCCTTATTACTACGAACGCCTGCGCCGGACCTGACGCCATGGAACCTCGCCGCGAAGCCTGCAGCCGCTGCATCGTCACCTGTTCGGTGTGTATCACCCGTTTCCTGCTGGTGGAGAACGAAGCGGAGCGCCGGGCCATCCGTCGCTGCCGCGATCTCTGCGGCGAATGCATGGATACCTGCCGGCAGATGCTCGACCTGATGGAGCATGACAGTCGCTACACCGAGAGCTACGGCCCCTTCTGCGCCGCCATGTGCCGACTCTGCGCGACCGAGTGCGCGCGCCACCCGACGGCCGAGTGCCAGGATTGCCGAAAAACCTGCGAGGAATGCGCGCGGCTGCTCGACCGACGCCCAGCGCCCCTTGCCCCATCACCATAAACGGGAGGAAATCCTCATGAGCAAGCACCACCGAAAGCATCCGTATCCCGACGCACCCCAGACCATCTCCAGCGGCGGAGACCCGCAGACCGGTCGTACGACGGGCGGTAATGTCGGCAGCGACACCAACCGCGCCGAAAAAGCGCGCAAAGAGGGCCAGCATAGCCATGGAGGCAACCGCCCCTGAGCGACTGATTGCGTCCTGCCCCTAGGGCGGGGCGCAGTTGCCTACCATTGAAAATATTCCTTGAACCCCCTCGTGACCGGCTAGTCAGCATTCTGATGCCCACATCAGTAATGGAGCTGACACCATGATCAAGAAGTGCCTCTTCCCTGCCGCTGGCTACGGTACCCGCTTCCTTCCGGCAACCAAGTCCATGCCCAAGGAAATGCTCCCGGTGGTGGACACGCCGCTGATCCAGTACGGCGTACAGGAAGCACTGGACGCTGGCCTGACGCAGATCTCCATGGTCACCGGACGAGGCAAGCGCGCTTTGGAAGACCATTTCGACATCAGCTACGAGCTGGAGAACGAGATCTGCAACACCGACAAGGAAAAAGCCCTGGATGGCATCCGACGCCTGATTGACGAATGTTCGTTCTCCTACACCCGCCAGACCCACATGAAGGGCCTTGGCCATGCCATTCTCAGCGGCCGCCCACTGATCGGCGATGCGCCATTTGCCGTGGTGCTGGCAGACGACCTGTGCCTGAACCCCGGCGGGGACGGCGTGCTGACCCAGATGGTCCAGCTCTACAACCAGTTCCGCTGCTCCATCGTGGCCATCCAGGAAGTGCCGGCGGGGGAAACCGGCAAATACGGCATCGTCGCCGGCGAGTGCATGCGTGAAGGCCTGCTGCGTGTCGACCGGATGGTGGAGAAACCGCGTCCGGAAGATGCGCCTTCCAACCTGGCCATCATCGGCCGCTACATTCTGACGCCGGATATCTTCGACCTGATCGCGGCAACCCCGCCGGGCGCGGGTGGCGAGATCCAGATCACCGATGCCTTGATGAAGCAGGCCAGCCGTGGCTGCGTGCTGGCTTATCGCTTCCAGGGGCAACGCTTCGATTGCGGTTCGGCCCAGGGCTATGTCGAGGCGACGAATTTCTGCTTCGAGCACTTCTACAAGCCCGCCCAGGCGGCGCGGCTTTCGCAAGCGCTGGAGCAACAGCTGAAGGTGGTGGCCTGACATGGAAAGCCAGGACCGAGCGGTCCTGGCTTCTTGCCTCAATGCATGCGCGCAATGCCGCGCAGCAGGTTGGCGCTGACCTTGTCAGCGTTGCAGGTGGCAAAGTTGGCCAGCGAGATAATCCCGACCAGCCATTGGCAACCCTCTCCCCCGGCCCCTCTCCCTGAAGAGGAGAGGGGTGACTCCCAGCCCACCTTCGGCACAGTCCTGTGGGGGCGATTTCAATCGCCAAGCAGGACGCAGTCCTGCCCTGTAGGAGCGAACTCATTCGCGAAATGGCGAGCACGGTGCCAGCCATTGGCAACCCTCTCCCCCGGGCCCCTCTCCCTGAAGAGGAGAGGGGTGACTCCCAGCCCACCTTCGGCACAGTCCTGTGGGGGCGATTTCAATCGCTAAGCAGGACGCAGTCCTGCCCTCTAGGAGCGAATTCATTCGCGAAGTGGCAAAGCATCGTGACAGCCGGCGTCAGCCCTCACCCAACCCTCTCCCAGGGGGCTTTCCGTGCCTGCGTTCAGTCAGCCGCGTGTTTCAGGATGACTTATCCCTCACCAGCGCGAGTCACCCCTCGCCCTTTGGAAGAGGGGCCGGGGGTGAGGGTAGTGTCAGGCCTGCACCAATGACGCAAATGAAAATCAGATTGAATCCCCAGCCTCCACACCAGTCGACAGGAATAGAACCGAGGAAAGGGAGCCATTCCATGCCAACGCTGAACAAGACCATCGACCTGCTGAACCAGCTATTGGTCGCCTGCGAAGGTGGGCGACTGGAGTACGGAGATTTTTCCCGCGAATGCCATAACTCGGACCTCCGCCAACTGTTCGCCAGCCGCGCACTGGAGTGGACGGTCATTCGCGAGAACTTGCGCGACCAGATCAAGGCCCACGGTGGGCGGCCTGCGCTGCATCCCAGCCTCCAGAGTGAGGTCCATCGCCGTTGGGGAGGGTTCAGGACGCTGTTTGGAACTGGCAATGACCAGGCGCTGCTGGATGAGGGCCTGCGAATCGAAGCGTCGGTTCGCCAGCGCTTCGAAACGGTACTGCGGGAACAGCTCGCACCACCCCTGCGGCACGAGCTGACCGACCAGTACCACCGACTGCTCGATCGCCAGGCGCAACTGCGCGTTCTCCTGGCGCAATGGTCGCGAGCGCAGCAGCGCTGATTCGATACGGGAAAAGAGTTCGAACCATGACGGGACTGGCGACCTCACAACACTTGTGCGCCCCTCGGCGTTCCTTCCCCATTCGATCAATGGAGCAGTCCCATGAAAGAGAAACAGAATGGTCCGAAGAAGGGCCGACCCAGTGAACTCGCCGGCACCGACACCCTCGACCGCCGCAACAGCAACGCCAAGCTCGACCGGCTGGAAACCTTCCGCGAAGACGCCACCGACGAGGCACTGACCACCAACACCGGCACCCGCATTGCCGACAACCAGAACAGCCTTAAGGCGGGCGAGCGCGGCCCGACGCTGCTGGAAGACTTCATCATGCGGGAGAAGATCACCCACTTCGATCACGAGCGAATTCCAGAACGGGTGGTGCATGCCAGGGGGGCCGCCGCGCATGGCTACTTCGAAGTGACGGAACAAGTCGATGACCTGACCAAGGCCGATTTTCTCAGTCAGCCGGGCAAGCGCACCCCGGTGTTCGTGCGCTTTTCCACCGTGCAGGGACCGCGCGGCTCCGCTGATACCGTGCGCGATGTACGCGGCTTCGCGGTGAAGTTCTACACCGATGAAGGCAACTTCGACCTGGTGGGCAATAACATGCCGGTATTCTTCATCCAGGACGCCATCAAGTTCCCGGACTTCGTCCATGCGGTGAAGCCCGAGGCGCACAATGAAATCCCCACCGGAGGGTCCGCCCACGACACCTTCTGGGATTTCGTCTCGCTACAGCCCGAGTCGGCGCACATGGTGCTCTGGACCATGTCCGACCGAGCCATCCCCGTAGGTTTTCGCGCCATGCAGGGGTTCGGGGTGCACAGCTTCCGACTGGTCAACGCCAAAGGCGTGACCCGCCTGGTGAAGTTTCACTGGCGACCCAAGGCGGGTGTCTGTTCGCTGGTGTGGGACGAAGCGCAAAAGCTCTCCGGCAAGGACCCGGACTTCCACCGTCGCGGGCTCTGGGATGACATTGAAAACGGCCTCTACCCGGAATGGGAACTGGGGCTGCAGGTCATGGAAGAAGAGGACCAGTTGAAGTACGGCTTCGACCTGCTCGATCCGACCAAGCTGGTGCCCGAGGAACTGGTGCCGGTACGCGTGGTAGGGCGCCTGGTGCTGGACCGCAACCCGGACAATTTCTTCGCTGAAACCGAGCAGGCCGCCTTCCATGTCGGCAACATCGTTCCCGGCATCGATTTCAGCAACGACCCGCTCATGCAAGGCCGCCTGTTCTCCTATACCGACACCCAGCTGTTGCGTCTCGGCGGGCCCAACTTCAATGAAATCCCCATCAACCAGCCGCTGTGTCCTTTCCATAACAACCAGCGCGATGCGCCTCATCGCCAGCAGATCAATCGCGGGCGGGCACCCTACGAACCGAATTCCATCGATAACAACTGGCCGCGTGAAACCGCGCCGGCAGCCCGGCAAGGGGGCTTTTCCTCGTATCACGAGCCCATGACCGGGACCAAGGTTCGCGTGCGTTCCAGCAGCTTCGACGACCATTTCTCCCAGGCTGGCCTGTTCTGGCGGAGCATGAGTGGCCCGGAGCAGGACCACATCGTGGCCGCCTACAGCTTCGAGCTGGCGAAGGTCGAGCGCGTGCATATTCGCGAGCGCCAGGTGAAGGAAATCCTCGTCAACATCGACCCGGCCCTGGCGCAGCGCGTGGCAGAAAACCTCGGGATCGACCTCGCCGGAGTGAAGCCGAGCGCGGCCCAGGCAGATGGCAAGTCAACCTCGCCGGCCCTCAGCCAGGCCAATCTGCTTCCGCTGGATATCAAGGGGCGCCGCGTGGCGATCCTGGTGGCGCCAGGCTGCAAGGAATCGGATGTGACCACGGCCGTCAAAGAGCTGAAGAGCCAGTACGCCATCCCGAAACTGATTGGCCCATCGCTCGCCCGTATCCAGGGCGCAGGTGGGGGTTGGTTGCAACCGGAAGCGACCTTTACGGGATCACCGTCGATCACGGTGGACGCCGTGTTCGTTCCCTGCGGGCCGGATGCCGTGAAGGCACTGGAGAGCAGTGGCGATGCCGTGCATTACCTGCTGGAGGCCTACAAGCACCTCAAGCCCATTGCGTTGAGCGGCGCGGCGACGCGACTGGTGCAAGACCTCGGGCTGAAGGAGGACGACGGCATCAGCGCCGGGGATGACCTCGATCCGCTGATCGCCAGCTTCTTCGTGGCCATGCGTGCGCACCGCAGTTGGGCGAGGGAACCCTGGGCCAGGAAGATACCGGCGTGACATGCACCGATTGGCTTTTGTCCTTGTAGGAGCGAGCTTGCTCGCGAAGGACCGAGCTCGGAACTGTTCGCGAGCAGAGCTCGCTCCTACAGGTTGTGGAGCCCGGGCCAACGTGCGCCGACTGGCCCCCGCTCACTTCGGCCGCGGCGCCTGCAATCCCTGGCGCGGGCTGGCCAGCCGGCCGGCCCTGGCATCCGTCACCGTGCGGCTGACCGCCTGGGCGACGATGCGCACTTCCTGTTGCAGGGCCATGTCGCTGTCCAATTCCTCGTGGCTGGTTGCGTAGGGCTTGTAGTACCCGATGTAGCGTTCGAGCCTGGCGTTGAAGCCCGCATCGTGGAAGCCCATCCAGTCGAGCCAGTCGGAAAGGGCGCGGCGCGACTCTTCGATGCCTGCGACGTCACCATGGACCACCAGGCCATATACGCGGCCCTCAAGGTGTTTGGGATAGTGCCAGCCATCGAGTTCGACCTGCTTGGCCAATGCGGCGTCCTTGCCTCCGGTGGAGGTGGGATCGGGGTTACCACCATCGGCGCAGACCAGGCGGTCGATCATCAGCTTCAACGGGCTGGGTGACTGATACCAGTACACCGGCGTGATGATGATCACCGCGTGGGCCGCCACCCAGCGCTCGTAGATTTCCGCCATCCAGTCATTGGTCTGGCCCAGCGCGGGGTTGGGGTAGCAGCTGCACGGCCAGTGGCAAAGGGGCATGGCCGTGGAGACGCAGCCCTTGCACGGATGAATGTGCAAGCGGTACTCGGAGGTGATCCGGCTGAGATCGAGGAGGTCGGTTTCCACCTTGCCCCTGGCCAGTTCATCGGCGGCGATACGTGCCAGCCGCCAGGACTTGGAAATCTCGCCGGGACAGGTCCCGTCGTTGCGCGAAGAGCCAATTATCACGAGAACCCGCGAGGGCGTGGACGGGTCTTTCTGCCGGTGTTCGGCGCGCTCCAGGGCCTCGCGGGTGGCTCTCCATTCATCCGACAGCAAGTAGTCCGGGTCGGCGTATCCACTGCCGGCTGGGTGCGTCCGGGGCGCCTTGCGGCCGTCCTGATAGGCCTCCCATGCGATGGCTTCGATGCGCTCCAGCGCTTCCCGTTCCACGAAGAAGGCAGGATCGGAAAAGGATTCCCTGAAACGTTGGCGGAAGACTTCCGGGGAGACGCGTCCAGTTGCCTGGCCTTTGCGTGGCTGAATGCCCATGGCGATCACCTCGTGGCGTCCGGTTCTCCTATTCCGAATCGCGCTGCTTGGCCAGGGTTCAACCTTGCGGACGGCGAGTCTTTCCGCTCATGCAGGATGCAAGGCGCTGGGCGACTGATCATGCAATTCGCTGCTGGCTAGGGGCCATTCGCTTCGGCCGAAGGTTGGTTTCGCGGCCTTCGCTGCAGGCGGGGGAGCGGCACGGTTGATGCTGAATAAGGGAACCACCACCCCCTCAGGATTCCCCAAAATGAACTCCCTGGATGTATTCACCGAGGCCTTTCCGCAGTTCCACGTCGACCTCAAGCCCCGTCCAGACGGGACATTGCTGCTCGTACTCGAAGGTGAAACCGGCCAACCGCTGCGCAAGGCGATCAGCGGCCATGCGCTCCACGACGAAGACTGTGCCCGAGCGATCATCCGGGAGCTGCTGCGCGAGATGAAGCTGACCAATGGCGAAGCTATCTGGCATGCGCGCGGCGTCGACTGGGTGTCGCGTGAGCTGCCGACCTACTATGGCGGCGGGCTCCACGTGACCGCCGCCAAGACACTGGTTGCACGCCGCAAGGTGGAGCACGAGCGGCGCCTGGCCGCGAGATAATACCGGCAGACGAGAACGCCACGGTCAGACCCGATCGTGGCGTTCTTTTTCACGGGGCGGGATGCGCGGGTCAGGCTCCTCGCGAGGCGGGCTGTCCGGCGTAATAGCGGGTGGCTCTTCCCGCTCGATCTGGGAGCCGGGGTCTTCGTTGCCCGGGTCGTCGATGACGGGTTGCTCGGGGAGCGGTCGTTCTTCGGTACCCATGATCTTTCTCCTCTCACGTGGAGGAACCGAGGCGGCGATTCATGCCGTCATCAGTTCGCATTCCTCGGCGCAGACCTGGCATGCCCTGGCGCATTCCTGGCAATGGTTGCTGCCATGCACCGCGCATTCCTCGCCGCAATCGATGCACGCCATCAGACACACATGGCCCATGGCCGAGGCGTACTCGCTTTCGCGGATCATCAACGAGGCGCAGGACCGGCAGATGTCGGCGCAGTCGCGGCACAGCTGGATGCAGCGGGTGAGGGTGGTCGCACGGTCTTCGGTGAGGCAGGCCGCCATGCAGCTTTCACAGGCGGTAGCGCAACTGTTGCAGGCCGTGATGCAAGTCTGGAAGCGATGTTCCTCGGTCATGACGATATCTCCTGTGGCTTGAGTTCCCCGGATCGGGTGAAGAGTCGAGACAGACAGGCAATTCCCATCGCCAGCACGGCACCGAGCAAGGCCAGGGCCATGTCCTTTTGTGAATCCCATTTGTCGTTCTGGGCAGCGATGAAGCGGGCGGACTTGTCGCCGCCGACGTATTCGCCGCCGAGCCATTCGATCAGCTCGTAGCCAGCCGAAGTGGACAGCACCAGGTTCATCGCCAGGAAGGTGGCGGAGAAACCCCGCAAAGGCGTCACGCGGACCAGCAGTTCACGCACGGGGTAGACGAGCAATAGCCCATAGGTGAAATGGGCGAAGCGGTCGAATTGGTTGCGCCGCCACCCCAGCAATTCATTGAGGTCATGGCCGATAAGGCTTTTGCTCCACTGCTCGTAGGGCACCAGCGAATAGGTGTAGTGCGCACCCACTTCGTGGATGCAGAGAAAGGCAACAAGCAGCAAGGCCGAGCCATTGGACACGCGCAGTCGTCCCCAGCTGCACACCACGATCGCCATCAGTGCGAATACCAGGCCGTTCTCCATGGCCCAGTCCTGGCGGTCCTTGGGTGCGATGGCCAGAAAGGCGAAGAACACCAGAAGAAGGATCAGCAGCGCCCACTGCAGGCGTTTGTCCGTGGCACCCATGTAGTGCCGGAACTGGATTGGGTCTGCGCCATGGCGGTTCTCGCCAGGTCCCGTTCTACTCATTTCGCCAGGCTCCACCGTTCGGGTATGGCCCCTTGCTACATGGGAGGCGCCCGGGCAGCGAACGTTCGGAGTTTTTTAGGGGAACGTCGACGACGTCTGCCTGTAGGAGCGAGCAAGCTCGCTCCTACAGGCAGTCATCAGCCGCAAGGGCGGGATTATTGTTTGGCGACGAGGTCCTCAGCGAGCTGCTTCGCCATCTTCAGGTGTTCCTCGAGCTTGGGCAGCGTTTTCACGGCGAATGCACGAATGGCTTCGTCTTCGGAGTTGGCGGCGGTCTGGAACAGTTCGACGACTGCCTTGTGGGCTTCGACCTGGTTGTTGGCATAGGCCTTGTCGAAGGAGTCGGAGTCACGCATTTCCAGGATTTTCGCCTTGGCCTGTTCCGTCAGCCCGGGGGCGTCGGCCATTTCGAGGTCGTGTTTGCTGGCAAGGGCCTTGAGCTGCTGGTTAGCAGCTGTGTGCTGATCGACCATCATCCGGGCGAATTCCTTGACCTTGGGACTGGTGCCTTTTTCCAACGCCATCTTCCCGGCTTCCACCTCGGCCATGCCAGCGGCCGACGCCTGATCGACGAAGTCCTGGGCACTGATTTCATCTTTGGCCTGCACGGAAGTGGCGAGCGCCAGCACTGCGAACAACGCGAACAGCGTGTGTTTGAGCGAATGAATCATGGTGAGTCCTCCATATATGGGCGTTACCGTCGGTAGAAGAGGAGGGCGGTGGGGAAGTTCAAGAAAGTTTGCCGGTGCGAGGCCCGAAAGCAGTTCGAACCTAAGCGCGTTTTGCATCCTCACAACCCTAGAGCCCCCGCCGACAGTAGTGCTTCCCGAAGGTCACACGCAGCGAGGGGAGGGCAGGTCAACACGCGCTTTATCGGAGGAAATCACCATGTCCGAGAAACAGACCCTTCCACCACAGCACCAGAATCGCCGGCCGGGCCTGGAGTCCGACATGCAGCCGGCGCCGGAGTACCTTTCCTCGGCCTATTGCGCGGGAGGAAAGCTCGCCGGCAAGGTCGCGATCATCACCGGCGGCGACAGCGGAATCGGCCGCGCCATAGCCGTTCACTACGCCATGGAAGGGGCCGACCTGGCCCTGGTGTATCTGGATGAGAACGAAGATGCGAAGAAGACCCTGGATGAAATCGCCCGACATGGTGGACAAGCCTTTGCCCTCGCCGGCGACGCCGCCGATGGCGCGTTCTGCCGCAGGGTGGTCGCCGATGTCATGGCCAAATGGGGACGCATCGACATCCTGGTGAACAATGCCGGCGAACAACATCCGGAGAAGAATCTTGAAGAGCTGGAGGAGGATGTCTGGGAGAAGACCTTCCGCACCAATATCTTCGCGATGTTCCAGCTCACCAAGGCGGCGCTGCCCTACCTGAAGAAAGGCGCCAGCATCATCAACACCACGTCGATTACCGCCTACAAGGGCAATCCCATGTTGCTGGATTACTCATCCACCAAGGGCGCCGTCACGTCCTTCACACGCTCTCTGGCAATGAACCTGGCACACCGCGAGATACGGGTGAACGCGGTGGCGCCTGGTCCTATCTGGACGCCGCTGATTCCCTCGACCTTCAGTCCCGAGAAGGTGGCGAAATTCGGTGCCGATACGCCAATGGGACGCCCGGGGCAGCCATCGGAAGTTGCGCCGGCGTACGTCTATCTGGGCAGCAGCGACTCCTCGTACATGAGCGGGCAGGTGTTGCACGTGAACGGCGGCACCGTGGTCAATGGTTGAAGCCTTCGCTCAGACCGTTTTCGCATGGCGGGCGAATGCGCTCGGCGCCTCCAGCCATATGCTGGCGAACTGGTCAGAAATGAAAACGCTCGTTTGGATGTTCGTAGCACCGCAGCAAGATCGGGGGTTTGCATTGAGCGAGCGGATCGCCATAAGAGAAAAAATCCGCATTCGAAGCAGAAATTCTGATGGCGAACTGATGGTGGAACGGTCCCGCGGGCGCTTGTTTGGAGAGGCCCAGGAATCGAAAAGAGTCGGAACGATTCTCGGCTGTGTCGGTTCGGACAAGGGGAATGCCTCAGCATTCGCTTACTTCACCATCTGGAGATTCGACTCATGAACGAGCAAAAAGGCGGTAAAGGCAACTTCAACGAGGATCGTAATCGCGCATCCGAATCGGGAAGGAAAGGCGGCCAGCAAAGCGGCAGCGATATCAAGAAAGAGCAGGATCGTCCTTCTGATACCAGCCGCAAGGGTGGCGGCCAGCAAGGCGGTGGCGGACGCGACAGATAATCCCCATCCCCCGCGCGAAGCGGCGGCTTCGGCTGCCGCTTCGACGCCCCAAATGAAAACGGCCGCCCCGCCGATGAGGGGGCGGTGGGGCAGCCGTATAGAGCTACGAGCCGGCCTCCTGCCGCTTCTCGCATTCCGGTGGTATGAGGGGAGGCCACCAGAGGCTCCAAATATTGAGAATTGGCGCCTTCGGAAACGTTCAAGGTTTTTTTCGGTCAGCGGTGCGGCTGGTTCAGCAACTGCGCAAGGCGCTCGGCGAGTTCCACGCGGCGATAGGGTTTGGTCAGCACTTCGAATCCGCGCAGCTGCTTGGGCGTGAGATTGGCGAAGCCGGTGATGATCAATACCGGAAGCCTTTCATTGCGCTGGCGCAGTTCATGGGCGAGCTGGACGCCCGTCTTGTCCGCCATGATGTGATCGGTCACCAGTACATCCGGCTTCAGGCCTGCCTCGATCAGGTCGAGGGCGGCGGCTGCCGAATCTGCCGAGGTGACCTGGTAACCGAGTTCGCCTAGTTGCAGCGCTGTCGTCTGGCGTACCAGTTCCTCGTCGTCCACCAGCAGCACCTGGGTGGGACGGCACGCAAGAGGCGCATCGACCGCAGCCTCGCTTCGATAAACTTCCGGCCCCTCGCCAATCGGCAACCACAAGGAAACCTCGGTGCCGCGCCCGGATTCCGACACGATGCTCAGGCCACCACCCGACTGAGCCGCCAGCCCCTGCACCATTGAAAGGCCGAGCCCGGTGCCCTTGCCCACGCCCTTGGTGGAGAAGAATGGCTCCATGCACCGTTCCAGGGTTTCGGCACTCATGCCGCAACCGTCGTCCGTCACCGTGAGGCACATGAATCGTCCTGGGGCGATGCCCTTGATCGCGCCCTCCGCGACTTCCTTCACTTGTGCGCCGATGGTGAGCCCGCCGCCCTCCGGCATGGCATCACGCCCATTGACCGCCAGGTTGAGGATCGCCAGTTCGAGTTGGTGCGGGTCGACGATGACGGGGGGCAACTGCTCGGGAATATCGATGGTGACCGGGATGGTCGGGCCGAGCGAGCGGCCGAGCAGGTCACTCATATCGTTCATCAGGGTGTGCAGTGCAATTGCCTGGGGTTTGAGCGTCTGCCGACGCGCGAACGTCAGCAGGCGGCCAACGAGGATTCGCGCGCGATCCGCCGACAGCAATGCCCCATCGATAAGCCCCCGGTCACGCTCTTCGGTCAACCGCCGGCGAATCAGCTCCAGCGACGCCATGATCGGCGTGAGCAGGTTGTTGAAGTCATGGGCGATGCCGCCAGTGAGCTGGCCGACCATTTCCATTTTGCGTGCTTCGTGCAGCTGCGCCACCGCCGACTCACGCTGGCTGACCATGGAAGCGACCCGGCCTTCCAGGTCCTCGTTCAGCTTGCGCAACTCCACCTCGGCGCGGACCCGTGCGCTGATGTCCACGCAGACCAGGAGGATGCCGTTGAACTGCTCCTGGTCGTTCAGCAGCGGCGTGATCTGGTTCTGGACCCACACCGTCTGGCCATTCGGCAACATGTAGCGTCCAGTGCCTTCCAGTAACGGCCCCATGCAGAGACTGTCATCCACCAGCGGTTCCGGGAGCGGGTGGTCGACCTGGGATATATCGCGCAGCGACAGCCCGAGCAGCATTTCGCGCGAGCGTCCGACGATCTCGCAATAGCGATCATTCACCCGGGCGAAATTGCCGTCCTGGTCACAGACGGCGATGCCGGCGCTGCACTGGTCGAATATGGCTGACAGCTGTGCCGAGCTGGCCCGCAGGGCCATTTCCGACCGGGCGTGATGAACAGAATTCCAGATCAGCTTTGCGATTTCTTCCGCCAGGGTGACTTCGGCAGGCAGGAAGTCGTGGGGATGATCATGGTGGATGGCGAGCGTCGCCTCCAGGTTGCCATGGCGAACGACCGGGATGTGCAAAGTGGCCGCCACATCCAGCTCGCCGCACAGCGACATTTCCCCGACCGTCAGTCCCTTTTCGCTGGTGATGTCATCGCGGATTACCGGAAGACCTGAGCGCAGCGCGCGCAGCAGGTCGCCGCCGAAATCCCGATAGCGATGCTGCCCGCAGGCCGAGCGGTTGCCGTGGTAGTAGTCCCGATGAACCCGGAAGCTCTCGCCGTCGCCATTGTCTTCGCCGAAGAAAACCCGCGAGGCGCCGAGTGCCTCGCCGATCTTGCGCAAGGCGAGGATTTCGATTTCTTCGGGATCGGAGCTGGAGCGCAGGGTCTGGCTGAGTTCGAGCAGGAACGCCTGACGTCGTTCGAATCGAACGCGCTCGGTGGTTTCGGTGACGATGCACAGCACGCCGCCGACCGAACCCGTTTCTTCCCGGACGGCCGAGTAGGACACATCGAAGTAGGCGGTTTCTCCCCGTCCGTCACGCTCGATGTAGAAGGGTCGATCCTGGGCGGTGAAGGTTTCGCCGGTTTCCCACACACCTTCGAGGAGGGGGCCGAGGTCGCTCCAGAGTTCACTCCAGTTCTCGATGGCTGGGCGGCCCAGGGCGCGCGGATGCTTGGCGCCGATGGTGGGTACGTAGGCATCGTTGTACAGGGCGACGAATTTCGGCCCCCAGAACAGCACGATCTGGGCCTTGGCAGGCAACAGGGTGGACATCAGGGTCTTGAGCGTGGGCGACCAGTTGGCCGGGTGGCCCAAGGGCGAACTCGTCCAGTCGCGGCTCTGCAACAGCGCACCGACGGCACCGCCGTTGAGCAGAAAATTCAGGTCAAAGGTTGCCTCGTCAGGGGCGGAGCCAGATAGCTGTTCCATAAAGACGGCGGCCGATAGGCGAATAGGGATCCCTGGTTAAGCCCAATCTCCCAGCGAGTAAGAGAACGAGAGTCGCATTGCGTTCCCCCTCCCGGACCAGCGGTCGATCAATTTCAATATAGGTCAAGCCCTGTTCCCGTAGGAGCCAGCTTGCTGGCGAACCGTCCGAGCGCCGATTTTCGCGAGCAAGCTCGCTCCTACAAGTCCCGAAGCGGCGGTGGGATTTCCCCAGGCTACCGAACCGACCCTGTAGGAGCCAGCTTGCTGGCGAAGGTCCGAGCGCGGGTTCTTCGCGAGCAAGCTCGCTCCTACAAGTCCCGAAGCGGCGGTGGGATTTCCCGGGGCTACCGACCCTGTAGGAGCCAGCTTGCTGGCGAAGGTCCGAGCGCGGGATTTTCGCGAGCAAGCTCGCTCCTACAAGTCCCGAAGTCGGCGGCGGGATTTCCCGGGGCTACCGACCCTGTAGGAGCCAGCTTGCTGGCGAAGGTCCGAGCGCGGGTTCTTCGCGAGCAAGCTCGCTCCTACAAGTCCCGAAGTCGGCGGTGGGATTTCCCCAGGCTACCGACCCTGTAGGAGCCAGCTTGCTGGCGAACAGTCCGAGCGCGGGATTTTCGCGAGCAAGCTCGCTCCTACAACCAGCAGTCCGAGCGGTGATTCGCGAGCAAGCTCGCTCCTACGGATAAAACCTTGAACACCCGCGAAGACCCTCCAGTCCATACCTCTATTCGCTGTCCTGCGTGGTGATTGCTCGCGTCGCCATTGAACATATCCGTCCGGCGCGCCGGGCAAGGAGCTGATCATGCAAGCGTTGACCTACCACGGCGCCCACGACGTGCGCGTGGAAAGCGTGCCCGACCCGGTGCTGGTCGATGCCGACGACATCATCCTCCGCGTCACGGCGACCGCCATCTGTGGATCGGACCTGCACCTCTACCGGGGCAAGATTCCCCAGGTGAAGGACGGCGACATCTTCGGCCACGAGTTCATGGGCGTGGTGGAGGAGGTGGGCGCAGATGTTCAACGGGTGAAAAAGGGCGACCGCGTGATCGTCCCCTTCGTCATCGCCTGCGGCGAATGTTTCTTCTGCCGCATGAACCTGCATGCCGCCTGCGAAACCACCAACCCTGGACGCGGCTCGCTCCTCAACAAGAAACCGATACCGCCGGGTGCGGCTCTGTTCGGCTATAGCCATTTGTATGGAGGCGTACCCGGCGGCCAGGCAGAGTTCGTGCGGGTGCCGAGGGCTAATGTGGGGCCGTTTGCCATTCCCGATGGACTGGATGACGAGCAGGTGCTGTTCCTCACGGACATCCTGCCGACGGGGTATCAGGCGGTGGTCAACGCTGGCGTCACGCCAGGCAGTTCGCTGGCGATTTTCGGTGCCGGGCCCGTAGGACTGATGGCTGCGGCCTGCGCACGCCTGATGGGCGCGGACACCATCTTCATGGTCGATCACCACCCGTATCGCCTGGCCTATGCGCGCGATACCTATGGCGTGATTCCGATCAACTTCGACGAGATCGACGATCCTGCGGAGTGGATGATCCAGATGACGCCGGGGTATCGCGGCGTGGACGCGGTGATCGATGCCGTCGGCTTCGAAGCCAAGGGCAGCACCACCGAGACCTTGCTGGCGACCCTCAAGCTGGAAATGGGCAGCGGCAAGGCGATTCGCCAATGCATTGCGGCGGTACGGCGGGGCGGGATCGTCAGCGTGCCGGGCGTCTATGCCGGCTTCCTTCACGGTTTCCTGTTCGGCGACGCCTTCGACAAGGGGCTGACGTTCAAGATGGGCCAGACCCATGTGCAAGCGTTGCTGCCGAAGCTGCTCGAGCACATCCAGAAGGGCGAGCTGAATCCGCAAATCATCATCAGTCACCGCCTGCCACTGGCCGAGGCGGCGCAGGGTTATCGCATGTTCGATCGCAAGGAAGACGACTGCCGCAAGGTCATCCTGCGGCCCTGAACCAGGCAGCCGACGCCATTCGCAGGATTCCCCGAACCGGTCCCGGGCCAGTCGGTCAGCCACTAAGCAGATTCACCATCACCGTTACCACAGCCCAGGAGAAAGACGATGAATGCAGTCGATCTACTCAAGAAGGATCACCAGCTCGTGAAACAGATGCTGATGAAGCTCGCCGCCACCACGGAGCGTGGCACCAAGACGCGCATGGACCTGCTGAACAAGCTCCACACCGAACTCTCGATCCATACCGAACTCGAGGAACGGATTTTCTATCCGGCCTATGTGCAGGCCGGCGGTAAGGAAGAGGAAAAGATGTTCTACGAAGCGAAGGAAGAGCATCGCACGGTCGAGAGTCTGGTCTTGCCGGACCTCTTGAATACGCCGGCTGATTCGGCCCCCTTTGCGGGGCGGGCGAAGGTGCTCAAGGAACTGCTGGAGCATCACATCAAGGAAGAGGAAGAGGAGATGTTTCCCAAGGCAGAAAAGCTGCTGGGCAAGAAGCGGCTCGAGGAGTTGGGCCAGCAGATGGAAAGCCACAAGCTGAAAATGAAGCAATCCATGGGGCACGCGGCCTGATTCGGCCGCCTCAATGGGCCAGGGACCGGCCCACCAGGAATCACCTCCTGTAGGAGCCAGCTTGCTGGCGAACAAGCCCGAGCGTGGCATTTTCGCGAGCAAGCTCGCTCCTACAAGTCCCGGGAGCGGCGGAGGTACTGACCCTGTAGGAGCCAGCTTGCTGGCGAACGGTCCGAGCGCGGATTCTTCGCGAGCAAGCTTGCTCCTACAGGTTTTAGTAGTGCAATTTGCACGACCGCTTATCGCGCGATCGTGCAGATTGCACGTTTCTGTTTCGGGAATTTTGGAATAATTCCCCACTTATCAATGCCTTGGAGAGGCATTGAAGCAGGCATGAAGGCTGCTTGGATTCCGTTACAACATCGCCAAGAACGGAGTCCGCATGAATCTGCCCACATCCGCCTTCCACCTTGCGTTTCCGCAATACCAGGTCGAACTCCAGTCCAGGCCGGATGGCTCCGTCCTGCTCACCCTTCGGGGCGAAAAGGGCGCGACCCTCCGCAAGGCCATCGACCGGAATGTGCTGTGCAGCGAAGCCTGCGCGGAACGCGTTATCCATGAACTGTTACGCGAAATGAAGCTGGCTGCCGGGGAGGTGGTCTGGCATGGAGCGGGTACGACCTGGATTCCGCGCGATTTGCCTACCTATCACGGTGGAGCGATCACCATGACCAAGACCAAGACGCTGGTTCAGCGCCGGAAGCTGGAGCATGAGCGTCATATGGAAAAACACTGACGGGCCTTGCCTGAACCGAGAGTAGCGCCGTGGGCATCGGCAGGATGTCGCTCCGCGGCTTATCGAACCGCCGTTCTCCTCGTGGAGCGGCGGTGTTTTGGTATGTTCATCCCGAGGATGCACAGCTGTGATCACGTACAGAACAACAACAATTAACGATCCTGAGACTGCCATGACGAAACGAGATTTTCCCGCACACACCGCATGGAGCGAAGCCTACGTAAATGGCGACCACGCTATTGCCTTCATCGCCATTCAGTCCTTGTCTGCCAACAGTAAGCCCAAGCTGCACCAGGTCTATCACCGCCTGCATTTTCGCCGGAAATGCGAAGCCCTGAGGGCAGCGGAGGAGGCCCTTGCCATGCTGCTGCATGTGGACGAGCACGGCCGTCCGGTCTTCAGTTCTGCAGATTGCTGATGACCGCTTCGTACGAAGGCGCGGGGCGAACCCCGCGCTGCCTGCAACGCTGTTGGCAAGATATTCACTCAGGCTTGGGGGCGGGGGGCGCTACACCGGATTCGATGCCGCCACTGAAGGAGTCCGACGGTCGCTCTCCTGATTCCTGTTCTGTTTGCAGTTGTTCTTCTGCAAGCCGCCAGAAGTGCTCCTCTTCTCCCTCTGGACGGCCCTGCAGTTCCCAAAGCTCATACGCCCGTTCGCGGATGGCGTTTTCGTCGATCATCGGCTTCTCCTCCCAGTGGGGGTGGCAGACAAGCAAAGGAATCAGGCGTTTTGCCCGACCTGCTTTGCGGGGGTCTAGTTGTGAGCGCACCAGCAGCATTGCGTTCAGGGTTTTTGCTTCAGGTGGCGTCCCGGCCCATTCATGGGCCAGAAGCGGCAGCGGGGCGTTGCGTTGACGTCGCGATGTACGAGGCGAAGTCCGCCGGGCGCAATACCTGGCGTCTCCATTCCGAGAGCATGGACCAGCTACTGGTGGCCAAGAAGCACCGGGAACTTGAGCTGCGTACGGCACTGCGCCATGGAAAGCTGGAGCTGTATTACCAACCGCGCCATCACACCCGCGACCGCACGATTTCTGCGGTGGAAGCGCTGATCCGCTGGAATCTGTTCAGCGAGCCCATGGGGCGCGATGCCCTGGAGCAGCTGTTGAACCTGGCAGTAATGCCCAGCGCGACGCATCAGGTCTAGATCGTCCCGACGTTCGCGTCCCGACTAATTGCAATCGACGGGAAGTCGTGGACAGTTGACCGGATCTTGCATGTGCCGCCCCATGAAAACTATCCATGGCGGCACGTTCTTAGCGGTATTATTGGCATTTGAAGGACGGCCCGCGATGCCTAGCATCTGGCCATGACGGGTATGGGTCATCCCGCCTCGATTGTGGATCGCCATAACAACCAAAACGGATCACTGCCGATACAGCTATCGACGCGGAAAGTCGGAAAGCCGTGTCGGAATGAGGGCAGATGTGATGAGCAAGCGACAACCCCGTGGTAATAACGCCAAGCTGAAGGTCCAGCCAAGTCACCTCGATTTCCCCGTAGTAGGGCTGGGCGCTTCCGCAGGCGGGCTTGCCGCGCTTCTTCGCGTGTTCGAGAACATCCCCGATGACAATGGCATGGCGTTCGTGGTGGTCATGCACCTGTCGCCGGACCATGAGAGCAGCGCCGACCAGATACTGCAAAAAGCCACCAAGATGAAGGTCCAGCAGGTCACCCACGCGACCCCCATCGAGCAGAACTGCGTCTACCTGATTTCCCCAGCCATGCAGCTGACGATGAATGACGGCTATCTGCGTGTCAGCGATCTGAACGCCACGCAACCCCGGCATATCGCCATCGACCTGTTCATGCGCACCCTGGCTGATGCCCACACGGAACGCGCCGTTGGCGTTGTCCTCAGTGGCAATGGCAGCGACGGTTCCGCCGGCCTTTCCCGGGTCAAGGAGCAGGGTGGGGTGACCATCGCCCAGGAGCCGAACGACGCGGAATACGAAAGCATGCCGCGCAGCGCGATCACCACCGGGCAGGTCGATTTCGTCCTGCCGGCAGCGGATATCCCGCAGAAGCTCATGGAGCTGTGGGAAACCATGCGCACCATCAAGCTGCCGATGGAAGCGGATGTATCGGAGCCGGTCAGGAAGATCGAAGACCCTGACCAGGCCCGCGTCGCCGAGTCTGCGTTGCGCGACATCCTGACCATCCTGCGTACCCGCACGGGGCACGATTTCAAGCATTACAAGCGGGCGACCGTACTGCGGCGCATCGAGCGGCGCATGCAGGTCAATCGCCTGAGCGATCTGCCGGCCTACCGCGGCTTCCTCCAGGCGACGCCCGAGGAAACTGGCTATCTGCTGACCGACATGCTCATTGGCGTGACCAATTTCTTCCGTGACCGCGAAGCCTTCGAAGCCCTCGAACGGGAGATCATTCCGCGCCTGTTCGAAATGCGCATGGACGACGAAGCGCTGATTCGCGTATGGAGCGCCGGCTGCTCCTCCGGCGAAGAGGCCTATTCGATGGCCATGCTGCTCTCCGAGTACGTCGAGTACAGCGAGAGCGAGCGTAAATTCCAGGTGTTCGCCACCGACATCGACGAGCACTCCATTTCCATCGGCCGCAGCGGCACGTATCCGGAGGCGATCCTGCCGGATATCGCGCCCCAGCGTCTGCGGCAGTTCTTCACCAAGGAGCAGAATCGCTTCCGCGTGAAGAAGGAGATTCGTGAGCGCGTGCTGTTCGCCATGCACAACCTGCTGCGCGATCCGCCGTTCTCCAAGCTTCACCTGATTTCATGCCGCAACCTGCTGATCTACCTCGACCGGGAAGTGCAGACGGACATCCTGCAGATGTTCCATTTCGCGCTGGCGCCCGGTGGCTACCTGTTCCTCGGAAGTTCCGAATCGGCAGATGTGTGCATGGATCTGTTCACCCCGGTGGACAAGAAGAACCGCATCTACCGCGCGAAGGCCGCTTCGGTCATCGGCCGTACCGCCGCGCCTTTGCCCGTCAACAGCTATACGGACATGCCGCAGCCGAGCAGTGAAAGACCCATGGAGCGTCGACGTATTTCCTTTGCCGAAGTCCACCAGCGCGTGCTGGAGCAGTACGCGCCGCCGAGCGTGGTGGTGAACCATGAATCGAACATCGTGCACATGTCCGACCAGTCGGGGCGCTACCTCCGCTATGTCGGTGGCGAGCCGTCGCACAATCTGCTGTCGCTGATCCATCCGTCGCTGCGCCTGGAGTTGCGCACTGCACTGTTCCAGGCGTTCCAGACCAACAAGAGCGTCGAGGCGCGTCGCGTCAAGCATGAGCGGGACGGCACCAGCTCCTACATCAACATGGTCGTGCGACCGTTCCGCGACATGGACGCCGACTTCGCCCTGGTGATCTTCGACGAGGTCGAAGAAACCATGAGCAACGATGTCGATTCTTCCCAGGTGGACATCAAGGACAACGTGCTGTCGCAGCTGGAAAGCGAGCTGCAACGCAACAAGGAACAGCTGCAGGCGACCATCGAGCAGTCGGAAACCTCCACCGAAGAGCTGAAGGCCTCCAACGAAGAACTGCAGGCGATAAACGAAGAACTGCGTTCTACCACCGAGGAGCTGGAGACCAGCAAGGAAGAGCTGCAATCGATCAACGAAGAGCTGATCACCGTCAACCAGGAGCTGAAGACCAAGGTCGAGGAAACCGGGAAGATCAACGACGACCTGCAGAACCTCATCGCCTCCACGGATATCGCTACGGTGTTCGTCGGCCACGACATGCGGATCAAGTCCTATACGCCACGCGCCACGGCCATTTTCAGCATCATTTCCTCCGACATCGGGCGTTCGCTGCTGGACATCACCCACCGCCTGGATTATCCGACCCTGTCCGCCGACGCCGCGGATGCGTTCGAGTCGCTGCGAACCATTGAGCGGGAAGTCGCCAGCAATGACGGGCGCTGGTACATCGTGCGCATGCTGCCGTATCGCACCACCGAAAATGTGATCGATGGCGCAGTGCTTACTTTCATTGATATCACCCAGCGGCGTATCGCCGAGGAGAAGGCCCGCGAAAGCGAAGAACGCCTGCGCCTGGCGGCGGAGAGCACCCAGGACTTCATCATCATCACCCTGGACCGGGATGGTCGCATCACCGGCTGGAACAATGGCGCCGAGCGTATCTACGGCTACGCAGAAACGGACGTCATCGGAAAAAATGCCAATTTCATTTTCCCGGAGGAGGACAGGCACGCAGGCGTGCTGATGAACGAGCTGCGCATCGCCCGCGAGGCCGGCCGTGCCGAAGATGACCGCTGGCATGTGCGCAAGGACGGCTCGCGCTTCTTCTGCAGCAGCGTCACCACCGCGCTGCCCAATGGCGGTCCCCATGGTTATGCCAGAATCGGCCGCGACATCACCGGCAAGAAACGCGCGGAGGCAGACCAGGAGAGTCGCCTGCAACAAAACCAGGCAAGCATGCGCCTGCGCGACGAGTTCTTCGCCATGATGTCCCACGAACTCAAGCACCCGTTGAACCTGATCCAGCTGAACACCGAGCTGATCGCGCGGCTGTCGATGGTCAAGAGCCACGCCGTCGCGGCCCGCGCGGTGGACAGCATCCTCGGCTCGGTGCGCAGCCAGGCACGGATCATCGACGACCTGCTCGACCTGTCCCGTCTGAACACCGGCAAGCTCAAGCTGAACCTGGGTCCGGTCATCGTCCAGAACATTGTCGAGGAAGTCATTGCTGCGCTGACCACCGACGCCACGGCCAAGGACGTGGCCATCGAGATCGACGCACCCCGGAACGGCGATGAGCTGCTGGTCGCGGAAGCTGACCCGGTACGCATGGAGCAGATCATCTGGAACCTGTTGAGCAATGCGGTGAAGTTCACCCATGCCAACGGCACGATCCGGGTTGGCCTCGCCCATGACACCGGAATGCTGAAGATCACCGTGCGCGACAACGGCCAGGGCATCGCCCCTGAATCGCTGCCGCTGATCTTCGAACTCTTCGGCCAGGGCGACGAAGGCCGTCATGCTTCGCGCAAGGAAGGGCTCGGCATCGGCCTGGCGCTGGTGAAGGAGCTGGTGGAAGCGCAGCACGGCAGGGTAGAAGCGCACTCACCGGGCATCGGCCAAGGCGCGACCTTCTGCGTATGGCTTCCGCTCTACCAACAGAGCGAGGAAAAGCTTGCCATCGAAGAAACGAATGGCGGCCAGTTCAATGGCCTGCGCGTGCTGATCGTCGATGACTCGGCCGATATCCGCACCATCATGCAGGCGGTGCTGGAAATGGAAGGGGCATCGGTGACCACGGCGGACGACGGCATCTCGGCCCTCAAGCTACTGGAGGACGACGGCTGGGATCTGATCCTGTCGGATATCGGCATGCCCGGCATGGACGGCCACGAGCTGATGCGCCGCATCCGGCAGATGCCGCACCACGAGAACACCCCGGCCATCGCGCTCACCGGTTACGGCACGACCAGCGATGCCGATCTGGCCTATGAGGCCGGGTTCAATGCCCATGTGAGCAAGCCAGTTTCCCTGGAGACGCTGCAACGGGCGGCCCTGGAAATCGGCGTTGGCAACGGCAAGGGCTGACCGGCCCTTGCTCTTGATGGAGAGCAGCTTTATCAGGGGACAGTGACTGGCGGCGAAATCAGCTGGAAGGCGGCTTCCGGCTGTTACGCGATGACTGAATGCGCTCCTCCAGTTCACGCTCTTCCGCTTCCGTGTCCTCACCCAGCCCGAACTTCCCATAAGCCTTGCGCAAGTCGTGAAGGGTGCGGGAATCCATCTTGTCGAGACTGATCAAGGCGTTGTGGGCTCTCTCCGTTGCCCGCAGCAGTTCGTCCAGTTTGATGTGTAGCGCATCGTTGTCGCGGTTCTGCGTGTGCTGGATGAGGAACACCATGAGGAAGGTGATGATGGTGGTCGAAGTGTTGATCACCAATTGCCAGCTGTCGTTGAAGCCGAAAACCGGGCCGCTGAGCCCCCACAAGACCACGAGCGATGCGGCGGCCACGAATGTGTGGGGTTTGCCGGTTGCGCTGGATAGCTTCGACGAGAGTCTGGAGAAGTTCATGATCGATCACCATGCAGAATGCTGTGCCCTGGACCTGTGTGAAGCGCAGATATTTCTGCTGTGACCGCGAGGGGATTTCCCTGTGCAGGTTTTTTGCGAGGGCCCGCCTCAGCCCTTGGTTCGGCGCAGATCGGCGCTCCTCGGGTAAGTACGCTCTTCCTCGATTTCGCCCGTTCTGGTGTGAATCTTCACTGTTCCTTCTCGCCATATTCGATCTCCAGACGGCAATCCGGATTCAATCTTTCTCCCGCTGACCAGCCCTGTCAGAGCGAAAACAGCTCGACTTATGCCTTTTATCTTTCTCCTTGAACTCTCCACCCCACCGATCATCCCCCTACTAGGCAACCTGATCTTTGATGGCGAGGTCCGCGAAGCGAGGTGCCCATCTCCCTGACTTCCAAAGAAAGGTGAATCAGCATGGAAACCTACCCCAGAAACAATCCGCCCGCGGGCAAGAACGCTGACCCGCCCAGCACTGAAATGGGCGAGCACCTGCGGGATCTGAAAGACGGCGCAGCAGGACTCGCACAAGACGCCCAGGAGCAGGCCATGTCGCAGTACGAGCAGTACCGGGACACCGCCGCCGACCAGCTGGAATCGCTGGCGGAAGGGGCACGAATGGCGGTTTCGGACCTGGAGCGGAACGACGCCTTGGGCATCTCCCATTACGTCGCCGACATGGCCGAACGCATGACGTCGCTCGCCGACAATCTGCGCGGCAAGAGTGTCGATCAACTGATCAGGCAAACCGGCCAGTTGGCTCGCGATAATCCGGCGCTGTTCGTTGCCGGTAGCGTTGCGATCGGATTTGGGCTGTCGCGTTTCTTCAACGCAACCAGCACCCGCGTGCGCGATTCAGCCGGTACCAGCCCGCCTGACGATGCAGGTTACGTCCGTGATCCGGCACAGGATTTCAGCCCGGTTGATTCCACGCCGGAAACGACCGCACGGACCACGGCAATGCCGCCAGACCCCGACCCACTTGATCGTTACAGCGACCCGCTCGTGCCTACTCTCACCGACCGGTTTGATGACGACCTGCGCATCGGCGATGACGACCTGCGCATCGGCGATGACGATCTGCGCAAAGGAGTATCGGAATGACTGATCAACACAACATTCGCTCGGACTCCACCCCGCTAGAGCGTCCAGAGAACGGCTCGACGGTGATGGGGTTGATACGTCAGTTGAGCCACGAAGTTCAGCAACTGTTCACCAAGGAACTCGCACTGGCCAAGGCTGAAATGCAGGAATCCCTGCGCTCCACCAAGGCTGGCATCGCCGGTGTTGCCGGTGGGGTGGTGGTGTTGCTCGGCGGCTTCATCATGCTGCTGATGTCGGCGGTTTATGGGCTGAGTCTGGTCCTGGCACCCTGGATGGCCGCATTGATCGTCGGAGGTGTGGCCACGCTGGCCGGTTTCATCATGGTTCAGGCCGGCAAGAAACAGTTCGAGCCGTCGCATCTCACGCCTGAGCGGACCGTCAGTTCGCTGCAGAAAGACAAGGACGCGGTGATGAGGAGAATGACATGAGCACTCAAAGCCAGATCGAAGTCGAGTCACACAAGGACCCGGAAACACTTGAGCGGGAGATCGAACAGCAGCGCTCCAATATCGGCAATATCGTCAACGCGCTGGAGAACAAGCTGTCGCCCGGCCAACTGGTTGACCAGGCGCTGGCTTTCACCAAGGACAACGGCGCCGAGTTCTTCAACAACCTGGGCACCACCTTGAAGAACAATCCGGTGCCGACGGTGCTGACCTCCATCGGCCTGGCGTGGCTGATGCTCGGGCAGAACCGTACACCTCCGGTCCCAAGGCCCACGTATTCAATGGGTGAGTTCGGCGCGGACGGCGGCGTCCGGAACATGGCCGACGGTGTCAGGGATAGCTTCGGCCGTGCGGCGGATGCGGTGTCGGGCGCGGTGGATCATGCCAAGGAATCGCTTCGCCATGGACGGGAGGCGGCCAGTGCGCGTGTCGACTATCTGAGCGACGGCTTCGACACGGTCAAATACACCGTAAACGAGCGCAGCCATCACATGGCGGACTCACTGCGGCACCAGTCCGATTCGGTCAGGAACGGCTTCGACTATCTGCTGCGTGAACAGCCCTTGGCCCTGGCAGCGATGGGCATTGCCATTGGCGCGCTGATAGGCACCGCACTGCCCAGCACTCCACAGGAAAACCGGCTTATGGGACAGGCGAGCGATCGCCTGACCGATGAGGCGAAACGCTTGATGCGGGAGGGCTACGACAAGGTCGCGGAGACTGGCAAGGCAGCCATGGAAAACGTTCAACGACGCGCCGCGTCTTCAACCCGCTCGCCAGCCGATGAGGTCCACCGCCCAGACGAGTACGGCGCAACGGACCATCGACCGAGTTCGAATTGAGTCAAGGCTCCTACATTTCAGGCTCTGGCGTTCGCCCGAAACTCCATTGCGAGCGGGCGGCGCTAGCAAGACTCGCAAGGGTGAGACGGTTTTCTTGTAGGAGCGAGCTTGCTCGCGAAAGGTGTGCGCCGAATGTTCGCGAGCAAGCTCGCTCCTAAAGATTTTGGGGCTCGGATTAGCCCGAAGCTCCGCCTCAGAACTTATCAGCGTCGATGACGGCTTGCGCAAACGCGTGGGGCGCCTCCTGGGGCAGGTTGTGGCCAATGCCACCTTCGATGGCGCGGTGCTGGTATTTGCCCGAGAACTTCTTCGCATAGACGGCGGGGTCAGGCCGCGGCGCGCCATCGGCATCGCCCTGCAGCGTGATGGTCGGCACGCTGATCACGGGGAACTCCGCCAGCCGGCTTTCCAGGGCGTCGAACTTCGCCTCACCTTCGACCATGCCGAGGCGCCAGCGGTAGTTGTGGATGACGATGGCGACGTGATCCGGGTTGTCGAAGGCGGCTGCGCTGCGTTCGAAGGTGGCATCGTCGAACGTCCACTGCGGCGATGCGTTCTGCCAGATCAGCTTCGCGAAGTCGTGGCGGTACTTGTCATAGCCGGCCTGGCCACGCTCGGTGGCGAAGTAGAACTGGTACCACCACTGCAATTCGTTCTTCGGCGGCAAGGGCTGCCTGCCGACCTCCTGGCTGCCGATCAGGTAGCCGCTGACGGACACCATCGCCTTGCAGCGCTCCGGCCAGAGTGCCGCGACGATGTTGGCGGTGCGTGAGCCCCAATCAAAGCCGGCAAGAATCGCCTTGTCGATCTTCAGCGCATCCATGAAGGCGACGATGTCGGAAGCGATGGCCACTGGCTGCCCGCTTCGGACAGTCTCGTTCGACAGGAAGCGCGTCGGGCCATAGCCGCGCAGGTAGGGGACGAGCACCCGGTAGCCGGCCGATGCGAGCAGTGGCGCGACATCGACGAAGCTGTGAATGTCATACGGCCAGCCGTGGAGAAGGATCACCACACGGCCATCGGCCGGACCGGCTTCGGCATAGGCGACGTTCAGGACGCCCGCATCTACATGGTGAAGTGGTCCGAGCGATGTGTTCGCGCCTGTCGCGGGTGCCGGTGCGGCTGGAGCCTTCGGTGCATCGGATTGCGCATGCGCACTGCCGACGACGAGTTCGGCGGACGCCAGGGTCACCAGTGAAGCGGCCAGGAAACGACGGCGGTTGAAGCTGAACTCATTTGACATGGTTGTCTCCTTTTTTCCGCGTCAGGCTTTCTTTCGGAAGAGTAGGGCGTCGAGGCTGAGACGTCCTGCGCCATTGAGCAGCAAGGGGAGGGCGGCCACCAGGTAGATCAGCGGTAGCTTGTAGTTGCCGAATCCCTTGTCGCTGATGGCATAGCCCTGGGCGAGCTCCCCGAGGGTCGACCATTGTTCCGGCCAGTGCACGGCGGCGATGGCGACCACCGTCAACACCATCAGGGAGAAGACGGCAAAGCGAGTACCCAACCCCAGGATCAACAACAGCGGTGCGATCAGTTCGACCCACATCGACATCTGCCAGCTCAGCTCGGGCGGGAGCAGGTCGAACGGAAAGGGAAAGGCAGACTGGATATCCGTGAACCAGTTCTGGCCGTTCCATTTTTCCAGGCCGGACTCGTAGAACTCCCACGCCAGGAACAGGCGCAGGGGAATGTCGGCACTCCAGGCGCCTAGCCGGTCCAGGTGGTTGAAGACGAACTGCAAGGGGGAGAGGAATGCGACGCGGCTCATGACGGGTTCCTATGACAGTGGAAGGCGGTCGGCGGGATGCCGTTCAGCAGATGCTGACAAGGCTGCTTGTCCCGTATGTGTCCGCTACGAGCCCTCATGTATCCCTGTGTAGTGGCGACTCGTTACATCACGTCATCAATGATGTGCAAAGCCCCGTCTTTATCCCGCTTCGCCTGAACCCTAAATTCGCCTCCGACAACTGCCCATCATGTCGATGGGAGGTCACTGGAGAGCTGTCATGTCGTTCGTCAACGTGCGCATTACCCCTGAATTCACGGAGGCTCAGCCATGACGCCGTCCGTAACCATCGATTTCGTCTCCGATGTGGTGTGCCCGTGGTGCGCCCTGGGCGCGACGGCGCTGGACCAGGCCATCGCCAACCTCGCCGGTGAAGTCCTCGTCGAGCTGACCTACAAGCCGTTCGAGTTGAACCCGGACATGCCGCCCGAAGGCGAGGCCGCGACGCGACACATGATGCGCAAGTACGGGCGGAGCGCCGAAGAAGTCGCCTCCAGGAACGAGATGGTGATCGCCCGTGGCCAGGCCATCGGCTTCCATTTCGACCTGGAAAAGCGCAGCCACTTCTACAACACCTTCGATGCTCATCGCCTGTTGTTCTGGGCGCTGCAGGAAGGGCGGCAGAGGGCGCTCAAGAAAGTCCTGCTCCGCGCTTATTTCGCCGACGGCGAGAACCCGAGCGATCACGAGACACTCGTGCGACTGGCGAGCGAAGCCGGGTTGGATGCGGTGCGAGCACGTGAGGTGCTGGACACAGGCGCATTCGCCGAGGAGGTTCAAGAGCTTGAAGCGTTCTACCGTGAGCGCGGTATCCAGTCGGTACCGGCGCTGATCCTCAATGGCAGCCACCTGGTGTCTGGATCGCAGTCCGTCGAGTACTACGAGCAGATGCTCAGGCAAATGGTACAGGCCCCAACCGAGGCCTGATCAATGGGAGTGGGCGAGGGCGGGTGGGCCTCGAGGCGCTCACTCGAATAGCGTGAGCGCCTCGGCAGCGGATCAGCCGTGAAGGGCGTCTGACATGCCGCGTTCGTAGGCGCGTTGGTGCAATACGGTGACCTCCAGGCTAAGCAGAGCCAGGTCGTGGCGGTGACCGTCGAGGTCCTTCACGTGATTGCGCAGCACGGATTCCGGTTGGAAACCCAGCCGTTCAAACACGGCGATAGCTGAACTCTGGTCCACGGTCATCTGCACCGTCAGCTTTTCCAGGCCCATGCCGAGTGCCAGTTTGAAGCTCTCCTGAATCAGCGCGCGTCCCAGGCCGCGACCTTGCCAGGAGGGACGCACCAGGACCCGTAGGTCGCCGACATGGGCCGACCAGGACAGCGCATCGCTGACCACCGCGGAGCAGCCGATCATCTCGCCGTCCACGAAGGCGGCGAGACTGGTGACACCGCTATCCAGAGCGGATAGCCACGCCCTGATCACCTTGGGGTGGCCGAGATCGCGGGGAACGAAAAGGCGGTCGTGAATCGGCACCGCCTGGATGAAGGCATTGAGTGCAGGTGCGTCATCGGGGTGCAGCGGACGAATTTCGATGTTTCTGTCGTTGATCGATAGCGTGCGTGGGTATTTGCGTTGGGCATTCTGTTTCATACGGAGCGTTTCCCTAACCATTGATCAAGTGCCGGCCACATCCGTTTCACCGCTGCCGGTCCCGCTACCAGGCTGACATGGCCCCCCGGCAGTACCAGTTCTTCCTTGTCCAGGGAGGCGGTCATTTCCAGAAGCGGACGGGCGGCCGCAGGGGGTACCAGAGTGTCGTGCCGGGCAACGACGCTAAGCAGGGGAACCTTGATCCGTCCAAGGTCGACCGGCTGCCCGCTGATGCGCAGGGTGCCGTTGCTGAGGCTGTTCTTCCACAGGAACTCCTTGACGGTCTGGCGGTAGTAATCGCCAGCCAGGGGGAGGGTGTCGTCGCCCCATCCGGTCATCATGCGGTAGCCCCTGACGTAGTTCTCATCCCACATGTTGTCCCAGAGCCTGAGCTTGCCGGCAATGCGCCCGGCGGGCCTGAGCATGTCGAAGCCATTCATGATCATCCGTGCCGGAATGACGCCGAGTCGTTCGACCAGTTCGTCGACATCGAAGTGGTCGGGATGAGCAAGGCTGCGGTGCCAGGGAATCTGCGACCAATCGACGGGAGGCGTGAAGCACACCAGGTTCTTCAACGGACCGTCCGGGTTCAGCGCGGCGTAGATACTCGAGAGAATACCGGCCATGCAGTAGCCGACCAGGGTCACTTCCTCGGTACCGGAGTCCGCCTGGACGCGGCGAATGCAATCCGGGATGAAGTCGAGCACGTAGTTCTCGATCATCAGGTGCCGTTCCTCTTGCGTCGGCGGGTTCCAGTCCACCACGTAGACGTCGTGCCCACGGCGCAACAGGAACTCGATCAGACTTTGGCCTTTGGCCAGGTCGAACAGGTAGGCCCTGTTGGTCGTCGCCATCACCAGCAGCAGAGGGACCCGATACACCTCATCCGCGGTGGCGTGATAGTGATACAGGCTGAGCGTGCCGCGACGATGCAGCAGCGTCTTCGGGCTGGTCCCGGATTCGGGACGGGGAGAGGAAATGTACTCGAGCCCTTTAAGGCGCCGCTGTACCATTCGCCGGACTTCTGTACGCACCTGGTTTGCAAGAGCACAGTCAAAAGTCATGCTCACTTCTCCTTCCGGGCCCGACGGCCAGGGGCACTGGCCTTGGGCTTCCCGGCTCGCGTCCGGGCCTCGTTCAGGGCCTGTTCCGGGGCGATTTCGATGGGAATGCGGGTGCGCGGCGGACGAGGCACCAATGCCTCATCGGGTATGTCCGGCAAAAGCCTTTCGAGTTTTTCTTCCACCCGCTGCACGGCAGCCGCCAGCGAGGCGACCTCCGTTCGGCTGGGCAGATCCAGTCGTTCGAAGAAGCACGCCAGGGATTTGTCCAGGGTGTACTGGACGCCCAGCGAGACCTTGTTGAAACGGCTGAGCGTCTCGGCGAATTCCACCGTTTCCATTTTACGGGTGGCGAACTGGTTGATGCCGTTCTCGAGCTTGGTGAGGGTGTCGCGACAGAATTGCAGAGGGTCTGGGAACTTCGTATTGGCCATGACGGACTCCGGATTCAGGGGTTCGTGGGGTAGGTCTGTTCCACGACTTGTTGTTCGAAACGATTGGCAAGCCGAAGTCGAATAGCGGCCGATGGTGCCAGCCAGGGCCTCAGGAGCCACTGCGATGCGCAGGCCAGCCTAGGGGACAGTTGGCGCAGGAGCGCGTCTCTCCAGCCGTGGCTTGCAGTCAGGGCGGCCAGCAGGGAGGCACCGATCTCGCCAAAGGACGTCTTGGGCGACTGGTCGCTGATTTCCAGCGTGCGATCTGCAGCGGACTCACCCGCGAACACATGCGCCAGGGCCATGCCGGTTCTGTACAGGGCATCACGCCCCGCGCCGACCACAGCGTCGAAGTTGAGGAAACCGTGGAATTCGCCTGGGTAGTGCAGCAGCTCCACCGGCACTTTGGCAGCGCGCAAACGGTTGGCATAGTCGAGGCCGTCGTCGCGAATGGGGTCGAAACCGGCGCTGATGACCAACGCCGGCGGCAGGTCGTCGAGATTCGGATTGCGTCGCGGAGAAAGCCATGGCGCCGTGGGGTCCAGAGCTTCGGTGGCACTGGCGGTGACTTCGCGAATCATGCCCAGCAGCTGATTGCTGACGAAGTAGCCTTCGGCGTTTTCGGCCAGCGACGGGAATTCCTGCTGCAGATCGGTTGCCGGGTAGGCGAGTACCTGGAGGGCAAGCCGGGGACCCTTGCAGCGCGCCCATTCCTGGGCCACCGCCGCACAGATGTTGCCGCCCGCGGAATCACCTCCAATGGCCAGGCGGCTGCTGTCGATGCCCAGTTCGGTACCGTTCTGGGCAACCCATTTCAAGGCGGCAAGAAAGTCCTCGCGGCCGGCGTTCAGGTCGTGCTCCGGTGCCAGGCGATAGCGAACGGCAACGCTGACGCAGCCGGCAGTAGCCGTGATGTTGCGGCAAATGGACTCTCCGCTGTCGAGGTCGCCCACGATAAAGCCACCGCCATGGCACCAGACGAAGGCCGGCAGCAGCTCGCCGGTTTGGGCTGGCCTGAAGACCCGCAACGCAATGGAGCCGCCTGGCCCTTCGATCTGCACTTCACTGACCGCAGCCACCGGCACCTGCCTGCCCAGTGCCAGCGCGGACAGCCGCCAGAGTTGACGGGTCTGCGCCAGCGAATATTTTTCGACCGGGCGCAGGCGCGTCGCCAGGTTGACCAGCCGCAGCAGGTTCCTGGCATCGCCATCCAGATCGGCGCCACGACGGATTCGCGGCATGCCCTCGCTGGAGAGGGTCACATCTGACGGCTTAGCCGAGGGTTTGGTTTTACTGCCGTGTGCGTTCAAGTGGACGACCTCCGATGGTCTGGGTGAGCGAATGGCTTGCCTGCGCTCACGATATCCAGCCATACGAGGGTCGGAACCACTCCTATTAGGCGGGGTGGCCCACTCTCACCGGGAACATTCGAAATGCTCCCATTGACAGGTGAAATCGGATTTTCTGTAGGAGCGAGCTTGCTCGCGAAAAGATCCCGCCCAGGCTGTTCGCGAGCAAGCTCGCTCCTACAGGTTCAGTGCTAGTCCAGCCGGAATGAGGGGAGGGCAGATGCGTTATCGCGTCCGCTGGTAATCCAGGACCAGCGTGATGGCTCCATCCGCGCTGGATGAGACATAAGCATCAAGTGCTGGAAAACGAACCGCCGCCATCTCCAGCAGAAATTCCCCGGCCTCCTGGACCAGTTCGCGAGTCGGGGTCTCGAGCTGGGCGCTTGATCTTGCGAACCCGCTTGCTTCCACATCTGCAGCTGCTTGCTCGAACAGTTCTTCCAGCAGGACCAAGGTCTTTCTATCCATGTCATTGCCCTTCGACGCGAATGTTCGTATCGAGCCTGGGTTTCCGGCATCGACGCTCTACGCCCGGGTTATTGAGGACCCCTGGCGGCCTGATGCTGGCTATGCAAAGGGCGCACCTGAATGGATCGTCGAGAGTCGCGGGCGCGTCGAATGGCGGCAGCGGCGTAAGCAGACCGATTTCGAATGGATGAGCATGTGGCAGTTCCAGATCGGCCCCTGGGGATGGAGACCCGATACCGGCGAAGGAAATACCCATCTTCGGGCCAGGATGCATTCGAATCTGGGCAGCCTAGAGCCCCTGCATACTGAACGCTTTGGCCGCTGGCTCAACAGAACCGCTTACTAAGGAAAAGTGCGCAGGCTGTTCGGCATTACTCGCGTTATGTTTTAAAATAGCCGGTTGCCGAAAGAACCGTCATGACCATAGCCATGAAGGGCTTTCATCCTTTACAAGTAAGTGTGGTGAAGATGAACAAGCCTTTCATTTCGCTGTGCCCTGAAATTACTCGGGCACACGCGCTGACGCTGATGGATTGGTTGGAGGATGAGCGCGTCACCTGCTATCTCAGCGATTCGCGTCATGTCTCCCGCTCCATCGAGCAAGCCATCGATCGGACTCAATCGCCGATCCTGACCCATCTATTCAACCGGGGCGGCCGATTCTTCATGGCCTATGACCGGCATGACGCCCCGGTGGGCTTTGTCCGTCTCATCAAGACCGGCTCGAATTGCGAGATAGTCCTGGTCATCGGAGACAGCGACAAATGGGGCCGAAACCTTGGCGCCCGCACGATCCGCGAAGGCATGAAACTGGCCTTCCTCGACATGCGGGCCGAGAAGCTCATCGCCAAGATTCACCCGGACAACGCGCGCTCGCTGAAAGCCTTTCTGCGCAGCGGCTTTCTGCTTGAGAGCGAAACGCCGGCATTGAAGTCATTTTCCATGACGGCGGGGCGCTATCTCCAGTTATTGCGCGAAGGTGGCGTTGGCGACTCCACTGGGATCTACATCACTGAAATCGACAAGGCCAGGCTCGAGAGTCTGATCGTGCTCGAGCAAAGCCCGGCCGTTGTTGAACTCGAACATGAGCTAGAGCGAGCCATTGTCGTCAAGCCGCAGCAGGTGGCGCGCAATGTCGTCACGATGAACTCTAGGGCCTTGCTGCAGCTGGACGACGAAGAGATCGAAGTGGCCTTGGTTTACCCTGAAGACGCGGACAGCAGCGCTGGGAAGCATTCCGTGTGTTCCGACATCGGCGCCGCCATCCTGGGTTATCAGGAGGGGGACGCCATCGACTGGCGAATTTCTGGTCGGACCCGCCGGATTGAGATCAGGAAAGTGCTTTACCAGCCAGAGGCCGCGGGCGATTTCCACCTGTAATTGCGCCTTTAGCTCAGTGTTCGTCCATCAGGCGCGAAGATCCCCCAACGGACGGGGACGCGCTTTGCGTACCTGATGCGGACCGTCTGCCACAGGCCGCGCCGTTCACCGTCTATGGCAGTGCTGAAGCATACGGCTGACTGGCCTGCTGGATTGGCTGGAAAAGCGTGACCTGCTCAGAAGAAAGCTGAGCACCGAGGCTCGGCGCAGCTTCGCCCTGGAACTGACCCACGAGGGACACGATTTACCGAGCTTGGAATCGCATGGGTAGCCGGTTTTCGCCTTGTCGGACGTACGCGAGGGAGTGCGTCGCGGTAGAAGGAGGAAGTGCAACTAAAGCTTCTCGAATGTGCGGCAAGCGATTTTTCAAAGAATCAGTTCTCGAAATTTCGACTTGTTAGTTCTGAGCGCTTTTACTGGGGGAGGGACGAAATCACATTGGTCTGCGCCCAACCAAATATGCGATTTACCATAATATAGATTATGCGTACTTATGTATGGAGCGGTGCCAGGCCAACCTTCCAATCTTGTGAGTAACGGTTAAAAAATAGACTGCTGATGGCTAAAAAGTAGAAACCCAATCTATTCAATGCGTTATAGCGGAATGGCGAGAATCAAGTTGAGGTTATTTGCTGCGCGGCCGGCAGCTTTTTTTACCCGCAGCTCTCCTCTATAGGAATACGTGCTTGCTTTGGAGTCCCGCGTGCTAGAGGGCTCACAAAGAGCGACAGCAGATCATCGTTGGCTAAAAAGTGGACTTTCTGGCGCGCTGTCGCGATGTCAGTTAAAAAGTAGACTGCTGGGCTCGACTGCTATTCGATTAGCCCTTAGCGAAGCCTTCGATGCTTCATTAGCACTCGCGCGCGATCCTCTTCGTTTGATCCCTGCGTACCGGAAGATTTCGCAGTGCGAAAAAAAACAGCCTTTCATTACGGCCGGTATGTAGCTCGTGTGACCCGCCGATTGCTCCGTGGCGCTGCAGAGCTACGCTGCTTCAGATGTTGCATTGTCGTACTTGAGCTCTGATGGGTTGTCCATTCGCTTGCGGCCCGCGCGGCCGATAAATTTCGCACTGCGAAAAATCACCCCTTCGCGGTGGCTGGAACACAACTCGTGTACCGAGTCCTTGGGCCTGAGGCGCCACGAAGTTCCTGCTCCGTAGATACCAGCCATCCGACCTGCTCGTCACGAGTCGAACATTAATCCTTGTTGCTAGCCTTCGCGTGGTCGCTTGCTCGCATGCATGCCAAAAAAATCGCACTGCGGAAAACAGTCTTTAATAGTGCCTAGATGTGATTCGCGCCAAGACTGAATCTACCTCTCCGGCCCTCAATGAGATTTGACGGAGCGAAGCGGTGAAAAGTGTTTTCGTTCGAGGGATTATTTTGTTTTACTGAGGAGAATAATCTTTGAAAAAAACTCGTGACGGATCGCATGGCTTAAATAGCCAAGTCTTATCGGCATTTCTATCTAAATACTCCATGGGGACTAGAGAAACATTCACATATGCTTTGCGGAAAGTTTCTGAAGGATTGGGGTTTGGTGGTGATATAGAATCAACGGATTGGAGTTCCGTAAATGCAAGGGGACTACATGATTTGGTTGAGCATTGGTCTGAGAAAGGACTTGCCGTTACTACCATAGAGCTCTACATGAATTCGTTCAAGGCACTAGCCAGGGAGTTGTATTCCTGGCGGCTCATTTCTGCCGATCAAATTACCGATTTTCGGCGAATTCGACCGATGAGAGGCAGATACAATATGCAGGGTAAGTGGAAAGTGGTTGAGCGTCGAGTGCGAACTGCACTCCTCAAGGCGGCCAGCGAAGATCCTCGCCCACAGGGTGTCCGTGATGCCGCGTTGATCGCCGTATTGTTTGGTTCTGGGTTGAAACGTACGGAGGCTGTACAGCTTCGGGTGGAAAATGTACATCTAGAACAGGGAACTCTTACTCTGAACAGCATTCAGGGGAGCATCACTACTCTGCACCTTGCAGAATGGGCTCTTCCTTATCTATGCGCTTGGATGAATTTTCGCAGCGCGAGAGATCTACCCTCTGAAGGTCCTTTTTTCTGCAGAATAAGGAAAGGCGGCGACCTTACCGGAACCGCTTTAACCGGTCGCGGAGTCCATTTCATCTGTACGCAGGTGTCGAAGTTGGCTGGTTTGGAGATGCCCGTGCGACCGCAGGATGCTCGGATGACGGTAGGTGCGACAATCATAGCGGAGCACGGAGTCCTGGTTGGGCGAAAGGCGCTGAGGTTGAGCACACTTAACCGAGCGCTCTGCTACGACCAGCGATCCGAGGCTGATGTGGGTGAAATCATTCGAAAGTCCCAGTAGTTTTCATCGCCTTCATGCCCACATTTAACCTTTCGCGGTTTTTATGAGCCACTCTGCAAAGCTTACGAGATCCTCAAATTCGTTGAAGTCAGCAGTTTCGCGCTGCAAATGGAAACCACGGAGACCAGCGCTACAGGAACCAGCCACATCCGCCTCGAACGTGTCACCGATCATTGCAATAGAGCTCGGGGCGCAGCCGAAGGTATCTACCAGATGTCGATAAATCGCTGGTTCTGGTTTGATGGCGCCGATTTCAAAGCTCCAAGCATAGACATCAAACTTGGGAAGTAAGAGATAGGCAGGTATGGCGTACGGCGCCGCCAGATTGGAGCACGCACCGAGCTTGAAACCCGCGTTTTGAAGCATATTTAGGGCAACTAGCCCATCCTCAAATGCTTTGATGTTTGCCAGTTCGAAATGTAGATCGTGCTCCAGTTCAGACAATTTGGCGTGACTCAGGTGGCAGTCAAAGAGCGCCGCAGCACCAGCGAGTCCTACGTTATTTGTCATCAACGTTCGCGCGTCATCGGGGTGTGGTCTGCGCCCCTGGCTACGTAGCAATTTCATCAACTCTCGAAATGGATGGCGGGCCTCGCCGTGGCGAAGGAGTGTTCCGTACACGTCAAAAACAACAGCCTCTACAATGCTTTCCATTTCAACCCCTCGTGCTTTCGTGCTTACTAAAGATAAAGCTTTACTTGTGTGTTTACTAAAGGTGAGGCCATGGGCGGTGTCATCGAAAATGGATTTGGCCATATTTTCGTGCTGCTATTATTATTGGCTTGCGGTGTATTTTGGTTTTCGGCGAGTTTCTCTTTTCTTCATAAACAGCCTAGTTTCTCTATATATGGATCGTTTCTACAATCCCTATACCCCAAATTCTGGCGCAAAACCTCCTGATCTGGTCGGGCGTGAAGGTTTGCGCGATCGCTTTCTCGTTGCGCTAAAGCGTGTGCGAATCGGGCGATCCGCTAAAGGTATCGTTGTGGTTGGCTTACGGGGTGTCGGAAAGACCACGCTTTTGAACCAGCTTCGAGATGACGCTGAAGCTTCAAATGCTCTCATCGTGTACGTTAAAGCGCATGCTCAATTGTCCCTTCCTGCTCTGCTCACGCCTGGTTTACAAACAGTTCTCTTAAGGCTTGAGCGAGTAGAGTCAGCTCAGGCGGCTGCTTCCCGGGGCCTTCGGGGGCTCACTGGTTTTGTCAGAGCACTGAACGGGCGTTATGGAGATATTCCTGTCAGCGGATGCTACCAGCCAGAGCCAGGCTTCGCGGACAACGGTGACCTAGAGGGGGATTTGACAGAAGTGTTCGCGCAGGTGGGAAGCGCGGCACAGTTGGCCAAAGCTTCCGTTGTCATTTTGGTCGACGACCTACATCGTCTCGACGAGCGACAATTAGCAGCACTCATTGCAGCAATGCATAGGAGCGCACAAGGGGCTCTCCCGATTCTTCTGGTGGGTGCCGGCTACCCTAATTTGAGGGGTAAAGCCAGTGGCCTAAAGCCCTATACGGAACGACTCTTCGAATATGCAGAACTGGGACCTCTGGATCCAGAACACGCTAGGACTGCATTGGTGAAACCGGCCCAGGACAACGGGGTCGTTGTGGACGAAGCTGCAGCTGACTTGGTTCTCGATCTCGCCAAAGGTTACCCCTTCTTCATTCAGCAATGGGGAAAATGCCTTTGGGATACTGCACCGAGAAATCAGTTCACCGTCGACGTGGTGCAGTTTGCAATGCCGCGAGTGATGGCGGCGTTGGATCAAAACTTCTTTGCGGTTGGCACAGATCGATTATCCCTAGCCGAGCGACGCTATCTATGGGCCATGGCTGAACTTGGTACAGGCCCGCACCATGCAATCGAAATTTCCAGGTCCCTTGGCATGCCGTGCGAAGCGGTGGACTTTGTACGGCGCAGTCTCATCGACCAAGAGCTGCTCTGGAGCTCGGATGATGCCGGAACGTCCTTCGCGGCTCCCCTGTTTGACCAGTTCATCCGTAGATTCATGGATAAACAGCCATAACACTCTTACATCAGTTGGTATTGCTGGAAGGGTGAGTCCACTTTCTTGAGATGTAATATCCGATAATCACCAGACCCGGATATTGCTCTATGCTGCGCCGAAAGCACCAATCTAGATGCACTTACCCAGGTTGACCATTTCCATGCCGCGGCATCCGCAACCGCTTTTCGAGACCTTCGATCGATTTCACGAGCTCAACTTTCTCAACCTCAATGGAGAGCTTCCCCTGGTTCGGGACTTTGTCCTGAGCTGTGCCGGCGGCTGAGGGCTATCGAGCGGTCCGCGGATTTCTGAAGTCCTACGCGGGCAACGAGGCCACCTACAACTCCTACAGGACTCATGTCGAGCGGCTACTTCTTTGGTCCCTGCTGGTGGCGGCCAAGCCCCTCGTCGATTTGCGTCGACGGGATGCCGAAATCTTCATGTAGTTCTGCCTCAACCCGCCAGCCGACTGGATCGGCCCTGTGGTGAAATCCCGCTTCTTGCGCGTCGGTGGCCGCAAGAAACTGAATACCGATACCTATATCATCAATGAGCACTGGCGGCCGTTCAGTCATACGGTGGCCAAGCGCGAACGCAAGATCGCCGATGAAACCCTCGTCGCCCTCGATCCGATCCATGAACGCACGCTATTCATCGTTGCCACCCTATTTTCCATGTACTTGCGGGTACCTGACCTGGTTGGGCGTGATAACTGGACACCCACCATGGGCGACATCCGCCGTGATAGCACGGGCAACTGGTGGTTCCATGTGGTGGGCAAGGGCAATAAGGCGGCGAAGATCAGCATCCGCGATGACTACATTCAGAGCTATCTGGTGCGCTATCGCCAACACCTGCAGCTCTCTCCCCTACCCTCCGCCCATGAGAAAGCGCCGCTGATCAGCACCCTAAAGGGACGAGGTGGCCTGTCCGATCGGCATCTCCGACTGCTGTTGCAAGACGTGTTCGACAGCACGTTGGCGCGGATGGCCCTGGAAGGCTGGAATGACGACGAGATCGACCAACTCCGCTCGGCCTCGCTCCACTGGTTGCGGCATACCTCCGCTACTTTCGATGCACCCCACCGGGATATGAAGGACCTACAGGCTGACTTGCGCCACAACAGCCTCAGCACTACCCAGAACACCTATTACAACTCGTTGGACGAGCAGCGGGCACATTCGGTCAAGCGCCTTCCTGTTAAGCGCTAACTGCGTTGAGGGTCCTACATACAGTTCTGTATCAGGTTTTGCTGGCTGCAGCCGTGCTCACCAATATTTTGCTGGTCGATTCCAATGTCTGATCATCAAGTCTGGTCCAGACAAGTTCCTATCGGACACTCGTCTCGCGGCCCCTGACTCAATTGCAAAGAAGCTATCATCTAAACAGCGGAGATCATGGCGATGGAAGACCCCATGCATGAACGCACGCTCGCTGACCGCCAATACCTCTGCCCCAACGGCCAATTCGGCCTATACCTAGAGCAGGGCCAAGACCTGCCACTCCGTATCCAATAATGATGAGCGCAAACATGACTTCGACCCTTGCGCGTACGCCGCTGCGTGTGGCGACCTGCCTCATCCTGGCCCTCAGCGCGACCGCCCACGCCACCGAGAACGGCGTGGACAACATCGCGCCGGGAACCGATGGCTTCTTCACCCTGCCCCTGGACGTGGACAACCTGCCCGACCACCTGTTCGCCTTCGTTCTCTACTACAACCATTACAAAGCCAGAAAGCTGAACATCAGCTCCCAAGGAGGCGAGGTTCCCGGCGCCGAGATCACCTCGGATTCGATCACTGCGCGCCTGGACTACGTGAGCCCGCTGCGGGTCTTCGGGGGGCGGCTGGGAGGCTACGTCGCCGTACCCTACGTACGGCAGCGGGTCTCCGCATTTGGCCTGAACGACGAGCGGAAAAGCATCGGTGACACCACCTTGGCCCCGATCATCCTCTGGGACATGGGCAAGAACCTCACCCTGGGCGCCGCGCTGGAAATCACCATTCCCACCGGCGATTACGACCCCGGCCGGCTGGCCAACACCAGCAACAACTTCTACACGTACAAGCCGCTGTTTTCCTTCACCTTGCTGCCCACGGAACGCACCGAACTGTCGCTGAAGGCTACCTACAGCTTCAACAAGGAAAACCACGACACTGACTATCGCTCTGGGCAGATCTTTCATTTCGACTATTCGGCCAGCTATCGGGTGGCCGAAAACCTGCGCCTGGGGCTGAATGGCTACTACCTCAAGCAGACCACCGACGACAAACAGCATGGACGATCCGTGCAGTTCCTCGGCGAGGATGTGGATGACGGCGTGCGCGGCCAGGTCTTCGCCATCGGCCCGGCACTGCACTACACCTTCCTCGAGTACTGCAGCGCCGAGATCCGCTGGGCCAAGGAGTTCGACGTGGAGAACCGCCCGGAGGGCGACATGCTGTGGGCTAAGCTCAGCATTCCGTTCGAGCTCTGACCTTCCGGAGAGGACCGAAAGCTCAGGCAGGACACTGGGCTAGCGTAGCGTGCAGCGGACCTTCCCCCCACCCCCTAACCGGATACGGGTCAGCGCTCGACGATTTGCCTGCCCCGCCAGCAGGTCGCCGAATTGCAGCAGCACCGACTCGGACTGGATGGACCGCAGGGCCACCTGAACATCCGCGCTCAGGAATCAGTTAGCGTTCCAGGTCGGCGGCATCGAGGATGCGAAGGTTCAGGGTCTTGAGCAGAGCGTAACTTTCACCGTGCCGACCGTGGCAGGTCGCGCAGGTGCCTGGATAGACATTTTTTGCCATGGGCTGCCCCGGCTTGACCACCGGCTCCTTGGCCATCTCCAACCGCTGGCGGGCATAGTGGCCGCAGCCCTCCTCCTCTTCGCTCAGTCGCTCACGGCCAGTTCAAAAAACCGGCAGCGCCGTCTTGAAGCGGAGCCGCGAACGTAGTGGCACGGATGGCGTCATTCAGGCGTCGCCCAGCAACAATGTCGATGACAAATTCCTTTGGATCACCTCCACCAAAATGAAGGCGGGGGTAGTAGTGAATACCCACGCTGAACGGAGAACGGTCAGTTGATTTTGGAGGTCAGGGTGGAAGACTCGGAGCGACTGCGCCAGTACTACAGCGAACACACACTCGTGGTGATCATGACCCAGCTACGCGAGGGCTGTCTGCATCCCGTGACACCGCTGTACGCAGAGTTCGACTATCCACGTCCGCCGAACCATGAGGAGTACGTGGGATGGTTTGGTGTGCATGTGCAACTGCCATCAAACACGCCTGGCATTTGAAGCGAGCATCCTCGAGGTACCAGTGCGTGGCCACCATCCGGTACGGGCAGAGATGATCGTCAGTGGACTGGAGCGGCGAATGTCCCGTCTGCACCAATTCAGCGGCTTGGCCGCAGACGTGGCTAAGCGCATCCGCTTCGAGTTGGAACATGCGATGGTGCCCAGTTTAGAAAGCGCTGCCGACGCCTTACACGTCACTTCTCGCACCCTGCGTCGGTGCCTCCAGGCGGAAGCGCTCAGTTACCGCCAGATACTGACCGTTGTACGCATAGAGCTCGAGCCGTACTACGAGCTACAGGGCCTGGACCGAGAGAGCATTGCCTCCCGTCTGGGCTAATCGGACATCATCGTGTATCCAAGCGCCCGCAAGAGCTGGCAAGATTCCAATGCTAACTAAACATCCAGCTAGCCACTCAAGGGATCGATCGATTCGGTCTCGATTTTTAACATAACAGTCGTTGCGTTAAATATTTCACGCTGCTAGTCTCCCCTCCATCCGAGAGAAAACCTCAGAGGAGACAGCACCATGAACGACGCGCTACGCACGGCGTTTCAGGCAGACGGGGCGGTTCTGATCAAGGGCCTGCTGAACCAGGAGCAACTGACCCGTTGCCGGGCGGCGTTTGACTGGGCCTTGGAGAACCACGGTCCTCACGCGACCCGGATGTTCAATGGAACCGAGCAGCAATCCCATGTCGACAATGCCAACCCGCTTGCCAAGGAACGACTGGAAGAACTTGTGGCTTCCCTTCCGTTCGGCCAGCTGTTCGCTGATCTCTGGGGCTCGAAAAATGTCTGGTACTTCGCCGAAGAGGTGTTCCTCAAAGCCGGAGGGCATGGCTCCCGGACCCTCTGGCACCAGGACACCTCCTACCTGCCCTGGGCCGGCAACCACTGGGGTAATGCCTGGATCAGCTTCGAGTCCGTTCCCCGGAAAAATGCACTGGAGATCGTTCGCGGCTCTCATCGCGGCCCACGCTACGACGGCACCACGTTCATAGACCCCAACGATCCGACCCAGCCCCTACATGGCGGCGGCACCCTGCCCCGCCTTCCGGATGTCGAAGCCGAGCGCCGACTAAACCCTGACGCCTACGAAATTCTGTCCTGGGCCACCGAGCCCGGAGACGTTGTGCTGCTGCACCCCGGCTCGCTCCACGGTGGTGCGCCGGTCGACACCGACTTCCCGGATCGTCATACCTTCGTTTTCCGCTTCTTCGGCGACGACGCCACCTTCCACCCGCTACCGGAGAACAGCGATTCCGGCTACCCGAGACAAGGCGTCCTGTTCACCGAGCAGCTGTCGACCCTGAACGCCGGCGACCCCTTCCGCCACCCGACCTTCCGCCAACTCGTCTGACAGGAGCGCCGCGAATGAATGCCCAGAACCTGAAGCGACAGTCCATCAATCCGCCACCCACCCAGGTGTTCTACGACAACTTCCACTTCTCCCAGGCCACCCGCGTGGGCGACATGATCTGGGTGTCTGGCCAGGTCGGAATCGACGCCACCATGACGCCGGGCAAGGATGTCGAAGAGCAGGCGCATCTTGCCTTCCAAGGCTTGAAGAATGTGCTTGAAGCGGCAGGTGCCACCCTGGCCGATGTGGTCGAGTTGATGACCTTCCACACCGAGTTGCAGGGTGATATGCAGGCCTTCGCGCAGGTCAAGGACCAGTACTTCCCCGATCGTTACCCCTCCTGGACGGCAGTGGGCATCTCGCAACTGGCCCTGCCCGGGCTGCGCCTAGAGATCCGCGCGGTGGCCGTGGCCGGTTGCGCAAGCGACTGAACATCCCACAGCAACACTACCAACAACCCGCACAAGGACTTTTCATGGCAACCCTGACCGTCAGCTACCCCTTGACCGCCGAATCCCGTTTCGACCGCAACTACTACGTGACCACCCACCTGCCCCTTGCACAAGCCGCGTGGGGCGAGTTCGGCCTGCAATCGGCGGAAGTGCTTTTTCCGGCCTCAGGCTCGCAGCCCCTGGCCGGGATGGTGATCCTGCGATTCGCCGACCAGGCGGCAATTGATGCGGCCCTATCCTCGCCGAAGACGCTGGAAGTGCTTGGTGATGTTGCCAAGTTCACCAACATCAAACCGGTGATTTTCCGCGCCAACGACTGAGACGGCCATCGCCAGGGTGACCTGATGAATCGGCGGTCACCCCAGCGCTCCCGGAGTGCTTTATTCCAACAATTTCCCTATGCTGGGCCGCTCACCAACCAGTCGCTGCAGCCGGGCAGCGACTCTTCAATCTGACCTGACGACCTTCCAGAGCCCCCATGTCCGACGCCAAAGCCCGCCCTCAACCCGTATCCCAACGCACGAGTGAAAGCGAGTCCGAACCCGTCGCGCGCCGGGGCCGACCAGTCGGTGACCACAACGCCAAGCGCGCCGAACTGCTGGCTGCCGCGATCGCGGTGATTGCACAGGAAGGCTACGCCGGGGCCTCGATGCGCAAGGTAGCGCAGCACGCTGGCTGCACCACCGGCGCGGTGACGTACTACTTTGCCAACAAGGAAGAGATGGTCAGCGCCGTGGCGCAAAACCTGTTCGACAGGGTGGATGCCCTGCTGGAAACCAACCGCCCACAATTCGATATCAGGTCGCTCATCCGACAATGGCTGGATTGGACCACTTCCGACGAGCCGGACAATTGGCTGGCCTGGTTGCAACTGCTGACCCATGCCCGTCACGAACCCGCCTTCGCCGTCGTCATCAAGCAGCGTTACGCACGCTTCCGCCAGGTATTCACCGCAGTGCTGGAAGAAGGCCAGGCCAAGGGCAAGATTCGCGACGATATCGCGGCCGATCTGCTGGCCGACCAGGTCAGCGCCATCAGCGACGGTTGGCTGATGATGTTGCCAATCGAGCCTGAACGCTTCAGCGCGCAACGCGGCCAGGCCCTGCTCGATGCATTGATCATCCTGATTTCACCGCCCGCCCCCACCAAGCGCCCGTCCAGAGGCAAGGCATCCGCGCAGTAATCCATTCGCTCCCGGGCCCGTCGCAGGGCCCGTCGCCCTTCCCTCCCAAGCCTTCCTTGACTTAACCCCTCACTGCTCCTGAATACGCGCCACGCCCTGCGCCTGGTGCCGGTTGCGCGTATCTGACGCTTTTTCCCTTGCACGATTCCGAAACTCCTGTATTTTGCGTAACACATGAAATAATAATTAAACCGCAACCAAGTGGTGAGGGCTAGGATGGACCTGTTAAACATGGCGCTGTCGCTGTCCAGAAAGGTAACCCCATCGTCTCAAGGCAAACGCGGAAAGCGTTTGCGAACGAGCCTGCTGGCAGGCTTCTGGATGGCTTTCACCGCGGTTCAGGTGACAGCGGGGGACGTCGTCAGAGTGCACAACTGGGCCGAGTACATAGACCCCGAAGTGATTGACGACTTCGAGCGGGATACCGGCATCCGGGTCGATTACAGCCAGTTCACCACCGCCGCCGAGCTGGAGGCTGACCTGGCAGCGGGGCAGCGTTACGACGTGATAGTCCCCACCGACTTCCAGCTCGAACGCATGATCAAGGCGAAGCAACTGCTCGAACTGGACCTGCAGCTGTTGCCGAATCGAGCCGAAGTGAGCGGTGAACTGCTGGCCAGGCTGTCGTCGAAGAACCGCGCGGAACGCTTCGTCGTGCCCTACATGTGGGGTATCGCCGGACTGGTCGTCCATCAAAAGGCCGCTGCCCGGGCATTGCAGGGACCGGTGACGAACAGCTGGGGCCTGCTGTTCGACCCCGCGAACGCCAACAGCTTGAAATCCTGCGGCGCCGTCCTGCACAACGAGCCGGAACAGATGCTCTCGGTCTTCCTCAACTACCGGGGCAAGAACCTGCGTAGCCAGAGTGCACGGGGCATCGAGAAGGCCACGCGAGAACTCCGTGACCTGGGTATCCCCCTGGGCCCGTCCGGCTTCGCCGACCTGGTGGAACAGTTGGCCCAGGGCCGTATCTGCGCAACTGTCACCTGGAACGGTATCGCCTCCCTGGCCAACCAGAATGGCGAACTCCGCTTCCTGATTCCCCAGGAAGGCGGATTGATGTTCATCGACAGCCTGGCCATTCCGCGCGATGCCCCCAACAAGGCCGCGGCCTATCGCTTCATCAACCACCTGCTGGACCCGCGCAACGCCGCACGCAACGCCAGGGCTACGCACTTCACGCCCAGCCTCGACCTGACCCGCGAGCGAAACCGGAGACTACTGCCGGACATCGCCCTGCCGAGCCAGGAGGAACGCCGACGCCTGTTCTTCCTGGAACGACTGAGCGACTCACAGAAGCGCGCAGTCGATACGGCATGGTCACAGCTGGATGGGCGAGACCGGATGTAGACCACCGGAAACGCCGTCGGACTGCCGCGTCGCAGAGCGCGGCACGCCCCCAGATTGCCACCCCGCCAGCGGGCCGGTACCGATCGTGGAGCCTCCACGACCGGCAACCGGCAAGGCCCGCTGCGCCCGCGACCAGGCACGCCGGGCGTTCTTTCACGACACCCACAGGTTCCACCAAGAGCGACAGACCCATGTTCAACTCCATGCCACTGACTCTGAAACTCTCTCTTCCGCCTACCGTCGCCCTGCTGGGCCTGCTGCTGTTCGTGGGTTACACCGCCGTGCAGCTGAACGACAACGACAACCGCCTGCTGGAACTGGAGACCCTGAGCTATCCGACACTGGAGAGCGCGGATCGGGTGATCTTCCAGTTCGCTCGCGTTCCCGACCTGCTCAATGGAGCCGTCGCCGCCGGCGAACGGGAAACCCTCGAAGAGGCCCGCACCACGCTGGTGGACGTGCAGGCCAGGCTGGCGGAGCTGAAGTCGTTGACAGACGGGCGAAACGGCAGGAGTGACGAGCTGCGGGACTGGACGAACGCCATAGAGCGCTACGCCGAAAACGCGCTTGCGACAACCGAACGGTTGCTCGTAGATGCCTCCTTCGACGAGGTTCGACCGAACCTGAACCGCATGGCCAGCGACCTCAGCCAGGCCCGGGAGGCGGGAGACCGCTTCCGCAATGATGTCTACACGGACTTCCAGACCGGCCTCACCCAGGTCCGGAAGGACAATGCCACGACCACGCGCGTCGGCTATCTGCTCAGCCTCATGTTGTTGCTGCTGGTGAGCCTCGGCGCCGTGATGGTGATTCGCCAGGTCATGACCAACGTGCGGGGTGTCATCGCGTCGCTCAGGGCCATCGCCAGCGGCGACGGAGATCTGACACGCCACGTGAACGTCCAGTCCGACGATGAAATCGGCGAGATGATCAACCTGTTCAACGGTCTGCTGGACCGGCTGCAGGGCACCATTCGCGCCATCATCGAAACGGCCGACCCGCTGGAGCAGATGTCGAGGGAGCTGCATCGCCTGACCCAGGGGGCCGAAGAGAGCGCCCGCTCCCAGCAGGAACGCACGGACTCCATCAGCCGCGACATCGGCACCATGGCGGGCAGCATCCAGGAAGTGGCGCAGCGCTCGCGGCAAGCCTCCGAAGAGGCCAGCGCCGCCACCCGCCAGGCGGACGAGGCGCGACGGAACATCGACAACCTGTCCTCGAGCATCGGCGACCTCGGTAGCAGCGTGCTGGGTTCAGTGCAGGCGATGCAGAAACTGGACGAAGAGGCCCAGCAGGTCGGCTCCGTGCTGACGGTGATCCGCAGCATCGCCGAACAGACCAACCTCCTCGCACTCAATGCCGCCATCGAGGCGGCGCGCGCCGGCGAGCAGGGACGCGGCTTCGCCGTGGTGGCCGACGAGGTGCGCAACCTCGCACAGAAGACCGCCGCGTCCACCGCGGAGATCCAGGCCATCATCCAGCGCCTGCAGAACAGCGCCAATGGCGTCCTGCAGGCAATGACGCTGAATGGCGCCAAGGCCAGGGCCAGCATCGAAAGCTCCGACCAGGCCACGCGGACCCTGGAGGCGATCACCCGCGCCGTACTCCTGATCGATGAGCTGAACGCGGGCATCGCCCAGTTCACTCAGGAGCAGATTGGACTCTCCCGATCGATCCAGCAGGACACCGAAGCCCTGCAGCAGGACACCCAAGCCACGACCCAGGGGGCCGACGCCACCGCGCGCCTGGGCGAACAACTCGTGGATACCGGTGAGCAGCTGCGCTGCGCCACGGCCCAGTTCCGCATCTGACCTTTTCCAACCACACGAGCAGTAACAGCATGCAAGGCATTAGAACACTCGGTCTGGCCGGCCTCATCGCGAGCGCGCCGGCCATCGCCCTGGAACAGGGCGAATATCGATTCAATGGTTTCGGCAGCGCCGGCCTCACCTACCTGGGGGGAGAGGACGGCGGACGCGGCTATGGCATCAACGGCCAGACCACCGATTCCTGGCGAGGGGACCAGCTCTCCAAGCTGGGCGCCCAATTCCAGTACGGACTGACCGACACGCTGGGCGCTACCGTCCAGGCCACCGCCAAAGCGGAGCAGGACACCTGGAAAACGAACCTGGAATGGGCCTACCTCTCCTGGGCCGCCACCGATGGCCTGACCCTGCGCGCGGGCCGCTTGCGCCTGCCGGTGTACATGTACTCGGAAACCCTGGACGTGGGCTTCACCCACCCCTGGGTCCGACTGCCCGACGAGGTCTACAGCCAGGTCCAGCTGAGCAACTACGAAGGCGGCGACCTTCTCTACAGCCTGCCGGTCGGCATCGGTTCCCTGGCGCTCCAGGTAGCCGGGGGCCAGGCGGTCAACCGCAACCTGTTCACCCTGGATGACCTCTACGACATCGACTACAAGAAGGTCTTCGCCGCCAACGTCACTCTGGAAACCAACGACTTCGGTGCCTTGCGCGTGGGCTACGCCGAGGCCGACATCGACGCCGACATCACCACTTCGGTCATCGTCCCCGGCGGTGTGCCGGCCAGCGTCGGCTTCAAGCAATTGGAACGACAGAAGGCCAAGTTCACCTCTATCGGTTACCAGTACGACAATGGGACCTGGATCACCTCCAACGAATGGACCAGCAACAACAGCGAGGCGGACCAGGAAGGCAGCATCGACGCGTTCTACCTGATGGGCGGTCGTCGCATAGGTGACGTGCTGCTCCACGTCACCTACGCACAACTGGATGAAGACAATGGCCGCCAGAGCTCCTGGACCTATGGCCTGAACTACAACCTGGCGCCGACCCTCATCCTCAAGGGCGAGTACAAGCGGGTGGACACCCGGGGCAATGGCTATCGCGGCACCTTCGTCGAAAGCGCCCAGGAGACCTTCGATCACGCCAGCTTCGTTGCCAGCAATGGTGCGGCCGGCATCCCCCCGCGCAACTATGACGGCGACATCATCAGCGTCGGCATCGACTTCGTGTTCTAAGGAGTGACCTCATGCAGCCGTTTTCAAAGGCCGTGCTGGCCATCGCCCTGCTATTGGCAGCCACCCAGGCTCACTCCGAAGTGGTGGTAGTGGTGAACGCTGGCACCAGCGCCGCCCCCAGCCAATCGGATGTAGCCAACATCTTCCTCGGCAAGGACACGCGCCTCAAAGGCATCGACCAGGCAGGCTGGAACCCGACCAAGGAGAAGTTCTACGGCAGCGTGACCGGCAAGAACGAGTCGCAGCTCAAGTCCTACTGGTCCGGCCTGGTGTTCACCGGCAAGGGCCAGCCGCTGCGAAGCGCCGCCGATGACGCCGCAGTGGTGGCGCTGGTCGCCGAGGAATCGAACGCCATCGGCTATGTCGACAGAAGCGCCGTCAACGACAAGGTGAAGGTGCTCTTCACCCTGCCCTGACGCCGCCCTCCCCCAAACTCCGCCGCGGCAGACCCGGTGTCCGCCACGGCGGCTATCCGCCTGCGACACCCAACGCTTTTGCGACAGCCCTGCCATTCTTCTCTTTGCACATGACTCGTTGTGAGTTAATTTACATAACGTCAGTTATTCAAATTAAAACAACAGAGTTGACCGAGGCGAAGATGGATTCAGACAACAATGAACTGTCGCTGTCGGCGCGCCAGCGGCGCCTGCTCCTGCAGGCGATTGGAAGCGCGACACTGGTGGGCGGAGTGGCCTTGGCCGGCCGGTCCATGGCTCAGGACGCTTCAGCGCGACAGGACGATGTTCTTGACGTGGCGATCATCGGTGGAGGGTTGGCCGGCCTGACCGCCGCACGGGATCTGCAGCGCGCTGGCTGCGAGTCCTTCGTGGTACTGGAGGCCCGGGACCGCGTGGGCGGGCGCACCTACAACCACGACCTGGGCGACGGCGTCATCTCCGAGGCCGGCGGGCAATGGATCGGCCCGGGCCAGACCGCCATCTTCGACCTAGCCCGCGAGCTGGAAGTCGATACCTTCCCCACCTACTACCAGGGCAGGAACGTCTACCTGGTTGGTGGCGCCAAGTATGAGCAGGACCTATCCAGCGGCCAGAATAGCCACGCCCCGGTCGTCATGAAGCTCGATGAACTGGCGCGGCGAGTCCCTAGCAGGGAACCCTGGACCGCGACAGACGCAGCCGCCATCGACAAGCTGTCGGTCGGCCAGTGGCTGGACCAGCAGGGCATCGACAATGAAGGGCGGTTGAGCTTCGACGCCTCCATCGGCCTCACCACGGGAACGCCGCCCTCCAACCTTTCGCTGCTGCACTATCTCTCGCTGATCAACTCCGCCGACAGCAGCATGGAGAAGCTCGAAGGCTTCAAGGGCGGCGCCCAGGAAACCCGCTTCGTCGGTGGCTCCCAGGTCCTGTGCACCCGGATGCGGGAGGCCCTGGGCGACAAGGTGCGGCTGTCCAGCCCCGTGCGCAAGATCGTCGGCTGGGATCGCGATATCGTCGAGATCCATACCGACCGGGGCCTGATCCGTGCACGCCAGGTTATCGCCGCGCTGCACCCGGCGCTGTGCAATCAGATCGCCTTCGAACCCGCGCTGCCCGAGGGCCGCGCACAACTGCAACGCCTCTGGCCGTCCCATGCGCCGATGCGCAAGACCGTGCATGTCTACGACCGGCCGTTCTGGCGCGAAAAGGGACTCAACGGGCAGATCACCCAGGCCGATGGTCCGGTGATTCTCTCCTACGACAACTCACCGCCAGACGGACGCGTCGGCGTACTCGCCACCTTTGTCAGAACCGCCCAACTGCCCCATGACGCCAAGCGAGCAGGGAGCATTCTCTCGGGCATCTTCGCCCAGGCCCTGGGTGACGAAGCGCTGCATCCCAAGCAGTTCCACGACTACGACTGGGGCAAGGTAGACCCCTGGACCCTGACCTGCGTCGCGTCCATCCCCCCCGGTTTCCTGACGAAATGGGGCCATTACCTGAAACCCGCGGTGGGTCGCCTGATCTGGTCGGGTACCGAAACCGCCGACATCTGGGCCAGCTCAATGGACGGCGCGGTGCGCTCGGGACACAGGGCGGCACTGGAAGCCCTGCAAGCGCTTGCCAAGGCACGGAGGAGCGCCTGATGAAACGTGCCACCGTACTTGGGGTAGCCATCGCGGCGGCGGCGCTGATGGCCCTGGCCACCAACCTAGGCCATGAACCCTGGAGCGCCCAACGCTTCTCGATCTTCGGAACCCTTCGCTCCGGACGCCTGGCCGTCCTCCAAGCGCTCCAATCACTTGTCCAGGGCCTGGGAGCTTCGCAATGAAACGACCCTTTCTTATCGGCACCACGGTGATCACGGCTGGCCTCGCGGCGGCAGCCACCCTGCTGGGTCCGGAGTTGCTGACGGGCTATCGATTCATGGATGCCCTGGATGGCTACTACAGCGACTACGAGGCCAACGGAGGGCCCTGGCCGCAGATTCAGGATTCCTGCGCGCTCTGCCACGGCGTCAAGGGACAGCCCCGTGACGGGCAGTACGCGGCCCTGGCCGGCCAGCCAGCGCCCTATATCGAGTCCCAGCTGCACGCCTTCGCCCAGGGTCGCCGTCACAGCGCGCAGATGGGGCCGCTGGCCGCGAGCCTGACCGATGTCCAGATCAAGTCCCTGGCGGACTATTTCTCCAGGCAGACGCCGGAAACCACGGAGGCACCGGGCCAGGATGCAGCACTGGCGAAACAGGGGAAAGCCGTTGTCGCCGCCAGAGGATGCATTGCCTGCCACGGAGAAAACCTCTCCGGCGGTCCCCTCGGCCCACGCATCGCCGGACAGGGCGAAGGCTATCTTCTCGACCAGTTGCAGGCCTTCAAGCAGGGACAGCGCCAAGACCCTACCCAGGCCATGAACGCCATGGCCGGCTTGCTCTCGGAAGACGAACTCAAGGCCACGGTCCACTACCTCTCCAGCCTGGCGCCGAAATCGACCGCCAGGTAATCCGCTGCCAGCCAAGGTGGGCAAGGACGCTCACCACCACCGCCGTACCTCCTCCAAAATTGCACTGAGCGTCCATCGGCATGGCTTGGTGCACGCAGCGCACTCTATGAGCGAGCGCGAAGTGTAAGGCCGGGGCGCCGCATCAGCGGTATGACGCGACACTGGGGGTATTGGCGAATACCCATTAAGAGGCATTCACCTCGTCGAGCCCTGTCTGTGAGTCTGATGCCGCCAAACGGCACCACTTCACAGGAAACGCTATGACGACAAGAACAACAAATAGCTGGCGGCAACCCGTACTGCTGCCCCTCGTTAAACTGTTCCTGGCCTCCCAGGCCCAGGCCGTGAACTTCGACATCGGGGAGATTCAGGGGAGTTTCGACAGTTCGCTGTCCGTCGGCACCAGTTGGGCGACGCGCGATCCGGATAAGGACTTCATTGGCGTTGCCAACGGCGGCACGTCATCGACGACCACGGCCGATGATGGCCGACTGAACTTCAAGAAGCACGAGGTGATCTCCAGCATCTTCAAGGGCGTCCACGACCTCGAACTGAAGTACGGTGATTCCGGCCTTTTCGTCCGCGGCAAGTACTGGTACGACTTCGAACTGAAGGATGGCCACCAGCACCTCTACGACATTGACGACCACGGCCGTGCACGCAGCGCCAAGGCTTCCGGTGCAGAGTTCCTCGACGCCTTCGTCTATACCGGCTACGAGATCAATGACCTGGCTGGCACGGTGCGCCTTGGCAAGCAGGTGGTCAGCTGGGGGGAAAACCTGTTCATTCGTGGCGTCAATCAGATCAACCCTGTCGACGTCGCGGCCTTCCGCCGCCCAGGTGCGGAAATCAAGGAAGGGCTGATCCCGGTCAACATGTTCTATGTTGCCCAGGACCTGAGCGACAACCTGTCCATGGAGGCTTTCTACCAGCTCGAGTGGGCCAAGACGGTCATCGACAACTGCGGCACTTTCTTTTCCGGCAGCGACGTCGCCGCCGATGGTTGCAACGACAGGAACCTGATCTTCGGCAGCGATCTCGATCCCGCTAACGCCATATTCCTGCCGCGCCTTAAAGACCGCGACGCCAGTGACAGCGGTCAGTACGGAGTGGCCCTGCGTTGGTTCGTCCCGCAGCTGAACGACAGCGAGATCGGCATCTATGCCATGAATCTGCACAGCAGATTGCCGGTATACAGCCTGGTCAACAGCGCGGTACTGGACCCGTCCGACCCGGCCTTCGATCCCAACCTGATAGGTAACACGCCCAACACCGGTTACTTCATCGACTACCCCGAAGATATGCGCCTGTATGGTCTGAGCTTCCAGACCACCCTGGGCGCCACTGCGGTTACCGGCGAGATCAGTTATCGGCCGAACATGCCTCTGGCGCTCAATAGCACCGACCTGACCTTCGCGGCCCTCGGTCTGGACTCGATCCTCGGCCCAACGAGCCCGGTGGTGATACAGGACGGCCCCCTCACCCCCGGCGCCGACCTGGCCGGCTACAAGCGCATGCCGGTCACTCAATTCCAACTCGGTGCTGTCCACTTGATCGAGCAGGTCGCAGGTGCGCAACGCCTCGCTCTCGCGGGCGAGGTGGCCTACAACCGAATCAACGGCCTGAAGAGTGGTCCGGGTGAGCTGCGCTTCGGCCGCGACTCCATCTATGGCTACGGTGAGGTCGCAACGCCTGGCGTGTGCGAGACCGTGCTCAACCCCGACAATCCGCGCTTCTGCAACGGGCACGGTTACTTCAGCAGCAGCTCATGGGGCTATCGCCTGGCCGCCAGCCTTGAGTACAGCAACGTCTTCGCCGGCATCAACCTCATTCCCGAGATTGCCTGGTCCCATGATGTCGACGGTTACGGCCCCAACTTCAATGAGGGTTCCAAGTCGGCGTACCTGGCGCTTAACGCCAACTACCTGAACCGTTATGGCGCTTCGCTCTCCTACGTCGATTTCTTCGACGGGCGATACAACCCCAACACCGATCGTGACTACGTCGCTGTCAGTTTCAGCGCCAGCTTCTAATTCAAGGATAACGCCATGAAAAAGCACTTTTGGTCGCCCGCGTACGTCCTGACCATAGCCCTGTCGACCGCCTCTGCAGGCGCTGCCGACCTTATCGGCCTCACGCCTCTGGGGGCTGAAAAGATCGGCAATCAGGAGGGCACTATCCCGGCCTGGACCGGCGGATTGCCGACCGATGCGGCGAGTATCAATGACAGGGGCTTCCAGGCAAACCCGTTCACCGGGGAAAAGCCACTGTTCGTCATCACTGCGGAAAGCGCCGAGAAATACCGCAAGAACCTTAGCGAAGGCCAACTGGCAATGCTGCGTCGCTATCCGCAAACCTACCGCTTGCCGGTCTACCCGAGCCACCGCACCCTGGCTCTGCCACAACGCATGTACGATGCCGCTGAGACCAATGCCAAGGTCGTCCGACTCGGCGCCGATGGTCTAAGCATCGAGAACTTCACGACTGGCCACTATCCCTTCCCGCAGCCCAGGACTGGTACGGAGGTGATCTGGAACCACCAGACCCGCTACCTAGGTGGCAATTTCCGACGCTGGATCACCCAGGCCACCCCCCAGGTAAACGGCCAGTACACCATGGTTCACCTCGAGGAAGAGGTCGTCGAACCGGCCCTGGCGGAGGGCATCGACCCGCAGCGCGCGCGCAATCTGCTGCAGTTGTTCAAGCAAACGGTCACGTCCCCCGCGCGCATGGCCGGCAACGTGTTGCTCGTCCATGAGACTCTGGACCAGGTGAAGGAGCCGCGCCTGGCCTGGGTCTACAACGCCGGTCAGCGCCGCGTAAGACGCGCGCCCCAGGTCGCTTACGACGGGCCAGGCACCGCCTCCGATGGACTGCGCACCACCGATAACCACGACATGTTCAACGGCGCGATGGATCGCTATGACTGGAGGCTTCTGGGCAAGCGCGAGATGTACATCCCCTACAACAGCTACGAGCTGGACTCGCCTGCGCTCAGGTATGACGAAGTCATCAAGCCTGGGCACATCAACCAGGACTTGACCCGTTATGAGCTGCACCGGGTCTGGGTGGTCGAGGCCACCCTGCGCGAAGGACAGCGCAACATCTACGCCAAGCGCGTGTTCTACGTGGACGAGGATAGCTGGCAAATTGCCTTGTCCGAGCACTACGACGGTCGTGGCCAGCTCTGGCGTGTCGGCGAAGGCCATGCCAAGCACTACTTCAACCAACAGCACATGGGCTACACGCTCGAAGTGCTGTACGACCTGCTGGCCGGACGCTATGTCGCGCTGGGCATGAAGAACGAGGAAGATCGCAGCATGGAGTATGGGTTCACGGCAAGAATGAGCGACTTCACGCCTTCGGCGCTGCGCAAGAGCGGGGTCCGTTGAGACTTTATCCGTCCGGGGCGGAACGCCCTGGACGGAACTCAGGATCAAGCAACCCCAGATGAATGACGAGTGGAAGCATTGCCACTCGGCGCGTTTCTCCTGAAGCACGTGCCGGGATGGTGGTATGAATGCTGTCATCAGGACTCTCTCACACCCTCTCAACCAGGAATCAGGCGAGCAGAAAACATGACCCATCCTGATGAAGTATCGAAGGCGCCCGGCCTGCTTGTGCGCCCTCGCCTATTGGAGAACCTGGATTCTGGTCGACGCATTCGCCTGCTTTGCGCTCCGGCGGGGTTCGGCAAGAGCGAACTGGCCCGACAGTTCGCTGCACGTCTGCCTCATTGCCCAGTGGTGTGGCTCGACCTGCACAGTGTTGAGAAAGGCCTTGAGAATCTCCGTGCCCAGTTCGCCGAGGCCCTGGACCTCGATGAACTGTCGCCATCGGTGGAAGAAGTACTGAAGCACCGACAACAGGGCCTCGTCGTGCTGGATGGCTACTGCCCGGAGAAAACCACGGACAAATGGCTCGAGCACCTGTTCGAGCACTGCCCAACCACACTCCAGTGGCTGGTCTGCACACGTCGACTTCCCTCCTGGAGAGTCGGCAGGTGGCTGTTGGCCGACGAACTCACCCTGCTGGGTGCAGAGGAACTGGCGCTGACCGAAGCCGAGATAAAGCTGCTGCTCTCTCAGCTGAAGCTGAGCCGACGTATCTCCGCAGTGGAACTACAGCGACAGAGCGACGGATGGATAGCAGGCATCAGTCTGCACCTGTTGTCTCTGCGGTCGGGAGTCGACAGGCCCTTCGGCCTGCTACATCGCAATTCACTGGTAGAGGATTATCTTGACAGCGAAGTCCTGGAGCACCTGCCGAAGGAGATGCTCTCTCTTCTGCGCGTCATCGCCCATGCGCCATTCGTCGACGGCCCGCTCTGCGCATTCCTGGCCGATGATCCCATGGCCTTGCGCAAGCTGCGTAGCGAGCAGTTTTTCCTGCGTCGTCTACCGGGCTCCACGGACCACTTCACTCTGTTCGCACCGCTGAAGCGACTTCTGCAAGAGCGCTATCCCGACCAGGCCCCTCCCTTGCTCGCCGCTAGCCAATGGCTGCACCTGGCCGGCGCCCACGTCGAAGCCTTCCGCTACGCGCTGGCCATCCCGGACGCCTCACGCGCGCTGGTCTCAATGGGCCAGATCGCCACACGGGAGCTGCTCATCGGGCAGAACCTGAACTACCTCCTGGAAGGTATCGATCAGCTCGGCATCGCCTGGATCGAGCAGAACCCGCAAGCTCTGGAAGTCGTTTCCAGGGCCCTGCTGCTAGGGGGACGCCTGGAACAGGCCGAGCGCACCATCCAGCTCATCGCAGAGCAAGACTTCGACCTGCACCTTGCCCTGAGCGCCGAGCTGGCTCTGCATCAGGGGCACGCGCAGGAGGCGCAGAGAATTGGATGCCGAGCTCTGGACCGCCTCGCTAGAAATGAGCGCTGGGCGCAGATGATTCTCTGCTTCTCATGCCTGACGCGTGCCAGCCTGACCATGGGTGACGTCGTGACGGCCAAGCGCCTTCAACACCAAGGTATCGAGCTTTCCCGCCGCAAGGGAGAAACGCTGTTCGAGTGCCTGCTGATACTGGACGAAGTGCTGATCGAGGAACTGGCCGGCAATCTGCCTCGGGCCCTGCAGGCCCTGGACCAATTCGATCAACTATTGGTCCAGGGCCCGGACTCGGCACTCCTGCAAGGTGCGGCGTTGATCCGGCGCGGCTGGCTCCTGATCCTGACGGGACAAGAGCGGCAGGCTCGCGAGGCCTTGGAAGAAGGTCTGTTGCTCTCCTGTGCAAGCCGTAATCCGGTGGCTTGCCACGCCCCGGCGATACTTGCGCAGCTCGATGCCAACAATGGCGACTTCGCAACTGCACAACAGCGACTAGCGGATGCGCAACGACTGATGCACTCCTGGAACGTTGCCGAAGTGATTTACAGAGGCGTCCTCGACCTGTGCACCGCCAGGATCTGGATGAAGGCCAATCACTACGAATCGGCATCCCGATTGCTCTCCCGCGTACGTGAGCAGTACGAAGGTGAGCATGCCCTCACACCGCCCAGTGCCTACCCCGACCTTTACGCCCTGGCGGGTTTCCTTCAAGCAGAAGTGCTGTGCTCCCGGGGTTCCTTCGGCGAGGCCAACACGCTGCTCGACCAACTGCTGCAACGCGCCGAGGGCAATGCTTTCAATATCATCGTCTGCCAGGCCCAGCATGCCTTGGCTGAAGTTGTCCGCCTGAGGGGGGATCTGCACAAGGCAGAACGGCTCCTGGCCTCGGCTGCCGCCATGGCCATAAGCCAAGGCCAACACAACCTGCTCATGGGAACCCATCTGGAAGCCATGGGGTCCAGCCTGCAAGCGGGGCCGGTCGCAGACTTGCAGACGGCCCCAGCGCCGGAGATCGAGCTGCTGAGCCGGCGCGAGTTGGCAGTACTCAGCCTGATCGCCAAGGGCTACTCCAACTTCGAGATCGCAAAAATCCTCTCGCTCTCCCCTTACACCATCAAAACCCATGCCAAGCACATCAATTCAAAGCTGAAAGTCAGCAGCCGGACGATGGCGACGGCCCGTGCGAAAGCCCTTGGGCTTCTGCTCTGACCCAACGGAATCGACTTCGCCGACACGCCTGAGCTCGGCCATCGTGTCGGGCAACCGCGTCGCGGACGCCCTGGCCAACTACCCCAACTCGCTTATCACGGGCTGTCGCACGCCGTCGCCCAAGGGCGTCGACACGGCTCAGAAAGATGCTCCATCACAGCGCACCCGACTGACGGCCTGAACATCCTCCTGCCGGACTACTACGCCTCTTCGAAGCCGGAAAGAACGACGGCCCCCGGCCGGCGCCAGCGTGATGCCCCCCAGACCGGCACTGCAGGGGGGTAATGGCAAATACCCACTTGGAGGCATTCACCTCGCCAGGTCATGTCTGGGAGTCTGGCTCCACCCCGACAAATAAATAGAAGGAGACACCTCATGCTCATCGATCAATCGATTCGCGAAGCCTTTCGCAACGACGGCGCCGTCCTCATCGAGAACTGCCTCGACCAAACGGAACTGGCGCAGTGCTACGAGGCGTTCAAGTGGAATGTCGCCAACCCGGGGCCGTACAAGTTCCAGGCGCTCGACGGGACCAAGCTGCAGACCCACATCGACAACGCCAACCCGGCCGTCAAGGACAAGTACGATGACCTGGTGATGTCACTCCCGTTCGGCAAGCTGTTCCAGGAGCTCTGGGGCTCGGAGCATGTCTGGTACTTCGCCGAGGAAGTGTTCGCCAAGGAAGGAGGCAAGAGCGGTCGCGGACCGTGGCACCAGGACACCGCGAACCTGCCCTGGGCCGGGGAGCACTGGGGCAATGCCTGGATCACCTTCCACAAGATCCCCAAGAAGAACTCCCTGGAGATCGTGCGTGGTTCACACCGCGGCATCCAGTACGACGGGGCCAGCTTCGCCAATGCAGAGGATCCGACTGACCCGCTCTACGGTGACGGCTCCCTGCCCCGCCTGCCGCACATCGACAAAGACCTCGCAGAAGACCCCAACGCCTGGGACGTGCTTTCGTGGCCGATCACGCCGGGTGATGTCGTCTTGCTTCACCCACACTCGCTACACGGGGGGGCCGCCGTCGATGCCGACTGCCCGGACCGCCACACGCTGGTGCTGCGCTTCTTCGGTGACGACGCCAGGTTCCGCTGCCTGCCGACATCGAACCCGAAATACGCACGCAACGGCGTCCTTTTCTCCGAAGAGATGGCCAAGCTCAACGAGGGCGAACCGTTCCGCTCGCCCATCTTCCGCCAGATCATCTGACTGAACATCGCAAGGAGTATCTCGACCATGAATCGACAGATGATCAACCCGCCACACACCCAGGAACTCTACGACCGGCTTCACTTCTCACAAGCGACCCGTGTCGGTGATCTGATCTGGGCCTCCGGCCAGGTGGGAGTCGATCGGCTCACGCAGGCCGTGGGTGAAGGGATGGAGGCCCAGGCCAGGCTGGCGTTCGACAACGTGAAAAGCGTCCTCGAAGCTGCGGGCGCCAGCATGGCCGACATAGTCGAGCTGATGACTTTCCATACCGATCTCCGGGGCGACATCCAGGAATTCATCAAGGTCAAGGATGAGTTCATCCCCGAGCGATTTCCCTCGTGGACAGGTATCGGCGTCAGCCAGCTCGCCCGCCCCGAGTTCCTGATAGAAATCCGCGTCGTCGCGGTGGCCGGCAGCGGTACCGACTGATGCTGCCCTATGAGGCAGCCGCTGAGTAACGCTTTTACGCACTGACGCCATTGCTGGCGCCTCAACGTCCGCGCGCGTCAGTGCAGCTTCATCAAGAAGACAACAGAACAAATACAAAACGCTGATGGAGACGAACATGAATCGCTTTGACGGCCCGGAGCAATCCGTCCCCCCCGAATACCCGCTGAACCTGACCGCGCGCCTGGACCGCCTGCCGGTAATGGCCACTCACTATGTCTGGGCTCTGTTACTCGCAGCCAACCTTATGCTGGAGTACTACGACAACGCCATCTTCGCCTACTCGATACCGACCATCAAAACGCACACCAACCTGAGCCTGGAGCAGATCGGCGTCATCAGCAGCGCCTTCTTCGTGGGAATGGTCATCGGAGCGCTGGTGGGAGGAAGGCTCTCGGACAAGTGGGGACGCCGTTCGGTCCTCGTCTGGTCCACTGTCCTCTACTCCTTGGGAGCACTGGCGACAGCGTTCGCACCGAACTTCGAGATCATGCTGATCTCCCGCGTGGTTACGGGTATCGGCGTACAAGCGGCCACATCGGTCCTGCTTGTCTACATCGCAGAGATGTTTCCGAGCAAGTCACGTGGCCGCTTCGTGTCCATCGTGACACTGGGGTTCGTGGTCTCCGGAGTGGGGGCGGCGGCACTCGCCATGTTTGTTCTACCCCATGGGGGCCCCAATGCCTGGCGCTACCTGCTCATCGCAGGCAGTGTCGGTCTGCTGATCGCTCCCATTGTGCGTTTCGTCCTGCCGGAATCGGTCCGCTGGTATATCTCGCGAGGGCAGATCGACAGCGCCGAGAAGATCGTCCGCAAGCTGGAAGCACGAGCCTTGCGCAACGGCCCGCTGAGCGAACCACAGGTAGTGAACCTGGAAAGGATCAAGGAGCCTTCACTACCGCAGCTCCTGAGAAACAAGGCAGTGCTGCGCACCATGGCCGTCGTCACCCTGGGCTATTTCGGCTCGAGCCTGGCCTACTACCTGTTTGCGAACTGGGGTGTCTACGCACTCATCCATGGCCTCCAATACTCCGAGGGCGATGCATACCAGACCATGTTCGTCTGGAACTTGGTCTATTGCGTCACACCGTTCCTCACCTACCTGTTCCTGGACCGGTTCGAGCGCAAGACAACCATCCTCGCCACCTCCATCCTCAGCGCGATACCGCTCGTGCTGCTCGGTCTCTCGACCAACAGCTCGGTGGTCATAATCGCAGGCGGGGCTACTGCCATCATTACCGGGCTCGTCGTCAACGCCTACTACACCTATATCCCAGAAACCATTCCCACCCAATTGCGTGCCCTGGGCAGCGGGATCGTGATGTCCGGCGGCCGGTTCGGCGGGGCCGCCTCCGGTGTCCTGGGCGCAACGCTCTTCTCCGCCGGGGGGATCGAGAGCGTGATGCTCACCGCAGCGGCCTGCTACATCATCTTCGCCATCCCCGTCGTCCTCTATGGGCCTCGTACCACGAAGCGTTCACTCGACCTGGTCACTGGCCGGGAGCTCGGCGCTATCAACGGTTCGCAGCCGGGCTCTGGAGCAAGCAGAACACTGGCCCCCCACCTGCCTGTCTCAAGAGGGAAAATTTCATGACCGATCTGTACGTCGCTGCGCTGCCTGAGGCCGCGCTCGCCAGCGTGACCGTGGCCTGGGCAGTGTGGCCAGGCAAAGCGTACACGCTGAAACATTCAAAAGAGGCAGAATGATGACCCGACTCGATGACAAGTATCGAACCCTCGGCGGATGGGAAGAGAAGCCGAGGGACCTGCAGCCGGATCTCGAGGGCAACGTCACCGCGGATGTGGTGATCGTTGGCGCTGGGCTGGCCGGGCTTTGCGCAGCCCTGGAGCTGGCCAGGCAAGGCGCCCGCGTGGTCGTCCTCGAACGTGAGTTCGCCGGCTTCGGCGCGAGCGGTCGCAACGCGGGCTATCTGGCTGGCGGGCAAGGGCTCGGATACGAGTTCTTCCTCAAGAAGATCGGCACCGAAAAAGCGAGACAGGTCGTCCAATTCTACGAGGAAGGCGTCGCTTTCGCCGAAGCGAAGTTCAAAGAGTACGAAATCGACTGCGACTACCTTCAGTCGGGGTTGATCCGTGCAGGCATCGACCCCTCCCAGGAAAGGCGGTTGCGCGAAAACATGCAGATCGGCGCCGAGCTCGGCTGCGCTTCGGAGTTTCTGGATCAGGCCGATATGCGCGCGCGCGGCATCCCTCCAGCGTTCCTGTTCGGTAGCTACGTGCCACGCGGCGGCACGCTCAATCCAGGCAAGTACGTCCTGGGACTGCGGCGTGCGGCGATTCGGGCGGGCGTGAAACTCCACGAGAACACGCCACTGCTGTCATACACCGAAGGTCCGGTCATCAAGGTGAACACTCCGCGCGGTAGCGCGAGCGCACCGCTGCTGATCTTCGCCACCAACGCCTATACGCCGCAGCTCGGTCTGCTCGCCAACAAGGTGGTGCCGTTGCGGGTCTCCGCAATCGAGACGGAACCTCTTTCGTCGGTGCAATTGGCGGCACTGGGCTGGCCAGGGCGCGAAGGCATAACGACCGTGCACTGGACCATGGAAAGTCACCGCCTGACGGCCCGCAATACGCTCGTGTCGACCACCAAGCGGCTGCGCTACGCCTACGGTTCAAAGACACCGAGTGAGCCTGAGCACCGTCACTACCACGCGCTGAGGGCTGCTTTGCATGAACGCTTCCCGACCTTGAAGGGCATCCCCATCAGGAGCTGCTGGAGCGGCTACATCAGTTTTGCCAACGATACGTTGCCCGTCATCGGCACAACCGGGGCCAATCGGAACATCTACTACGCCGCAGGATGTTCCGGTCATGGTCTCGGCACCCAGGGTCTAGTCGGACACATGCTCGCCGAGCGGATTGGAGGCATCGAGAACCCACTGCTGACGATGCTGATGCACCACGAAACGCCATCGACATTGCCCGAGCCGCTGCGCTGGTGTGCCGTCAACGGGGCATTTGCCGCGGCCAACCGCATGGACGAACGCCTCAATCGCAAAGTGCGCACCGCCTGAGCGGTGCTCGCCCCTCATCTCCTCTCCACCTAGAGAAACTCACATGACAGATCTGTACGACGTCGCCGTGATCGGTGCCGGTTTTGCCGGTGTGACCGCGGCCCGCGACCTGAGCATCGCAGGCCACTCGGTGGTGCTGCTCGAAGCACGCGAGCGCATCGGCGGACGCACCCATCTGGGTGAAGCATTCGGCCGCCCGCTGGAGCTGGGCGGCACTTACGTACACTGGACCCAGGCGCATGTCTGGCGTGAACTCACGCGCTACGGTATCGGCCTGGTGACACCCCTGTCGATTGCCAAAGCCTACTGGCTGGCCGATGGCGAGGTGCACTGCGGAACCCCGGCTGAATTCACCCGATTGACCGACCCGCTCATCACCCGGTGCTTCGCCGATGCACGTGCGCACTTTCCACGGGTGGACCGCATCGAAGCGTGCAACGTTAGCGCGGTTGACCAGCAAACTATCGGCGACCGGATCGACTCGATGAACCTTTCCGCCTATGACCGTGATCTCCTGGTCAACGTAATGGCGACGCTAATCGGCTCCGAGAGCGAACAGGGGCTTGCCCAGTTCCTGCTCTGGAGCGCGATCTATTTCGGCGACTGGAAAGCCTTCATGGAAGTGGCCGGGCACTGGCCGATCGACGGTGGAACCGGACGACTGCTCAACGCGATGGCCGCCGACTCGAAGGCCGAGCTCCTCCTGAGCACGCCGGTGACTGCGGTCGAGGACAACGGGGACCAAGTCATAGTGACCACCCGTGACGGGCAGCGTATCCAGGCGCGGCATGCCGTCGTGGCACTCCCTCTCAACACCCTGGACGACGTCTCCATCGAACCGCCGCTTGCTCAACCTGTGCGTGCCATGATCGAGCAGAAACACCCGATCATGCCCAGCAAGATCTGGGCGAGGGTCAAGGGCGAGATCGAGGCCTTTCTCGCCCACGCCCCGGTCGGCAAGCATCCCATCAGTACCGCCCGGGCCGAATGGCGCCACAATGGCGACACGCTAGTGGTGTGCTTCTGCTCGGATGCGTCGGCACTCGATGGCAATGACCCTGAGGCCGTGCAACGCGCACTGCGGGTCTTCGTCCCGGATATCGAAGTGCTGGAAACCGCTTGGCATGACTGGGCAAGCGATCCCTTCTCACAAGGCGGATGGGTTCATCACCGGCCTGGCAACCTGACCCAGGTGGTTCCACAGATGCGAAGGCCCCACGGCCGAATCCATTTCGCAGGCGGGGACATCGCGGCGATAGGTGTCGGAGGTATCGAGGGTGCCATCGAGACTGGCGCCAAGGCTGCCTGTGACATTGCTCGCGCATTGGGTAGCGCAGACCATTGACCGGACCTGTTGTCGATGGGACTGGCGTAGTGTAAGGCCGCCGTCCCATCGCATCCCCGCATGGGGCTTCACAAAAGAATTGCCAGTTCAGGAAGAAATTCGCCATGGTTCCTGCAGCAACCCATTCCGCTTTACGGGAAGGCATCCAACGTCTCGATTTCGGCCGTGTCTCTGTCTTCTTCGGCGAGAAGAGCGGGAAATATCCCGACGGTAACCAGGTGCTCATCCGTGGCTCGGACACGCGTGCGGCCTTCGACACGCCCATCGTTTCGAACTACATCGGCCTCGAGTTCGACGCCACTGAACTGGTGGTCATGGGCCACGTGCACGAAGACCATATGGCCGGATTGCACCGCCTTCCAGACGCATGGGTGTACGTGCCAGAAGCCGACTTGCAGGCAGCGCGTAGCTGGAGCGGCATGGCTGCAGCCTTTGGCATGACGGACGAGCTCCAGATCTCGCAGACGCTGGACAAGTTCCAGCGAGATTTTTTCTATACACCACGACCCGACGCACAGGGTTACGAGGACGGCATGTCCTGGAATGTCGGCCAGTCGACGATCCGGGCATTCCACATGCCTGGCCATACCGCTGGCCACTCGGTTCTGCTGGTCGAACCGGAGGGCATTGCCTTCATCGGCGATATCGACCTGACCGGCTTCGGCCCGTACTACGGCGATGCCTGCTCGAACCTTCGTGACTTCCGCCGCAGCCTGGCTCGGTTGCCGGAAATTCCGGCCAAGGTCTGGGTCACCTCCCACCATCGCGGCGTCTATACGGAGAGAGCGCGATTCCTGCGGGACCTGGCCGCCTACACGGCAGTGCTCGATGAGCGCGAGCAGCGGCTTCTGGCATGGTTGCGTGAATCACCGAAGACGCTAGGGCAGTTGGTAGAGCGGCGGATGCTTTATCCGCCGGGGTTCGAGGCGGCATGGGTCGTGGACGCCGAGACCCGCACGATTTCGCAGCACCTGGTCGAACTTCTGGCCGACGGGCGGGTGCAGGTGGACGAGCAAGACGTCTATCGGCTTGGATGAACGCATCGCTCCAGCGTAACGCCGCCCGCACCAACCTACGCCAGTGCTCGACTCCGTAGATTGGTCCGAGCGCGGCGAGACCGACATCGCCGGTTTCCCAAGCCCTGGCAAAGTCACGGCAACGTGCCGTAGACAGAGCAACAGGGTTGACTACTCCAGATTTCCCGTAGCAACGCATCAATCGGTTTTTCGGCTCCGCGCGAGGAAGCCGGGACGGTGCCGACTTTTCAACTGGATCCTCCCAAAGCTGATGCCTAAAGCATTTCTGGGTCAGGGTTATCAGATGCAGCACAGTGAGACCTGCCAATCATGTCTGAACACTGTGCCGAAACTGATGCCCGATTATGTATGTTGCAAGGGCTCGGGCTCTAGCCGACTGCACCGACCTGTCTCCCATTGCAGCAGGAGGGAAATGGCGCAAGGGAGGACCGTCAGGGTCACGACCGTCGCGATGGCGAGCCCGCCGATCACCGCGAAGGCCATCGGCCCCCAGAAGATCTGCGGCGCGATGGGAATCATGCCGAGGATCGCCGCGCAGGCCGTCAGCACGATGGGGCGTGCCCGGTGCGTCGCGGCGTGCACGATGGCCTCGCGTGGCGACCGGCCCGCGCCGACATTGATGTCCACTTCCTCGATGAGGATGATGGCGTTGCGGACGATCATGCCGACCAAGGCGATGACGCCGAGCTGCGCCACGAAGCCCATGGGCGTTCCGGTCGGCAGCATGGCCAGGACCACTCCGATCAGGCCGAACGGTGCCATCGCCAGGGCGAGGAACATCCGCGAGAAACTGCGCAGCTGCAGCATCAGCAGCACGCACATCACGAGTGCGGTCACCGGCAGTACGGCGGCCAGCGAGGCGCTCCCCTTCGCGGCTTCCTCGACGGCGCCGCCGGTTTCGACCTTGTAGCCCTTGGGCAGGCCGGCGGCAAATTGCGCGACGGCGGGCGCGAGCGCCTGCACGACGGTCGCCGCCTCGACGCCCTCACGAACGTCGCCCTGAACGGTGACCAGCGGGAGACGCTGCCTCCGCCAGATGATCGGATCCTCGACGCCGTAGCTGAGCCTGGCAATCTGCGACAGCGGGACGGCAAGCCCCTGGGCCGAGCGGATCTGCAGGTTGGCCAGGGTCGCGAGGTTCGTGCGCTCACCGATTTGCGCGCGAACGATCACGTCAACGAGACGATCCTGGTCGCGCACGGTGGTCACGGTCGTGCCAGAGAAGATCGACGCCATGGCACTGGCGATCTCCTCGGAGGAAAGCCCCAGCGCCCGTGCCTGCGTCTGGTCGATGGCGACGATGACGCTCCGTTGCGGCTCGCCCGACAGCAGATGCACCTCGCGGGTATCCGTGTTGGTCGAGAGCAGGTTGGCGAGCTGTCCGGCCAGGTCGCGCACCTTGCTTTGGTCGGGCCCCGTGACGCGGTACTTGAGGGGCCAGCCAACCGGCGGGCCGAGCTCGAGAGGTGTCGCCCGCGCGATGAGCCCCGGGAACTCCGTCTTGAACAGCCCGGCGAGCTTGGCCTGCAGTGCGTCACGCTCCTTGATGCCCTTGGTCACCACCACCGCCTGGGTCACATTGTCGTTCTGCAGTAGCACCTCCATAGGGAGGTAGAAGCGGATCGCACCGGAACCGACATAGGTCGAGAACAGATCGACACCGGGGTCTTCCTTGAGCAGCTTCTCGAGCTTCAGCGCCTCCCGCTCCGTCGCCTCCAGCGACGCGTTCTGCGGCAGCGTCAGGCTGACCAGGAGCTCCGGCCGGTCGGAGGGCGGGAAGAACTGCTGTTCGAGCTGGCCCGAGGCGACAAGCGACAGCGCGAAGGCGACGCCAGCCGCGGCAAGCGTGATCGCGCGATGTCCCAGGGCCCAGGACAAGGCACGCTGGTAGAGCCCCATGATCCGGCCGTTGCCATGGCCATGATTCGGTAAGGATTTCGGCAGGAGCAAGGTGCCGAGCAAGGGCGAGAAAAGGACGGCGACCACCCAGGATGCGGACAGCGAGATCAATACCACCATGAACATCGAATAGCAGTATTCACCCGCGCTCGAAGCGGCGAATCCGACCGGGATGAAGCCGGCGATCATCACCAGCGTGCCCGTCAGCATTGGAAAGGCAGTCGAGTCGTAGGCGAAGCTCGCCGCTCGCTTGAGGCTCCAGCCCTCCTCCAACTTTCCAATCATCGCCTCGACAGTGATCATCGCGTCGTCGACGAGCAGGCCAAGGGCGATGATCAGCGCACCGAGCGAGATGCGCTGCAGGCCAATGCCAGTCAGCTCCATGCCGATGAAGGTCAGAGCCAGGACGAAGGGAATCGAGATGCTGACGACGAGGCCGGCGCGGACGCCGAGCGAGAGGAACGAGACAGCGAGCACGATCGCAATCGCTTCGGCCAGCACCTTCAGGAAACCGCTCACGGCCTGCTTGACAACGGTAGATTGATCGGCGACCTGGAGCATCTCGATGCCGTGGGGCAACGCCCTCCTCACCTCGTCCATGCGGTCCCGCACCGCTTGTCCGAATTCGAGCAGGTTGCCGCCGGAGGCCATGGAGATGGCGACGCCGAGCGCCTTCTCGCCGTTGACGCGGAACTGCGGCGATGGCGGGTCGGCCGGGATACGCCGGATAGTAGCCAGCTCAGTCAGCGGCACGAACCGGTCGTTCGCCCGCAGCGTCATGGTCCGTAGGCTCTCCTCGGAGACGAAGCTGCCGCTCACGCGCAGAGCGATCTTGTCGTCCGCCAGGCGCACTGTTCCGGCGGGGCTGACAGCGTTCTGAGCGCTCAGGGCCCTCAGCACCGCCTGCTCGTCCAGCCCGAAGGCGGCCAGCAGGCTGGGGGAGAATTCGACGGCGATCTGTTCCTCCTGCACGCCCAGGAGCTGCACCTTGCCGATGCTCGGGATGCGCAGCAATTCCGCACGCACGCCCTCGAGGTAGTCGCGCAACTCCCGATCCGAGAATCCCTCGGCCGTGAACCCGTAGATCTGGCCATAGGTGTCGCCGAACTCGTCGTCGAAGAACGGACCCTGGACCCCGCTGGGGAGGGTCGCGGCGATATCGGCCATCTTCTTGCGCACCTGGTACCAGGCGTCGGGGACGATGTCTGCCGGCGCATCGTCGCGCAGGTTCACCATGATCACCGTCTCGCCCGGGCGCGTGTAGCTGTCGAGCCGGTCGAGCCAGGGGATCTCTTCGAGCTTCTTCTCCAGGCGATCGGTCAGCAGCTTCGTCGTGTCGTCGATGTTCGCGCCGGGCCAGCGAGCGGCCACCACCATGGTCTTGATGGTGAAGGCCGGGTCTTCGTTGCGGCTCAGTTTCGAATAACTCATCGCGCCGCCGAGCAGCGTGATCAGCATGAGGAAGAAGATCAGCGGCTTTTGAGCGATCGACCAGGCCGAGAGATTGAAGCCGCCCTGCCCTTCCGGACCTGCCTTGTTCGAACTCATTTGGCCACCTCGCCGACATCGTAGGTGACTTTCTGGCCGGGCCTGAGTTTGCTCACACCCGCGGTGACCACGGCATCGCCTTCGCTGAGCCCGGACTCGACCAGCGCTTGCGTCGCCGTGTAGCGCGCCACCACCACCGGTTTGCGGACAAGCTCCTGGCTGGTGGGCTGGACCACGAACACCGCAGCGTTGCCAGCCTCGCTCGTCAAGGCCGAGGACGGCAGGATGATGAGCGACTTACCGGGCAGGATCAGGCGTCCACTTACCGTGGCGCCCAGCGCCATGGTAACGGGGGCGTCGGGCAGCGCGATACGGACGCGGTAGGTGCGGGTCGCCGGGTCCGCGGTTGGACTCGCATCGCGGACCCGGCCGATCACCTTGACCGAGGGATCGGAGAGGAGCGCCACTTCGACTTGCACGTCGGAGGGCACACTGGTGTAGATCCGCTCGGACACGTTGAAGACGGCATCGCGTTCATGGGTGGAAGACAGCTTGATCGCCGGCTGGCCAGCATCGACGACCTGCCCGGCATTGACCAGTACCGCGCTGACGATGGCGTCGTCGGGCGCACGGAGCTCTGTGTAGGTCAGCTTGTTGCGGGCGGTCTGCAGTCCCGTTCTGGCGACCTTGAGCTTGGCGTTGGCGGCGCGCCAGTTGGCCTCGGCTTCCTCGACCCGCGCACGCGCGACGAACTGCTTCGCGAAGAGGGTGCGCTGCCGATCGAGCTCCGACCTCGCCAATCCCTCCGCCGCCTCGGCACTCTTCACCTCGGCCTCGGCGGTCAGCACTTCGTTCTGGACGTCGTTCGGATCGAGTGTCGCCAGAACCTGCCCCTTGACGACACTCATGCCGATCTCCGCGGCACGGGTCGCGACGCGGCCGTCGATGCGGAAGCCGAGGTTGGTTTCGACATTCGCCTGGATCTCGCCCGTCTGGGCGACCTCATCGCCGATTGAGACAGACTTCGCGATGACCGTGCGGACGGGACGCGGCGCCTCTGTCGTTTGTATTTCTTCCTGACACCCCGTCAGTGCCATAGCCAGGCTGCAGGTATAACCGCAGAACAGGAATGTCTTGAGTAGCTTCATCTCGGGTCTCCTTGCTCAAGCACGAGCAGTACTGAGCGACGCACGCACTCCTGGAGTTCTGTGCGTGCGGCGCTGAAAATCGATAGAGCCTTTCATGGCACGAACCTCTGAAGCCTGTGGTGTTTTGCTGAACGGTAATCCCGGATAAATTTAACACAACACACGTTATTATTAATATTCATCAGACGAAATTAGCCCTGCTCCAGAGCTCGGCAACGGAACGGTAGTCCGGTATCAGGCATTGGCGCCTGGCTCATTCCCGCGTGGCCTGCGGGTGTCTGTTTCGCCTGTCCGGGCGAGTCCCTTTCTCAATCGACGGATGGCCCCCCGTCCTCTAAAAAGGAACCAAAGGGCTGGCCCCTGCCTCCGAACTCGGCGTCCCCGCCCAGCATCGTCGCTCCGGGAGTACGGCGCGAGGGACGATCCATTCCGCTCGCCCGCCCTGACGGAGCAGTTCGCGCGGCGTCACCTTCATTGCGTCATTTCAGGTCCGTACAGGAATCCAGGACTGCGTGGACTCCCCGGCGCGAGTCACCCCTCTCTTCTTCAGGGGTAAAGAGGCACGCTTTCGAAATCATCGCTTCCGGTGCCGATGAACGACTGAGCGCGAAGCGATCCCGCTGGGGCGCAGAGCGGGGGCGGGAGAGAGGGCAACATCCGCAGGCTTGGTTTCAGACAACGGCGCTCGCGCAACATTGCCAATCCAGTGTGAACAGACCTCTCCCCCCGACATTCCGCGAAGAACCGAAAAAAAACCGCCCCGAAGGGCGGCAAAAAGGAGCGGGCTTGTAGCCCACTATGGAGTAGTCGTCAGCGAATGCCTGAGCTTCGCAGTGCGGCGGCGGTGTACTCGGCGGCGCTGGAGGTGAAGCCGAACTGCAGCGCCTTTTTCTCCTCGTTGTGCATGCCGGACACGATGTATCGGCCGTTGATCAGGTCATACAGCGCCTCGGTGCCGAGCCAGGGGATCTGCAGGTCGTACATCGGTGAGAGGTGGCCTTCGGCGACGCGCCAGAGGGCGCCACGCGCGTCGTAATGATCGGCCAACGCAATCTGCCAGCTGTCCTCGTCGACGAAGAAGACCCGCTTGGCATAGATATGCCGCTCGCCTGGTTTGAGGGTCGCCTCGACCTGCCAGACGCGATGCAGTTCGTAGCGGGTCAGCTCGGGATTGATATGCCCGGGCTTGATGATGTCGCTGTACTTGAGGTCCGCCCCGTCGAGCCGGTAGCTGTTGTAGGGGATGTAGATTTCGCGCTTGCCGACCAGTTTCCACTCATAGCGATCCGGTGCGCCGTTGAACATGTCCTGGTTGTCGGCGACACGCTGGCCGTCAGCAGCCGGATAGGGACCGTCATAGGAGACCTGCGGCGCACGGCGTACGCGTCGCTGCCCGGCGCTATAAAGCCACGCCAGGCGCGGCTCCTTGACCTGGTTGAGGGTCTCGTGCACCAGCAGCACATCACCAGCCAGACGCGACGGAGCAGTCACCAACTGCTTGTAATAGAACAGCACGTTTCCTGGGTTCGCCGGATCAAAGTCGGCAACGCGATCACGGAAGGTGAACTGATCTTTGAAGTGCACCGGCACAAAACTGCCATCGGCCAGCGGAGTGGCCTGCACATGGCTGCGCTTGGCGCTGCCGCCACGGTAGCGGGTGATGTGGTTCCACACTACTTCCAGGCCATCCTGCGGGATGGGAAAGGGCATCGCGGTGGAGAAGTTCTCCAGACCGTTGCCGCCGTCCACCATTCTGGTTCTTGTCGCATTCTCCCTGGCCGCCTGATAGACAAAGTCAGGCGCATTGGCGGAGCGGTGGCTACGGTAGACCGGTAATTGGTAGGTGCCTGGATAGCGTTTGAGCATCGCCATTTGCCCAGGCGTCAGGTGGTCCTGGTACTGCGCCATGTTCTGCACGGTGATAGTGAACAGCGGCTGCTCTGTGGCGAAGGGGTTGCTGAGAAATCCCGCGGCATCTCGGTTGCCGGCACCGCTGGACAGTCCCCCGTCCCAAGGGGGAATGGTACCCGCGGCATTACCCGCCTTTTCGGCTCCCAGAGGCGTGAGCGACGCGCCCAACTGGGCGGCCTGCTCGACACTGACCGCCCCCAGGGCGAACTGACCGATCAGGCCAAGGCTCAGCGCCAGCGAACAATTTGAAAAGACCATCTTTCCCATGCTTTCGCTACCTCTTGTTGTTGTGCTTCGTGAGTAAGCGCTGGAGTTTCTGAATACCTGCACGCCCCCCTCGCACGTCAATCACATACTTCCGGGGAGGCATGTAGGAATCAGCACTCCGCTCAATCCATTGAACTGATGAAAAAGGGCTGTCTGCTTCCGATGGGGCGATCGTTAAAACCCAGGCTCTGACAACAACGATATCGTTGCCGTACAAAGGTATCGCCAGCATGAAGTGGAGCGTTTCTTACGGGGACAAGTTGGTGCTGTGTAGTGAGCCGCCAGACAATGGTGGCTCACTACCGTCAGACTCCAGGTCACTTACCTGGCGTGGACAAACGATTGAAACGAATTGTTCTTCGCCCGCTCCAGCGCGCCGTAGGCGTAGTACTGCTGGATTATCTGGCAACCCCAAACGGTCAGGGCGTAGATCATGAACTCCATCTTGTCCTCGTCCCCCGGGATTGGGAGGAAGTCATAGACGACCGCCACGGCCAAAGCAGCCGCCGTAGTCAAGGCATTGAGCAGTGCATGCATGAACTCGCCGGCGCGCAGCAGACGCCAAGTGAAATAGCAGAGATAGAGGGTGTAGCAGGCCCACATGATCAGGTAGAAATACGGCAGCAGCCCTTTAACGAAGTCGGCCAGTACCAGCACGAAAGTGGCGGCGAAGGTGACCCCGAAAATCATGATGTCCTTGGTAACCGAAGGCCTGTAGTTATGGGTGACCGCCATCAGGCCAAGCGTGGCCACAATCGGGACACCGAAAGCGCGGGAAAAGGCATCGAGGAAGAAAGAGATGCTGTAGCCAACCTTGAACCCCGTCACAAGGAATAGCAGTAGATTCGAAGCAGAGAAGGCCACGATCAGCCACTCAAATCCGAGCAGATAGTTCTTCCGAATGCGCACATACTTGAGGCCGTAAACCACACCGCAAGTGATCAAGAAAACGCTAGAAAGCAGCGCAAGAACTTCCTTAATTTCCATAGCAATAACCTCTATCAAATACTCTACCGATCGTTCACTTCGCCACAGGGACGAGCGCTGCGAGATAGTGGGAAAGTGCCTGACGATCATCCGCGGACAAGGTCGAGACGATGGCTGTCATCGCGCCCGTCGAATCCTTGCGCCTCCCTTCCGCAAAGGCATTCAGTTGGGCCAGCAGGTAGTCATGCCCCTGTCCGGCCAACCGCGGGAACTGGTCGCGCCCCATCAGCCCTTCGCCGTGACACGCCGCGCAGCCTCCGTTCAACGCCAGCCTCTGCCCCTTCTCCCGCAGCACGGGATCAGCCTTGAAGGAGCTGTTTTGCGCAGCCGACTGCTTGGCGAAGTACGCCGCCAACTGCTGGACGTCGGCCTCGCTCAGGGTCATAGCCAGCGGCCCCATGTTCGGATTGGCCCGCGCGCCACTGGCGAAGTTACGCAGTTGGTTGGCCAGGTAGGTAGCAGGTTGACCAGCCAGGCTGGGATACCCCTGATGCTGCGACTTGCCTTGAACACCATGACAACCTACACAGGCATCGCTCAGTCGTGGCCATGGGCCGCCGTCGGCTTCCTTGGCCTCTGTGGAAGTGCTGATGTGGTCCATCAGACGATAGAGATCAAGGGCATCCCGACCGTAAAAAGCCAGCAGCCCGGCAAGGACCACGACTACAGCCACCGCTATCAATTTCTTCATCTTCGCCTCCTATGCCCGACGCAGCGCGTTGAGCGCCTGCAGGGCACTCTGGTGGCCCGAACGCACGGCGCCATCCATGTAGCCGGCCCAGATATCAGCGGTCTCGGTACCGGACCAGATCAGGTTGCCGCAGGGTGGCCGCAGCGCCTCGCCATGGGTGGTCCAGAAGCCCGGCGGGATGGCGGATACGCAGGTTAGCGTCCAGGGGTCATCACGCCCCCAGTCCTGGTCGTGGTACACCACGGGCTGCAGCGCCTCGTCGCCCCAAACGTCGGCGAAGATTTCCGTCAGCGTGCGCTTGGCCGTTTCATGATCCGAGGGCAGATTGGCGTTGGAGAGGAAGGCATTGATGATGCCGATCTCGCCATTGGGCGGCGAGTTGTCCCAGGCCCAAATAATGGGGCCATCCATCATCATGATGTGCCCGTTCAAGCCCTTGTCCCGCCAGAACGGCCGGGAATACACCATGGCCATCTTGCGTGCCGGCGAATGCGCGGGCCAGGCACGTTGCAGTGCTGCACGCGCCGCCGGCAGGGCCGGCTCGAACTGCACCCGGTTGCACAGGGCCGGATGGATGGCCACGATGACCTTACGCGCGCGAATCGCCCCCTGGTCCGTGTGCAGGGTCACGACCTCGCGATCCCAGTCGGAAATCTTCCGCACCGGGCACTGCAAACGCAGCTTATCGCCCAATTGCTCGGCCATCTTGATGCTGAGGATCTGCGAGCCGCCAACGAAACGCGTGCCTTGCGCGCTGTCCTTGATCGAGTCGAGTTTTTCGTAGTCGCAACCGGCCGAATTGATCATGGACAGGAAATGCAGCAGCCCCATTTTGGCCGGGGTGACGCCACCAGTCAGCGTCATGCTGGCATCCCAGCCGGACCGATCCTCCGGCTTGATGTTTTGCTGGGCCAACCAGTCTCCGACCGAGAGCTTGTCCAGCTCAGCAGCCCTGGGGGATTTCCAGGGGGCCCCCGAGGGGACTTCGCGAGACATCTCGCTCAGCTTGCCAGCCACGGTCATGTCGGTGCCGAAGGTTCCTTGAAAATCGACTTCCAGCCGACCGTCACCGCCGATGACGACCGTGCGTCCTTCGTAGAACGTCGGGAAGGTGCCAACCTCCAGCTGACGCGCGAGGTCTTCGACGGCGGTCTGACCAGGCCCGATCCACTGACCACCAACTTCCGAGACGTAACCATTCACCTCGTAATTGAGGGTACGCCCCCCTACTCGATCCCTCGCTTCCAGAACCAGGAAGGACTGGTTGCCGGCCAATTGCAGGTCACGGGCGGCGGTCAGACCGGCCAGCCCCGCACCGATAATGACGACATCCAGCACGTCGTCCTGCCCGGTCGACACCATCGCGTCACCTGACGTCTCGCTGGCATGCGCCAACCCTGTGGTCAGACCGAACCCACCAATCGCTGCAGTGGCACCCGCCAGCTTCAGCAACTGCCGTCGCTTGAGATCGAGAGAAGAATTTGAGTTGGGCTTGTTCGCCATACTCGTAGCCTCACGTATTTTTTATTGAAGTCGTCGTTCTTGTTACGGCATGGGAAAGACGGCAGCGAACAGCCAAAATGGCCGGCGATGGCATGCCGCGAGATTCACCGGGGCGCCCTGGCGATCGATGTGCTTATTGGAATTCAACGAACCTCGGGGCCTGGCCCTGGGGTTCACCCTGTGGCGAGTATGAAGGTCGATCGGCGCAGCAACTGCGTGCCGAACAGGATCATCCACATCGGGAAGATCAGGACGACCAAGACCAGTAGGGCCGCCGAAAGTCCGGTCAGTTGCGGGAAGAACCCGGCCAGGAAGAAGAGGCCAAAGCACCAGCCGACGAAGCTGAGGGGCAGCAGCACCGACCGGCCCCAGCCCGCGCGCTTGAGATGGCCACCGACCACCAGTCCCCAGAACAGCACAACCGGGCCCTCGCACCACCACAGCCCTTTCTGGCTGCCGACAGCGATGCTGGTCCAGACAACTTCCGCTGCCTTGGCTGCTTCACCACCCGCCGCATGAGCGTCGGCCAGCGGGTTAAGCACGGAAAGTTGCAGGGCTGCGCCGATGACACCCAGGGCCACGTAGAGGGCGATGGCGAGCACAGCGATATCCCCAAGGGTGCCCGCCTCTTCACGAAAGACGCTCCAGAGGTAGCCTCCGATCACCAGCACCGGCAGATAGAAACCGAGAATGTCGGCGAGCATGGACAGCCGGAAAAACTCTCGAATCTCTGCCGGGAACGCCAGCATCGCCGCACCGTCCAGTGAAACGGTCATATCACCCTGGGTGACCATCAGCATGAAGCCGACATTCAGGTAGGCAAAGATGCCGCCCAGAATCGCGGTCCAGGCGGTGACGCGCACTGCCTCTTTTGAGTTGTTATTCATCATCGCTCCGCGCAAGCAGAAATGTTGTGTTCGGAACTGTGCGGAGATTCCCGCGACGTCAGTTCCGGTTCTCGGTCAGTTAGCGGCGCCGCCCTGCACCTTACGATTCACCCAGTTGTCCATCAGGTTCGCCGCCCCCAGCGCCAGCTTGACGGCGCACCACTGCAAGGGCTCAGGGAGGGTCGAGGGCGTCTTGTGGCGCAACGCGGCCAGCAGAGGATGCTCGACACCGCCAATTCGCTCGGCGAGCAGGTAGCCCATCAACGATTGGGTGGCGACGCCGTGCCCGGAACACCCGGCGGTATAAATGACGTTCTTCTGGGCGCCCGTCTCACCAACAACCGGAAGCGCGTCATAAGCCATGCTGACGTACCCGCTCCAACTCGACTGGATGCCGAGGCCGCGCAAGGTTGGGAAGCGATCGTTCAGCGCCACCGCCAGTTCTCGATAAGCGACTTCATCCGGCACATTTGGGGTTTGCGAGCCATACGCATAACCGAGCCGTTTCGTTGTGATGACCAGCGTGTTGCGAGCGGTCAGACGATGGCTCTCCATCGTCCAGTGCGAGGTGATCAAGCCTTCCCTGCCCGACCAGCCCAGCGAGGTCAGTTGCGCTGCCGACAGGGGTTCCGTCTCGATCGCCGAGACCCGTAGCGGTACCACCTTGTCCCTTAGAAGGCCGAGCTGCGGGGTGTAGGCGTTTGTGGCTAACACAACATAGGACGCGCTCGCGGTGCCCCGCCTGGTCGCACACCTGATGGTCGGACCTTCGCTGTAGGACAGCAGCGGCGTGTTCTCGTAGAGCTTCACACCGGCCCGGAGCGCCGCGCGCCGCAGCCCCATCACGTACTTGCCGGGGTCCAGGGTGCCGCCATGCTGCTGGGCATAACCGAACAGGAAGGCTGGTGGGATACCGCGCGCGCGCATGTCGGCATTGTCCAGGAACTGCGTCGTGGAGCCGAGCTCCAGACCAAGCTCCATGGCCTTGCGCATTTTCTTTTCCTGAGAGGGATGAACGCCGACGCGAATATTTCCTGATCGGTTGTAGTCGCAGTCGATGCCGAGCTCTTCGAGCCTGCGTTCTACGTAGGTGACCCCCTCGTCATAGAAGCTGACGATCTTCCGCGCCTGCTCAATGCCGACGCGGTTGACGAAGAATTCGAATTCGATCCCCAGGCTGCCACCGAGATAGCCCGCATTGCGCCCACTCGCGCCGAAGCCGGCAAATTCTTGCTCGAGGACGATTACCTTCGCACCGAGTGCAGTCAGCTCCAATGCAGTAGACAGTCCAGCAAAGCCAGCACCGACCACGATCACATCGGCGCTGACATCACCCTCCAGCTCTGGCTGCATGTCAGCCGGCCTTTCCACCCACCCACCGAGCCGACGAAAATGCGCGACTCCACAGCTGGTCTTGTTTTCCGCGTCTCGACGGGGTGCTGACATGACACGTTCTCCTATCGGCTCAGGATGTGAACTGCGACGGCGCCTTCTTCGACCCCGATAAGGCCACCGCCATTTTCCTGGATTGCATGGCGCGCGCCTTCGACCTGCCGGGCACCCGCCTCGCCACGCAACTGAGTGGTCAGTTCGTAGAGTTGGCCAATGCCGGTTGCGCCAAGCGGGTGCCCTTTGGATTCCAGCCCGCCAGAGGGATTGATCGGGACTCGGCCACCCACGGTGAAATCACCGCGCTCGGCACAGACCCCGCCCAGCCCCAGGGGCGCCAGTCCGAGGTTCTCCGCCTGAATGATCTCCCCCATGGCGGACGCATCGTGAACCTCGGCGACATGCATGTCCTGCGGCCCCAGGCCGGCGATCTCATAGGCCTGCAGCGCGGCTAGGTGGCTGACGTGCTTCTCCGGCTCGTCGATGCTCCGCAGGGTAAAGCTGCGGATCACGCTGGCGGCGATCTTCACGCAGCGCCGGGGGTCGGCTCCGATCCGCTTCAGACCGGCCTCGGTGCAGATGATCGCGGCGGCGGCGCCGTCGGTCATGGGTGCGCACATCGGCAGGGTGATCGGGTAGGTGATCGGCGGCGCCGCTAGCACTTCCTCGATGGTGAAGGGCTTGCGGAACTGGGAGTACGGGTTGTGCACCGAGTGGTTGTGGTTCTTCGCGCACACCGCCGCGATCTGCCTCTGGGTGGTGCCGTAGGTCTTCATGTGCCAACGGCAGAAGCCGGCGTAAATGGACATGAAGCGGCTGTACGGACGGTCGGACTCCGAGCCGGGCGGCGGCACGACGCCGTCGCCCATCTTCGACAGGATGGCGAAGTTCTCCTCGGCGCGGGCGACGTCCCACCCTGCTTCGAACAGGGCGAAGGACTTCGCCTTGTCGGCCACCACCATCTTCTCGCAGCCCAGGGCCAGCGCCACATCGGTAGCGCCTGCGCGCAGGCTCTGCACTGCCAGGTGAACGGCGGTGCTGCCTGAAGCGCAAGCGTTCTCGACGTTGTAGGCCGGCACCCCTTCGATGCCGATCTTGCTCATGATCACCTGCCCCGGGATGGACAGCTGGCCCTGCAACGCACCGTTGGTAATACCGGCATAGAAGACGGCACCAATGTCGGAGCGCTGCGCGCCGGAATCCGCCAAGGCGCCGTTGAGCGCCTCCAGGGCCAAGTCCTGGAGGCTGCGATCCGGATGACGACCGAACTCGGTCATGGCAATACCGGCAATGTAAATGGGTTCCATCAGAAGACTCCTCGACTTCAGATCTGCCGGTTGGCGCCTTGCCAATAACGGGCACGCAGGTCTTTCTTCAGCACCTTGCCCACCGGGCTGCGTGGCAGCGCCTCAATGACGTCCACCGATTTGGGCGCCTTCACCGAACCCAGCTTTTCCTTGCACAACGCAATCAGTGCGTCGGCGTCGACGGTCTGTCCCTCGTTCAGCTCGATGACGGCCTTGACCGCCTCACCCCATGTCTCGTCGGGCACGCCGATAACCGCGCAGTCGCGTACGGCAGGATGGCTCCAGAGCACCTGCTCAACCTCGCTCGGGTACACGTTGAACCCGCCCGAGATGATCATGTCCTTCTTGCGGTCGGTGATGTGCAAGTAGCCGTCGGCATCGATGTGGCCGATATCGCCGGTATGCAGCCAGCCATCGATGAGAGTCTCCGCCGTTTTCTGCGGATCCTTGTAGTAGCCCTTCATGATCAGGTCGCCGCGCACACAGATCTCACCCGTTTCACCCTGGGCGAGAATCTCGTTGCCGTCGTTCATGATCTCCACGCGGACCAGGGGGTTGGGCTTTCCAACAGAAGACAACCGCTCATCGCTGGCCACTTCACCATTCACGAAGTGCTCGCCCGGCGTCAGGTGCGCAATCGCGCCCGGCGCCTCCGTCTGCCCATAGCCTTCCATCATGACCGGGCCGAAGACTTCGATCGCCTTGCGCAACTTCTCCACCGACATCGGTGCAGCGCCATAGAGGAAGTAGCGAAGCGACGAGAAGTCGACCTTCTTGTTCAGGTCGGGAATATCCAGCAGCCGGTAGATGACCGTTGGCGGCAAGAAGAACTCCGTCACCCGGTACTGTGGGATCGCCGCCAGCAACAGTTGTGGTTCCGGCTTGGTGATGACCACAACCGCGCCGCCCCTGGCCGTGCAGGGCATCGACAGCATGCCGGCGGTGTGGGTCATCGGCGCTGCCGCCAGGTTCACCGGCCGGATATTGGCGGGATACGGCGTGTTAATCATGAAGTGCGCAAAGCTAGTCTGCACGCTGCGATGGGTGTTCATGACGCCCTTGGGCAAGCCCGTGGTGCCACCCGTGGGCCCGAGCCAGATCACATCGTCCGGATCGACGGAGACACGTGGATCTGTGGCCGGCTGTTGCGCGATGAATTGCTCCAGCGATTCGGCCCCCTCCACTTCACCATCTATGCAGACCCACTGACTGATCTTCGGCAGCTGCGGCCGCAGGGTAGCAATGGTCTCGGCAAATTCGCGCTGGAAGAACAGGATCTCGCAGTCGAACGCGTCCAGTACGTAGCGGTTCTCCTCGGGCGCGTTGCGCGCGCCCACCGGAATCCAGCACAGGTTGGCGCGCCACAGACCCAGGGCACAGAGCCAGGCGGTTACATCGTTAGCTGCCCAGACTGCGCCCTTCACCCCGGACGCGAATCCACTGGCCAGCAGTGCGTTGGCGATGCGGCAGGACATGTCCCCCGCTTCGGTAAAGGTCGTGACCGTGCCGTCCTGGATATAGGCAGGCCCCTGCGGATTGATCCGCCAGCCACGGTCGAAGAAATCAATGATTGCCATCGTCGTCACTTCACAGCTGGGTGATGGTTGCGCGAGCCAGGCCGCGTTGCTCGAGGAAGCCGAGCATGTAACGGTGGCCGAAGGCCTTGGAGGAGGACGCGAAGCCCACTTTGGCAACGTCGTTGTCCAGCAGCTTGACCGCAGCCGCCGCGTGCAGCGCACCGGTGGCGATATAGGGGGTGATGCCGTGCACGGTGGCACGCACCGCCGACAGCTGACCGCGACCGATGGCGAAGTCCACGGTGCGCTGCAGGGTGCTGCGCTCGCGCGGCGGCATGCTCGGGGTGGTGGAATCCACCAGGTTCTGGATCACCGCGTCCTGCTGCTCCTTCGGCAGATGCTTGTACTCGGCCTCCCACTTCTGCCCCAGGGCATGGACGGTCCTCATCACCGGGTTGTCGTAGAAGCCGACACAGGACATGCAGCTGCGCACGCGGCCGTCATTCTGGAAATAGATCGGCAGCGAGGTACCGCCCCACGGCAAGCAGAACACGGACTCGAGCAGGCTGGGGCAGACCACGTTGAAGCTGGTGTTGGGCGCGTACGGAATCAGTTCCTTCTCCCACAGGTAACCACCCGGGTGACGGAAGCCTTCGAAGATGGTGGCGGTGGAGCCAACGGTCACGCCGGCAGCGCCCACGCGCGGGCCGCGGGTCAGGGTCGCGGTTTCCAGGGAGTCGACACCGGGGGTTTCCAGGGCCAGCTCAGCGGCGATCTCGGCGAAGGTGTACATGTAGGCCAGCGAGGGCGACAGCAGCAGGCCGGCCTGGCGGTACAGCTCGCCGAACTGATCGCGCAGGGCACGGATATGCTCCTGCTCACCGGCCGGGTCCAGGTAGTGGCAGCCAGCTTTCAGGGCAGCCTCAGCGGTGGTCAGACCGAAGTTGACGAACGGGCCGACGGTGTTGCACACAACTTTTGCACCCTTGAAGACGGCAGTCAGGGACTCGACCTCGTGAGGGCACTCGACGATTTCGTAGGTGGCCGACTCCAGGCCGACGACGCGTTGCGCCATCATCTCCTGGGCACGCTTGGCGTTACGGGCCACGGCAGTGAAGGGGATCTTCTGGTCAATAAGCCAGTCCATGGTGAGCATGCCGGTGTAACCGCTCGCGCCATAGACAACGACAGGATATTTGGCCATTGGGGTGTTCCTCGCTTTTGTTCTTGGATGGATTGAATCGGGTGATCGAATCAGTTTTGGGCCCAGCCTTCGGCGTAGAGCTGCTGCGCAAGCAACCCCAGACGCATGGTCAGGATGCGGTTCTCGCCGTCTTCGATCAGGGCGGACTGGGTGTCGCGTAGCAGCTTCTCGATGGGGTACTCGAGCGTGGTGCCATTGCCGCCGAACAGGCGGAATGCCTCCTCCACCACCGCCAACGCTTCTTCGGTCACGGTGACCTTGGCCGAGGCTGTGGCATAGGGATGGGTCTGTGGCGAGAGGCGTGCAAAGCTCAGTGAGCGGCGGGCAACCGCACGGGCGATTTCCACGCGGCGGAGCATTTCGCCCAAGCGCAGGCGGGTCATCTGGTGATCGATCAGCATCCGACCACCCTGGCGGCGCTCGTGGCAGTACTGCAACGCCAGTTCGAAGGCCGCCCGAGCCACACCGGTGAAGACCTGGCTCATATGGGTACCGGCATAGGACCAGGAGGAGCTCACGGCGCCGTAGTAACCGTCCCGCTCGGCAATGGCGAAGCGGCGCGGGACACGTACGTCATCGAAGTATATTTCCCCCTGAGGCAAGGAACGTTGACCGATCTTCTCCAGGGGCTTGCCCTTGGAAACCCCCTTGATATCCAGCGGAACGATCACAGCGATGCCATTGGGCAATCCATCCTCACCGTAGAAACCGTCACCGTAGTCGGCGCACATCAGACCGAATGCCACCTGCGCGACAGCACCGTTGGAGACCCAGGCCGAGCTCTGGCCATTGATGATGATCTCGTCGCCAACGACCTTGGCGGTCAGGTTCCCGATGTTGGCCGGCGTACCTACGGGCCAATCGCGCTTGATATCGAGCAACTGGTTGTCGCTGCCGCGATCCGGCTGGGTGGCCATCCAGCAACCGATCCGCCCCTGGCACAACTCGATCAGTTCGGCGTTGCCGGCAGCGACGGCCATCTGCAGGGGGAAGCCAGCACAACCAAGGGAGACCGCCAGGCCAGCATCGCCCCACCCCAGCTCTTCGCCGATCATGGATTCGATCCGCACTGCCATCTCCGGCGGCAGCTCCGCTAGCAGTGCGGGGTCCAGCCCCAGCTTGGCGAATTCGCTGAACACCGAGTAGTAGGGAGAGCCCGGCGCAGCCACTTCTTCGGCGGTCATCCGGTCCAGCTCGCGACCCAAAGGACGCAGCACGTCCTTGGCGAAACGGTGCACAGAGGCCTGTATGGCTGCTTCTTCCTCGGAGAGAGGAGTTTCGAAACCGGACAGTCCGGCCGCAGGAAGGGTGAGGTTGGGCTTGAGCGTAATCATCAGACCACCTCCGCCGACACCGGCAAACAAATCATCAGGCACTGCACGCCCGGGCAGTTGGATTGAATGGCGAACGAAGCAATGCTCTTTTCGCCGGGAAAACCTCTGCAGACGGCGAAGCCGTCGTTGGGACGGGAACCTGTCTTGAAGCTTTTCATGCGCGACCTCCAGGGGGGTCTCTTGTTGTTTTGCAGAACTGTAATCCTGTCTTTATTTTTACGCAACAGTTGTTATGCAAAACACTTGTTACGACCCAGACAAGGCAACGCCCCGGGACGAACAATCGCGGCTCTTCAGCCGCTCCGGCGAAAATTGAACGGGCGGGCACAATCGCAACCGGCAGCAGGAAATGAATTGATTTGCGCCGTTTCCGTTCAGTGGATTGGCGATATGGGGGATGGCGCAGCGCAAATGAAACCTGCCCGACAGCATGGCCCACTGCAGATTCAGATCTCGGCATGGGAGTGGGTCAGACAGCGGGGGGGGGCGGACGCGGTCGAGAGGGTGAGTTACGTCGAACGATTCACGGCGCGCGACAAGGCAGCACTAGCCAGGCTGCGCTCAGCGCCTACCAACGGCTTGCGTGGCCCGGTAGCTACCAGGACTCATGCCGGTCCACTGGCGGAAGGCTCGATGAAACGCGCTGGGCTCCTGGAATCCGCAACGAATCGCGATCTCGGAGATGCTCAAGGTCTCATCGTTGAGGTAATCGAAGGCCAATGCCTTACGCACTTCGTGCTTGATCGCCTGATAGGAAAAACCCTCGCGCTCCAGCTGTCGGCGGAAGGCGGATTCGCTCATCGAAACCTGGCTTGCCATCTGCGTCTGGGACGGCCATTCCAGCTCAGGGGACGTCTTGAGGCGGCGATAAACGTCGGCCGAAAGCCCTGATCGATTGCGGAATCGCACCACCACACCCTCTGGCGCGTGACGGAGGAACTGCTTGAGACTGGCGAAGTTGCGGATCACCGGCAGCGACAGCTGGGCTGAACCGAACTCCACCTCGGTACGCCTGGCCTCGAACTCGATCCAGGGTCCCCAGAGCAAGGGTTCGGCGCCGTGCGGAGGCGGAGGATGGCCAAACTGGGTACGGTCGAAATTGAGCCGGCGTCCCACAAGCCAGCAGGCCACGCCAATTACCATGCTGAGGTAGATCTCCTCGGCGACTCCACGGATAGCGGGATCGTCGATACGGGTTTCCAGGACGATCGCGGTGCGATTGCCGCGCAGTTCCAGATGCGCGCGGATGTCACGCAGGAACAAGTTGAAGCCGGACAGGCACTGGCGCAGCGCGCGCCCCAGGTCCGGCTCGTGGAGCACACTGCGGCAGATGATCGCGAACGTACCACGAGGCATCCCACCCGAATCGAAAGCGAAGAATTCATCTCCCAGCTCCTCGGTGAGCAGCAGCCACAGCCGTGTCACCGATTCCGCCGGTACCCGGCGCAAGGGTTCATCGAGCCAGGAAGGCTCGATACCCGCTTCGCGCAGAATCGCCTCCACGCGCGTAGGTGCCTGCGCCAGTCGGTGCACGGCGGCCTTCACGAAATAGGCGGCCACAGAGTCATTCGTCCGGACGATGTGCTCTTCAGCGTTGCCCGTCATAGTCCTTGCCCATCAGCTGATATGTCCAAATTCGACATCCGAGTGCGCGCAATTCCGGCATAGGTGGGCAGGCCACTGCCCCCTAGACTTCCGGCCATCAATCCAGGAGCGTCTCAGATGAACAGACCTGAAGTTTTCGTTGTCAGCGCGGTGCGTACCGCCATCGGTACCTATGGCGGCACCCTCAAGGATACCCCGCCCGCGCAACTTGCCACACTAGTCACCCGAACTGCCCTCGCGCGCGCCAACTGCGATCCGCAGCAGGTGGAACATGTCGTGTTCGGCAACGTGATCCCTAGCACGCCCAAGGACGCCTACATCAGCCGGGTCGCCGCACTGCAGGCCGGAATTCCCAAGGAAACCCCGGCCTTTGGCGTCAATCGCCTGTGCGGTTCGGGCCTGCAAGCCATCGTCAGCGCCGCCCAGGGCCTGCTGCTGGGTGACGCGCGCGTCGCCATTGCCGGTGGTGCCGAATCCATGAGCCTGGCCCCCTACCTCGTGCCGAGCGCACGCTGGGGCGCTCGCATGGGCGATAGCAAGATGCTCGACTTCATGCTCGGCGCCCTGCAGGACCCGCTACACGGCATCCACATGGGTATCACCGCCGAGAACGTCGCCAAGCTGCACGGCATCACACGAGAAGACCAGGATGCCCTAGCCTTGCAGAGCCAGCAGCGGGCAGCCCGCGCCATCGCCGAAGGACGTTTCGATAGCCAGATCGTCCCCGTGGAAATCCAGACCCGCAAGGGTGTAACCCAGTTCGAGATCGACGAGCACGTGCGATCTGAGGTGACCCTGGAGCAACTGGCGAAGATGAAGCCGGCCTTCACCGAAGGTGGCACCGTTACCGCAGGCAATGCCTCCGGTCTCAACGACGGCGCCAGCGCTTTGCTGCTGGCCACTGGCGATGCGGTGAAGGACCAGGGCCTGCACCCCATGGCTCGGGTGGTGGCCTATGCCCACGCTGGCGTCGAGCCAACCGTCATGGGCCTGGGGCCGATTCCGGCGACCCGCCTGGCCCTGCAACGCGCGGGCCTGACCGTGGCCGACCTCGACGTGATCGAGTCCAACGAAGCCTTCGCCGCCCAGGCCTGCGCGGTGGCGCGCGAGCTTGGATTCGACCCGGAGAAGGTGAACCCCAATGGTTCCGGTATCTCCCTGGGACATCCGATCGGTGCCTCCGGTGCGATCATCGCCACCAAGGCCATCCACGAGCTGCAGCGGATCAAGGGCCGCTACGCCTTGGCCACCATGTGTATTGGCGGCGGCCAAGGCATCGCCGTCATCTTCGAACGCGTCTGAAGGGGGCCGGTCGGGGCACGTCAGCCGGACTTCGCCCGAGACACGACTCCAGCAGTATCCCGACCGGTTCCTTCGGCGCGTTCCGCCTTCGCGGCGGTGACATCCTGGCCTCGACCTGTCCAAACGAAAGGGTTTGAAACATGAATACAGCCAAGTGCATCGAGCCCCTCTCGCCGGCCGCCCGCGCTGGCTCGCGCTTCGAACGCAACCGCCCCAGGGCCCTGGAACTGTTCGCCCAGCGCGGTTTCGCCCAGGTCAGCCTGCGGGAGCTGGCCAGCCATCTCGAGCTCACCGCCGGTTCGCTCTACAACCACTGCACCAGCAAGGAAGAGCTGCTACTGGAATTCATCGAAGAGCACTACATGGCGCTGCTGTCGCTGTTCGACCGCCGCCACCGCCGGGAGTCCCCCAAGGCGACCCTGCAGGTCGTGATCCAGGGGCTGATCGCGCTGCATGAGTCCCATCCCTTGCACTTCAAGTTGGCGGCCCGCGACGCTGTCTGCCTCAAGCCGAGCCAGCGGCTGTTCATCGACCGCCTGCGCCAGCAGTTGCGCCGGCAGCTCGACTCGCTGCTGTGCGCCGCAGGTCTGGTCGGCCCCGGGCAAAGCAGCGTGCCGGCCCTGGAGCTGTTCGAGCACTTGCCGCTGTGGCTGTCGAGCTACCCGCTGGACGAACGGCAACGCAGCGAGATCCTCATGCGTCTGCTGATGGCTGCCCATCCCATTCCCACTTCGGAGATCCGACCATGACCGGTTACAAGGCGCCCCTGCGCGATATCCACTTCCTCCTGGGCGATGTCTTCGATGCCGGGGCACAATGGTCGGCCCTGCCCAACTTCGCCGACAGCCTCGACATGGACACCGCCGGCGCCATCCTGGAAGAAGCCGGCAAGTTCGCCAGCGAATCCCTGGCGCCGCTGAACCGCAGTGGCGATGAGGAAGGCGCGCGCTGGAGCGACGGCGTGGTGACCACTCCAACCGGATTCAAGGAGGCCTACGCCACTTACGCCGAAGGTGGCTGGGTCGGCCTTTCCGGCAACCCGGTTCTTGGCGGCATGGGCATGCCCAAGATGCTTGCCGTGCACGTCGAAGAAATGCTCTACGCCGCGAACTCCAGCTTCACCCTGTATTCGGTCCTGAGTAGCGGCGCCTGCCTGGCCATCGACACTCACGCCAGCGCCGAGCTCAAGCAAACCTACCTGCCACCCATGTATGAGGGCCGCTGGGCGGGCTCCATGTGCCTGACCGAAGCGCACGCCGGCACCGACCTCGGCCTCATCCGCACCCGAGCCGAACCGCAGGCCGACGGCAGCTACGCTATCACCGGCAGCAAGATTTTCATCACCGGAGGCGAGCAGGACCTGACCGAAAACATCATCCACCTGGTGTTGGGCAAGCTGCCTGACGCCCCGGCCGGCCCCAAGGGTATTTCGCTGTTCCTCGTACCCAAGGTACGGGTGAATGCCGACGGCAGCCTGGGCGAGCGCAATGCACTGTCCTGTGGCTCCATCGAGCACAAGATGGGCATCAAGGCCTCAGCCACCTGCGTGATGAACTTCGATGGCGCCACCGGCTGGCTCGTCGGCGAGCCCAACAAAGGCCTGGCGGCGATGTTCACCATGATGAACTATGAGCGCCTGTCCATCGGCATCCAGGGCATCGGTTGCGCCGAAGCGTCCTACCAGGCCGCGGTAGCCTATGCCCGCGACCGGCTGCAGAGCCGCGCGCCCGGCGGTCCAGTGGCAAAGAACAAGGCGGCCGATCCGATCATCCACCACCCCGACGTACGCCGCATGCTGCTGACCATGAAGGCGCTGAACGAGGGCGGCCGCGCCCTGGCCACCTACGTAGGCGCCCAGCTGGACATCGCCAAGCACGGCACAGATGCCGAGACGCGCGAAACGGCGCAGACCCGAGTCGCCCTGCTCACCCCGGTGGCCAAAGCCTTCTTCACCGACACGGGTCTGGAAAGCTGTGTGCACGGCCAGCAGGTGTTCGGTGGCCACGGCTACATCCGCGAATGGGGCCAGGAACAACTGGTGCGGGACGTACGCATCGCGCAGATCTACGAGGGCACCAATGGCATTCAGGCCCTCGACCTGCTGGGCCGCAAGGTACTCGCTGATGGTGGCAAGGCACTCGACGAGTTCCTCGCGGAGATTCGCCGCTACGCCGAAGAGCCCAGCGTCGAGCATCGCGCTGTCCTGCTCGATGCCGTCCAGAAGCTGGAGGAAACCAGCTACTGGGTGCGTGACCAGGCTGGCCAGGACAGCCGCCAAGTGGGCGCCGCCTCGGTGGAATACCTGCACCTGTTCGGATACGTCACCTACGCCTACCTCTGGTCGAAAATGGCCAGCATGGCCAAGACCAGGATGGACGCAGACCCGGAGTTCTATTCGGCCAAGCTGGCCACTGCAGGCTTCTTTTTCAACCGCATCCTACCCCGCATCGAGGGCCTGGCGGCCTGCGTGCGCGGGGGAGCTGACAGCCTCTACGAACTGGCCGAAGCACAGTTCTAACGCCCTCAGCTCAAGTTCCAGGGTCGGCATCCCAGGTGGGTGCCGACTCCCTTCCCTCTTGTCGGCACCGCACTTCCACGGGCGGCCACGCGTCGCAGCAAAGCTACAATTACAGCGAAGCGCCACCCGCTCTCCTCCCTCACGAATGGACGCCGGGCAGCCGTACGGCTGGCGCCCTAGCCATCGCGCCGAGTTTTCCGGTAGAGGACCCTGGAGATGACAGCTCTTCAGCTTCGCGACATCCGCGACCCGTTACCCGATCCCGAACTCGACGCATACGTCAGGTTGGCCGCTATCGCGTGCCAGGTACCCATTGCCATGCTGACGTTCCTCGACAGGGAGCGAGAGTGGTTTGGCGCGAAGCTGGGGCTAGAACTCGGGGAGATGCCCCGTGCGGCCTCGTTGAACGCGGTGGTCGTGGCGTCCAACGAACTGGTTCATGTGGAGGATGCCTCCACGAATGAGCTTCTCCAGCACTGCACTCTGGTGACAGGGCCAACCGGTATCAGGCTCTTCGCCGGCGTTCCGCTCGCCGTGGCGGAACGAGGCGTGATCGGCGTGCTTTCGGTAGCGGATACCGCAAAGCGCAGCCTCGATGAGTCGCAGGTCGAAGCCCTCTGCTTGCTGGCTGGACAGATCTCGAACCTGCTTCAGCACAGGACCTCCCTACGAAGCCGGCTGGAGGCAGCCAGCAAGGAGGCTGATGAGCTCGATGGCCTGAAGGAGAGCCAGCGCACTTTACAGACCCTGGTCAGCAATCTCCCTGGTGTGGCGTATCGGAGTCTGAATGATATTTCCTGGCGTCTTGAAGTCGTCAGCGAGGGCTGCCATAAGCTCATCGGCTATTCCGCCGCCGAACTCATCAAGGGGACGGTCAGGATGGTGGACATCATTCACCCTGACGATATTCCCTCGCTCAGGCGCAAGGTTTCCAGATCCTTGAAGGCCAGGACACCCTACCAATCCACCTACAGAATCAGGACCGCGACGGGGCAGACCAAGTGGGTCTGGGACAAAGGGTGCGGCGTCTACTCCGCGGACGGAACAGTGCTCGCGCTGGAAGGCTTCATCACCGACATCACCGAGCAGAAGCACGCCGAAGAATGTATCCGCAGAATGGCCTATTTCGATGAACTGACAGGCCTGCCCAATCGCCTATCCATGAGGGATACACTTAATGCAGCAATCTCCACCTCAGGCGACTCGCACGATCCTGTCGCCCTGCTTCATATCGAAGTCGACAACTTCCGTGAGATCAACGAGACATTGGGCTACCGCGAAAGTGACCGGCTGCTGCAGGAGGTTGCGACAAGGCTGCGCGAGGCTGTAGTCGCCAACGAAATGGTCGCCCGTATTGCCGAATCCGCTTTCTCGGTATTGCTTCCAGGAATGGATGCCAGCCATGCGGTGCAAGCCGCGCGAAAGGTACTGGAATCGTTGAGCTCGCCGTTCGAGCTGGACACCCTGCTGGTGCCCGCTGACTGCAGCATCGGAATCACTATGTTTCCGGGGCATGGCAGTGACCCCGATTCGCTGTTGCGTCGCGCGAATGTTGCGCGTTATGGCGCCAGGCACAGTGCGGAAAAGGTTGCCGTATATGCTGGCGCACTCGACAGTGACAACGCTCAGCGGCTGATCCTGATGACCGACCTGCGTCGCGCCATCGACGGCGACGAGCTACGTCTGATGTTCCAACCCAAGCTGCGAATGCATTCAAGGCGGGTGAGCGGCGTGGAAGCACTGGTGCGCTGGCAGCACCCTGAGCATGGTCTGATGGGCCCAGGCCAATTCATCGGTTTTGCTGAGAGCGCTGGACTGATCACCCGGCTCACACATTGGGTACTGGCGGCTGCCGTTCGCGAAAGTCATGTCTGGCATGGCTCCGGCCATGCCGTGCCAATTGCGATCAATCTTTCGCCCTATGACATTCGAGACCGGCAGTTACTCGAGCAGATCTCGAGGGCCCTGGAGACCTGGGGCGGCACACCGGACTGGATCCAGTTCGAGCTGACCGAGAGCTGCATCATGGAAGACTTGTCCATTGCGCGGCACGTCCTCACGCAGCTCCGCGAAGCAGGCTTCAAGCTGTTCATCGATGACTTCGGAACCGGATACTCGTCCCTCGCCTACCTCCGAAATCTTCCGGTCGACTACATAAAGATTGACCAGTCATTCGTGAAGGACCTCGACAGCGACAGCGACTCAGCGGCCATCGTGGAAACCATCATCAAACTTGCCCATAGCCTGGGCATCGAAGTGGTCGCTGAAGGTGTCGAGTCGGTTTCGACGATGCAGATGCTATCGAGCTGGGGTTGCGAGGAAGCTCAAGGCTACTGCATCAGCAAACCGATATCCGGGCATGACTTCCTGGCATGGAACAAGGTCTTTGTGTGAATAGCGGCCCACAACGACCTTGTCGGGCTGCTAGATCGCTCTTGAGGACAGCATTTCCTGGATCTTCTGGGTGGCCTCACGGGTCCGTGCCGCGAGCTTCTTCACCTCGTCAGCCACCACTGAGAATCCACGTCCCACATCACCGGCTCGTGCTGCTTCGATAGCAGCATTGAGGGCAAGCATGTTGGTCTGGTCGGCAATACCCTTGATCACGCCCACGACCTGCGAGATTTGATCGTAGGTTGCCTGCATTCCAGACACTTCCCGTGCATGGATGGTCTCGGCCAGCTTCTCGTCCGAGATGTCCCGTACGGCTCCAATGATGCGAGAAAGCGTGCCATTGCAGTCCATGACACCCTGCCCCCTTTCCCGGTACCAGACCTCCCCCCTGGATTTGTGCCTCATTCGGTACTCGACCGTATAGGGAAGGGAAAGGTCTCCCACACGCAGGTATTCGGTGACCACCTTCACGACCTGCTTCAGGTCATCCTGATTCACGATTGAGAAGTAGCCCTCCCAGTCGTCGTTGAAATCCCGCTCCGAATAGCCCACAAGTTCGCGGAACTGCTTTGACCAACGCAGCTGATTTCCCGGATGTTCCGGATCGCCGTCGACGATCAGCAGCTCCCAGCACACCTCGGTCAGTGCATTCCGGGTGACTTCCCAGACCCGTTCCTTCTCTCTGTACAGCGCCAACTGTTCGTTCAGTTCGGATAGCGTCAGGTTGCGCGCCTCGATCTCGCGCTGCAGCTCCTGAAATTCGTCCCGGGCCGTCTGCAGGCACGCCTTCAGGTCGCAAACCAGGGCGCTTTCAATCTCTCCCTGTAGCGGCTCACCTCCAGACGCCTCCTGGAGACTGAGCCGCCGTTCCAGCACATCGAAGCTGTCACTCAGCCAGGGATACTGCTCAATCAGCCCACCCTGGAAGTCGGGGATGGGCGAACCATTCAACAAAGACGAAATTCGCGAGCTGACTTCTTCAGCCAGACGCTTCAGCTTTCTTCCGGAAAACATGGGCCCTCCGCAAATACAGTGGATTCCATCATTGGCTCGCGCGCAAAAAAGAAGGGGCCGAACGCCGGGTCACGACGGGGCCCCAAAGGGTCACGCTCACACCTTGCGGCGCCTCGCGCAGCGGCAGGTTCCACTGGCAAGGCGAGCAATTTCTACATCACTGGGCCTGCACGGGGACCACGCCACGCCGCGAGAACAGGACGGGATTGTCATTGGCATCAAGCAGCGCAGCCGTCAGCGAAACCCCATCGGCCGTACGCTGCTCCATGAAGCTCAGCCCGCCGTCGCCGCTGCGCACCATCAACCCATCCAGGCCGACCACAACCACTTGCCGGCCGGCTACCGCCATGTCAGTGATGGAGCTCTTGCTTTTAAGGGAAACCCGCTGCCATTGCTGCCCATCCGCTGATCCATGCAGCAGCGTGCCGCGCTGGCCACCAACCAAAAGGGTCCCATCGGCCAGCACGGCGCCGGACCACAGGGTGCCTTCGTAGCCAGTGTCCAGATAGCGCCAACTTTTCCCCTGGTCATCGGAGCGCAACACCTGGCCACGTTCGGCAGTGGCAAACAGGTTGCCGTGGTCGTCCGCGAAAAGCCCCATCAGATTAAGGTCGGCGCGGCTGTATCCCTCCGGCGCTTGCAGCGACTGCTCAGTCCAGGTTGTACCGCCATCGTCGGTGGTCAGAACCAGCGACCAGAGGCCTACGGCCACGCCCTGCCGGGCATTGAAGAAATGCACAGCGAACAGCGGGCGATCTTCCTCACTGGACAGGCGCTGGACTTGCCAGGTGTCGCCGCCATCGCTGCTATTCAAGATCGCTCCCCAATGGCCGACTGCCCAGCCTAGCTTTTCATCAACGAAACTCACCCCGGTAAGAGGTGAAGAAAGCGGAACTGAGCGGGCCTGACGGAAACTTCTCCCGCGATCGTCGGACAGCAGTACGATGCCGTGATCACCCACGGCGACCAAGCGTCCATTGGCCCACGTAGCACTCAGCACAGTGGCCTGGGTGGCATAGCTCGACGGGGCCGCCGGCACGGCGTCCAAGGGCGCGGCCTGCAGAGAAGCCAACGGCAGCAGAGCGGTAAGCGCGGCCCCGGCGAGTGATTTAACGAATCTCATCATTCTCTCCTCAGTGCGCCAGCGCGCCAATCATGCGTACCGGGCGCTTGCGCGGGAACACTCGCTCCAGCCAAACGGCGAAGGCCGGTAGCACAGTCATGGCCATGACCATGTTGACCATGAACATGAAGGCCAGCAGCTTGCCCATGTCGGCCTGGAACTTGAGCTCGGAGAACGACCAGGTGGCGACACCAATGGCCAGGGTGATGGCGGTGAAGATGGTCGCCACACCGACCTCGAGCAGCGCATGCTCGACGGCCTTGGTGATCGGTTGGCCGTTGGCTTGGTGCAGTTGCAGGCGGTTGTAGATGTAGAAGGCGTAATCGACACCAATGCCCACCGCCAGCACCATCACAGGAAGCGTGGCGATTGTCAGGCCGATCTGCAGCTCCTTCATGAACCAGTAGCCGATGAAGGTGCCGATGGTCAGCGGCAGGCAGCACACCAGCACGGCACGCAAGTCGCGGTAGACCACGAACACCAGCAAGGCGATGGCCGCGTAGACGTACAGCAGCATTGGCGTCTCGCTCTTCTCCACCTCCTCGTTGATGGCCGCGAGCACCCCAGCGTTGCCCGAGGCCAGGCGCACCGAAACGCCTTGCATAGGGAACTCGGCACGGAAGGTCTTGGCGGCTTCGATCACCCGCTTGATGGTGGTGGCCTTATGGTCTGCCAAGTACAGATGTACGGCGGTCATGCTGCAATCGGCGCGCATGATTCCCGAGATACGAGCGACCTCGGTGGCCAGCGAGGAGTAGTTCATCGAGTCAATGGGGACCGTGCTCATCTTCGGATTCCCCTCGTTGTAGCCCTCGTTGAACTGGCGCATGCCGGTCGAGAACGAGGCAACCGACAGGACCCCGGGAACGCCTTGCATGGCCCACACGAAGCGGTCCTGGTATTGCCCCAAGGCCACATTCTCGCAGGCGCCGACGACCTCGCCGGACTCATCCGACTGGACCTCGAAGACCACGCTCAGCCAGTCCAGGCCGATGTCGTAGTTACTGGCGATGGACACCGCATCGAGATTGAAGCGGGAGTCCTCGCGCAGTTCCGGCGCACCGGCCTGTAGCGTACCAACCACCCGATCATGGCTTTGCCAGACCGCCACGGCGAACACCACCCCTGCCGCAACCAGCACCAACCGGGCATTGCGCCAATCGGCGAGGCGGGCCAGGCCGTGCAACCAGCGGCTGCGGCGCTCACGGGAAATTTCCTCGGCAGCGGCGTAGCGGCCGTCGACCTTCAGCATCGAGGCCACCAACGGCAGCATCACCAGGTTGGTGATGATCTTGTAGGCCACGCCAAGGGAGGCGGTGATGGCCAGCTCGCGCACCATGGGAATCGGGATCAGCAACAGCGTCACGAAAGACACGAAGGCAGTCACCAACGCCAGGGTGCCAGGAATCAGCAGGCCGCTGAAGCTGGAGCGCGCGGCCTGCTCAGCACTCTTGCCACAGGCGATTTCGCGCACTATGTAATTGATCTGCTGCACGCCATGGGAAACACCGATGGCGAACACCAGAAAAGGCACCAGCACAGCTAGCGGATCGAGGCCGTAGCCGAGCAGACGCAGGCTGCCGAACTGCCAGACCAGCGAGGTCAACGAGCAGCCCAGCGCGAGCAGGGTGAAGCGCACGGAATGGCAGTACCAGTACACCGCGGCGGCGGTCAGCAACAGCGCCAGCAGGCAGAACTCCAGTACTGCGGAAGCACCATCGGCGATGTCGCCGATCTGCTTGGCGAAGCCGATTATCTGGATCTCGAACTTGGCGTCCTCGAACTTCGCGCGAATCTGCTGCTCCAGGACCCGGTTGTAGGCCACGTAATCCAAGTGGGCGCCAGAAGCATCGACCTCGTTGAGTTCGGCGGTGATCATCGCACTGCTCTGGTCACGCGAAACCAGGGTGCCAATGAAGCCTCCCTGAGCCGTGGAGCTGGCAATCTTGCCGATGATCTCTTTGTCGAGGCGCTCCGGTGTCACCGTGCCGGGAATCAACGGGTCGGCGCGGAAGCCCTCCTCGGTGATCTCGTTGACGAAAGAGTTGGGCGTCCACAATGACTGCACGCTACTGCGCGAAACGCTGGGCAGGAAGGTCACCGCCTGGGTTACGTCATACAGGCGCTTGAGCCCCTCCACGCTCCAGATATCCCCCTCGCGCGCCTTGACGACTATGGTCAGGCGATTCGCCCCGATCAGGTCATTACGGTAGGCCCGAAAGGTCTCGACGTACTCATGACCGATCGGCAACTGCTTCTCAAAGCCAGCGTCCATGCGCAGCTGCACGGCAAACCAGGCCATGCCTAGAGTGAAGGCGGCCAGCAGCGCCAGTACTGCCCAGCGCTGCTTGAATAGCCAATCCTCCAGGCGTGGCAGCACGCCACGCCTCTTCACTTCGGTTATTTCTACAACAGGAGTGTTCACAGCATGCCTCACAGAGAGTGCGAAACCGACAGGCCAACGTAATCCCGATCACGCAGCAGTTGGTCGTATGGGGTATCGCCATCGTTGAACTTCGCGTAGTTCAGGCTGACTTGCCAGTTACCCGGGTTGCGCACGAAGTTCACATAGAAATTCATCGCGCTGGCGTCTCGGGTATAGGTCGAATAGATCGATGGCGTGCGGCCATTGCCCAGGGAGCGCTGGTAATAGACTCCCGGCGTCACCGTCCAGCCTGAGATGACCGTGCCGTCATAGGTCAGGCTGAAGTCGACATGCATCCCAGAGGAACTCTTGTCGCCGTGGGCTCTAGGCGGAAACTGCGACAGATCTGCAACCCAGGTGTTGCCCCCCGCAGCAACCAGCTCCCCGTCGTAGCTGTCATGCAGCCCCGGGTATTTCACCAGCACCAGTTCCGACAGGAAGGTACCCGTACTGGCCCCGGTGAACTCGAGGAAGTCCGGGGAGTTGGCATTGGTCAGGCTGTAGATGCCCGTCAGGTGCCACTGGAACTTCTTGGTGTCCTTCCAGCACTCCCCTCCCCGTCCCGAACAAGGAGCAGGGCCAAATGCGAGGCCGGGCAAGGGATTGAGCGGTACTGCCTCCTTGGGGCGATAGGACAGCTCGGTGCCCACGGCCCAGTCGCCGATCGGCCCGTTGGCGCTGATGCCGTAAAGCATGCGGTCTTCCGGGTAGACCCATGTGGGCGCGAAAGTCGCCTGGTTGTAGTTAACCTGCGGCAGCTTGTCGTGATATCGCATCACGTAGAAGCCGTAGTTAACGTCGCTATCCTCAGGCTGCCAGCGCACGGAGAGCCCCCATTGACCACTGTCGCGGGCATCCTTGTCGTCGTATCCATAAGCTTCCATGCCCTCGCCGATCACGTTGTAAGTCGACCAATAGCTGCCCACTGGCGGCAATTCGCTCTTGTTCCAGCCGAACTGGTAATACGCCTCGACGTTCACGCCGTAGCCCAGCCCCGTGGCGACGCTGAGCATAGGTGCCGGCAGCACGGCTTCCTTGAGCTGAACCCCTGGACTTGAAAGCGCCTGGAAGTCATAGGAGTTGGTGGCATTGATGCCACCAATTGCGAACAGGCTCTCACCCCAGTTGATGACCTGATTGCCCAGGCGCGCGCGAACCCGCTGGTCGGCCACATCAAAGCTCTTGCTTACCCACAGATCGAGTAGGCGCGCCTTGAATTTCAGTTCGTCACGCGCATCATCGGTCAACCCATCGCTGCCAATATCTGACCCCAAGGCCTGCCGGAACTGAGTTTCGGCTCCCAACGCCCCCGTCGTATCGGTAGCAGCGAAGTCACGTTTCCAGCTACCGCGCGCCATGAAGGTGAAGTCCTCGGGGAACTTCAACACCAACTCGTGGACACCCTTAACGTAGTTGGTGAACAGATCGCCCTTGCCATAGTTCATGTTGCCCTGATCGCCGATACCGGAAACGGTCGGGTCCAGGCAGCCGGCGGGCGGATTGTGGCCACCGGCACCAGCATTGATCAGGTCACACCCTGGAGACTGGGTACGCACACCCATGCCCGCCGAGATAGTTGAGTCAAAAGAGCCACGGATATTGTCCGTCTCGAAGGTAAACCCCACGGCCAGCGGTGCGGCACACGCAATGGCCAGGCCCGATGCTTGGGAAATTATTCTTTTCATGTCGGCACCCTAATTCGCGGTTATCGCTCGCTGATGGAGCGCAGGTTGTCGGAGGTATAGAAGTCGCGCTTCATGCGCGGGTTGTTGCCGCCCTCGGTGATCCAGCGGTGGTCATCCTTGCCCGCGCCAACCGAGGTCATGTCATACAGATAACGACCATCGACCAGGTTGTACTGAACCTGAGCCTCCATATCGCAGCTGCCGGTCTCGTACACCGGGATGGTGAAGCCCTCACGCACCTTCCAGATCTGCCCCTGCTTGTCGTAGTCGACCGCCATCAGGCCGTTCCAGCTGTCCTCGTCGATGTAGAACACGCGCTTCGGCGCCTGGTGACGCATACCCTGGCGCACGGTGGCCTCGACCACCCAAACGCGGTGTTGCTCGTAGCGACGGAACTCGGGCGCGATGGCGTCGTCCTTGGCGAAGCTCTCGACCTTTGCAGAGGTGTCATAGGCGCCGAAGGAGTTGTAGGGCACGATCAGCTCCTGCTTGCCGACCAGCTTCCAGTCGAAGCGATCCATCGGGCCGTAGAAGATGTTGGACTCATCAATGGTGTACTGATTGTCCAGACCGATTTGCGGTGCGTCATAGGAATAAGCCGGCATGCGACGCACCCGACGCTGGCCTGGGAAGTAATAGAAGGTAGTGGTCTGCTCACCCGCCTTGGTGGTGAGCACGCCGGCCTGACCGGCCAGCGAAACCGGATCGAAATAGGAGAAGTAGGTCGCTGTCTCCAGACCATCGGTCGAGGAAAACAGCTTGCTGCCCTTCTCGCCCCAAGGCGTGAACATTGTCCAGTCCAGTGAGGTGTTCAGCCAGTCGCCTCCGGCCTTGCGCGGGGAAATACCGGAGATGGTCTTGGTCATGTGAAAGCCGACGCCACGGTAGTGCATCTTCATGTTCCACATCACTTCCGCACCAGTAGTGGGCTGCGGGAAGGGGATGCCGGGGACGTGGGCCTCTTCCAGGGCAAGACCGCTTGCGTCGAGCTTGGCGAAGCCTACGTTCTTCCTGGTGTTTTCGGCGACGAAATCAGGCACACCGCAGCTGCGACGGGTCGGGTACACGTCCATGCGATAGCCTGGGATCTTCTTGAACAACTCCAACTGCCCAGGCGAAAGCTTGCTCGCGTATTTCGCAACGTTGTTGGAGTCGATGCTGAAGAGCGGCTTGTCATCCTTGAACTTCCAGTGCTGGCCACGCACCTGGCCGTAGCTCCACCCCGAATCCTGCTGACCCGGCGGCGCCCAGGCTGGAATCACCCCATCAGCACTCGCGGCAACCTCCCCTCCCAACGGCGTTAGCGTGGTGCCCAGCAGGGATGCATCGCTCTCCGCAGCCTGAACCGAACAGAAGGCGGCCGATGCCGCCAGCGCTACCAGTAGTTGCCTGACTCCACCTGCGATGGAGTTGCCGACATCGGGGCGCTGAATCACGTCTTTCATTGGGAGGTCCTCATGGGGCTTTAACCGGCGACCGGAGCTTCCTGGAAGGAAGAATCGGGCTGTGCCAGACTTCTGGTCATTCGACTTGATCACTTGACCAAGTCAATCGATCAAAAGCAAACCATGTGCCAATCAGAAGAAATGATTTTTCTCTTTATATATCAATAACTTAATTTTTTATAACAACTGTGATGTGGTACTTGAACACCCACCACGCACCAATTTGCGTCAAGCGCATGCACCAACCTGGGAATTTACGAAACGAGTGTTACCTAATTCAACTATGCAGAAGAAGACAGACACCGGGTACGCATTCCACGCCGAATGGCTTTGCTAAAGCATAGGCGCCATTAACAGATACATATCGCTCCATGACGCCGCGAAGTGGCATGGGGTAGCATCCGCCGGCGCTGCCCCAACCCGGGCATTGGCGGCATAGCGACAGGAACGGAGAGACTTTCATGGCCAGAGTGGGCGCTGAACTTCGCAGGCAGGATTTCGTGAAGGCGACGGTCAAGGTGATCGCCGAGCATGGCGTGGCCAATGCCACCACACGGCGAATCGCCGCTGAAGCCGGTTGCCCCCTTGCCTCGTTGCACTATGTATTCCGGACCAAGGACGAGCTTTTCTATGCCGTCTACGAATCGCTCTTCACCCTGCCCCAGCAGACCCTCGACCAAGTACCTGCCGGAACGACCCCGTCAGAGACGGCGGCGGAGATGCTGCGCCAATTGGTCAACTGGTTCTCAACCAATCCAGAACTGGCCCGGGCGCAGTCCGAACTGTTCTTCTGGACCATGCGCAACCAGCCTGAGATGGCCAGCAAGATCTACTCCGTGGGTGTCGAGGCAACTGAACTGGCCCTTGAGCGCACCATCGGCAACCGTCTCGACCAAGCGGCGCTCAAGGCCACCAGCCGCACACTCATCCTGCTGTTCGACGGCCTGCTCGTAGCCTGGACCGCCCACAGCGACCTCGAGCGCCTGAAGGCGGAAACCGAAACGGCCTGCCAAGCGCTGGCCTTGCTGGTGGGTAGTCACTGAGTCTGCAGCACTCGGGGGCTCCTACCAGCGTGAAAGCATGGGAACCCTCGCAGGATCCCCATAGGACGACAGCGTCAGTGCCCACCTGTTCGCAGGTGCCGGATGGTTCCTCTATCCAAATACAGCCGCGACTCGCCAGTAACTGCTAGGGCCATATGCTCCAGCAGCTTGTTCATGTGGGTGAGCTGGGCCAAGCGCTTGTCCTGGCTCTGGCCATGGAAGTAGCGGTAGTAGATCTGCTGGACGATGCCGGCTAGGCGGAACAGGCCGTAGGTGTAGTAGAAGTCGTTGGGCCGCTTCTTCGCGGCGCAAGGTATCGGAAGCGGCCAGTGCATCGGCCGCGACCCTCAAGCAGATGTTCCTGCACGGCGCCGGAGTCTGATCGGCGCCTTTCCGCCCCGACTACAAACTGCTGACCAGATGGCCGCCATCTACCGCTAGGACGCTGCCAGTCATGAAGGAGCCCGCATCACTGGCCAGCAGCAGGAATGGCCCTTCCAGCTCCTGAAGCTCACCTAGGCGACGCATGGGCACCATGGCGCGGATGTAATCGCTGCCCTTGTCGCCCTCGAAGAAGGTCTCATTCATTTCGGTCTTGAAGTAGCCAGGGGCAATGGCGTTGACGCGGATACCGTAGCGCGCAAGTTCCAGGGCCAGTGACTTGGTCAGTTGCACCACCCCAGCCTTGGCGGCGCAGTAGTGACTGTAGCCCGTCGCCACGCGCAGTCCGAGGATGGAGGCGACATTGACGATGCTGCCTCCGCGACCGCTGCGGGCCATGCGTTGGCCGGCGACCTGAGCCACGCGCCAGACACCATCGAGATTGGTGGAGAGCATGGCCCGCCAATCCTCTTCACTGATCTCCAGCGGTCGCTGACCATTTCCAATACCAGCGTTGTTGAGCACCACATCGACCACACCGAAGTGGGCTTCGGCCGCATCGAAGGCAGCCTCGACGCTAGCCCGGTTGGTGACGTCCAGGGTAACCGGCAGCGCATGGCCATCCTCCCACTCGATATCAGAGGCCAGTTGCTGCAACCGCTCGATACGCCGAGCCGCCAGTACCACGCGCGCGCCCGCACGTGCAGCCAGTCGAGCGAGATGCGCGCCGATGCCACTGGACGCACCGGTGATCAGTACCACGCGATTGGCAAGGGAAAAGTTTTGAACGTAACTGGAAGTCATGGGAGAACCTCGAAGAGATAGGACTGGCAATCCTCCCAGCCGGCGAACAAGCCAGGCGAAATGCCGGAGCAAAGTTGATGCGAGTACGGGACACCTCGTATCCCGGCGTGCAGAAAGCGAGGAACCAGGAAGAGCCCATCAAGCATGCGCTGCCTGGCTCCCCGCCTTCTCCGGAAGCGCTGCTGTGCAAGGGCTGGCGTGGTCACCCTTGAACTAACCCACTTCCGGAGCAGGGGGGACTCTTAGAACCGCTCTATGCGCTTCCGGCCAGCGGCCACCAGGCGCTTCAGCAGCGGTGCCGGTTTGAACCACATCTCGCCGTATTCACCCAGGCCCTGCCGGTAGCGCTGAAGACCAAGCAATACAGTATCGAGACCCAGCTGCTCGGCGTAGTGCATAGGGCCGCCCAGGTGGGCGGGGAAGCCGTATCCGTTGATCCACACCAGGTCGATATCACTTGTGCGCAGGGCAATGCCCTCATCCAACAGTTGAATGCCTTCGTTGATCAGCATGAACAGGCAGCGCTCCAGAATTTCCTGGTCGTCAATCGGGCGCCGGGATATTTGCAGCTCGTCCGCCAGGCGCTCGGCCAGGGCGATCACCTCCGCGTCGTCTTTTCGATTCCGCCCCTCATAGAGGTAGAAGCCTCGCCCGGTCTTCTGGCCATACCGCCCCATGGCGTACAGCTCGTCGCCCAGGCGGCAGTAGCTCTCGTCGTGGGCGATGGCGTCCCGGTTGGAATCGCGCACCAGGAAATTCACATCGATACCGGCCAGGTCGAGCATGCTGAATACGCCCATGTTCAGGTCCAAGTCAGTAAGCACGCGATCCACCTGGGCCGGCGTCGCGCCTTCCAGCACCAGGCGATGGGCTTCGCGGGCATATGGTTCGAGCATGCGGTTGCCAATGAAACCGAAACAAACGCCGGAAATCACCGGCAACTTGCCGATGCGCCTGGCGATGTCCAGGGTAGTGGCCAGCACGTCGGGCGCGGTGGCCCTGCCGCGCACGACCTCGAGCAAGCGCATGGCATTGGCGGGGCTGAAAAAGTGCAGCCCTACTACATCTTGAGGGCGAGCCACGGTCGCCGCGATGGCGTCTACATCCAACGACGAGGTGTTGGTCGCCAGGATCGCGCCCGGCTTGCACACCTTTTCCAGGGTGCGGAACACCTGCTGCTTGACCTCCAGCTTCTCGAAGACAGCCTCGATCACCAGGTCGGCCTCGGACAAGTCGGCGTAGTCGAGCGTGCCGAAGATCAGGTCCATGCGCGACTCCACCTGCTCGGCTTGCAGCCTGCCACGTCGAACGCTGATCTCGTAGTTACCCCGAATCTGTGTCAGGCCACGGTCCAGGGCCTTGCCATCGGTCTCCAGCAGGGCGACCGGTATACCGGCATTGGCGAAGCTCATGGCAATCCCGCCGCCCATGGTGCCGGCGCCTATCACCGCGATTCGCGCGATTTTGCGCAGAGGTAGATCGGCCGGCACGCCTGGAATCCGGGCCGCCTCGCGCTCGGCAAAGAACACATGGCGAAGCGCCTTCGACTGACGAGACGACTCTGCCTGTTTGAACAGCGCCAACTCCCTCAGAAGCCCCTCATCGAGCGGCAACAGAGAGGCCGCCTCCAGGGCCGACAGCACCAAGCGCGGCGCAAGGCGGCTTTTCCAGCTCGGCTCGTGCTCAGCGCGATAGCGGGCGAGGAAGTCATCCGGCAGGCCCTCCGCCGGCTCCGGCCAAGCTTCCGCTGGCCGCGCCGGCGCCCGGCAGGCGATCAGCTCATACGCATATTCGCGAGCTTCATCCAGCAACCGCTCCGTGCTGGGGGCGATGCGGTCGAGCAAGCCCAACAGACGAGCATTCTCGGCATCGATCTGCTTGCCCGAGAGAATCAGGTTCAGCGCGGACTCAACGCCGATCAGGCGCGGCAGACGTTGCGTACCACCCGCCCCTGGCAGCAACCCCAGGTTGATCTCCGAAAGACCGACACGCAGGCTCGGTTCGCCGATGCGGTATCCGCAAGCCAGGGCCAGTTCCAATCCACCACCCAGTGCGACCTTACCCAGGGCTGCGATCATCGGTTTATGAATAGCGGCCAGGCGCATCAGCATGCTGGGCAGGTCCGGCTCGGCGAATGACGCTTCGGTGCCGAACTCCTTGATATCGGCCCCAGCGCTGAACAGCCCACGCTCGCCATGGAGAATGATGGCCTGCACCCTGGAGTCGGCCGCGGCACGCTCACAGGCATCGGACAGGGCAGCGCGGAGAGTTTGGTCAAGCGCGTTGACCGGCGCGCGGTCCAGACCAATCAAGGCCAGACCCTGCTCAAGGCGGTAATGGATCAGCTCACTCATTAGGCATCCTGTTAACAGCGTCAGGGTAAATCGGACTGGAACTTCGAATGTTGAACAAATCTTGGAGTCCGTTCCCTGCTGGCAGACCCAGCCAGGCTTGCATTGAGTCGTGGCCCAGGTGCCGTTCACTGCTCTCAGAGATGTCTGAACACGTCGTCGATGCTGGAGATCATGCGAGCAGGCTGGGGATATGAGGCGCTAGCCTCAACCGGCGCTTTTTTGGAGTAACAGATGACCGCCGTTATCAGGGTCACGACCAGGCAAGCAAGCAGCAGTTGGCGCATGGAGACCTCCGTCATTCAGCTATTGGCCGAATGCAGAACCTTGTTGTTATTGGACTCACGGGCCTGAGTTTGCGTCTGGCCGAACGGCAAAGCTTCACAGATCACGCCACAAAATGTTCAAATCATGATTGACGTCCAAAGCAGCCATATCGCCGGATAGCAGTCGCGGGCATCCAACCTACCACCCAGCGGGAGCGCCCCATGGCTTTAGCAGTCCCCTCGCCAGGCGATTCGAAATGACCTCCTTCGTCCGGGGCATTGCCCTGTTGGGCTTCGACGATTTCGCCCGCAGCCAGGCACTGGACCCACACTCGCTCCTCGCCGAAATCGGACTGCCCGTAGACGACTTGGATGGGCCCATTTCGGGGGAAAGGTTCGCTGCTCTACTGGAGCTCTGCGCAGCACGCACAGATAACCCGCTTTTTGGCTTGCAGTTTGGACTTCACCAGGGCACCCACGCTGTGGGTGACCTGTTCTACCTGATCAACAGCTCCTGCTGCCTGGGCGAAGCACTAGAAGCGCTGATCCGCTATTACCACGTCCACAGCAGCGGCGCGGAACTCCGCCTCGAACGACACGGTAACGAAGTGCGCCTGCGCTTTGATGTAACGGACGCTGATGCGGCCTCGGTCCGTCAAACCGTGGAGCTGGCCATGGCGGTAGCATTGCGCCTCATACAGACGCTAATCGGCAGGGACTGGAAGCCCAATGAACTGCTCATGCGTCATTCCCCTGTTGAAAAAGCGGGGGTATACCGCTCACTGCTAGGCATCGCCCCTCGGTTTGACAACTCAGTGAACGCATTGGTCTTCGACGCCACGCTGCTGGCTACCAGACTCAGCGCTAGCGATGATCGCTTCCAGCGGCTCATCCGGAGACACTTCGATGAGCTCGCGAAGCTCAACTTGCAGGAGCTACCGCACTACGTGCAGAAGCTTTTGCGCAACCGGCTCCCAGGCGGCAATGTCACCGTCGAACAGGTCGCCGAATTGATGATGCTCAGTCCCAGAACGCTGCAACGCTACCTCCAGGCCGAAGGTACCGGATTTCAACAACTGCTCGACAGCACCCGGCAGTCCATGGCCATCCGTTACCTGCGAGACTCGTCCATCAGTCTGACCCAGCTCTCCGGGCTACTTGGATACAACAGCCTCGGCGCTTTCTCCCGCGCGTTCAGCCGCTGGACCGGGACCAGCCCACAGAAGTGGAAGCAACAGCAAAGGCGTCTGACACAAACAACGGACGGAGCCGCCGATGAATAACGCCGGCATTTCGCTGTCCCCCTTCGTGCGAGCCCTTAGCCTGACTGGTTTCGATGAGTTTGCTACGAGCCTGGGGCTCAACTCAGCGGAAATGCTGCGCAGGGCGTCCCTCCCCGCAGATATCCTCAGGCGGCAAGATGGCATCATCTCCTACCGCCGCTACTGCGATCTGCTCGAACTATGCGCCCGACAGTCGGGCAAATCGCTGTTCGGGCTGCACTATGGCCTTCATCAGGGCATCACGGTGTTCGGCGATCTGCTGTACCTGATCCGCAATACGGGAAGTGTCGGTGATGCCTTTACCGAACTGCGCGCGAACTTCTCCCTGTACAACGGCGCGGCAAATATTGACCTGGATGTGCAAGGCAAACAGGCCGTCCTCAGCTTCAGAGTCAACGATGCCAATACCCCCGGCCGGTACCAGGCTGAGGAGCTTGCATGCGGCGTTGCCGTGCAACTGATGCGCACGTTGGTGGGCGGCGCCTGGCAACCTGACAAGATACTTCTGGGACATCCCCCACTCGACCAGGCGCCCGCTTACATGGAAGCCCTGAGGTGCCGGCCAACTTTCTCCTCCTACTGCACCGGCCTTGCCTTCGACGCGGCGACGCTCGCTTTGCCGCTCAGTACGGGAGATGAAGGATTGCGCCAAATGATTGCGGATCACCTGGGCAGAATCGAGCGCCTTGCGGCCGATGAGCTCCCCCAATACATCAGGCAATTGCTCCGCGATCTCCTTCCAAGCGGCCGCGCCACTGTGGAGAAAGTCGCCGACTGCCTGGCCCTCCATCCTCGCGTGCTGCAGAGACGCATGACGCAGGAAGGTACATCCTTCCAAAATCTGCTGGACGACACCCGCCAGGACATGGCAGGCCACTACCTGCAGGACCCCACTATCAGCATGGCGCAGCTGGCAGGCTTACTCGGCTACTCCAACCCCAGCGGCTTCAGCCGCGCTTTCCATCGCTGGTTCAACGCGACGCCACTGGAGTGGCAACGGCAACAGAGCACCAAACGGCAACCTCGTCTATTGCGTGGCCGACGAGCGACATGATGCGGCCTGGTCGAATTTTTCCGATCGTAGCGCAGCAGGCAGTAATCGCAGAATGAAAAAACCCGACTTCACTAGGAATATCAGGGGTTTGCTTGAAACGGAAAGTGGCAGTAAAGGAGGGATTCGAACCCTCGATTTGTCCAAAGCACACAATACTTGTTTGAGAGTCCATTCTACGGGCGCTGCCAACCTACTCAAGAAGCAATGCTGTACCACTCTGCCGTCCAGTCGGAGTCAGGAGGCCAATGAGTGCCGCTGCCCAACCGGCAAACCGCTCCGCAGCGAATAGCGCGCCTTCACCCAACAGAGGTCGCAGGTAACCAAGGCCAACGCCATGATCTACCGCTCTAGCCGAGTCGCCTGCGCCACCTGCCCGCTGAAATCAATGTGCTGCCCAACACGCCGAACCGAAAGATCGTTCGCAACATCCATGAGGCTACTCGCGACGTAGCTCGACGCATCGCCAAGGCACCGGAGCATCTCGTCTCTCGAGATATGGATAGAAGAGGCAACCATCGATAGAGCACCACCGTGAACATTCAGGACGCCACCCTCGCCCTCTTCCTTGCGGGACGTACTCACGGCAACAACGCTGCCATCAAAGCTACGGCCAAGCGCTGCACCAAATTGCTACCGCGCAGCAAGCGCGACCTGATGTTTGCCATTGTCGACAGTGCCGAGCCGCTCCGCCTGGTTAACTACTTGGCGGCGCACTTGGACTAGGCAGACCCCGAACCTCGTCGACCACCAGGCTCGGCGAGAGCGGCCGCAACTGGCCGGGAAAAAAGCCGGCGCTGTCCACGTAGCGCAGCGCCGATTTGGCATCGCGCCAGCCGACATAGCCCATCAGGGCCTTCTGATCCCAGCCGCTGCGCGTGGCCCAGGTAGCGAAACCACGGCGCAGCGAATGGCTGCTGTACAGCTCGGCCGGCAACCCGGCCCCTTGCAACACCGCCCTGAGCAGCGGGATCACGCTGTGTGGGTGCAGTGCCTGCTCGCTCAGGTGCCCCCAGCGATCGATGCTGCGGAACACCGGCCCGCGCGCGATGCCGGCGACGCTGATCCAGTCGCAATACGCCTGCACCGGACACAGCCGCGCCAGCGCCGGCGCCGGGTAGGTCTGCCCCTGGTTGTCGCGGTCGCCCTTGCTCCACGGCAGGAACAGCTGCATGCCCTCCCCGGCCCGTACCTGAATGTGCTCGACCTGCAGCCGGCACAGCTCGTCGCTGCGGAAGGCGCGCCAGAACCCGATCAGCAACAGCGCGCGGTCGCGCCAACAACGCAGCAGCCGCGGCAGGTCACCCTCTGTTCGCGCCCTTTCCCCGATCTGTTCCAGCCACATGACGCACTGCTCCAACTCGCGCAGTTGCAACGGCTCGGCCTGCTTTTCGGGTTTCGGGTGCAGGGTGCGGATGCCCTTCAGCACCTGACGCACCAGCGGCGTCTTGGTCGGGTCGGGAAAGCCCTGGCTGACATGCCACTGCGCCAGCGCGGCCAGGCGCAGTTTCAGGGTGCTGCTGGCGAGGGTGCCGGCATGGTCGACCAGGTAGCGCACGATGGCGTCGCTGGTGGCCGGCAGGCGACCACCCCAGCTCACCTCGAAGTGCTCAATCGCCTGCTGGTAGCTGCGCCGGGTATTGGCCCGGGTGCTGGCCTGCAGGTAGCGCTCGACGTCCTGCTGCATCGCTCCTCCCCGCCTTGGCGTACCGCCTTTCGACACCAATTCGTTCAAAACCCGGACTGACGTTGGATAATTCGTGATTATCCAATCTTAATCTAGATATCAGCTGGCGAGAAACTTGTACAAAATTTAGAATGTAAATACATAGTATGTATATCGGTACGAAATCGTAGGAGGTCGAAATGGCGCGTGGTGGGATCAACAAGGCGGTGGTGCAGAAAGCCCGTACCGCCCTCCTCGCCCGTAGCGAGCACCCAAGCATTGATGCGGTGCGGATTGAGCTGGGCAATACCGGCTCGAAGACCACCATTCACCGCTATTTGAAGGAGCTGGAGGCCACAGAACAGGCTCGCGCCAAGACACCGATTGGCTTCAGTGAGCAGTTGGCGAACCTCGTGAACCAGTTGGCTGAGCAGATGCAGGACGAAGCGCGCGCCGCCGTGGCCCAGGAGCGTGAGCAGTTGGCCCAGGAGCGCCGCGGTTACCACGACCAGATTCACCAACTGGAAATTCGTAACCAGCAGCTTGAAACGTCCTACGCCACTCTCACCGAGCAGTTACAGGTCGTGCAGCAGGGATTGCAGCAGGAACAGCAGTTACGTCAGCTGGCGGACGTCGAGGTGGCGCGGCTGCAGCAAGCCGAGCACGACCAAGAAGCCCGCCTGCAGGACCGCGAGGGGCAGATCCGTTCGCTGGAGGAGAAGCATCAACATGCCCGGGATGCTCTGGAGCACTTCCGGCAGGCCAGCAAGGATCAGCGCGAGCATGAACAGCGCCGTCACGAGACGCAGGTGCAGCAGCTGCAATTGGAAATGCGGCAGCTGCAACAAACGCTGATGATCAAACAGGACGAGTTGACCCAGCTCAACCGCGATAACTCTCGCCTGTTAGCGGAAGCCCGTCAGCAACAGAAAGACCTGCAATCTCTGCAGCGGCAACTGGAGCAACGCGAACAGACCCTGGCGAGAGGGATGCACACTTGGGCCCAGGTTGAGCAGGAGAACAGCGCCTTGCAGGAACGCTGCGATGGTCTACAGGGTGAAGTTATCCGCCTGAGCGAAGCCCGGGACACTCAGGGTCGACAGATGCAGGACCTCCAGGAGCGCCTGATCGGAGCTCTGGGGCAGCCAAAACTCGATGGAAAGCCTCCAGCGGAGGCCGGTGAACAGAATCACACCTGAATCCGGAAGACGCTGCTGAGGTTACCGAGGAGGCGCAAATGACACGCCCTCCTCCACAAACATACCTGTGCCATAGTGCGAACCCGGGAGTTTCTTGTCGAGCCTCCCTGAAAGCTGGGCCGCAAGGAGATTATCCGGGCTGAGGTCACGCGGCTGCTTCGCAACTTTCCCACCGTGGTGATGTAATGCTCTCGGGGCCACCCCAACCTCTCGAAGAACCTACCCATACGGGCTCCGGCGATACAGGGCTAGCTAAGTTCGGCGGCGCGCGGTTGCTTCACCTACGTCACGCCCAGCGCAACAGCCAGCAGATTGACCATTGATCGCAATTGTCGACACCAGCCGTAATCCAAGTGTCTTGGTCTGATTTGTCGCCTAAATGGCCATTGCATCGCTGAAAAACGCGTGTTCTCTTTGTCCCGTGTCCTAGGACTCGGGACAGGTAGATACGATACACAAAAGTATGTCAAGACATTTATAGCGCTAAATCCATTGAAACGATGCGCATTTCTTTTCAAAGCTACCTGATTCGTCAGGAACTTTGTTTTAGCCCTGCGACGAATAGGATTAAGTTACTACCAAAAGCATCCGGACCTCGATATTTTCCTTCGAATACCTTGATAACCGAATCTCCACCCACAGCGTCGCCCGCCATACGCCCAAGATCTTTAAGGGAACGGGGCCACACAAATCTCGCTGCTTCCACTACTCTTGAGATAACTTTTACCTCACTTTCGTTGAATAGACCAACGATCCAGCCGAGCAATAACAAAGCAACCATTCTTTGATTCGGATTGCTTCTAGCAACCCCCATCCTGAGACATTCATCATACGTGAAGTCGCCATGAGCTATCGTTACACAATCATCAGAGAGAAGATATCTCGCAACACCGGCCGGGACACGAGTAGTTCTAAGCCTAAGTAGTAAAGAGAAAACCAAAATATAAACGCAGCCCAGATCTAACTCATCATCGGGTCTTCCTTCGCAAGAAGCACTCCTCAAGCCTGATGACTGCACCTGCATAAACGCTCGCTGAACACGACTGATTAGCCTATTAAATTGATTGAGCAGATTTATATGCGTTGCGTTTGGAGTTTCGAACTGCCCTCTCGGAATCCCGTAATTTACAGCATCAGAAAATGCGAGCCACGCCTTATTTTGCAGCGCCCAGGTAGAATTTAACGAGGACAAAAGGCACTTATGCTCATGGCAATAAACATATCTTACATCGCACCAACTCATTCTCCAGCATGGAAGTCCGTACTCCTTTACATCACTTAGCAAACAGTGCGGACAGTAACAAGAGCGAAAATCACTATCGAGAAGAAACAATTTTTGGCAATTGAAAACACCCCACACAATATATTCAGGAATGTTCCACCCTAAAAAGAACTCATGAAAATCTTCTTCCCTGACCGGTGCCTCAAAACGAGAATCGCTGGAGTTATAAATCTGACTTACCCTTAGCCAGGCAGCATCCAAGCACTGATATTTTCTTTGTGCACAACGAAAAGACCAAGAGTAGAGTGTCTCTCCGCAAACTGACGCAGGTAAGCCTCTTATTTTCATGTCATCTCCTGAACCCGAGCGAGGTCTCACCGATTATTTGCCGTACCCCCATCGACTGAGCTTTGCCTTCTCTAACATTTCGATTGAAATCCTCTCCTCTCCACAAAAAATCGCGTATGCCGCGGCAGACTTTATTAAATCAACCACCAACCCCATCACGCCACCGGTCTCTTTTAGCAAGAACTTAACAATCTCAGGTGAGTACAGCGCCGAGGGGTGTTTCAATGGTAGGTTTTCTTCAATGCTAGCCAAAAATCTTCGGAACGTTTCATTTTCAGTCCACGGATGCAGAAGCATCATGTGATATCGCCTCGACAACTGGGAATCATGGTTCAGCGCATGTTTAGCGTAATCGGTGCCAAATCCAATCACAGAGATAAAGTATGGAGGGCCAGAGAGACTTTTGAGAACTGAAAGATTTCGCTGCTGCTCAACCTTGCCAAGTAACAGGGCGTCGTGAAATTCATCGATGACAATTCCCCTTATATTTCTTAGGCGAATGAAAGCCGCTAGTTCCGATGGCATTGTTCCCGCCTTTCTTGAGGCAACAAGCGGGATCCCCATCGCAACCAAAATTCGCTCTTTGAACTTAAGGCTACCGACGTCCTCTGCAAGATTCATAAACGCTAATCGCGAGTCCTGTGATTTCTCGTACTTCTTCAACAATTGCCCAACAAGGCTAGACTTTCCGGTTCCAGGCTCTCCGCAAACCAGCATACACGGGGCTTGAGTTGTTCTCGGAACTTCTAAAATATTAGATATTGCTCGCAGAACATCCGACGCCTGCGGGATGTCAACCCATATTTCTTGACTAAGAACCTGCACCCTTTCTTCCATGCCAAGATCAAACAATGCCCTTCGAGACTCCTTTACGTGATTGAAGTTCACCTAGGCATCCTCACTGTCAAATGGCGAAGGCTTCTCGGAGTAGTTAATGCTCTCGACCGAAACTTGCAACTGCGGTTTAGAATAATTTTCATGAAGGTGACTTCCAAGATATTCGCGCTCGGCCGCCTCCCTTTTACGCGCTCTTCTGGTTAGCTTCTTGCTTTCCTTGACTATATCTTCATTTTTCCTCGTTTTATCAGCCCTATCTTCATGGTGCATCCATGCACTTATACTTTTGCCGCCCGGCTTAAGTTTTGAGATTCGATGCTCCTCAAAACTTATGTCAGCCTTTGTCACATCGGAGTAATTTATTGCAATATATTCACCGTCGATTTTTACCCAAACTTTCTGCATGGAGAAAGGATCATATTTTACAATTACATTTCCTCTGCCTATATATGGAGTTAGTGCAGGAGACCAGTACCATAAATTACTAATTACTACACCCTTGGCATGAATGGATCTTCGTATCTCAGGCATAAAGTCAAGCCTAAACCTAAATGGATCGTTTACCAGGGGAGGATATGTATACCCTCCTGCCGATGAGAAGTACTCAATCCATTTTTCAGCCGGAGCCATACCCAGTGCCCTGTGTTCTGCCCCATGGTATTTCTCGACCTCGCCCACGAACCACCTTGAAAACTCTCGAAATGTCATCGCAGCAGTTTTGTCACTGTCATAACCTTTCCGCTTCTGGGTGTTGGACAAGGTAGTGCCTGGCAAAAAGTGAACATGAGTCGTCATCAATGTACCGATTAACCGCTCCACGTGGCCCCCGAAATGTTTTTTCCCTAGCGGCCTCCACTTAGTATTAATATTATGTATTGCGCAGGCCTTGGATAACTTCGGAGTTTTAAACTCCTTCGCATTATCCATGTGCAGGGTTTTCATAACGCCAAAGAATGGATAATTCACATCCTCGCGATCGAGACTCTTTAGATATGGCTGTTTTGGAAATACAGAATTAGTGACTGCACATGCCACGCTCAATGTGGACGGCGCATGGTAGGCTAAGTAATATCCAATTATAACTCTAGAATAAACATCTATTAGTACTGTGAGCCATGGTCGCCCTAGCGGTTTTCGATCGATATCGCTGCACAATATTACATCCACAAGCGTGTGATCCATCTGAACCCACTCAAGTGGCGCACTTACATTGTGCCTACCGGGTTTTGCGCCATAATGGTCTTCCGCGGCCGCTGCACCATGCTTTAATTTATGAGTTTCTTTTACACCCAGCCTCTTAACTCTTAACGCGACTGACCATCGGCTAGGCACAAGAAATTTACTTTCAGCACACCTATTCTTCACATCTCTATAGACAGCGGCCACAGTGGCTGCCTTCCCCTTAAACTTCTCTTTAATTGAAATTCTAATTATTTCCTCAATTTCCTTTGGGAGACGGGTTTGCCCCAGTTTTCTCCCCCTTGAATATCTAGCTAAAGACAATATGCCAAATTCCTGATCATACCGTTTTAGAAGTTGATAAAACCTGGCCCTCTTCAAGCCCGTCATTCTCATAGAATCCTCTAGAGACTGTATACCTGAAAGATAATCTCTAACGGCCTCTTCTCTTTTTTGACAAATCTCAACTTCTTCATTAGACAGATTCTCGCTGAATTTGAAGCTGTAATGTTTTTCACCATCCCCGTCAACTTGCGATGAATTGGTGGGAATCAGAACTATTTCACTTATATCAACAGAGGTTTCTATTCTTGTAGAAAGCAAATATACGCGAACCCTTGCATTACTTTGACAGTCAATTACTTTTGCCGGTTCTCCGTCTACTACGACGTGTAAACCGGGGACAATAGAAGTCTCCATTGCTCAATCGCTCTGTCGGGATAGGATAATTTGTGTGGACGGTGTGCTTAGCTTGCGCAGAAGCTAGTTAAAAACTAGATTTTTTCAAGAATCGAGGAGGGAAAGTATGATTTTAACCCGCAATCTTTCGTTAATTTGTTATAGAACAAAGGGTTATGTAAAATCTACTTTTTATCCGCTACTGACAAATCTTTGGCCCTGCGAATCCATCATCCCCGGACTCTGTCGCAGGCATTCCAGCGGCGCTAGCTCTCAGAAGTAAATCCTGGAAAATTCTGCCCTTCGTGCGCTCCTGGACCTTGGACGCCGCCAAAGCAGGACGCCTCACGCTAACGATGCTCACGTAATCATGGGATGGCGAACGCAGCTTCGCTTTTCGAAATCCCACTGACTTCTGAATAGCTGGCGAAGCTCGAGGACGAATTGCAGCTGGAGCTTGAAGCGTCAGCGCATTTGAGGAAATGCCTGGAGCTGTTAGACGCTGCAATGCGCGGATCTAAAGATTGTCTGTGCTGCAATCTCGCAGCTCCATACGCGGCGCCTGCCAGGCAGCTGCTATCCCAAGCAGACGCGTCTGCATGGAGTTTCAAGGTCGGGTACATCAGGGCCTGCCAGATCCACCACCCAGTTTGATTGCGCAGCTAAATTGCGACCCTGCCAGGCCAGGCCTGGCCAACTGAGGGCTTTCCGCATCAACTCACTGGAAGTCTCTATTGACCATTTATGAACATGCGTGTTCAATTATGTCCAATAGAGATCTTGGAGACATCTGATGGAGCCAATGACCACCGCGCAGCGCCGAATTCATCAGACCGCACTGCGTCTGTTCGCGGAAAGAGGCGCAACCCAGCTAAGCATCAGGGATCTTGCGAAAGAAGCAGGTGTGGCGCGCGGCACCATCTACCAGTACGTGGATACGATGGACCAGCTCTTCGAGCACGTGGCAAGTCAACTGAGTGCGGACATGCATCGACGCATCAGGAAGAACATCAGCCACCTGGAAGACCCCGGACAGCGCCTGGCGAACGGTATTCGCTTCTTCATCCGGCGCGCCCATGAAGAGCCGCAATGGGGTGCCTTTCTAAGCCGCTTCGCAATGACCACCCCCATGCTCCGCGAGACGCTCTACAGCCAGGCTACAGCCGACGTGCTCAGTGGCCTTTCCAAAGGGCGCTATCGGTTCCGCCAGGAGCAATTACTCAGCGTCATCTCGATGATCGCCAGCAGCGTGTTGGGCGCGATGCTGCTGGTGATGGAAGGTCACAAAACATGGCGCGAGGCCGGTTCGGACACCGCCGAGATGATCTTGCGGACCCTCGGAATTGCCCCCGATGAAGCCGTGGCCCTGGCCACCGGAGAGCTGCCACCTCTGCCCTGCCCCGATTGATTTAGTGCCGAATCGTTAACCGCGCGCTCCTGGACAACCAAGGAGCGTTGGCATCGTTCGGCCCCAAGAAAGCCGCCGGAGAAGAACAATGTCCAATACTGCTCAACAGCCAGCTCGAAACGCAGCGCCAACGGTCAAGGCGACAGGCCTCATCCACCTGATCTTCGAGCGTCCCGACCTGGACCGCGCCGAGCGTTTCCTGACTGATTTCGGTTTGGTCACCAGTCACCGCCAAGCGGACGTGATTTACCTGCGGGGTACCGCCGAAGCGCCCTACTGCTATCGCATCCACCATGCCGAACGTCCTCGTTTCATTGGCTTCGGCCTGAGCGTGGCCACCCGTGAGGATCTGGTGCGCCTCAGCCGGCTTCCGGGTGCCACACAGATTGAAAAAGTCGGCGCCCCTGGAGGTGGAGAGCTTGTACGGCTGATCGATCCATGCGGATTCCTTGTCGAGGCGATACAGGGTCAGAGGCCCCTCCCGCCCCTGCCGCATCGCCCCCCGCTCCCACTCAATCTGGCCAATGACGCGCCGCGCATCAACTCCACCCAGCGCCCGCCAATCGCGCCACCGGAGGTCATCCGCCTCGGTCATGTCGTGCTGGAGGTGGCCGACTTTCAGGACACCTGCGCCTGGTACACGCAGCATTTCGGCTTCATTCCGAGTGACGTCCAGGTGCTGCCGGACGGCTCGCCAGCGGTCGCCTTCATGCGCCTGGACCTGGGAGACGCGCCTGCGGACCATCACACCCTGGCTATCGCCCAGGGCTTCATGGCTGCCTACAGCCACAGTGCCTATGAGGTGGTCGATGCCGACGCAGTGGGTATGGGCCAGCGCGTCCTGCAGGAACGTGGCTGGAAGCATGCCTGGGGTATCGGCAGACACATCCTCGGCAGCCAGATTTTCGACTACTGGCAGGACCCCTGGGGCGACAAGCATGAGCACTACTGCGATGGCGACCTGTTCACCGCTACGAGGCCCACGGGTTGGCATGAGGTCAGCCCGGATGCAATGGCGCAATGGGGCCAGCGCATGCCGAGAGACTTCACCCGCCCACGGATGAGCCTGGCCAATTTGCGTGCACTGCTGCGCAACTTGCGGCGCAGTCCAGACCTGACACTGCGCAAGCTGATCACTTTGGCGCGCATGTTCGGTTAGGCCCGGCCACGAAATTCTCCGTGTTGCTGGCCAGCGAAGCGCTGCTGCCAGCCCTGCCCCTACAACAAAGCTTCGCCAACCGTCGCTAACCAGCGGCCAATCGTTGTACCAGGAGCCAAATCGATGCCCGTCCACCTTGTCCGCTTCGAATACCAGAATGACACGCACTGGGGTGTAATCCGCCGGGGGCGCATTTCGCGTATCCCTGGCCGCTTCGAGACCACGGGAGACTTGATCCGACAGACACGAGCGGAGGATCTCGCTCAGATGCAGGACGGCGAGCTCGCACTCGGCGAGGTGCGGTTGCTCTCGCCAGTCACCCGCAATCAGCGCTTCGTCTGCCAGGGCGCCAACTACCGACAGCACATGATCGAGTCGGGCATGGACCCGGATGCCAAGCACTTCAACATGATTTTCACCAAGGACAGCAGCTGCATGGTCGCGGCGGACAGCGACCTGATCAAACCACACCACGTGCGTTTCCTCGATTACGAGATTGAGCTGGGCCTGGTACTCAAGCGCGAGATCAGCGGCACGGTGAAGGTCACCGACGCCAACCTCCATGAGTTCGTGGCCGGTGTGGTGATCATTAACGACTATTCCGCCCGGGACATCCAAATTCCGCAGATGCAGTTCTACAAGGGCAAGAGCTTCCGCACCTTCGGCCCGGTGGGCCCCTTCCTGTGCCTGCTCGACGCCACAGAGATGAGTTACCTGAACAAGCTCCAACTGCGCCTCACGGTGAATGGCCAGGTTCGCCAGAACGACAGTACCGCCAACCTGGTATTCGGCCCGGCGGAGACGCTATCGGAACTGTCCGGCGTGCAGGACTTCGCCGCTGGTGACCTGCTCGCCACCGGCACGCCGGCTGGCTGCGCCCTGTCGATACCATCGCCCGCCAAGCAGCGCATCGCCGCCTTGCTACCTGAGGCGGTCAAATGGAAGGCGTTCATGAAGGCCCAGGAAGCGCGCAGCGACTATTACCTCAATCGCGGCGACGTCGTCGAGGCGAGCATTCGCAGTGCCGACGGTGTGGTCGATCTGGGCGTGCAACGCAACCTCGTGGTGGAGCAAGCCTGATGGCCGTGAAAGTCCTCGCCGACATCCGGGCCCTGGAAAGCATCCCCCTCGCCCGCCGCGAACTGCCCTCCAATACTTACGCGGCCTTGCAGCAATGTGCTGCGGAACGTCCCCACGCAACAGCCTTGAGCTTCTTTCTCGACGCCAGAAAGTTCCAGCGTACTCGGGACTGGACGTACGCCAAACTGTTCGCCGACATCACCCGCGCAGCGAATGCTTTCCACGGTCTGGGGATCGGACCGACGGATGTGGTGGCTTTCCTGCTGCCGAACCTCCCGGAAACCCATTTCACTATCTGGGGTGGCGAAGCGGCTGGCATTGTCCTGGCCATCAACCCCTTGCTGGAGGCGAGTCAGATCGCTGATCTGTTGCGCGCCGCCAATGCTCGCGTGGTGGTAACCCTGGCACCGACGCCGGGGGCGGATCTCTGGCCAAAACTGGCGAGTCAACTCGATCATTTGCCCGGTGTACGCGATGTCATCTGGGTGAGTATGGCGGCGTATGTCAGCCCTCTCGCCAAGGTCGCCCTGCGCTGGATGGCGCGGCGCGAGAAAGCACGGCACAAAAATCTTCGTATTCACGATCTACGCGCGCTCATGCTCCGCCAGCCAAGAAATCGGCTGGTCAGTGGCCGTCAGATTCGATCCGACGAGGCTTCGTCCTACTTCTGTACAGGCGGCACCACTGGCTTGCCGAAGCTCGCCATCCGAACCCATGGGTCCGAGGTCTTCAATGCCTGGGCGATGGCCGCCAACATGCAGCCGCGCCCACCTGGCCAGGTCATCTTCTGCGGCCTGCCGCTGTTCCACGTCAATGGCCAACTGGTCACCGGCCTGATGCCCTGGACCCACGGCGACCGCGTGATCATCGGCACGCCACAAGGCTATCGCGGCCCTGCGGTGATCCAGAATTTCTGGGCGATGGCGGAGCACTTCGGCATCAACTTCTTCTCCGGTGTTCCCACCGTCTATTCCGCTCTGCTCCAGCAGCCGGTCGGTGACCGTGACCTGTCCAGCCTGCAGTACGCCCTGTGTGGCGCAGCACCCATGCCGGTAGAGCTGTTCCGCGAGTTCGAGCAACGGATTGGCGTGCGCATCCTCGAGGGATACGGGCTGACCGAAGGCGCCTGCGTGTCCTCGACCAACCCGCCAGAGGGTGAACGGCGGATCGGCTCCATCGGCCTGCGCCTCGCCTACCAGGAAATGCGCGCGGTGATGCTCAATGATCAGGGCGAGTACCTGCGTGATGCCGAGCCAGACGAGGTTGGCGTAATCGCCATCCATGGCCCCAATGTGTTCTGCGGCTATCTCGACCCAAGCCACAATCGGGGCGTATGGATCGAGATTGGGGGCCGTCGCTGGCTGAATACGGGCGACCTTGGTCGCCAAGACGCCGAGGGTTACTTCTGGCTCACGGGGCGCAAGAAGGAACTCATCATTCGGGGAGGTCACAACATCGACCCGAAGCAGATCGAGGAGGCACTCCAGGCCCATCCCGCGGTGGCGCTGGTGGCGGCCGTTGGCAGCCCTGATGCGCATGCCGGCGAAGTGCCGGTTGCCTACGTGCAGTTGAGCACTGGCCAGCGCACGGACAGTACCGAGCTGCTGGCATTCGCCACAGAGAGGATCAGCGAACGCGCAGCCGTTCCCAAACGCATAGAGATTCTCGATGCGCTGCCGGTGACCCCGGTTGGCAAGATCTTCAAGCCGGCGCTACAGCAGCGGGAGATCGCCCGCGTAATCCGTGAGGAAGCGTCAGCACTTGGCTTTGCAGAGGTCTCTGTGGAGGTTGTCCAGGATGCCCGGCGCGGGCTGGTCGCTCAGGTTGAAACTGGAGTATGGCGAGAGCCTTTGGCGTGCGCCTTGGGTCGCTACAGCTTCCAGATCGACTGGCTCACCCCCTCTCCCGCAGTGACCCCGTCAGCGTGACACGCGCACCAGGTGACCCGCACACAGTAACGACAAGGGGCAGTGGATGAGATGCATCCCCTGCCCCTTCGATGACATGACTTGCTGCAGCCTTACTTCCGCATATTCTGCGCCAGTGAACGAAGCGGTTGGAGCATCTGGCGCTTCATCTGTCCCGACCAGGGTTCATGGTCATACAGCGGCGCTGCAGCAACCACTTCACCCTCCAGCCTGAACCGTGGGAAGAGGCTCAATGCATGCTCACGCTCGACACCGCCGACCATTTGCGCTGACCAGAATCCGTCTTTCCCAAGCGCAGTGATCTGGGCGAGTGTCTGGCCTTCCGTTTCGTAGGGCGCATCGCTGCCGAACAGAATGCGGGATGGCTCCACCAGCTCACGTAGTGTGGCCATGGAGTAGCGCGATGCCGACGAGGCTGTGTCGAAATAGAAGCGCCGCAGGTAGTTGAGGACTCCCAATGCCGCCTTGTCGCTAAATTCCGGCATTGCGTTGGCGAGGGACACGCGCCAGGCCACGTACGGCAGAAAACCGCCTGCATGGGCCAATATCCAGCGAATATGTGGGTAGCGCTCCATGGTGCCGGAGAGAATCAGGTTCAATCCGGCCCTGGTCAGGTCACAGGAAAACTCCAGCAAGCCCGGCGGCATATCCAGGCCTAACTCGACCGTGGACGGGTGCAGATTGGGGTGGACGAACACGGTGGCCTGACGCCGATCCAGCTCGCCCATCAACTCATCGAAGGACTCATCCCCTAGGAATTTCTCGCCATTGCTTGCCAACAGCACCACGCCGTCGGCATTCAGCGTGTCCAACGCATGAATTGCTTCCGCACAGGCGTTATCGGTGAAAGGCAGTGGCACATGGGCAAAGAAACCAAAACGTCCTGGATATCGGCGCACCAGATCGGCGGAGTACTCATTACTGCTGCGGGATACATGGACGAGCTCGCTCTTTTCCAGGCTGAGCCCTGGCATCACGACTGAGGTGATTGCAGTTCGCACTCCGCTCCGCTCCATTGCCCCCAGCGATGATTCCGGAGTCCAGTCGGGGATGGCGTTACCTGCGAGCTGGTGGACGTGATGACGCTGCAAGCATTCGCGCAGCGCGGGACTGAATATGTGGTGGTGGACATCGATTCGGCCTGCCGAGATGTTTTCCGTTACTCGGCTCGATTCCGCCTCGACAGCTGGTATCGCTACGCCGGCGCTTCCCGACGAGGCACCACTTGCACTGCCCGCAAGCAGGCCTGCTCCCACAAGAGCACTCGCACCGGCAACGAATTCACGACGTTTCATAACAACCTCTTGTTCTTGGAATTATTTCCGAGGGCATTGGCAGCCCTGGCACGCGCAAAGGGCAATCAGCGGTCACGCATACTTTCAGTCAGGCTCCCCATGGGACCCGTCATGGCGCGCTTGAAGCGGCTGGAGAGGGATTCGTCTTCAAATACTGGCGCCGCCACGATCGCTTCCGACGCAAGTCGATACTTGGGGAACAACTGCAAGGCGTGACCACGGTTGATTCCGTACTGTCCAGTTGATGACCACAAGTCAGAAGCGTCCAACGTCTGGCACTGCAAGGCGGTTACCGGCGCGGGAGCGAACGGAAAATCACTGCCGAACAGGAGATGTGACGGATCGATCAGCTCCTTGAGCGCCGCCATGGAATAGCGCGAGGGCGACAACGCCGTGTCGTAGTAGAAGCGCCGAATGTAGCCAAGCATTTCCTGAGGCGTTTTTTCCCCCAGCACGGGTACTGCACCTGAATCCGCCACCCGCCCCGCCACGAACGGCAGGAAGCCCCCGGAGTGGGCAAGGATCCAGCGAACATTCGGGTACTTGTCCAGCGTGCCGGTGCGGATCAGGTTCACCGCAGCACGTGTGGTATCGCAGAGGAATTCGATCAGGAATCCGGGCATCGGCAAGCCAATGTTCACACTGGTGGCATGCAGGTTGGGATGCACGAAGACCGTGGCATCACGACGGTTCAATTCGGCCATCAACTCATCGAATCGGGCGTCGCCGAGAAACACCCCATCGGTGCTCCCCAAGAGCACAACTCCGTCGGCGTGCAAGGTTTCCAGCGCATGAATGGCTTCTGCACAAGCCTCTGCGATGAAGGGCGTAGGCAGAACGGCGAACGAGCCGAAGCGCCCGGGATAGCGCGCACTCATCTCGGCAGAAAATTCGTTGCAGCGACGTGCCAGATCACTGGCTTGCCGAGGGCCATCACCAAAATGTACGCCAGGAGCGGAAAGCGAGGTGATGGCGGTCTGGATCCCGTTGGCGTCCATCACATCGATGGATTTCGCCGCATCCCAACTTGGCAACGGTGCACCCGCCACCTTGGTAATACCCTTGGCCTGCATCACCTCCACGAAAGCAGGCGGGATGACGTGATGGTGAACATCTATGCGACCTTGTTTTACTGGCATGGAAACCTCTGGTCAGTGCGGGGAATCAGCGCCGTTGTAGCTCCGTGAGAGCTCTAGGCGCAGACGACTTCGACTTCAGTCGTCGTGCTGCAAGGCTGCGATCCGACACAGACTGAAGCGGGATAGGAGCCAGAAGCAACAACACGACAGAGCAATGGTGAACATTAGCGTTCAATTCTGTCAATCAGAGCAACGCTCTCCCGCCAACCGGACGACTGGCGGAAACCGAGCTTCTGGAAGCGACTCTTGGCTTCCGCAGGCTGCGTCACACGGGTGTTACATACGCAGCAGGCATTGTCAGATGATGCGACGCGCAAAAAAACGCTATTGACTCGACTTAAACACAAGTGTTCAATGCAGCCATTGCATCTTGATGAGAGGCTGTGCCTGATCCATGAGCCCGGTTCAGAAACGTATCCATGACGCGGCACTGCGTCTGTTCGCCGAGAAGAGCATTGGCGAGGTGAATGTCAGCGAGCTGGCGCAGGTCGCCGGGGTCGCCCGCGGCACCATCTACAACAACCTCAGCTCGGTTGAATCACTGTTCGAGGATGTTGCGTCGCAATTGAGCGGCGAGATGAACCTTCGGGTCGCCAGGAGCGCGCATCCAGACATGGATCCCGCCCAGCGTCTGGCAAACGGGATTCGCTTTTACATGCGTCGCGCTCACGAAGAGCCCTATTGGGGCCGATTCATCGTGCGTTACGCCGCAACCAGCGCCACATTGCGCGAGCTCTGGAGTGGCCCACCCGTGCAGGACATCCTCAGTGGTCTGGCCCTGCATCGCTACGATTTCCGCCAGGAGCAACTGACGTCAGTGGTCGCCATGATGGGCGGCGTAGTACTGACCGGGATGCTTCTTGTGCTGGAGGGGCACAAGACCTGGAGGGATGCCGGTTCGGATGCCGCCGAACTGGTACTGAGGGCCCTGGGCATCGGTATCAAGGAAGCCCAGGCACTTGCCGCGAAAGAGCTTCCGGCACTGCCCCCACCCGAGTAACCCCATCGGATAACCCGCACTTCAATCACCCCTCTCAGAGGGGCCGGGTTCCCTTTGCCTGTAGAAAGTCGGAGACAACAACAATGAAAGCGACGACGCGCCTCCCCTACCCCCTCGTCCAAGCGTCCCTGCTCCAAGGTATGACCGCTTACTTCAGCCCGCTCCGACGCGCCCTATCGAGCTGAACACCCCGGCGCACCGTCAGGCACCGAGGCCTGGAGCTCATGGCATGACGTTACGACCCTAGCTTTCTCGCCAACGCCCAATTTCCCGCGAATCAAGAGTACGGATTCATCGATTGCTCGATGAACTGGACGGCTTCTCACGTCCCGAAAAAAGCAAGCGCACTTAATACAAAAACAAGAGGTAGCGAAGGCATGACAACGAAACGACCCCCGTGGCAACCCGCCCGCCTTGCATGTGCAGTTAGCCTGGCGACTTGCATCTGCGCCCCGGCTCAGGCTGTCAGCTTCAAGATCGGTGAGATCGAAGGACAGTTCGATTCCAACCTGTCGGTCGGTGCCAGCTGGTCGACGCAGAGTCCAGACCCGGATCTGATTGGCGCAAACAACGGTGGAGACGGTCTGTCACAGGCGGGTGATGACGGTCGCCTGAACTTCAAGAAGGGCGAGACCTTCTCGAAGATCTTCAAGGGCATCCATGACCTCGAACTGAAGTACCGCGATACCGGTGTCTTCCTCCGTGGCAAGTACTGGTACGACTTCGAGCTGAAGGACGAGAGCCGTCCGTTCAAGGACATCGACGACAGCGGCCGCAAGGAAGGCGCCAAGTCCTCCGGCGCGCAATTGCTCGACGCCTTCGTCTACCACAACTATCAACTAGCCGACCTGCCGGGCAGCGTGCGTCTGGGCAAGCAGGTGGTGAGCTGGGGTGAGAGCACCTTCATCGGCAACAGCATCAACTCCATCAACCCGATCGACGTCTCTGCGTTTCGTCGCCCCGGTTCCGAGATCAAGGAAGGCTTGATCCCGGTGAACATGTTCTACGTGTCCCAGAGCCTCACCGACAATCTCTCGGCCGAAGTCTTCTATCAGCTGGAATGGGACCAGACCGTCATCGACAACTGCGGCACCTTCTTCTCCTCCACCGATGTGGTAGCCGATGGCTGCGACCAGAATCTCGCTGTGTTGCGTACCGAACAGCAGGTGCGTAATGCACTGCCGGCGCCTTTCCGCAATGCAGCGATGAATGTCCTGAATGCTCGAGGCGTGACCTGGGGAAATCCGGACGAAGGTGTCATCGTCCCGCGTGGCGGGGATGTGGACGCTCGTGACAGTGGCCAGTGGGGCACTGCACTGCGTTACTTCTCCGAGACGCTGGACACCGAGTTCGGCGCCTACTTCATGAACTACCACAGCCGGACCCCGGTATTCAGTGCATCTGCCGCTCCGGCCAGTGCATATAGTGGTGCGGGTCTCGTCGGATCGTTGGCGGGTGCGGGCATTCCTGTACCAGCTGCCGCGCTACTGGCCCAGAGTCTGCTACCCCTGGCCGTGATCGGCAGTAGCCAGTACTTCATGGAGTACCCCGAAGACATTCGTCTCTATGGCCTGAGCTTCTCGACCACACTCCCTACCGGTACCGCCTGGAGCGGGGAATTCAGCTACCGACCAAACGCCCCCGTTCAGCTTAACGTCACTGATGTCCTGCTATCCGGTCTGAGTCCACTGGCACCAAACGCCTCGCTGCTCACGGCTACCCCTGGCGCCACCCAGCACGGCTACCGGCGCAAGGAAATCAGCCAGTTCCAGACCACTTTCACCCACTTCTTTGACCAGGTCATGGGTGCTGATCGCCTGACCCTAGTAGGTGAGCTTGGCATCACCCATGTCGGTGGTCTGGAAAGCTCCAGCAAGGTTCGCTACGGGCGCGACCCCATCTTCGGTCCCGGCCCGCTGCCAGGCGGAGGCTGCCAGGCCTTCAACGCCCAGACCCTGGGTAGCGCGACCGCGGAGAACGTCAGCAAGTACTGCGAGGACGATGGCTTCGTCACCAGCACGTCCTGGGGTTATCGCGCTCGCGCCATCTGGGAATACAACAACGTGATCCCGGGCATCGAGTTGAAACCCAGCATCGCCTGGTCCCACGACGTTGATGGCTACGGTCCCAACGGGCTGTTCAACGAAGGCGCTAAAGCCATCAGCCTCGGCTTGGATGCCAGCTACCTAAGCACCTATTCCGCCGGCCTTTCCTACACCAACTTCTTCGGCGGTGATTACAACTCGAGCATCGATCGCGACTTCGTTGCCCTGAGTTTTGGCGTGTCGTTCTAAGCGGAGATCATAAGCATGAATAAGACGATCATCCTGGCGCACTCGCTTGCGCTGAGCCTGAGCCTTACCTGCCAATCCACCCAAGCTGCCGTCAGTGCGGAACAGGCTGGGCAGTTGGGTACCTCTCTCACCCCGCTGGGAGCGGAAATGGCCGGCAATGCCGCCGGCACCATTCCGGCCTGGAGCGGCGGATTGCCCAAGGACTCCGGCAATCGGGATGCAGCCGGCTTCCTCAGTGATCCTTTCGTATCTGAGAAGCCGCTGTTCACCATCAGCGCCCAGAACATGGCGCAGTACCAGGACCAACTGACGCCTGGCCAAGTCGCGATGCTCAAGCGCTATCCGGACACCTACCATCTGCCCGTCTACCCCAGCCACCGCACCGCGAACGCTCCGGACTTCGTCTACAAGGCCGCAAAGGAAAACGCGACCAAAACCACCATGGTGGATGGCGGCAATGGGCTGGAGAACTTCTCCACCGCCGTGCCCTTCCCTATCCCCCAGAACGGCCTGGAAGTGGTGTGGAACCATATCACCCGCTATCGCGGCGGCAGCGCCAAGCGGGTCCACGTACAAGCGACGCCATTGGCCAATGGCACCTTCGTGCCGGTGTACTTCAAGCAGGAACTCACCTTCCGTGATCGCGTCGCCGACTTCGACCCGGCCAACCCGGGCAACGTGCTCTTTTACTACAAGCAGTTGGTCACAGCGCCTGCGCGTCTGGCGGGAGACGTCGTGCTGGTACACGAAACACTGAACCAGGTGAAAGAACCGCGCATGGCGTGGATCTATAACGCCGGTCAGCGCCGTGTGCGACGTGCACCGCAGATTTCCTACGACGGCCCCTACCCTGCCTCCGAAGGCCAGCGTGTCGCCGATAACCTGGACATGTACAACGGAGCGCCGGACCGCTACGACTGGAAGTTGGTGGGAAAGCGCGAGGTCTACATCCCCTACAACAGCTTCAAGCTCGACGCGGCGAACCTCAAGTACACGGATATCGTCAAACCCGGCCACATCAACTCCGACCTGACCCGTTATGAGCTTCACCGTGTCTGGCAGGTCGAGGCAACGCTCAAGCCGGGCGAGCGCCACGTCTATGCCAAGCGCGTCTTCTACATCGATGAAGACACCTGGCAAATCGCCCTGGCGGATCACTACGACTCCCGCGGCACCCTGTGGCGCACTGCCGAAGGTCACATGGAGCCGATGTATGACCTGCAGATCGCCTGGCTGGGTACCGAAGCGCTGTATGACCTGATCAACGGCCGCTACATCGTTTCCGGGATGCGCAACGAGGAGAAGCAGCCGATCGAGTTCGGTCTGAACGCCAGTTCCGCCGAGTACACCGCAGCGGCATTGCGCAGTGCGGGAGTCCGCTGACGACTACTCCGTCGAAGGCCAAAAGCCCAAGACCTTGCCGCCCTTCGGGGCGGCCTTTTCTACCAGGCCCGACACCACCTAGGGATGACGGGCTCCAAACAGGAGCTCTGTGTGTGGGCAAGCTTTATCCACCAAATGAACAGTTGTGTTCAAATATAGACATGAATATCATCGCTAACAGAGCGACTCATCTTCCATCAGAGAGCAGCGCGCCATGAGCAGCAACGAAGCCATTCCCAAGATCACCTCCCGCTGTGTGACCGTCGGCAAACGCCAGATCTTCATCAACGAACTGGGACAGGGTTATCCGCTGCTCATGCTTCACGGCGGCGGTGCCGGCGCGTCTGGTCTGTCCAACTATTCGAAAAATATCGAAGCCCTTGCCAAGCACTTTCGCGTGTTGGTCGCGGACATGCCGGGTTACGGCAAGTCCACCAAGGGGGTGAATCGCGACGACCCCTTCGGCGACCTGGCCAGCGCGATGCTCGGACTGCTCGACGCGCTGGAAATTAAGCGTGCCCACGTGGTCGGCAACTCCCTGGGCGGAGCCTGTGCGCTTCGCATGGCACTAGACGCCCCCAAACGTGTTTCCGCCCTCGTGCTGATGGGCCCCGGCGGTATCAACACCACTCGCAGCCTTCCCACTCCGGGTCTCAACCAGTTGCTGAACTATTACAGCGGCGAAGGCCCCACGCTGGAAAAGATCACCCGCTTCATCCGCGAGTACCTGGTGTACGACGGCAGCCAGGTGTCAGACGCGATGATTGAAGAACGCTTCCGCTCCAGCATTGACCCGGAAGTTGTCGCCGCCCCACCACTGCGCCGCCCCAAGGGTCTGAAAGCAGCACTGCGCATGGATTTCACCCGTGATGCCCGACTGGCGCAGTGCCAGGTCCCCACGTTGGTGCTCTGGGGCACCGCTGACAAGGTGAACCGTCCGAGCGGCGGCGAAACGCTGCAAAAACGCATGCCGAACTGCGACCTCTACCTGTTCAACAAAACCGGGCACTGGGTGCAGTGGGAGCGTGCGGAAGAGTTCAACGCGGTTACCACCGGGTTCCTGATGAACCGGGTTCCGGCCTGATCCCCGAGGAGTCGTGCAGATGAATCAGGATATTTTCGGCGCCAGCAGCATGGGCTATGCGCTGATCGAGTCGAATCGGATCGACCATTGGAAGACCTTCCTCAAGGATGGCATCGGGCTCCATCTGCAGCATGCGGACCGGGACTCCCTGGCCTTCCGCATGGACGCGCATCAACGCCGGGTCATCATCCAGCGCGGGCCGGCAGAAGACTTTGTCGCCGTGGGTTGGCAACTGCGCGACCAGGCGACGCTCGACATTGTGCTGCAGCGCCTGAAGGCACGCGGAATCGCGGTCCAGGCCAGCTCTGTGCGAGAAGCAGCGGTACGGGGCGTGGCGCATTTCTGGCGGATTATCGGCCCCAAGCGTTTGGCCATCGAACTGTTCATTGAGCCGCTGACCACCGACGAGCCACTCGACATGCTCTGCGCCGGTTTCATTACCGGCGAGGCTGGCATGGGCCACCTGGCGATCACCAGTCGCCGGGGCAAGGCCATGCGTCGTTTCTGGCAGGAAATTTTCGATGCACGCCAGAGCGACAGCATTGTCGAGCAACTGGCGGGCGTCACCGTGGACATCGACTTCTTCCGGGTCAATCCACGCCACCACTCCATCGCGATCGCCCAGGTCCGTGGTCTGCCAATGGACCCGATCCGCACCAAGGCGCAGCACATGAATCTGCTGACGACCTCGGTAAGCGAACTCACCGATGCCTTCCTGCGCTGCCGCGCCTTGGGCTTCGAGATGGCCCATGAAATCGGCGAGCACCCGAACGATCGCGAACAGTCCTTCTATGTCCTCTGCCCTTCCGGCTTCGAAATCGAGCTTGGCTGGAACGCACTGGAAGTGGATGAGCGCTCCTGGCAGCCCACCACACACCAGGGCATCAGCCTGTGGGGACATCGCCCCGAGAAGACGGGGACCTGGAACAAGCTTTCCACCAATCTGGGCAATTTCGGGCGCGGCCTGCGCTCGCTGCTCTCCCCTGAGTACTCCCCGCTGCAGGAGTCGCATTCGAAATGAACAGCTACAACAACGACAACAAGCTCATAGACGTGGTCATTGCCGGTCTCGGCCCGACGGGCGCCACCCTCGCGCACCTGCTGGGCAAACGCGGCCTTTCCGTACTGGTACTTGAGCGTGAACCGGCCTTCTACGGCAATGCACGGGCTGTCTACACCGACGACGAGTGCATGCGGGTGATGCAGTCGGCGGGGGTGGCCAACGAGCTCGCCCAGGATATGCAGGTGGATACTCCCGCCCAGTGGACCCATGCCGACGGCCGCGTGATCGGACGCTACTGGCAACTCAAGCGTCCGTTCGGCTGGCCCGTGATCAATTTCCTTTACCAGCCCTGGATGGAGACCAAGCTCAGCGAACTGCTTTCGCGCTATCCGCAGGTGCAGGTGCTGCGTGGCCGGGAACTGGTGGACTTTCAGCAGGAAGGTGAGTTCGTCACCCTCACCCACCAGGCCACCCGTAGCTACCGCTTCTCGGACGGTAGCGATGCGCGTGTTGAAGCCGACAGCGATCCCGCGCCTGTCACCCTGAAGGCACGCTACCTGGTCGGTGCCGACGGCGGCCGCAGCACCGTGCGGGAAAAGCTCGGTATTGGCATGGATGGCAAGAACTTCCCTGAGCCCTGGTTGGTGGTCGACCTGGAAATGAAGCAAGGCGAAGACGCCTTGCGCCACATCCCTTACTTCAACTTCGTCTGCGATCCGCAAGGTCCCGTAGTCAGTTGCCCGCAGCCTGGCCGGTTCCACCGTTTCGAATTCATGCTGATGCCCGGTCAGACCAAGGAACACATGGAGGACCCGGCGACCGTACGGGCGCTGATCAGCCGCTTCGTCGACCCCGACAAGTTCGAGGTCAAACGCCGCCTGGTCTACACCTTCAATGCGCTGGTAGCCCGCGAGTGGCGCAAGGGTCGCGTGTTCCTGGCCGGCGATGCCGCCCACATGACGCCCCAGTTCATGGGCCAGGGAATGAGCTCGGGTGTACGCGACGCCTACAACCTGGCGTGGAAGCTGGATGCGGTACTGCGGGGCCAGGCTACCGACAAACTGCTCGACACCTACGGTAGCGAGCGATATCACCATGCCAAGTCGATGATCGACATCTCGGTGCTGATGAAAGATTTCGTCTCCATGTCCAACCCGGTGGCGAGCACGCTTCGCAACCTGGCGGTCAAGGTGCTCGAGGCCACCCCAATCGCCGGTCAATGGCTGCGCGAAGGCGGTTTCAAACCTACCCCAACCTACAAGCCTGGCACCTATCTCGGCCTCCGCCGCAAGGGACGCAAGGGTGTCGAGGGCACGCCGATTCCGCAGCCTCAGGTACGCACATTCAAAGGCAAGCGAGTCCTGCTCGATGAAATCCTGGGTGAGGGCTACGCCTTGATCGGATTGGAAAACAATCCGCTGGACGCCCTCTCGCCTGACTCTCGGAAGATGCTTGAAGCGCTGGATACCCGCTTCGTGACGCTCTATCCCTTCGGCGGCCGCCCCCAGGGCCTGCATGAGAATCGCCGGACGCCTGATGGGTTGGTGGAAGTCGAAGAGCCCGACGGCGACCTGGCCAAGTGGTTCCGCCGCAATGGCCGCAAACACCAACCGGTCGCCATCATCCGTCCGGACAAGTTCGTCTTCGGACTGGTTGAAGCCGAAGACCTCGATGCAGCCCTTTCCGAGTTGAGGGACCAACTGGGCTGGCGGCCGGACCTGGCAACCCGTGACAGCGGCTTCGCATCCCTGAGGAAAAGCGCATGAACCACATCCAGGAATCTCTGAAGCACCTGGAGCAGGCTGCTGCCGCACTGAGACAGGCGCGCCAGGACCGAACGCCTTGTGACCAGATTTCCAGCACTTTCGGCATAGATAGCCTTTCCGGTGCCTACGCGGTTCAGGAGATCAATACCCGACAGGCACTGGAACAAGGTTGCCGTCTGGTCGGCCGAAAGATCGGTCTCACCTCGCAAGCGGTGCAACAGCAACTGGGCGTCGATCGTCCGGACTTCGGCATGCTCTTCGCCGATATGGAAATCGCCGACGGGGAGTCTGTCGATTGCAGCCGACTGATCCAGCCCAAAGCCGAGGGTGAAATTGCCTTCGTGCTCGGCCGCGACCTGCCCAATGCCGATACCACCTTGGCCGAATTGCTTCATGCCACGGAGTACCTGCTCCCTGCGATCGAGATCGTCGATTCGGCCATTCGCGACTGGAAGATCACCCTGGTCGACACCGTGGCCGACAACGCCTCCTCCGCGCTCTACGTGCTGGGCAAGCAACCTACCAGGTTGTCGGCGATGGACCTGCGTCTTGAGGGCATGCTGCTGGAGAAGAACGGTACCCAGGCGTCCATCGGCGTTGGCGCCGCCTGCCTGGGTAATCCGTTGGATGCGTGCCTGTGGTTGGCACGCACGATGGCCGAAGTCGGCCGACCCTTGAAGGCTGGCGACGTACTGCTTTCCGGTGCCCTGGGCCCGATGACCCCGGTCAAAGCCGACGATCACCTCCATCTACGCCTGACGCGCCTGGGCGAAGTCAGCTGCCGGTTTTACTGAGCCTGATCCTGGAAACCCGAATGAACAGTCAAAAGAAACTCAAGGTCGCCATTGTCGGCTCCGGCAACATCGGCACCGACCTGATGATCAAGGTTATGCGTCATGGCCAGCACCTGGAAATGGGGGCCATGGTGGGTATCGACCCAGCATCAGATGGTCTGGCCCGTGCCGCGCGACTGGGCGTGGCCACAACCCATGAGGGCGTGGAAGGCCTGACCCGTCTGCCGATATTCGACGAGATCGACTTCGTTTTCGATGCGACCTCGGCTTCAGCCCACGTGAAAAACGATGCCTTCCTGCGGGCCATCAAACCCAGAATTCGTCTGGTCGATCTGACCCCCGCGGCGATTGGCCCCTACTGTGTTCCGGTAGTAAACGTGGAGGAGCATCGAAATGAGCTCAACGTGAATATGGTGACCTGCGGCGGCCAGGCCACCATCCCCATGGTGGCGGCGGTGTCGCGGGTGGCAAAGGTGCACTACGCCGAGATCATCGCTTCCATCGCCAGCAAGTCCGCCGGCCCGGGGACCCGTGCCAATATCGACGAGTTCACGGAAACCACCAGCAAGGCCATCCAAGTGATCGGCGGGGCGGCCAAGGGCAAGGCGATCATCATCATGAATCCGGCCGAACCGCCCTTGATGATGCGGGATACCGTGTTCGTACTCAGCGCAGCCGCCGATCAAGTTGAAGTCGAAGCGAGCATCGAAGACATGGCGGCCGCCGTGCAGGCCTATGTACCGGGATACCGGCTGAAGCAGCGGGTGCAGTTCGACGAGGTCCGGGACCTGAACATCCCCGGCCATGGCCGCTTCAGCGGGCTGAAGACCTCCATCTTCCTCGAAGTGGAAGGCGCTGCTCACTACCTGCCGAGCTATGCCGGCAATCTCGACATCATGACCTCTGCCGCGCTGGCCACTGCCGAGCGGATGGCGCAGTCACTAAAAAGCTCACGAGGGGATCAGGCATGAATGGGAAGAAGCTCTATATCTCCGATGTGACCCTGCGCGACGGCAACCACGCGATTCGCCACCGGTACTCGATCGAGCAGGTTCAGGCCATCGCCCGCGCGCTGGACCAGGCCAAGGTGGACGCCATCGAAGTCACTCACGGTGACGGCCTGCAAGGCTCCAGCTTCAACTACGGCTTCGGTGCCCACACCGATCTGGAGTGGATCGAAGCGGCGGCAGACGTCATCGAACACGCCACCCTGACCGTGCTGTTACTGCCTGGGATCGGCACCGTACACGACCTGAAGGCTGCCTACGACGCCGGCGCCCGATCCGTGCGCGTGGCCACCCACTGCACCGAGGCAGATGTATCCAAGCAACACATCGAATACGCCCGCTCGCTCGGCATGGACACCGTGGGCTTCCTGATGATGAGCCACATGATTCCGGCCGAGCAGTTGGCCGCCCAGGGCAAGCTGATGGAAAGCTATGGTGCGCAGTGCATCTACATGGCCGACTCCGGTGGCGCGATGAACATGAACGACATCCGCGACCGCATGCGCGCCTTCAAGGCGGTGCTGAAGCCGGAAACCCAGGCCGGTATGCATGCCCACCACAACCTGAGCCTCGGCGTGGCCAACTCCATCGTCGCCGTGGAGGAGGGTTGCGACCGCATTGACGCCAGCCTCGCCGGCATGGGCGCGGGGGCCGGCAATGCGCCGCTGGAGGTGTTCATCGCCGCCGCCGAGCGCCTCGGCTGGAACCACGGCACCGACCTCTACCGGCTGATGGATGCCGCCGACGACCTGGTGCGGCCGCTGCAGGACCGCCCGGTTCGGGTCGACCGCGAGACCCTAGGTCTCGGCTACGCCGGGGTGTACTCGAGCTTCCTGCGCCACGCCGAAGTGGCGGCGGCGAAGTACGGGCTGAAAACCCTCGACATCCTCGTCGAGCTGGGCAAACGGCGCATGGTCGGCGGTCAAGAGGATATGATCGTCGACGTGGCCTTGGATCTCGTGAAGCAGCTGAACCATGCGACTCACTGAAAGGAGCTAAGTACGTGGGTAAAGTCATTCCCAATGGGAAGGTGGCGTTGATCACTGGGGCCAACTCCGGCATTGGCCGTATCACTGCACGGGAGCTGGCACTGCAAGGCTATCGAGTGTTTCTCGCCTGTCGCTCGGCGGAACGCACTCGCCCCGTCCTGGATGAAATTGCCCAAGCCAGCGATGGGACCGCTAAAGCTGCCTACATCCCACTGGATCTTGCAGATCTGGACTCCGTACGGCGTTGCGCGGAGGCGTTTCTCAAACTTCGCCTTCCACTGCACCTGTTGGTGGGGAATGCCGGACTGGCCGGCCAACGCGGGCTGACAAGATCCGGATTCGAGCTGACATTCGGCACCTGTCACGTTGGCCACTTCCTGCTGGTACAGCTCCTGCTCGAAAGCCTCAAGGAATCTGCGCCTGCGCGGGTCGTCATGGTCTCCAGCAAAGCTCATCGCCATGCACGGACCATCGACATGAGCGCTGTACGTCAGTCTACGGCCAGTCGGACCGGACTCAAGGAATATGCCGAAGCCAAGCTCGCCAATCTGTTGTTCACACGGGAATTGGCAAAGCGCCTGGACGGGAGCGGAGTGACTACCTACGCAGTGCACCCTGGTGTCGTTGCCACCAACGTCTGGCGCGCCCTCCCCGCGCCAGCTGCCTGGCTAGTCAAGCAATTCATGCGCAGTGAATCTGATGGAGCAGCCACCACTCTGTACTGCGCAACAGAACCTACCTTGACCAACCAGAGCGGTCAGTACTACGTGGACTGCAAGGAGGCCGAACCATCCGCCGTAGCGCAAGATGTTGCTCTAGCTGCCAAGCTTTGGGAATTGAGCCAGGAGTGGGTCTCCAGGTGATAGCGCCCTTCTCCATGGAAAGCTCCTGATGGCCGACTGCGTTGGCGCAGTCGGCCAGTTCTATCGCCTCACCATAACTTGAACGTGTAATCGATGTTGATGCGAAGTTCATCCACGTCTCTGGCGAAATCGCTCTGATAGTTCGCCTGGCGCAGTCGTACGGCTACACCGCGTAGTGGACCACTCTGTACGGCATAGGCCAGTTCGATGTCGCGCTCAGACTCCTCAACAGAGGAGGCGAAGCCAGGAAGCTCTATGTCGGTTCCCTTCACGTAGCGCCACATGGCACGGAGACCGGGAGCACCAAACGCTGCGAAGTCGTAGTCGTAACGCAGCTGCCAGGTGCGCTCCTTCGGATTCACGAATTCACTGACCAACAGCCCCTCCGAGTTCACATTGACGCTGGTGCCGCCAACGTAAGGCAGCGCGGTGTCGCCCCAAAGCTGCATATAGCCCACGCCGAGGGCATGAGGCCCGGACTGCAACGTGAACATGCTGCTCAACGTCCGATTGTCTACCTTGCCCGCGGCTCCTTTTCCATCCTCGCGGCTACTGAAGACACGGATGTCACTCTTCAGCTTGTACTGCCCAAACGGTACGGTGTGTAGCGCATCAACATAGTCCTGGACGTAGAGGTTCTTCAGCTGGGCGTGGTAGTAGCGCGTGGATAGCTGATCGCTCCAGAGGTAGTCAGCACCAAGGACATTCAGCTCATCTGACGTGGCTGCCCCATTGAAGCGTCGATTTGGACTACTGATCGTGAAGTGTTCACTGTTGGTCGAGTCACGGAGGGTAATGCGATCAAACGCTGCAGCATGCAATGTTAAACGGTCAATTTCCTGCGACTTCAAATAGGCCCCCTCCAGTAACGGGGGAAAGAGTCGCATGGTATTGGCCAGAGCTACCGGTAGCGTCGGCTGCATGGTGCCGACCTGCACCTCGCTCTTCGAGATCCTGACCTTCCCCGCAACACCAAACTTGGAGTATTCGTCGTTGACTTCGCGGCTTGCACTATCGAAGGACAACAGACCCGTACCCGTTCTTCCTGGCCCGGAATCGAGCTTGATGCCCAGCATGCCCACCGCATTGAGTCCGAAACCGACAGGCCCCTCCGTATAACCAGAAGCAAGATTCAGAATGAATCCCTGCGCCCACTCTTGAGCCTGGGACTGCCCTGCACCAGAACGGAAGTCCCGGTCGAAATAGAAGTTTCTAACCTGAAGCTGCGCGGAACTGTCCGCTATGAAACTGCTTGCGTGAGCGCCATGGCAAAGCACAGCCAGCATCACGCCGATGGAGGCATGACTGTTCATGATTGTCTGTTCTTGTATTTGTAGACAGGGAAACTCAAGGCCTACCCGCGAATGGGCGGATAGGCCTGAATCGACTATTTGGATAGGCGTGGGAACAACGGCAGGGCAGATTGGCGGTTGATCGCTTCCAGATTCCCTGCGGCAAAGCCTTCGTAGTTATCGAGTCGACGCGTAAACCATTCGACCTTCGGGTTGATGGCATACGGAATATCGCTGCCAAACAGCACATGGCCGGGCTTGGCGAACGCCATGAGACTTGGCAGAACTGTCGCGCTGGCGGACAGGGCCGTGTCGAAGTAGAAGCTACGCATCTGCTCGATCAATTCGTCTGGAGTGAAGCCAAGGCCCAAATTGCCCAGACTCTGGGCGAACCTGTCAGCGCCGTATGGGATAAAGCCACCGGCATGAGACAGGATGATGCGAACCTTAGAAAATCGCGTCGTTATGCGATTGCTCAACAGACTCAACGCAGCACGTGTAGTGTCGAATGGGTAGTCGACTGTAGGTCCGGGAATCCCAGGAATCAGTTCCAGTTTCGGCTGGGTTGGATGTACCAGGACAACGGCCTCGCGACGGTTCAGCTCTTCCCAGATCGGTTCGAAGCGCTTGTCGCCTAAATAGATGCCCTCGTAATTGGAAAGCAGGATCACACCGTCAGCTTTCAGACGCCCAAGGCAGTAGTCGAGTTCCTTGATAGCTCCGTCGATATCTTGCATCGGCAGCGTCACGAAGCTGCCGAAACGCCCCTGATAATCCTGGCCCAATCCTGCAGCGTACTCGTTGACACGCCTTGCCATGTCTCTCGCCGCCTGCCCTTTCCAGCCGGCCACTCCTGGGGCCGTGAGGGACAGCATGGCAACGTCGATACCCAACTCATCCATGAACTCGATATCCGATTCCGGGCTCCACTTCGGCATCTTCCAGCCCGATGGGTCCCCCCCGTTCTTGGCAAGGTCCTCGGCCCAGAACGAAGGGACGAAATGGTGATGAACATCCACTCGACGTGCCTTCGCATTGATACTTCCCGAGCGGAAAGGTGACGAGCCGGTGTCTGTAGCGCTGGCTGCCGAGACTGGAAGCGCACCCAATACGGCCGAGCCGCCGATAATTACACCTGCTGAAGAAATGAAGTTTCTGCGGTTCATTGTTGTTGTCCTGTTGTACCGAGGTAATACATGTTCGACGTGATTGCGAAGTCGGAATGTCAGGCTGGTGTCGCGGTGGCTTGACTGCGCTTCAGGAGGTAGAAAACCACCCCTCCTGCGATGACGATTCCGGGAGCGGCCGCCAGCATCACACCGGCTGTCCCTGTGCCCAGAGCCAGCATCTTTCCGGCCACCAGCGGACCGCTCATGGCGCCGAGGCGTCCGACGGCCACGGCACTGCCAACGCCAGTGGCTCGCACTTCGGTGCCGTAAAACTGTGGTGCCATCGCATAGAGCACACCCTGCCCTCCCGTGGCGAAAAGCCCTGCAACGAAACCGGCTACCAGCATGCTGTCGAAGCTCTGGGATAGGCCCAGGGCGGCCAGAGAAATGAGGATGCCAACGTAGATCAGCGCGGCCATGGCCCAAGGCGGCAGTCGGTCGAGCAAGGCGCCCAGTGCCAGGGTGCCGACCGCCGCGCCCAGTTGCAGCGCGAGCATCACCCAACTGGCCTGGCTGGGGCTGTAGCCCTGTCCCACCAGCAGGCTAGGCAGCCAGTTGATGAGGATGTAGACCACCATCAAGGTAAAGAAGTAACTGACCCAGAGCAGCAGCGTCGAACGGGCCGCGCCCGCGCGGAACAGTCCATGCCAGACGCCACTGCGCACCGGTTCGAGCTTGCGCTGGTGGAACTGGCTGGATTCGGGCAGGTACAGGCCCAGCAGCGGCACGATCAACAGAGGCACCACCCCACCAACGTAGAACACCAGTTGCCAGCCACCATTGAAGCCGGCGATGCCAATGCAGGCGGCCAGGGCCGCACCCAGGGGCACACCGCAGTACATCATGCTCACTGCTGAGCCACGCAGTCGTTCGCCCGCCACTTCAGACGTCAGGGCAATCAGGTTGGGCAAGGCTGCACCCAAGCCCACGCCAGTGAGTAGACGCGCCAATAACAGACTCTCAAGACTCCAAGCCTGGGCGGTGACTAGAGAGAACAGCCCGAATAGGGCCACCGAGCCCATCAGTACCGCCTTGCGGCCGACACGGTCGGCCAGCCAGCCACCGACGAAGGCGCCGGGCAACAGTCCGAGGATGCCGGCGCTGAAGACCCAGCCCATCTGCATCTTCGACAGTTCGAATGCAGCCGCCATGCCTTGCGCGGCGATGCCGGCGGCCTGCAGGTCGAGGCCTTCCATCAGCGCTACCAGGAAGCACAGGCCGATGGTGGTGTAGACACGACGGGAGTCGTGGGCAGTGGTTTCGATCATGATTCAAGGCACCCGTAATTGTTTTTGTAGGGAGTCGCAGTGTTGTTTTTGTGGGGGCGATTTCAATCGCTGAGGGCAGCGCAGCTACCCCCTTCAAACCTCGACAGGCAGACCTGCGGCCTGCTTAGCGAATGAATTCGCCCCCACAGGTTGCTGCCGCCCTCAGGCCCGGCGCGCCAGCAAGTCCAGGGCCACGTCGACGATCATGTCTTCCTGGCCGCCGACCATCCGGCGTTTGCCCAGCTCGACGAGGATGTCGAGGGTCTTCAACCCGTATTTCTCGGCGGCCACTTCGGCATGACGCAGGAAGCTGGAGTAGACGCCGGCATAGCCGAGGCCGAGGGTCTCGCGGTCGACCCGAACCGGGCGGTCCTGCAGCGGCCGCACCAGGTCGTCGGCGGCGTCCATCAGCCGGTAGAGGTCGGTGCCGTGGTTCCAGCCCAGGCGTTCGGCGGCGGCGATAAAGACTTCCAACGGCGCATTGCCGGCCCCGGCACCCATGCCGGCGAGGCTGGCGTCGATGCGGTCGCAGCCCTCCTCTACGGCGACTATGGAGTTGGCCACGCCGAGGCTGAGGTTGTGGTGGGCGTGCATGCCGGTCTGGGTTTCCGGCTTGAGCACCGCCTTGAAGGCGCGCATGCGGTCGCGGATGTCGTTCATGTTCATCGCGCCGCCGGAGTCGGCCATGTAGATGCACTGGGCGCCGTAGCTTTCCATCAACTTGCCCTGCGCGGCCAGCTGCTCGGCCGGAATCATGTGGCTCATCATCAGGAAGCCGACGGTGTCCATGCCGAGGCTGCGGGCGTATTCGATGTGCTGCTTGGACACGTCCGCCTCGGTGCAGTGGGTGGCCACCCGTACGGAACGGGCGCCAGCGTCATAGGCGGCCTTCAGGTCGTGCACGGTGCCGATGCCGGGCAGCAGCAGCACGGTCAGGCGCGCGTGCTGAATGACATCGGCAGCCGCTTCGATCCACTCCAGGTCGGTGTGGGCGCCGAAGCCGTAGTTGAAGGACGAACCCTGCAGGCCGTCGCCGTGGGTGACTTCGATGGCGTCGACCTTGGCCTCATCCAGGGCGCGGGCGATGGTCTGCACCTGCGGGATGGAGTACTGGTGGCGGATCGCGTGGCTGCCGTCGCGCAGGGTCACGTCGGAGATGTAGAGCTTCTTGCCGTTCATGGGCGGTCTCCTCAAGCCTTGAGCATGGATTGCGCCATGCGCTCGGCGGTGGCCAGCGCGGCGGAGGTCATGATGTCGAGGTTGCCGGCGTAGCTCGGCAGGTAGTGGGCGGCGCCTTCGACTTCGAGGAAGATCGAGGTCTTCAGCCCGCTGAAGCGGCCGTGGCCGGGGATATTCAGGTCGTGGACCTCATCGAACTGCACCCGTTGCTTCAGGCGATAGCCCGGCACATAGGCCTGCACGGCGGCGGCCATTTCTTCGATGCTCGCCTCGACCCTGGCCTGATCGGCTGCTTCCGAGAGCACGAACACGGTGTCGCGCATCATCAGCGGCGGTTCGGCCGGGTTCATGACGATGATGGCCTTGCCCTTGGCCGCCCCGCCGATCACTTCGATGGCTTTCGAGGTGGTCTCGGTGAACTCGTCGATATTGGCGCGGGTGCCGGGGCCTGCGGATTTGCTGGCAATCGACGCGATGATCTCGGCGTAGTGGACCTTCGCCACGCGGGACACGGCGGCGACCATTGGGATGGTGGCCTGGCCGCCGCAGGTGACCATGTTGACGTTGAGTTGCTGGAGGTTCTGCTCCAGGTTCACCACCGGCACGCAGTACGGGCCAATGGCGGCCGGGGTCAGGTCGATCAGGCGAATCCCCGGCTTCACGCTGCGCAGAAAGGCGTCGTTCTTCACGTGGGCGGAGGCCGAGGTGGCGTCGAAGACGAAATCGATCTCGTTGAAGATCGGCAGGCGGGTCAGGCCTTCCACGCCTTCATGGGTAGTGGCCACGCCCAGTCGTGCTGCGCGGGCCAGACCATCGGACGCCGGGTCGATACCGACCATGGCGCCCATTTCCAGGTGTTGCGCGTTGCGCAGCACCTTGATCATCAGGTCGGTGCCGATGTTGCCGGAGCCGACGATGGCGACTTTGCGTTTCTTGCTCATGGGGAGTTCTCTCTGCAATCAGTCGGCGCTGAACTGGACGGCCACTTGGCCGATACCGTCGATCACCGTTTCGAAGCGGTCGCCCGCAGCTACGGCGGACATCGGGCCCAGCGCGCCGGTCAGGATCAGGTCACCGGCCTTTAGTGGTTCGCCCAATCGGGCCATGGTGCGGGCCAGCCAGACGGCGGCGTTGAGCGGATGGCCGAGGCATTCGGCACCGCTGCCACTGGACACCAGATCGCCGTTGCGGGTCATGCGCATGGCGGCCTGGCGCAGGTCCAGGGCGTCAAGGCGACGGGCCGGACCGCCGAGCACGAAGCAGCCGCTGGAGGCGTTGTCAGCCACGGTGTCGACGAAGCGGATGTTCCAACCCGCCACGCGGCTGCCGACGATCTCCAGGGCCGGCAATACCCAGCCGGTCGCGGCCAGGACATCGGCAAACCCGGTGTCGGCGCGCGGCAGGTCACGGTCGAGGATCAGGGCGATCTCCGCCTCGATTTTCGGCTGCAACACGCGACCGAAAGGCACCACTTCGTTGTCGCCGTAGCTCATGTCGGCGAACAGGGTGCCGAAGTCCGGCTGGTCCACGCCCAGTTGGGCCTGCACCTTGGGATTGGTCAGGCCGATCTTGCGGCCCACTACGCGACGCCCGGCCGCAATGCCGTGGGCCACGTTCAGGCGCTGGATGGCGTAGGCGGCTTCGCCGTTGTCTTCGCCGATGCGCTCACGCAACGGGCCGATGGCCTCGCCGTTGGCTTCAGCCGTGCGCAGGCCAGCGGCCAGTTGTTCCAGGGAATCTCGGGAAAGGGTCATCTCGCACCTCGGGACTCAGTGGGTGAGGAAGTCCAGCACCATGCGGTTGAACTTGTCCGCGTGTTCCCACTGGGCCCAGTGGCCGCAGTTGTTGAACACGTGGAGTTCGGAGTTGGGGATGCCGGCTACCAGGCGCAGGCCGGTGTCCATGGGCACGAAGCGGTCGTTGCGGCCCCAGATCACCAGGGTTTCGGCCTTGATCTCCGCCAGGCGCGCGCCGAAATCGGGGAACTGCTTGGGGTTGGCCGCAAGGCTCCTGACGAAGTTTTCCAGGTGATCGCGGCGCGCCAGCATGTTGTCCAGACGGGACTGGAACAGCGCCTCGGTGAGGTCGCTGGGGTCATAGACGAAGACGTTCATCATCTTCTTCAGGTTGTCGATGGTCGGCTCGCGGTACAGGCCTTGGAGCAGCTTGATGCCCTCGGTGGGCATCGGCACGAAGGGGCTGGCGCCGCCGGTGCCACCGCCCATCAGCACCAACTTGCCGACCCGTTCCGGCCAGCTCAGGGCGAACGCCACGGCACTGTGACCGCCCATGGAGTTACCGACGATATGCACCCGGTCCAGGTCAAGCTGATCCACCAGGCCCTTGAGGATGCGGGCGTTGAGGTCCGAGCGAGAGCCGCTGCAGACGATGGAATCGCTTTTGCTCCAGCCCGGGCAGTCCAGCAGGATCACGCGGAAACCGGCGTTCACCAGTGGTTCGATGTTGCGATTGAAGTTGGCCCAACCACTGGCACCGGGGCCGGAGCCGTGGAGCATGACCACGGTTTCGCCGCCCTGGCCGCAGTCGTTGAAGTGGATGTTCAGCTCCTGCTCGCCTTCCTGGATGCGGATGAACTGGCTGGTGGTTGCTTCGGTAATGGCAGACATGTCGGATTCTCCGGAAGGGTTCAGGAATGCGCCAACGGGCGGGCGCCAAGGGCGCCGAAGCCGGCGATCCATTCAGGGATCGGGCGGTAGTAGTGGCCTTCAGCCTGATAAGGGCCGAAGGCGGACAACGCGGCGAAGGCGGCCACCCAGGTTTTCACTTCATGGGTGGACTTGCCGGCGATGGCCGAAAGCTCGGCGTTGCCAAGGCCATCCAGCTCAGTCAGCCGGGCATCGGCGAGGGTGTCGAGGAACTGCTGGTCCCAGACAGGGTTCAGCGGGTGAAGACTGTTCTGGTCTTCCACGAAGCGCTCGGCAGCGGTGATCACCCGCTGTTGCCGAGCCTCGCGTTCATCGGCCGGCAGGTTTCGGCCGCTGCCCATCAGCCGGTCGGCCATGCGGGCGTCGACTTTGGCCAGTTCCGGCACCGGCGGCTGGTGCGACAGCCCACCGGAACCGAGAAACAGGACCTTCTTGTCCAGCGTCCGGGCGAAGCGCCCGATGGCCTCGCCGAGCAGGCGGGCACGCTGGAAACTCGGCAGCGGGATGGCCACCGAGTTGACGAAGACCGGGATCACCGGGCAACGATCGAGGCCGCCAAGCAGCAGCTCCAGCGGTTGTGCAAAGCCGTGGTCCACCTGCATGCGGTAGGACACGGCGACGTCCACGCCAGCCTCCAGCACCGCGTCGGCGCAGGCCTCGGCGATGTCTTTCGGCACGCTCAGGGTGCCTGCGGCAGTGCCGAAGTCGCCGATGGCGTCGGCGGCCATGCCGATGCAGAAGGACGGCATCACGTCGTAGAAAAAGCCGTTGTAGTGGTCCGGGGCGAACAGCACCACCAGCTCCGGGCCGAACTCAGCAATTCGAGCGCGGGCTTCGGCCAAGACCGCATCGACTTCGGCGAGTACCTCCGGCGTCGGGTCGACGTGGCCCACCAGTGGTGTGTGGGACAGGCATTGCACCAGGGCACTCATCTCAGGCCACCTTGCTCGCCAGCGGCTGCTGGCTGATCTGGGGCAGCGCCGAGAGCGCGCGGGACAGGGCGTCGCAGGTGCGGCCGACGGTCTGCGGAATGGCCAGGCCGGCGACGAAACGGTCCGGACGCAAGATCACGATAGAAGCCGGGTAGCAGCCGAACCAGGTCTTCAGGCGGCCCGTGTGATCGCCAACGCGGATTACCCCTTCCGCCACCTCACGCTCGGCCCTGAGCTGGGTTTCCGGGAGCACCTGGATGAAGCGAGTGCCGAGATTCCGCCAGAAGGCCACCTGTTCGGCAGACAGACCCCAGGTCGGGTCCACGCCCCAGGCGATGATCGCGAAGTGGCTGCCGATCACGTCGTCCAGCAGCTTCTCTTCGCCGCCGTCAGCCACAACGCGCGGTTGGATGAACATCCGCCCCACAGGGGAGTCCTTCACCTCGGAACCTGCCGCCACCAGCGCGCCCTGGTGGTACTGCGGCATCGGCTTGAAGCGCATTTCCAGGAAGTAGCGTTTGATCGGCGGCAGGTAGTTCAACAGCCAGGAAATGCCGTCACGCAGTGTGCCCTGCCAGCGCTTTGGCGGCGCCAGGACATGCCCGGCCAGTACCGACAGATCGATCATCGCCTTGGCGTGGTCGCGGCGCTCCTGCTGGTAGCTGTCCAGCAGCTCCTCACCCGCCAGGCCCTTGACCACCAGGGCCAGTTTCCACGCGAGGTTGCAGGCATCGCGCATGCCGCTGTTGTAACCCTGGCCCTGCCACACCGGCATGATGTGCGCGGCGTCCCCGGCGAGGACGATGCGTTTGACGCGGAACTCCCCGGCCAGACGGGCGTTGTGGGTGTAGACGCGCTTGCGGATCAGCTCGACGCGGTCCGGGTCCGGCAGCACCTTGGCCAGCAGCTTGCGCATGTTCTCCGGCTTGCCCAGTTCCTCTTCGGTCTCACCGGGCATCACCATGAATTCGAAACGGCGCACGCCATGAGGCAACGCCGCCGAGACGTAGGGACGTACCGGGTCGCAGCAGAGGTAGACGTTGGGCGTGGCCAGCGGGTCGTTGGCGATGTCGATGACGATCCACTGGTTGGGCGCGGTCTTGCCTTCGAAGGAAATACCCAAGGTGCGGCGCACGTAGCTGTTGCCGCCATCGCACGCCACCAGGTAGCTGGCACGCACGCTCTCGCGACCTTTGGGTCCGTCCATCTCGAGGCTGACGCCATCGGCGTCCTGGCTGAAGCCGACCAGATCGCGAGAGAACAGCACCTTCACGTTGGAGAAACGCGACAGGCCCTGATGCAACACCGCATCGACCTGAGGCTGGATGAAGGCGTTGCGGCGGGACCAGCCGAACTCGTCGGTCATCGGCTGAATATCGGCGAAACAGCGGCCCTTGGGGGTCAGGAAGCGCATCGCGTGCCATGGCGTGGTGTGCGGCAGGACCTTGTCCACCAGGCCAATGGCCTGGACGGTGCGCAGGGATTCGTCATCGATGCCGATAGCACGCGGGTAGTCGATCAGCTTGTCGAGTTTCTCGATCACCAGAACCTCGACGCCGGATTGGCCCAGGTAGTTGGCAATGGTCAATCCCACGGGGCCCGCGCCCACCACCACCACGTCGGCGTGGTACTCGGCAGGTTGAGCGTTGTCGGGTCGATTGGCGTTCATTGTTTTCATGGTTCTCACCGCGTGGATCAGAGTTGCGAAGCCCGGCATCCCGGAAAGCGGGCAAGCCGGTCCCAGCCCACGGCCTGGCGGGAGGCCGCGGGAAAGAAAATTCAGGAGTGCTAGAGGTGTTGGGCGTCAGGCCGGGATGGCTGACCGGTGCCTTCGTCGGGCACCGACGTGCAGATCAGGGGAAGTCGGGACGCGATGAACGTCGCAGGCGGACTCGACAGCGGGAGCCGTCTCGCGGGGAACGGCGAAACGTCCGCGGAAGGGCTCGGCAGGCAAGGCAGTCAGGTGCGCTGGTTTCATGATTCGTCCCCGCTTGGGTCAGGGTTTTTAGTTGTTGCGGCGAGTATAGGAATCGCCTTACTTGTCCTACAATGAAAAACAACCTTGATGTGCACCTAGTGCACATCGTTGATTTAAAACGCTTTTATGGTGAATTCATGGCAAGTGATCAGGGCTCTGACTACAAGACGGTGCGCGGTCTGACACGTGGACTGGCCCTGCTCAACACCCTCAACCGTCTGGACGGTGGCGCCAGTACGGCGCGCTTGGCGGAGCTCACCGGCCTGCACCGCACCACGGTGCGCCGGCTGCTGGAAACCCTGCAGGACGAAGGCTATGTACGCCGTAGCGAGTCCGACGACAGTTATCGCCTGTGCCTGAAAGTGCGCGAGCTGAGCGAGGGTTTCCGCGACGAGCAGTGGATCTCGGCCATTGCCGCACCACTGCTCGCCGAGCTGCTGCAGGAAGTCGTCTGGCCCACCGACCTCTGTTCCCTTGATGTGGATGCCATGGTCGTGAGGGAGACCACGCATCGCTTCAGTCGGCTGTCATTCCATCGGAACATGGTGGGACGCCGCTTGCCATTGCTGCTGACCGCCACGGGATTGGCTTACTTGGCATTCTGTCCGGAAGTGGAGCGAGAACAAATCATCGCGCTGCTGGCCAGCCGCAATGACGAAGAGACCCGCCTGGCACGCGAGCCCGTCGCACTGGACAATTTGCTGAGGAAGATTCGTCACAATGGCTATGCGGAGAACTTCATGAACTGGAATCGAGAGGAGAAAATCGCCGCCATCGCCATTCCTGTGCGCCATAAGGAGCAGGTCCTGGGCTGCTTGAACGTGGTTTATGTGGCGAAGGCAATGACCATTGCGCAAGCGGTCCAACGCTTTCTGCCGGCGCTTCAACGTACTGCCGTAAGCATCGAAGCGGCTATTGGCAGTAACGATCAGTTCTCGACTCGTTCCCAGTAGCGCCCAATCAGTTGCTTTGAATTCGCCATAAACCGCGCGGGATGATCTCTATTCAGTTGCCACCGCGCCCCCTCCTCGCTCGGTTGTCCCGCTCTCGCGTAGTCTGACTCTGGTTGTCTCGGTCACTCTTGTTCAATGGCAGGAGTAGTGCCGGCCTCGACGTGAATGCTCTGTGTGGACTGTCCCGAGCTGGATAGACGTAAACCGATGCCTGCCATAGCCAGACGCGGCCCAGGGTGAACGGTAGCTACCGGGCCACATGCGGACATTCAGAAACGAGAAGAAATTGGTCGCCCCGCTTCGCCTCCAGTACACACCTTGAATCCGCCCACCAACATTGCCGCGCTCAACCCATGCACGTCCGGTCGACAAACAGCTCCCGAGCACTATCCCGGCTCTGCCGACTTTCTCGGGCGTTTCGTTGACAACGCGCGATGCTCTCGGGCGTTACAATGGCGCCCGCGCCGATTCCTCGAATCGGGCACGCCAGGAGCCAGCTTCAGATGTTCACCCTTGTATACCTGGACACATCGCCGCCCGAATCCCTGAAGAGTCAGGTTCTACAGATGGTGGTGGATTACTTCAGCGACATCAGCCCAGTGCCGCTGACGCCCAGCAATCCGCTCTATCAGCTGTATCAGTACGTGATTGGCTACGAGGTGCACCTGTATCTGCAGGCCATGAACAACGCCTCGGAAAGCACCGCGCGGTTGATCCTGGCCCTGGATGATGAAGATCCCTCCCAGGTGCTGGGTTTTGCCCTGTACCTGCCGAGCCCGGATGATGCCGAGGCCTGCACCCTGGCCTATATGGCCGTCAAGGCCAGCCACCGCCGACGCGGTATTGCCCGGGCGATGTTGCAGCAGATGATTGAATATCGGCCCCACGCCGAACTGGCCTGCGCGGCGAACAAGGTGCCGACCTTCGAGTCGATGGGATTTCAGATACTGGCAGCGCAAGGACCGCACGTGCTGCTGAACACCCGCGATCACCGCTCGGACGGCATGGTGGCGGTGCAGGATCTGGCTCCGATATTCCAATCCAAGGAAGTACGACAGATCCACGCCTACCTGGTGCAACAACACGGCAAGAAGGCCATGAGCGAGGCCGAGAACAAACGCGACCGCCTGCTCGACCAGATGGCCCATCAGGCTCAGGCATTGGTGAAAGAGCGTTTCCCTACGATCCACTGACGACCAAAGGGACAGCTGCTTCTTTGCGTAGAGCGACCATTCTCGACAAGAAGCGGCCCGTCGAATCGCCTTCAGAGCACCACATGCCCCTGCGGGCACTGGTTAACTTGGGCGACTCGACTCCGGGCTCAGATGCTTCCAATCATTCCGCTACGGTATCGACGGCAGGGTCCTGGATGGCTTTTTTGGGTTTCGAACGGTTACGTCGTTCTTGCCCGCGGTGCCGCGAGGCTTGCTGCTTCGCATGCAGCGCCTGACTTGCCGTTACCGTGCCAGCGGCTTGGCCGTTCAGGTCCAGGCGCGGCGCGTTCTCGACCATGCTCGCCCAATAACGCGTTCCGCGGCACCAGGTAGAGATCCCCAATTTGAGCTGTTCGCTGGTAATTCCGAGCAATTCCAGATGCTGCTCAGCATCCTTGAAAATGCCCTCCTTCAGCGGAACCTTGGGGGCCGGATTGACTGGAAACGCCAAGGGGAAGTGCTTCTGCAAGCGCCAGATCGCTTCCACTGCAGGATCCTGCTCACGCGGCTTTGCCTGGGGAGAGGGCTTCCGTTTGGCAGGCTTGGGGCTGGCAGTCTTTTCTTGCTTTGCTTCAGCCCGCAGGCGGTCACGTAGTTCAGCTAGTTGTTCAAAACCCATTATTCAGTTCACAGCTTCATGGTTGAGTCGTGGCGCAAGGTTATCCCATGCAGCCTTGAAGGTGCACACACGTCGGTCTGAGACCAGGGATGGCTTGCGATAATTCCCGGCCTTTTTGGCAAGTCACGGCACGCAAGGCCGGAACATTCTAACGCCTGTCTGTGCACGGGAGTATTCTGAAAGCGTCCCCAAAGAGGGATGAAGGTTGTGCAGCTTCCGCGAGAAGCACCCTTGGGCACAGCCGCGTCATAGCAAATCAAAAGAAGACTGCCGCCACGTCTCCCCTCCCCTAAAAAGACGTGGCGGGCTTTCTTGAGCGCCAATCGCTAGGCCAACTGGCAGTGGAGACGAGGAAGCTCCTGACTTGAATCCTTGACCGCTTCGTCTGCGAGTTCCGTTTCACCCGCGACAATCCCTGATTTCGTTTTGCGAACAGGCGGTGACGGCCATTCGATAGACATAGATGTTGCGTCCTCCTGAACCCAGCCCACCGGATTACAGTCAACCGGACATCCACCCGGAGCTCGCGACCATGAAGAGGACCCTCGGCATGCCTGATCCGCTGCTCGCCCCCATCGACCAGAGCGCTGGTGCCACCCCCACAGCCTGCTTCCACCTGCTGATGGGAACCTATACCCAAGGTCGCAGCGAAGGCATCTATCTCTATCGCTTCAATGCCCAATCAGGCAGTCTTCATGGGCCCGTTGGCCTGATCCGCAGCGCGAATCCTTCTTTCATCGTCCTGAGCCGAAATCGACAGCTGTTCTTCGCCCTCAATGAAAATGCCGGTAATGCGGATGACGGCGACGGCGGGCGTGTCAGCTCCTTCCGTTTCAATCCCCGCACGGGCGAAATGCATGAGGTGGATTCGCGGGAAACACAGGGCGACGAACCTACTTACGCCAGCATCAGTCCCGATGGACGCTATCTGTTCGTCGCCAATTACGCGTCTTTATCCGGCGGCTCATTGGCCGTGATCCGGGCAGGTTCCAGTGGCGCGCTCGGCGCGGTAAGGCAGTGCGAGGCCTACCCCGGAAGCGGCATCAACCGGGACCGGCAAGCGACCGGCCACATGCACTCGGCGGTGATGGAGCCTTCAGGCGAATACCTGTTCGCAGCGGACCTGGGAGCGGACAAGGTCATGGCCTACCACTACCGGCCAGACAATCCGGACCGGCCGTTGGAACCCGCCGACCCGCCCTACTTCCCTGCGCCGCCCGGTAGCGGACCCCGGCACATCGTGTTTTCCGAGGATGGCCGCTTCGCCTATCTGACGCTGGAGCTCTCAGGCGCCGTGATAAGCCTTTCGCACAGCGGAGGCAGGCTCACGGAATTGCAGACGCTCCCGCTTGCACCCGCCGGCTTCTCCGGCCAGGTGGCTGCCGGGACGCTGCATCTTTCCGAGGATGGTCGTTTCCTGCTGGTACTCAATCGTGGTGATGACAACCATCTGATCGTCTTTTCGGTAACCCCTGACAACGGCCTTCTCACCTTCGTCGATCGCTCACCGGTGGGACGCATGGCTCGCGAGTTCGTGCTCGCACCCGGTGGGCGGTTCGTCCTGGTCGCCAATCAGGGCGACAACAGCATCGACGTATTCAGCCGCAATCCCGAATCCGGACAGTTGGGCGACAAACTGCAAAGCATCCACGTGGACACCCCAGCGTTCCTCGCCCTGGTACCGATGGACCCGGAAGTGAATGAGAGAGAAGGCTCATCCGGGTAACCGGCAGATCCAGCGAGCACGAATCAGGCAAAACCTCTCAGCTGGGCAAATTCTTCCACCGGCGCGCGATCCGAGCGCAGGCTGTTGACCGGTGCCGAGCGATCCGCATGGCCCAGCGCCATGCCGCAATAGACCAGTTCGTGCTCCGGCAGCTCGAAATGCCGGTGCAGGCTCTCGCGCACCATGCCCCAGGCTTCCTGCATACAGGTCGCAAGACCGCGTTCTTCGGCCAGCAGGGCCAACGACTGCATGAACATGCCGACATGCGCCCACTGGCCATGCCCCATGGAACGGTCGATGACGAAGAAAATGCCGACCGGTGCGCCGAAGAACTGGTAGTTGCGCGAGAGATTGCGCAGCCGCGCAGCCTTGTCTTCACGAGGAATGCCGAGAAGCGCGTACATGTCCTCGCCCACCTTGTAGCGGCGTGAGCGGTACGGATCGCTGAGTCCTTCCGGGTAGATGGGATGATCACCCGCCTCGCCCCTTGGGTTCTTCAGCAGGGTTTCAACAGCAACTCGCTCCAGGGCGAGCTTTTCTTCCCCGCTGACCACTATGACTTTCCATGGCTGAAGGTTGCCGCCCGACGGGGACCAGCGCGCGTCCTCGAGCAGGTCCAGCACGGTTTGCGCCTCGACCGGCTCGGCAGTGAAGGCGCGGACAGATATACGTTTTCTCAGCAATTCGGCTACCGACATTGGCGTACTTCCCCAGCATGGAATGGTAAATGGTGCGTGGAATTGGATAGCCGCGGCTTCAGCGCCGGACGAGCGCCATGCCGAAGCTTTTCGACAGGCTGGAGGCTCCCTTGGGCGTCACGCTCAAGGCGCGGGAGTCGAGGTGACGGGTTACCCAGCCGCGCTTGAGCATCAGGTCCAGCAACGCCGCACCCAGTGCACCGCCGACATGCGGCGTGCGTTCGCTCCAGTCCATGCACGGATAGGCCAAGCGCCTGCGCTGACGTTGCACGTCGGCCAGGTCGATTCCCAGTTGCCCGAGCCCCTGGCTGCCGGCGTCGGTGATTCGGTAATCCTTGTCATGGCTTTCGATCCAGTTCGCCGCCAGCAACGCATCGTGCAATTGCACGGCGACTTCACCCGCACAGTGGTCATAGCAGGTGCGCGCTTGGCGCAGCACCGAGGGTGTCGAGGGACGGAAGGCCACTGCAGGCGCGCCTGCCAGCGACAGCAGGCTCTCCAGGGTCTGCGCGACCTGGCGGCTCGCCAACTGGTAGTAGCGGTGACGGCCCTGCACGTGCAGCACGACCAGCCCCTGCTCCAACAGGCGGGCGAAATGACCGCTGGCAGTGGAAGCACCTATGTCGGCGACAGCGGCCAACTCGGTCGCCGTACGAGCATGGCCATCGAGCAGGCTGCAGAGCATGCGTGAGCGCGCCGGATCGGCAATGGCGCCGGCCAGCGCGGCAAGGTGATTGTCGGCGGTATCTGCATCCATGGTTCGGTGCTCCCCGAAGAGTTCAGTCTCGCCGTCATCATAATCGGGCTCGAACCCTGTGGAGAGAGTTCGCCACGTCCTAACCCTTCTTTGGCAGAAAAGTCGTGTTCGCGGCGCTCATGCGGGGAATAAAAAAAAGGCCGCCTTGGGCAAGGCGGCCATTAAATAAAACCAAAGGATTGATGAAGTGGAGGAAGCCAACCGCAATCCTGGGGGAGACCAGAAAGCGCACTTGGCTAAAGTCTTCATCGAGGGCAAGTGTACGCATTTCTCCCTGTATCCAAAATCAAATACGTTGATAGGAACTATTGATATGGATTTATGGGATTTGATTCGTTCAATTGTTTGTCGCCCAGCCATCCGAAACTCTTGACATGCACATTTAAGTTCGGATTGATTTAGCGGAAACGTCTATTACGGCACCCGCAGCGAATCTGTCAATTATCCATAAGTATCTTCATGGTGCAGTCGAAGCGATTAACCGCGCGCAACAAAAAAAGGCCACCTCCGAAGAGGTGGCCGAATCAGAGAGTAAGTTGATGGAACCTGGTCGATTCACGGGGAGAATCGACCATTCCCTGTTCCCTCGCGCACAGCATACCCAGCTGCAAATTTGATAAATATTAATCTCATCAATATGCGTAATTGATGATTACAGTTTTTTGATTGATGCCGCACGTGGTAGTTGTTTGCGCGCTTCGCGTCGGCAAAGCCGGCAATACAACGAGAACCAAAGGACTTTCCTATCAGCCCACCGGCAGGCCTCAGTGCTTCCCGGCGGTTGGTAGCTTCTTGAATTCCTGCCTTATCAAAACCAACAAAGACCATCAGGAGCATCCGTGATGCAACTCAATCCCCTGAGCGCTCTGGCGCTGGCGGTTTCCGCCGCTCTCGCTGTTCCCGCCATGGCCAGTGAGCAATCCGAATCAAAGGGATTCGTCGAAGACGCCAGCGCAACCCTGCTGCTGCGCAACGCCTACTTCAACCGTGACTACAAAGACCACACCAACGACGCCAAGACCTGGGGCCAGGGCTTCATCGGCACCTTCGAGTCGGGCTTCACCCAGGGCACCATCGGTTTCGGCGTCGACGCCTATGGCCTGCTGGGCGTGAAGCTGGACAGCGGCCGTGGTCGCAACTATGCCGCTTTCTTCGACACCGATAGCGATGGCCACCCGGTGGACGATCTTTCCGAAGCGGGTGCGGCGGTGAAACTGCGTTTCTCCAACACCGTGCTCAAGTACGGCAACCAGTTCCCGTCCCTGCCGGTGCTGGCCTATGACGACAGCCGCCTGCTGCCCCAGGCCTTCACTGGCACCCTGCTGACCAGCAAGGAAATCGACGGCCTGGAGCTGAACGTCGGCCGCTTCACCGGTGACAGCCCCATGGGCGACCCGGCGCGCGACCCCAACCGCCTGAAGAGCATCGACGTGGTCGGCGGTAGCTACACCGTCACCGACGACCTGAGCGTGAGCCTCTACCACTCCGACGTGGAGGACCAGTTCAAGAAGTACTACGCCAATGTGAACTACAACATTCCGTTCACTGAGCAGCAGGCGCTGAACTTCGACTTCAACATCTACCGCACCAAGTACGACGACGGCTCCGACGCGGCACTGGCCTTCGGTGGCGACGGTCAGGACGACAAGAACACCCTGTGGAGCCTGGCCGCCAAGTACAGCATCGGCGCCCACGCGTTCATCGTCGCCCACCAGCGCAACACCGGCGATGCCGGCTACGCCTACGACTTCGGCGACGGTGGCAGCACCATCTACGTGGCCAACTCCTACTACTCGGACTTCAACCTGGAAGACGAGCAGTCCTGGCAGGTCAGCTACGAGCTGGACTTCGGTGGCTATGGCATCCCCGGCCTGAGCTACAAGTTCGCCTATGTTCGCGGTACCGACATCGTTGCCGGTGGCGAGAACGATGGCACCGAGCGCGAGCTGTTCAACCAGTTCAAGTACGTGGTGCAGGATGGTCCAGCCAAGGACCTGTCGTTCAAGCTGCGCAACTCCATCTACCGCGCCGACAATCAGGTAGGGCCGGACCTCAACGAAGTCCGCGCGTTCATCGAATACCCCATCAGCATCCTCTGATGCGTCGGGTCGCGCCGGTCAGCCGGCGCGACTTCCCTCCTTCGCTTGCGTCAAAGCAGGCGCGCGCCCAACTCCCCTGCCCCATGACAGCGGCCATCAGGGCTCGGGACGTGCGGCTCGTCGGTTGATTTTTCCCCATCCCGACTCGCTTGATCTCCATCAATCCGCCGCAGCCGATTCGGCGTAGAAAAAAGGACAGGTTTTCACTACGGAGTACGCAGCCATGTCCCAGCTACAGTGCGCGCATTCTCACGCCACCCCTGTCCGCGTCCCTGCCCAGGAGGAGCATTGGGTCGAAACCCTTGCGGACGGCAGCCACGTCCTAATCCGCCCGTTGCGTCCGGAAGATCGGGAGCGCGAAGCCGAGTTCATCCGCGACCTTTCCCCGCAAACACGCCACTTCCGCTTCCTGTGCGCGATCAAGGAAGTCAGCGACAGCCTGCTCGACCACCTGATGGAGGTCGATTACCGGCGCAAGATGGCCTACGTCGCATTAGTGCATCGGGCCGGCAAACCGGTCGAAGTCGGGATCAGTCGTTACGCCGCTTCCGATGACCCCACCCAGTGCGAGTGCGCGGTGACCATCGCCGACGCCTGGCAGGGCCTCGGCCTGGACGAGATCCTGATGCGCCATCTCATCGACACCGCTCGCGATAATGGTTTCAAGCGGATGTTCTCGATCGATACCGTGGCGAATGTCCGTATGCAGCGTCTCTCCCGGGCACTGGGCTTCACTTGCAAACGCGACCTGCAAGATGCCTCGCAACTGATCCACAGCCTCGCGCTCTGAGCGATGGTTTTCACGCCTTTCGGGATAGCCGGAACGTCATGCCCGGCGAAACAGGTGCTGGCCAAATTGAAAAAGGCAGGGTAGTTTACGCGCCGGGTGTCTGGCAGCGCATATGCGCCAGACAGGTTTCATGTGTTGGTCGGGCCGCCGCACAAGCTGCTGAGTATCAAGACCATGAACCAAGCCCCTTCCCGAAAGGCGCTGCCGGCTGTGCAGCGCATTGCCGACAAGGCATTCTCCGCGTTCGAAAAATTCATTCACATCGAAGCCGTCAGCGGCATTGTCCTGCTGATCGCCGCCGCGGCTGCGTTGATCTGGGCCAACTCCCCTTACGCCAGCAGTTACGAGCACCTGTGGCACATGCCGCTGTCGTTCGGCATCGGTGATTTCGTCATCTCGAATTCACTGCACTTCTGGATCAACGATGCGTTGATGACGGTGTTCTTCCTCGTCGTGGGCATGGAAATCCGCCGGGAGATCCATGAAGGCGCACTGGCCAACGTCAAGCTTGCCACCCTGCCCATAGTGGCCGCGTTCGGTGGCGTCCTCGTACCCGCCCTGCTCTACCTCACACTCAACAGCACCGATGGCCTACGCCAGGGATGGGCCGTGCCGACCGCCACGGACATCGCCTTCGCAGTCGGCGTCCTGGCGCTGGTGGGCCGCTCGGTACCAGCGTCGGTGCGCGTCTTCCTGCTGGCGTTGGCGATCATCGACGACATCGTCGCCGTGGTGATCATCGCGCTGTTCTATTCCGGTGGCCTCGATCCGCTGGGCTTCGCCATCGCCGCTGCCGGTATCCTGCTGGTGCTCGGCCTGCAACGTATCGGCATCGGTTCGGCCTACGCGTACCTGCTGCCCGGCGCGCTGCTCTGGTTCGGTCTGCTGAAGACCGGCGCCCACCCGACGCTGGCAGGTGTGGTGCTGGGCCTGATGACGCCGGTACGCCCGGTGAAGGTCATGGACCCGCCTTTGCAGCTGGCCTCGCGCGCCATCAATGACTACGCCGAGCGCGAGCAGGCGGCCAACGGTGCCTCTGAGCTGATCGAACCGATCAAGCAACTTCGCCACGCGCAACGCGAACTCCTGCCGCCGGTAATGCGCGTGCAGATGGCCCTGCATCCCTGGGTTGCTTTCCTGATCATGCCGCTGTTCGCACTCGCCAACGCCGGAGTGAGCCTCGCGGGTGTCGACCTTGACCAGGGCGGATCGCTGGCAGTGCTTTCGGGCGTGGCGCTGGCCCTGGTGCTGGGCAAGCCCCTGGGGGTTCTGTGCAGCAGCTGGCTGATGGTGCGCATGGGCTGGTGCACCTTGCCACCGGGCATGACCTGGGCGTGGATGGGGCTGATCGGCTGCCTGGCCGGCATCGGCTTCACCATGTCTATCTTCATCGCCAACCTCGCCTTCAACCAGCCAGACCTGCTGGGCGCCGCCAAGCTGGGCGTGCTGATGGCTTCGGTCGTCGCCGGGGTGAGCGGGCTCATCTACGGCCGCGTGCTGGTGAAACGCTCCCAGCGGAGCTGACTGCACTGAATCAGCGCTGGCCGCCAAACCGATTGGCGGCCGGTGCCTTGGCCGCAGTATCCACCTGCCTGAGCTACCCTGCGTAGTTGCCATCATTGCTTCGCGTGCACGGGGCCAGGCCCCTCCTCCTTCGCGCTGCGGTTGCGGACCGCGATGACGGTACAGCGAACCATCATCCTGCCGCCCAACGCCCCGAGGGAGCGACGCCATGCCGAACGTTCTGTCCGCCAGCCAGGTACCCAACCAGTTCATCGAATGCAGTGGCCGTCGCCTGGCCTACCGCGTGATAGGCGATGGCATGCCCATGGTGCTGTGCCTGCGTTTCCGCGGGGTCATGGATTCCTGGGACCCGGCCTTCATCGATGATCTCGCAGCACAGGGCTTCAAGGTGCATGTGTTCGACTACAGCGGCCTGGGCCTGTCTGGCGGTACACCGACCTACGACCCGGCATCGCTGGCACGCGACACGCTCGAACTGATCACCACATTAGGGCTGGGCAAGGTCGTACTCGGCGGCTGGTCACTCGGCGGCATCGCCGCACAGGTCGCCATGCTGCAAGCGCCGCAGCTGGTCAGCCACCTTGTGCTGCTCGGCACCACGCCGCCCGGTCAACTGGTGAAGACCGGCGAAGCCCTGTTCTACGAACTGGCGCGTCGCGAGAACGACTTCGAGGATTTCGTGCACCTGTTCTTCGAACCGACTTCGCCCACCAGCCGCGAAGCCGCGCTGCGTTCTGCCGAGCGCATCGCTGCCCGTCAGGAAGGCCGCTGCCCTGAAGTTCCCCACGAATGGGCTGGGCAGCAGCTGGGGGACGGTCCGCGCAATCCGATGTTCCCGCTGCAGCCTGCACTGGATGCACTGCGCAACACCCATACGCCCGTGCTCCATCTCGGCGGCGACCATGACATCGTGTTCCCGGTGGAGAACTGGTATGCACTGAGCCGCAGCCTGCCAACCTTGCATCTGGTCACCCTGCCCAGCACAGGCCACGGGCCGCACCTGCAGTACCCGAGGGCCAGCGCCAGGCACATCGCTGCCTTCGTTTACGACTGAACGGCGATATTGACGGCACGTCAGGAATGGCTGTGTAGCTTCAGCGCCCGTAGGAGCTGGCTTGCCAGCGAATGACCCCGTTTCGCTAGCAAGCTAGCTCCTACAAGGCTCAGGAATCCGCGTCGAGGTCGAGCGGGACTTCCAGTCCCACCTTCACATTGCTCATGGATACCAGCGTTCGGAAGCGCCTGACGTTGTTGCTCTCGAAAAAGAGCTGCCGCGTCAGGTCGGTGTATTGCTCCATGCTCTTCACCGCGAGCACCAGCACGAAGTCGAACTCGCCCGCCACGTAGTAGCACTGCTGCACCTGCGGGCAGGCAAGGAAGCTGCGTTTCATCGCGTCCAGCAGGTCCAGCCGTTCGCTTTCGACCTCCACCTCCGCAATCACGGTCAACTGATGGCCCAGTTGCTGCGGGTCCACCAGGGCGACCGTCCGGCGAATCACGCCGTCCTCGTTGAGGCGTTTGAGCCGGCGGTTGACGGCCGCTGCCGAGAGGTTGACGCGCTCTCCCAGTTCCGCCTGCGAGAGGCCGGCGTCCTGCTGGACTTCCTTGAGCAGCTTGAGATCGAAACTATCCAGAGTCATGGGCAGGGCTCGATTGAAAACTGATCGAATCGGAGGATTGCTGCAATAGAAATGCGCTAATGGCCCGCATTCAGAGAAAAGAGTACGCAGCGGAGCAATATTATTACGCCATTGCCTGATTTGCTTTTCCGGAGCCGGCCCGATGAGACCTCTTCCCGAACTACGCCCCTTGCAGCTCGACGCTGAAACCTTGCTGACGCAGATCCGTGACCTGGGCGAGATCGGCATGGAGCCCGGCTGGGAGGGTCGCACGCGCATCGCGCTGACCGATGCCGACAAGTCCGGTCGTGACCGACTGCGCCAATGGATGGATGCGCTGGCCCTGGACGTGCGGGTAGACCGTATCGGCAACATTTTCGGCACCCTGCGTGCGGATGATGATCAGCAGGCGCCACTGATGATCGGCTCACACATCGACAGCGTCGCCGACGCCGGCGCGCTGGATGGCTGCTACGGCGTGCTCGCGGGGCTCGCTGTCGTGCGGGCGTTTCGCGAAGCCGGCACGTCACCTGCCCGCCCGATCACGGTTGCCGCCTTCACCAATGAGGAAGGCGTGCGTTACCAGCCGGACATGATGGGCTCGCTGGTGCACGCGGGCGGACTGGACATCGATGCTGCCCTGAATACCCTGGGCACCGACGGCACCCGCCTGGGCGATGAACTGGCCCGTATCGGCTACGCCGGTGATCTCGAACCCGGCACGCTGATACCACACGAATACCTGGAGCTGCACATAGAACAGGGGCCGATCCTGGAAGCCGAAGGCATCCAGATCGGGGTGGTCGAAAACCTGCAGGGCATTTCCTGGCAGCAGGTCACCATCACGGGCAGCGCCAACCATGCCGGCACGACACCCATGCACCTGCGCCGGGACGCAGGCTGGGTAGCCAGCTCCGTTGTCAGCGCGCTACGCGAAATTGCAGTCGACGGGACGCTGGCAACGGTCGGCTGCATGCGCTTCGAACCGAATCTGATCAACGTCATTCCGCGCAGGGCGACGTTCACCGTGGATCTGCGTCACCCCGATGAAGGCCGGTTGCAAGTGGCCGAACAGAACCTGGCCGCCTTGCTGGCGCGCCTGGCTGGTGAGGAAGGTGTCGAGGTCCATAGCGAGCAATTGGTGCGGTTCGAGCCCGTGACCTTCAATCCGGCGCTGGCTGCCGCCATCGAAGCCTCGGCTGGACGCCTTGGATTCAGCCACAGGCGCATGACCTCCGGCGCCGGCCATGATGCGCAGATGATCGCGCGCATCGCGCCGGCGGCGATGATCTTCGTGCCCAGCCACGGCGGTATCAGCCACAACCCGCGTGAGCACACCCCTGACGACCTGCTGCTGGCCGGCGCCCAGGTGCTGCTCGATGTGGTGCAACAGCGGCTCGCCCAATCCTGACCGCCCTTCCCCGCCTTCCTTTCCGGAGTTCACGATGCTGACCGCCAACGCCAATGCGATTCGCCGCCCCTATCCAGACGACTTGCGCGCCATCATGAGTGTCGCCCAGGCCGCCGAGAGCCGCGCCTGGCTGTCCAGCTGGAGCCGCTTCGAATGCGCGATCACGCCGCTGTGGCAATTGCCTGACCTTGCCGATGACCTGGGCGTCGGCCAGGTGTTGCTCAAGGAGGAGGCCGTGCGCTCGGCGCTGGGCAGCTTCAAGGTGCTGGGCGCGCCCATTGCGCTCGTGCGCCTCATCCTTCGGCGTTTCCCCGAGTTGGGCTTGGAGCCCCGCGCCTTGCTCGCAGGCGCGCATGCAGCGGCTCTGGCCGATTTCACGGTGATCAGCGCCACCGACGGGAACCATGGCCGGGCCCTCGCGGCCGCGGCGCAAAGCGTCGGTTGCCAGTGCGTGATCGTCCTCCACGCCCACGTCAGCCGCGAACGCGAGCAGGCCATCGCGGCGTACGGCGCACGCATCATCCGCATTGACGGCAACTACGACGACTCGGTGCACGAAGCCGCCAGGCTCGCAGAGGCAAACGGCTGGACCGTGGTGTCCGACACCTCCTACGAGGGCTACACCGAAATTCCCCGTGACGTGATGCAGGGCTACGGAATCATTGCCGCGGAGGCACTGGAAGCGCTGGAGCCGACAACCACCGAATGCCCTTTCAGCCACATCTTCCTGCAGGGCGGCGTTGGCGGTCTGGCGGCTGGTATTGCCAGCTACCTCTGGGAACGTTACGGCGCCGAGCGGCCCACCATGATCGTCGTCGAACCGAGACAGGCCGACTGCCTCTATCAGAGCGCCCTGGCCGGATTGGCGACCCGGGCCAGCGGCACCGTGGACTCGGTCATGGCCGGCCTGGCGTGCGGCGAAACCTCACCCTTGGCCTGGCAGTTCCTGGAAGGCTGCATCGACCATTTCATGACAGTCGAAGACGCCGAGGCGGTGGTTGCGATGCGCCTGCTGGCCAAGGGCAGCGGAAGGGACCTGCCGCTGGTGGCTGGCGAGTCCGCAGTGGCGGGGCTTGCCGGGCTCAGGCAACTGATGGGCACGCCCCAGGCCGCTGAACTCGGGCTCGACCGCCACTCACGCGTCCTGCTGATCAGCACTGAAGGGGCCACCGCACCAGCGCTCTATGCCGAACTGGTGGACGAGCCCGCGAGCGCGGTTCTGGCACGTCAGGAGGACTGGTTGCGGGCTCGGTGACGCCTAACCTCAATTGCGCCGGGCGTTGCGTTCGACCATCGCCACGATGGTTGCACGGAGTTCGTCCCGCGCCTCCTCCGGCGTGATCTCTCCGGTGACAGCGGCATGGGACAGCGCCTCCGCTGCACCCAACATGACGCGCAGCCCGGCCGGGGCTAGGCCGTCCTTCCCCGCGAAGGGCGCCAGCGCAGTCCGACATTTCGCCAGGAATGCAGACTCGTACTCGCACTTGATGGACTTCAGTTCGGGCGAAGCATCCAGGGACGCAATCACGCCCGGTATCTCCCGCCCCTGCGACAACACGCACTGGACATAGGACGAGGCGATCACCCCTGCCCTGCCCTCCAGGGTCGGCTCGCTGGCTTCCAGGGCGGCATCCATCAATACGGTCTGGCGGGTGTCGAAGTCCACGTACAGCGCTGCAAGCAACCCCGCGCGGGTCTTGAAATGGTCATAGACCACGGGCTTGGTAACACCCGCCTGCTCGGCCAACCGGCCCAGCGACAGCGCATCGGTGCCCTCCTCGCGGACCATCTGCCAAGCGACATCCAGCAACTGCCGTTGCCGCTCTTCCCGGGATAACCGACGGCGCGGGCCCGCCTCTTCATCGAGTGTTGACATGGCTAACCTACCAAACGTAAGTTACCAACCGTAACTTACTAAAAGTAACTTGGCGCACAGAATATCCGGCGCCAGGTCCAGCCGCAATCCAGTCACAGGAAGCCCTGCCATGCACGCCCTGATTGTCGTCGCCCATCATGATCCCCGCTCGCTCACCCACAGTCTGGCCGCACAGATTGCCGAAGGATTGAAGCTTTCCGGCCATGACGCGGAAATCGCCAACCTTGCCGCAGAGGGCTTCGATCCGAGGTTCAGCTTCGCCGACCATGCCGTCCACCGCCACCAGGTGGCACCACCGGCCGACGTCGCCGCCGAGCAGGCACGGATCGACCGCGCCGATGCCCTGGTGCTCGCCTTCCCCGTCTACTGGTGGTCGATGCCTGGGATGCTCAAGGGCTGGATCGATCGGGTCTTCGCCAACGGCTGGGCCTTCGAGTACAGCCAGGAAGGTGGCCTCAGGAAGAAACTGCGTCACCTCAAGGTCCATCTGATCGGTGTGGCGGGTGTCGATGCAGGTACTTTCGAACGCCACGGCTATGACAGCGCCATCAAGACACAGATCGACCACGGCATCTTCGATTACTGCGGCGCGACGGTAGTGTCCTCTTCCTTGTACTTCGAGTCGGAATCCAGCGACGTCGAGCCTTACCTGGATGCGGCTCGCGCCATCGGTGTGGACATGTTCGAGGCCGTTGCGAAGCCCGCGGCAATCGAGGCGATCTGAACGGCTATGTCCGCGTTAGCTGTTGCCAGAGATCGACCGCCGGTCCAGGAGCCTTGTAGGAGCTAGCTTGCTAGCGAAACGGGGCCATTCGCTGGCAAGCCAGCTCCTACGGGCAATGCAGCTACTTGCAACACTTAATGCAGACACAGCCATCTGAACCGCCGGGCGCCCTAGGCGGCCGACGGCGATTTTTCTTCCAGGCATTCGGCCAGGATGGAAAGTTCGACTTCGGCTGCACTCAACTCGGCAGCTCCGGCGATTTCCCAACGATCCTTGAGCACCAGCAAATCTACATCCTGCTCAGCTCGCAGGCACCACTGGAAGTGGTCGTGCCAATCCCCCAGTGCGGACTGCACGGCCTTAAGCGCCGAGACTGCCTCCTGCCCAATGGACGATAGCCTCGGGTAGGTTTCGTGGGCGTAGCGCATGCGTTTGACCAGAAGGCGTAAGGCGTGGCGATCGAATGCCGGATCGGCCAGGGATTCGCGCAACTGTTGCAGTTGCCGTTGCAGGCGAATCCGCACGCGCTCGCGGAGATTGTCGAGTTCGCCATTTCGCTCTGCCTCACGCATCCGTGCAGGCCAGGCATCCAGCACCACCATAAGGCGCTGCAACGTAGCGCTGCGCTCGATGACCGCGTAGTGGGATTCCAGCAGGTGCCGGCGGCGCTCGGCCTGATCCATGAAGCCTTGCCGCTGCAATTCGACGACCAGCACTTCGAGATCACGCACCGGGGTCGTTAACCGGCCGACGTCCGCGGCGACCGCATCCAGCTCCTTCGGTATCGCCAGGCGACGCATCGGGCGCAGCAGGCTGCGCAGTTTTCGCAGATTGATCCGCAGGTCATGCAGCGCTTCTTCATCCGTGCGGCAAGCGAGTCGTGCATAAGCGTGGTGAAGTCCGACTTCCAGTCCCAGCACCTGGGCGATTACCGAATCGATGAATGACATCCTGACTACTCTTCGCGGCAAGGTGAGGGGAGCGTAGCTGGCAAACATGAGAATGGTGTTGCAGCGGGCCGATTCGCCCCCGACATGGACAGGATCATCGGGGTTATGGCAGCGTCCTGCCGACAATGCAGCCAGGAGAGCTCGACATGAGCGACAAGAAGGAAGCGATAGCGCGATTCATCCAGGAGGAATTTCCCCAGACCCGCGTCGTCGTCGACGCCGTATGGGGGCGCAGCGCGCGCGTGTCGCAGGAGGTCGATGAGTCCGACCTACGACCTGGCGGTACCGTTTCCGGCCCCACCCTGATGGCACTGGCCGACGTAGCCCTCTACGTTGCACTGCTGGGTGAGATCGGCATCGTTCCGCTGGCGGTCACCACCAGCCTCACCATCAACTTCCTGCGCAAGCCCGAAGCGAGCAAACGCATCATCGGCGAATGCCGACTGATGAAGGTCGGCAAGACCCTGGCGGTAGGCGAGGTCTCGCTCTTTTCGGAAGGGCTGGAGGAGCCGGTGGCCCATGTAGTCGGCACCTACTCCATTCCGCCGGCTTCGATGCGCTGAAGGAGCGGTTACAGCACTTCGCGGCACCGCAGCATGGCGTCGCGGAGCATGTAGTTGACCAAGGTGGTGGAGACGCCCAGCGCCTCGCCGATTTCCTTCTGCTTCATGCCGTGGATGCGGTACATCTCGAACGCTCGGCGGGTGCGCTCCGGCATCTGCGCCATGACCTCGGCGATGCGTTCGAGTATCTGCTGGTCCGACACCCGCTCTTCCGGTGTACCCGCGTCGCAGATGACGGTGGCGTCGACTTCCGTCTCCACGCAGATCAGCCGTTCCTCCAGCAGGCGCCGCCGGTAGTGATCGATGGAGAGATTGCGCACGATGCGGGCCAGATACGAGCCCTTGGACCGGATGGTGTCAGGCACGCCGGGACCATCCAGCTTCATGTAGGCGTCATGCACGATGTCTTCAGCCTGGCTGCGGCAGCCGGTGATCCGTGTAGCGACCCTGATCAATCGGTCTCGCTGCTCGAAGAATACTTCGAGCAATGGGGACCCGCCCCCGGCCGCTCCTAGCTTCTGCATGAGACACCTGAATGATTTGCGTTGAGTTTCGACGCCGCCGGCGAATTTATTCTGATTAAGAATTATTTTCAATAATCATTCACTGCTGCATAGTGGCGCCGCCCCGGTCTGTAATTGCCCTTCTGCGCAATTCAACGCTTCTAGTAAGCTTGCGAAAATTTTCACCTCTGATTCCGATGCCAGATAGCCCATCCCCCCACGAATCGCTGCGTGCAACAGCCGTAGACTGGTGCATCCGCCTGCATTCCGGCGAGTGCTCCGAGGCCGAGCTTCAGGCGTTCAAGCGCTGGCACGATGCCGATCCGGCACACGCGGCCGAGTACGCCAGGACGAGCAAGATCTGGCAGCTCAGCGTGAAGGTGCCACCGCTGCAGGAAGCACCGGCAATGGCACCTGCTCGGCGGCGTTCGCCGGTGCGGGTCATGGCGCGAGCAGCGGCAGTATTGCTGGTGCTCGGAGGCGCCTGGGCAGGCGGATGGTCGGTCGGCGTATTGCCCGGCAACGTTCGCTACTACATGGCCCAGGAAGACAGGCGGCAAATCAACCTGCCGGACCAGAGCCGCGTCGAGCTGAACCGCAGGACCAGCCTCTGGTACCTCGGCTACCGTGCACAGCGCAGCATCACGCTCACCGAAGGCGAGGCGTACTTCGATGTGCAGCGCGACGTTGGCAAACCCTTCCTGATCCGTACCGACAATGCCCAGGTCCGCGTCACCGGTACCCACTTCAATATCTGGACCGCCCCACAGCGGACGACCGTGACCGTGACTCAAGGCACCGTGATCGCCTCGCCGCTCGCATCTGACCAGGCTTCCGAGCTCACCGCCGGCTTGCAGGCAGTATTCGTCCCGGGCCAGCCGCACCAGCTCAAACGGGTCGACCCAGCCAGCGCCGCTGCCTGGCGTAACGGCAGGCTGGTGCTCGATGACGCCAGCCTTCGCGAGGCCCTGCCGCAGATCAACCGCTACCTGGACCTGCCGCTGACGCTGGCGGATGACGGCGCCGCTGAGCTGCGCATCGGTGGCAGCTACGACACTGCGGAACTCGAGCAACTGGTATCCGCCCTCCCCCATATCCTCCCCGTCCTGGTCCGCCGCTCCGGCGACACGCTGCTCCTTTCCCACCGCCCCGTCAGCGCCCGTTGATTTCCGCCTAGCCAATCGGCAACCCCCTGCGAACCTGGTTTTTGCACTTTCTTCGCAAATGCCATTGAAAAAAATTCGCACTCGTCCGTCGTTGAGGGAAAGCCCCCAAAAGCGCTTCGTCATCGTGGCCGACAGGCCGGTGGCTGGCGCCGCGCCGGAGTCTTTCTTCAATGCTTCCGCGCGACGACCAAGGCGCAGCGAACATCTGTCCAGCCCTACAAGAACCAGGAGCATCATGAACAATCACCCACTGGACCACGCCAGGCATTACCTGCACCGTTGCATCACCGGTGCAGCCGCCGGCCTCCTGCTCGCTGTGACATTGCCGGCGCAGGCCGAGCCGGTGCAGCTGAGCATTCCCGCGCAGCCCTTGTCTTCCGCCCTCGCCGCGCTGGGCAGCCAGGCGAACGTGCAGATCGTCTACAACCAGGACGTGGTCGCCGGGCTCAGGAGCAGCGGCGTGTCCGGGACGATGGAACCTGCGGAGGCGCTGCGCCAGTTGCTGCAGGGCACGTCCATCACCTATCAGGTCAACGGCAGCCACATCATGCTTACCGCTGCCAATGACGAAGGGGCTGCGTTCGCCCTGCCGACCACCAGCATCGTCGGCCAGGCGTACAGCTCGGTCAGTCCGGATGACGGCTACGTGGCCAAGCGCGCATCCGCCGGCACCAAGACCGATACGCCGATCATCGAAACGCCCTACTCGGTTTCCGTCGTCACCCGCGAGCAGATCGAAGCCCAGCAACCGAAGACCGTCGCCCAGGCGCTGCGCTATACACCGGGCGTCAATGCCGAGCTGGCGGGCCCGCAGTTCGTGACCGACCAACTGATGATCCGGGGCTTCCAGCAAGGCACGGGGCGCATGCTGCGTGACGGCACCCGCACCTTCCTCCCCGATTTTCTCGGTTGGGACGCCCCGGAGCCCTATGGCCTGGAACGCATCGAAGTTTTGCGCGGCGCCAGCTCGGTGCTTTATGGCGCCACCGATCCGGGCGGCCAGATCAACCTGGTGAGCAAACGCCCGACCACCGAGCCCCTGCGCGAAGTGCAATTGCAGGCCGGCAACCTCGATTACAAGCAAGGTGCATTCGACCTCGGCGACGCCCTGGATGAGGAAGGTGTCTGGAGCTATCGCCTGACCGGGCTGTTCCGCGAAGCCGATGCCCAGACCGACCACATCACCAACCGCCGCCAGTACTTGGCCCCGGCCATCAGCTACCGTCCCAGCGATGACACCGAGCTGACCTTCCTCGGCGAATACCAGAAGCAGACCGGCAACTTCGCCAACGCACTGCCCGCCTCCGGTACGGTGTTCCGTGATCCGCGCGGTCGCCTGGACCGCGATACCTACGTCGGCGACAGCGCCTTCGACTTCATGACCAACGAGAAAACCTCGGCGGGTTACGTCTTCGAGCACCGCTTCGACGAGATCTGGACCCTGCGCCAGAACGTCCGCTACAGCTATTACCGGCAATCCAGCGCCGAGCTCGCCCTGTTCGGTCCGGCAGGTGGCGGCCAGTACTCGCGCTTTGCCGACCAGCGCAAGGGCGATGGCCGCCTGTTCACCATGGACACGCAAGTGCAGGCCAATTTCTTCACCGGCGACCTGGACCACACCCTGCTGACCGGCGTCGACTACAACAATGGCAAGTTCGACCAGGAGCAGGCGCTCAGCTTCGTCGGGGAAACCTTCGACCCCTTCAACCCGGTGTATGGCCAGCCGTTGACCCTGTTCCCGGTTATCAACAACGACTACGAGCAGAAGCTGGCCCAGACCGGCGTCTACCTGCAGGACCAACTCAAGTTCGACAACTGGGTGTTCCTGCTGGGCGGTCGCTACGACTGGGCTACCGACCGGAACGATGGCCGCTCCCCACAAACCCAGAAGGACGAAAAATTCAGCGGTCGCGCCGGTATCGTCTACCTCTTCGAGAACGGCCTGGCCCCTTACCTGAGCTACAGCGAGTCCTTCCTCCCGGTGATGGGCTCCACCCTGAACAACTCGCAACTGGACCCGGAAACCGGCAAGCAGTACGAGCTGGGCCTGAAGTATGAGCCGCCGGGCGGAAGCAGCCTGTACACCATCGCCGTGTTCGACCTGACCAAGCAGAACGTCACCGAAACCGTGGGGCCTGACCGCATCCAGGAAGGCGAGGTGCGCTCCAAGGGCGTCGAGCTGGAAGCCAAGACGGAGATCACCCGTGGCTTCAACCTGATCGGCAGCTACACCTGGAACGACGTGGAAGTCACCGAGTCCGAAAGCGGCATCGAGGGCAACACCCCGTTCCGCGTACCGGAGCACATGGCGTCGATCTGGGGTGACTACGTGATCCAGGGCGGTGCGCTGGAGGGCCTGCGCATCGGCGCTGGCGCGCGCTACGTAGGCAGTACCTACGGCGACCGGGAGAACAGCTTCAAGGTGGACAGCTACAGCGTCGTGGACGCCCTGATCAGCTACCAGCTGGGCAAGGTGGATGCCTCCCTCGATGGCGTGGAAGTCTCGCTGAACGCCGCCAACCTGTTCGACGAAGAATACGTGGCCGGCTGCTTCAGCGCCGTCGGTTGCCAGTACGGGCAGCAGCGCACCGTCTACGGCACCGTCACCTACAACTGGTAATGCCGGCTCCGGCGACCAAGGCTTGCAGCCTGGCCGCCGGACAAAGCGATCCTCCATCCGGCACCCCATGGATGCTCAGGTGGCGCAGGCCCGGTACAATGCGCCCCCTGCATACGTGCCGGACCGTGATTGCCATGTCTTTGCCCAAGAACCAATTAGAACTGCTCAGCCCCGCCCGCGACGTCAATATCGCCCGCGAGGCCATTCTGCATGGCGCCGACGCCGTGTACATCGGCGGCCCAAGTTTCGGCGCCCGCCACAACGCCTGCAACGAAGTGGCGGATATCGCCAAACTGGTGGAATTCGCCCACCACTTCCATGTGCGCGTGTTCGTCACCATCAACACCATCCTCCACGACGACGAACTGGAACCGGCGCGCAAGCTGATCCACGAGCTGTACGACGCTGGCGTCGATGCGCTGATCGTGCAGGACATGGGCGTCCTCGAACTGGACATCCCGCCCATCGAGCTGCACGCCAGCACCCAGACCGACATCCGCACCGTGGAGCGCGCAAAGTTCCTCGACCAGGCCGGGTTCTCCCAACTGGTGCTCGCCCGCGAACTGGACCTCAAGCAGATCCGTGCCATCGCCAATGAAACCGATGCTGCCATCGAGTTCTTCATCCATGGTGCCCTCTGCGTCGCCTTCTCCGGGCAGTGCAACATCTCCCACGCCCAGACCGGTCGCAGCGCCAACCGGGGCGACTGCTCCCAGGCCTGTCGCCTGCCCTACACCCTCAAGGATGACCAGGGCCGCGTAGTGGCTTTCGAGAAGCACCTGCTGTCGATGAAAGACAACAACCAGAGCGCGAACCTGAGCGCCCTGGTGGACGCCGGCGTGCGCTCGTTCAAGATCGAAGGCCGCTACAAGGATGCGAGCTACGTCAAGAACATCACCGCGTACTACCGCCAGCGCCTGGACGGCATCCTCGCCGAGCGCCCCGACCTGGCCCGCGCCTCCAGCGGCCGCACGGATCACTTCTTCGTGCCGGACCCGGACAAGACCTTCCACCGTGGCAGCACCGACTATTTCGTCACCGAACGCAAGATCGACATCGGCGCCTTCGACACGCCGACCTTCACGGGCCTGCTGGTTGGGCAGGTGGAGAAAGTCGGCAAGCGCGACCTGATTGCCGTGACCCATGAGCCGCTGTCCAACGGTGACGGCCTCAACGTGCTGATCAAGCGCGAGGTTGTCGGCTTCCGTGCGAACATCGCCGAATTGAAAGGCGAGTTCGAGGAAGAAGGTGAAAAGCGCTGGCGCTACCGCGTCGAGCCCAACGAAATGCCCGCCGGCCTGTCGCGGCTACGCCCGAATCACCCGCTGTCCCGCAACCTGGACCACAACTGGCAACAGGCGCTGCTGAAGACTTCGGCGGAACGTCGAGTTGGCGTGAGCTGGAAAGCCAGCCTGCGCGAAGACGGCCTGGAGCTGACCGCCACCAGCGAGGAAGGCGTGAACGCCAGCGTGAGGCTGGACGGTCCGTTCGGGGCGGCGAACAAACCCGAACAGGCCCTGGAGCAACTGCATGACCTGCTGGGCCAGCTTGGCACCACCAGCTATCACGCTCAGAACATCGAATTGGATGCGCCGCAGGCGTATTTCATCCCCGCGTCCCAGCTCAAGGCCCTGCGCCGCGAAGCGATCGAAGCGCTGACCGCAGCCCGTGTAGCCGCTCACCCCCATGGCAGCCGCAAGGCCGTCAGCGTGCCGCCGCCGGTGTACCCGGAAGCCCACCTGTCGTTCCTCTTCAACGTCTACAACCAGAAGGCTCGGGACTTCTATCACCGTTACGGCGTGCAGTTGATCGATGCAGCCTACGAGGCGCACGAGGAAGCTGGCGAAGTCCCGGTGATGATCACCAAGCACTGCCTGCGGTTCTCCTTCAACCTGTGCCCGAAACAGGCCAAGGGCGTGACCGGCGTGCGCACCAAGGTGGCGCCGATGCAATTGGTCCACGGGGATGAAGTGCTGACCCTGAAGTTCGACTGCAAACCCTGCGAGATGCACGTGGTGGGCAAGATGAAGGGCCACATCCTCGACCTGCCGCAACCGGGCAGCGCGGCGAGCAATGTCGTGGGCCAGATCACCCCGGACGATCTGCTCAAGACCATCCGCCATCGCGGGCCGCACTGAGCCCAGGCGAGCAGCGCCCGCCCCCGCTAGTGGTCGCCAACCGGGGCACTCGCGCTGCAGTGCCCCTTCATCGGGACTGGCTCGCTGATTGCTCGGCGAGCCAGCCGATCAGACCCACTGATCGTTACGCTTGCGCCGCACTCGCAGGAAAGTCGGCAGGATCAGCCCGGCCAGCAGTCCCGCACCGGCGATGCTGCCGCCGTAGACCATGTAGCGCATCAGCACCTGCTTGTTCTCGTCGCCCAGTTGCGCCTGCGCATCACGCAGTTCGGAGCGCGCCTGGGTCAGTTCGGCATCCAGTGCCGAGCGCGCCGCCTGCAGCTCGTCGATCAGCTTCTTGCGTGCATCCAGCGTCTCCTGCATGCCCTGAACACGGGACTTCCACGAATCGTCGATACCGGCGAGCTGCGCACTGAGCTCCGTCACTTTCTGCTCGAGCTGCGGCAGGCGCTCGGCCTGGCCGGGCACTTCCTGCAGGTCACGGCTGGGAATCCACACACTGCTGCCGTTCTGGCCGCGAACCTGGCTGTAGTCGCCCTGGGTCGTGAGCAGCTCGACTTTCTGCCCGGAAGAGAGCGTACCCACGATGCGATATCCGTCGGTCGGGCCGCTACGAACGTAGGTCGTCAGGCTGTCGCTCACCCAGCGCACGTTGCCGGCGGGTTCCTCCGCGTGGACCGATCCCCCGGACATCAACAGGCCACCCAGCATGAGGGCGCCGAAGGCACGGGACTGGAGCGGGGAAACACGGGCGTGGAAACGACGGAACAGGGTCATGGGCAATCTTCACATGGCGATGGGGACAAAACCCGGCAAACGGGCATGAAAAAAGCCGGCCAGGCAAATTGCTCCAGAACGGTAAGCGATCAGGATGGAACGGAAGGCAGCGAGTCGCCCAGGTAGCGAAAAGCCATGCAATCCACCCAGTGGGCCGACAGCAGACAGACCGCGTACGTGTGGATTGAGTTCACTCGCGGCAAAAGTGCGGGATGGACGGTCTGCAATGGCACCAACCCAGTGGGAGCGAATTCATTCGCGAAGCGGACGGCAGGTCCGCCAATCGTTGGGCTTCGCGTAGCTCAGCCACAACCTACGGCCCCACTCCGAGCGGGCTCGCAACAGCCCTCACCCCCGGCCCCTCTCCCAATGGGCGAGGGGTGATTCGCGCCGGCACCGCCCTGCCATGGCACCAACCCTGTGGGAGCGAATTCATTCGCGAAGCGGGCCGCAGGTCCGCCAATCGTTGGGCTTCGCATAGATCGGGCCTACGACTGCCCGCATTAGCCTCAGAGGGTGGTGATGAGGCGCTCGGAAGGCAGGCGCGATTTGGGCAGGTCGGCGTTGAAATCCGTCTCGCTGCGGTGCCCCAGGGCCACCATGACCACGCTGGTGTAACCCTGCTCGCGAAGACCCAATTCGGCATCCAGCGATTGCGCATCGAAGCCCTCCATCGGCGTGGCATCCACGCCAAGGGCCGCGGCACCGAGCAGCAGCGTGCCCAGGGCCAGATAGGCCTGCTTCTCCATCCAGTGCTGCAGGTCCTGGCGCTCGCGGTGCAGATTCACATACGTCTGCCGGGTGCGCAGTTGGCCGGCGCGGGCCTCTTCGTCACGGAAGCGGCCGTCTTCCTGCTCCTGCTCCAGAACCTGCGACAGATGGGCATCGGTCATATCCATACGGGCGCAGATGAGGATTACGTGCGACGCGTCCAGCACCTTGGGCTGGTTGTAGGCGTAAGGCCCTTGGGTACCTTTGGCCAGGCGGGCCTTGCCTTCGTCAGTGCCGGCGACCACGAAGTGCCAGGGCTGGGAATTGACCGACGAGGGCGCCTGCCGGAGCAGCGCCAGCAGCTCGTCGATGGTCGGCTGGGCAATGCGCCGAGCCGGGTCGTAGGCCTTGGTGGTATAGCGCTGGCTGGCAAGGGAAGCGGGATTCATGGTTGCACTCCGGGTTTCGGTGACGGTATGGGCGCGGAGTGTGACGGGGATGTGCAGGCGCAAACAGCGGCCGGATGGAGAAGGACTTTCAAAGGAAATACGAAAATGAATCACGCTCAGCGGTTATTTTCGTCGCGTCAGAACCTGTGGCTCAGCATCACGCCGCCACCGGCGTCCGGACTCGCATCGGAAAAGCCTGCCAGCGCGTAAACCTGGACCTTCCATTCGGCGTCGAGTCTTTGTGTCAGGAACAAGGTGAATTCCTGGATTTCGTCGCCATCGGAGGTCACTTTCTGTCGCCAGTCATACGCGGCGCCGACGGAAGTCGCCGGTGCCACGCGCGTTACCAGGCCCAGCGAGGCGAAGATCGGGTCGCGGAAGTCAGTGTCGGACGGATCGCCGAACTTCTTCCAACCGAGGGTGGCGAAGCCACTGAATGCACCGAAGCCCTGCGTCAGGTCCACCTGGGCCGAAAAGTCGGTCTCGCCGGTACCGAGGCAGTGATCCTCATCGGCTGTCGGCAGCTTCACCTTGCCTATCAAGTCCACCAGCAGGCTGCCGCCGTCACTGCCGTCCAGCAATGCATAGTCGGCGCTGCCCACCGTGTCGCCAAGGCCACTTTCTTCGCTGCCGCAGTCACCGGCCAAGGGTTCGCCATCCGGCCCCACGGCAGGATTGGTGATGCGCAGATAAGGAATGGTCAGCTTGTAGATCATCGGCCCGGTTTCATATTTGCCGACCACCGGGACGTACCAGGTTTCACTGACAGTCGGCGTTCCGTACTTGCCTCGCGAGTAGTCGAGCCCCGTCGTAACCGTGAAGTCATCCGCCAGGGCCGGTGCCGCCAGGATTGCCAACAGGATCGGAGAAATAACGCGCGTGACGGGCATGCGTACCTCATTGCGCTCAAGAGCACTCGGCGCCCCGGTCGGCCGGGGTTCCCTCCCAGATTAGCTGGCACTCCGGATTACGCCCCGGCTTTCCCGCACAGGTCAGGCCGCCTAATGGGGGCCGGACCGGTCCACCCGCTCCACCTCTTCCGGGCGTTCCACTGTCTCCGGACGCTCGACCTTCTCTACTTTCTCTACCTTTTCAGGCTTCTCGACCTTTTCCGGCTTCTCGACGCGCTCCACACGCTCGATCTTTTCCACGCGATCCGGCTTATCGGGACGATCCGACCGCTCGATCTTCTCGATCCGTTCAATTCGCTCGACGCGCACGCCATTCTCGAAAATCTCGATGCGTTCGCGGGTTTCCACACGGTCAGCGGACTCTCGGGTTTCTATCCGCTCCCGGCGTTCCAGCTCTCCGGATGCGGACTCCACCTCCCGCTCTATCCGTTCCCGCGTCTCGCCGGCGTCGTCGCGTCCGCTTGATTCAGTCCTCACCCGCTCCACCGAATCATGGCTGCCACTGCCGGAATTCCCGCTTCCATGATGTTCCGACTCCGACTCCGACTCCGTCTCACCGGAACCCGATCCACTGTGCTCCGAGCCGTGGCGAATGGAGCCGGCGGGGTTGTCTCGGACGAACTCGATCCGCTCGGCCTGGATGCTCCGCCCTGCCCCGATCACCCCGGCAACGCGTACGCGCTGGTCAACCGCCAGCTCCGTCGACCGCCCACCGCTGAATGCAGTGCCATGTCCCAGTTGCACGGTGAATCCGCCCAGCTCGACGCGATCGCCGTGCTGCCTATGCACCAGCCCTTCCACGACAACATTGCGTACGCGTCCCTCGAATGGCAGGCCCGGATCGACCCGGCTCTGGACGACATCCAGTTGCCGGCCGTTCCAGTTGCCTCGTACCAGCACCTCTGCATTGGGCGCCAGCCGCTTGTTGGTCAGGGCGAGGCCCTGCAGTTCGCCTGGCCGCTCGATGGCGCCGATGGCGCTGGCCTGGGCGAGCTTCGGTGCCCGGTCGATCCGGCTGGCGACGACTTCACCCGTGGCGTTGCGCAGACCGCTGACGCGCACCGCATCCCCAACGCGCAGCCCTGATGTCACGCGGGCGTCGCCGGCGATGCGAACGGGCTGCCCCATCACGCGCAGCGGCGCGCTCGCCGAGGCCACCGCCGTAACCGGGCCTTCGTAGGCATGGAGGATGGCGATGTTCCGTGCCACCAGTCCTCTTGCCGTTGCATGGGCTTCCACGGCTACTACCTGGCCGATGGCCAGGTGCCCAGTACTGGCCGGCACGCCGTTTTCGCTGAGTGGCACCTTGCTGTCGTAGTGGACTTCCACGCCGTTGACGCAGATCGAGCCGAAGCCGGTGATGGTGCCCACGATGCCGGTACCCCCAATGCCGCCCTCGTCAGCGGGTGCACCGGTGCCGCCTATTCCTCCGTGATCCGCAGGCGCGATAGGCGCCCCGGTACCGCCTATGCCGCCGGTAGCCACCGCACCGGTGCCGCCCATGCCTCCCGGATCAAGGCAAACGGGTGCGGCGCTTGCGGGTAGGGCCAGCAGCGTCCCACCCAGCAGGGCCAGGGTGCACAGGAAACGTGAGGCGATGTTCATGGCTTGCGGGCTGCTTCAGACCGGGAGGCGTCGGCTGGACTGCCTTCAGTGTAGAAATAAAGGCCGATGGTGATGCGTTGCCGCGCCTCGGGCTTCGGCACGTCGCGCGCCTCCAGTTCCGCGGCCAGCTGGTTGAAACCGATCAGGACCTGCATGCCTTCGGCGCTGACCGCCTGGCGCAACTGCTCGACCGCAGACGACGAAAGACTGTCGTAGTGGACGCTGCGTTCGAAGAAGGGCTCGCCCTCCTCGGTAAGGTTGTGCACGGCCGCGCACGCATGGTCATGCAGGTTGTGGCGGAAGTACGCTGCCTTTTCATCGAACCCGCGCTGGGGAATGAAGGCCATGGTTTCCAGGTGCACGCAGTCCTGCTCGTCGATCCGAACGACGCCCAGGCGCTGCCACTCGTCCAGCACCACGCGGGCTCGGATGTCTTTGCTGACCGTCGCGACCAGCCCATCGAAGGAGCATTCCCTCCCGCTGCTGGCGAGACGCGGTAAAGGCAAAGGGCGTCCGGGTTGCTTGCAGAACGGTGCATTGTTCAGCCAGACGCTGACCAGGTGCGCACCGAGGGAGATGTTTTCCGGCAGAGGGTTTTTCTCGTCGCCCGCGCCACTGCGCAAGCGCTTGACGTCCTTGCGATGGACGCCCGTGAGCAGGCTGATCCGGCTGTCGGTAGGGGGTTTGTCGTCCAGCCGGAATTCACGCTCGGCTACGTTGACGAAGATTTCCTTGAGCAACTCGGCGAAGCAGTTGTAGGTGACCCCTTTCCTCAGCATCAGCCTCACCAGCGGCCGCATGACGTGCTGGAGCGCCGGCAACAACGAGGGCGGGAAAGCGGGCAACTGCATTCAAGGTGCTCCTGTCGATAGGAATACTCATATGTTGCGCGGGTAGACGTTCCCGGCAGCCTGCCCTGAACGTCACCCGCTGTTATTGACGGTGCTGACTGTGCCCCCGTTCCTTCAGGCAATCGCACCGCCTATATGGCCAGGCGGGTCACACGGGCACCGGTGCCACTCCGGGTCCCGTGCAGCCTCGGGCTGGCCGCTCAGACTCCGCCCCGATCGTCTCCGACGTCATGGTCAGGCCCATCATCTGCGCCTTGGCCCACGCCATGTGCTTCGCCCAGATCGTGATCGGGGCCGTCGTCCGCCCCCCGTCCCACACCGTGCGCTTCGCCGACATCGTGGTCAGCACCATCGTCTGCGCCATGTCCGACGCCATGTGCCTCACCGACGTCATGGTCCGCACCGTCATCGGCACCATGGCCTACGCCATGGGCTTCGCCGACATCGTGATCCGCACCATCGTCGTTGCCACGACCGCTGTGCGCACTGCCCGGTCCACTATTGCCGCCGTGTCCACTGGCGGCGCCGTCGCCGCTGTGACCGGACCCACTGTGGCCACCACCACCATCACCGCCGTGGCCACTTCCACTGCCGCCTCCACTGCCACCACCGCTCCCACCACCACTGCCGCCGCCGTGGCCACCACCACCGCTTCCGCTGCCTCCGCCGTGCCCGCCGCCATGCCCACCGCCATGCCCACCGCCGCCGCCACCGCTGCCGCCGCCACTACCGCCACCGCCGCCGCTGCCTCCGCCACCACCACCGCTGCCTCCATCTTTTGCGTAAACACTGGAGAAGCCGCCGATGTAGTCAGGGACCAGAACGGTCGAGGCCGATAGAACGCCGCCAATGGCCAGCGCCAGCAAACACTTCTTGAGCAGCATGATGAACCTCCGAACGGAGTTGCGTAGTCATCTCCCTATCGAACGCAAGCATTGGAAAATGGGTTACCGCGTCCTGAAAAGCCAGTGCCCAACCCGCTCAACCCTTGCATACGAACCTTGAAGTCAATTTCAGAATTCGCATGCGTCCTGTAAGCCGGTTTGTATTTTGGTGTGGGATTTTTTCCCACGTCTTGAGGCTAGCCCCGACTGATCGAGTGTCAACGACCGATCATCCGGAGCTGCACTTGTAGGAGCGAGCTTGCTCGCGAAACTCTTGAGCCCGCCCGTTCGCGAGCAAGCTCGCTCCTACATATTGGGTCCGTGCAGAACCCAGGCTTGCCGTGCAAAACCAAGCGGAGCTCAGTGCCAACGACTGAGAATCCGGAGTCGTACTTGTAGGAGCGAGCTTGCTCGCGAAGCGCTTGAGCCTGCCCGTTCGCGAGCAAGCTCGCTCCTACATATTTGGTCCGTGCAGAATCCAGGCTTGCCGTGCAAAACCAGGCGGACTTCTGCGCCAACGACTGAGAATCCGGAGTCGCACTTGTAGGAGCGAGCTTGCTCGCGAAGCTCTTGAGCACCCTTTGGACGAAAAAAAGCCGCCGACAGGGGTGCCCTGCCGGCGGCGTGGGTCAGGCAAGTAATGCAGCAGGCCCATCCGGACCTGCCATTCCACCCTTACTTCAGGTCATAGCGGTCCGCGTTCATCACCTTGGTCCAGGCGGCTACGAAGTCGCGCACGAAGGCCTGCGGCGAGTCGGAACTGCCGTAGTACTCCGCGATAGCCCGGAGCTGGGCGTTGGAGCCGAAGACCAGGTCAACTACGGTCGCGGTCCACTTGGGTGCGCCGCTGCTGCGGTCGCGGCCTTCCAGTACATTCGAATCGGACGCAGACCGCTCCCACTTGGTCCGCATGTCCAGCAGGTTCACGAAGAAGTCGTTCGTCAGCGTTTCCGGACGCGAGGTGAATACACCGTGCTGGGACTTGCCGAAGTTGGCGCCGAGTACCCGCAGGCCACCTACCAGCACAGTCATTTCCGGCGCGCTCAGTTTCAGCAGTTGGGCCTTGTCCACGAGCATTTCTGCCGTCGAATCCTCGTAGCCCTTCTTCACGTAATTGCGGAAGCCATCGGCGAGCGGCTCCAGGGGTGCGAAGGAATCCACATCGGTCTGCTCTTGCGAAGCATCGGTACGGCCGGGCGCGAAGGGCACGGTCACATTCACACCGGCGTTCTTCGCTGCGGTTTCGACACCCACGCCGCCGGCCAGCACGATCAGGTCAGCGAGCGAGACTTTCTTGCCGGAGGCGTTGAAGTCCTTCTGGATGCCTTCCAGGGTGGAAATCACCTTGGCCACTTCAGCCGGCTGGTTCACCTCCCACGCGTTTTGCGGTGCCAGACGCAGGCGCGCACCGTTGGCGCCGCCACGTTTGTCGCTGCCACGGAAGGAAGATGCGGCGGCCCAAGCAGTACTCACAAGTTGCGAAACCGACAGTCCGCTCGCGGCGATCTTCGCTTTCAGGGCAGCTACATCCTGGTCATTCACCAGCGGGTGGTCGACGGCAGGAACCGGGTCTTGCCAGATCAGCTCTTCCTTCGGCACCAGCTTGCCGAGATAACGGCTGCGCGGCCCCATGTCGCGGTGGGTCAGCTTGAACCACGCACGGGCGAAGGCGTCCGCCAGTTCCGCCGGGTTGTCCTTGTAGCGACGGGAGATCTTCTCGTAGGCCGGGTCCATGCGCATCGCCATGTCGGCGGTGGTCATCATGGGTGCGTGGCGCTTTGACGGGTCGTGGGCATCCGGCACCAGGCCGTCTCCCGTCGTCCCCTTGGGCTTCCACTGATGGGCGCCAGCTGGGCTCTTGGTCAGTTCCCATTCGAAACCGTAGAGGGTTTCGAGGTAACTGTTGTCCCATTTGGTCGGCGTCGGCGTCCACGCGCCTTCCAGACCGCTGGTGATTGCGTCGCCCGCGATGCCACTGCCATGGGTGCTCTTCCAGCCGAAGCCCATGTCGACGATATCGCCGCCCTCGGGCTCAACCCCTACCTGCGCGGCGTCGCCCGCGCCATGGCATTTACCAAAGGTATGGCCACCGACGGTGAGGGCCACAGTTTCCTCGTCGTTCATGGCCATCCGGGCAAAGGTCTCGCGGACGTCACGCCCCGAAGCGACCGGGTCGGGATTGCCGTCCGGACCTTGCGGATTCACGTAGATCAGGCCCATCTGCACGGCAGCCAGCGGGTTCTCGAGCTGACGGTCTCCGCTATAGCGGCTGTTGGGTTTGTCGCTGGTGGCCAGCCATTCCTTCTCGGCGCCCCAATAGACGTCTTCCTCCGGTTCCCAGATATCCACGCGACCACCGCCAAAGCCGAAGGTCTTGAAGCCCATGGATTCCAGCGCGACGTTGCCGGTCAGCACCAGGAGGTCGCCCCAGGACAGCTTGTTGCCGTACTTCTGCTTGATCGGCCACAGCAGGCGGCGCGCCTTGTCGAGGTTGCCGTTGTCCGGCCAGCTGTTGAGCGGCGCGAAGCGCTGGTTACCGGTCCCCGCACCGCCACGGCCATCGGCGATGCGGTAGGTACCGGCAGCGTGCCAGGCCATGCGGATGAACAGCGGGCCGTAATGGCCATAGTCAGCCGGCCACCACTCCTGCGAGTCGGTCATCAGGGCGTGCAGGTCCTTGACGACGGCGTCGAGGTCGAGGGTCTTGAATGCTTCGGCATAATTGAAATCAGCCGCCTGTGGATTGGAAGCAGGCGAGTGTTGATGGAGGATCTTGAGATTCAGTTGGTTGGGCCACCACTGCGCATTCGATGGCATAACACCCGCACTCACATTTTTCCCTGCGAACGGGCACTTAGCTTCACTGGACATGCTTATCTCCTCTCTCTTTTGTCATCAGCCAACCAGTCTATTCAGCTTGGAATCCAGGCGCCGACCCAGCCAATAGGTTTTGGAAATGGCATTGATAGTAGACAAGGAATGTGAAATCGATACGGGCTCGGCCCGCCGGAACAAGGCCCGCGCCACCTGGGCAGCGGTGATATCCCATGGGATTTCAAGGGCTTCCGGGCCTTATCACAGGGAGTGCTGAACCTGTTCGGGAAGATGATGAAACGATCTTTCAGCCATAGCCGAATTCAATCGCCGGGCCGGTAAAGGCCCCCACCGATCAGACCTTCCACTCCCGCTGGCACTCCATCAGGAAGTCGACGAAGGCGCGCAGGCGCAATGGAACATGGCGCCCATGGGGATACAGCAAGGTGTAAGGGCGAGAGCGACCGCCGAACTCCGGAAGCACCTCCACCAGTGAACCCTCTTCCAGGTCCCGTTCGACAATGAAGCGATAGGTCTGGAACAGCCCAGCGCCGTGCCTGGCCAGGGTCACTCCGCCCAGCACATCGTCCGAGCAACAGTAGTTGCCGTTGGCGAAGATCTCACGCTCCTTGCCGTCCTCGGTGAACAACCAGGAGATACGTCGTCCACTACTGGGCAATTCGAACTGGATGCAATCGTGCTGTTCGAGGTCGTCGAGGCTGGTGGGCGTCCCGGCGCGGGCGAGGTACTCCGGCGTGGCGATCACGACCAGTCGCGCATCTTCCAGGTGCCGGGCGATCAGCGTGGAGTCCGGCTGGGCACGCACACGGATCGCCAGGTCGTAGCCTTCCGCGACGAAATCGATGTTGCGGTTACTCAGGTGGATGTCGATCTTCACGCCGGGGTGGCGTTCGCGAAAGCGGGACAGCAGCGGCAGGATGCGGTAATGCCCGTACGTGGTGGGAATGCTGATGCGCAATTCGCCGACGGGTTCGAGCTGTTTGCCCATCACCTCGCGCTCGGCTTCGACCAGTTGGGTCAAGGCTTGCCGGCATTGTTCGAAGTAGGCACGGCCGCCTTCCGTGAGGCGGATGCTCCGCGTGGTACGCACGAACAGGCGCGTGCCCAGGCGCTCCTCCAGCCGCGAAATCGAGCGGCTCACGGCCGCCGGCGTAACCCCTGCCGAAAGCGCCGCAGCCGTGAAACTCCCCGCCTCCGCGGCAAGACAGAAGAGCTCGATGCTGCCCAGCTGGATGTCATCGAAATGCCGTTTCACGATTCATTACACCGGGTATCAACTGAAGTATCCAAGGCTACATTTATCCGCCCATGCGGCACAAATATAGTGCGGGTGCTTCCGCTCAGCGAAGCCGTCCAGGCCTACCATCTGTTGGTGGCGAAACCATACCGAGGGCGCATCGTCCTGTTGCCCCGGTGTTCACTGAAGCAACTCCGTAGGAGCCAAAACATGCCATTCGTCAGCGTTCGAATCACCCGTGACGGCGTTACCCGGGAGCAGAAAGCCCAGGTCATCGCCGAAATCACCGACACCCTGCAACGCGTGCTCGGCAAGCGCCCGGACCTCACCCATATCGTCATCGAAGAAGTGGACACCGATAACTGGGGCTACGCCGGTATCACCACCACGGAGTACCGCAAGAACCAGCCGGGATGACCCGCCCGTGCCCTGCCCCACCCGGTATTCGCCGGGTGGGCAATCCATGACGTCGCAACACCACAGGAGCAGCCTGCATGTCGAACGATCTCGGTCACCTGGATGCGGCCCTCGCACGCTACGCCAGGGTGACGCTGCTGGAAGGCGCGACGCCCATCCAGCGTCTTTCACACCTGAGCGCCCTTCCCGAGCTGAATGGTTGCAGCCTCTATGTGAAACGCGATGACCTGACGGGTCTGGGCGGTGGCGGCAACAAGCTGCGCAAGTTGGAGTTCCTGCTCGGCGAAGCGCTGGCCGAAGGTGCCGATACCCTGGTCACCTGGGGCGGCCTGCAATCCAACCATACGCGCCTCACTGCAGCCGTCGCGGCTCGCCACGGCCTCGCCTGCGAATTGATCCTGGCCCCCTCCGCCGTGCGCACCGACGACGATTTCCGCCATGGCGGCAACCTCATTCTCGATGGCCTGTTCGGTGCGACCCTCCACCGCCTGCCGGAGGGCGCCTCGCCCGACGCCTACGCGGCCGAGCAGCAGGACAGGCTCAGGCAACAAGGCCAAAAACCCTTCTTCATGCCCCTGGGCGGCTCCAGCCCCAGAGGCAGCCTGGGCTATACAGCCTGTGCGCTCGAAATTCTCCGCCAGGCATCGGCCCTCGACCTGGAATTCACGCAGATCATCATTCCCAATGGCAGCGGCGGCACCCACGCTGGGCTCTTGGCGGGCGTTGCGCTGACGGGTGCTTCCACGCGTATCACCGGCTACACCGTACTTGCCACCGAGGAGCAGGCGCTGGCGGCTACCGTCGACAAGACCCGCCAGGTCATGCAGCTCCTCGATTCGTCATCCACTTTGGATGAAAGCTTGGTGAGGATCGACGGGAGCCAGCGTGGCGATGCCTACGGTGCGCCTACCGAAGCGATGCTTGAAGCCACTCGACTGCTGGCCTCCCACGAAGGATTACTGGTCGACCCGGTTTACGGCGGCAAGGCATTCGCAGGCCTGCTGGCCGCAGCCCGACGGGGTGATTTCCCAGCGGGCAGCAACCTCCTCTTCGTCATGACCGGCGGCCTGCCGGGGATCTTCGCCTACCGCTCCGCCTACGAGTAAGGGATGCGGCCGGGGGAATACGCCCGGCCGATTCTCTTACATCAAGGGATTACCCTCCCCCGCACGGAACTGCCGTCAGCCTTGCGCGCGCTCGATCGGCGCTTCGAGCGAGTCGCTTGCCACGCCATCCCTGCCCGCCTCTGGCAATGCCTTCCGGCTGCCGAGCGGAGTCGATTGGAAGCACACGCCGCTTGAGTTGCGCTGATTCTCGGTGGCGGCATTGGTGTGCACGGCGACACCGGCCAGGGAGAAGGCTATGGACGTCAGGAAGCTTTTCAGGGTTTTCATCGATTTCATCCCACGGAGGTCGTGGGCATCAGTCTCTACGGCGCGGATGCCCTCGATGTGTCGCACCGTGGCTACTTTGCACACCTGTGTAAGCCCCGGCCGCCCAGATACAGAAGCGTACAAATCGGCTCTCCAGCGCTCACGATATTAGTTACACCACGTATCAACTGAAACAAGGCAAAGCGGATTTTTCGACTTCAAGCGCATGAATATAGTCCTCCCCAACAGCGACCAACTTTCCGGACCCGCTGAAAGAAGCCCCCGACTATCTCTGCGAGGAACACACCATGAGCAAGAAAACCGCAATCATCACCGGCGCATCCAGCGGCATCGGCCTGGGCCTGGCCAAAGCCTTCATCGACAACGGCTACAACGTCGTCGGTACTGCCCGGTCCAGTGAGCGCCTCGAGGAAGCCGCCGCCAGCCTGGGCAATCCGGCCAGCTTCATTGGCGTCGCCGGTGACGTTGCCGATCCGGTCACTGCACGCAACGCCTTCGCCGCGGCCATCGAAGCCTTCGGCAGCGTGGAAGTACTGGTCAATAATGCCGGCTTCTTCCTCCCGAAACCCTTTGTCGACTACACCCCGGAAGACCTGGAAGGCCTGCTGGATACCAACCTCAAGGGCGTCGTCTACACGTCCCAGGTAGCGGCGGCGCACATGCAGCAACAAGGCGGTGGGCACATCATCAACATCTCTGCGGCGGTCGCCCTGCAGCCGAACATCAACGTACCCGCAGCCCTGCCGGTACTGATCAAGGGTGGCGTCAACCAGTTGACCCGTGCCCTGGCCCTGGAGCTGTCTCCGCACAACATCCAGGTGAACGCGGTGGCCCCCGGCATCATCGACACCCCGATGCACGACCCGGCCGCTCGCGACTTCCTCAACAACCTCGCGCCGTCGGGCCGCGTCGGCACCGTCCAGGAAATTGCCGATGCCGTGCTGTACCTGGCCAAGGCCGACTTCACCACCGGCGTCGTCCTGGCCGTGGATGGTGGCATGAGCACCGGCAAGTGGTAATGGCCTGAGGGCAGGAAAAAGGGAGGCTTCGGCCTCCCTTTTTTATGGGGACCTGTAGGAGCGAGCTCGCTCGCGAAAGATTTGCGCCGGGTTGTTCGCGAGCAAGCTCGCTCCTACACGTTCAGCGTGAGAGCCCGCAGCCGCCCCACGAAATCTCCCTACAACCTACGGCTTCGCGTCCAGTTCCCCGAGAATGCGGTACGCCAGCTTCACCCGTTCTTCGTTTGGATAGTTCTTGTTGGCCAGCAGTACGATGCCGAGCTGCTTCTCAGGCACGAAGGCCACATAGGCGCCGAAGCCATTGGTCGAGCCGGTCTTGTTGACCCAGACCGCCTGTTGCGGCGCCAGGGGCGGCGTGAGGGCCGTGACGGCATGACTTTCAAGGGCCATCTGGCTGGCATTGCCCTCCAGCAGCGTTTGCAGCGCCACCGGGTAGTCGTACTGCTCCCAGATCAGGTCCTGGGTCATGGCCCCCAGCCTGTAGTAGCCAGTGCGCGTGGCGTCTATCGCCTTCTGCAAGGCGCCATCCATTACAGCCAAGCCCAGGTTGGCTTCGACGAAATGCAGCAAGTCCTTGCTGCTGGTCTTCACGCCATAAGCTTCTGCCGCCAGCATCGCCGGGTTCACCCGTACGGGCGCGTCCTGCTTGTCATAGCCTTGGGCGTAACGCGGCATCGCACTGGTTGGCACGTCGATCCAGGTGTTGTCCATGCCGAGCTTCGGCAACAGGTCGCGCTCCATCGCCTGGGCATAGGGCACGCCCAGGCTCTTGGCGGCCACCACACCCAGCAGTCCGATGCTGGGATTGGCATAGGTGCGATAGGTGCCCGGGGCGAACTGCGGTTTCCAAGCGCGGTAGTAGTCCATCAACTGGCGTTCGTTGCGGACGTCATCGGGCAATTGCAGGGGAAAGCCGCCAGCGGTATGGGTGGCGAGATTGAGCAGCGTCACCTGGTCCATCCGGCTACCCTTGAGCGCCGGCAGGTAGTTGCTCGGGCTGTCGGTGAGCGACAACTTGCCAGTGGCTGCTGCGTAGCTGGCCAAGGTCGCGGTCAGGGTCTTGCTGATGGAGCCCACTTCGAACAGCGTGTCGCCGGTGACAGCCTCACCGGTGGCCTTCGATGCCACGCCATAGTTGTAGAAGCGTCGCTCGCCCTGGGCGATGACGCCGATGGCCAGGCCCGGAATGCCGTACTGCTGCATCACCTGGCGAGCGGCCTGTTCGGCGCTGGCGTCGATGGCTTCCGGCGCGTCGTTCGCCATGGCCTGGCCGCCGAGCAAGGCTGCAAGGCTCATCAAGAAAATCTGTGCGCGGCACGTTCCTGTCGGGCGCATCGAGCTCGTCCTTCGATCATGGATAAGGGCGGAAGAACCTACCATCTCGGGCAAGTCCCTCCAAAACACCTTTACCACCAGGTATTGCGCGGCGCCTCCTGCAGCCGCGCACCGGGATCAGATCAGCTTGCGGTCTTCCCCGCTTCTGCTCGTTCCTGCAGCAGCTTCTGGATGATCGCCTCCTGGTCCTCATAGTCGCCCTCACCGATATGCAGGTGACGGACACGCCCGTTGGCATCGATGAAGTAATGCGCCGGCCAGTACTGGTTGGTGAAGGCATTCCAGATTCGGTACTGATTGTCGACGGCCACCGGATGCTTGACGCCCAGGCGATCGATCGCCTCACGCACGTTTTCGATCTTCCGTTCGAAGGGGTATTCGGGCGTGTGCACACCGATCACCACCAGGCCCTTGTCGGCGTAGCGCGCGGCCCACTGGTTCACGTACGGCAGGCTGTTGCGGCAATTGATGCAGTCGAAGGTCCAGAAGTCCACCAGCACTACCTTGCCAAGCAGTTGTTCGTTGGTCAGCGGCGGGCCATTGAGCCACTGGGTCGCACCCTGCAGCGACGGCATCGCGCCCAGGTCTGGCAGTTGTTCGATGCTGTCGGCACGGGCGCTGCCCACCACGCTCTCCAGCATGGCTGGAACACCCTCGATCACCTTACGCTCAAGTTCGGCCGCCAGCCGGGAAGACCCCACGCCGGACAGCTGGTCAGTGGTGCCCGTGGCAATGCCGACGACCGCCAGCAACGCCACTGCACCGGCGCCGCGACGCAGCCATTCCACCGCGCCCAGCGACAGCTTCGCCCGCTGGAACACGCCACGCCCGAGGAAGATCAGCCCGCCCATTGCCACGGCACCGCCGAGCCCATAGCTGAGCAGCAGCAGGCTGGTGGAGGCACTGGCGCCGTTGAGCATGGCACCGGACAGGATCAATCCCAGAATGGGGCCGGCACAGGGCGCCCAGAGCAGGCCGGCGGCAAAACCCATCAGCCAGGCCGAAAGCGTTGGCGGCAGGCTGCGGGCATCACCCTGCAGGCGGTCCCCCAACCACACCCAGGGACGCGACAGCCAGGTGCCAACTCGCGAAGAAAGCAGGGCCGCCGCCGAGGCGGCCAGCAATACCAGGGCAAGATAGCGTCCCCATTGGCTGGCGTTGATCACCCATTCACTGGAAACCACGGCGAGGCTGGCGAGCACGGCAAAACCGGAGGCCAGCCCAGCCAGCGTCAGCAATGGCAACCAGGCGGGACCACCGGCACGGGAGAACAACAAGGGCAGGACAGGCAGTACACAGGGGCTGAACAGGGTCAGCACCCCGCCTAGAAATGCAACGAGCAGCATAGGCACCTCAGTGGCAGATGGGGCCCGGTACGCTCCGGGCGGGGGCGGACGCAGGGGGCATCCGCTGGGTACCCATTTCATGGCGGGGAGGTATCGCCGATGTGTCCGGTGCCGACCGGGATTGCGCTGGCAGGTATCAGCAAGGGCGGCGGATACAGTGGAATACAAAGGGTGGCGGGCAAGCGCGGGAATGCCCGATACACTGGGCGTCGAACAGCCACTAACGAGGTTATTCCATGGACCATGTCGATCACATCCTGGTCGTTGACGACGACCGGGAGATTCGCGAACTCGTCGGCAACTACCTGAAGAAGAATGGCCTGCGCGTCAGTCTGGCGGCCGATGGCCGGCAGATGCGCGCCTTCCTCGAGGCCAATGCCGTCGACCTGATCGTCCTCGACATCATGATGCCCGGCGATGACGGCCTGCGCCTGTGCCGCGAACTGCGTGTGGGTAAGCACAAGGCGACCCCGGTGCTGATGCTGACAGCGCGCAACGAAGAGACCGACCGCATCATCGGCCTGGAAATGGGCGCCGACGACTACCTGACCAAGCCCTTCTCGGCCCGTGAACTGCTGGCGCGGATCAACGCCGTGATTCGCCGCACCCGTATGCTCCCGCCCAACCTGCAGATCAGCGAAAGCAGTCGCCTGATCGGCTTCGGCAAATGGCGCCTGGACACCACGGCCCGCCACCTGCTGGATGACGAAGGGACGCTGGTCGCCCTGAGCGGCGCGGAGTATCGACTGCTGCGGGTATTCCTCGATCACCCGCAGCGCGTGCTCAGCCGCGAGCAATTGCTCAACCTCACTCAGGGCCGCGAGGCGGACGTGTTCGACCGTTCCATCGACCTGCTGGTGAGTCGCCTGCGCCAACGTCTGCAGGACGATGCGCGCGAATCCGCCTATATCAAGACGGTGCGCAGCGAAGGCTATGTCTTCTCGCTACCCGTGCAACTGATCGAGCCCACGACGTGATGGCCCTGCCCCGCTGGCCAACCACCCTGGCCGCCCGCCTGGCGCTGATCTTCCTCACCGGGCTGGTACTGGCCTACGGGATGTCCTTCGCCTCGCAGTTCTACGAGCGCTACCAGACCGGGCGCGACGTCATGCTCGGCAACCTCGAACACGACGTGAGCACTGCCGTGGCGCTGATCGACCGCTTGCCGGCAGAGGAACGTGCCACCTGGTTGTCACTGCTGGAACGGCGCAACTACCGCTATCGGCTCGATGCGGGCACTCCGGGCGAGCCCATGGACATGACCCAGCCCCACATGGCGGCCAGTTCCATTGCAGAGGCGATCGGCCAGCGATATCCGCTGCGTTTCGAAAACATTCCCGGCCCCCGGCCGCATTTCCAGGCGCACCTGACATTGAGCGACGGCCGCCCGTTGACGGTGGACGTCACGCCCGGCCCCATTCCGATGGCCCAGTGGCTGCCAGTGATGCTGATCCTGCAATTGGCGGTACTGCTTTTTTGCACCTGGCTGGCGGTGCGCATGGCGATCCGTCCGCTTACCCGCCTCGCAGAGGCCGTGGACCATCTCGACCCGGACACGCCCGGCCCCGAACTCGACGAACGCGGTCCCCAGGAAGTCTCCTACGCGGCCCGCGCCTTCAATGCGCTGCAAGGACGCATCGGTGCGTACCTGAAAGAGCGCATGCAGTTGCTGGCCGCCATCTCCCACGACCTGCAGACCCCCATCACGCGGATGAAACTGCGTGTGGAGCAGATGGACCCCTCCCCGGAGCGCGAGAAGCTGTGGAGCGACCTGAACGAAATGCAGCATCTGGTGCGTGAAGGCGTTGCCTACGCCCGCAGCATGGACGGTGCCAGCGAAGCGCTGTGCCGGGTCGACCTCGATGCCTTCCTCGACAGCCTCGTGTGCGATTACCAGGACAGCGGCCAGGCCGTGACCCTCGCGGGCTCCAGCGGCCTGCTGCTGGAAACCCGCCCCCATGCTTTCCGCAGGGTGCTCAGCAACCTGATCGACAACGCCCTGAAGTTTGGCGGCAGCGCCGAGGTGGCCGTGCAACGAGATGCACAGGGCAAGGTACAGGTGCTGGTGAACGACAACGGACCGGGCATTGCCGAAGAGGACCTGCAGGAGGTCTTCAAGCCGTTCTATCGCGTGGAAAGCTCGCGCAACCGCACCACCGGCGGCACCGGTCTCGGGCTGGCCATCGCCCAGCAATTGAGCCAGGCACTGGGCGCACGCCTGACTTTGGCCAACCGCGACGGCGGCGGCCTCTGTGCACGGCTGGAGCTTGGCGCTGCCGATTGAGGTAGCAACGTAGGATGGGTTGAGCCCGCGATACCCATGCTGTTTCTCGGAGCCGATGGGTATCGCTTCGCTCAACCACATCCTACGAACTGACCGTAGGAGCGAGCTTGCTCGCGAAAAGATCCTGCCCCGGCTGTTCGCGAGCAAGCTCGCTCCTACACGATCACCTTCGGCGATGAGACCGCACCGCAACGAAAAAAGCCCGCGCGCTCTGGGCACGCGGGCTTTGGCCTGGCCGATTTCGATCAGGGAATGTCGAAGGTCACCTCGATGTTGTCGCGGGTTGCCTTGGAATACGGGCAGAGCTGGTGAGCCATTTCGACCAGACGGGCTTTGTCATCGCTCGCCAGGCCCGGCAGTTCCACCCGCAGCTTCGCCGCCAGGGCAAAGCCGCCGTCGGCGGTGTTGCCCAGGGCGATGTCGGCGACCACCGCCACATCGTCCGGCAGGCGGATTTCCAGGCTCTGGCCGGCGCGGCGCAGGGCGCCAATGAAGCAGGCCGACCAGCCGACGCCCAGCAGTTGCTCCGGATTGGTTCCCGGTCGGCCCGAGTTAGGTGGACTCAGGCGCACGTTCAGCTCGCCGTCGGAGGATTCGCCACGACCATCGCGGCCACCGGTGGTGCGTGTCTGGGCGGTGTAGAGGGTGCTTTGCAGGATTGCGGTCATCAATGTGTTTCCTGGCTACAGGGAAGGAAGTGCCGGCGGGCGCCGGCATTTGTCTGCGCCTCAGATACGGGTGCCGAGCACCACGCCCTGGGCGCGCAGGTTTTCCAGCAGGGCCAGGCCTTGCGGCAGCAGGTCCTCGCTGTGCACGCCTATGGCTTCGGCCAGGGCGTGGAGATGTTCATGGCCGGAGCAGTCACGTTCCTGCAGGGACATGAGCAGCGCATGAGCAAGCGGTGCCAGGCGCGAGAAGTGGATGTTCTTGTCGACACCGCGCCGTGCCAGCACCAGGGTCGGTTGATCGGGCACGTCGTTCGGCAAGAAGTCGGGACCGATCTCGCTCACCGGCCACTGATAGGCCAGCGGCCAGGCCAGGCTGGACAACAGGGGAATGCCGTCGAGCAGGTTGCCCTCGGGATCATGGGCCTGTTCCTCGCTGTCGCTGAGGAGCAGCGCAGCTTCCACCCACTCGTAATGGGCCAGTTCCGCCAACCAGGCCGGCAGCTCGAGCGTGTCGGCGCCGCCCTCTTCCAGATAGCGGACGAACTCCCCGGAGATTTCAGTGAACAGCGGCGTCTGGCAGCGGTAATCGGCAAAGAAAGCCTCGATCAGGACCTGCCAGCGCTGCGCACCGAGGCTGGCGCGGATGACCGGGAAGCAGCCCGCAAGCAACGACTCCACATTGCCGAAGAACAACCGGCGGTACACCGCCAGGCGGCGCGGTTCGATACCGGGAGGCGGCGCGTTGTTCTGTGGGTCGCGCACATGGCGCGCCATGCTCATCAGCTGTTCATGCAGGACTTCATGCACGGCGCACCTCCGGCCACAGCATGGCTGCCTGCTGGCGCGCGCGAATCTGTTCGACCTCACCCAGCAGCTCCGTCAGCGGCGGGAAGTTGAAATCGCGTTCCAGCAGCGTCGGTAGCGCACCGAAGCGCTGGTAGGCCTGTTCCAGTAGCGACCAGACGTCGCCCTTCACCGTGGCTCCATGGGTGTCGATCTTCAGGTCCGGCGCTTCGTCGTAGTGACCCGCCACGTGCAGGTAGACGACCCGCTCCGCCGGCAGAGCAGCCATGTACTCGCTGGCGTCGTAGCCGTGGTTGATCGAGTTGACGTAGAGGTTGTTGACGTCCAACAGCAAGTCGCAGTCGGCCTCCTCCAGCACCGCACGCAGGAAATCGATCTCCTGCAGGGCCTGGTAGGGCGCGGCGTAGTAGGAAATGTTCTCCACGGCGATGCGTCGTTCCAGGGCGTCCTGGGTCTGGCGGATGCGCGCGGCGACATGGCGTACCGACTCGTCGGTAAAAGGCAGCGGCAGCAGGTCGTAGAGCTGGCCATCGTCCGAGCAGTAACTCAGGTGCTCACTGAAGAACGCGACCTTGTGTCCGTCGAGGAACTCGCGGATGCGCCGCAGCAGCTCACGATCCAGTGGTGCCGGGCCGCCGAGGGATAGCGAGAGGCCATGGCAAGCCAGCGGGAAGCGATCGGACAGGCGCGCCAGGGCGTCTCCGTGGTGTCCACCGACATTGATCCAGTTGTCCGGGGTGCACTCGAGGAAATCCACGGCACCGGCATCCATCGCCAGTAGCTCGGGCAGCAAGGCACGGCGCAAGCCAAGGCCGGCACCCTGGGGGAAGGCAGCAGCGTTCATGGGTGTTCTCCCGAAGGTGAGGAACCTCCCCGGCGGAAGGCACCGGGGAGGTGGATCAAGATGCGAGGATCAGTTCTTGGCCTGGCTCATCTTGGAAAACAGCTCGGTGGGGACTTTCTTGCCGTTGGACAGGTACTGGTTGCTGCGGAACTTGTAGACCTCGCCCTCGGACAGGAAACCGTCCTTGTTGGTGTCCATCGCAATGAACTCCGCTTCGCCCTTCGGTGCCACGGTCAGGAGTTCCTTGCGGGATACCAGGCCGTCGTCATCGGTATCGGTGCGCGCGAAGGAGGCATCGCCGCACTTGCCTTCGCCACATTTGCCTTCGGCCGCCTTGGTGTTGCTTGCTTCGGCGGCACCGCACTTGCCTTCACCACACTTTCCTTCGGCGGCCTTGGAACCGCTGGCTTCCGCCGCACCACATTTGCCTTCGCCACACTTGCCTTCAGCGGCCTTGTCGGCAGCGGCGAGCATGTAGCCCTGGGGCAGAGCCTCAACGGCGAAGGCCGAGGTCATGTGCATGCCGCCGGCCAGAGCGACAGCGATCAGGCCAATGCGGGTCTTGTTCGAGAACTGGGGGCGGGACATGGCGTTTCTCCGGATACGTTGCGCGACCAAGGCGCGCTGGGCTTGCCACAAGGGCTATTGGGACCCTGGAGCGAGGCGCCTGGGCTGGCCTCGTTCGGGTGTGGCCATTTCGCCTCAGCCGTGTATCCGTGACGTATCTGGAGGGAAAAGCATTTGTAAGCGACTCGATGAAGATCGGGGCCTGGATACATTGGGATACGTCCTGCACCTACCCGCGCGTCAACGGGGATTTCACGGCACCCGTTGCAGGTCATTCCAGCCCTTGCCCGAGCATTCGCCCTGACCTATTGACATTAAAGTTAACTTTAAACTTAGGATTCTGGCTCCGCAGAAGAGGAGCTACCGATGAGCCTGTTCGAACCACTTGCACTGCCCAATGGCGCCCGGATACCCAACCGCCTGGCCAAGGCGGCCATGGAAGAAAACATGGCCGACGATAACCATGCGCCGTCCGCAGAGCTGCTGCGCCTCTACCAGCATTGGGCCGATGGTGGTGCCGGCCTGATCATCACCGGCAATGTGATGGTGGATGGCCGCGCCATGACCGGCCCCGGTGGCGTGGTGCTGGAAACGGACAGCCACCTCGAGCGCTTCCGGTGCTGGGCTGAGGTCGCCCGCTCGCGTGGTGCCCAGGTCTGGATGCAGATCAACCATCCGGGTCGACAGACACCGGCCGCCCTGGGCCAGCCGACCCTGGCACCCTCCGCCGTGCCGCTGGACCTGGGCAAGTTCTCCAACCAGTTCCGTGTGCCCCGCGAAATGTCCGAAGCGGATATCAAGGACGTGCGCAGTCGCTTCGTCACTGCCGCGCAACTGGCCGAACGCAGCGGATTCAACGGCGTACAGATTCACGCCGCGCATGGCTACCTGCTGAGCCAGTTCCTCTCGCCGATCAGCAACAAGCGCCAGGATCGCTGGGGCGGTTCCATCGAGAATCGCGCACGCCTGCTCATCGACATCGTCCAGGGCGTACGTGACGCGGTGTCGCCGGGGTTCGTGGTGTCGGTGAAACTGAACTCGGCGGACTTCCAGCGCGGCGGCTTCAGCCCGGAGGATGCGCGCAGTGTGGTCGCCATGCTCAACGAGCATCGGGTGGACCTGGTCGAGCTATCCGGTGGCAGCTATGAAGCCCCGGCCATGCAAGGCCAGGCTCGCGATGGCCGCACCCTCGCCCGCGAGGCCTACTTCCTCGAATTCGCTGAAAGCATCGCAGCCATTGCGCGGATGCCTTTGATGGTCACCGGCGGTATCCGGCGGCGCGCCGTGGCGGAGAAAGTCATCCAGAGCGGGATCGCCCTGGCCGGAATGGCCACGGCGCTGTCCATCAATCCGAATCTGCCGCGGGAGTGGTCGAACGGTGGCGACAGCGCCCCTGCCCTGCGCCCCATCACCTGGAAGAACAAGACCCTCGGCGCCATGGCCAACATGGCGGTGGTGAAGTACCAGTTGCAACGGTTGAGCAAGGGGCGCGCTACGCGACCGAATGTTTCGCCGCTGCTCGCCCTGCTGGGGCAGCAGGTTTCGACCTCGACCCGGACGCGGCGCTACCGCCGCTGGATCGCCGGGCGGAACTGACGGCGTGCACGGGCCATGGGCGATCTCATGGCCCGTGCCACACCCTCAGACGGCAGCCTTGGCTTCCGCCAGATAGGCGCCCAGACGTCGTCCCATTTCTGCGCCGAGGGCCTGCAGGCCGCTCATGGGGCGAACCATCACCTCGAAATCGACGATCTTGCCCTGCTCGTCGAAGTGGATCATGTCGATACCCTTCAGCTCGCGGCCATCGACGTGTGCGCTGAACTCCAGCACGACACCAAGGCCATCGGCGGTCGCCAGCTGGCGGTGATAGGTGAAATCGTTGAACACCTTGAGCACGGTATTGAGGATGGTCGAGACCACCATTGGCCCCGGATAAGGGGTGTGCGCCATGGGCGAGCGGAACACCACATTCGGCGCCAGCAATTCCGGCAGCGCGGAAAGATCCTGCTGCTCGACCATCTCGTGCCAGCGTTGCAGCGAGGCAGCGGCCTGGGGTTGCAGGTTCAGTTCGGACATCGTCACTTCCTCTCGATTTGTTCTTCTGGAAGCCCGACAGGCACGCATCGGCGCAGCACTGTCGGGGGCTGGAAGGACGATACGACCCGGAAATACCCGGCTCAATGATCGAAAATGACAGCTTTATGATCCGGCCGTACAACTTGCAACGCGCCCTCAGTGAGTCGTTCGCGTCACCCGGTAATTCAGCAACTGCGGATCATCATCCAGGGCGATCTCGTGCACCGGCCGCTCAAGCTCGGCCAACACGGTGCGCCAGAACGCCAGGGCGATTTCGTCCTGCGGGTAGAAACGCACCAGCCAGTCGTTGGTTCCGCTGGTCAGCACCTGCGTGGCCACGGCGCGGCCAACACCCTGGCGCCGGTACTTCTTGAGGATGAACAGGTCCGCCAGCTCGAGGGCATCGATCCCGCGCAGTTCGCTTCGCTCGATCAGCAGGAACCCGGCGATGAACCCGTCCACCAGGATCAGGTGCGCGCTCCAGAGCGCTTCCTGCCAGTAGCGCGCCAGATGCTCGTCATGGATGTAGAAGCGACCGTCGACTTCAACGTCTTCCTGTTCCCAGTCCGAGGACTCGTAGGCGTAGAACTGATACAGGTTGCGGATCAGCTCCATGTGCTCGGGGCCGGTTTCGACCAGTTCGATGGCGCCGGTCATGGGCGCTCACCGTGGCAGGGTTTCGGATGCGAAAGGAAGGATTGAATCGACGGCATGGACATCTCGGTGCAAGGAAATACGCGGCGCATATTCTTGCAGAAGCCGAGGCGCATTTGTGTAGGAGCGAGCTTGCTCGCGAAAGATCGTGCTCGGGACCCTTCGCGAGCAAGCTCGCTCCTACAAATGCAGCGGCATCACGGACAAGTGCCGCCCCGCTTACTCCTCCAACTTCAGCAACGGTTTACCTTTCTGCACGATGTAGGTCGCCAGCTCCGATGCCTTGTCCTTGCCGACGTTCGTCGCGACATGGGGGGTGCCCGCGGGGATGAACAGGGACTCACCCGCCTTGAGGATGACGTTTGGACGCCCTTCCAGTTGGTACTCGAAGGTGCCTGAAATCACGTAGGCGACTTCCGCGCCCGGGTGGGAATGCCGGGGTGACACGACGCCCGGTTCGAAGTCCACGCGCACCTGGATGGCTTCGTAGCCGGGTACTTCCAGGTCATGCCGGGTGAGGTCCGTGCGGTGGATGCCGTTCTGCCAACTGGCCTGGGGCTTTTCCTCATGTGCCTGGGCAAGACCGGTGATCGCCAGCAGTGCCGCAGCGACGGTGAGGGTTCGTAGGTTCAACATGGCAGGTGCCTCCGGGTGAAAGATTGGGTGGCTTCACCCTATCCACGGCATCTGCCGACGTTGTGTCGGGACTCGGCGGCTTCTGAAAGCGCACGTATATGGCAGCGTGACGGACACACGAATATACAAAGTGGCTTACTCCAGCCGCTGTACCCACTCCCTCGGGCTGGCGCCCACCTTGCGGCGGAAGGCCCTGGCCAGGGCGGATGGGCTTTCGTAGCCCACCTCGTCGGCGATCAGCGCAATCGGCCGACCTTCCCGCAGACGCTTCTGCGCAAGGCTCACGCGCCAGCTCACCAGGTAATCCGCCGGCGTGATGCCCACCACCTCGCGGAACTGCGCGGCGAAGCTGGCGCGGGACATGTTGGCGGCCAGGGCGAGATCGGCCACTGACCAGGGTTTCGCGGGGTCCTCGTGCATCAGGGTCATCGCCTTGGCCAGACGCGGGTTCGCCAACCCTGCCAACATGCCGCCGGACAGTTGGTTGCTGTCCATCAGATGGCGCAGGAGCTGGATGACCATGAGTTCGAAGAGGCGATCGAGGACGGCTTCGCGCCCGCATTCGTCGCCGAAGGCCTCGCTGAACAGCCAATCGATGATGCCGGCAACGCTCGGCACGGAAGACAGGGGCAGCAGCAGGTAATCCGGAAGTGCCCGCGATAACGGGTTGTCGACGCCGCCGTCGAACTCGAGGGTGGCGCACACCAGCTCAGCGCCGTCCTCGTCGCTGGCGCTCATGCGGTGGGCCAGGGGTCGTCCCATCAACCAGAGGCTCGGCGCATCGACCACAATTCCCTCGCCATGGCTCGAAGCCAGCGTCACACGTCCTGCGCGCAGCAGGTGCAGATACCCGCGAGGGACATCGCCGGGGTAGGCGGCCACGCCGCAGAAGCCGCCGCTGAAGAAGGTCGAGGCATGCAGGCTGAAATTGCTCAGCAAGGACGACAGTCGATCCACGTGTCTCACCCTGGGACTCAGACGAGCTGGAGCTTTGCTGAGATGACAAGGGCGTGGCTCATTCAACTCATCCGCGCCCTTGCTCGTGTTGCCGTCAGCCCAACTGATCGATCATCACCGTGTTGGTGTACACCAGGCTGCCATCGCTTTCGCGGTGACCTACCAGGTGGAACAGCCCACGTTCATCGTCCTTGCTGAGAAAGACGCGGAACTGCAGGTCCGAAAGCGAACCGCACTCGCTGGGCGTGACCAGCTCCATGTGCGCCATGTCGGCATCGATCATCATGTCCGGCTCATGGGTTTGCTGCAGGTGCTCTTCCGCTTCCTCGAGTAGCAGATGATCGGCATTGTTTAGGTGGAAGTGCAGATCCCCCATCGGAACGGACTTCTCCGCGCCCTGGGGTTTGCACCAGCTCTTGATGGTCAATGTATTCATCTAGCAACCCTCCTGACTCGTGCGTTGCCACGCCAGCTGTTCAATCAGCAGTTTAGACAAGGACCACCATCTGGACGGGCAAGTCATCGGCCAAGGCCGCGTGCATCAAGGGCTACAGGCCTTCGACAAGAATCCCGGATGCTATAATTTTCCAGTGAAAGAACCCTGGATTTTCAGCCAGGGCTCGAGGATAACCATCGGGAATAACGCCATCGATTGCGGGAGGCGAACGACCACTTCGAACCAGTATCCGGAGGTGAGTCATGAATAGGCACTACTACATCAGCAACAACCTCGATGACCTGGAAACCCTCGAGTCCGAACTCGAGGCCAATGGCATCAATACCGAGCAGATCCATGTCCTGAGCGACAAGGACGCCGACGTCGAACAGCACCATCTCCATGATGTGAATTCCTTCATGAAGCAGGATGTCGTCCACTCCGGCGAGATTGGCGCGCTGATCGGCGTACCACTGGCCGCGCTGGTGCTCCTGGGCGCCTGGCTGGCGGGCTGGACCGACACACCGGCAGGATGGGTACCCTTCGTTTTCCTTGCGGTGGTCATCTTGGGCTTCTGCATCTGGGAAGGCGGCTTCTTCGGCATCCAGGTACCCAATGCACACTTCCGCAACCTGAAGGAGAAGGTCAAGGAAGGCGAGCACATCTTCTTCGTGGATGTGGACCCGGATCAGGAATCCGTGCTCGACCGGGTCATCAATCACCACCCGCAGCTCCGGCTCGCCGGCACCGGCTCCGCCTCGCCGCACTGGATCGTTTCCTGGCTGCATCGGTGGCATCAGTTCAAGCGGACCATCTAGGCCCTGGGAGAGGGATTCCCCTACGCAGCCTCTGTAGGAGCGAATTCATTCGCGAAATGACGAGGCACGGAGCCAGCCGATAGCAGCCCTCACCCCAACCCTCTCCCAGAGGGAGAGGGGGCTGCCCGTGCCCGGGTTCGGTCCTGTGGGGGCGATTTCAATCGCCAAGCAGGACGCAGTCCTGCCGTAGGTTGGTCCGAGGAACGAGGCCCAACATTGCGGTACCGCGTGTGTGGTTACGACGCTTGGTGGATGAAAAAAGCGTCATCCACCCTACGGGCCAGCTTCGCTGGCCAATCGCAAATGAATTCGCTCCCACAAATGGATCGGCGCAGTCCTGTAGGGGCGAATTCATTCGCCAAGCAGGACGCAGTCCTGCCGCGAATCGTTGGGTTTCGATTCGCTCTACCGCAACCTACTGCCCCAGGAACGTTCCACGTGTGAAGAGCACGTAATCCGCCTCGGCGGCCATCAGCCCCACCAGCACCAGCAGGCACAGCGGCGGCACCAGGATGGCGTAGACCAGTGCCAGGCGCTCCCATGCCATGTGCATGAAGATCGAGACGATCAGACCTGCCTTCAACAGCATCAGGATGATGATCATCGACCAGCGGAAATACCCGGTGAAGTGGAAGTAGTCCACCAGGTAGGACAGGGTACTGAGGATGAACAGCAGCCCCCAGATCTTCAGGTACAGGCTGATCGGATGTTGTTGACCCTGTGCGTGCGCCATCTGATTTCTCCCCTGCTCTACCACAGGTAGAAGAACGCGAAGATGAAGACCCAGACCAGGTCCACGAAGTGCCAATACAGCCCGGCGATTTCGACGATCTGGTAGTTCCCGCGTTGCTCGTAGTCCCCACGCAGCACCTTGAAGGCCACGGTGCAGAGATAGATCACGCCCACCGACACGTGCAGTCCGTGGAAGCCGGTGATCATGAAGAAGCAGGCGCCGAATTGCGCCGCACCCATGGGGTTGCCCCAGGGCCGCACGCCTTCGGAAATGAGCTTGCTCCATTCGAATGCCTGCATGCCGACGAAGGTGGCGCCACAGGTTGCGGTGGCCAGCATCAGGGCTGCGCAGCGTACCCGTTCGCGGCGATAGGCGAAGTTCACCGCCATGGCCATGGTGCCGCTGCTGCTGATCAGCACGAAGGTCATGATGGCGATGAGGATCAGGGGAATGCTCGCGCCGCCGATGGTCAGGGCGAAGACTTCGCTCGGATTGGGCCAGGTGGCGGTGGTGCTGATGCGCACCGACATGTATCCAGTGAGGAAGCAGGTGAAGATGAAGGTGTCGCTGAGCAGGAAGATCCACATCATCGCCTTGCCCCAGGGCACCTGCTTGAAGGCATCGCGATCCGAGGACCAATCGCTGGCTATGGTGCGCCAGGTGCTGGGGGCCGCATTTTCCCGTGTAGTCGCCATGGCCTCACCTCAGCCCGCAGAAGGCCGCGATGGCCTGGTAGGTTTCCGGGGTGCTGGTGAGCAGCGCGAAAAGCACCAGCCACAGCCCCAGCAGGTAGTGCCAGTAGAACGCACACAACGCCATGCCGGTCCGTAGCCGTTCGCTCGGGGCGGGGCGCAACATGCGTAGCCCGACCATCGCCCAGGCCACTAAGCCACCGGCCAGGTGCACCCCATGCAGGCCGGTCAGCAGATAGAAGAAGCTGTTGGCCGGATTGCCTGAAACGAAGTACCCAAAGGCGGCGAATTGTTGCCAGACCCAGAGTTGGCCCGCCAGGAATGCCACGGCAAAGGCACCGCCGAGGAGGAACGCCAGACCCGCGGTGCTCGCCTGGTTGCGTTCCCCAGCGACCTTGGCCCATTGCAGACAGCCGCTGCCGAGTGCCAGCAGCGCTGTATTCACCCAGAGCATCCACGGATGGGCCAACGGTGCCAACGGATCGGTCAGCGGACGCCAGTCCGAAACCTGGGAGCGGATGATGAAGGCCAGCAGGAACAGCAGAAACAGCGCCGTCACCACGCCCAGGAACACCGCCAGGCCGACTTTCGCGGTGCGGTAGCGTTGCTGTATCGACGCCTCGGGGCCATGGGCGTCGCCCGGACTCCAACCACCGGGCTCGGCACCGCCTGCGTGTTTCCAGAGTTGCGTGCTCATGGCCGTTTCTCCACGGGCGCCGGCTTGCCTTGCGCCTCTCGCATGCGCTGCAGTTCTTCCTCCGAGACGGTCTGCGGCACGAAGTCCTGCTCGATGCCCGGCACGCTGTAGTCATAGGCCCAGCGGTGCACCACCGGCAGTTTCTCCCGCCAGTTGCCATGCACCGGAGGCGTGTCCGGTGTCTGCCATTCGAGGCTGGCAGCCTTCCACGGGTTGCCGCCGGCGGGTCGTCCCTTGAAGGTGCTCCAAGCCAGGTTGAACAGGAACAGCAGTTGCGATGTGCCCACGATGAGCGCGGCGACAGTGATGAAGGCATTCAGGTCCTGGGCGGACTGCGGGATGAAGGCGTAGTCCGGGTAGGCGTAGTAACGCCGCGGCATCCCCAGGAAGCCCAGGTAGTGCATGGGGAAGAAAATGGCGTAGGTGCCGAGGAAAGTGATCCAGAAGTGCAGCTTGCCAAGCGTGTCGTTCAGCATCCTGCCGGTGATCTTCGGGAACCAGTGATAGATGGAACCGAAGACGACCAGCACTGGCGCCACGCCCATCACCATGTGGAAGTGCGCCACCACGAAGTAGGTGTCCGACAGCGGGATGTCGACGATCACGTTGCCGAGGAAGAGCCCGGTCAGGCCGCCCACCAGGAAGGTCACGATGAACGCCAGGGCGAAGAGCATCGGCACGGTCAGGTGGATGTCGCCATGCCAGAGCGTCAGCGTCCAGTTGTAGACCTTGAGGGCGGTAGGTACGGCGATGACCAGGGTGGTGACAGCGAAGAAGAAGCCGAAATACGGGTTCATCCCGCTGACGTACATGTGGTGCGCCCAGACCACGAAGCTCAGCACGCCGATGGCGATGATGGCCCAGACCATCATCCGGTAGCCGAAGATATTCTTCCGCGCATGGGTGCTGATCAGGTCGGAAACCAGGCCGAAGGCCGGCAGCGCGACGATATACACCTCGGGGTGGCCGAAGAACCAGAACAGGTGCTGGAAGAGGATCGGGCTTCCACCCTGGTGATCCAGTTGCTGGCCCATGGAGATCACCGCCGGCATGAAGAAGCTGGTGCCCAGCAAGCGGTCGAAGAGCATCATCACCGCGCTGACGAACAGTGCCGGGAAGGCCAGCAGCGCGAGGATCGAGGCCATGAAGATGCCCCACACCGTGAGCGGCATGCGAAACAGCGTCATGCCGTGGGTACGTGCCTGCAGCACCGTGGTCACGTAGTTCAGGCCGCCCATGGTGGCGGCGACGATGAAGATCGCCAGGGACACCAGCATCAGCACGATGCCCCACTCCATGCCCGGCGTGCCTCCGGTGATCGCCTGCGGTGGATAGAGCGTCCAGCCCGCCCCGGTGGGGCCGCCCGGGACGAAGAAGCTGGCCAGCAGCACCAGCACTGCCAGCAGATAGAACCAGAAACTGAGCATGTTGACGTACGGGAAGACCATGTCCCGCGCGCCGACCATCAGCGGGATCAGGTAGTTGCCGAAACCACCAAGGAACAGCGCCGTCAGCAGGTAGATCACCATGATCATTCCGTGCATGGTCATCGCCTGGTAATAGGCGCTCGGGTCCATGAATTCCAGGCTGCCGGGGAAGCCGATCTGCATGCGCATCAGCCCGGACAACACCAGCGCGACCACGCCGACGAAAATCGCGGTCAGGGAGTACTGGACGGCAATGACCTTATGGTCCTGGCTCCAGATGTAGCGGAAAAAGAAGCTGCTGGGTTCGTGCAGCACATCAGCTTCGGCATGTTCGACGTAAGCCATCGGATCTCCTCCGGTAACGAGTCGGAGTCCTTCTGGAGCTACGGCGCCTGTTCCTGCCTTGCGGCGTCGGGATTCGCCCTGGACTTGATGAAGGCGATCACTGCATTCAGTTCCTGGTCGCTGAGCTTGAAGACCGGCATGACCGGCGCGTAGCCCTTGACCAGTGAAGCTTCAGGTTTGAGCACGGACTCCCTGAGATAAGCGTCGTCCGCCTTCACCTTGCGGTCGTCGGCAAGCGTCTGCTCCTTGCCGTACAGACCCTGCCATGTGGGGCCTATGCCCTTGCTGCCGTCGAGGCTGTGACAGGCCAGGCAACCGAGCGACTGGGCCACTTGCTGCCCCTGTTCGGCGGTATCGCCACCCTCGCCTGTAGCACCAGCTTCGCCCTGCTCTTTCTGTCCGGCCGCGCTCAATGACTTGATGAAGGCCACCAGGGCGGCCAGCTCATCCTGGCTGAAAGTATAGGGCACCATCACCGGCGGAAAGCCCTGCACCAGGCGGGCCTTGGGATCGAGAATGGACTCCTTCAGATACGCCTCGTCCACCTTCACGCTGCTGCCATCCGCCAGCTTTTCATCACGGCCGTAGAGCTCCTTCCACCCCGGCCCCAGGCTCGCACTGCCGTCCTGGCTGTGACAGGCGCGGCAGCCGTGGGTTTCCGCCAGCTGGCGACCGGTCTCGAGCAGATTGTCCTGGCTGGGTTTGCTGGCAGCGGCCAGGGTATCGGCAAAGGTCGGCTGGCCCGCTAGCCATTGCTGGAAGATGTCGGGCGGCTCGACCAGCAGCATCCCGCGCATATTGAAATGCCCGACGCCGCAGAACTCCGCACAGAGGATTTCGTACTTGCCGAGTACCGTCGGGGTGAACCAGAAGTGCGACACCATCCCCGGGACCATGTCCATCTTTCCGCGTATCTGCGGGATGTAGAAGTTGTGCAGTACATCCTTCGAGCGCAGCAGCACCTTCACCGGGCGGTCCAGCGGCAGGCGCACCTCGTTGTTCCTGATCAGCACATCGTCCTGGCCGTTGGGGTCCTTCGGGTCCAGACCCAGCGGATTGCCCGCGTCGACCCACTTCACATCGGCACGGCCGAGCTGGCCGTCCTTTCCGGGAAAGCGATAGGCCCACTGCCACTGCTGGGCGACCACTTCCAGCGGATAGGCATCCTTGGGCACCTGGACGAAATCGCTGTAGACCACCAGACCCGGCGCCAGCATGCCGATGATGCCAATCGAGGTGGCGACGATGAGCCACCACTCCAGCTTGTGGCTCTCCGGCTCGTACTTGGCGCGGCGACCCTCGCGATGACGAAAACGGATGATGGCCACCGCCATGAAGCCGACGATGGCGATGAAGAACACACCGGAGATGATCAACGTGATGAGCAGCGTGGTGTCGATGGAGCCCCAGTTGGAAGCAGCCGGGGTCAGGTGCCAGGGCGCCAGGAGATGGAACAGCACGGACGCGACAACGATGATGATCAGGATGATTGCTATCGCCATGTGCCCGTCGCCTCGTTCCTGATGCTCGCGCACGTTGGCTGTGTGCGACGGTCATCGGTGCAGCAAATCGCTTTCCGGCTCCCGGTATGGCCGGAAGCTCGGCCTCTGTTCCCCCAGTGGCTGATTTCGTCGGAAGTATAGTCGCTGGCGGCGGGCTGCCCGGTCCGCTGCACACACTGCTTCAAGGCGGCATGGGATTACACTTCGGCAACGATGGAATGGGTGCGCTGAACCCATGGCCTTCATCCATCGGAAGACCGTTCATACCTTTTTCAGAAAAGAGGCTTGCTCGTGGAGAACGATCGTTCTACCATCTTTCACATGGACAGCAAATCAACTACCGATGTCAGAGATAAACTTCTCGAAACCGCCGAAGACCTGATTTACAGGAACGGTATCAATGCCACTGGCATGGACCTTCTGGTCAAGACTTCCGGAGTTTCGCGAAAGAGTATCTATAAATACTTCGGAACCAAGGACGAATTGGTAGCAGAGGTATTGAGACAGCGCGACGAGCGCTGGATGAACTGGTTCAGAAACGAAGTCGAAAAGGTCGAAACGCCCGAAGCACAGTTGCTGCAGATGTTCAGCGTGCTCAAGGGCTGGTTCGAGTCGGATGGCTTCAGGGGCTGCGCCTTCATCAATACCGCAGGTGAAACGGGTGACCCTCAGGACCCCGTTCGCCAGGTTGCCAAGGAGCACAAAGAAAAGTTGCTCGATTTCGTTCTCGGGATTTGCCAGCAATATGGAGCCGTCGATGCGGACGCCCTGGCCAGGCAGTTATTAGTCCTGATCGACGGAGCCATTACCGTTGCCCATGTACTCGGTGATAACAACTCGGCAGATACTGCGCGGCAAGTAGCGCAAACACTGTTGGGTAAATAGGAAGTTATCGAGCGGGCAACTTCAAACTTTGAACCTTCTATTTGTATTGGAGACTATCCATGTCCTCTAACGCTGAAGTTCGTCCGCCGCTTCCCCCTTTCACCCGTGATTCGGCCATCCTGAAAGTGCGCCTGGCCGAGGATGGCTGGAACAGCCGCGATCCGGAGAAGGTCTCCCTCGCCTATACCCTGGATACCAAGTGGCGCAACCGCGCGGAGTTCGCCTTCAACCGCGCCGACGCCAAGGCCTTCCTCACCCGCAAGTGGGTCAAGGAACACGAGTACCGGCTGATCAAGGAACTCTGGGCCCACTCCGACACCCGCATCGCCGTGCGCTATGCCTACGAGTGGCATGACGACTCGGGCAACTGGTTCCGCTCCTACGGCAACGAGAACTGGGAGTTCGACGAGAACGGCCTGATGTTCAACCGCTACGCCTGCATCAACGACCTGCCCATCAAGGAAACCGAGCGCAAATTCCGCTGGCCCCTGGGCCGTCGCCCTGACGACCATCCGGGCCTGTCCGAACTCGGTCTCTGATCTCACCACTACTGACGCGGCGCCCCTCCGGTGCCGCGTCTCATCATCGATGCCATCTATGCGTGGCACGCAGGACTCAGCGTTTTCTCGTACGCCTCATAAATGGCGTCGATGACCCGGTCATCAATAGCGATTGGACGTAACGCCCGCCGCAGCCTTAGCTTTCGCTTCTCGAACAGCCCGGCGTCCCTATCCGATGATCGTCCGCCCCAAACCCAACCTGCTGATAATCCTCACCGCGCTGAAGGGCTCCATCGCGCGGCACATTGCCCTGCGCACATTGCTGATCACCCTGCTCGCCTGCCTCATCGTGGTCGTCGAGCGCCTGCATCCGGGCTGGTTCACCCGCATCAATGCCATGCCCTTCACACTGCTCGGGCTGTCGTTGTCGATCTTCCTGAGCTTTCGCAACAACGCCTGCTACGACCGTTGGTGGGAAGGCCGCAAGGCCTGGGGTCAGATCATCATCGAAGTCCGCTCCTTCGTCCGCCAGAGCGTGGCGATCAGTGATGCGGCCCTGCGCGAGACCGTGCTGCGCGAGTTGTGCGGATTTGCCCACGCGCTCAATGCACGACTGCGCGGTGAAGATGAACAGGCTGCGGCGCGTCCCTGGCTCAGCGAGGAGCCAAGCGCCTATGGGCTCAACACCAGCGACGGCATCCTGCGGAAGATCGGCGGCCAATGCGCGCGGCTGGCCAGCCAGGGCGAGCTCAATGAGTGGCGCTACACCCTGCTGGAAACGCGCCTGTCCGGCCTCAGCTCCGCTCAGGCCACCTGCGAACGGATCAAGACCACGCCGCTGCCCTTCCCCTATACCCTGCTGCTCCACCGCACCAGCTACATCTTCTGCCTGCTGCTGCCCTTCGCCATGGCCGGAACCCTGGGCTGGCTGACGCCGATCATCACCATCATCGTCGCCTACACCTTCTTCGGCCTGGATGCCATCGGCGACCAGCTCGAAGACCCGTTCGGACGGGACGAGAACGACCTCGCCACGGACTCGATGGTGCGCGCCCTGGAGCGGGAAATCCTCGATGCGCTAGGCCAGCGCGACCTGCCGCCGCCGCTGGAGCCCGTCGATTACGTGTTGACCTGAGCCCGGTATCCGATGGCCGGTGACGGCTACACAGGCAACCGATCCATGGCTGGCTAGTCTTGGCAGACGTCCCTGCATGCGAGGAGTCCGCTCATGGCCAACCTTCCCAATATCCTGCTGGTCCACGGTGCCTGGGGTGATGCCTCGCACTGGCGTGAACTGATTCCGCTGCTGCTGGATGCCGGGTACCCGGTCAGGGCCGTGCAGAATCCGCTAACGTCCCTGGCCGACGACGTGGCGCGCACCCGCAAGCTGGCCGAATCCCTCGGCGGACCGACGCTGCTGGTGGGACATTCCTACGGCGGAGCGGTGATCTCGGGGGCTGGACACGCGGCCAACGTGGTCGGCCTGGTATTCGTCGCCGCCTTCGCGCCAGATGAGGGGGACAGCCTGGGTGGCATCTTCGCCCGCGCCGAACCGCCCCAAGGTGCCGGTGGTATCCGTCCCGATCCGGAGGGTTTCCTCTGGTTGGCGGGCGACAGCTTCCACGCCAATTTCTGCGCCGACCTGCCCGAGCGAGACGCCCAGGTCATGGCGGTCACCCAGAAACCCATTGCCGCGCGTTGTTTCGAAGACAAGGCTGGAGCGCCGGCCTGGCGCGACAAGCCCAGTTGGTATCAGGTGTCATCGGGTGACCACATGATCCCGCCGGCCACTCAGGCCTGGATGGCCGAGCGCATCCAGGCCAGGAAGACCATCACCCTGGATGCCAGCCATGCGTCGCTGGCATCGCGTCCCAGGGAAATATTCGCGTTGATCGAGGAAGCGGTGAAATCGCTGTAGCCGCGTTTCACCCCTTCATCGGCGCATTCGGATTGTCGATCGCATAGAGGTAACAGTCCGCCATGCTGTGATCACCGGCAAAGCTGCTGTAGCTGGCGGTGAAGGTCACCGCCTGGCCCAGGTGCTGGTAGACCCAGGAATCGGTCACGCCCGGCGGGACCTCGGGTACCAGGTCGCTGTCGTTGACGACACGGTACGTGGGGATGTTCAGGCCGTTGTAATAGGCGGCGAAGTTGGGGTCGACCACGCGCGGGCTGGCGAAGTTGTAATGCTGCAGCGGCTGGTCCGGCCATTGGGTATGCAGGTCGAGCACCGCCAGGCTGGACAGTGCGCTGCCCAGGCTGTGGCCGCAGACCCAGAGGTCACCACCCGGCTGCAGGACATCCAGTGCTTGCAGTGCCTGGTCGCGCAGGGAGGTGTAGAGCTTCAGGAAGCCCGCGTGGACCTGGCCTATACCCGACTGCCAGGGGTACGCAACCTGCTTCGCCTCCAGATCATCCACCCAGTCCTGCGCCGACTCGGTCCCGCGAAACACCAGGTACACCGCACCGCTGGGGTCGCTCGCGGCAAAGCCGAAGGGCTCAGACTCATTGATGTACTTCAGCTCGCTGAGGATGCTCCAGACCGGCGCGGAAAAGCTCCACCCGCTCATGCTCGGCGCCTGCCAGTTGAAGTCAGAAGGCTTGCGCGGTTTGTCCTGCTGCAACCATTGCTCGTACTGGTCGTAGGCTGCTTCCACCAGGTTGGCGCATTGCAGCGCCTGGGCCAGGGAAAACGCCGAGGGGAAATACATGGGAAGACTGGGCATGCTGGCCTCCTTGCCGATGAGATGTGGGGTTCCACTCTAGCCCAAGCCCGGCTTGCGTACAGTGGGTCGGTCCGCTTTTCCGTTTGATTGCCTGAGGCGTCTTTACTCCTGTGTAAATCCCAATAAGCTCGCTTGAGCTATTGAGCAGGATTCACCAATGAAACCCGTCTCCGCCGCGGACCTGAATATCTTTCTAAGCATCGCCGCCCACCTCAGCTTCAGCCGTGCAGCTGTCGAACTCGGGCTTTCCCCTTCAGCCCTCAGCCACGCCCTGCGCGCCCTGGAAGAGCGGCTGGGGGTGCGCCTGTTCAACCGCACCACCCGCAGCGTCGCCCTCACCGAGGCCGGCGAACGCCTGTACGCCCGCATCAAACCGGCCTTCCGCGATATCGACGACGCCCTGGAGGACCTCAACCAGTTCCGCGACACGCCGTCCGGTACCCTGCGCATCAGTGCCGGCCGCGCTGCTGCGCAACTGGTACTGCTGCCGCTGGCGAGTCGTTTTCTGGCGGCGTACCCGGATGTGACCCTGGAAGTCTCCGCCGATGATGCGCTGGTGGATGTGGTCTCCGCCGGCTACGACGCGGGCGTGCGCTTCGGCGAGCGGCTGGAGGCCGATATGGTGTCCCTGCCCATCGGGCCCTACATGCGTTCGGTGGTGGTGGCGTCACCGGACTTCTTCGAACACCATCCCGTGCCACGCAAACCCGAGGACCTCCACGGTCTGCCCTGCATCCGCCATCGATTTCCCAGCGGCAACTTCTACCGCTGGGAGTTCGAGCGCGGCGCCATGCAACTGGAGATCGAAGTGGACGGCCCCCTCACCCTCGGCGACGTCGGTCTGATGGTCGGCCCGGCGTTGCAAGGCGTTGGGCTGGCTTACGTGTTCGAAGAGATGGTGGCCGAGTACATCGCTGAAGGACGTCTCGTGCAGGTACTGGAAGACTGGTGCCCCTACTACTCCGGCCTGCACCTCTATTACCCCAGCCGGCGCCAGGTACCGGCGGTGCTCAAGGCCTTCATCGAGTTCGCGCGGGCGGCGCGGCAATCCTGATGGTGCGAAACAGAGAGGCCGAGCCCGGAGGCTCGGCCTTCTGCAAATCGATCAGTCCGTAGGGTGGAAATCGCTTTTCATTTCCACCATTCGATCCCACCCCAGCCACCGATGGTGGACCGGTGAAACGTGGTCCACCCTACACGGCTACATGACATCCGCCGATCAGCGCAACGGCTGGCCCTTCATTTCCGGCATGCGGATGTAGACCACCAGGCTCACCAGGCTCACCGCCACCAGGTAGATCCAGAACAGATGTCCGTAACCGGCGCCCGAGATGGCGGTCATGATGTACGGCGAGGTGCCGCCGAACAGGGTGACCGACAATGCATAGGGCAAGGCGATGCCGGTGACCCGCACCTCAGCCGGGAACTGCTCGGCCATGGTCACGGCCGAGGCGGCGCCGAAGCCGGTCATGATCACCATGGAGACAGTCTGCAGCAGGGCCACTTCCGCCAGGCTGATGCCCTGGTACAGCAGGCCGAAACTCGGCCAGGCCCAGAGGATCGACGCGGCGGCGAAGGCGATCAGCATCGGCCGGCGACCAATGCGGTCAGCCAGCATCCCGGCCAGCGGCAGCAACAGCAGCGACACACCCACGGCGAAGACCCCGGCCAGCAGCGTTTCGCGGATCGGCATGCCGGTCACCAGATGAACCTGCGAGGGGTAGCTCACCATCCACACGTAATTGAGCAGGTTGCCCGCCATGGCCACGCCGATCACTCGCAGCACGTCCTTGCGGTGCTTGGTGAAGATGTCGCGGATCGGACGTTTCTCGACCGCCGCCTTCGCCACGCGGGACTTGAATACCTCTGTCTCCTTCACCGACAGACGAATCCAGAGGGTCAGCACGCCCATCAGCGCAGCGATGACGAACGCCACGCGCCAACCCCAGTCTTCCAGGGCCGTATCACTGCCCACCGAAGCCAGCACCACGCCGAGCAGGAAGGACACCAGGGTGCCGGCGTTGATTGCGAACCACTGCCAGGAGCCAGCGAAGGCGCGACGATTGGAGGGCGCGGACTCGATCAGGAAGGCCGACGCGGAACCGAACTCACCACCGGCGGAGAAGCCCTGGGTCAGGCGCGCCAGAATCAGGATGATCGGTGCCGCGATGCCGATGCTTTCGTAGTTGGGGCAGAGGCCGATCACCAGCGAGGCCACCGACATCAGCAAGATCGACAGGGTCAGGCCCTTCTTGCGGCCGTAGCGGTCGGCGAACACGCCGAGCACCGCGCCGCCGATGGGCCGCATGAGGAAACCGACGGCGAATACGGCCAGCACCGAGAGCAGCGCGGTCAGGCTGTTGCCCGCCGGGAAGAACTGCTTGGCGAGGATGGACGAGAAGGTGGCGTAGATCACCCAGTCGGTGTACTCGACTATGGTGCCCAGCGTGGCGGCCACGATGGCCTTCTTCTCGGTGCGCGTCAGTTTGTGGCCTTCGGCGGCCGTGGCGGCTGGGCTGATATCCGGCATGAGACCACCAATCGCACTATTGTCGTTATGCATTGCATCGCTCCCGTGAGCACACTTTTTGTTGTTGATCGCCCGAAGGCGTTCTCTTCTGGTTAGCGAGCAAGATGCAGCGCCACGAAGGGCCGGTGAAGCGAGATTTCCGCGCTGTTCGCTTGAGTTAAACGCAAGCTACAGCGCAGGGGCGGCGCCCGGTGCAGGCCAGGTGACGCTTGATATTTTTTCAAACCACGGAAGCTGAAAACTCCTTTGAAGGCACAGCGCCGAATGCCCAACCTGCCCCCAACGCCCGAGTCGACAAACAAGAACTGCACCCACTCATGATCCGGGCCTTGAACTGAGGAGACTCGAAGCATGTTCCTGAAAGTTGAGAGCTACATCGGTGGACGCTGCCTGGCGCCGGCTGGTGGTCGCTACGTCGACAAATTCGACCCGCGCACCAGCGAGAAGCTGGGCGAAGTCGCCAACAGCGGCCCCGAGGACGTGGAGCTCGCCATCCAGTCCGCCCAGGACGCGCTGCCCGCCTGGCGTGACATGCGCCCTTCCGAACGTGGCCGCATCCTGATCGAGCTGGCGCGCATCGTGCGCCGTAGCGAAGACCGCCTGGGCAAGCTGGAGAGCGCCGAGACCGGCAAGCCCGGCCGCGAGATGGCCACGCTCATGGACCTCACCGCGCAGTACTTTGAGTTCTATGCCGGGCTGGTCAACGCCATGGACGGGGAAGTGATCAACCAGGGCCCGAACTACCACGTCTACACCCGCCGCGACCCATTCGGCGTGATCGGCGCCATCCTGCCCTGGAACGCCCCGCTGCATCAGGCCGCGCGGGCTATCGCCCCGGCCCTGGCCACCGGCAACACCGTGGTCGCCAAGCCTTCCGAGCACACCTCCGCATCGCTGGTGGAACTGGCGCGCATTGCCGTGGAAGAAGCCGGCCTGCCTGCCGGCGTGTTCAACGTGATCGTCGGCAAGGGCAGCGTCATCGGCCCGGTGATGGCCCGCCACCCGCTGATGCGCAAGATCTCCTTCACCGGCGGCATCACGGCGGGCCAGGAGCTGGGCCGCATCGCCGCCGAACGCATCCTGCCGTTGACCCTGGAACTGGGTGGCAAGTCGGCCAATATCGTCTTCGACGACGCCGACCTCGACGCCGCCGCCAAGGGCGCCACCACCGCCTTCACCTGGAACAGCGGCCAATGGTGCTGCGCCGGCACCCGCCTGCTGGTGCAGAAAAACGTCCATGACCGCTTCGTCGAGAAGCTGGTGAGCGAAGTCGCCGCCCTGCGTGTAGGCCCGGACTTCGACTCCACCTCCGGGCCCATCACCACGAAAGCACAGTTCGAGAAGATCCAGAGCTACTTCGAGATCGCCGCGCGCGAGGGCCTGAAACCGGCCATCGGCGGCAAGGTGGCCAGCGGCGAAAACCTGGGCAAGGGCTGGTACATCGAGCCCACCGTCTACACCGGCGTGACCAACGACATGACCCTGGCCCGGGAAGAAATCTTCGGCCCCATCCTCTGCGTCATTCCCTTCAAGGACGAGGCCGATGCCCTGCGTATCGCCAATGACAGCGAGTTCGGCCTGGGCGCCGGCATCTGGAGCCGCGACATCGGCCGCGTGCATCGCATGGCCGCAGGCCTGGAGGCCGGGCGCATCGTCGTCAACGAGTACAGCGGCGGCTTCGTCCAGACTCCGTGCGGCGGCTTCAAGCAAAGCGGCTATGGCCGCGAGCAAGGCATCGACGCCCTTTCCCACTACACCCAGTTGAAGTCGGTGATCATCCGGCTCTGAAGTCAACCCTGTTCAGAACAAACCCCGCATCACGCGGGGTTTTGTTTATCGATGCTTTTGTAGGGTGGATGACGCTCCTTTCATCCACCAGCGGTGCCCGGCTCACCCGTGAATGGTGGAAGTGAAGAGCGGCTTCCACCCTACATAAATTTCAACTCCGGCCTCGTGCGGGGCATTGCTTTTCGTAGAGTGGATGACGCTCCTCTCATCCACCAGCGATGCCCAGCTCACCCGCGAATGGTGGATGTGAAGAGCGACTTCCACCCTACATCGACAATTGAATCCGAACTCACATCACCACAGCGGCACGGTATAGGTCACGATCAGCCGGTTCTCATCGATATCCGGGCCGAAGTTGCTGCGCACCGTCGCGTTGCGCCATTTGAGACCGAGGTTCTTCAGCGGTCCTCCTTGCACCACATAAGCGATGTCGGTATCCCGCTCCCACTCCTTGCCCTCCTCCACTCGCCCGTTCACTTCCACGCCGTCGCCCGAAAGATAGCGGGTCATGAAGGTCAGTCCGGGTACGCCCAGCGAGGCGAAGTCAAAGTCATAGCGAGCCTGCCAGGAGTGTTCGTCTTCGTTGCCGAAGTCGTTCACCTGCACCAGGTTCACGAGGTAGCCGTCGGCGCCGCTGACGTAGGCAAAACCGGTGTCGCCCGACATGCGCTGGTAGCCGAGCCCCAGGGCATGGGGGCCGCGTTTGTAGGTGAACATTGCCCCCAACGCGCGGTTGTCGACGTTACTGCCGCCGTCGTCCTGGCTTTTCGCCCAGCGCAGGTCCGACCTGATGGAGCCGGCCTCGCCCAGGTCGAGCAGGTGGCCGAGGGTGAAGTAGTGCTGGCGGTAGATGCCGTCCAGCGCGCCGTAGTGATAGGAGGTGGTGAGGGCCGGCGTCCATTTGTACGTGGCGCCGGCGAAGTCCAGCGCATCGCTGGTCTTGTGGCGGCCCAGGACGATGTTCCGCGCCCCGCCATTGAACACCTGCATGTCCTCGTTATCGGAGGAGTTGCGCAGGTTTACCCGGTCGATCCGGCCCAGGTCCAGGCTGAGGTCCTGGACTTCCGCGCTGCTCAGCCAGGCACCCCGGAAGGTCTGCGGCAGCAGGCGACTGTCGTTCGACAGCGCAATGGGCAGCTTGGGCTGCAGGGTGCCAACCTTCAGCAGGCTTTGGGACGCGCGCAACTTGGCGGTCAGCCCCAGCTCACCGTACTCGTCCTGGGCCCGATTGGGCTTTTCGCGATCGGATTGCAGCAGGCCGGTGCCGGTGCGGACCGGGCTGGAATCGAGCTTCACGCCGAGCAGGCCCAGTGCGTCGACCCCGACGCCGACCGGCCCCTCGGTAAAGCCCGATTCGTAACGCAGCAGGAATCCCTGCGCCCATTCCTCGGCCTTGCTCTGCGGCGCGCTGTCCTGGCGGAAGTCACGGTTGAAGTAGAAGTTGCGTAGCTCCAGGCTGGCCCTGGAATCCTTGATGAAATCGGCGCTGGCGGTGCCGTTGGCACCCAGGGTCAGACCGAAGAGCGCAAACAGGGTTTGCGGACCCATGCGAGTGGTCCGGTTGGGAGTGGTCATGGAGCGGCTCTCTCTTGTTGTTGTGGTACGTCCGGAGCCGATGCTAGGAACCCGCCGGAGGCCGCGACAAACGATTAAAACAGGCCTTTCGCTTGAGATTTACTCAATCAGAACTAGAGTAAGATTCCGCGCCATTTCACCTCTCAGACAAGAAGATCCGGAACATGGACAGACTGCCGCCACTCAACGCCGTGCGGGCTTTCGAGGCCGTCGCCCGGCACCTCAGCATCACCCTTGCCGCCGATGAATTGAACGTTACGCCCGGTGCCGTTTCGCGGCAGATTCGCGCACTGGAGGAATACATGGAGCAGCCGCTGTTCCTCCGTGGGCACCGGCAGATCACCCTCACTCCAGCGGGTGAGCAGTACTTCAAGGCAGTGGCGCGGATCATCGAGGAACTGCGCAGCGCCACCCGCAAGCTCAAGCGCCCGGCCAAGCGCCGGCAGATCAAGGTGCGCGCCTATACCACCTTCGCCATGCAATGGCTGATTCCCCGACTGGCCAGCTTCCATCAGGAAAATCCCAAGATCGAGGTGCTGCTGACCGCCTCTCTGGACCCGGTGGACTTCCACAAGGAAGACCTGGACGCTGCCATCCGCCTTGGCAACGGCGACTGGCCCAACTGCAATTGCCATGTCCTCAGCGACAACATCCTCGCCCCGGTGTGCAGCCCCACTCTGCTCGACATCGGCCCCGGCCTGCAGGAGCCGGCGGATGTGGCCGAGTACACCATGCTGCATTCCATTGCGCGGCCTGACGACTGGAGCCACTGGTTGCAGGCCGCAGGCGTGGGCAGCGCGGTGGATGCGCGGGCCGGCATGACCTACCAGAGTTCGTCGATGGCCTATGCGGCGGCCACCGGCGGCCAGGGCATCGCCATTGCCCAGCTGTTCCTGGTCGAGAAGGAATTGCGCGAAGGCACGCTGGTGCGCCCATTCCCACAGACCGTCGACATGGGCGCCTACACCTATTACCTGCTCACGCCGAGACACCGGCCGGAAAGCGAGGACATGTCCACCTTCCGCCTCTGGTTGCTGGAGCAGGCACGCCAGACCCGTCAGGCCGCTTGAGCTTTCCTCAACGCTCCCAGGCTCAAAAGTGCTTTGTCCGCGTCGCTCGCGGCTTTCTAGGATGGCCCTCTTCACCCGAACAGGGGTGAAGACCCATCCGTTGAACTGGAGCGACAAGAATGAACGAGAGCATCGGTTTCATCGGCCTCGGCGCCATGGGCCAGAGAATGGCGCGTCACCTGCTCGACCATGGCTTCGGCCTGGAACTCTGCGACAGCAACCCCCAAGCCCTCGAACCCCTGCTGCAACGCGGCGCCCGCAGTCACGCCACACCACGAGCGGTGGCCGATGCCGCGCAAATCGTGCTGGTCTGCGTGCCGACGCCGGAGATTGTCGAACAGGTCGTGCTGGGCGAGAACGGCGTGATCCACGGCGAGAGCGTGCGCGTGCTGGCGGACCATTCCACCACCGGCCCGAGCGTCGCCCGCCGCCTAGACCAGGCACTCAACACGCGCGGCATCGCCACCCTCGACGCCCCACTGGCCGGCGGCGTGGCCGGTGCCGAAGCCGGCACCCTGTCGGTGATGGTGGGCGGCCCCGCAGAGGCCTATGCGCGCTGCCAGCCGGTGTTCGCTGCGTTCGGCCGCAAGGTGGTTCACCTCGGAGACACGCCCGGCCTCGGCCAGAGCCTCAAGCTGGTGAACAACATGATCGTCGGCGCCACTCTGGTCGCCACCAGCGAGGCGCTGCTGTTCGGCATCAAGGCCGGCCTCGAACCAGGGCTGATGCTGGACATCCTCAACGTCAGCACGGCGCGCAGCTACACCAGCGAACAGATCCTGGCCGGGACCGTACTCAAGCGCGAGTTCGACTTCGGCTTCCGCCTCGACCTGATGCGCAAGGACATCCGCCTGTTCCTGGCCGAGGCCGAAGCCAACGGAACGCCCGCACTGACCTGTGCCGTGGTCAAGCAGCTCTTCGACCAGGCCATCAACAGCGGCGAGCCGACCCGTGACATGACCCATGTGGTGCAGGTGCTGGAAGGCTTGGCCGGGGCAAGCATCGAGTAACGATCAACCGGTAGGAGCCAGCTTGCTGGCGAAGCTCCTGAGCTGACCTTTCGCGAGCAAGCTCGCTCCTACACAAAGCCTCGAACCATCACCGTGCATAGCGGTGCCGCAGAGGATGGATGTAGGAGCCAGCTTGCTGGCGAACCTCTTGAGCGGACCTTTCGCGAGCAAGCTCGCTCCTACACAAAGCCCCGAACCATCGCCGTGCGTAGCGGTGCCGTAGAGGATGGATGTAGGAGCCAGCTTGCTGGCGAAGCTCCTGAGCTGACCTTTCGCGAGCAAGCTCGCTCCTACACAAAGCCTCGAACCATCGCCGTGCGTAGCGGTGCCGTAGAGGATGGATGTAGGAGCCAGCTTGCTGGCGAAGCTCCTGAGCTGACCTTTCGCGAGCAAGCTCGCTCCTACACAAAGCCCCGAACCATCGCCGTGCGTAGCGGCGCCGCAGAGGATGGATGTAGGAGCCAGCTTGCTGGCGAAGCTCTTGAGCGGACCTTTCGCGAGCAAGCTCGCTCCTACGCTACGCAGTGATCACCGCACCGCTTCCCAGCATCTGAGCCACTTCCAGCTCACTGAAACCCATCGCTACCAGCAGCTCGCGGGAATGCTCGCCCTTGTCTGGTGCCGGGCGGTAGGGCTGCTGCGCGGCCTCGGCGCTGTTCACCGGGAAACCGGGGACCCGCAGCGCACCGTGCCTGGGATGTTCGATGGTCGCGAGCATGCCGTTGCTGACCAGTTGCGGGTGTTCCAGCAGGTCGCTGTAGTCGGCCACCCGGGCGCAGAGGATATCCGCCTCGCGCAGGCGTTCCAGCCAGTAGGCAGTGCTGCGGGTACGGAAGATTCCATTGAGCACGTCCTGCATCTCGGCCCTATGCACCACGCGCTGCGCGGAGGTGACGAAGCGCGGGTCGCTCGCCCATTGCGGATTACCGAGTACGGCGCACAGGCGCTCCCACCGGTTGCCGTTGTACGCCGCCACCATCAGCCAGCCATCTTCCGTCTGGAACGCTTCGTTGGGTGCGGAGTATGGCGCGGCACTGCCAATGGGCGTGGGCAGCTCGCCGTCGCGCAGGTAGCTGCTGATGGACGATTGCTGCAACGCGAGTGCCGAGTTCATCAGGCTCACGTCCAGGTGGCCGCCCTGCCCGTCCCGCTGACGGGCCTGTAGTTTCGCGAGAATCGCCATGCAGGCCATGTAGCCGGTCACCACATCCACCACCGGTGCCTGCACCTTGCAGGGCGGCGCGCCGGGCGTGCCGATCAGGCTCATCAGCCCGGAGTCCGCCTGGAGGATGCCATCCACCCCGGCGCGGCCCGCGTAAGGGCCGTCCTGGCCATAGGCGGATATGGAGCAGTAGACCAGCGCCGGATTGATCGTGCGTGCCACGTCGTAGCCCAGGCCAAGCCGGGCCATCACGCCGGGGCGCATGCTTTCGATCAGCACATCTGCTTCTTCCACCAGGCGCCGGGCCACGGCCAACCCCTGCGGGTTCTTCAGGTCCAGGCAGAGTCCCTGCTTGCCCCGGTTGAAGCCGTGGTAAAGGGCGCTGGAGTCACCGACCCAGGCCGGCCCGAGGGTGCGGCCTAGATCGCCTTCCGGCGGCTCGACCTTGATCACCCGCGCGCCCATGTCGGCCAGCAGCATGGTGCAAGTGGGGCCGGCGGCGATCTGGGTGAAGTCCAGCACCGTCAGGCCCTGCAAGGCGTTACGCAGCATGGCGGCGCTCTCCTTGCTTGAAGGTCCCCTGGCCGGTGGCCAGCAGCTCACCGTCCAGCGTTTCCAATGACGCCTCGGCGAAGTAGAGACTACGGCCGCTGCGATTGACCTTGCCCCGAGCGATGACGGTGCCAGAGCGTGCCGCCTTCAGGTAGGCGATATTCAGCATCACCGTCACGCCGTGAACTTCTTCCTCCTCCACGGACGCGTGCAGCCCGGCGTAGCCGCAGGCAGCATCCAGCAGCGTCGCGACCAAGCCGCCGTGCAGCATCCCCTGCCGGTTCAGATGACGCGTCTCGATAGGCATGCGGAACTCCGCGGCGCCGGGGGCCCAATGGACCAGTTCGACGCCAAGGCTCTGCAGGAATGGATTGCGCAATTGCATGGTGATCCTCCCCGGCGCCTAGCGCCCCTTGTACTGCGGCGGACGCTTCTCGGCGAAGGCCGCGCGGCCTTCCAGGCGGTCTTCGGTGTCGCGCAGAACGCCCCAGTAAAGTTCAGTCAGGCGCTGGGCGTCGGCATCGGACAAGTGCGCCGTCTGCCGCGCCAGCGATTGCAGGGCCTGGATCGCCAGCGGCGCCGCCACGGCAATCCGCTCACCCAGCTCCAGGGCGCGCTGCAGCAGAGCGTCAGGTGTTTGCACCAGTTCCGAGACCAGCCCGATGCCAAGTGCCCTGGTCGCATCAATGCGCTGGCCGGTCAGGGCCATCTGCATCGCATGGGCCTGGGGAACCGCCTTGAGCAGGCGATGCAGGCCGGACACTGCCGGTATGGAGCCCACCACGGCTTCCGGCAGGCCGAAGCTGGCGTTGCTGGAGGCGATGCGCAGGTCGCATTGCAGCGCCAGCTCCAGGCCTCCGCCGAGGCAATGCCCGTTGATGGCGGCGATCAGCGGCTTGCGCAAGTCGAGGTCGGAAAGGTCCATCAGGCGGACGTACAGCCCGTCGTCGGCCGCCAGTTCCTTGTCGAGGAACAGCGCCTCTGCGTAGGACGCGTGGGAGGCGCGGGTGCTCTTCAGATCGGCACCGACGCAAAAGGCACGATCCCCCCCGCCGGTGATGATCGCCGCGCAGATATCACGGTTGTCCCGGACCTCCACCAGGTGCCCACGAAGGGCACGCAGGGAGTCGATGTCCAGCGCGTTGAGGGACTCCGGGCGATCGAGGCGGATGACCGCGATCGCCCCCTGGGTTTCCATGTGTACAGGCATGATGACCTCCTCAGACGCTGGCCGACGACAGGCTGCGCCCACCGCAGACGTAGAGTGTCTGGCCGGTGACGTAGGAACTGGCCGGGTCAAGGAAGAACTCCACCGCGTTGGCGATGTCGTCCGGCGAGCCGATCCGCTTGACCGGCACAGTGTCCTTAAGGCGTGCCTGCACATCCGGTTCGAAGGCCTGGAACAGCGGCGTATCGACGATGCCGGGCGCGATGGTGTTGACGGTGATGCCCTTGGCCGCGAACTCGATGGCCAGGCTGCGAGTCAGGCTCACCACACCGCCCTTGGCGGCGGAGTAGTTGGCCTGGCCGAAACCGCCCAACCAGGCGCGCGAGGACAGGTTGACGATGCGTCCAAAACCCGCATCCAGCATCAACGGCAGGGCCGCCTTGCAGCAGAGGAACTGCGCGCGCAGGTTGGTATCCACCACCAGGTCCCAGTCGTCTTCGGTCATCTTCAGGAAGCGCTTGTCCCGCACCACGCCGGCGTTGTTCACGAGGAAGTCCAGGCGTCCGGATATTTCCCGCATCTTCGCGAAGGCACCCTCGACGTCGGCCCCCTGGGTGAGGTCCAGGGCGATGCCGTGGGCGTCGTACCCCTCCTCCTGCAGCCGCTGAACGGCGTCCAGCAGGGCCGCTGCATCGCGATCCAGCAGGTAGACCGTGACGCCCTGTAGCGCCAGGCGAGTGGTGATGCCCAGGCCAATGCCACGGGCGGCGCCAGTCACGGCCGCCACCTGGCCTTCATGGAAACGTTGTGCAGTCATTTCACACCCCCAGCACATGAACGGACGACGCGGCGTGGTCCACGCCGGCAATGCCACCACCGGTGCACTGGGCAACGCCGATGCGCGGGTTGTCGGCCTGACGGCCCGTGGCGCGGCCCTGCAATTGCCACATCAGCTCGACCATCTGCGCCACGCCGGTGGCACCCAGCGGATGCCCCTTGGCGAGCAAGCCGCCGCTGGGGTTCACCGGCACTCGCCCGCCGAGTGCGGTGGCTCCCGAATGCAACAACGCGACCGCTTCACCGTGAGGTGCGAGACCCAGGGCTTCGTAGTAGAGAAGTTCGGCAATGGTGAAGGCGTCGTGCAGCTCCACCACGCCCACGTCACGCGGATCGACGCCGGCCTGCTCGTAGGCCAGCCGCGCAGCGCGGGCGGTGATCTCCGCATCGAGGATGTCGTCACGGGCGCCTTCGCGCAGGCCGGACACGACGATGGAACCGAGCACGCGCACGTCCCGGGCGTGGGGGCCGGGCCTGTTGCCGAGCACCAGCGCAGCGGCGCCATCGACCTGGGACGGGCAGCACTGCAGCAGGGTCAGCGGGTCGGCGATCATGCGCGAACCCAGCACCTCTTCCAGGGTCACTTCGCTGCGCTGCTGGGCGTATTCGTTGAGGGAGCCGTGATGGCGGTTCTTCACCGCCACGCGGGCGAGGTCGGCCGGGTTTGCGCCGCGCTCGTGGATGAAGCGCGTGGCGCGCATGGCGTAGACCGCCGGCAGCACCATGCCGGCCTTGGCAAAGAGGTCGGTCTTCTCGTCGTTGCGCTGCAGCGGGATGGTGCCACCGCCCAACTGGGTCAGCTGTTCGATGCCAAATACCAGCACGCGCTCGTACTGCCCGGCCAGAATCGCATGGCGCGCCAGGTGCACCGCGGTGGCGCCGCTGGCGCAGGCGTTCTCGACGTTGTAGACGGGGATGCCGTCCAGGCCCAGGTCCCGCAGGATCACCTGGCCGAGGATCATGCCGCCGAGCACATTGGCACAGTAGATCGCCTGGATCTCCTTCAGCGCGAGTCCCGAATCAGCTACGGCAGCGAGTATCGCCTGCTGCGCCAGTTCCGGCGCCATCACACCCTGGTGACGGCCGAAGCGGGTCATGGCTCCGCCCATTACATGCATCTGGTTCATGGGCGGGTCTCCACGGATTCGAACTGATAGCCATAGGTCTGATTGGGCACCACGCGGTAGCTGGCGCCGATCACCGGACGCTCGCTGCCATTGATGCGGCCGAACAGTCGAACCGGACCTTCGAGGTCCAGGTAGCCCAGGGCGAAGGGCACCAGGCCGCTCTTGGGGGCCGGATGGATGATGGTGAAGCTGTACAGCTCACCCTCGCCGGCCAGCGTCTCGGTGCGGTACTGGTCGGCCAGCGGCGAATGCGCGGGCAGCGCCGGGAAAACCAGTTCGCCCGTGGCAATGTGGCGGGAGCCAAGCAGGCGCGAGGGGCTGGCGTCTCCCCATAGGGATGGCAGTGGGTTCATGTCGACCTCCTGTTGTTTTCAGCCGCGTGAACGGCTCTGGACTGAGGCTATGGTCGACATCGGGTGGGAGCCCGACAAACGATATAAAGACCGCGGCTGGTTGAGTTTTTTGCAAGCGTAAGCCGTGCTGCGCCCCGCCGGGAAAGCACGCACCAGCAGTAGCAGGGGAGGTTCGGAAATGCACAAGCAGCCCCTCTCCGCGCTGGGAGAGGGGCTGATGAAGGGCTCGTCAGGCTTGCTTGAGCTGCGCTGGATCGATGGGCAGACTGCGCAGGCGCTTGCCGGTGGCGGCGAAGATGGCATTGACCACCGCCGGGGCGATCACCACGGTGGACACCTCGCCCAGGCCGCCCGGCGATTCGCCGCTGTTGATGATGTGGGTCTCGATGGGCGGCACCTCGTTGAGGCGCAGCAGGCGGTAGCTGTCGAAGTTGGCCTGCTCTACGCGTCCATCCTTGAACGTGATGTTGCCGAACAACACCGCCGTCAGCCCGAAGATCGTGCCGCCCTGCATCTGCGCGACCACTGTGTCCGGGTTGATGGGAATGCCGCAATCCACCACGCAGATGACCTTGTTCACTTTCACCATGCCGCCGGCATCCACGCTCACTTCCGCGACCTGCGCGGCATAGGTGCCGAAGCAGTAGGTCAGCGCGACACCACGGCCCTGGCCGGCCGGTAGCGGTGTATCCCAGGCGGATTTCTCCCGCAGGGTTTCCAGCACCTTCACGGCACGTGGGTGTTTCTCCAGCAACGGGTAGCGGTAGGTGAAGGGATCGACCTTGTTCATGACGGCCAGTTCGTCGAGGAAGCCTTCCACCATGAAGCCGTTCTGGGTGTGGCCCACGCCGCGCCAGAACGCCGGGGTAATGCCCTTGGGCGGTTCGTGGCGCACGTAGTGCACGGCGAGATTGGGAAAACCGTAAGGTCCGCAGGCATCGCGCACAGCGTCGCCGTCGACCCCGTTCTTGAATCGGTCCGGCGCCCAGCGCGCGATGATGGACCCGCCGGTGACCTTGTGGGTCCAGGCAATGGGCCTGCCCTGCTCGTCCAGGCCGGCAGCCAGGTGGTTGTAATGAAATGGGCGAAGCGAGCTGTGGCGGGTGTCTTCCTCACGGGAGTAGATGACCTTCACCGGGTAATCCACCTGCTTGGCGACTTCCACGGCATGCCCAACGAAGTCTGTTTCCAGCCGACGCCCGAAACCGCCGCCCAGCAGCTGGTTGTGCACGACCACCTTGTCTTCGGGCAGGCCGGTGAGCTGGGCAGCGAGCGCCTTGGCCCGCGCCGGCACCTGGATGCCGACCCAGAGGTCGCAGCCGTCCTTGCGCACATGGGCGGTGCAGTTGACCGGTTCCATACAGGCATGGGCGAGGAACGGCACCTGGTAAACCACCTCGACCTTCTTCGCCGCCTTGGCCATGGCGGCCGGCACGTCCCCTTCGACGCGCGCCTGGACACCTTCCGCCTTGGACGCTTCGGCGATGTTCTCCAGCAGAGTGGCACTGGAGACCTTGCCGTTGTCGCCCTCGTTCCACTTGATCGAGAGCGCCGCCAGGCCCTTGCGTGCCGCCCCCATGTGGTCGGCGATCACCGCCACCGCATCCTGGGTACGCACGACCTTGTGCACGCCCTTGACCGCTAGGGCCGGGGCGTCGTCCACCTCGGCCAGGGTGCCGCCGATGATCGGGCAGATGGTGATCGCGGCAACCTTCATCCCCTCGGGACGGGCATCGATGCCGAACATCGCCTTGCCCGTGACCTTGGCGGGACCGTCAGTGCGCTTGGCCGGCGTGCCGATCAATTTGAACTGGGCCGGGTCCTTGAGTGGCACCTCAGCCGGAACCGGCAACTGCGCGGCGACATCCACCAGTTCGCCGTAACCGAGCTTGCGACCGCTTTCGGCATGCACGACAGCACCGTTCTCGGCCTTGCAGCTTTCCACCGGCACCGACCATTGCTGCGCCGCGGCCGTCACCAGCAGCGTACGCGCGGTGGCACCGGCCTGGCGCAGGGGCGTCCAGTTGGCCGGTACCGAGGTGGAGCCGCCGGTGACCTGGAAGCCCAGCATGGGATTGGCGTAGCGCTTGTCGTCGGCCGGGGCATGTTCGATCACCACCTGTTCGAGCGGCACCTCCAGCTCCTCGGCGATCAGCGCCGGCATCGAGGTATAGGTGCCCTGCCCCATTTCTACCGGCTGGATGATGAAGGTCACCTTGCCGCTGCGGTCGATGCGGATGTAGGCATTGGGACTGAAGTCGCCTTCGGCGGCCCCGGCAGCGCCCATCAAACCCGGCAAGGTGAAGCTGATCAGCAGGCCGCCGCCTGCGGCAGCGCTGGCCTTGAGAAAGCCCCGGCGGCTGAGGCCAGGCAGGAAGAGGTCGTTCATGCTGCGTCCTCCCCTTTGGCAGGTTGTGCCTGGGCGGCAACCTTGATGGCTTCGCGGATACGCAGATAGGTGCCGCAGCGGCAGATGTTCCCGGACATCGCGCCATCAATCTCCACATCACCGGGGTTGGAATTGGTCGCCAGCAGCGCCGTGGCCGACATGATCTGTCCCGACTGGCAGTAGCCGCACTGGACCACTTCCTTCGCCAGCCAGGCCTCCTGCACGCGCTTGCCGACATCGGTTGCGCCGACGCCTTCGATGGTGGTGATCTCCGCACCGACCATGCTGCTGACCGGCATCACGCAGGAGCGTACCGCCGCACCGTTCATGTGCACGGTGCAGGCTCCGCACAGGGCCATGCCGCAGCCGAACTTGGTACCGGTCATGCCCAGCACGTCACGCAGCACCCAGAGCAGCGGCGTGTCGGGGTCGACATCGACACTGTGCTCAGTGCCATTGATCTTCAGGGTGAGGGCCATGTTGCCTCCCGTTGGTGTTCATCAGGACAGTGCCCGTCTGCGCGGGCGTGCACGGTTCGCCAGGGCGGTACGGCGGCCCCGGATGCAAAGGCAGGGAAAGGAATGGATCAGGGCGCGCCGGAATGGGCTTCGGGTAGCGTGCCTGGGAATTCGAATGTCATCCGGCCAACAAGCGGAACCTGAAGCATGGTTGCCTCCGTGGGCAGGCCGTTCCATCAGGGCTGGGCTGCTGGCGACTCCGAGACGCCAGCGGGAATGATTCGAGGATGCTAGGAGTCCTGGCAGGAACTGCCAATTGATTTAAACGCCTTACTCGACTGAGTTTTTTTCAAGCCGTTTCGGCAGCCGCCGCCTCTCGCGGTATCCTGTTGCGCCCTTTTGTACAGGCCCATCGTCCAGATGTCCGCAGTCCCGAACCCGGAAAACCTCCCCGCCGTCCTCGCCGGCCCCATGCTGCGCCGTATCGAAGCGCGCCGCCTGGTGTTCTGGCTGGTCGGCTCGCGCCGGTTGTCGCCGGTGCTGCGGTTGTCCGTGGAGGGTGGTGTCGAGTATCCGCTGGGCGACGACAGCTGCCGGGTGATTCCTTTTGGCCGGCACGCGTTCCTGCATCTGATCGACCTGCGACTGGAAACCTCCCTGCCCCTCGATCAGCAGATCGACTACGACCTGTTGATCGACGGCGAGGGCATTGGCCAGTGGGCGCCGCATCTGGTGCATGAGCACGCAACGCAGCCGAGCTTCGTCCTGCGCTCGCGCATCGACCAGTTGCTCCACGGCTCCTGCCGCAAGCCACACTTTCCGGCCAACGACGGCCTGCTCTGTGCCGACCGTCTGCTGGCTGCCGATCCAGCGCCCGAGCAACGCCCGGCCTTGCTGATGCTCAGCGGCGACCAGGTCTACACCGATGATGTGGCCGGCCCGATGCTGCGCGCCATTCACCAGTTGATCGCGCGGCTCGGCCTCTTCGACGAGCGGCTGGAGGGGGCGATCGTCAGCGACAGCGCGGCGCTGTACGGCCATGCCGCCTGCTACTACCACCGGGCGGATCTGCTCCCCGCGCTGGAAAGCAACGAGACCCTGCGCGAGCGTTTCTTTGGCGGCGCCCGCAAACCCATCTTCACCAGCGCCAATGCGGAGAACCATCTGGTGACGCTGGCCGAGGTGCTGGCCATGTACCTGCTGGTCTGGTCGCCGGTGCCCTGGACGCTGGTGGCGCCGCAAATGCCAGCACTGGAACCGAAGGAAGCCGAGCGCTACCGCCTGGAAGAAACGCGCCTGCAGGGCTTTCGCGAGGGACTGCCGGGGGCGGCGCGGGTGTTCGCCCACCTGCCGACGCTGATGATCTTCGACGACCATGACATCACCGACGATTGGAACCTCTCCGCGCAGTGGGAACTGACTGCCTATGACCATCCGTTCTCCAAACGCATCATCGGCAACGCGCTGGTCGCCTACATGCTCTGCCAGGGCTGGGGCAACGATCCCGCGGCGTTCAGCGAAGTCCTGGACAAGGCCGAAGCGCTGACTGCCACCGCCGCCGCCGACAACCATCTCGACAGCGCGGTTCTGGACGGGTTGATCGACCGTATGATCACCTTCAATCACTGGCAATACGTGCTCCCCACCACGCCAGCGATGGTCGTGCTGGATACCCGGACCCGCCGCTGGCGTAGCGAGATCGACCTCTCCCGGCCATCTGGCCTGCTGGATTGGGAAGCCCTGAGCGAACTGCAACAGGAGCTGCTGGATCATCCGTCAGCGATCATCGTTTCCCCGGCGCCGGTCTTCGGGGTCAAGCTGATCGAGACCGTCCAGCGGGTCTTCAGCGCCTTCGGCCAGCCGCTGCTGGTGGACGCGGAGAACTGGATGGCCCACCGGGGGGCGGCCCAGGTGATCCTGAACATCTTCCGCCACTCGCGCACGCCAGGCTCCTACGTGATCCTCTCCGGCGACGTGCATTACTCCTTCGTCTATGAAGTGCTGATCCGTCATCGCCAGGGCGGCCCGAAGATCTGGCAGATCACCAGCAGCGGCATCAAGAACGAGTTCCCACGGCGCCTGCTCGATGTGTTCGACCGCCTCAACCGCTGGCTCTACTCGCCGCGTTCGCCGTTGAACTGGTTCACCAAGCGGCGACCGATGAAGGTGATGCCGCGCACGCCGGCACACAGCAAGGCCGGTGAACGGTTGTGGAACTCCGCCGGGCTCGGGCAGGTGTTCTTCGATGCCGAAGGACGCCCAGCGCGCATCTTCCAGCTCAACGCCAATGGCGCCGAACCCACCGAGTTCCTCGAGGAACGAGACGACCAACCGGACGGACTTCCGGTGGCGCGGCGGGTATGATGCCGGCCCGGAATTCCTGACGGTCAGCTTCCATGAGTAACACTCTTCCCTTCGGCACCGGCGATGCCTCCTACCAGGCCGCTGGCGGCATAGACGGCCTGCGACGGCTGGTGGACGATTTCTACCGGCTGATGGACGAACTGCCGGAAGCCGCCGACCTGCGCCGCCTGCACCCGGACAGCCTGGAGCAATCCCGCGACAAGCTGGCCTGCTTCCTCAGCGGCTGGCTGGGCGGCCCGAAGCTGTTCAGCGAGAAGTACGGCTCCATCTCCATTCCCTCCTTCCACGCCCAGTGGCCTGTCGACGAATCCCTCAGCAGCGCCTGGCTGGGCTGCATGGAGCGCGCCATTGCCCAGCAGCCCTTCTCCCCTGAGTTTGCCGAGTACCTGCTGTCACAGCTGAAAGTGCCGGCCCACCGGGTGGTGCAGGCGAGCCGCGCCAGGCACGGGTAAGCGGCAAAATCCTGTGGGGGCGATTTCAATCGCTGTGCGGACCGTAGGTTCGCCCTGCGGCCCTGCATGGGGCAGCTGCGCAGCCCTTCGCGAATGAATTCGCTCCCACAAGATCTGCCTCCTGACGTCTTTGACGGCTCCCCGACCATCCCTGTAGGGGCGAATTCATTCGCCAAAGGGCGACGCAGTCGCCCCCACAAAAAGCTGCTTCCTGAAGTCTTTGACGGGTGACCAGCTGCGTCCATATAGTAAGCAACGCTTATTATATGGACACCACATCATGCCCCGCCTCGAAGAGAGCATCGGCTTCCTCCTCACCGATGCTTCCCGCCTGATGCGCCGCTCCTTTGAGCAACGCATCACCGGCAGCAGCCTCACGCTCGCCCAGGCCCGTGCGCTGGCACATGTCGCGCGTAACGAAGGTTGCCGCCAGGTCGAGCTGGCCGACCAGCTGGAGGTGAAGCCCATCACCCTCGCCCGCTTGCTGGATCAACTGGAGCAAGCCGAGCTGGTGGAGCGCCGCCCCGATCCTGATGACCGCCGCGCCTATCGGCTCTACTTGCGCCCCCAGGCCGACCAAGCGCTGGACGACATCCGCACCGCCGGCGCCGCCATGCTCGCCGTGGCACTGCAAGGCTTCAGCGAGGCTGAAGCGGACGCGCTCGCCAGTGCCCTTCGCAAGATGCGCAGCAACCTTTCATCCCGTTGATTCCAAAAGGAAGCGCAACGCCATGAACACCCACACGGTCATCGTTCCGGAACAGGACGCAGCGACTGCCAGCAATCCCCGCAGCAAACGCCTGCTGCTGATGGGCGTCGTTCCCCTTCTTGCCGTGGGCCTTGGACTGGCCGCCTATCTCCATGGCGGTCGTTTTGTCGAGACGGACAACGCCTACGCCAAGGCTGACAAAGTGCCGATCAGTGCCGATGTGTCCGGCACCATCACCGAGGTGCTGACTCGCGAGAACGATCGGGTGGACGCCGGGCAGGTGCTGTTCCGTATCGACCCGGCGAGCTTCCGCATCGCCATTGCCAGGGCCGAAGCGCGATTGGCCCAGGTACGCACCGACCTCGCCGCCCTGAAAGCCAGCTACCAGGAAAAATCTTCCGAGCTGGCCCTGGCCCGCACCCGGCACGCTTATGCCGAGAAGGACCTGCAGCGCCAGGCCAACCTTGCGCAGAAGGGCTACCTCTCACCGGCCAGGCTCGATGAGTCGCGCCAGGCCACCCAGATCGCCGAACAGGAAATCGACGCCCGCGAGCACGACCTCAAGCGCATCGCCGAGAACCTCGGCGGCAGCCCGAATGTGCCGGTGGAGCAACACCCGACCTACCTCAGCGCCCAGGCCGAGCTGGAGCAGGCGCGCCTCGACCTGCAACGCTCCGAAGTCCGCGCGTCGCTGCCCGGCAGCATCAGCAAGGTGCCGCAGCCCGGCCAGTACATCAGCGCTGGCAATACCGCGATGACCCTGGTGGTGGACGACAACCTCTGGGTGGAAGCCAACTTCCCGGAGAAGGACCTGACCTATGTACGGCCCGGTCAGGCGGTAGACGTGCGCTTCGACATCTACCCGGACAACCTCTGGCACGGTGAAGTGGAAAGCCTGAGCCCGGCCACCGGTTCCGAGTTCTCGGTGCTGCCGGCGCAGAACGCCACCGGTAACTGGGTGAAAGTGGCGCAGCGGGTGCCGGTGCGCATCCACCTGCAACCCGACGCCAAGCTACCTCCGCTGCGCGCCGGTCTGAGCGCGGTCGTGGAAATCGATACCGGCCACCGCCGCAGCCTCGCCAGCCTGCTGCCCTGATCGCCATGAACACGAAAGCCGCCCGGAGCGCCGGCAACCATCGCTGGCTGATCACGCTGTCGGTGATGCTCGCCACCATCATGCAGGCGCTGGACACCACCATCGCCAACGTCGCCCTGCCTCACATGCAGGGGAGCATGGGCACCACCCAGGACCAGATCAGCTGGGTGCTGACGTCCTATATAGTCGCCGCCGCCATCTGCATGCCGCTGACCGGATTCATCGCCGCGCGCTTTGGCCGCAAGCGGCTGTTCATGTGGTCCATCGTCGGCTTCACCATCGCCTCGATGCTCTGTGGCGCGGCGCAGAGCCTGGAGCAGATCGTCCTGTTCCGCCTGCTCCAGGGCGTGTTCGGCGCCAGCCTGGTGCCACTGTCCCAGGCGGTCCTGCTGGATACCTACCCGACTGAGCAGCATGGTTCGGCCATGGCCATCTGGGGCGTGGGGGTGATGGTCGGCCCGATCCTCGGCCCCAGCCTCGGTGGCTGGCTCACCGAGTACTACGACTGGCGCTGGGTGTTCTACATCAACCTGCCCTTCGGCCTACTGGCCTGGTTCGGCCTGACCGCCTTCCTCAAGGAAACCCCCATCGAACGGGAACGCCGCTTCGACCTGCTCGGCTTCGCGCTACTCGCCCTGGCCATTGGCGCCCTGCAACTGATGCTGGACCGGGGTGAATCCCAGGACTGGTTCCACAGCCCCGAAATACTCGTCGAGGCGGTGCTGGCGGGGCTTGGTCTGTATCTGTTCATCGTCCACGTGCTGACCCATCGCGAACCCTTCATCGACCCGGCCATGTTCCGCGACCGCAACCTCAGCATCGGCCTGATGTTCATCTTCATCGTCGGCATCATGCTGTTCGCCACCATGACCCTGCTGCCGCCATTCATGCAGAACCTGATGGGCTACCCGGTGCTGGATGTGGGCAACCTGATCGCGCCGCGCGGCCTGGGCACCATGGCAGCAATGATGCTGGTGGGCCGCTTGATCAACCGTTTCGACCCACGGGGAATGATCGGGCTGGGCCTGGTGCTCACTGCCTTTTCGTTGTGGGAAATGACCCAGTTCACCGATCAAGTCAGCAGCTTCGCCATTGTCCGCAGCGGCATGGTCCAGGGCTTCGGACTGGGGCTGATCTTCGTGCCGCTGTCGACCCTGACCTTCTCCACCCTGGCGCCGCGCTACCGCAACGAGGGCACCGCGCTGTTCAGCCTGATGCGTAACGTTGGCAGCGGGATCGGCATTTCCCTGGTGATCAGCTACCTGGCCCAGCGCACACAGATCAACCACGCCACCTTCAGTGACTACATGACGCCTTTCAACCAGGCCCTGATCCAGGCGACCGAACGTGGCGCAGTCGACCTGTCCAGCCCGGCGGGATTGGTGGCGTTGAACCTGGACGTGACGCGCCAGGCGACCATCCTCGCGTACCTGCAGGACTTCCGCCTGATGATGTTCGTCACCCTCGCCTCCCTGCCGTTGCTGCTGTTCCTGCACAAGCCGCCGAAAACATCCGGCGCGCCGCAGACCCACGCGGTGATGGACTGAGCTAGCCAGCCGCCACGCCCCTGGCCCGGCTTCGTCGCCAGGCGGCCGGCGGCGCACCGAACTCGCGGCGGAAGGCACGACTGAAGGCCGTGTCGGTCTGGTAGCCGACGTCCTCGGCGATACGCGCCAGTGGGGCATTGCTGCGGCTGAGCAGGTTGGCGGCCAGGAGCATGCGCCACTGGGTGAGGTACTGCATGGGCGAGCTGCCCACCAGAAGCTGGAAGCGTTCCGCGAGTACCGATCGCGAGGTGCCTGCAGTGCGCGCCAGCTCCTCCAGGGTCCAGGCCTGGGCCGGGCATTTGTGCAGGGCCGTCAGCGCCGAACCGACTATCCGGTCCCCCAGCCCCGCCAGCCAGCCAGTACGCCCATCGGCCTGCTCGTTCATGTACAGGCGCAGCACTTCGATGAACAGCACTTCCGCCAGCTTGGCCAACACGCCCTCGCCACCCGGTCGCGGTGACTTCGCTTCCGTGAGTGCATAGCGCACGGACGCTTCCAGCCAGGGACCGGCACTCGAACCCCGTACGTTTACCCGAACCAGGGGAGGCAAACCGGCCAGGAGTATGTCCGCCAATCGCGCATCGCAGGCCAGGTAGCCACAGACCAGGCGCGTGATCGCCCCACCGCCGCCATACGCCAGTTGCCGGGGTCGGCGCGCCAGCACTTGGTCCAGCCGCCCGCCCTTGGCCGGCGGCAAGCCGGGCTGGGAGGTCATGCGATGGGCGTCACCCTGGGGAAACAGCACCGCGTCACCGGCCGACAGACGCACGGGCTCCTGCCGGCCGATTTCGACGAAGCACTCGCCTTCGGTGATCAGGTGGAAGATCACCACGCGCTCGGCGCCCGGTTCCAGCAGCGGCGCCACCGTATCGGCGCGGGGTGACTGGTAGCACCAGGGGGCGCTGAAGCGTGCGTTGATGAAGATGGCGCCGACCAGGTGGACGACGCGCAGGGTTTCCGACAGTGCATCCATCAGCCCGAACCTCCAGCGCAATTCTGAAATTCTGGTCGGTCGCGGGAACAGGCAGCGTTTCGTCGGATAAGTGGCGCTGCGCGGACGATCAAGCAACCCTTGCCGACGCTCGGACAGGACGGTGCCCCTTTTGAGGCGGATAGTTTTGCCCAGCACGTCCTTGCTGCCCGTTGTACCCAAGGCGTGTCGGCAACACCCAAAAAGCCAAGAAACCAGAGGTCCCCATGCCCAAGTTCCTCATTGAAAGAGAGATACCGGAAGCTGGAAAACTCACGGAACGAGACCTCAAAGCCATCTCGCAGAAGTCCTGCCGGGTACTCAAGGAAATCGGACCAGAGGTGCAGTGGGTCCAGAGCTACGTCACCGACGACAAGCTGTACTGCGTCTACATCGCCAACGACGAGGAGCTGATCCGCGAACACGCCCAGCGTGGCGGATTCCCCGTCAGCCGCATTTCCCGCATCAGCTCGACCATCGATCCGACCACAGCAGAATGAGCCCCGAAATGACTTCCGCAATTGACCTGAATGCACTGAAAAGCAAACAAATGGCCTCCTGGGCCAGCGGCGACTACGCCGTCATCGGAACCACCCTGCAGTTGGTCGGCGAACTGCTCGCCGAAGCCTGCGACCTGCGCCATGGCGAGTCCGTGCTGGACGTCGCGGCTGGCAATGGCAACGCCACCCTGGCCGCCGCGCGTCGAGGCGGACGGGTGACCTCGACCGACTATGTAGCGGCGCTGCTGGAACGTGGCCAGGAACGCGCCCGCGCCGAGCGTCTGGAGGTGAACTTCCAGACGGCTGACGCCGAGAACCTGCCCTTCCCTGACGCCAGCTTCGACGTGGTGCTGTCGACCTTCGGCGTGATGTTCACTCCCGACCAGGTCAAGGCCGCCTCCGAGCTGGCCAGGGTCTGCCGACCCGGTGGGCGCATCGGCCTAGCCAACTGGACCCCGGATGGCTTCATCGGCCAGGTGTTCAAGACCCTCGGCCGCCACCTGCCCCCGCCACCCGGCGTGCAGCCTCCTTCGCTCTGGGGCGTGGAGAGCCACCTGCGCGAACTGTTCGACGACAGCGCCCGCGAGATTTCGGTGGCGCGGCGACTGCACAACTTCCGCTACCAGTCGGCAGCCCACTTCCTGGAAGTCTTCCGTACCTGGTACGGCCCGGTGCACAAGGCATTCGCCGCCCTCCCCGAGGACGGCGCCGTCGTCCTGGAACGTGACCTGATGGAGCTGCTCGAACGCTACAACCGTGCCGGCCCAGAGTCGCTGATCGTGCCCAGCGAATACGTGGAGGTGGTGATCACCCGTCGTTGAGGTGAAGGTCGTACTTGCTCCTGTGGGGGCGAATTCATTCGCAAAGGGACGCGCAGCATCCCCTGAGATTTCGAGGGCCGGCCCTTCGGTCCGGTTAGCGAATGAATTCGCCCCCACGGTCTTGCGAGCACGACGAGACAGCACCCGCTTCTGAATCGGCGCATTTCTGGTAGCCTCGGGGCTTTCCGCCGTACCGGCCCAGCCATGGAAGCCCAGGACCCATGCCCACTTCGATTCTCGACCCACTGGACTATGAAATCGTTCGCGAACTTCAGGAAGACGGACGCCGCGCCTTCCGCGAAGTCGCGCGCAACCTGTCGGTTCCCGAAGCCACGGTCCGCACCCGAGTGAAGCGGCTGCAGGACCAGGGCATCCTGCAGATCCTCGCCTTCACCAATCCCTCCAAGCTGGGCCAGGCCAAACTCGCGCTGTTCTTCGTCTCCGTCGCCCCGCAGGATCATGATCGGGTGGTCGACACCCTTGGCCGCTGGAGTGAAGTCAGCTACCTGTCCACCACCCTCGGCACCGCCGACATTTGCGTGCAGGTCCTCTGCCGCGACGACGAGACCCTCTGGGGCCTGCAACAGAAAGTGCGCAGCCTGCCCGGCGTGCAGGACGTGCGGATGATGCAGGAAGTGAAGGTGCACAAGATCCGCTTCACCATTCCTTCGGCGCAGCCGACCGAAGAATGAGCTGAATTCAAAGCACCTTGTAGGAGCGAGCTTGCTCGCGAAGGATCGTGCTCGGGCTGTTCGCGAGCAAGCTCGCTCCTACCCACAATCGCTCCGCATCTTGAACCACCGCTCGTCCGCGCATTGCGCATTTCTCACCCCACACCTTCCCGCATTGCGCATTTCCCTCCGCGCCATTTTCGCGCATCGCTCTCCCTGACCCGCCCCAACTCCCGCCGCCACCCCCTTTAGCACGGGCCTTTCCGAGCGGATTCCGCCTTGGTGCATCAGGCGTGCCATTCTGGCGCAATGCGTATTTTTATTACACTCACATTGCGCAATGCGTATTTTCAATCGACATAAACGTGTACATGCGCAATTAAACGGCATAGCATCAACTCATCGCGCGACCTTCCTACAAACACAACACAGATGAGGGCGATGCAATGCACCAGGCCAATCCAGGCTCCGAGCCATCGGCAGTACTCGCAAAATCCATTCGCTGGTGGGACGGGGTGGCCATCACCCTGAGCCTGCCAGCCGCTCTGTTCGTCGGCCTCGGCTATTCCATCGGCGCCATCGGTGCCTGGGCGGCACTGGCACTCTGGGCGACCATCGCCGCCGTCGCGGTCCTGCATAACTGGGTCTATTCGGAAATGGGCGCCATGTTCACCGAGAAATCCGGTGGCATCGCGCTCTACGCCAACGAAGCCTGGAGCCAACGCATCCCCTGCCTCGGCCCGCTGGCCACTTACGCTTACTGGTTTGCCTGGGCCACGGCTCCCGCCATCTGGGGCCTGGCAGTGGCGCAGATCCTCACCGAGCAGTTCTTCCCCAACGCCAGCTACAGCCTTGACCTTGGCGTGATGCAACTCGACCTGCCGCAGCTGATCGCCTTGGGCGTGGCGCTGTTCTCCTGGGCACTGAGCATGGTCAACCTGCGTTTCACCATGATCATCATCACGGCCGCCGGCGTGCTGCTGATGATTCCGGTACTGATCTTCAGCGGCAGCTTCCTGGCCAGCGACTGGAATACCGGCAGCTTCACCTGGCGCATCAGTGCTGACGCCGCTGGCCTGCGCACCGTGCTCGCCTGGCTGTTCGTGATGGCCTGGTCGGCCTACGCCGTGGAAGCCGCCGCGTCCTTCATTCCCGAGTTCCGCGACACCGTGCGCGATACCCGCAAGGCCCTGCGTATTTCCGCCTTGATCCTGCTGCTGGTGTTCACCCTGACACCGCTGGGCCTAGCCGGACTGCTGGGCGAGCAGGCGCTGGCCGAGCATCCCTACGGTTTCCTCCAGATCGGTGCGCAAGTGCTGCTGGGTGGCGGCGCCGCGCTGATCACCCTGGTGCTGATCGCCGGCATCCTGGTGCTCTCGGTCATGGGTACCGCTGACGCCGGCCGCGCCCTCTACCAGAGTTCGCTGGACGGCCTGACCATCCGCCAGTTCGGCACCCTCAACCGCTCTGGCGTGCCGGCCCGCGCCGTCACCGTGCAGTTGCTGATCAACATCGCCCTGGTGCTCTTCGTCGGTAACGCCCTGGCGGTGATCGTCGCCGGCAACGTCGGCTACGTATTGGCCCACCTGCTGGCGGTGGCCGGTTTCGTGGTGCTGCGCAAGGACCGTCCGGATGCCACCCGACCGATTCGCCTGGGCCGTGGCTGGATCGCCATCGCCGCCGGCCTCGCCCTGTTCGATGGACTGATCCTCGTGGTCGGCACCACCAGCGCCTCCATCACCGGCTACGGCGGCCTGAAGGAAGTCGGCATCGCCATCGCCGTCCTGGCCATTTCCCAGGTGCTGTTCCGCCTGCGCCGCCTGCAGGACCGCGCCCTGCCCGCCACCGCGCCCTTTCACTGATCCTGATAACGCCAGAAGGAACCGCCCTGATGAGCATCGATAACAAGGCCCGCCTTGCGTGGCCGAACAAGCGCCCTGTTGCCGTTTCACTGACTTTCGACGTGGACGCGGAAGCCGGCCTGCTGGGTGACAGCCCGAATTTCGCCCGGCGCCTGACCAGCCTTTCCGAGGGCCGCTTCGGCGTCACCCGTGGCGTGCCGCGCATCCTCGAACTGCTGCGCCGCCACAAGATTCCGGCGTCCTTCTTCGTGCCTGGTCACACCGCCGACCTGCACCCCGGGCTGATCGAGCAGTTGCTCGAAGACGGTCACGAAGTCGGCCACCACGGCCACATGCACCTGCGCAGCGACCGCATCTCCAGCGCCGAGCAGGAAGAAGAAATGGAACGGGGCCTGGAAGCCCTGGCCCGTGCCGGCGCGCCGAAACCCGCCGGCTACCGTTCCTCGTCCTGGGAACTGACCCCGGAAACCTTCGAGCTGGTCCTGGCCAAGGGCTTCGCCTACGACTCCAGCTGCATGGGCGACGACCGCCCCTACTACGAAACCTGGAACGGCGCCTCCATCCTCGAACTGCCGGTGCACTGGTCCCTGGACGACTGGCCCATGTTTGGCTGGGGCATCGACAACGGCGGCAACTTCACCCATCCGCGCACCCTCGCCGACACCTGGCTGGCCGAGTACGAGTCGGCCCGCCGCGATGGCCGCCACACCACCTTCACCATGCACCCGGAAGTGATCGGCCGCGCTGCGCGCTTCGAGCAGCTGGAGCGTTTCGTCGAGCGACTGGTGAGCGACGGCGATGTCTGGTTCGCCCGCCTGGACGACGTGGCGAAGCAGGTGGCCCCGCAACTGAAGAAGGTGGCCTGATGAGCATTCGCTTCCGTTCCACCGCCGTCGCGCCTGCTGCCCGTGGCCTGGAATTCGGCCGCGCGCATGCCGAGAAGATCCAGGCAACCGTCGACCGCTACCACGCGCTGTTCGAGCGGGTTGCCACCCGCCCCTACGACCTGCGTGCCCTGGGCAGCCAGGCATTGGTGCGCATCGCCGCGTTCGCCCCGCCGCTGTATGACGAAATCCTCGCCATGGCGGAAGGCGCCGCAATCGAGCCGTCGTACCTGGGCGCCATCAATGCGCGCACCGAGATACTTGCCTTCCTGGGTGCCCAGCTGCGTGGCGAATGCTCCACCGTGGTCCGCCTGGAGCCGTTCAGCGGCACACCGGCAACAGCGCAAACCTGGGACTGGTACGCGGAGTTCGCCGACCACTGGCTGACCTGGGAAATCCCTCATGCCGACGGCAGCCTGACCACCACCGTCACCGAGTTCGGCATCGTCGGCAAAGCCGGGGTCAACAGCCGTGGCCTGGGCGTGCACTTCAACATCCTTCACCACGCCCGCGACGGCCAGGGCATCGGCGTTCCGGTGCACGTGGCCTCGCGCTGGATGCTGGACAGCTGCAACGACATCAACCAGGCCCTGCAACTACTGGGCTCGGCCAAGGTATCGGCGTCCAGTTCCCTGACGTTGATCGCGGCCAAGGACAACTCCAGCGCGGCGGTATCGGTGGAGCTGCATCCTGGCGGACCGGGCCTGGTGTTCCCCGATGCCGATGGCCTGCTGGTGCACACCAACCACTTCCTTTCCAGCCCAGCGCAGGAGTTCGACACCGAACCCGCCGCCTACCCGGACACCCTGATTCGCCACGACTTGCTGGTGCGCCGCCTCAAGGGCCGCCAGGGCCTGACGCCACAGAAACTGCTGTCCGCACTGAACAGTCACCTCGGTGGCGGTGCCGCCCTGTGCTGCCACCCGGACCCGGCGCAACCGGCCGCAGGCCAGTACGCCACCCTGGCGAGCATCGTCATCGATGTCGCCAACGGCACCCTCACCGCCCTGCCCGGCGGCCCCTGCGGCCATCCGGACTGGCTCGACAACCACTGAACCCAGACAACAACAAAGGAGCCATCCCATGCTCAAGCTCAAACGCCTCGACAACATGGACATCCTCACCAACGACGTTCAGCGCCTGGTGGACTTCTACCACGGCACCCTGGGCCTCGGTTTCTTCCTGCCTTACGTGGCCGAAGAGAAGTGGGCCGCCATCGAGATGGGCAACGTCACCCTGTACATCTTCCACACCACCGATACCACGCCTGTGGAACGTCGCACCGCCGTGAACCTGGAAGACAAACCGGGCTTCGACTCCTTCGCCTTCGAGGTGGAGAGCCTCGACGCCGCGCTCGACTACCTCGACGGCAAGGTGGAATGGGTCACCGCTGAGCCCATCGAGTGGCAGCACCCCAACGGCACCCACTACCGCTACCGCCCGATGTTCGACCCGGACGGCAACATGCTCTACGTCACCGAACCGCACAAGACCGTCTGACCGCCTCAACCACCGGAGAAACCCCATGACTGCTGCAACCCAAGGGGCCCTGGCAACCCAGGCGCCCGAGGCGGTGCTCGCCCTGTCGCCGGCCGCCCAACGCCTGGAAGGCCGTGTCGCCCTCATCACCGGAGCCGGCCGTGGCGCCGGCCGTGCCCACGCCCGCCTGCTGGCGTCCCGTGGCGCGGCGGTGGCCATCGTCGATATCGACGAAGATGTGGCCCGCGCCACTGCTGCTGAAATCGAAGCCGCCGGTGGCCGCGCCATCGCCCTGGTGGCCGATATCACCGAGCGCAATCTGGCCGAGCGCCTGGTGGCCGAGGTGGCCGAAACCCTCGGCGGGATCGACATCCTCGTGCACAACGCCGGGATGATGTACTCGCTCAAAGGGCTCGCCGACACCGATGACGCCAATTTCGACCGCCTGCTGGCGATCAACGTCCACGCGCCGCTCTACCTCACCCGCGCCGCCCTGCCGCACCTGCGCAAGAGCCGCGCCCCGCGCGTGATCTTCATCAACTCGCAGTGGGGCCAGGTGCCCGACGGCCACTCCTACGGCTACATGGTGGGCAAGGCCGCGCAGCTGGGCCTGATGAAGACCATGGCCAAGGAGTTCGTGAGCGAGGGAATCCTGGTCAACGCCATCACCCCCGGCGCCATCCTCACCCGCATGGTCCCCGAGGAATACGTGGAAGGCGAGAAGGCCAACATCCCGCTGGGCCGCCTGGTCCACCCCGAGGAAATCGCCGCCGCCGTGGCCTTCCTCGCCTCCGACGAAGCCGCGTTCATCGCCGGCCAGGCCTTGCCGGTGAACGGTGGCGCCCTGGTCGTCGGCATCTGACCCCACAACAAGAATTACGCCGTGAGGATTCACCCATGACTACTGCACTCCCCCAGCGCCAACGCGCCGAACAGGCCATGCGCCGCCAATGGTTCCCGGTCGCCCGTTCGGCCGACCTGGCCACCCCGCAATCCGCCACCCTGCTGGGCCAGCGTCTGGTGGTGTACCGCACCGAGTCCGGCAAGGCCGTGGTGCAGGACGCCCGCTGCCCGCACCGTGGCGCCGACTTCGCCCTCGGCAAGGTGCATGGCGAGAACATCGCCTGCCCTTACCACGGCTGGCAATTCAGCGCCGAGAGCGGCAAGTGCAGTCACATCCCTTCCCTGGAAGACCAGTGCAAGATTCCGCCCCAGGCGGCCATCAAGACCTACCCGGCCATCGAGCGCTTCGCCCATGTCTGGACCGTGCTGGAAGAGCCCGCCACCGAGCTCTACGCCCCCGAGCAATGGAGCAATCTGGAGCTGGACTGGCTGGCCGCCACGCCACTGGAATCGCCTACCGGCGTGGCCGTGGCCATCGAGAACTTCCGCGATGTCGCCCACTTCCCCTTCGTCCACGAAGTCTCTATGGGCCCCAGCAAGCACGTGGTCGAGCCGCTGAACGTCAAGCGCGAAGGCCTGGATATCTGGATGCAGCGTCCGCTGGATGCCGGTGACGGCGACTGGGCCAACGATGGCGACTGCATGATGTTCTACCACTGCGTCGCGCCGGGCCTCGCCAGCATCACCTACGACTACGAGCGCCTCGGCAAGCGCATCGTCGCCGGCTTCCCCAGCCCGGTGGCCTATGACGAAGTGAAGATTTTCTGGGGCGTGGCCAACGAGCGCGACTACAAGGGCCTGGGCCTTGAGGAATGCCTGCGCATCGAGGAAATGGTCTACCTGGAAGACATGCCCATCGCCGCCGGTATCTGGCCGCGCGAGATCGACTGGGACGGCGTCTTCGTCGAGCACTCGGTGCCGGCCGACCTCTTCACCCTCAACTACCGCCGCGCCTTCCGCGAGTTCATCGAACGCGCCAACCAGCCGGTGGCACCGCAGGTGGCGTCGTGAACGGGCAGATCGAGGTCCTGATCACCTGCATGCGGCTGGAGGCCGAAGGCGTGATCTCCCTCGAACTGCAAACACCGGAGCGCACGCCGTTCCCGGAATGGAGCGCGGGCTCACACATCGACCTGCTGCTGCCGTCCGGGCTGGTGCGCCAGTACTCGTTGCATGGCGACCCGCGCGACCGCTCGCGCCTGTCCATCGGCGTATTGCTGGAAGCCAAGGGACGTGGCGGCTCGCGGGAAGTGCACGAGCACCTGCGGGTGGGTCAACGCATCGCCATTCGCGGTCCGCGCAACGCTTTTCCGCTTACCGCAGGCCAGCGCTACTTGTTCGTTGCAGGGGGGATCGGCATCACGCCGATCCTCGCCATGGCCCGCGAGGTCCAGCGCGCTGGTGCCGACTGGCAGCTCATCTATGGCGGCCGCTCGCGCCGCTCCATGGCCTTCATCGATGAGCTGCTGGCCCTCGGCGGTGATCGGGTATCCATCCAGCCGGCGGATGAAACCGGGCTGCTGGACCTGGAAGACATTGCCGCCCGCGCCGCCGACGACCGTCATGTCTACAGCTGCGGCCCGGCGCCGCTGCTGGATGCGCTGACCGAGCGCTTCAAGGTGGACGGCCTGGCCGACCGCCTGCACCTGGAACGCTTTGCTCCGGCAGCGCCTGCGCCCTGCGCCAGTAACGGCCAGGGCCTGACGCTGATCCTCGGCCGCAGCGGTCGCGAAGTCGTGGTGCCGGACGAGCTTTCGGTCATGCAGGCCCTGCGCGAAGCCGGCTGTAACGTGTCGTCCTCCTGCGAACAGGGTGTGTGCGGCATGTGCGAAACCCGCGTGCTGGCCGGTGAGATCGATCACCGCGACATGCTGCTGACCGACGCCGAGCGCGAGCGCAACAACGTCATGATGGTCTGCGTCTCCCGCGCGCGGACGCCGACCCTCACACTGGACCTTTGAAGGAGGCAACTCGGGATGGCCGGGATCGAACAGCACATCCTCAAGGTGTCGATCCTGGCCACCGCACTGGTGGCCTGTGGCGGCATCGCCTTCGGCCTCTGGGCCGGATCGCAGTCCATCGTCTTCGACGGGCTGTTCAATGCCATCGACTCCTGCATGGCAGCGCTTTCGCTGATGGTCTCGCGGCTTCTTGTGAAGCAGCCGGGCCGGCGCTTCCAGCAGGGTTACTGGCATTTTGAACCGCTGGTGCTGGCGCTCAACGGCAGCGTGCTCGTGCTGCTTTGCGTCTATGCGCTGATCAACTCGGTCAGTGGCCTGATGCGAGGTGGGCACGCCCTGGCGTTCGACACGGCACTGATCTATGCAGTCGTCATCCTGGCCTGCTCGGCGCTGATGCTCGGCTACCAGCGACGGCGCAACCGCACCCTGAAGTCCGAGCTGATCCAGCTCGATATCCAGAGCTGGCTGATTTCCACCCTGATCACCGCTGCCCTGCTGCTGGCCTTCGTCGCGGGTTTCCTCTTGCAAGGCACAGACTGGCAATGGCTCGCCCCCTACATCGACCCGGCCATCCTCGCCCTGCTCTCATTGCTGCTGATCCCCGGCCCGCTGCGCACCGTGGTCAAGGCGTTGAAGCAGGTCCTGCGCATCACCCCGGAAGCGCTGGACCACGAGATCAGCGGACTGATGGCCGGCATGACCCGACGCTACGGCTTCGAGTGCAGTTCCCACTCGGTCGCCGAGATCGGCCGGGGGCTGTTCGTGGAAATCCAGATCGTGCTGCCCGAAGCGATGGACCGCTGGCGGGTTTCCGAACTGGATGCTGTGCGCGCGGAGATCGCCGCCGCCATTGGCCGCGAAGGCCCCAACCGCTGGCTGGCGATTGCCTTCACCCGTGATCCCCGCTGGATCTGAACCACCCACCACCAAAAGAAGAAAAAGGAGAAAGTCCCTTGAACCACGCCCTGAAAATGGCCGTGGCCGGCTCCCTGCTGGCCAACTGCAGCCTCAGCCAGGCCATTACCCTCAACGACGACTTCAGTGTGGCCCTGGAGGCGGGCCTGTTCAGCGATTACCGCATGCGGGGCCTGTCCCAGACCATCGGCGACCCGGCGATCCAGGGCTCGGCCACCCTGCTCCACTCCAGCGGGCTCTACGCCGGGGTCTGGAGTTCGAATGTCGACTTCGGTGGGGACAGCAATACCCGCCAGGAACTGGATGGCTACGCCGGCTACTACTGGCAGGCCACCGATGACGTGAGCCTGGATGTCGCCTGGTACAAGTACGTCTACCCCAAGGAAGGCGGCCTCAACTACAGCGAGTACTTCGCCGAACTGAAGGCCTACGGCGCCAAGCTGGGGGGCTACTACTCCGACGACCTCTACGGCGACCAGAGCATGCTCTACAGCTACCTCGGCTACGGCTTCAGCCTGCCCGGTGACGTGAGTCTGGAAGCCCGCTATGGCTGGGTGGACTACAAGGACCCGGTGTGGATTTCCGCCAGTGGCAGCGCTCGAGACAGCTACAACGAGTGGGAAGTGAAGCTCGGCAAGAGCCTGTTCGGTCTCGACTGGTCCGTGAGCTATATCGACACCGATCTTTCCCAGGCCGAGTGCAGCAACTACCTGGGCTTCGACGACCTGTGCTCCGCCACGCTAGTGGCCGGCGTCGGCAAGACCTTCTGAGTGGCGGCGTGCGTCGTGTGCGGCGCACGCCCGGAGTTCCCATCATGTGGTTCAACAACGAATCCGCGCGGCTGGTGCCGCAACTGTCCGAATGGATCGCCCGCCTGCTCAACGGCCAGCCCGTCGAGCCCAGTGGGCAGTTGGCCGTTCACCCCTCGCTGCGCCAGTCGCTGGAACGCCTGCAACTGGCCTGGCGACAACAGCGCGCGGCGCTCGACAACCACGAACCGCCGCCCTGCACGGAAGAAGAGTTCACCACCCTGCAGCGCCAGCTCGATGACGGCATCGACCAGCAGGCGCTGCTCCAGGCCCAGCTGGACACCGCGCGCCAACTGCTGGGGGAACAACAGTTGCGCCTTGCGCAATGGGACCAGGAACAGCGCGCCTGGGAGCTGACCCGTCAGACGCTGACCGAAGGCAGCTGGGACCTGCTGGTGGCCAATGGCGACCCGGACCATCCGCAAAGCCGCATTCGCTGGTCCGAGCAGTTCTGCGCGTTGGTCGGCCATAGCCGCAGCGAACTGCCCGATGGCTGGGACAGCTACAACCAGATCACCAACGCGGATGACCTGAAGGTGGTGATGCGGCACTTCGGCGAGCTGGTCCGCGATCCCTCACCGGAGGCGTCATATGTGGCGGAGTACCGCATGCGTCACAAGACCCGTGGCGATATCTGGTTCCGTGAACGGGCCCGCTGCCTGCGGGACGAGCGTGGTGTGCTGCTGAGAGTGACCGGCGCGGTACGCGACATCAGCGATGAGAAGCAGGCCGAAGCCGCGCGCCAACGGGAACAGGCGGCGATGCAAGCCACCTACGACCAAATCGCCCAGGTGGTGGGCGTGATCAAGGCCATCGCCGACCAGACCAACCTGCTGGCCCTCAACGCAGCCATCGAAGCGGCCCGCGCCGGGGAAGTCGGGCGGGGCTTCTCGGTGGTGGCGGACGAAGTGAAGAACCTGGCCCGCCGCACCCGGGTAGCGACACAGGAAATCCAGGACATGCTGGAGCGGCGATAGGCTTCCCTGACATTGGTCCGAAATGCTCCGATTGGCAGGATGAAGTCAAACTTTCTGTAGGAGCGAGCTTGCTCGCGAAAGATCGCGCTCGGACTGTTCGCGAGCAAGCTCGCTCCTACCCGGCAATAACCCCTACAGGGTGAGCGCCTCGACCGCCAGCCGCGCCACAGCCATATCAGACTCGGCGGAAGCGCCATCCCCGTCCTCCAGAAACCAGGCGGCGGAAAGCCCGGCATAGGCCAGCACCCAGCGCAGCAGCCGCTCCCGCCCCAGACCGGAGGCTTCGGCGATCACCGCCACCTGACGGGCGAAGCGCTCGGGACGGGTCACGGTGGGCAGCTCGGGATTGCAGATCATGTTCGCGTAGTCGTACCCGCGATCACCGATCACGCGTTTCGGGTCGATGGCCAGCCAGCCGCGCTCGCCGAAATCGAGCACGTTCTCGTGGTGGATGTCGCCATGCAGCACCACCACTTCGCGCTGTGAACCCAGCAGTTCGCGGGCAACACTGGCAGCCTCGGCGAACAGCCCTCTCCGTTGCCGCGCCGCCGGCCACAACGAGCGGAACCATTCTTCCAGGGTGGCCAGATCCGGCGCCGGGGTCGGCCTCGGCGCATGCAGCCGGGCGATGGTGGCGCAGGCGATCCGGCTGGCCTCGTCGTCATGTCCCTCCAGGGCCATGCGCATCAGCGATCCGGGGCCGGTTGCCCGCTCCATCAATAAGGCATCGCCCTCGAGCCGATAGACCTGCGCCGCGCCTTCGCCATCCCACCAGCGCATCACCTGCGCGCCTACTTTCTCTTCACTATCCCGGGCGACTTTCAACATCGCCGGCGATCCCTCGAAACGTACGGGCAACAGATCGCTGCCGGGCGTGCGGATGGGTTCGCCGTCAGGCTGCAGATTCCATTGGTCCAGGTATTTCTCGAACACGGCCTTTTGCTCCTTGCAGAGGGTCGTCAGGTCCAGCGCTTCAGTCTGGAAGATCGATGTTAGCCGCTTTCCCGTCCGATAACCGCACGAAACAGGTTGCGGAAAATTGACGGAATTAACTGGTTAGTACATTTTCATTTACAGCCTTTTCCGGCTCGCCTGCCGGACCAGAACAACAACGGAGAATTGCTGCAATGACCCGCACCGTCCTCGTGCTCAACGGCCCCAACCTGAACATGCTCGGTACCCGTGAGCCCGCCACCTACGGCCATGAAACCCTCGCCGATATCGCCGACCAGTGCAGCCGCACCGCCGCCGGGCTGGGTTTCGAGGTGGACTTCCGCCAGACCAACCATGAAGGCGAACTGATCGACTGGATCCACCAGGCCCGCGGCCGTTGCGCCGGCATCGTCATCAACCCCGCCGCCTGGACACACACTTCGGTGGCCCTGCGCGATGCCCTTGTGGCCAGCGAGCTGCCGGTCATCGAGGTGCACCTTTCCAACGTGCACAAGCGCGAGGAGTTCCGTCACCACTCCTTCGTTTCCGCCATCGCCGTCGGCGTTATCTGCGGCCTCGGCAGCCAGGGCTATTCCCTGGCGCTCCAGCACTTCGGCCAACTGTTCTCCAAAGGTTGAGCACCATGTCCCAGCACAATCAATCCGTTCTCGCCGGCCTGATCGGCGCAGGTATCCAGGCTTCCCGCACGCCCGCTCTGCACGAGCATGAAGGCGACGCTCAGGGCATTCGTTACCTCTACCGCCTGATCGACCTGGATCAGCTGAAACTGGACAGCAGCGCCCTCCCCGACCTGCTCGATGCCGCCCAGCGCATGGGCTACACCGGCTTGAACATCACGTTCCCCTGCAAGCAGGCGATCATCCCGCTGCTGGACGAACTCTCGCCCGAGGCTGCCGGTATCGGCGCGGTGAATACCGTGGTGCTGAAGGACGGCAAGCGCGTCGGCCACAACACTGACTGCCTGGGTTTCGGCGAAGGTTTCCGCCGTGGCCTGCCTGAGGTGCAACGCCGCCAGGTGGTGCAAATGGGCGCCGGTGGCGCGGGTTCCGCCGTGGCCCATGCGCTGCTGACCGAAGGTGTCGAACGGCTGACCCTGTTCGAGGTGGACGCCGCCCGTGGCCAGGCCCTGGTGGACAGCCTCAATGTCCACTTCGGCGCCGGTCGTGCAGCCCTGGGTACAGACCTGCCCAATGCCATGGCCGAGGCTGATGGCCTGGTGAACACCACGCCCATCGGCATGGCCAAGCTGCCCGGCACTCCAGTCCCGGCCAAGCTGCTGCGCCCCGAACTGTGGGTGGCGGAGATCATCTACTTCCCGCTGGAAACCGAACTGCTGCGCGATGCCCGCGCCATCGGTTGCCGCACCCTGGACGGCGGCACCATGGCGGTGTTCCAGGCCGTGAAAGCCTTCGAACTGATCAGCGGCCGCAGCGCCAATGCCGAGCGAATGATGGCGCACTTCGCCAGTATGAATGGCTGATTCGAACCGAGCATCATTCCCACTGTAGGGGCGACTTCAGTCGCCAACCGGGCCGCAGGTCCGGCCACCAGATAGGGGGCGGCCTCGATAGTCGGTCCAGGAGCCCTGTAGGAGCTAGCTTGCTAGCGAAAAGGGGCCATTCGCTGGCAAGCCAGCTCCTACAGGCAATACACAGCGAATGAAATCGCCCCTACAAGGCATCAATCCAGCACCGGTTTCAGCAACGCCTGCGCCTCATACAGCGGCGTCAGGTAACGCTGTCGCATCTCGTCGCCACTCATGCGTGAAGCGTGGGTGGTGATGGTCAGGCTGGCCTTCAGTTCACCCTTGCGATTGGTCAGCGGCACGCCGAGCACGCACATTCCCGCCTCATATTCCTGGTCCACTACGGCGTAGCCCTGGGCCGCGACCTTCTTCAACTCCGCCTTCAACTCGTCGATGCCGGTGCGCGTGAAAGGCGTCAGCTGGCGAAGCGCGACCCGCGCGAAATACGCCTCCAGTTCCTCGTCGGTAAACGACGCCAGCCAAATACGTCCGCTGGCCGTGCAATACATAGGCATGCGCGATCCGGGGCGAATGGAGAGCGAGGCGATGTGGCTATAGCGGCTACGCACGATGTGCACGATGTCGTCGCCGTCGCGCAGCCCCACTGATACGTGCTCCTGAGTCGTCCGCGCCACCTGTTCGACTATCGGCCGCAACATGCGTGGCAACTGCGCCGAGTCCACGTAGGCCTGGCCGATACGCAATGCCTTGGCGGTCAACCAGTAATGGCGACCATCGGTTTCAGCGAACCCGTCATGCACCAGGGTCAGCAGGAAACGCCGCGCCGCGCTGGACGTCATCCCGGACATGGCCGCCGCTTCCGGCACGCTGAGGCGCGGGTTGTCGACACTGAACAGCTGCATCAGCGCCAGGCCTTTCTGCAGCCCGGCAATCAGGTCTCGCTGGTGAATGACTGGCGTCTTCATTCCTTTACTCCATTGATTTCGCCAAAGACTGCGATTATCGCACTGCTATTGCGATAAACAACCTAAATGCCCTTCTGTTTCATTGGCCGCTTCCTGGGCGCTGGCAATACTGCCGGCACAACAACAAGCCCAGGAGATCAGCATGATCCGTGGTTCGACCGCACTGGTGGCCATCATCGGCAGCCCCATCGCCCAGGTGAGTTCGCCGGAAAACTTCAACGCCTGGTTCACCGAGAACGGCCAGGACCTGGCGATGATCGCCGTGGACATGGCCGAGCAGAATCTCGCCACCTTCATCCAGTCCCTGCGCGGCTGGAAGAACCTGCGTGGCTGTGTCGTCACCGTGCCCTACAAACAAGTGCTCGCCAGCCTGCTCGACCAGCTCAGCCCCCGCGCCGCTGCCCTGGGTTCGGTGAACGTGATCCGTCGCGAGGCCAACGGCCGCCTGCTGGGCGACAACGTCGATGGCGAGGGCTTCCTCAAGGCCGCCCGCGCCCACGGCTTCCAGCCGGGCGGACGCTGCGCGCTGGTGGTGGGCTCCGGCGGCGTTGGTGCGGCCATCGCCTACTCGCTGTGCGAAGGCGGGGTGCACCAGCTGGTGATCGCCGACCTCGACCAGCCTCGCGCCGAGTCCCTGGCCGAACGCCTGAGCCAGGCGTTCCCCCAGATCGACATCGGCAACCAGTACGAAAGCCTGGGTGCCTTCGACCTGGTGGCGAACGCCACGCCGGTGGGGATGGGCGGAACCGGTGAAATGCCCTTGCCCGGCGTGCTGCTGGAAACCCTTTCTCCTGACGCCCTGGTGGCCGACGTGGTGACGAGCCCGGTGGTAACGCCCTTGCTGGAACTCGCCAGGAGCCTGGGCTGCCGCATCCAGACCGGTCCGGAAATGGCCCGCGCGCAGATGGGCAACCTTGGCGCCCACATGGGCGTGATGCCGCAGGACGCCTGAGGAGCCGCCCGTGAACTCTGTCGTGCAGACACAAGCCCCCGAAAACCTCGCGGGCACCTGGGACCTGGTGGTGCTGGGCAGCGGCGCTGCCGCTTTTGCCGCAGCCACCACCGCCGCCTGCAAGGGCCTCAGCGTGCTGATGCTGGAGAAAGCGCCGCAGTTCGGCGGCACGTCGGCCATCTCCGGCGGCGCGGTGTGGATCTTCGACAGCGACCAGGCAAGGGCCGCCGGCATCCAGGACAGCCCGGAGGCCATTCGCACCTACCTGAAGAAGACCATCGGCAGCGGCTACCGCCCGGAGCTGGTGGACGCCTTCATCAGCCGCGGGCGCGAAGCGCTGCGCTTTCTCGAACTACACACCGAGCTGGCCTACGCCCTGCGCCCTTTCTCGCCGGACTATTACCCGCTGGAAGACGGCGCAACCGATCGAGGGCGCGCCCTGGAAATGCTGGAGTACGACGGGCGCCGCCTGGGCGCGCGATTCAAGGACCTGCGCTGCCCGCCCGAAGGCATGCTGCTGTTCGGCGGCATGATGGTGAACCGCGTCGATATCCAGCACTTCCTCAGTTTCCGCCGCTCGCCCCGCTCCCTCTGGCATTGCCTGAAGCTGATGTCACGCTACGGCCTGGACCGCCTCAGCCATGAACGCGGCACCCGCCTGACCGTGGGCAACGCAATGATCGCTCGACTAGCGACCACCGCCTTCGAGAAAGGTGTGGAGCTCTGGTTGCAGAGCAGCGCCGAGTCGCTGGTGATCGAATCAGGCCGAGTTGTCGGCGTTCGCCTGCTCAAGGATGGCCGCCCAGTCGAAGTGCGTAGCCGAGGCGGCGTCGTCTGCGCCATGGGTGGCTTCGCCGCCAGCGAACTGGCCGCCCGCTTCCGCCCGGAGACCGGCAGCGAACACCTGAGCATGTCCCCCGCCGGCAACGACGGCGCCGCACTCCGCCTGGGAGAGCAAGTGAATGCCGCTGCCGGCGAGAACATGGCGTCCAGTTTTTTCTGGGCGCCGGTATCGACGCTGTGCCGACCGAACGGCGAGCTGGAGCGATTCCCGCACCTGGTCACTGACCGCGCCAAGCCCGGAATCATTGCGGTGAACGAAAAGGGACATCGCTTCACCAACGAGGCCGACTCCTACCACAGCTTCGTCCAGGCGATGCACCGGGAAGGCCTGGCGACCTGCTGGCTGATCTGCGACGCAGAAGCCATGAGCCGCTATGGCATGGGCCTGGCGCGGCCGAGCCCGGTGGACAACAGCACACTGGAGAAAGCCGGCTACCTGTTCCGCGCCGACTCGTCGGAAGCCCTCGCCAGTGCGATTGGGGTCGACCCTCAGGGCCTGGCCACGACACTGGCGCGCTACAACGAGGACGCGCGAGCCGGTATGGATCGGCAGTTCGGCAAGGGCGCCACCCGCTACAACCAGTCCCTCGGCGACCCGCACCACAAACCCAACCCCTGCCTTGCGCCGCTGACTCGCGCCCCCTGGTACGCAGTGCGTGTACACACCGGGGACCTGGGCTCGGCACGCGGCCTGGTCACCGACGCCACGGCCCGCGTGCTGGACCATCAGGGCAAGCCCATCGCCGGCCTGTACGCCGCCGGTAATGACATGAACTCGATCATGGACGGCACCTACCCCGGCCCCGGCATCACCCTTGGCCCGGCCCTGACCTTCGGCTACCTCGCCGCCAGCCATATCGTCGATCACCTGTAACCCGGAATCTAAGGACAACACCATGTATTACGAACTGCGCACCTACACCCTCAAGCCCACCAAGCTGGCCGACTGGCTGGCGCTCTACCGCAGCCACTGCCTGGACGTGCAGACCGAGCACCTGGGCAAGCTGGTCGGCTTCTTTACCACCGAGTTCGGCGAGGCCAACCAGGTGGTGCACATCTGGGCTTACGAAAGCCTGGACGACCGCATCACACGCCGGGCGAAGATGGCCGCCGACCCACGCTGGGCCGAGTTCGGCCGGTTGAACAAGGAGCTGGATGCCGTGCTGCATCTGGACTCGCGCCTGATGCGCCCCACCGGCTTCTCTCCGCTGCAATGAATGCCATGAGCGAACGCCACTGCGATGTGCTGGTGATCGGCTCCGGCGCCTCGGGCCTGGCAGCGGCAGTCACCGCTGCCCATTGCGGGCTGGATGTGCTGGTGGTGGAAAAGGCCAACCAGCTCGGCGGTACCAGTGCCTGGTCCGGCGGCTGGCTGTGGATTCCGCGCAACCCACTGGCGCAGGCGGAAGGCGTGGATGACAGCGCGCAGGCCGTCGAGAGCTACCTGCGAGCAGTACTCGGCGCCGAGGAACTGGACGCGCGGCAGCGGGCGTTTCTCCAGCACGGTCCGGAGATGGTCGAGTTCTTCCAGTGCAATACCCAGGTGCAGTTCCAGTCCGGTAGCCGTATGCCGGACATGCACGACTCCCCTGGTGCCGCGCGCGGCGGCCGCTCCCTCTGCGCCCTGCCCTTCGACGGTCGCCAGCTCGGCCCCTGGCTCCAAGCGCTGCGTCCACCACTGGACCTGATCAGCCTGGGCGGCATGGGCATCGCCGGCGGTGCGGACCTCGCGCACTTCCTCAACGCCCGCCGCTCACCGCGCTCCGCCTTGTATGTCGCCGGACGCCTGCTGCGGCATTGGCGCGATCGCCTGCTGCACGGACGTGGCCTGCACCTGGTCAATGGCAACGCCCTGGTAGCGCGCCTGCTGCGCAGCGCCCTCGACCTGGGCGTGAGCCTTGAAACCAACACCAGTGCGCAGCGGCTGCTGAAGGACGGCGAGCGCGTGGCCGGAGCGGAGCTGCTACAGGATGGCCGGGCGATGAAGGTCCTGGCGCGCCGAGGCGTCGTGCTGGCCTGTGGGGGCTTCCCCCACGACCGGCAACGCATCAAGGCGCTGTTTGGCCACGAACATCTCTCCGCAGCCCCGAAAACGAATACTGGCGACGGCCTGCGCCTGGGTGAAAGCGCCGGCGCGCAAGTCGCCGAGCAACTGGCCAGCCCCGCCGCCTGGGCGCCCGTATCACGGGTTCCGCGCAAGGACGGCAGTTTCAGCGGCTTCCCGCACCTGATGGAACGGGCCAAGCCGGGTTTCATCGCCGTTCGCAGCGATGGCCGGCGCTTCTGCAACGAAGCCGACTCCTACCACGACTTCATGAATGCCTTGTTCCGCGCCACGCCGCCCGGAGAAGAGCCGGCCGCCTGGCTGATCTGCGACCAGCGCGCGCAGCGCCGTTACGGAATCGGCTGCGTACGGCCCTTCCCGTTCCCCACGGGACACCATGTGCGCAACGGCTACCTGAAAACGGCCGCCAGCCTCGCCGAACTGGCGGCGCTGTGTGGAATCGACGGGGAGCAGCTGCAAGCGACGGTGGCAGCGTTCAACGCCAGCGCCGCTCGCGGGATGGACCCGGAATTCCAACGCGGCGCCTCCGCGTACAACCAGGCTCAGGGTGAACCGCTGCATGGCCCGAACCCGTCCTTGGGTGCGCTGGAGAAAGGTCCGATCCATGCAGTGAAGCTGGTGCCGGGCAGCCTTGGTACCTTCGCCGGCCTGCACACCGATGCTTCGGCGCGCGTACTGGACAGCCAGGGAACGACCATCCCCGGCCTCTATGCAGTGGGTAATGACATGGCGAGTGTGATGGACGGGCATTACCCCAGCGGTGGAATCACCCTGGGGCCGGGAATGACCTTCGGCTACCTGGCCGGGCTAGCGCTCGCAAGCGAGCCGGTCACGCCTGCAAGTAGCGCAGTACCGACTCGCAGATCATCTCCTTGTGCCGCGCCTTGACCTCGTCGTCGGCCAGTTCGATCTGGAAGATCTGGCCGAACGTGTTGCGGTTGGAGACCCGATAGAAGCAGAAGGAGCTGATCAGCAGGTGCAGGTCCAGGGGCTGGATGCCGGGACGGAACAGCCCTTCGGCCTGGCCACGCTGAAGGATCTCGCCCATGGCATCGAGGATGTTGGTGCTCATGGAGCGAATAGTATTGGACTGCTTGACGTACTCGCCGTAGTGGATGTTCTCGATGGAGACGATGCGGACGAAATCGACATTGCGGTCATGGTGATCGAAGGTGAATTCCACCAATCGGCGGATGGCCTCGCGCGGTTCGAGTTCGGCCAGGTGCAGCTTGCCTTCGGTGCGGCGGATATCGCCGTAGAGTTTCTCCAGCACTTCGACGTAGAGCTGCTCCTTGCTGCCGAAGTAGTAGTAAATCATCCGCTTGGAGGTGTGCATGCGCTCGGCGATGGCGTCGACCCGGGCGCCGGAAAGGCCCTGCTGGACGAACTCGGCGATGGCCGCCTGGAGGATGTTCTCGCGGGTTTTCTCCGGATTGTTCTTGCGCCCTTTGCGAGGGGCCTCTACGGGCAGGTCTTGGAGTTCGGCAGTTGTTGTCATCTTGGGCTCACGGCCAGCGGAAACTGGGTGGATTATGGGCTTGGCAGCGGCCGTAAGGAAGCCTGGCGCGGAGGTCACACCAGGCTTCCACAGGGTCTACAGCTTGGCCTTGGCGATGGCGCCGCTACGCGCCTTGGCCATGGCCGCAAGGCGGACCGCTACGTTGGCCGCGCCATAACCGGCGTAGCCGTTCTTGCGCTGCAGGATTTCGAAGAAGAAACGCCCCTCGAACGGCTCGGTATAGACGTGGAACAGCTCGCCGCCCTGGGCGTCGCGGTCGTAGAGCACGTTGTAGTAGGCCAGTTCGCTGAGGAACTCGTCGTCGAAATCGAAGCGCGCGGCCAGGTCATCGTAGTAGTTCAGCGGGATATCCAGCAGCGGCACGCCAGCGTCCTTGGCGCGACTCACCTCGGCAAAGATGTCCTCGCAGGAGAAGGCGATGTGGTGTGCGCCCGACCCCCCATAGCTGGACAACGCGTGAGAGATGGCGGTGTTGCGGTTCTCCGAGATGTTCAGCGGCAGGCGCACGCTGCTGCAACGGCTGCGGATGGCGCGGCTCTTCACCAGGCCGTAGGGATCCGGCAGCACCACTTCGTCATCAGCCTCGAAATCCAGCACGCTCTTGTAGAACAGCACCCAGCTGTCCAGGCCATCGGCCGGCAGGGCCAGGGCCATGTGGTCGATGCGATCGAGCTGGCCGGTCTGCTGGGCACCCGCGTCGAGGACGAAGTCGCTGTCGTAGATGGTCTGCCCGGCCTGGGCCTGTTCCACCAAGTAGATCAGGCTGCCATCCGGCGCCCGCACGGCGGGAATCTCGCGCTCGTTAGGCCCAACCAGGCCACGGAATGGCTGCCCCTTGAACTCGCGGGCACGCTCCAGCGCGCTGCTGCTGTCCTTCACCCGCAAGGCGGTGGCGCACAGCGACGGGCCGTGGGCCTCGAAGTAGCCGTGGGCGAAGGAATAGGGTTCCGCGTTGAGCACGATATTGATGTCGCCCTGGCGCAGCAGGCTCACGGCCTTGGAGCGATGCTTGCCGGCGCGGGCGAAGCCCAGGCGCTCCAGCCAGTTGGCGAGCTTGGCGCCCTGGGACTCGTCCACAGCGAACTCGAGGAACTCCACGCCGTCGTAGCGGCTGGCCGGAGGTGGCGCGAAGAGGATGTCCCGGTTGGCCGGGGGAGTGGCATCTTTTTCCAGCAGTTTGCGGGTCTTCTCTTCGAGGTAAAGCAGCGAGCGCAGGCCGTCGGCGGCATTGGCACGCGGCGGCGCGGCGCGGAAGCCGTCGTTGAAGATTTCCAGCGACAGCGGGCCGGTGTAGCCGCTGCGGATGATCGGCGCGAGGAAACCCGCCAGATCGAACTCGCCCTGGCCGGGGAAGCAGCGGAAGTGCCGGCTCCACTCCAGCACGTCCATGGCCAGCAGCGGTGCGTCGGCCATCTGCACGAAGAAGATCTTGTCGCCCGGAATCTCGGCGATGCCGCTCGGATCGCCCTTGATCGACAGGGTATGGAAGCTGTCCAGCAGCACGCCGAGGGCCGGATGGTCGGCCTGGCGCACCAGATTCCAGACCTGTTGCCAGCTGTTCACGTGACGGCCCCAGGCCAGGGCCTCATAGCCAATACGCAGGTTACGCGCGCCGGCTCGTTCGGCCAGCAGGCGCAGGTCGTCGACAAGGATTTCCTCGTCGGGCAGGGAGTCGGGCTGGACGTTGCTGCACACCAGCACCAGATCGGTACCCAGTTCCTGCATCAGGTCGAACTTGCGCTCGGCACGGTCAAGGTTCTTCTGCAGGCGGTCGCGGCGGCAGCCTTCGAAATCACGGAACGGCTGGAACAGCGTGATGGCGATGCCGAGATCGGCGCACATCTGACGGATTTCCCGCGGGCTGCCGGCGTAGTACAGGAGGTCGTTCTCGAAGATTTCGACGCCGTCGAATCCGGCGGCGGAGATGGCTTCGAGTTTTTCCGGCAGGGTACCGCTCAGGGAGACGGTGGCAATGGAACGCTGCATGCTTCAGCTCCTGGTGGGTGGGCGCCGGCTCTGCGGTCAGCGACAAGGGGTTTTGCCGAGGCGATCCTGTGGGAGCGAATTCATTCGCGAAGCAGACCGCAGGTCTGCCATGCCAACTGAGCCATGGGCGGCTATGCCGCCAATCGCGAATGAATTCGCTCCCACACAAAAGCAACCCGCACGGCTTGTTTTCGTAGCTGGATTGATTATTCGCGCGTAAAGTCAGCCCATCAATTCAATATGTACGAACCAGTTAGTTTTGTGTTCGATCAGCGAACAGAAGGCCGGTTATCGAATTGACGCTTTTTCGATCACTGCGCAACATGAACCCCATGTTGCAGGCAACCCACCGGGTGGCATCACTGCCCAGCCCAGTCATCCGGAAGGCCCTGCGATTGCAACCAGCACCACGCCATAACAATTTCAAGAAACGGGTAACAGCTCATGCTCACTACCAGCTACCTGATCGAAATCCCCTCTCCCAGCCGGCTTGCCACGGCTCCCAGATCGAGTGCGACGCCCAGGTCGCCACTCTGAACTGACTCCCTGACAGAACTCGGACGGCGATAACCGGCCCGCTCCCGACGAGCACCGATGCGCCAGCGTGCACGCGTTCCAGCATGGCTCCACGCCAACGGAACGTGAGTCCGGCTACCTAACAAAAACAACGGAGATATCGATGGCTACCACCTCCAGCTCCCAAGCCAAGAAAGCAACCGCCAGCGGATGGATAGGCTCCGCCCTGGAGTACTACGACTTCTTCATCTATGCCCAGGCGGCAGCCCTGATCTTCCCGCAGATCTTCTTCCCCAACACCGACCCGAAAATGGCCATCATCGCCTCGCTGGCCACCTACGGCGTCGGCTACCTGGCCCGCCCGGTGGGCGCCTTCGTGCTGGGCCACTGGGGTGACACCCGCGGCCGCAAGAATGTGCTGCTGCTGTGCATGTTCCTGATGGGTATCTCCACCATGGCCGTCGGCCTGCTGCCGACCTACCACGACATCGGCATGCTCGCGCCGGTGCTGCTGGTGCTGCTGCGCCTGGTCCAGGGCTTCGCTGTGGCCGGTGAGATTTCCGGGGCCAGTTCGATGATCCTCGAACACGCTCCATTCGGACGACGCGGCTACTACGCCAGCTTCACCCTGCAAGGCGTCCAGGCCGGCCAGGTGTTGGCAGCTGCCGTGTTCCTGCCCCTGGCCTACTTCATGCCGAGCGAAGCCTTCAACGAGTGGGGCTGGCGCATTCCGTTCCTGCTGAGCGCCTTCGTCCTGGTGGCCGGCTTCATCATTCGTCGCGAAGTCCATGAGACCCCAGCCTTCGTCAATGAAGAGAACCAGCAGAAAGTCGCCAAGTCGCCGGTAACCGAAGCCTTCCGCCACAGCTGGAAGTGCATGGTCCTGGTGATGTTCATGGCCCTGATGAACGTGATTCCGGTCGTGGCCACCATCTTCGGTGCCGCCTACGCGGTGCAGCCGGCCTACGGCATCGGCTTCGACAAGAGCGTCTACCTGTGGATTCCGGTGGTGGGCAACATCGTCGCCGTGCTGGTCATCCCCTTCGTCGGCAACCTCTCCGACAAGATCGGCCGCCGCCCGACCATGATCGCTGGCTGCCTGGGCTCCGGCCTCCTGGCCTTCGTCTACCTCTACGCCATCAGCATCCAGAACGTGCCGCTGGCCTTCGCCACCTCGATCCTGATGTGGGGCATGGTCTACCAGGGCTACAACGCGGTGTTCCCGAGCTTCTACCCGGAGCTGTTCCAGACCCGCTACCGCGTATCGGCCATGGCTATCGCACAGAACATCGGCACCATGCTGACCGCCATGCTGCCGGCGCTGTTCGCCACCGTCGCCCCGCCCGGCTCGGACAACATCCCGGTGGTGGTCGGCAGCCTCGCCTTCCTCATCACCTGCGTGTGTGCCCTGGCCGCCTACGTGGCACCGGAAACCCACCGCCTGGCCATGGAAGACCTCGGCAACCCGAACGCCAAGCCGATGGACAAGAACCAGTACGAGTCCAGCCGCCAGAACAGCATGCGCGCCGTCAGCCACTGATTGCGCAAGCTGCCAAAGAGATAAGGCCCCATACGGGGCCTTTTCTGTTTCGGAGGAAGGTAGATTCTGTAGGAGCGAGCTTGCTCGCGAAGGACTCCGGGAAAGCCTTTTCGCGAGCAAGCTCGCTCCTACAGACAGCTCTCAACCCCGGCGCTGCAGCCAGGCTCTTCTTCTGTAGGGACACGCTCCGCCTCACCGCTCCAACAAATGACTCATCGCCGTCTTCAGCTTCATCGGCCGCACCGGTTTGTGCATCAAGGTATGGCCCAGCTCGCGCATCTGCTGCTTGAGTTCATTGCTGTAGTTGGCGGTGATCATCAGGGCTGGGAGCGGCGTACTGCGGCGGGCGTTGATGGTGGCCACGGCGTCGACGCCATTGCAGTCATTATCCAGGTGGTAGTCGGCGATCAGCAGATCGGCTTCGGCATGAAAGTTTTCCACCTGGCGTGCCAGGTCTTCCTCTGACAGCGCGGTGGTCACCTGGCAGCCCCAGCCTTCCAGCAGTGTGCGCATACCTGCACAGATGGCCGCGTCGTTATCCAGCACCCAGACCCGTGCCCCTTGCAGGCGCTCCAGCACCGCCTGTGGCTCGTCGAGCTGCAGCTTCTGGCGCGGGATGCGACGCGCCAGCGGCACCTCCACGGCGAACAGCGACCCCTTGCCCAGCACTGATGACACGTGGATGCGGTGGCCGAGCATGCGAGCGATCTTCTCGACGATGGCCAGGCCCAGGCCAAGCCCGCGATCCTGCTTCTCGCGCACCACTTCACCGCGTTTGAATTCCTGGAAGACCTCGCCGAGCTTCTCCTGTGCGATACCGACCCCGGTGTCGTGCACCTCGATCCACAGGCCCTGCCGACGGCGCCGACACCCCAGCAGGATGCGCCCGCTCGGGGTGTAGCGGATGGCGTTGCTGAGCAGATTGCGGAGGATCCGTGCCAGCAGTTGCAGGTCGCTGCGCACCAGGGCCGAACTGCCCACGAAGTCCAGCCGCAAACCTTCGCTGGTCGCGACCTGTCGATACTCCACGGCCAGGTTGTCGAGCAGTTCGCTCACCGCGAAGGGCGCGATGTCCGGCTTGATCACCCCGGCATCCAGCTTGGAAATATCCACCAGCGTCCCCAGCAGGTTCTCTACGTCTTCCAGTGAGTTGCTGACGTTGCGTACCAGCGCCAGGTTGCAGGTCTGGCTGCGCTGTTCCAGCAGTGCGCTGGTGAACAACCGCGCGGCATTCAGGGGCTGCAGCAGGTCGTGGCTGACCGCTGCGAGGAATTTGGTCTTGGACAGGTTGGCCTTTTCGGCCTCGAACTTGGCCTCCCGCAAGCGCAGTTCGACCTGGGTGCGCTCGTCGATCTCGCGGCGCAGTTGGCTATTCAGGGCGGTCAGCTCGGTGGTGCGCTCACGAACCCGCTGCTCCAGGTTCTGGTAGGCCTGATGCAGGGCCTCGGCGGTTCGGCGACGCTCGGTGATGTCACGGATCAGCACGAAAATGCCGACCACTTCGCCATTGGCCAGGCGATTCGGCACGTAGGACCGCAGCATGCAGCGGTCCTGACCATTGTGATTGGTCTCGGTGACCTCGAAGGACAGGCTTTCGCCATTCAGCGCCCGCTCCACGTAAGGCTCCAGGCGTCGCCAGTGCTCGTCGCTGTGCACCTCGCGCAGGCTCTGGCCGAGCATTGCGCCGCGTGGCCAGCGGTACCACTCCTCGTAGACCTTGTTGGTGAATTCGTAGATGAGGTCGGAGCTGAGGTAAGCGATCAGTGCGGGCACATGGTCAGTGATCAGGCGAATCCAGCGTTCACTCTCGGCCAGCATCTCGGCATGGCGATAACGCTCGGTGATGTCGGTGAAGGTATTCACGAAGCCGCCGGTGGGTAGCGGATGGGTACGGACTTCCATGACCCGGCCGTTGTACAGGCGCTGCTCCATCTCACGGACAGGACGGTCATTGGCGTCGCGGGTGTCGGGGGTGAGCAATGGCAGCTCGCTGTCCGCCATGACGCCCGCGAAGGCACGATGCGCTTCCAACGGCGCCAGGCCGCAGAGTTCGAGGAAGCGGTGGTTCCAGAGTTCCAGGACGCCCTCGGCACTGACCATGGCCACCCCCTGGGAGAGGTTGTCCACTGCGCGCTGCAACAGCCGCGACTTCTGCGCCAGGGCCTGCTCGCGGCGAGCGGTTTCGCTCTGCTTGACCTCGGTGATATCGGTGTAGAGGATCACCAGCCCGCCTTCACGGGTCGGTCGCTCGCTGACCTGCACCCAGCGCCCGTTATGCAGGCGGTAGAGAACATTGTCATCGCTGCCACGGTGCTCTTCGACGATCAGTCCGGTGCTTTCGGCCAGTCGACGGATTTCCGAAAGCCGGGTACCGGCGCCGATGCGCGCGCGGGTGCGGGCCCAGAAGGACTTGAAGCGGCTGTTGAAGAGGACGATGCGCTGGTCGCGGTCGAACAGCACGAAGGCGTCGGAAATGCTTTCGATGGCGTCGATCAGGTGCTGGTGGGCGGTTTCCGCCCGCAGCCTGGCGTCACTCAGCAGCCGATTGCTGGCCTTGAGTTCGGCCATGGCCTGGTTCAGTGCATCGGTTCGCTCACGCACCTGCTCGGCCAACACCACCGAATGCTGGAAGGCGGCGTAGCTGTCGTCGTGACGCGAGGCGCTGGACTCCACCCGCTCGATCAGCGCGGCATTGATACACCGCAGCTTGCGGTTCTCATCCTCGAGCGCAGTCAGGCGTGCCTGCTGTTCAGCGGCATCCATTGCCACCCCGGCGGCCAATGGCGACTCCAGTGAAGGTCTGGTTGATGTGCATGCCATTGAACTGTTCCCCATAGGAGTTGAAGCCGATGACCCGCTGCCGACGCAGGATTTCCGAGGTGCGAGCCACGGCGTCTGCGTCGTTCTCGATCTCCAGCCGACGCAGGAAGCAGTCGCAGCCGATGGTCACCAAGGGCGCGCCAAGCCGCTCGCCAAGACGCTCGAACAGCGCTTCCAGGTTGGGCAGCAGTGGGCCAGTGCGCATGGCGGTCAGGACGATGCCGTTCTCCACCGCGCAGTAGAAGGTCAGGCTGAGGTCCGCATTGACCCGCTGGATGGAACGCACGTAGTACGAGTCTCCCAGGCGCACCGCCAGAGGATGCGCGGCGAACACGCTCAGTTCGAGGGCCTCGAGCGGTACACCGGTCATGCGCGCATAGACTTCGGCTGCAGGTTCCGCGTTGAGTTCGAAGACCCGGCGGCTGGCGTTGTCGGCACGGGTGACCACAAGTTTCTCGGTACCCGGCAGGATGTGGTGGGTGCTGAACACCTCGAAATCCAGCGCGGTGTTGATCAGCACCACCACCGCCGCGCCCGCATGGAAGCGCCCTTCGTAATAGACGTGGGTGTGTTTGAGGTGATGATCGTCGGCGGCCGAACCACCAAAGTGCGGGATGCTGCCGAAAGCGGCACCAAGCGCCGCCAGCACCACTTCCTCGCGGCTGGACAGACCGTCCAGGAGGGTCAGGGCGAAGCTGTGGCCCTTGATCGGCACCAGGGAATCGGCCCGACAGTCCTGCACCAGTCGCTCGACCAGTTGCTGGGCGTCGATCAGACCGAAACGATCCATCTCATCCACCAGGGCGCTGGCGATGGAGAAGCTGCGATGGTCGAATCCGACCGCGCTGACGCAGTTGCGGCCATATCCCTGCGGCGTGATTTCCCCGGCGCTGGTGCAGCCTACCAGGCGCACACCGCCGAAATACTGCTCCAGTGCATGCCCCAGGGCTTCGAGGTCGTATTCGGCCGAACAGAAGAACAGCACGAACCCCAGGTGCGGGTGGATGAGCTGGCGCGCCAGGTCCTGGGCCACGGCCTCCGCCTCGCTGGCCAGCGACATGGCGGTGACGACGCCCTCTGCCGGTTCTTCGAGCATCCTCGGTCTCACTCAGTAAGCCTGTTCGCGATGTGGAAATTCTACGGAGGGGATCCGGGGCGCCCCATCCTTCTTGGGTAGCGGCGGACTAGTTCGAAGGTAGGGGCTCAGGGGAAAAACCCTGTAGGAGCGAATTCATTCGCTGCATTGCCCGTAGGAGCTGGCTTGCCAGCGAATGGCCCTTTTTCGCTAGCAAGCTAGCTCCTACAAGGCTCCTGGGCGATGGACCACCTCTGGCAACAGCCATCGGAGACATAGCCAATTCATTCGCCAAGCAGACCGAAGGGCTGCGCCTGGGAAGCCGATTGGGGCCGTTTCGCAACCCGTGGCGAACAAATTCGCCCCTACAAGAGCACACCGGCCCAATGTGTTTCTGAAATAAAAAAGGCGGGAGGACAACAGTCTCTCCCGCCAAAACCGGAGCAATCTCGTTCAGGGCTTACCAGGTCAGCACGGCACCCAGCGCGACGGTGTCGGTGTCTTCGTTCTGGGCATCACCCTCGTGGCCATCGATCTCGAACTGGTTGTACTCGGCCACCAGCTTGAGGTTGTCATTGATGTCGTGGAACAGCGCGATGCCGCGGGTTTCGTAGTCGGCACCGGTGTTCACCACGCCGTTGCCGTCGTCCTTGGTCTTGCCGTAGGACAGCGCCAGGCGGTTCTTGCCGAAGCGGTAGGAGCCCTGTAGCAGGTAGCCGTCGCTGTCCACTTCGCGCAGGGTCGGCTCCCCAGCGTTGTTGGTGAAGAAGGGGTTGATGCCCTTCGCCTGGAAGCCGGAGCCCACCAGGGTGAAGGCGCCCATCTTGGCCTGCACGCCGTAGCCCAGGCCCTTGGAGGTGACGCTGTCGACGTTGGGATCGGTGTTTTCCGAAGTCTGGTAGGCGCCGTTGACCCAGGAGTAGATCTGCGCGCCGCCCAGGTCGAATTCGTAGGTGACCTCGCTCTCGAAGCGCGGGTTTTCCTGGTAGGCCTTGCCGGTGGGGCTGTCGTCGTTGGTGTCCACCGGGTCCATGATGCCCACGGCGGCGCGCAGGCCGTCGGTTTTCGGGCTGCGGTAGGTGATCTGCGAAGTCGGGAACGGATAGGGATAGCCACTGCCGATATTGCCGAAGGACACGCCGCCGCCATCCACCAGGCCGAGGGTATCGCTGACCTGGCCGTAACCGGCGAGCAGTTCATCGAGCAGGATGTTGGAGCGCGCGAACAGGCCGAAGTCCTTGCCTACCAGCACCTCGCCCCAGTCACTGCCGGCGGTGCCGTAGAACTGACGGACGTCGATGGCGGTGGCGGTGCCGTTGGTTTCACTGTCGTTGATGGTGACCCAGAAGGAAGAACGGGCGCCGAGCTTGAGGTCGTCCACCTGCTTGCCCATGTTGAAACCGATCCAGTTGGGCAGGAACCCCATCTTCACCCGCGACTGACGACGGTCGAACTGTTCGCCGTCTCGGTCCACGTCGCTGTTGACGTAGAAGGCGTTGACGTAGCCGTCGGTGGAGAAGGTGGTCTGGTCCTTGTCGTAGAGGACGATTTCCGCGGCGGCCTGCTGGGTGGCGAGGGCTACCGCTGCCGCGAGGGCGAGGCGGGACAAACGGGCTTGGGCGATCTTCTTGTTGTGCATGACGCTCTCCGCTGTGGGTTGACGACCGGGCAGGTCAGTCGAGTCGGAGGCGATTATCGAAATGCCCTTGGGCCCGCCATACGCTGCAATGGCAGCGGTTCGCCACTGCTTTGGCCGGGGCGAGCGAGCCACACCGGCAAGGCTTAAGACCGGGCACCCCCAAGGTCGTAGACCCGCAGGCCCAGGCACAGCACAAAAGGACGAAGCCCATTCGGGTTCGTCCTTCAGAAGTGCGAAAGGAGTGGATCAGCTGAGTCAGTGCCAGCTCGATGCGGGCGCTTCGGCGTTGGCGAGGGCCTGGCAGCGCAGACCGGCGATCAGGTGCCCCTGCTGTTGCAGCAGATGCGCAGGTTGCAGTCCCGCCAGGGCGCGGCGTACCTGTAGCGAATGGTCGGCCGGCAGGCCAGCCTGGTGATCGAGCCAGCACTGATGGGCATGGGTGGCGAAGCACGTGCCTTGCCGGTCCAACTGTTGGTCGAGAGCCTGGACCAGGTCGTGCAGTTGGGCCTGATCCAGGCTTGCCAGGCATTCGTGCTGTCGCAGAAGGAATTCCTGAATGTGCTGATAAAGACCGACAGCGCCTTCACGCGGCGACTGTACGGCGAACAGCACGCCTCGATGCCCATCGAACTGCCTGAAGCCACAGGCCAGGGCATAACCCAGCTGCAGCTCACCCCGCAGACGCTGGTGAAAGGCGGGCTCCAGTATGCGCGCCAGGAGGCGACCGGCGGCTTCGGCTTCCGCGCTGAAGGAGTCAAGGGGATAGAACAGCAGTAACGCCGCTTCACCTTCCACATTCAGTCGATGCCAGGTGCGCCTACCCTCCCCGGCCACCCGGCTGGATATATCTGGCGAACCGGGTAAATCGATATCCACCGCCACATCACCCAGTCCCAACCCCTGCCAACGCGATCCCCACCAGAAGCGCGCCAGTGATTCAGGATCGAGCACGGCAGGTGCTTGCGTCGGTGCATCGTCGAGCACGTCCGGCAGCCGTTGCAGCAACTGGCGGATGGGCAGTTCGCCGGCCTGGCGACGCACGTCGCTTTGCTGCAAACGCGGCCCCTGGGCCAGCGCCCAGAGCGGAGGCGCCTGCAAAACGGGCAGCACGTCGCCAGTAACCTGGCGCAGGGCTCGCACCTCGCCTTGCAGAGCCAGCGTCAAACCTCCGCGCGCCGCCTGCAGCCCTCCCTCGACGCCCGCCTGAGCGGCGCCACTCAAGAGCGGCCGCAGTGCTCGCCGCAAGCCATGCGCAAGCCCATCAGGCAATCCGCCCACACCGGGGCTCCAATGTAGGAAGAGCGCGCCTTGCCCGGGGGCGTCCGGCCGCTCCGGCAACAGGGTCATAAGCGGTTCCGTCGCTGATGCGGTTACTGTCGGACTCAGGTAGGGATTGGCGGGCGGAAGCCGCCAGTGACTTACGGACGGCGCACCAGAGCAAAGGTCCAGGCGCTCCAGATGCAAGGGAAAACCCGCAGACTCCACAGTGGGCGCGCCGACTGACGTGCTGGTGTCGAGGAGTATCAGGCGTTCTGCTCGCATCTCTTCCAGCAGCGAACGCACATCTGCCTGCTCGGGAAGCCCTGGCGCCATCGCGACGTCCAAAGGCTCCAGGCGATCCCTGCTGCGCCGTAGAATCTCCAGCCGCTCCTCCCAGACGCCTGGCCACGGCGCTGCAGCGCGCAGGAAGGCCAGCCAGCCCAGCACCTCCGCTTCCAGGCGAGCGCAATCCACACCTGGCACGCCATCGAAGTCCATCAGCAACAGGCCCTGCCCGCAGTAGGCGTAAGAAAGGCGCACGTGCACACCGTCGCTCAGTTCGAGAAAGCCGAGCCTTGCCTGGAGGCCACCGGGCGCCTCGTCCTGGATCAGGCTGTCGAGAAAGGCAACGGCGGATTCCAGACCAGCACCCTGTTGTTCCAGCACGAAGGCCAGCAGTAGTTTTTCGCCGCCGCCGGGTAGCCCGAGGCGAAGCCGGCTCTCACGCAGGGGCAGCAAGGGTGGCGCGTCATTGGCAGGCCGATGATTTACTGCCAGCAACGGCTCAGCATGGCGCCGAACGAGTTCGAGTTGCTGATCCAGCGACTGCGGTGCCACCAAGGTCAGGCGCATGCGGCCAGGCTGATAGTGTTCCCGGTGGAATTGCCGGAGGGTCGGCATGAATGCAGGCGCGTGCAGGTCCAGGCTGGCAGCATTGCCCGCATGGAAATCCGCCAGCGGATGGCCGGGTGCCAGGGCCCACGCCAGCGCGGCTTCGCAGAGGGTCTGCCGGTCCTGCGTACGGGCGCTGTACTCGGCTTGCAGCACGTCACGCTCGCGCCATATGGCCGCCGTCTCCAGCAAAGGATTGACGAGCATGTCCATGAGTCGCGCCAGCGCCTGGTCGAGGTGCGTTGCCGGCACTTCGCAAAAGAAGCGTGTACGACGTGCCTGGGTACTGGCATTGACCCGTCCGCCCAGGCGCTGGACGAAGGGAATCAGGCTCTGCTCCGGCGGGAAATCGCGGCTGCCGAGAAACACGAGATGTTCGAGGAAATGTGCGAGCCCGGGGTACTCGGCCGGCTCGTCATGGCTGCCACCTTCTATATCCACCAGGACCGCACCCATCGCCGTACCGGGCCGCTGCATCAGGCGTACCTGGAGGCCGTTCGCCAAGTGCATGTCCTGCGATCGCTGCTGCGCGGTGGATTCGAAATGAAGAGGCATGGCAGGCCGTACCAGATAGGGATCAATCCTAGATTCGAACCCTACCAAGAGGGCGGCAATGCTGCTTTGGAACTAGATCAATGCTGTCTGCGTCCTATCCCTGCAGCGAGATAGCCAATCTCCTACATGCTGTTGAGAGATTTCCCATCACCAGTTACCGCCGTGACTCCATCGCCGTGACAGCCATCTCAAATTGATAATGGCGCATCGCCATATGGACTGGTGGCCCAAGCGGAGCATTCATGGACCAGATTCCCGAACAACAATTACCGCAAAGTGAAATTGCCTTGCTCGCCAACATCTTGGCCCTCACCACGCGCAACATGACGGCAATCACCACCCTGCTGGCAAAAGTCACCGCCAACATGGCCGGCTCGACCGACAACAACCTGCAAGCGGCGTCGGTCGGTCTGCTGGACCAGGTAACCGGCCTTGGCCACGACCTCGAGCTGCAATGGGACCTGATCCAGTCACTGGACCGTTTCTGCCCCCTGCTCGCCCGCACGCCGCCGGCGCGCACCTCCCTCGTTACCGAGATCAACATCAGCCAATTACCGCAAAGCCATTAAAATGGCTTGATTTTTGCTTGGCGATCCTTTAGGGTCGCCACCGTTAGTACCAAGTTGTAAGTCAATCCGGCCTTCCGATCCCTCGCCTCTCACCCCTGAGAAGCCCAACCCAAAGGGACCCGGCCACCCCCGCCGACTCACCGACCGCACTCTCGCCGAAGGCGATGCAGTAAAGCTGTCATGAGCACGCGGTAGATTGACCAGGACTGCCAGCCGAGCCAGACCCTTGCCCGGCGCAGCACCTGGCATCCCAAGTACCAGCTGCCAGAGCTTGATCCCGATCGGGGAACTTCATGCCGGCACCCTAGCTCCGATAAGGATCATCCGACCTGAGTGTGTTACTCGGCGGATTCGGAGCCATTGTCTGGCGGCCCGTGGCCGCAAAACGAAGGAAGCAACACGATGACCATCCATCATCAAGCCCAAGCTGCAATCAGCACCCTGACCCGCGCATTTGCGCCGTTCACCTGCCATATCACCGCCGCTCGCAACGGCAACTTCAGCTTCACCATCGTCAACGAGTTTGGTGTCGCCCGTCACAGCGAGCGTTTGTACCCGGAACACTATGGCGACGCCGATCATCTGAAGCACGTGATCGACCGGGCACACAAAGCCCTGACCTGCTGATGCGACAGCCGCAAACGAGAAGCCCCGCCAACGCGGGGCTTTTTCATGGACAACGAAAAACGCTGGCGTAGGCATTCGACCCGGCTCGAATGACTGCACCGCGACGGCCTGTTACCTAAGGACGACAGACCGGGCATAATTCGCCCCTTCAAATCGCCAGCCCAGCGTTTCCATGCGAATTCACGTCACCTTCATCGACCGAGTCGGCATCACCCAGGAGGTCCTGGCCCTGCTCGGCGGCCGCAATCTCAATCTGGATGCAGTCGAGATGGTGCCGCCCAACGTCTACATCGATGCCCCGACCCTCAGCCCGGACGTGCTCGACGAGCTGCGTGAGGCCCTGCATGCGGTGCACGGTGTGCAGGAAGTCACGGTCGTGGACATCCTTCCGGGGCAGCGCCGGCGCCTGCAGCTCGATGCCTTGCTGGCAGCCATGACCGATCCAGTGCTGGCTGTGGACGGCGCGGGCCGCGTCCTGTTGGCCAATCCGGCGCTGATCGCCCTTTACGGTGACGAACCCGAGGCGCAGCCGCTGGCGCAACTGTTTGGCGACGACAGCCTGCACAGCGCCCTGCTGGAGCACAGTTTCCGGCTCCCTCTGCGGGAAATCACCCTCAAGGGCCAGGCGCTGCTGCTGGATGCAGTCCCCATTACCGAAGGCGACCACCTGGCTGGCGCGCTGCTGACCCTGTACCAACCCAACCGCATCGGCGAGCGCCTCTCGGCCCTGCACCACGACCATGCCGCGGGAGGCTTCGATTCGCTGCTGGGCGACTCGGCGCCCATGGCCACCCTCAAGACTCGCGCCCAGCGAGTGGCGTCACTTGACGCTCCCCTGCTGATCCATGGCGAAACCGGTACCGGCAAGGAACTGGTCGCACGCGCCTGTCATGCCGCCAGCACCCGTCGCAACCAGCCCTTCCTGGCGCTGAACTGCGCGGCACTGCCGGAAAACCTGGCTGAAAGCGAGCTGTTCGGCTATGCGCCCGGCGCCTTCACCGGCGCCCAGCGCGGCGGCAAGCCCGGCCTGCTGGAACTGGCTCACCAGGGCACGGTGTTCCTCGACGAAATCGGCGAGATGTCGCCCTACCTGCAGGCCAAGCTGCTGCGCTTCCTCAGCGACGGCAGCTTCCGCCGGGTGGGTGGCGACCGCGAGATCAAGGTGGACGTGCGCATTCTCAGCGCCACTCACCGCAACCTGGAAAAGATGGTCGGCGAAGGCACCTTCCGCGAGGACCTCTTCTACCGCCTCAACGTGCTCAACCTGGAAGTGCCGCCACTTCGTGAGCGCGGGCAGGACATCCTGTTGCTGGCCCGCTTCTTCATGCAGCAGGCCTGCACTCAGATCCAGCGTCCAGCGTGCCGCCTGGCACCCGGTACCTTCCAGGCGCTGCTCAGCAATCGCTGGCCGGGCAACGTACGTCAGCTGCAGAACGTGATCTTCCGCGCGGCAGCCATCTGCGAAAGCAGCCTGGTGGAAATCGGCGATCTCGATATTGCCGGCACCGCCGTGGCACGCGCGAGCGATGGTGAGGTGAACAGCCTGGAAGAAGCCGTGGAGAACTTCGAGCGCGCCCTGCTGGAGAAGCTCTTCGTCACCTACCCATCGACGCGCCAACTGGCGGCGCGCCTGCAGACCTCCCATACCGCCATTGCCCACCGGCTGCGCAAGTATGGGATACCTGGCAAAACCTGATTTTGCTTCTAGAAAACAAACCTATCCTATTGATATACAACAATTAATCTCAGGATAACCTGTAGGAGCGAATTCATTCGCGAAGCAGCGCGAAGGGCTACCCGTCACCCTCCAAGCCCCACCAGCCGGGCATTCGCGAATAAATTCGCTCCCACAGGACACTAATACCTCAGAAATCTTCTCATGATATTTATTCAACGTATTGATTTATAAGCTTTTAGATATTCATAGGTCGCGCGCGTAGCGAAATCACTACAGCGTAACGATTCCGCAACAAGACACCCATAACCCCCATCAGCACTGGCTCTACAGCACATTCCCGGAAAACCCCGCACCACACTGTAGCGATTTCGCTACAGGCAGCCGCACCTAAATTCTTTCGATTTCCGCTCAAGCCCTTGATTTACAAGGCATACAGCCTTCTGGCACTGCCCTTGCTAAAGGCCGGGCAACAGCGCGCGGCCATGACCGCGTGCGGGGCTAAGCGCCTGGCAGAAGAAACAGGCGCGTCATACGAGTTGAGGACCAAGAATGAGCGATTTGCGTTTCACCGCCGGCCACGAATGGCTGCGCCTTGAAGCAGACGGCAGTGTCACTGTCGGTATTACCGAGTACGCGCAGGACGCGCTGGGCGATGTAGTTTTCGTACAACTCCCCGAACTGCAGACCTACGCCCAGGGCGAAGAAGTCGCCGTACTGGAATCGGTGAAGGCCGCCAGCAACATCGTCATGCCCCTGGACGGCGAAGTGATCGAAGTGAACCAGCAACTGGCCGACAGCCCCGAACTGGTCAATGAAGAGCCGCTCGGCAAAGGCTGGTTCTTCCGCATGCAACTGGCCGACGCCAGCATCCTTGACGGCCTCCTCGACCAGGCCGGCTACGAAAACCTGCTGAAAGCCAACGGCTGAGGAATGACCATGAGCATCGAAACCCCAGCCCTCGGCACCATCAACGAATTCATTGCCCGCCACATCGGCCCGCGCGACGCCGACACCAAGGCCATGCTGGCCCTGCTCGGCTACGCGGACATCGAAGCCCTGACTGCGGGCGTGATTCCCGACAGCATCAAGGGCACCAGCGTGCTCGACCTGCCGGCCGGCCAGGGCGAGGCCGAAGCCCTCGCCGCGATCAAGGCCATTGCCGCGAAGAACCAGCTGTTCAAGAGCTACATCGGCCAGGGTTACTACCCCTGCCACACCCCCAGCCCGATCCTGCGCAACCTGCTGGAAAACCCGGCCTGGTACACCGCCTACACCCCCTACCAGCCGGAAATCTCCCAGGGCCGCCTGGAAGCCCTGCTGAACTTCCAGACCCTGGTCAGCGACCTCTCCGGCCTGCCGGTGGCCAACGCATCCCTGCTCGACGAAGGCACCGCCGCCGCCGAAGCCATGACCTTCTGCAAGCGCCTGGCGAAGAACAAGGCCAGCAACGCCTTCTTCGCCTCCCAGCACTGCCACCCGCAGACCCTCGACGTGCTGCGCACCCGCGCCGAGCCGCTGGGCATCGAGGTGGTGATCGGCGACGAGCGTGAGCTCGGCGACGCCAGCGCCTACTTCGGCGCCCTGCTGCAGTACCCCGCCGCCAACGGCGACCTCTTCGACTACCGCGAACTGGTGGCACGCTTCCACGCCGCCGGCGCCCTGGTCGCCGTCGCTGCCGAACTGCTGGCGCTGACCCTGCTGACCCCGCCCGGCGAGTTCGGCGCCGACGTCGCCCTCGGCAGCGCCCAGCGCTTCGGTGTGCCGCTGGGCTTCGGCGGCCCGCACGCGGCCTACTTCGCCACCCGCGACAACTTCAAGCGCGACATGCCCGGCCGCCTGGTCGGCGTCTCCATCGACCGCCACGGCCAGCCGGCCCTGCGCCTGGCCATGCAGACCCGCGAGCAGCACATCCGCCGCGAGAAGGCCACCAGCAACATCTGCACCGCGCAGGTGCTGCTGGCCAACATCGCCAGCATGTACGCCGTCTACCACGGCCCACAGGGCCTGACCCGCATCGCCCAGCGCGTGCACCAGCTGACCGCGATCCTCGCCCAGGGCCTGGCCAAGCTGGGCGTGACCGTCGAGCAGGCATTCTTCTTCGACACCCTGACCCTGGCCACCGGCGCCCAGACCGCCGAGCGCCACGCCGCAGCCCGCGCCCAGCGCCTCAACCTGCGTGAAGTGGACGCCGTGCGCCTCGGCCTGTCCCTGGACGAAACCACCACCCAGGCCGACGTCGAGCAGCTCTGGGCGCTGTTCGCCGATGGCCAGGCGCTGCCGGCCTTCGCCGCGCTGGCCGCCACCGTCGCCAGCCGCCTGCCGGCCGCCCTGCTGCGCCAGGGCGCGATCCTCGCCCACCCGGTGTTCAACCGCTACCACTCGGAAACCGAGCTGATGCGCTACCTGCGCAAGCTCGCCGACAAGGACCTGGCGCTGGACCGCAGCATGATCCCGCTGGGCTCCTGCACCATGAAGCTGAACGCCGCCAGCGAGATGATCCCGGTGACCTGGGCCGAGTTCGGCGCCCTGCACCCCTTCGCTCCCGCCGAGCAGTCCCAGGGCTACCTGGAACTCACTACCGAGCTGGAAGCCATGCTGTGTAAGGCCACTGGCTATGACGCCGTGTCCCTGCAGCCGAACGCCGGCTCCCAGGGCGAGTACGCCGGTCTGCTGGCGATCCGCGCCTACCACCTCAGCCGCGGCGACGACCAGCGCGACATCTGCCTGATCCCGCAATCGGCCCACGGCACCAACCCGGCCACCGCCAGCATGGTCGGCATGCGCGTGGTGGTCACCGCCTGCGACGCCCGCGGCAACGTCGACATCGCCGACCTCAAGGCCAAGGCCGAGGAGCACAAGGAGCGTCTCGCCGCGCTGATGATCACCTACCCGTCCACCCACGGCGTGTTCGAGGAAGGCATCCGCGAGATCTGCGACGTCATCCACGCCAACGGCGGCCAGGTGTACATCGACGGCGCCAACATGAACGCCATGGTCGGCCTCTGCGCCCCGGGCCAGTTCGGCGGCGACGTCTCCCACCTGAACCTGCACAAGACCTTCTGCATCCCCCACGGCGGCGGCGGCCCGGGCGTCGGCCCGATCGGCGTGAAGGCCCACCTGGCGCCCTTCCTGCCCGGCCACGCGCAGATGGCCCGCAAAGAGGGCGCGGTCAGCGCGGCGCCCTTCGGCAGCGCCAGCATCCTGCCGATCACCTGGATGTACATCCGCATGATGGGCGGCGACGGCCTGCGCCGCGCCACCCAGCTGGCGATCCTCAACGCCAACTACATCGCCCGCCGCCTGGAAGAGCACTACCCGGTGCTCTACACCGGCAGCAACGGCCTGGTCGCCCACGAGTGCATCCTCGACCTGCGCCCGCTCAAGGAGACCAGCGGCATCAGCGTCGACGACGTCGCCAAGCGCCTGATCGACTACGGCTTCCACGCCCCGACCATGAGCTTCCCGGTGCCCGGCACGCTGATGATCGAGCCCACCGAGAGCGAGTCGAAGGAAGAGCTGGACCGCTTCTGCGACGCCATGATCCGCATCCGCGAAGAAATCCGCGCGGTCGAGGCCGGTGAGCTGGACAAGGACGACAACCCGCTGAAGAACGCGCCGCATACCGCCCACGAGCTGGTCGGCGAGTGGACCCACCGCTACAGCCGCGAACTGGCCGTGTACCCCAGCGCCAGCCTGGTGGACGGCAAGTACTGGCCGCCGGTGGGCCGCGTGGACAACGTC
>NZ_QJRF01000041.1 GCF_013393345.1 Pseudomonas taiwanensis
CTGATCTATTTTTCCTACTCTAATCCTTTGGAAATAGAGAACACGTTCTAGGTCTTCATGGAGGGAGAAGCCATGCCCAGGGTGGGGCGGGTTCTGTTGCCAAATTATCCACATCACATCGTTCAACGTGGCCATAACCGACAGGTTGTTTTTGCCGAGAATGCGTATTTCGAACGTTACCTGGCCGACCTACGTGAGTTGAAGGGTGCCTTTGGGGTGAAGGTGTATGCGTACTGCCTGATGACCAATCATGTGGATGGGAAAAGGGGACAGATTTATTTTTCCTGCTCTAAATCTGACTCACGGGGTGAGATTAGAGTAAAGAAAATAAATCTGTCCCCTTTTTTGGATGATCTACAACCCCTCAACTGGACAGGTTGGTCATATTCAACCGTAAGGTCTAAGTGATGGATATTTGGGAAATATTGCAGGATGAGCTAGAGCGCTATAAAAGTAGCACTCTTGCCGTTCGGCACTGCCTGAGCGCTTATGAGTCAAAATGTACTGAGCTAATTAAAGAGATTCCTTGTAGGTCTTTTGATCAAGCGCAGGATTGCTTTGATGCGCTGTATGCTATTCAGAACAAGTTGGCAGTTGCTAAATATAAATATGAATTCAGCCTGCCTGACAGGCTTGATATTTTTGTATACCAGTTTGAGCGCGATGACATTAGCTCTAGGGAGTATTGGTATGGGAAGTTCAAAGAAGGTCAGGAGTGGCCTCATGATGAATAGCAGAAAAAGGGAAAATTTATCTTTCCTACTCTAATTCAGAAAAAGGGGGCAGATTTATTTTTCTATTCTAAACCTGACTTACGGGGTGAGATTAGAGTGCAGAAAATAAATCTGCCCCCTTTTTCTGTTTGTTTAACCAAGTCAAGGAAGCGGCGGGTAATGTAATGGGTGGAATTGTTTCCGAAGCTGCTAGTGATAAGGTCTCTGAGGGAGTGGGCAAGGTTGGGAATTAAAAAGAGAGGTGTCTTGTTTTGGGTAATGTTTTCCGGGCTTTTTTTTATGGCCTCTGTTTTTTCAGTTCTAGTCGCTTGTGTACTTAGTGTGGTGATCACAATGCTGCTTCGAGGTGAGGCAGTAGAATTGATCAATATAGTTCGGTTGTCTGTAGCTGATGCGTTGCGTGGAGGTGTTTTTGTAACCGGGGCAGTCATTATAGTTATCCTTGTGAATAGGTTTATGTCTAAGGGGGTGAGCGAGTTTCTTGAAATACAGGAGGCCGTTTTACCCTATAAGAAAAAGGGGGCAGATTTATTTTCCCTACTCTAATTCTAAAGAGGGGAGAGTGGTTTAAGTTTTTCAAGGTGGAAGAAACCATGCCCAGGGTGGGGCGGGTTTGAGTAGATAAATAAATCTGTCCCTTTTTCGAGTTGATGCTCGATTTGCTCGCTGAGCAGACAAAAACTATGCACTTTTCTGGCCTTCTCTAGAAAAGGGGACTGATCTATTTTTCCTACTCTAATCCTTTGGAAATAGAGAACACGTTCTAGGTCTTCATGGAGGGAGAAGCCATGCCCAGGGTGGGGCGGGTTCTGTTGCCAAATTATCCACATCACATCGTTCAACGTGGCCATAACCGACAGGTTGTTTTTGCCGAGAATGCGTATTTCGAACGTTACCTGGCCGACCTACGTGAGTTGAAGGGTGCCTTTGGGGTGAAGGTGTATGCGTACTGCCTGATGACCAATCATGTG
>NZ_QJRF01000042.1 GCF_013393345.1 Pseudomonas taiwanensis
CACATGATTGGTCATCAGGCAGTACGCATACACCTTCACCCCAAAGGCACCCTTCAACTCACGTAGGTCGGCCAGGTAACGTTCGAAATACGCATTCTCGGCAAAAACAACCTGTCGGTTATGGCCACGTTGAACGATGTGATGTGGATAATTTGGCAACAGAACCCGCCCCACCCTGGGCATGGCTTCTCCCTCCATGAAGACCTAGAACGTGTTCTCTATTTCCAAAGGATTAGAGTAGGAAAAATAGATCAGCCCCCTTTTCTGATGGATACAGGGCCGCATTATCAGCACCTGAGCTAGCCCCAGCCCTTTTGAGACAACTCAACAGCCAATTTTTCCTATACCGGCCCCCAATAACCCAGAAATGGAGCTTGAGGGGAAACTAATCTCCAGGTTTCAGATGCGCCTAGACACATAAACCACTTCTCCTCAAAGGCTGACCCTGCATAACTGTCCTGAACAGGGACCTGTACTACCATTCCAGCCTTAACTTGGCTGGCTACCCAGGCAGAGAATCTCTCGTACTCCTGAGGTGATGAAAACTTTTCTATGATTTCCCAATTACAATCATTCATTGCTTTATCCAAGAAGATTCGATTTTAAAGTCTTTCAGAAAAAAAGGGGGGACAGATTTATTTATCTACTCAAACCCGCCCCACCCTGGGCATGGTTTCTTCCACCTTGAAAAACTTAAACCACTCTCCCCTCATTAGAATTAGAGCAGGGAAATTAAATCTGTCCCCTTTCTTTCCTTTTCTCTTCCTTTTCCCCATTTTCTGTCAGCCTTTTTTCTGTTACGCCTCAATTGACCTCTTCGCCAAAACTATTGACTCTAAGAAACCAGCCAGCGGAACCTTTAGAACTGAGCTATTCAAGTCGGCAAACACCTCAAGCTCTAACCTATCCATTCCTTGGTCCTGATTAATTTGAGCCACCGACTCTCCCTTATATTGAATTTCAATAGTCAACTTCTCATAGCGACTATCGCTATATTCCAAAACCTCAAAGTCAGAATTACTGTCAAGTTTCATAGCTGCACCTTCGGATCTAAGAAGCCAGAGAATGAGCCATCACTATTGAACCGCAGCCCTCTACCGTCCGGCGCTCTCACCTCTAGCCCACCCCGACTCAAATTTTTATAGGTTGCGTCAGGATGCTTGAGAATTTCATTAACAACTCTTTCAGCGGTAGCGTTTTGCTTTTCAAGCCCACCTGAAAGTTTAGGGAATGTTCCGGTTGAGCGCTGCCCAGATGCATGCTTTGTCAGAGCTCTAGCGGCCTCTGTCAGACCCTCCTTATTAACAGGACTTGCAGCCGCTGAGACAAGGTCATCAACCGTGCGACCACCGAAGCTATGCAACACGCTGGAGGTTGCCTTCGCACCTCCCGCCCCAAGCGCAACACGCACCGCGTCCGCACTGACCTTGGTCCCGGCCTGCTTCTCCAGTTCCATCAGAATACGGATTTCGGACGCCTGCTCCAGTGTCAGCTTGGCGCCGGCCGCGATGCCCAGCCCAGCGGGCAGGGCTTCGCTGAGCACCAGATCGTTCACGAAAAGGCCAGCCTCAGATACGCAAAGCGCCGGATTGGTGCTGCAGGCCACCGCCGCAGAACGAGCTGCAGAAATTGCCGCTGCGGTCAGCGCGCCGCCGCCCACGGCCGCCGCCAAGGCGCCAGAAGCCAGCAAACTACCCTCTGCCGTCTGCTGTGCAATCTGCGACTTGCAGTCCGTATTGCACTCATCCGACTTGAGAAGCCAGAAGCCGAGATCGTTGCCGGGGGCCATGCCAAGGCCATTGTTCTCGGCGGCGTTCCTGCCACCTTGGGCCGCCGCGAGAGCGCTGGTCACGTCCCCTCCCAAAGCCCCTCCGGCCATACCAGCAGCCAGGGTCGCAAGGGCGGAGATGCTCTGCTTCTGGTCTTCGTTCAGCTTACCGGGGTCGCTCTCGGCGTAGAGCGCCTGGCTGATCAATTTGACCATCAGCTCGCCACTGGCCGCGCCCACGGCGCCAGCCGCTGCGGAGTTACCCTGGGCATTGGCCACTACCGCGCCCAGCACCGCATGGGCCATCAGTTGTGCGGTGTCGTTGCCCTGGGTGGAGCGCTTGATGACTTCCGCCAGATAGGGCGCCGAGGCGCCGGCTAGGGCCGCGCCAATGTCGCCGCCAGCCAGACCCTGCAGGGCGGCGGTGACGGCCTGGGTGGCACGCTGTAGGTCACTGCCGGTGCCGTAGCCTTCCATGACTCGCTTGTAGGCGTCGCTCTTGCGCAGCTGTTCCCGGGTAGGGTTGTTGATGCCCTGCCGAGCCAGTTCCTCCCGTGCGACCTTGTCGGCCTGCAACTGACCCTCGGTACGGATGATGTCCATCGACTGGGCGCCGATCTCGGCGATCAGTTGCACCTGTTGCAGGCGGCGTTGCTCCTTCTCCTTATCTAAGATCGGGTCGATGCTGCCGTTGGCGCTCCCCACTTCACGGCTCAGGCTGGCAAGGTCCTGCTGCTGATGGGCCTGGTCGCGAATCTCGATGCTGCCATCCGCGATGGCTGGGTTAGTGGTGCCGCTCTCACTGTCACCGTGGCTGTAGGCCACCAGGCTGCCGCCGGGCATGTTGCCAATGAAGGAACCGGCACCATCACTGCCGCTTGAAGCGCTGACACTCAGTTGCTGGCTCTTGTACTCGGCCTCGTTGCGAATCTCGCTCCAGCCCAAGGTGCCGCTGCTCAGCCGGTTGCGCTCGGCCTCGGCGGTGCTGCCGATGACGGCGCCATCCAACTGGGTATGGTTGCCCACCTCGATCTGGAAGCCGCCCGCGCCGGCGAACAGGCCGGTCTGCTCCTGTACGCTGCGGTAGTCGGATTCGATGCGGCCCTGGCTGGCGGCAAGGTTGGCGCTGCCGTTGGGTGTGGCGATATTGATCACCGGTACGCCATTGCCGGCCTGGCCCAATTGGGTATTACCGCCGGCGGAAGCATCCACCGCCAATTCGGCCGCCGCCGCGACGATCGGATTGAGGAAGAGGATGCCGGCCAGGGCCAGGGCGATGCATTGGTTGAGGGGGCTGCGAACATCCATGTATTTCCTCTCCAGCGGCCGGTATGTGACCGCGAAACGCTAAATCAACGCCCGCTTGGATAGCTCCGGAGCGGGGGCGAAGTCCTGGTAAGCCGACCTGCTAAAAGAACGCGTCGACGCGGAAGTAGATCGGGCTCTCACGGCGCTCGATCAGGTCAGGCCGCTCCAACGAACGGGCGAGGCGAGGCTGTCGAAGCTGAGGTTCTCGCCCCAGAGCTGGAAGGGCTGCAAATAGCTGAGGGTGAGGCTGTACTTGTTGTAGCGGGCCACTGGCTCGCTGCCGTGGGGTTGCCCGGCGCCCTGGGCGTCCAGCGCGCCGGTGCCCTGCTGCCAGCCGGCATCCAGGTTGACGAAGGCCGGACCGATGCGGCGGCCATGGTTGAATCCCAGTTGCGCTTCGGTGAGGCGAGTGCTGGAAACGTCCACCAGGGCGTTGTCGATGTAGTTGCGGGTGCGCAGATGGCTGAGGCCAAGGTTGAAAGCCGTCTTGCTCACGTTGTCGCGGTGCAGGACTCGCTCGGCGCGCAGTTGGTGAGTCTTGCTGTCACCGTCCAGGGCGAAGTCGAAGCCTGCGTTGTCATTGCGAGTGCGGTAGTAGCTCTGGCTGTAGCTGTAACTGAAGGTCCACCAGCCCCAGGGCAGGCTGTAGTAAAGGCTCTGGTTATCGGAATGACGCCACTGGTCAGTGACCGCATCGCTGTTGGCTCGCAGGCTCAGCTGGTCGGCCAGTCCGAACGGGCTATCCCAGTCCAGTCCCAGCCCCATCTGCTGCTCGCCGGTACTGATGTCGCCATCGTTGTTGCGCGTGGCCGAGGCGCGCCAGGCTTTGTCGCGACTTCCTTTGAGGTGCATCCGGCTGCCACCCACCTGATCGCTGGGTACCAGCTCCAATTGCGCCTGGCGCGACGGCAGGCGGTTCAGTTGGTCGACCAGTTGCTCCAGTTCGCGCAGGTTGAGCACCTCGCCGGTGCGGCCGGGGAATGCCATGGCCAGTTCGCGGTCGCTGGCGAGTTCGGAGCTGTTGAGGCCTTCCAGCTTGCCCTCGATGACGATGATCTGCAGCGTGCCGGTGGAGAGGTCCTGTTGCGGCAGGTAGGCGCGGGTGGTGACGTAGCCCCGATCCAGGTAGTGGCCGGTGATAAGTTTGAGCAGTTCGTTGAGCTGGGGGACACCGAGGCAGTGGCCAATGAAGGGGGCCAGCAGTTCATCTCGCTTGCCTTGCGTCAGAAGCGTTGCGCCCTGGATATCGATCTGGCGAATCTCGAAGCAGTGCCCCTCCCCCACTATCTGCTCCGGGGCGCTCTCGAAGGACCTGCCGGGTAGTTGCTGGAGTTCTTCCAGGCGCTTCTGCTGTTCCTGCAGCAGGCGCTCCTGTCGTTCACGGATCAGGTCGCGGTCGCCGGGCGAGACTTCCGCCACTGCAGCCAGTGGCGTGCAAGTCACCAGCATGAAAACGGAGGTAATAAATCGAGAAAAGAGCAACGGGCAGTCCTTCGCAATCGATCGGGTTCAAACCGGTGCGAATGGAAGCAGTAATCCGTATGGGGGTATGCAGGATGGCAACTGAGCGTGCGATGGAAATTTCGCTATTGCCTGTGTGAAGGAGAATTGGCCCCGGCCGGATGTACCGAATGGCTGCCTGGGTAGCCAAGAAAAAGCCCCCGCCGGATCGCTCCGACGGGGGCTTTTTCATTCACTGATCGAGGATCAGACCTTGGTGCGCTCGTAGCGCTTGCGGTCGTTCTCGTTCAGCATTTTCTTGCGCAGACGGATGGACTTCGGAGTCACTTCCACCAGCTCATCATCAGCGATGAATTCCAGAGCCTGCTCCAGGGTGAAGCGGATCGGCGGAACCAGGGCAATGACTTCGTCCTTGCCGGAGGCGCGCATGTTGTCGAGCTTCTTGCCCTTGGTGGGGTTGATCACCAGGTCGTTGTCACGGCTGTTGATGCCGGCCAGCTGGCCTTCGTAGATTTCGTCGCCTGGGCCGAGGAACAGCTTGCCGCGGCTTTGCAGGGTTTCCAGCGAGTAGGTCAGGGCGGTGCCGGTGGCCATGGAGACCAGTACGCCGTTCTGACGGTTGCTGACTTCGCCGGCCTTGATCGGGCCGTAGTGGCTGAAGGTCGAGGTCAGGATGCCGGTACCCGAGGTCAGGGTCAGGAAGTTGTTACGGAAGCCGATCAGGCCACGTGCCGGGATGGTGTATTCCAGGCGCACGCGGCCCTTGCCGTCGGGGATCATGTTGGTCAGATCGCCCTTACGCAGGCCCATCTGCTCCATCACGGAGCCCTGGTGCTGCTCTTCGATGTCGATGGTGACGTTCTCGTACGGCTCTTGCTTCTCGCCGTCCTTCTCGATGATCACCACTTCCGGACGGCCAACGGCCATCTCGAAACCTTCGCGGCGCATGGTTTCGATCAGTACGGACAGGTGCAGTTCACCACGGCCGGAAACCTTGAACTTCTCGGCAGAATCGCCCGCTTCAACGCGCAGGGCCACGTTGTGCAGCAGTTCCTTCTCCAGACGGTCCTTGATGTTGCGGCTGGTGACGAACTTGCCTTCCTTGCCGGCGAACGGCGAGTCGTTGACCTGGAAGGTCATGCTCACGGTCGGCTGGTCAACGGTCAGCGGCGGACGGGCTTCGACGTTCTGCGGGTCGCACAGGGTGTCGGAGATGAACAGCTCTTCCATGCCGCTCACGCAGACGATGTCGCCGGCTTCAGCATCGGCAACTTCAACGCGCTGCAGGCCGGAGTGGCCCATGATCTTGAGGATACGGCCGTTGCGGCGGGTGCCGTCGTCGCTGACAGCAACTACCTGGGTGTTGGCCTTGACGCGGCCACGGGCGATACGGCCGATGCCGATCACGCCGAGGAAGCTGTTGTAGTCCAGCTGGGAGATCTGCATCTGGAACGGACCGTCGACGTCTACGTCCGGTACCGGTACGTGGTCGATGATGGCCTGGAACAGAGCGTCCATGTTGTCGTCCATCTTCTCGTGGTCCAGACCGGCGATGCCGTTCAGGGCGCTGGCGTAGACGATCGGGAAGTCGAGCTGCTCATCGGTGGCACCGAGGTTGTCGAACAGGTCGAAGATCTGGTCGATGACCCAGTCAGGACGCGCGCCCGGACGGTCAATCTTGTTGACGACGACGATCGGACGCAGGCCGGCCTTGAAAGCCTTCTGGGTCACGAAGCGGGTCTGCGGCATGGGGCCGTCCTGGGCGTCGACCACCAGCAGAACGGAGTCCACCATGGACATCACACGCTCAACCTCACCGCCGAAGTCGGCGTGGCCGGGGGTGTCCACGATGTTGATGTTGAAGCCGTTCCATTTGATGGCGGTGTTCTTCGCCAGAATGGTAATGCCGCGCTCTTTTTCCTGGTCGTTGGAGTCCATCACGCGCTCGCTTTCCGCTTCTTTGCGGTCGAGGGTGCCGGACAGCTTCAGGAGCTTGTCCACCAGGGTGGTTTTGCCATGGTCGACGTGGGCGATGATGGCGATGTTACGGAGTTTTTCGATCACGTTTGTATCTCGATCAGAGGATTCGGTTTGCCGCGAAGTCTATGCGGCCCAGATGAATGAACTGCGACTCAGGGCCGGCAATCGGGAGGGCGGTGGCGGATGCTGCCGCCGAACAGCCCGGGCTGTTTAGGCCGGGCGATAAACGCGCACATTGGCGTGTCCCTCGCTGAGCAGATGGTGGGCATGCAGGCGACTCATCACGCCCTTGTCGCAATACAGGAGGTACTGGCGGTTGGCGTCCAGTTCCTTGAAACGGTTGTTGACCGCGTAGAACGGCAGCGCCTGCACTTCGACGCCAGGAAGTTCCAGGGGATCGTCTTCCTGCGCATCGGGGTGGCGGATGTCGATGACGATCTGCCCCGGCAGGGCTTCGCGCACTTCTTCCACGGCCACGTCCTGGCCCAGTTCGTCGATCACCCGGTCGATCGGCACCAGGCGCGCGCGCTCCAGGGCACGCTCGAGGATGGCCATGTCGAACTGCTCTTCCTCGTGCTCGATGCGACCGATCTTGGCCTTGGTGGTCGGGTTCACCGAGATCACGCCGCAGTACTCGGGCATGTGCTTGGCGAACTCGGCGGTGCCGATGCGGGTGGCGGTGTCGATGATGTCCTGCTTGTGGCTGGCGATCAGCGGACGCAGCACCAGCATATCGGTGGCCGAATCGATCACCGCGAGGTTGGGCAGGGTCTGGCTGGATACCTGGGAAATGGCTTCGCCGGTCACCAGCGCATCCAGGGTCAACTTGCGCGCCATGTGGGTGGAGGCGCGCAGCATCATGCGCTTGAGCACCACGCCCATCTGGCTGTTGTCGACCTTGCTGAGGATCTCGCCCACCACTTCCTCGAAGGGCACGCTGATGAACAGCACGCGCTGGGAACGACCGAACTTCTCCCACAGGTAATGGGCCACTTCCATCACGCCCAGTTCGTGGGCACGGCCGCCGAGGTTGAAGAAGCAGAAGTGGGTCATCAGGCCACGACGCATCATCTGGTAGGCAGCGACGGTGGAGTCGAAGCCGCCAGACATCAGCACGAGGGTCTGCTCCAGGGAACCCAGCGGGTAACCACCCATGCCGTCGTGCTGGTGGTGGATGACGAACAGGCGCTGGTCGCGCACTTCCATCCGTACTTCCACTTCCGGGTTCTTCAGGGAGATGCCGGCCGCGTTGCACTCCTGGCGCAGGCGGCTGCCGACGTGGCGCTCCAGCTCCATGGAGGTGAATGTGTGCTTGCCTGCACGCTTGCAGCGCACGGCGAAGATCTTGCCGGGAATCTGGTCGGCGTAATGCAGCTTGCACTTTTCCAGTACATCGTCGAAGTCGCCCAGCGGGTACTCGTGCACTTCCAGGAAGTGCGTGATGCCCGGGGTGCAGGTCAGCCGCTCGATCATCTCGCGCAGCAGCTTCGGCTCGGTCTGCCGTGTCTGCACTTCCAGGTTGTCCCAGACGCCGGTCACCTCGAGCTCCGGGTCCAGGTCTTTCAGGACCGCGCGGATGTTCTTCGAGAGCTGGCGGATGAAATGCTTGCGCACCGGCCGGCTCTTGATGGTGATTTCCGGGAAGACTTTGACGATCAGTTTCATGAAAACAGCGCCTGCAACGGCGGCCGAAAAAGAGGGGCGCGGATTATAGCGGAAATTGTTCAAGGTTTGACCAAAATCATTCAGGAAAGCTTTCGCCGCACCAAAACGGAGCACATGCACCATGCAGGGCACGAAAACAGTGCGTAAAACTGTGCACAAACGGAGCGGAGCCCCCGGCAGGCGCGAGTTTTGGGCCATCTGCCCATTCCGGGGCACTGGCACGCAATTTGCTCCCTTGTGAGGCAGGTCGCCCTGGCGGACTATCCCGCTCCGGCTTCAGCCCGAATTTATGGGAGGCAAGGTTTCTGCCCCCAACCACCTGGAGGACAACATGTCGAAGTCGCTTCAACTGATTAAAGAACACGACGTGAAGTGGATTGATCTGCGCTTCACCGATACCAAAGGCAAGCAGCAGCACGTGACCATGCCGGCCCGTGACGCCGATGACGATTTCTTCGAACACGGCAAGATGTTCGACGGCTCCTCCATCGAAGGTTGGAAAGGCATCGAAGCTTCCGACATGATCCTGCTGCCGGACGACAGCACTGCCGTTCTGGACCCGTTCACCGAAGAGCCGACCATTATCCTGGTTTGCGACATCATCGAGCCGAGCACCATGCAAGGCTACGATCGCGACCCGCGCGCCATCGCCCGCCGCGCCGAGGAATACCTGAAGACCACCGGTATCGGTGACACCGTATTCGTTGGTCCGGAGCCGGAGTTCTTCATCTTCGACGAAGTGAAGTTCAAGTCCGACATCTCCGGTTCCATGTTCAAGATCTTCTCCGAGCAGGCTTCCTGGAACACCGACGCCGACATCGAAGGCGGCAACAAGGGCCACCGTCCGGGCGTGAAAGGCGGCTACTTCCCGGTACCGCCGGTCGACCACGACCACGAAATCCGTACCGCCATGTGCAACGCCCTGGAAGAAATGGGCCTGGTGGTAGAAGTTCACCACCACGAAGTGGCGACTGCCGGCCAGAACGAGATCGGTGTGAAGTTCAACACCCTCGTTGCCAAGGCTGACGAAGTTCAGACCCTGAAGTACTGCGTGCACAACGTTGCCGACGCCTACGGCAAGACCGTGACCTTCATGCCGAAGCCGCTGTACGGCGACAACGGCTCGGGCATGCACGTTCACATGTCCATCTCCAAAGATGGCAAGAACACCTTCGCTGGCGAAGGCTATGCCGGCCTGTCCGACACCGCCCTGTACTTCATCGGCGGCATCATCAAGCACGGTAAGGCCCTGAACGGCTTCACCAACCCGGCCACCAACTCCTACAAGCGTCTGGTTCCCGGCTTCGAAGCTCCGGTAATGCTGGCCTACTCCGCCCGCAACCGTTCCGCCTCGATCCGTATCCCGTACGTGAACAGCCCGAAAGCCCGTCGTATCGAAGCGCGCTTCCCGGACCCGGCTGCCAACCCCTACCTGTGCTTCGCAGCTCTGCTGATGGCCGGTCTGGACGGTATCCAGAACAAGATTCACCCCGGCGATGCCGCTGACAAGAACCTGTATGACCTGCCGCCGGAAGAGGCCAAGGAAATCCCGCAGGTTTGCGGCAGCCTGAAAGAAGCCCTGGAAGAGCTGGACAAGGGCCGTGCGTTCCTGACCAAGGGCGGCGTGTTCTCCGACGACTTCATCGATGCCTACATCGAGCTGAAGAGCGAAGAAGAAATCAAGGTGCGCACCTTCGTGCACCCGCTGGAATACGACCTGTACTACAGCGTCTGATCCACGAATACCTATAAATAGCGTCAACATTAAGGCCTCCTTCGGGAGGCCTTTTTTATTGCCGGGCCGCGGTAGAGGCTGCTCTTCCTGTGGGGGCGATTTCAATCGCTAAACAGACCGCAGGTCTGCCCCTGAACACTGCAGGGGGCTGCTGCGCAGCCCATAGCGAATGAATTCGCCCCCACAACCAGCAGTCCACCGCCTCAGCTAGATCCCCTCATCCGCCAACACGTCCTGCCCTTCCGGCGGCTCCGCCCTTGGCTGGCGCACCCGGCTGAGCTGGACGTTCAGGCGCGGCATCGCCAACTCCAGGCCCGACTGGTCGAGACGCCTGCGCAGGCGCAGGTTGAATGCCCGCTGCACTTCCCATTGCTTGATCGGCGCGGTCTTGAAGCGGAAGCGCAGGATCGCCTGGCCGTTGTCGAAGCTCTCGACGCCCTGCAACTCCAGCGGCGACCACAGGCTGCGGTAGACCAACGGATCGCTGCGCAACTCTTTCGCCACGTCCTGGACCAGCGCGACAGCGTCGTCGATCGGCATGCTCGAGGGCACCGGCCAGCGGAACATCGCGTAGCCGAACTGCCGTGAGTAGTTCTTGATGCTCTTGATCTCGCTGAACGGGATGGTATGCACCACGCCGTCCAGGTCGCGCAGGCGCACAGTGCGGATGGTCAGCCCCTCCACCGTGCCAAGGTGGCCGCCGACATCGACGTAGTCGTCGATGGACAGGGAGTCCTCGATGATGATGAACAGGCCGGTAATCAGGTCCGCCACCAGGGACTGCGCACCAAAACCGATCGCCAGGCCGATCACGCCGGCACCGGCCAGCAGCGGCGTGACATTCATGCCCATATTGGCCAGGGCGACGATCAGGGCGATCACCGCGATGGTGACGAACAACACGTTACGGATCAGCGGCAGCATGGTCAGGGCGCGCGTGTTCGCGCGATTTCGACTGCCGACACCCAGGCTGTGCTGAACCGCCGTGTCAGCGAGAATCCACACCAGCCAGGCCACCAGCAGCGTGGTGCCGAAGCTGACCATCTTCATGCTGATTTCCGAGCCCTCGCCTTCGGCGTAGCGGATCAGCGACATGCCCCAGACCCGTAGCCCCACCTCAATGAAGAACAACGCCACGAAGAGGTGCACCAGGGTGAGGCCGAACTTCTGCAGCTGATCGACGTACGGAGCACTGCGCCGCCCCCCGTCACCCGTGCGACCGGAACGGCGACTGAGCAGGCCGATCACCGTCATGGCAACCACCGCCAGCACGGCGCAGACCAGGGCGCGGCGCAGGGCGACGCTGCTGTCGGCAGCCGATACGAAGGTGGCGAACAACGAGGTACCCACCAGCAAGAGCACTGGCACGAACCACAGCGAGCCGACCAGCTCCACCAGTTCGTGCAGGCCCCGGCGCTTGAGACGACGCTCCAGCGGCTGGTTGCGGATCAGGTGGGCGATGGGGCGGCGAAAACGCAGCACGAACAGCGCGGTGAGCACCGCCGCAATGGCATTGGCCAGGGTGCTCAGGCAGATCGCCGTGTGCTCACCGAGGCCCGCGATCAGTCGTGGATCGTGGGCCGCCTCACCAAGTGCGGCCAGGCTGCCGATCAGCCACAGTGGGCGGAAGGCCTGGCGACGCAGGATATCCAGCGCACGAATTCGGTGCGGACCGCTGAGCAGCGACAGGCAGATCACGCAGAGCGCGGAGAACAGCGTGCCGCAGACCAGTACGTAGGCCATCAGCATCGCCAGCATCTTGCTCAGCGAGCTGGGTAGCACGAACGATAGATAAAGAGTGATGAAGAAGGCGATCAGCCAGGGACCCAGCTTGCGCAGGGCGAACAGCACGAGGTCGCGGGTCTTCGGGTGCTGCGGCAGTTCCGCCGAGAGGCCGAAGCGCTCGCGCATGCGCCGCCCCAGCCACAGTAGGGCGCTGGCCAGGCACGCCCAGAGCAAGATGACCGCGGAGAAGTTGAAGACGATGCCCGGCCAGTCGCGCCATCCGGGGAGACGCTCCTGCACCTCGGCGCTCGCCAGCCGGAACTGGTTGCTCCAGATCACCAGCGGGCTGTTGTCGCCCTGGAACTGCTTTTCCAGGCTGCTCAGGGTGTCGCCGATCAACCCGAGCACCCCGCTTTCGCTTTCCTTCTCCTTGCCGGTGACGTCGCGCAACTGCTTCAGCTTTTTCAGCAAGTCTGCGCGCTGCTGGTCGTTCTCCAGGGTCTTGATCACCTGGTTGAGCGACTGTTCGAGCTGGGCATTGCTGACCGGCTCACCCCCTGCGGAACTTCCCGCCAGCGGATTGGGCAGCGCCGCCTGCCCCTGCGCAGGACAGAGCAGTCCGACGAGGAAGCAGAACAGCAATAGAAACAGGAAACGAGGGGCGATAAAGGATGGTATCGGCACGAGAAAGTCATCCCACAAACGATGAAAGCGATCCGCATCATACAAAAGCCGGCTCCGCGCCCATCCGCAAGCGGCGGACGGTGGAGCGACCCACGAAGGCAAGACTGACAGCAGCGCTCGCCTACAGTTCGCTCGGGCCGGGAGTGGCGCGGGTATTCCAGAAATGTCCCAACGTGTTGCAGCGCACATCGATTGCCCCGACGCTGTCGCACAATGCCCGACTTGCCAGCTCGCCATCCGGGTGCAAGGCTTGGCATGACCTTCCGGAGACCGCCACCATGCGCCTCATCATCAGTTGCCTGCTGCTCGCGGTCGCGCTCCCCGCCGCCGCACAGATCTACAAGTACACGGACGCCAACGGCAACACGGTATTCACCAACCAACCTCCGGATGGCACCCCCACCGAGAAGGTGGAGCTGCCGCCGACTAACGCGGTACAGATCCAACCGCCCAGCCAGCCCGCCAATGACGACGCCAGCGCCGAGCAACAGGCGGCCTACAACGTGGTGGAACTGACCAACCTCCCGGACGAAGAGGCCCTGCGCGCCAATAACGGCACCTTCAGTGTCGGCGTTCGCCTGGACCCGCGCCTGCAACCCGGCCACAGCCTGCGTCTGCGCCTGGATGGCGAGCCCTATGGGCAACCGACCAACGTGCCGCGCCTGCAGGTCCAGAACGTCGACCGTGGCGAGCACACCCTGATGGTGGATGTCCTCGCCGGCACCACCGTGGTGCAGAGCAGTGCCCCGATCACCTTCACCGTACAGCGCGTCAACACCAGCAGCCCGGCGCTACGCCCGCCGGCCCCCACCCCACGACCCAACAACTGACCGATGACACGATTCCTGCTCCTTGCCCTGCTGCTCCTGGGCCAGCCCGCGCTGGCCGAGGTCTACACCTACATCGACGCTGAAGGTAACCGCGTCTTCACCGACCAGCCCAAGCCGGGCAACGCCAAGCGCCTGGAAATCACCCCCGCGCCCAATGAAATGAACGCGCCCAGGGACATCCAGCCGCCGCCGCTCTACCCCAAGCCCATTCCTCGCGAACAGGGCTATCAGGTCCTGCGTATCCTGGTTCCCGAGCCCGATGCAACTATCCGCGACGGTGAAGGCAACCTGATCGTCAGCGCGGTGAGCGAACCCGGCCTGCGCGCCAACCACAGCTATCGCCTGCTGCTGGATGGCCAGCCGGTGGGCGAACCCGGTCGCAGCCCGGTGTTCCCGCTGAAGAACCTGGATCGTGGTACTCATCAGTTGGCGGTGGAGATCATCGACGACCAGGGTCGCATGGTTGAGCGCACTCCCGGTCAGCCGGTGCATATCGTGCGCATGTCGCTGTCGCAGAAGCGCCTTGCCCGCCCCTGCAAGAAAGACGACTACGGCGTTCGACCGGAATGCCCGATGAAGGACAAGCCCGAGGAAGAGGATGACGACATCGCCATCCTGCCGTTCATCTGACTTCGCCCTCTCAGCGATGGGCTGACCGCCTCGGCCCACTCGCCCGCAATACGCACCATTCCGGTGCAATGCTCTGCACCGCTTTCTATACTCTCCCCATTTTGGTTCACCTCGAACCGGACGATCTGCTCTGAAAAGCGGCCGGCGCCGGCATAAATCCTGTTTCAGCGCGACTTTTCAGGGCTTTGGTTTGCTTCTTGCATTTTCCTGTCATCGCCACGAGCGCGGAAGCCATGACCATCAACGACGCCCTGCACCGACTGCTGCTCGACAACCTGACCACTGCGGTGATCCTGCTCAACGCGGACCTGCGTCTCGAGTACATGAACCCGGCGGCTGAAATGCTCCTGGCCGTCAGCGGTCAGCGCAGCCATGGCCAGTTCATCAGCGAACTGTTCACCGAATCTCCCGAGGCCCTGGCCTCCTTGCGGCAGGCCGTCGAACAGGCGCACCCCTTCACCAAGCGCGAGGCCATGGTCACCTCGCTGTCCGGCCAGACCCTGACCGTGGATTACGCGGTAACGCCTGTGCTCAATCGCGGCGAAACCCTGCTGCTGCTGGAAGTCCACCCGCGTGACCGCCTGCTGCGTATCACCAAGGAAGAGGCACAGCTGTCCAAGCAGGAAACCACCAAGCTGCTGGTTCGCGGCCTCGCCCACGAGATCAAGAACCCCCTGGGGGGTATCCGCGGTGCTGCCCAGTTGCTTTCCCGCGAACTGCCGGAAGAGTCCCTGAAGGATTACACCAACGTCATCATCGAAGAGGCCGACCGCCTGCGGAACCTGGTGGACCGCATGCTCGGCTCGAACAAGCTGCCGTCGCTGGCCATGACCAACGTCCACGAAGTGCTGGAGCGGGTCTTCAGCCTGGTGGAGGCGGAAAGCCAGGGCGGCATCAATCTGGTGCGCGACTACGACCCAAGCATTCCTGACGTGTTCATCGACAAGGAACAGATGATCCAGGCCGTGCTCAATATCGTGCGCAATGCCATGCAGGCCCTCTCCGCACAGAGCGATTTGCGCCTTGGCCGCATCACCCTGCGCACCCGCACCCTGCGCCAATTCACCATCGGCCATACGCGCCATCGGCTGGTGACCAAGGTGGAGATCATCGACAACGGCCCGGGCATCCCGGCCGAGCTCCAGGAAACCATCTTCTATCCCATGGTCAGTGGTCGCCCGGACGGTACCGGGCTGGGCCTGGCCATCGCCCAGAACATCATCAGTCAGCACCAGGGCCTGATCGAGTGTGAAAGCCATCCCGGCCACACCGTCTTCTCGATCTTCCTGCCGCTGGAACAAGGAGCTTCCTCGTCATGAGCCGTAGTGAAACCGTCTGGATCGTCGACGACGACCGTTCCATCCGCTGGGTGCTGGAAAAGGCCCTGCAGCAGGAAGGCATGACCACCCAGAGTTTCGAGAGCGCCGACAGCCTGCTCGGACGCCTCGCCCGGCAACAACCGGATGTGATCATCTCCGACATCCGCATGCCGGGCGCCAGCGGTCTCGACCTGCTCGCGCAGATCCGCGAAGTGCATCCGCGCCTGCCGGTCATCATCATGACCGCCCACTCGGACCTGGACAGCGCGGTCGCGTCCTACCAGGGCGGTGCCTTCGAATACCTGCCCAAGCCGTTCGACGTCGACGAGGCGGTTTCCCTGGTCAAGCGCGCCTTCCAGCACGCCCAGGAACAGCAGGGCCTGGAAGCACCCGCAAGCCAGACGCGCACACCGGAGATCATCGGCGAAGCGCCGGCCATGCAGGAGGTCTTCCGCGCCATCGGTCGCCTCAGCCACTCCAACATCACCGTGCTGATCAACGGCGAGTCCGGTACCGGCAAGGAGCTGGTGGCCCACGCCCTGCACCGCCATAGCCCGCGCGCGGCGTCTCCCTTCATCGCCCTGAACATGGCGGCGATCCCGAAGGACCTGATGGAGTCCGAGCTGTTCGGCCATGAGAAAGGCGCCTTCACCGGTGCGGCCAACCAGCGTCGCGGCCGTTTCGAGCAGGCTGACGGCGGCACCCTGTTCCTCGACGAGATCGGCGACATGCCGGCGGATACCCAGACCCGTCTGCTGCGGGTACTGGCCGACGGCGAGTTCTATCGGGTCGGCGGCCACACTCCGGTGAAAGTGGACGTGCGCATCATCGCCGCGACCCACCAGAACCTGGAAAACCTGGTGCAGGCCGGCAAGTTCCGCGAAGACCTGTTCCATCGCCTCAACGTCATCCGCATCCACATTCCGCGCCTGTCCGACCGCCGAGAAGACGTCCCCACGCTGGCCCGGCATTTCCTCGCCCGCGCCGCCCAGGAGCTCGCGGTGGAGCCGAAACTGCTGAAGGGTGAAACCGAGGACTACCTCAAGCACCTGCCCTGGCCGGGCAACGTGCGCCAGTTGGAGAACACCTGCCGCTGGATCACCGTGATGGCTTCGGGTCGCGAGGTGCATGTCGACGACCTCCCGCCGGAACTGCTCACCCAACCCCAGGACGCCGCACCGGTGACGAACTGGGAACAGGCCCTGCGCCAGTGGGCCGACCAGTCCCTCGGCCGGGGCCAGTCCAGCCTGCTCGACACCGCCGTACCGGCGTTCGAGCGGATCATGATCGAGACCGCCCTCAAGCACACCGCCGGACGTCGCCGCGACGCGGCCGTGCTGCTGGGCTGGGGCCGCAACACCCTGACCCGGAAGATCAAGGAACTGGGTATGAAGGTGGACGGCGGCGACGAGGACGACGGCGACGACGTGTGATGGCTGACGCCTGGGGGGCGGGGTGCAATGCCCCGCCCTCCCCGTTTTCAGCCCCACGACTTGTGATTCGTCCTACACGCCGGCGGCTATCGCCAGTGCGTTCCCCCTACAACTTTGCCGTGTGAATCATCGGGTTCTTCCGAAGTCTCGGCGGGGTCTTGTTCCATTTGCCAGGCATTCGATCCCTCTGCAAAAAAGACCATCCCTGGTGCCCGAATCATGCTGGCGCCTCAAAAAAGTGCTCCTCTCCCAGGCACTCGCAACGCTGAAAACCTCCCGTTGGCGCCCTTTCCAACCACGCCCTCTCTCCTTCAAAGCCAGCGGCTACGCGGCCTCCAGCAGAGCAAAGGAATCTGATCCGACATCCACGGGAAGAATTGGCACGTCCCCTGCAACAGTCCAGACAACAGTAGTCCAGACAACAGCGGTTTTGGGGCCCCTGGTACAGGCAGGCCGGGGAATCCCCACTCTTATGACAGGCAGGCTGACCCCAGCCGCCACGGCCCCAGAAAGGCCGGAAGCAACACAGCGTCGCCCTGGGGCGACCAGGTTTCAGGGGGCCTTGGTACAGGCAGGCCGGGGATCCCCTCTTTTATCCACAGGCGCGCTGGATGCCAGCCGCCTCGGGCTCCGCAAGGGCCCGGTGCAGGACCGCGTCACTCGCCTCGGCGGGTGACCACCCTTCAGGGGGGCCTTGGTACAGGCAGGCCGGGGAATCCCCTCTTTTATCCACAGGCGCGCTGGACTCCAGGCGCCTCAGGCCCCACAAGGGCCTGGTGCAGGACCGCGTCACTCGCCACGGCGGATGACCACCCTTCAGGGGGCCTTGGTACAGGCAGGCCGGGGAATCCCCTTTCTTATTCGGCGCGCAGGCTGACTTCCAGCCGCCAGCGCCCATCTTCCGCGGCCCCGCGCCACTCTCCGCGCAAGGGCCGCGCCGCCACGAAGCGCACCATCACCCCCTGGGTCGAACGCAGCACCTTCCAGCTCACCGGCGCCGTGCCAAGGGTCAGTTGCCCCTTGGCGGATTGCCCTTCCGCGCCCAGCACCAGCGCGTAGGCACCTTCCAACGCTTCCACGCGGACCTCGGGCTCATGGTCGAACCAGAGCGCCAGGCCGTCCTGGCGTACCTCGATCTGCTCCAGGTGCACGGGTTCCGGCGCAGTGAGGCGGCCGAGCATCATTCCAACCAGCAGCCCCAGCAGGGCAAGGGAGAACAAAAAGCGCGGCCACAGGCTCGGTCGCGGATCATCATCGGGAGTAGAATGCCGCCCGTCTTCGGGCCCGGGGCTACTCATGTTTCACGTCATCCTGTTTCAACCGGAAATTCCGCCGAATACCGGCAACATTATCAGGCTGTGCGCCAATTCTGGCTGCCACCTTCACCTGATCGAACCTCTCGGATTCGAGCTGGACGACAAGCGTCTGCGCCGCGCCGGACTGGACTACCACGAGTACGCCACGCTCAAGCGCTACAGCGACCTGGAAAGCTGCCTCGAGGCCCTGGGCCAACCCCGGGTATTCGCCTTCACCACCAAGGGCACCAAGCTGTTCCATGAAGTGGCCTTCGAGAAGGGCGACGCCTTCCTCTTTGGCCCGGAAAGTCGTGGCCTGCCCGAGGAAGTGCGCGAGAGCCTGCCGCCCGAGCAGCGGCTGCGCCTGCCGATGCGTCCCAACTGCCGTAGCCTGAACCTCTCCAACACCGTGGCCGTGGCCGTGTACGAGGCCTGGCGGCAGCATGATTTCAGTCTGGATTGAGCCGGCGAACAGCGGTCCCTATTTTCTGTGTGGGGGCGAATTCATTCGCTATGCAGCCCGCAGGGCTGCCCTTAACGCCACAGGGGCCGCTTCGCGGCCCTTAGCGAATGAATTCGCCCCCACAGATACCCCCATCTTTTTCCACCCCAACAAAAAAGCGCCCCGAAGGGCGCTTTTTCGTGGAGCCTGATAATCAGGCCTGGGCTTCGCCAGCGGCCTGCAGACGCGCCAGTTCCTGGGCGTACAGGGCGTCGAAGTTCACCGGGGAGAGCATCAGCGCCGGGAAGGAACCGCGGATAACCAGGCTATCCAGGGTTTCACGGGCGTAGGGGAACAGGATGTTCGGGCAGAAGGCGCCCAGGGTGTGGCTCATGGAAGCCGCATCCAGGCCCTTGATCAGGAAGATACCGGCCTGCTGCACTTCAGCGATGAAGGCAGTCTCTTCGCCGTTCTTCACGGTCACGGACAGGGTCAGCACAACTTCATGGAAGTCGCCGTCCAGCTGCTTCTGACGGGTGTTCAGGTCCAGGGAAACGTTCGGAGCCCACTCCTGGCGGAAGATTTCCGGGCTCTTCGGCGCTTCGAAGGACAGGTCGCGCACGTAGATGCGCTGCAGGGAGAACTGAGGGTTATTGGCGCCGTTGCTTGCTTGTTCTGTCATGGTTCTGCCTTGTTCTAGTGCGTTTCCGTTTACGGATTGGCCTGGAGCAACGCGTCGAGCTTGCCGGCACGTTCCAGGGCGTACAGATCGTCACAGCCGCCCACGTGGGTTTGGCCGATCCAGATTTGCGGCACCGAGGTGCGCCCGGCCTTGCGGGTCATCTCGGCGCGAATTGCAGGGTTGCCGTCGACGCTGATCTCTTCATAGCGCACGCCCTTGCTGTCCAGCAGGTGCTTGGCACGGATGCAGAAGGGGCACCAGGCGCTCGAATAGATGACAGTCCCGGCCATCTCACTTCACCAGCGGCAGGTTGTCGCCACGCCAGGTGCCGATACCGCCGGACAGCTTGATGGCGTTGAAGCCGGCCTTCTGCAGGTCGCGGCAGACGGTGCCGGCGTGCTGGCCCATGGAGTCGACCACGATGATGGCCTTGTCCTTGTACTTCTCCAACTCGGCGATGCGGCTGGTAAGTTTTTCATAGGGGATGTTCAGGGCGTCGACGATATGGCCGCCGGAGAAATCCTTGGTGCCGCGCACGTCCAGCACCACGGCCTGGCCGCCGTTGACCAGGGAGGTCAGCTCGCGAGTGGAGATGGCGCGGCCACTGCGGCGCAGTTCGTGGGCCAGCAGCAGGGCCAGCAGCAGCACGAACGATCCACTCAGTACATAGTGGTTAGTGGCAAATTCAATCAGCTTAGCGAGCATCGTCGGCTTCCGGGACGGTAAAATGCCGGCCAGTATACACAGCCCCACAGGTCGGCCAAACCCCGTCCAGCGGTGACGCCGATGGAACCAGAACGTAGAATGCCGCGTCTTTTTTTCGGGGCCTTGCCCGCAACTTTCAACCCTTTGCCGCAGACGAGTCGGACACTATGACAGCCACGCCCAAACCCCTGGTCCTGATCATCCTGGACGGTTTCGGTCACAGTGACAGCCCCGAATACAACGCCATCCATGCCGCCAGCACCCCGGTCTATGACCGCCTGCGCGCCACTCAGCCCCACGGCCTGATTTCAGGCAGCGGCATGGACGTCGGCCTGCCCGACGGCCAGATGGGCAACTCCGAAGTCGGCCACATGAACCTCGGTGCAGGTCGCGTGGTGTACCAGGACTTCACCCGCGTGACCAAGTCGATCCGCGACGGCGACTTCTTCACTAACGCGGAAATCACCACCGCTGTGGACAAGGCCGTGGCTGCCGGCAAGGCCGTTCACTTCATGGGCCTGCTGTCCGATGGCGGCGTCCATAGCCACCAGGATCACCTGGTCGCCATGGCCGAGCTGGCCGCCCAGCGCGGTGCCGAGAAGATCTACCTGCACGCCTTCCTCGACGGTCGCGACACGCCGCCCAAGAGCGCCGAGCCGTCCATCAAGCTACTGGACGAAGCCTTCGCCCGCCTCGGCAAGGGCCGCATCGCCAGCCTGATCGGCCGCTACTTCGCCATGGACCGCGACAATCGTTGGGACCGCGTGGAAGCCGCCTACAACCTGATCGCCGAAGGCCAGGCCGAATTCACCGCCGCCACGGCCGTCGAAGGTCTGACCGCGGCCTACGAGCGCGGCGAGAGCGACGAGTTCGTCAAGGCCACCCGCATCGGCCACGCCGTGAAGGTGGAAGATGGCGACGCCGTGATCTTCATGAACTTCCGCGCCGACCGGGCTCGTGAACTGTCCCGCGCCTTCGTCGAGCCCGGTTTCAAGGAATTCCCCCGCCAGCGCGAGCTGAAACTGGCCGGATACGTGATGCTGACCCAGTACGCGGCGAGCATCCCCGCCCCCAGCGCCTACAAGCCGGAATCCCTGGAGAACGTGCTGGGCGAATACCTGGCGAAGAACGGCAAGACCCAGCTGCGCATCGCCGAGACCGAGAAGTACGCCCACGTGACCTTCTTCTTCTCCGGCGGCCGTGAAGAGCCCTTCGAAGGCGAAGAGCGCATCCTGATCCCGTCGCCCAAGGTCGCCACCTATGACCTGCAGCCGGAAATGAGCGCCCCCGAAGTCACCGACAAGATCGTCGACGCCATCGAAAACCAGCGCTACGACGTGATCGTGGTGAACTACGCCAACGGCGACATGGTCGGCCATACCGGCGTATTCGAAGCCGCGGTCAAGGCCGTGGAATGCCTGGACAGCTGCGTCGGGCGCATCGTCGAAGCCCTCGACAAGGTGGGCGGCGAAGCGCTGATCACCGCCGACCACGGCAACGTCGAGCAGATGGAAGACGAGATGACCGGCCAGGCGCATACCGCACACACCTGCGAGCCGGTGCCGTTCATCTATGTCGGCAAGCGTCCGGCGACCATCCGCGAAGGCGGTGTACTGGCCGACGTGGCCCCGACCCTGCTGACCCTGATGGGCCTGCCGGTACCGGCCGAGATGTCCGGCAAGACCATCGTCGAACTGCAATGATCGACGCGGGCCGACGCCACGGCGCGGCCCCGACGCAGGAAATCTGCGCGCCCTGTCAGGAAACGCCCCGAACCCCTGGTCCGGGGCGTTTTTTTTGCCCCGCACCACGGGCATACTAGGCCGGTCCTCCCCCCCTGGTGCCCCACACCCCATGCTTCGCGCCCTCGCCCTCGTTATCTTCGCCAGCCTGATCACTCCGGTCATGGCCGACCAGCGCGCCGAAACCCAGCAGCAGCTGGACCAGGCCGGCAAGGATGTCGCCGAGCTGAAAAAACTTCTGAAGCAGCTGCAGGACGAAAAGTCCGGCGTCCAGGCCGACCTGAAGAAGACCGAAACCGACATGGGCAACCTGGAGCAGCAGGTCAAGGACCTGCAGCAGGAGCTCAAGAACAGCGAAGGTGAGATCCAGCGGCTGGATGAGGAGAAAAAAAAACTCCAGGACGCGCGCGCTGAACAGCAGCGCCTGATCGGCATCCAGGCTCGCGCTGCCTACCAGAGCGGTCAGCAGGAATACGTCAAGCTGCTGCTCAACCAGCAACACCCCGAGAAGTTCGCCCGCACCCTCACCTACTACGATTACCTGAGCAAGGCGCGCCTGGAGCAGCTTGCCGCGTTCAACGAAACCCTGCGCCAGCTGAACAACGTCGAGCAGGAAATCACCGCCCAGCAGAATCAGCTCAACGAGCAGAAAGCGGCCCTCGATGGCCGTCGCGAGCAACTGGCGGCGGCACGCAAGGAGCGCCAGCAGGCGCTGGCCAAGCTCAACCAGGACGTCAGCGACCGCGACAAGAAGCTCAAGTCGCGCCAGCAGGACCAGGAGCAACTGGGCAAGGTCCTCAAGACCATCGAAGAGACCCTGGCCCGCCAGGAGCGCGAAGCCCGCGAGGCTGAAGAAGCCCGCAAGCGTGCACTGGCCGAGCAACAGCGCCAGCTACGCGAACACCCCGCCGGCAGCCCGGCCAGACCCGTCACCGGCCCGATGGTCTCCAGCACCGGCGGCAATTTCGGCGGCCCCTTCGCCCAGGCGCGCGGCAAGCTGCCCTGGCCGGTGGACGGCCGACTGGTGGCGCGTTTCGGTTCGGCCCGTGGCGGCGACTCCCGCGCCAAATGGGATGGCGTGCTGATCGGCGCCTCCGAAGGTAGCTCCGTTCGGGCCGTACACGGCGGTCGCGTGGTTTTCGCTGACTGGTTGCGCGGCGCCGGGCTTCTGGTCATTCTCGACCATGGCAACGGCTATCTGAGCCTCTACGGACACAATCAGCGTCTATTGAAAAGTGCCGGCGATATCGTGAAAGCAGGCGAATCCATCGCCACCGTCGGCAATAGCGGCGGGCAGGACACGCCCGCGCTGTACTTCGCCATTCGCCAGCAGGGCCGACCCACCGACCCGGCACAGTGGTGCCGCGCGCAAGGATAGGCGCCATCTCATCTAGCAGGAGTTTCGCATGCCGCATCTGTCCCGCCTCACTTCCCTGGCCATGGCTCTGGCGCTGCTCGGCGGCGCCCCACAGCTGCTGGCCGCCGAGGAGCCGGCAACCCTCCCCGCTACTGCGGTGAACGGCAAGGCACCGCTGCCCCTGGATGAGCTGCGGACCTTTGCCGAGGTGCTGGATCGCATCAAATCCGCCTACGTCGAGCCGGTCGACGACAAGACCCTGCTGGAAAACGCCATCAAGGGCATGCTCAGCAACCTCGATCCGCACTCCGCTTATCTGGAGCCGGAAGACTTCCAGGAGCTGCAGGAAAGCACCAGCGGCGAGTTCGGCGGCCTCGGCATCGAGGTCGGCACCGAGGACGGCTTCGTCAAAGTGGTTTCCCCCATCGATGACACCCCCGCATCCAAGGCCGGCATCCAGCCGGGCGACCTGATCGTGAAGATCGACGGCCAGCCGACCAAGGGCATCTCGCTGATGGAAGCGGTGGACAAGATGCGCGGCAAGGCGGGCAGCAAGATCACCCTGACCCTCGTTCGCGATGGCGGCCGGCCCTTCGATGTCGAACTGGTCCGCGCCGCGATCAAGGTCAAGAGCGTGAAGAGCCAACTGCTGGAGAAAGGCTACGGCTACCTGCGCATCACCCAGTTCCAGGTCAACACCGGCGAAGAAGTCGGCAAGGCCCTGGCCAAGCTGCGCAAGGACAACGGCAGCCGCCTTTCCGGCCTGGTCCTCGACCTGCGCAACAACCCCGGCGGCGTATTGCAGTCGGCGGTGGAAGTCTCCGACCACTTCCTGCGGAAGGGCCTGATCGTTTACACCAAAGGCCGCATCGCCAACTCCGAACTGCGCTTCTCCGCCGATCCGGCCGATGCCAGCGATGGCGTACCGCTGGTGGTGCTGATCAACGGCGGCAGTGCCTCGGCGGCGGAGATCGTTGCCGGCGCCCTGCAGGACCACAAGCGCGGCGTGCTGATGGGCACCGACAGCTTCGGCAAGGGTTCGGTGCAGACCGTGCTGCCGCTGAACAACGACCGCGCCCTGAAGCTGACCACCGCGCTCTACTACACCCCGAACGGCCGCTCGATCCAGGCCCAGGGCATCGTCCCGGATATCGAGGTGGCGCGCGCCAAGGTCACCCGCGAGCAGGACGGCGAAACCTTCAAGGAAGCCGATCTCGCCGGTCACCTCGGCAACGGCAATGGCGGCGCCGACCGTCCGAGTACGAGCAAGAAGTCCGCAGAACCGCGTCCGCAGGACGACGACTTCCAACTGAGCCAGGCCCTCAACCTGTTGAAAGGCCTGAACGTCACCCGCAAGAACTGACATGAAATGGGGTACCTGGCTGCTGGCGCTGTGGTTGAGCGCAACGGCAGCCGGTGCCTGTGCCGCCCCTGTCGCGCGGTTGGCCCTGGTGATCGATGACCTGGGCCAGACACCGGCCCGCGACCATCGCGTCCTTGCCCTCCCCGGCCCGGTGGCGCTGTCCATCCTGCCGGATGCCCGCCACTCCCGAGAACTGGCCGAAGCCGCCCACGCCGCCGGCAAGACCGTGATGCTGCATCTGCCCATGGACCCGGCTACCGGCCCGTATGCCTGGCACCCGGGTCTGTCCACCGCCGAGCTGGAAAAGCGACTGGACGCCGCCCTGCGCCAGGTGCCCTACGCCCGAGGCCTGAACAATCACATGGGCAGCCGCATGACCGCCCAGCGTCCGGCCATGAACTTGCTGATGCTTCGGCTGCAGCAGGAACGCCTTTTCTTCATCGACAGCCGCACCAGCGCCGCCACGGTGGCGGCCGCCGAAGCCCAGAAAGCCGGGCTGGCCAGCCTCTCGCGGGACATCTTCCTCGACGACGACCAGAGTCCGGCCGCAGTCGCCGCGCAGTTCGACGCCGCCCTCAAGCTCGCACGCAAGCAAGGCTCGGCGCTGATGATCGGCCATCCGCATCCGGCGACCCTTGCGCTGCTCGAACGCGAGCTGCCGCGCCTTAAGGAACGGGGCTTCGAACTGATCGGAGTGGAAATGCTGATCGCCCTGCGCGGCAATCGCGCCATGGCAGCCCATGGCAAGGCGGGGGTTTACCGGTAGTTCCCCGATGACCTCCTTGTGGGGGCGAATTCATTCGCTGTGGGCCGCGAAGCGGCCCCTTAACCTCGAAAGTCAGGCCTGCGGCCTGATTAGCGAATGAATTCGCCTCCACAAAGAAAGGCGAACCTGCAGCGTTGTCACAGGTAGTTCTGGGTGATCTCGTCGACGTACCCATCGCTGCGCATCTGGTCGAGGGCTTTTTGCAGGCGCTCGATGACCTCGTCCGGAGTGTCCTTGTTGAAGGCCAGGTAGAGCTCGGCACTGTTGAAGCGCAGCACGGTCTGCAGGCCCGTCACGCCCTCCTGCTTGGCCAGGTAGCGGCCCACCGGATCGGTGGTGGCCCAGAGGTCGATCTGGCCCTTGATCAGCTTTTTCACGTTCTCCTGGTCACGCAGGGCGTTCTGCGGTGCCATGCCCTGGGTTTCCAGGTGCTGGCTGACGGCGTCGTTCTTATAGGCGCCGATGCGGTACTGGGAGGCGCTCTTCAGGTCCTTGATGCTGAGGTTGTTGCCCGGCGCGGCGAGCAGCACCCACTCGGTCTTGGCAATCGGGCCGACCCACTTGAACAGCGGCTGGCGCTCGGCGGTGAAGGTGGTGGAGAACAGGCCGTAGTTGGGCTTGTCCAGGGTCAGGCGATAGAGGCGGTCCCAGGGGAAGCGCAGGGTCAGGCTGTAGTTGATGCCGGCACGCTTGAACATCTCGCGGACGATATCGGTGCTGATGCCGTCGATGCCGTCGTCACGGGCGAAGTTCTTGTCATCCACCGCCATGTTGAAGGGCGGGAAGTTCTCGGTGAGCAACACCACCTTGTAATCCGCAGGGACTTCGGCGCGCGCCGTGAAGGCGAGGAACATCAGGCCCAGGGTCAGGGCACGTTGGATCAACTTCTGCATTGTCATACCGCTCGCTTGATTTGTGGTTGTGGCTAAGCGGCTTCCTTGCGCGGGCTCCCCACCCACGGACGTACGGCTCGACCCGTCCTGCCTTCCTTGGCAAGCGACCGGCTTGTGGCCGGTCGCTGGAGTCTTTGACTACTTTCGATGCACTACCCGTTACAGGTAGCTGTTGAGGATCTCGTCGACGAAGCCCTCGGCGCGCATCTGGTCCAGCGCGCCCTGCAGTTTCTTCACGACTTCGTCGGGGACCTCTTTGTTCAGCGCCAGGAACAGCTCGGCCTGGTTGAAGCGCAGCACGGTCTTCAGGCCGCCCACGCCTTCCTGCTTGGCCAGGTAACGGCCAGCCGGGTCGCCGGTAGCCCAGAGGTCGATCTGGCCTTTCTCCAGCTTCTTCGCGTTTTCCTGGTCGCGCAGGGCGGTGACGGGCTCGAGTTTCTGCTGGGCAAGGTACTCGGCGATAGCGTCGCCCTTGTAGGCGCCGACCTTGTACTTGCGCGCATCTTCCAGGCTGCCGAGGGCGATCTGGCTGTCGGCACGGGCCAGCATGATCCAGTCGTCCGGACCGATCGGGCCAACCCATTTGAAGGACTGCTCACGCTCGGGCAGACGCGCGGTGACGAAGACGCCATAGTCCGGCTTTTCCAGCGCCAGCTTGTAGATACGGTCCCAGGGGAAGCGCAGGGTCAGGCTGTACTTGACCCCGGCGCGCTTGAACATCTCACGCACGATGTCGACGGCGATGCCGTCGATGTTGTCTTCCTGGGCGAAGTTCTTCCCATTGATCGACATGTTGTACGGGGGGAAGTTTTCAGTCAGGAGAACGACGCTGTAGTTCTCATCCACTTCGGCGCGGGCAGCACCGGCAAGCACCATAAGGGTACCGGCCAGCGCCAGCAGCAGGCGTTTCGACATAAGCGGCTACCTTCCAGGAGAGATGGGAAATGCGCTGAGCTTAACCTCGCGGGAGCGAGGCTCGGGCATCAGCAACCCAGGCTGCGAAGTCCATCACGCGGGCAGCCTGGGCCAATGCTAGGCAAGAATCGTGCTCAGCGCACGAGGATTCCACGGCTGGCCAGATAGGCCTTCGCCTCCGGCACGGTGTACTCACCGAAGTGGAAGATGCTGGCCGCCAGCACGGCGTCGGCCTTGCCTTCGAGAATGCCGGCGGCCAGGTGCTCAAGATTGCCTACACCGCCGGAGGCGATCACCGGAATCCCGACGGTTTCACTGATGGCACGGGTGACGCCGAGGTCATAACCGCTCTTCACGCCGTCCTGGTCCATGCTGGTGAGAAGAATCTCGCCGGCACCCAGGTCTTCCATCTTTTTCGCCCAGGCCACGGCGTCGAGGCCGGTGGGTTTGCGTCCGCCATGGGTGAAAATTTCCCAGCGCGGTGTTTCCCCGGGGGCGGATACCTTCTTCGCGTCGATGGCGACCACGATGCACTGGGAGCCGAAACGGGCGGCGGCCTCGCCAACGAACTCGGGCGTGAACACTGCGGCCGTATTGATCGACACCTTGTCGGCGCCGGCATTGAGCAGGTTGCGGATGTCCTGCACGGTGCGCACGCCACCGCCCACGGTCAGCGGGATGAACACCTGGCTGGCCATGCGCTCGACGGTGTGCAGGGTGGTGTCGCGGCCGTCGACGCTGGCGGTGATGTCGAGGAAGGTGATTTCGTCGGCACCCTGCTCATCGTAGCGACGGGCGATTTCCACCGGATCGCCGGCGTCGCGGATGTTCTCGAACTTGACGCCCTTGACCACGCGGCCATTGTCCACGTCGAGGCAGGGGATTATGCGTTTTGCGAGAGCCATAACAGTGTCCCGTAAGGTGCGCAGCGCGCACCGTTAGCCGTCGATCAACCCTTGTAGCTGTCGCAGAAGGCCTGGGCCTCGGCGACGTCCAGGGTGCCTTCGTAGATGGCGCGGCCGGTGATGGCGCCGATGATGCCGGGGGCCTTGGCGGCCAGCAGCTTCTCGATGTCACCGAGGTTGTGGATACCGCCGGAAGCGATCACCGGGATGCGGCTGGCAGCGGCCAGGGCAGCGGTGGCTTCGACGTTGCAGCCCTGCATCATCCCGTCCTTGGCGATGTCGGTGTAGACGATCGCGGACACGCCGTCGGCCTCGAAGCGGCGAGCCAGGTCGACCGCCTGCACGCTGCTGACTTCGGCCCAGCCGTCGGTAGCGACGAACCCGTCCTTGGCATCCAGGCCGACGATGACCTTGCCCGGGAAGGCCTTGCAGGCCTCGGTGACGAATTCGGGCTCTTTCACTGCCTTGGTGCCGATGATCACGTAGCTGACGCCGGCCTTGACGTAGTGCTCGATGGTTTCCAGGGAGCGGATGCCGCCACCGATCTGGATCGGCAGGTTCGGGTAGCGCTTGGCGATGGCGGTGACCACTTCACCGTTCACCGGCTTGCCCTCGAAGGCACCGTTGAGGTCCACCAGGTGCAGGCGGCGGCAACCACCTTCCACCCATTTGGCGGCCATGCTCACCGGGTCGTCGGAGAACACGGTGGAGTCTTCCATACGGCCTTGGCGCAGACGCACGCAGGCGCCGTCCTTCAGATCGATAGCGGGGATAATCAGCATCGGTTCAACCTGTAAGAAGTCAGTGGAATCGGCTTGGCGCTCAGTCTTTCTCGAGCGCCCACAAGTCGCTTTCGATGCTCTCGAACCTGTCTTTCAGGTGCGCCTGCACATCGAAGATCGCCTTGTTGTAGAAATGCGGCGCGAATTCCCGGGCGAAGAAGTCGAGTACTTCCTCGGCCTCGAAGGAACCCAGCTCCAGCTCGAAGCGATCCGCCATGAAACGCTTGATCGCCAGCACCGCGTCGTTGGTCTGGGCAGCGTCGAGTTGCAGGCTCGGGGCCTTCTTCGCGCGGCTCATGCTTACCAGCGGCCATCCCAGGCGGCGAAGTTCTGCAGCAACTGCAGGCCGTGGGTGTGGCTTTTTTCCGGGTGGAACTGCACGGCGAAGCGCGAACCCTCGGCCAGCGCAGCGGCGAAGTCCTTGCCGTAGTGACCGCGACCGGCGACCTGCTTGGGATTGCCCGCCTCGATGTAGTAGCTGTGTACGAAGTAGAAGCGCGCGCGGTCGGGGATGTTGTGCCAGAGCGGGTGGGCGACGCTCTGCTCCACCTCGTTCCAGCCCATGTGCGGCACCTTCAGGTGCTCGCCGTCTTCCACCAGGTTCTTGCCGAAGAAGCGCACCTGACCGGGGAACAGGCCGATGCAATCGACGCCGTCGTTCTCTTCGCTGCGCTCCAGCAGTGCCTGCATGCCGACACAGATGCCCAGGAACGGGCGGTCCTGGCTGACTTCGCGGACCAGCTCGTCGAAGCCCAGGCGACGGATCTCGGCCATGCAATCGCGGATCGCGCCGACACCGGGGAAGACCACCCGGTCGGCTTCGCGGATCACATTGGCGTCACTGCTGACCAGGACGCGGCCGGCGCCAACGTGTTCCAGGGCCTTGGCAACCGAGTGCAGGTTGCCCATGCCGTAGTCGATGACTGCAACCGTCTGCATCAGAGCACGCCCTTGGTGGAGGGCATCTGGCCGGCCATGCGCGGATCACGCTCGACGGCCATGCGCAGGGCGCGGCCGAAGGCCTTGAACACGGTTTCGATCTGGTGGTGGGTGTTGTGGCCACGCAGGTTGTCGATGTGCAGGCTCACCAGGGCGTGGTTGACGAAGCCCTGGAAGAACTCCTGGAACAGGTCGACGTCGAAGCCACCGACCACGGCGCGGGTGAAGGGCACGTGCATCTGCAGTCCGGGACGACCGGAGAAATCGATGACCACTCGGGACAGGGCTTCATCCAGGGGCACATAGGAGTGGCCGTAGCGGACGATGCCCTTCTTGTCACCGATGGCCTGGGTGAAGGCCTGGCCGAGAGTGATGCCGACGTCTTCCACGGTGTGGTGATCGTCGATATGCAGATCGCCCTTGCACTCGATATCCAGGTCGATCAGGCCATGACGGGCGATCTGGTCGAGCATGTGCTCAAGGAATGGGACGCCGATATCAAAGCGCGCCTTGCCAGTGCCATCCAGGTTGATCGAAACCTTGATCTGGGTTTCCAGGGTATTGCGTTCGACGGATGCCGTACGTTCGGCCATCACCAGCTCCACAAAAAGGCTCACGAAAAAGAGCGCCATTATAGGCCGCAGGCTCTTGGTGCCGCTACCGACGGCGGTCGGCGGCGTTTACACTGCCGGCCCGCCCCCGCAATGCCCTTCAGGAGCCCCCATGCCCGTGATCGTCGAGACCCTGAACAGCCCGTCCGAGCAGGACCTTGGCGACCTGGTGAAGATCTACGCCGATGCCCCGGACTGGCTGCTGGCACCCTATGCCAGCGCGGCGGAACTGGTGACGTGCGGCTTGGCCGACGGCCAGTTGGTCGCAGGGCGCTTCAATGACCGCCTGCTGGGCGCGGCCCTGCTGCTGCGCGGCGAGCCTCACTGGCGACTGTCCCATCTGTGCGTGCGCAAGGTGACCCGCCACCGCGGCGTCGCTCGTCGACTGGTTGAAGAGACCGCGCGCCTGGCACGGGAATCGGGTAGATCGCTGCATCTGGCCGCCCCGCAGGGCCACCTGGAATCCCAGGCCCTGGCCGCGCATCTGCATCTGCCGCTGGAAAGCCTCTGAGGCGACGTCCAGCCCCTGAGCTGAACCGACGGCCAAAATCACTATCCAAAGTCCCTGACCAGGGCGCCGAGCCACGTGCCGCCGCGCACCAAGGCTGATGGCCCGGCGCTATACTCGGCACCTTCAATTCACGCGATCCATCACAAGGACTGGCCAATGAAAGCCTTCGGCAAAATCCTGGGCCTCATCTTCCTCGGGCTGTTGCTGATCATAGTGGCGGGGGGCTTCGCCCTGACCCACCTGTTCGACCCGAACGATTACAAGGATGAAATCCAGCAACTGGCCCGCGACAAGGCCAACCTCGAACTGACCCTGAACGGCGACATTGGCTGGAGCCTGTTCCCCTGGCTCGGCCTCGAATTGCACGAGGCGACCCTGGCCAGCGCCGTTACCCCGGAAAAGCCTTTCGCCAACCTCGACATGATTGGCCTGTCGGTGCGCGTGCTGCCGCTGTTGCGCCGCGAAGTGCAGATGAGCGACATCCGCGTAGAGGGCCTCAACCTCGATCTGCAACGTGACGAGAAAGGCCGCGGCAACTGGGAAGATATCGGCCGTCCCGCCAAGGCCCCGGAAACCGCCCAGACCGGCACGCCGACCACTCCAGCACCAGCTGAAGAGGCCAAACAAGCGCCCGCCGCCGACGAACCTGCGCGCCCGATCAAGCTGGATATCGACAGCCTGACCGTGCACAACGCCCGCATCGATTACACCGATGCCAAGAGCGGCAAGCAATTCAGTGCAGAAGGCATTGAGCTGACCACCGGCGCCATCCGCGAAGGCGCCAGCATCCCGTTCAAGCTCAGCGCCTTCTTCGGCACCAATCAGCCGGTATTGCGTGCCAAGACCGATCTCACCGCCAACCTGCGCTTCGAACGCGCCCTCAAGCGCTATCAGCTGGAAGATCTCAAGCTGAACGGCGAGGCCTCGGGCGAGCCGCTCAAGGGCAAGACGCTTGCCTTCAACGCCCAGGGCCAGTTGCTGGCCGATCTGGCCGCCAACGTCGCCGAATGGAACGGCCTGAAGCTGTCGGGTAACCAGTTGCGCGCCCTCGGCGAGCTGAAAGTGCATGACCTGGACAAGGACCCGCGCCTGGAAGGCGGCCTGTCCATCGCCCCGCTCAACCTGCGCGAGTTCCTCACCGGCATTGGGGTCGAGCTGCCGCCGATGAGCGATGCCGCGACTCTGCAGAAATTCGAACTGGTCACCAAGCTCAACGGCAGCGCCAACAGCCTGGCTCTCGAGGGCCTGAACCTGAAGCTGGACGACAGCACCTTCAACGGCCGACTGGCCGTGGCCGACCTCGCCAAAAAAGCGGTACGCGTTCAGCTCAAGGGCGACAAGCTGGACCTCGACCGCTATCTGCCGCCCAAGTCGAAGGCCAAAGAGGCCGTCCAGACCGCGCGCCAGGCCGAGGTCAAGCCCGCCGTAGCCGCCGCCACCCAGGGCGCCACGCCGCTGCCCAACGCCCCCACCCAGGCGGCCTGGAGCGAAACCCCGATCCTGCCTGTGGACCAACTGCGCAAGGTCGATCTGGAGGCCACCCTCAATTTCGGCCAGTTCACCGTCGACAAACTGCCCCTGGATGACGTCAGCCTCAAGGCCAATGGCAAGGCCGGCCTGATAACACTGGAAGACCTGCGCGGCGGCTTGTTCGGCGGCAGCTTCGTGGCCAATGCGCAGATCGACGCGCGTCCGGCCGTACCGCTGCTCAAGGCGCAGAAACGCATCAACAACGTGCCGGTGGAGAAGCTCCTGAAGGCGCAGGAGCAGAAACCGCCGGTGCGCGGGCTGCTCGACCTGAACGCCAACATCACCAGTAGCGGCAACAGCCAGAAGGCCTGGGTGGATGGCCTCAACGGCACCGCCAGCTTTGCGCTCAATGACGGCGCCCTGCTCGACGCCAACCTTGAGCAACAGATCTGCCAGGGCATCGCGACACTCAACCGCAAAGGCCTGGAAAGCACCCGTGGCGGCAACGAAACGCCCTTCCGCGAACTCAAGGGTTCCCTCGCCTTCAACAACGGCGTCGCCACCAACCCCGACATGGTCGCCAGCATCCCCGGCCTCAGCGTCAAGGGCGACGGCGCCATCGACCTGCGCGTGCTCGGCCTGGACTACCGTGTCGGCGTGATCATCGAAGGCGACAAGAGCGAGATGCCGGACCCGGCCTGCCAGGTCAACGAGCGCTATGTCGGTATCGAGTGGCCGCTGCGCTGCCGTGGCCCGCTGGAACTGGGCGCCAAGGCGTGCCGCCTGGACAAGGACGGCATGGGCAAGGTCGCCGCCAAGCTGGCCGGCGACAAGCTCAACGAAAAACTGGAAGAGAAGCTCGGCGACAAGGTCAGCCCTGAACTCAAGGACGCACTGAAGGGGCTGTTCAAGCAATGAGCCCCGAGCAGTTTTCCGGCGCCGTACTCGATTGGTACGACAGCCACGGTCGCAAGGATCTGCCCTGGCAGCAGGGCATCACCCCCTATCGCGTCTGGGTATCCGAAATCATGTTGCAGCAAACCCAGGTCAGCACGGTCCTGGGATATTTCGACCGCTTCATGGAGGCTCTGCCCAGCGTGCAGGACCTGGCCGCCGCACCTGAAGACGAAGTGCTGCACCTCTGGACCGGCCTCGGCTACTACACCCGCGCCCGCAACCTGCAGAAGACCGCGAAGCAGGTGGTGGCCGAACACGGCGGTGAATTCCCGCGAGATGTAGACCAGCTTGCGGAGTTACCGGGCATCGGTCGCTCCACTGCCGGCGCCATCGCCAGCCTGTCCATGGGATTACGCGCGCCGATTCTCGACGGTAACGTCAAGCGCGTCCTGGCCCGTTACGTCGCCCAGGACGGCTACCCGGGCGAGCCGAAAGTGGCGAAACAGCTCTGGGAAGTGGCCGAGCGCTTCACCCCGCACGAGCGGGTCAACAACTACACCCAGGCGATGATGGATCTGGGCGCCACCCTCTGCACCCGCAGCAAGCCCAGTTGCCTGCTGTGCCCGCTGCAGAGCGGTTGCCGTGCTCACCATCTGGGCCGAGAGACCGACTACCCCGTGTCGAAACCGCGCAAGGCCCTGCCGCAGAAGCGCACGCTGATGCCCCTGCTGGCCAGCCGCGATGGCTCCATCCTGCTTTACCGCCGACCCTCGAGCGGGCTCTGGGGCGGGCTCTGGAGCCTGCCGGAAATGGACGATCTCGACGCTCTCGCTCCACTGGCCAGCCAGCACGCCCTGCGCCTTGGCGAGCGCCGCGAACTGCCCGGCCTGACGCACACATTCAGCCACTTCCAACTGGCCATCGAACCCTGGCTGGTGGCCGTGGAAGGCAGCGCCCCCGCCGTGGCCGAGGGCGACTGGCTCTGGTATAACCTCGCCACCCCGCCGCGCCTGGGCTTGGCCGCCCCGGTGAAGAAGCTGCTCAAGCGCGCGGCCGATGTATTGAACGCAGGAGAACCGCGATGACCCGCACCATCATGTGCCGCAAGTACAAAGAGGAACTGCCGGGCCTGGAGCGTCCGCCGTATCCGGGCGCCAAGGGCGAGGACATCTTCAACAACGTCTCGAAGAAGGCCTGGGATGAGTGGCAAGCCCACCAGACCATGCTGATCAACGAGCGTCGCCTGAACATGATGAACGCCGAGGATCGCAAATTCCTCCAGGCGGAAATGGACAAGTTCCTTTCCGGTGAGGATTACGCCCAGGCAGAGGGCTACGTCCCCCCGAGCGCGTAAGCGCCCGGAATAACTAAAAAAATTTTCAAAAGGGTGTTGACGAGGGGCCGGCAAATCCGTTTAATAGCGCCCCGTTGCCCAGGTAGCTCAGTTGGTAGAGCAGGGGATTGAAAATCCCCGTGTCGGCGGTTCGATTCCGTCCCTGGGCACCACTAATACCAAACAAAAAACCCCAGCCATGTGCTGGGGTTTTTTGTTTTCAGCATCCCTCACAGCCGCCGGGCACGATGCGAACGGCGCTGCTAACCTCATCTCGAAGCGCCTCGAGGCAACCCCGAAGGGACTCGACCCGAGGGCGCCAGGGGGCTGCATGAAGGGAATCGTCTTCAACCTGCTCGAAGAAGTGGTCACTCGGCACCAGGGCGAAGATGCCTGGGACGCCCTTTTGGATGGCACCGGCCTGGACGGTGTCTACACAGCCCTCGGCAGCTACCCCGACGATCACATCTACCGCCTGGTGGCAGCCGCCGCCGAAGCGCTCGACATGTCCTCATTCGAAGTCCTGCGCTGGTTCGGCCGCGAAGCGATGCCGTCGCTGGCCAGCCGCTACCCCGCCTACTTCGATCCCCACGACTCGACGCACCCCTTCATCCTCAGCGTCAACCAGATCATCCATCCCGAAGTCCGCATGATCTATCCAGGCGCGGACGTTCCCACCTTCGGCTTCCGTGATGAAACCGACGGCACGCTGATGATGACTTATCGCTCCCCCCGCCGACTCTGTGCCCTGGCTCATGGCTTCATCGAGGGCGCAGCGGTGCATTTCGGCGAGTCACTGGCCGTCGACCACCTCGCCTGCATGCATCGCGGTGATAGCGAATGCCGCTGCCGAATCACCTTCCACGGCAAGACCCGGGGCTGAGCGGACATGGACGGCGTATCGCGCGATCCGGAAGCCGACAAACTCCGCCGGCGCCTGCAGCGTGAACACCAGGCGCGTCTGGAAGCGGAACAGATCGCCGAGCACGGACTACGCGAACTCTATGAAAAACAGCTGCAATTGCAGCTGCTCGAATCCATCGCCGACGCTGCCAATGGTGCGGCTACGGTCGCTGACGGACTGAGCTTCACGGTATCCAGCGTCTGTCAGTACACCGGCTGGCAGATTGGCCACGCCTACCTGACCGGCCACGTCGAGGGCGAAGCGCGCCTGCGTTCGGCCGCCATCTGGCACTACGCCGACGAGCAGCGCTTCCACCACTTCCGCCAGGTAACCGAAGCCATGGAGTTTCCGCCGGGTTTCGGCCTGCCCGGTCGCGTGCTCTCCAGCGGTACCCCGGCATGGATCGCCGATATCAGCCAGACCCCGGAATTCTGCCGCGTGGACGCCGCGGGCGAGGCTGGCCTGAAGGCCGCGGCGGCCTTCCCGGTGCTGGCTGGTAGCGAAGTGGTCGGCGTTCTCGAGTTCTTCGCTAACTGCGTGCTGGAGCCCGATGAAACCTTGCTGCACCTGATGGCGCAGATCGGTGTGCAGATGGGACGGGTGGTGGAACGCAAACGCGCCGAAGAACAACTGATCGATGCATTCCACGACCCCCTGACCGGGCTGCCCAACCGTGCCCTTTTCTCCGATCGACTGTCCCGCGCGGTCGCCCGATGCAACCGGCACCGGGAAGCGGCGTTCGCGGTCCTGTTCATTGACCTCGACCGCTTCAAACTGGTCAACGACAGCCTCGGACATTTGGCCGGTGACCTGCTGATCATCCAGGTCGCCACGCGCCTGGGTGGCTGCCTGCGACAGACCGACACCCTCGCACGCATGGGTGGCGATGAGTTCACCATCCTGCTGGATTGCATCGGTAACCCCGAAGCTCCGGTCCGGGTGGCCGAGCGCCTGCTTGAAGCCCTGGAGCCGCCCTTCCTGATCAATGGCGAGCAGCTCTACATCAGCGCCAGCATCGGTATCGCCCCCAGTGACCTGGGCTACGAATCGGCCGAAGAAATCCTGCGCCACGCAGACCTCGCCATGTACCGCGCCAAGACACTGGGCAAGCACCGCTTCGAGTTGTTCGATCACAGCCTGCATGATCTGGCTGTGGGACGGCTGACCCTGGAAACCCGTCTGCGCAACGCGCTGCAGAACGGTGAATTCGTGCTCCATTATCAGCCCATCGTGCACATCACCAGCGGCGAACTGGTCGGTGTCGAGGCCCTGGTGCGCTGGCAGGTTCCGGGAGGCGAACTGGTCTATCCGGGCGACTTCATCCAGGTCGCCGAAGACACCGGGCTGATTCTGCCTCTCGGCCTCTGGGTGCTGCGCGAAGCCTGTCGAAGCGTCGCTCGCTGGCATCGCGAGCTACCCGGTCAATTGCCGCTGACGGTCAGCATCAACCTCTCCGCCCGGCAGTTCGCCCAGCACGACCTGGTACTGCAGGTGGGCGCCATCATCGACGAAGCCGGCATTCCCGCGGGATGCGTGCATCTGGAAATCACCGAGAGCGTTTCGATGGCCGACTCCGAGCGGACCATCATCGTGCTCCAGCAGCTTCACGATCTCGGTGTGCGCATCAGCATCGACGACTTCGGCACCGGCTATTCCTCCCTCAGCTACCTGCACCGCTTCCGTCTGGATGTCCTGAAGATCGATCGCTCTTTCATGATCCAGCTCGACCAGTGCCCGGAAGGCCTGCAGATCGTGCAAACCATCCTCAGCCTGGCCCGCAACCTGGGACTGGAAGTGGTCGCCGAAGGCGTCGAGACCCAACGACACCTGATGATTCTCAAATCCCTGGGCTGCGATTTTGGCCAGGGTTACCACTTCGCCCGACCGCTGCCCGAGTCGGCGCTGACCGCACTGCTGCGGGAACGACCGCAGTCCCTTGGCCAGACAGGGACCGATCCTGAAGCTTTCGCCACACGGCTCACATAAGCGATTGATCCAAAAGGGAAAAGGCAGAGAGCTCGGGTAAAGGTGCGAATTCCGGGCGCTTCAGCCGGCGACAGGGGCTTTTTTGCTACCGCGACAACCAACTGCAGCGATGCGACAAACTCGCCCGCAGAGCCATCCAGGGGGCCTTGGGCGGCTTTCGCGTGGCAAAGCGCTATGCTAGCTTGCCCTCGCCAGGAAGGCCGCCCCACCGCCAGAGTGCCCACGAAAACAAGAGGACCCCCCATGGCCCAAGCCACGCCAGCGCTTGAAATCCGCAACCTGCATAAACGCTACGGCGATCTCGAAGTGCTCAAGGGTATATCCCTCACCGCCAACGACGGTGACGTGATCTCCATCCTCGGCTCCTCCGGCTCCGGCAAATCCACCTTCCTGCGCTGCATCAACCTCCTGGAAAACCCGCACGAGGGCCAGATCCTGGTCGCCGGCGAAGAGCTCAAGCTCAAGCAGAGCCGCACCGGCGAACTGGTCGCCGCCGACAACAAGCAGATCAATCGCATGCGCAGCGAGATCGGCTTCGTCTTCCAGAACTTCAATCTCTGGCCGCACATGACGGTGCTCGACAACATCATCGAGGCGCCGCGCCGCGTGCTTGGCCAGAGCAGGGCCGAAGCCACCGAGATCGCCGAAGCCCTGTTGGCCAAGGTCGGTATCGCCGACAAGCGCCACGTCTATCCGACCCAGCTTTCCGGCGGCCAGCAGCAGCGCGCGGCCATCGCCCGCACCCTGGCCATGCAGCCGAAGGTCATCCTGTTCGATGAACCCACCTCGGCGCTGGACCCGGAAATGGTACAAGAAGTGCTTAACGTGATCCGCGCGCTGGCCGAGGAAGGCCGGACCATGCTGCTGGTCACCCATGAAATGAACTTCGCCCGGAACGTCTCCAGCGAAGTGGTTTTCCTTCACCAGGGACTGGTAGAAGAACAGGGCCCGCCAGAGAAGGTATTTGACAACCCGCAATCGGCGCGCTGTAAACAATTCATGTCCAGCAATCGCTAAAACACGGAGCAAAGAGCGCAATGAAGAACTACAAGAAGATTCTGCTGGCTGCGGCCGCCACCCTCGCTTTCGGCACCACCGCCGTCGCCGCCGACAAGCTGAAGATCGGCACCGAGGGCGCCTACCCTCCCTTCAACCTGATCGATGCCAGCGGCCAGGCCGGCGGCTTTGACGTCGAGATCGCCCAGGCCCTCTGCGCCAAGATGAAGGCCGAGTGCGAAGTGGTCACCTCCGACTGGGACGGCATCATCCCCGCCCTGAACGCCAAGAAGTTCGACTTCCTCGCCGCCTCCATGTCCATCACTGAAGAGCGCAAGCAGGCCGTCGACTTCACCGACCCCTACTACACCAACAAGCTGCAGTTCATTGCCCCGAAAGGCACTGACTTCAAGACAGACAAGGCAAGCCTGAAAGGCAAGGTGATCGGCGCCCAGCGCGCGACCATCGCCGGTACCTGGCTGGAAGACAACATGAAGGACGTTGTCGACATCAAGCTGTACGACACTCAGGAAAACGCCTACCTCGACCTGTCCTCCGGCCGCGTCGATGGCGTGCTGGCCGACAAATTCGTGAACTGGGAATGGCTCAAGAGCGACGCAGGCAAGGACTTCGAGTTCAAGGGTGACCCGGTATTCGACAACGACAAGATCGCCATTGCCGTGCGCAAGGGCGACCCGCTGCGCGAGAAGCTGAACGCCGCGCTGAAGGAAATCGTTGCCGACGGCACCTACAAGAAGATCAACGACAAGTACTTCCCCTTCAGCATCTACTGACCTGCCCGTCCGGTGCCGCCCCTGCGCGGCACCGGCGCCTGAGCCCACATGACCCTCGATCTCTACGGATTCGGCCCTGCCCTGGTCGCGGGCACCCTCATGACCATCAAACTGGCGCTTTCCGCGCTGGCGGTTGGTCTGGTGCTCGGCCTGCTCGGTGCATTGGCCAGGACTTCTTCCATCAAGCCGCTGCAATGGCTCGGTGGCACTTATTCCACCCTCGTGCGCGGGGTCCCGGAGTTGCTCTGGGTCCTGCTGATCTACTTCGGCACGGTCAACCTGATGCGCGCCCTCGGTGAATGGCTGGGCTATCCCGAGCTGGAGCTGAACGCCTTCGCCGCCGGCACCATCGCCCTCGGGCTGTGCTTCGGTTCCTACGCCACCGAAGTGTTCCGCGGCGCTATCCTGGCCATTCCCAAGGGGCACAGAGAGGCCGGCATGGCCCTCGGATTGTCCAGCGGACGTATTCTCTGGCGCGTGATCCTGCCGCAGATGTGGCGCATCGCCCTGCCGGGCCTGGGCAACCTGTTCATGATCCTGATGAAGGACACCGCCCTGGTCTCCGTGATCGGCCTCGAGGAAATCATGCGCCGTTCACAGATCGCCGTGACCGCCAGCAAACAGCCCTTCACCTTCTACATGGTCGCCGCCTTCATCTACCTGGGCCTGACCATCCTCGCGATGATCGGCATGCACTGGCTTGAGAAGCGCGCAAGCCGTGGCTTCAAGCGGAGCGCAGCATGAACTGGGAAGTCATCCTCAAATACCTGCCGCAACTGTCCCAGGGTGCAATCCTGACCCTGGAGCTGGTTGCCATTGCGGTGATCGCCGGCCTGATCCTCGCGGTGCCAATGGGCATCGCCCGTGCATCGCGCCACTGGTACGTGCGCGCCCTGCCCTACGGCTACATCTTCTTCTTCCGCGGCACGCCGTTGCTGGTGCAATTGTTCCTGGTCTACTACGGCCTGGCGCAGTTCGAAGCGGTACGCAAAGGCCCGCTATGGCCCTACCTGCGCGACCCGTTCTGGTGCGCCGTGATCACCATGACCCTGCACACCGCCGCCTACATCGCGGAAATCCTGCGTGGCGCCATCCAGGCCGTTCCGCCGGGTGAGATCGAGGCAGCCCGGGCCCTCGGCATGTCGCGCTTCCAGGCACTGGTCTACATCATCCTGCCGCGCGCCGCTCGCATCGGCCTGCCCGCGTACAGCAATGAAGTGATCCTGATGATCAAGGCCAGCGCCCTGGCCAGTACCGTGACCCTGCTGGAACTCACCGGCATGGCACGGACCATCATCGCCCGCACCTACCTGCCGGTAGAGATCTTCTTCGCGGCTGGCCTCTTCTACCTGCTGATGGCGTACGTGCTGGTTCGGGCCTTCCGCCTGCTTGAGCGCAAGCTACGCGTGGATGCCCTGCAGGGCCGCTAAACCGCGACCGCTCCTCGTCCCCGGATGAGGAGCGGACTTGGCGACGCTATAATCGCCGTCCCTGATTGCCAATCGCTTCGCCAGCATGACCAGCCCCGCTCCACTCCAAGGCCCGCACCTGCGGGAACGCTTCACCGCCCTGGATGAATTCCTGCGCGCGCACGAGTCGATCTGGCGACCAGTCCCCTTTACCGAACTCAGGCTGCCCTGGGAGAGCGAGCATCCCGAACTGGCTGCTTGGCTCCGTGCACGCACCCTGGCCGATGCCGACGCCATCCACAATCGCCCCGAAGCATTGCAGGCTCCAGCACCTTATCCACAGCTTGCCGCGCGCTCAGCCGAACTCAGCTGCGTGGGTGAATTGCCAGCCGCCAGGGCTGAGATGCTACCCAACGCCTTCACGGTGGACGTCCCCGGACGCAAATGGCTGCAGATCGACGCCTTCGCCAGCCGCCTCGCTTTTCGCCAACACCCAGAGCACTGGCTCGACTGGTGCGCCGGCAAGGGGCATCTGGGTCGCCGTCTGGCCCACAACGGCACACAACTGACCTGCATTGAGCTCGATCCGCAACTGGTCGCCGGCGGCCAACAACTGAGCCAACGACTGGGCCTCAGTGCACAACATCGCGAACAGGATGCCCTTGCTGACGACGCCGGGAGCCAACTGACCGCCGATCACACTGCAGTCGCCTTGCATGCCTGTGGCGATCTCCACGTGCGCCTGCTGCAACTGGCCAGCGAAGCCGGCTGCCGCCAGCTAGCTGTCGCGCCGTGCTGCTACAACCGCATCCAGACACCGAGCTATGAGCCACTTTCCACAGCAGCCAAGGCGTCCACACTGCGCTTCAGCCGGGCCGACCTGCGCCTGCCGATGAGCGAAACCGTCACCGCCGGCGCCCGCGACCGCCGCCTTCGCGACCAGTCCATGGCGCGCAGACTGGCCTTCGACCTGCTGCAACGAAAGCTGACTGGCGAAGACCACTACCTAACCGTTCCCTCCTTGGCCACGAGTTGGCTGGGCAAGCCTTTTCCGGATTACTGCCGGGACCTCTGCGAGCTCAAGGACATTCCTCAGCCAGCAGAGCGGGACTGGCAGGCACTGGAAACCGATGGCTGGCAACGCCTTGCCGAAGTACGCAACCTGGAACTCCCCCGCAGCCTGTTCCGCCGCCCCCTGGAACTCTGGCTGGTACTGGACCGAGCCCTGTTCCTTGAGGAGCAGGGCTACCAGGTGAAACTCGGTAGCTTCTGCCCCACCCAACTCACGCCACGGAACATCCTGCTCCTGGCCGAGCGCTAAGCTTACCCACAGAACCTGTGGATAACTTTGTTGATGAAATCTGGGCAACCCACCGAAACGCCTCCCGTTGCACGCCCGAGGAAGGCTGATCATTTTTTGAGCGCACGATAAAAGTCGAATAAAAACATCGGCTTGAAAAATTCCGAGACATACCGCACAAATTTCAAGCACTGCCGTACCAGAACACATCACCTTTGTGCATAAGCCGACGAGGGCTGATGCTCGAATCGTCTCCAACCTGCTTCATAGAGGTTTACTCGCAACGCCCAATCGCTATAATGGCGGCCCCTTCTGGCCGGTATAGCTCAGCTGGTAGAGCAACTGACTTGTAATCAGTAGGTCCCGGGTTCGATTCCTGGTGCCGGCACCAACAAACAGATTCATGCAGTGCCAAGCAGTGTCATGAATCCCCCACAAAGCCCGCCTCGTGCGGGCTTTGTGTTTCATGCAGTGCCATCCAGCTTCCTCCAAGCGCTTGCTTTCTGAGTACCCGTGTAAGTACCTTTAGGCTGTTCAATTATCTTTAGGTACTCAGCATGCCTCTGACAGCCTTGCAGGTGAAGAGCGCCGCACCACGCGAAAGTGACTACGGCCTGGCTGATGGAGGCGGTTTATTCCTTTGGATTCGCGCGGCAGGCGGCAAGTCTTGGCGCTTCCGGTTCCGCTTGGATGGCAAGCAGTCTCATATTTCCCTTGGCACCATCGACAAGGTAACGCTCGCACAGGCTCGGCAGCTGGCCTCGGATGCTCGCCAGCTTGTGGCGCAGGGGCGGCACCCTGGTCTTGAGCGAAAGGTCATGCGAGCCCAGGCGGCAATGTCTCGCGCCAATACGTTCAAGAACCTTGCGCTGGAGTGGCATCAGCATAAGGCACCGCGCTGGTCGACCGGGTATGCCGGCGACGTCGTAGAAGCCTTCGAGCTGGATATCTTCCCTCAAGTGGGAAGCTTGCCGTTAACTGACATCAAGCCGATGCAGTGGCTGCAGGTATTTCGCCGCATTGAGTCGCGAGGCGCTCTGGAGAAGCTGCGCAAGGTTCGACAACGCTGCCAGGAGGTGTACCGTTTCGCGATTGCCACCGGCCGCGCCGAGTACAACCCTATTGCCGATATTGGCGGAGCGCTGCAGACGCCTACTTCAAGGCACTACCCCTTCTTGCCCATTGCAGAAATCCCGGCACTGATACGCAGTATTCAGGAGTGTCCAGGACATGACGCAGTGAAGATCGCTACTCGCCTGCTGATCCTGACCGGAGTGCGTACAGCTGAATTGCGTGGCGCCCCCTGGTCGGAGTTTGACCTCGACAAAGCGCTCTGGCTGATTCCTGCGGCGCGCATGAAGATGCGCCGCGCCCATCTAGTCCCACTCTCCAAGCAGTCAGTGGCCGCACTGCGCGAGTTGGAACGTATTACTGGCGGCTACACGCTCGCATTCCCTGGCCGTAACGACCCAGCAAAGCCCATGAGCGAAGCCGCCATCAACCAGCTGCTGAAGCGCTCGGGTTACGACGGACGCGCCACTGGACATGGATTCCGCCATACGATGTCCACCACCCTGCACGAGCAGGGATACCCCAGCGAGTGGGTCGAAACACAGTTGGCGCATGTGGACAAGAACAGCATTCGCGGCACCTACAACCATGCTCAATATCTGGAGGGGCGGCGAGAGATGCTTCAGTGGTATGCCAACCATGTGGATGAGCTACATGACTAGCCCTCAAACCGCCCCCGCTCAACGCCGCCCGCTTGTCACACGTTTTGATCCGCTTCGGCTGTGCGATTTCATTGGTTGCTACAGGCAGGAGTTGGGCTGCAGCCATGAGGAAGCTGCCTTTGCGTCAGCAGACATCTTCCGGAAGATTGAGACTAGATATCCGCAACTGAGCGCCAATACATGCTGGGCTGCAGAGGTGCTCGACCAAACAGCTCGGCGCAGCACCCGCGGCTTTCAAACCGCCAGGCTCATCAGATACTTTGAGCTTCAGGCTCTCAGCAAAAGCAAGCGCGAGCCGTTCATCTTGGTCGAAGACGACCTTGGTGTGGAGTTCCTTGCCTCTGATGCAGCAGCCTACTTTTCACCACCGGCGCTGACCGGGCTAATCGAGGAGTATTGGAGCTGGGATCAGATACCCCGCTTCATTCACGCGGATGTGTCAGGCAATAAGCAAGGTGATAACGCTCAGCCAGCAGCCAGAGAACACCTGCGAACTCGAGAGCTACTCACGGTACAACGACTCACCGGAGCTCTCGTTGCGATGCTTACTGCATGCGCTAGCCAAGAGAATGCACGTCGCACGATTTTGAACTCGACGCTTTGCACAAAAGAGGGACAGAAGCAGGGGCCGTTCTCGACCGCAGAAGGCCTTACATATATTGCTGATCGACTGGGCATCAGCGACTTTCCCGACACCGATACGGTGGCGAAGTACCTTCCCCCGAAGCAGAGCGGGACGTAAGCAGGCGTATCTGTTTTCCCGAATTCGGTTTTTATTGCCAGCGCGTGCCATTCAATCCAGAGCCATCGCAACAGGACTCATGGAGACCTCGAATGGCACTGGTATCCCCCGTAACTCCTGCACTTCTACGATTGCCCGGTGTGTGTACCCAGGTGGGCTTGAGCAAGTCGCAGATCTATCGACTCATCCGTCGCGGCGAATTCCCGGCTCCAGTGCAGCTTGGCCCAAATTCGGTCGCCTGGCCTGCTGAGCATGTCCATGCCTGGATCGCAGACAAGATTCTCGCGTCAGCTGGGCAAAGGCTTTGATGAATCGCAATGAGGCACGCATTGAGGAGATTCGTCGCAGGCCTGGGAACGCCGCCAAATCAGCGTTGGTAGCGCCCCGCCACCACCAAGAGAGCTCTCGTGACGGGAAGGGAGAAGCCGCTTCCCGCCACATGTTTTTGCCTGGCTTTGCCATTGGGGCCTTTCCAAACCACCTCAATCGGTCGAGCCTGATTGCTCCGATCGCCCGTAGTGAGCGCAAACAGCACTCGAGGACCAAGATGGTGACGCGCCGAGATTGTGTCTTGGAGTACAGCGGTGAGCAATTGGACGAAGCCGATGGAGACCTGATCATGGCGCTCATCGCGTTCGCGCAACCGTTTCCGCTAGGAGACCCCGTTCTGCTGAATCGCAAACAACTGCTCAGAAAAATCAAGCGCGGAGCCATCGGCAGTTCGCAATACGAGTGGCTTTATCGAAGCATGAAACGCTTGCGCGAGGCGACGCTGTTCCTCGAGGCGCTTAAGCCAAATGGATCTACCCGATACACAGTGGGGAAGATGGAGTCATTCAACATCCTGAAGGGCCTCAGCTATGACAACGAGACCTACCGCTACACGCTCGATCCGCACTGGATCTTGATGTTCGGAAATCGGGAGTACAGCCTGATCGACTGGGAGAAGCGCTTGCAGATCCGACGCGGGCTGGACATGGCTAAAACTCTGCAGCGGCTGATCGCCACGTCCTCTGACCGAGTGCAGCGTTATGCACTTGAGGGACTCAGGGCCCAAATGGCGTATGGAGGGCGTATGCGAGATTTCCGTGACAGCCTTGGTCGAGCCGTAATCGAGCTGGAGCGCCTGGAGATCATCACCAGAGGCAGCATTCAGGACAGCAGTAGAGGCAAGCCGCAGTTGGCTCTTTGGCTGACTCCCTAGTGTTGTGCCGCAGTGGCATAGCGTCGCGCTGTTGATGGCATAGCGTCGCTCTTTGGTGGCATAGCGCCGCGCCGCAGTGGCATAGCACCGCAGCGCGCCTTTCTAACAAATTGATTTTATTAGAAAAAATAGATGCCGATTGGCTACTACCTTTTATCTACCGTATTTCTACGCGCAGAGCCTGTGGATAACCCATTGATCCTTCGGTTTCATGCCTGCCCAAGACGCAACGACAGGTTTCCAAGCATGCGGCTATTCGCGCCGGACCTTATCCAGCAGTGCCACGAGCTGCTCTTCCGTCATTTCAGCTAGGGCCGCTACACCGGCACGAACAACGTCTGAGCGAGAGGCCCGGAATCCACGCGGGATCAGACTGAGACGATCGATTTCCTCACTGATTTGATCTGTCAGCGAGAAGGTGACGCGCTTAAAGACCGCTGCACTCTGCGCTGGGGTATTCGGTTTGAGCATCGTTTGCCCCGGATTGTTATTTAAGAGCAGCAACTTACGTAAGCGAGATGCACTTTTCAACCAGTGAAGGCTTTTGCGTGATTTATTGCACTGCGGCTGACTGGCTTCAGGCCAGGCGGATATCAGGTTGAAAACCCACAATTACGTAAGTTGCTTAAGTTAAGCAATATGTCTATGATCTCCTGCAGCAGGCCGCCCCTCGTCTGCTTGTCGGAATCTGCCAGCCAGGAGGCGTGCCATGGTTGTTGCTGAATTCAAGCTGGATGCAGGGCTTGTCGTGTCTAGCGAACTGCCGGTTCTGGATGAAGGCGAGTCGGTCACTATCAGGCGCTGCCACTACCAGAACAAAGTCTCCCTGCTCATCGAGATCATGAGTAATGGCCGAGTGGCAGATGCAATTGTCTTTCCGGGGTTGGTCACCGGCCGGTTGCCGATAGAGCTGGTCCAGCCGTAGACACGTTGGCTAAGTGGAGCAGACGGTGGCCCTGAATTCGCAGTTTCATGACCTCTACCTGTCCATGCCAATGGAGGCGAGCTTGCTGCCTGAGCTTCAGGGCTTGCCGTATTGGGGGAGGACAGTTCACGAGATTCTTCGAGAGGTAAATCCGCTCCTTATGCGCCGGCTGGCGGAAGGCCAGAGGTTGCAGGCCTATATCGAGCGGAAGCAGGGCTATCTCCAGAGAGAGGCCGCCCGGCTTGAACAGGAGTGGCGACGATCACACCCGCTGAGTATTGATGCCGGCTACCTGGCACGAGCCAGTTGGCATCGGCACTGCAAGCTAGCGGTGCGGGAAGCTCTGATTGATGAGCTCGCCAAGTGCCTGATCGGCAGTACAGCAGATCTGTAGGAATCGATCGTTCAAATCCATTGATGGCAAAGGAGTTGCGGCTATGTCGGCAGTCAGATCTTTCCTGGGAGCGGTTTGGTCGTATGGCGTTTCACTGCCGCTGTACGTGATGTGGAGCGTTGTCCTAAGTTCCGTAAGGGCCGCCTTCGACTGCTTCTATCCGCGTGGATACAAGCCGTGCAATGAGCTGGCAGATGCGTTCGTTGAGGAATGTGCCGATCGCCCTGCCGGGCAGTCCGTCCGCCTGCCTTGGATGGATAACTCGGCAACGCATTCGTTGGTGATGAACAACACCGGCCGCCTGCTTTCCTATGTGGCCATCGCCAGCGGCTGGTTTGGGGTGGCGGTGAAGGACTCCGGCACCAAGTACCGGCCTAAGCGTACCTATCGCTATTACTACCGTCGCAGCCTGACCGGCAACTGGTTTGCCGAGATCTGGTCAGTACCGAAGTCCGGCTTCATTGCTGCAGCACTGGCCATCCCGTTCGTGGATATGGCGCGGGACATGATGAGGGGGCGTACCTTCGTCAAGAAGGACTCCTTCTCCATCGGGGAGTGGGTGTCGCTCCCAGGGTATGAGGGACTGATGCTGCTGATGGCTGGATTGCTGCTGGTGATCTGCTTTCTTCCTCGTGCCATCCTGGGGCGCGGCACTCACTTCGCGGCGATAGCCCCGATCAATGGTGGTGCTTTCGGTGGCTATGGCTGTGCCCAGATCATCAACTGGGGTGCGGCGCTGGCTGGTTTGTCCTACCTGTGGCTGGCGATGGGCGCTGAGTGGAATGTGGGTGCGGTGGTGAGTTTCATCACCAACGGCTTCTCGGCCTTCGTGAGCGAGTTCATCGCGAGCATGGTAGATCCGGGGCCGCAGGTTCTGTTGATGATCCCCGTCGTGATTTCGGTGGGAACCCTGTTCGGCATGGCCTGGACGGTGATCCCGGCAGCGGCTTTCTGGTACGTCTCCCTGCGTTACATCGCTGCGCGCAACGCCAAGGCTCAGCTTGAAGCTCTGCCGTTCAACTCGACTCAGGCTGCCATGTACCTGGGCAGTGACTTTGAAAAGCTGGCTGAGCTGCGCTCGCCGCAGGTAACCCTTGGCTACTTGGTATACATAGGCCTGATGGTTGGCATCATCCTCTACCCCATCCAGACCTGGGTGCGGTCACTTTTCTGATCTCTTCCAGACGCGCTATGCGATGAAGACCTCCGTGCACCGGGGCTTTGCCCCTGCTAACTGGCTCGGAAAATCAGCGTCTTAGCCGGTTCCAGCTACTGGCTCGAAGCTACCCAACCGGTTAAGGTGCGGCATCGATCACACATAGCTCGCAGGGAAGTGTCGCGGCGCCGCCTTCCTCGCACCCGTGGAAGGAATACAGCGTGAACCAGCAAAACCTCGCCGACTTTATCTGGAACGTGGCCGACGTGCTGCGCGGCGATTTCAGACAGTCCATCTACGGCCGCATCATCCTGCCCTTCACTTTGCTGCGCCGGCTGGAGTGCGTGCTGGAGCCCACCCGCGACAAGGTGCGCAGCCAGTACCAGGCGATGAAGGCCAGCGGCGTGGATAGATTTGCTGGGCGCGGCGAGATCTTGATTGGGTGGCACTCAACTTCTCGATGAGTCGGAGCGCGGCGCAACAATTCGCTCAAGCACATTCGGCTGTCGTGGCATTACCTGGCATTCCGTGCCATTAAATGGCTTTTCATGGCACGGAATTGCGAGATCACGATAACCGCGCCGATTATTACGTGGCATTCCGTGGCTTAACGTGGCATTCCGTGCCATGGAATGCCACGTTAAGCCACAGGTTGGAGCTGTGAGGACATAACACAACGTCAAAGCGCGGTGTCCCCAGCCGGCTCGGCGTCGGTCGCGGCTAAATTTCAAGTGAAACTGAACGAGCGAGCCTCGATGGCGGCATATTTGCCGCATTAATCTGGCTGAAATACCGCCGTATCACAGGCTGCACGCTTTACGTGTATCACATGCTGCACGCCCCCCTGTATCACACGCTGCACGCTTGAAAATCAGTGCGAGACTATTACGGGTAGACGAATAGGGTGATACACCACGACCTGAAATAGCTTCTCAGCATGACGACGAGGAGGGGTTTAGGTGCCGAATCCGCATCCGACGTTTGCGGTACCGACAGTGAAGCGATATCCGCCTCCTGATCTGCCCGCTGCCGACCATTGTTCGACAGCCTGCCTCGCCGTAATGACTACAGCACGAAGCCCTCGGCCAGCTCTGTCAGCAACTCCTCAACAAGTCCAGCCCCTGCTGAAGACGTCAGCATCTGTAGCGGTGAGTTGCCAGAGAACCGGGCCTTTGGCTTCGAGAGCCAGCGCCTCGCTTTACCACGAGAACCGAAGAGCAGCTCGGCCACCACCAGGGCATGTATGACGCGAAAGAGCCGGTCGCTCTCATCCGCAGACAGGCGACCAACTGATACGGCATCAGGAGCAATCACTTCGCAGGCCAGGCGTGCCTTTAGAATGACCCCTGATGAGATCTGCTCACATGCATGGGCATCGATGTCACCCTCCCGAAGCAGCTTCGCCAGATGAGCGATCGGGATACCTTGAATGATGTGCGTATGCACCGCCGTATCGGCGGCATCCTCTGGTAGGCCTAGCAGCCTTGCCCTGCGACGGCGGTAATCATCCGCCAGGATCTTTGCAAGCATGGCGCACCTCAGATGGCAGAAATCACGCGCCCTACGTAAGCCAGCCCATCGAGCTGGACATCGAGAGGTTCATGCAAATCGGGCAGGAGGGGATGCAGTAGTCGCTGAGATTCACCGACCCGCTCGACCCTTCCGATATAGGCAGTACTGGCCCTGTGGCTTAGGTAGCAATGAATCTGGTCCCGGCGCTCGTAGAAGTCGTCAGTGTTCATCGCGTATACATCCGTGCTTATCAAGAACAGCACCGCCGTGTGGTGCACTCGATAGCCTGGTTTCAGCCAGAATCCGCGCTTGCGTATTACCTTGCCTGGCGGAACCTCCAGGTACTCTACGTTGCCCGGGACAGCCCCCTCATCCAGATAGGGAGCAATCTGTGTCGTCATGGTCAGCACAGGGCATCCGCTGTAGGTACGCTCTCGATTCCGCATGAGTCCCTCGCTATCTGAGCTTTCGGTGAAAGGCTAAAGCGTTGCTATACGGTCACAACCGGGGGTCGCGGTCGCGCTATGGACCCCCATGAGCAGTCTTGTTATCGCGGGGCTCGAGAGACTTTGCTTTCACCCAGGCGATCACGCCACCGATGACGATGCTGACGATTGCCGCTAAAGGAAACGGAACAATCCTGGCGAGCAGAACAAGGGCGAGCGCGCCGGCAGTACCGCCACCGGCGACTGCCCCAAGCACAGGGGTTCTGCGACACGCAGCGATGAAACAACAGATGCAATCAACCAAGAGCAGCAGCGCTCCGAGGTAGAGCACTTCGAGTTCGGTTTCGATCACGACTGGCTGCCCTGCTGGCGATACTTGTAGAGGGTGCTTCGGCTGATCTTCAGCGCTTTGCATATCTCGTCAGGTGAACGACTCTGATCACTTGCGAGGGCTTGAATTGCAGCAATCGTCTCTGGAGGCACCCCAGGTCGCCCCCCTTGTCGCCCTCTAGCGCGAGCGGCATCGAGGCCGGCATATGTGCGCTCCCGAATCAGGTTTCTCTCGAACTCCGCCATCGCGGCAAACACATGGAACACCAGCCGGCCGGCAGCACTGGTGGTATCGATCTGTTCCTTCAGGCTTTCCAGGCCCACGCCTCTGGCTTCGAGGTCGGCAGTGAGGCGCAGCAACTCGGACATTGATCGGCCCAGGCGATCAAGCCGCCAAACAACCAGGACATCGCCCGGCCTGACAAAAGCCAGCGCCTCATCAAGTCCGGGACGCGATGCCTTCGCGCCACTCATCTTGTCACTGAAGGTCCGCTCACAGCCGGCAGCGATCAGCGCGTCATGCTGAAGGTCGAGTTGCTGATCATCCCGTGATACCCGCGCATACCCAATCTTCATCAGTCCGCATTCTCGGCATCATGTGGCGTTTACGTATTTTGATTTAAAGACGAGTTAAAATCAATCTGGCGTAGAGATTTTCGGGGGCAAGAGCGATGGCGCGCCCGTGTCCGCAAAACAACCGTTTTAGAGACTGGACGTCTAGATAGGCCATTTCATTCGCACTGCCACGTAGACGACATCGGTACGAACGGCTGAGATCGGCCGATTCTGTTGAAAAAGTCGGTGTCGTCGCGATTCACTCATTCGAGGCGGGAAATACATCCGATTGAGGCGCTGCTATGCGAAATATGGAGCAATTCAGTGTTTGACGCTGGCTCAGATTTCAACGTCAACCGCTCACTTTCGCGGCCAGACATTGCGGAGGGAGTTTTTCAACAGAATCGGCCAAAAGCAGACTTTAGATGCATCTACGGAAGTCGGGGCAATCACCGATGCTCAGTCACCAGATTTCTTCGAGGCTTCATCTGCACGCAGGTAACGAGTCTGGTTGTACTCAACCACCTTGGCTTGCTGCCCTCCAACGCAATCATCCGGATCCAGACGCGCCAGGCATAGGTCATCTGCCGCGATAGTCCCTCTTGAAGTTGTCTCACTCATAGGTTGTGCTAGCCCGGCATCTTCCTGCACCGGGAACGAATAAAGTTCCGCCTGAGAGAAGAGCGGCAAGCGTGGAGTACGCTCATGCAACTGTCCAAGATCAGCGGGCCTTTGGAGCCAGGTAGTTTTTTCGGTGCAGCTTGAGATGCTCATGGTGCTCTCGATAAGGCCCGGAATACGGCGGGCCGGCTACCTAAGCGTTGCAGAATGCAAGACCTGCGTCGGTGCGCCACCGCACCCATGCCCGACACCGTGCAAGGCTCATGCTTTGGGCCCTTGCGGCAGTTCGTCGCTCTTTGGTACGCGTGCCGCGTCGTTCGTCTCCTCGACATGGTGGAGTAACAACTCGCCGGACGTCTTCAAGGACGGCGGCCGTCGAGAACGACGCTTGCCGGTTATTCGACGCAGGTTGGGATCGATGTAAGTGTGCATGACGACCTCTGAAGAGAGGGCTCTGCGGGATGCGGAGCCTTTCACCGATCATTGCAGGTCCTCAGCGCCATCTCAGTGCGCTGCCCCACAGATGGCTAAGTGCTCCAACGCACCGACCGCGCGCGACGAGCCTGTCACCCTACTCACAGCACGCAAATTCGCATACCTGCAAGGAACCGACATGACCGACGAAGCCGATAGTCACAGTCCCGACACTTTTGATACCGCCGCAGAGGAACCAGCTAGCCTCACGGGCAAACAAAGAACACGCGCCCTCTATCACTTCCTCGACAGGATCGACGTGATCATCAAGAAACGATGCGAGCTACTGCGGGTACAGCAATCCAGATCGAAATCCCCAGGCGAACAACCTCTGCGACAGGAAATGCAAGCGCCCATGCGTTTTGATCGCTCCATCACCCCACGCGGCGATGACGAACTCACCGACCTAAGCCCCGTCGAGGCTTCCAAGCGCTGATCCCCCTATCAGGCACTGGTCTTCCCAGCAACGGCCAGGCTCCGCGCGAAATAGCCGGCACTATGCGCGATGGCGCACCGACCGATCATATCGCCGCTGCCATGCTGGTTCTGATGAGCACTCGCCCGTTCGCGAGTACGCCATCCAATGACTGAGGTCAGACCATGAGCAGGATTCTTGCAGACATCATCAAGGGCAAATGGCGAGAGCTGGTGGGGACTGCCAGGGTCCTATGGGATGAACTGACCGTAGCCGAACTGATCAGCTCCGAAGGTGACGCCCAGAAACTGGCCAACCTGATCCAGGAGCGCTACGAGATGACCCATGAAGAAGCCGAGAAGCAAGTGATCAGCTTTTTCGAGAGAAGCCGCACCGTCTAGCTGCCAGCACCACCTGAAGGACCAGCCTGGCAAAGGAGATGACCATGATCTCCGCATACTTTGTAGTTTCGAGAAGCTCCGGCAACATCATCCGGATCACCCGGCGCGAGAGCCCGCCAGACGATACCCCCACCGTTATCAATGTACCGGTGTCGAGTTCCAGCCTGATGCACTATGACGACTTCTACGCTTCCGGCGAGGATCTCATCAGCCTGCAAAGCGTTATCCGAGTGGCCAAGGCCGATAACGCCAAGCCGCAGAATTCGTGCCGGATCGTCTGATCCACAAGTCGCCCCCAGCTATATCCGCCGGCCCGAAACAGCGGCGCATGGCTCACCTATGTGCGCTAGCAGACAGACGCCCCCCGGACACCCCGCCCAGACTCGACAAGGCAACTCTGCACAGCACTTGGCCGGGGTGAATCCACGATGGATATGTATTGGCTGAAGCGCAGCCGAACAGCGCATCAGGCTGATCTGCTGATGAATGGCAGCACAGCGATCGTGCTGGCGGCTTTCCTGCTGTTCGCGGGCCCGCAAGAGCCCTGGGTGGAAGGCATTGCCCTGGCCATGATCGGCCTGGCTGCATGGGTTCCCATCAAGACAATGCTGCGTCACTACACGCCATGGCCCCGGCAGCCGGGCGTGCGCGCGAGCATCCCGACGCTGCTGACGAACTCCGCGCTGCTCGGTGCGCTGCTGTTGATGCCCCTGGCGCTGGCACTGGCTCCCTGGGACGCTGCCGCCTTCGGCATCGGGCTGCTATGCGGCTACCTGCTCGACCGCGTCGACATGCAGCGCACCGGCCGCTGACGCGGCGACCACAACCTCAGGCCTCCGGGATGGACATTCTTCGTGCCCTGGCATCGCTCCGGCCACCCAGCCTCAACGCCCTCTTCTCGCGCTGGCGAACGGCCTACCGACATTTCGAGTACGAGCCCGACTTGCGCTCGGACCTGTTCAGCGCGGATCAGATGGAGCAACACGGCCCGCTCCTGGCCGGGCTGCACCGACTGAGCCCCCACAGGACGCCGGACGGGCTGTTGCAGCGATTGAACGACAACGAAGCGACCCTCGCCAGCAGTTGCCGAATTCTCACGGCCGCCTCGCTGTCGAGCCGGCGCATCACGCCCGCAGGGGAATGGCTGCTGGACAACCACTATCTGATCGAAGAGCAGATCCGCACCGCACGCAAACACCTGCCCAAGGGATACTGCCGCGAGCTGCCGCACCTGGCCTCCGGCGGTTCCGAGGGCTTGCCGCGGGTCTATGACATTGCCCTGGAGACCATCTCCCACGGTGATGGACGGGTGGACTGCGACAGCCTCAGCCACTTCGTCCGCGCCTACCAGGCCGTATCGCCGCTCAAGCTCGGCGAACTCTGGGCCATTCCCATCATGCTGCGCCTAGCGTTGATCGAGAACTTGCGCCGCTTGGCCTCGCGCGTCATGGCCAACTGGGATGACCGCAACCTGGCCGATGACTGGGCCGACCGGCTGGCCGAGATTGCCGAGCAGGACCCGAAGAGCGTCGTACTGACAGTGGCTGACATGGCACGTACTGCGCCACCGATGACCAGTTCCTTCGTCGCCGAGCTGGCCCGACGACTGCAAGGCCAGAGCGCGGCGCTGGCCTTGCCGCTGAGCTGGATCGAACAGCACCTGGCCGAGTCGGGGCTGAGCATCGAGCGCCTGGTATCGGCCGATGCCCAGCAGCAAGCCGCGGATCAGGTGGCAGTCAGCAACAGCATTGCCAGCCTGCGCCTGCTGTCGGCCACCAACTGGCGCGATTTCGTCGAGGCCATGAGCCACGTCGAACAGGCATTGCACGAAGACCCGGCCGGCGTATACGGCGCCATGGAGTTCGCCACCCGCGACCTCTATCGGCACGTGGTGGAGCACCTTGCCAAGCATTGCGAAAGCACGGAAATAACCGTAGTCCGCACCGCTCTCGATCTGGCAGGACGCGCCCCGTCCGAGGAGATCGCCGGCCACGTCGGCTACTACCTGATCGACAAGGGACGGCCTGAACTCGAACAACGCCTGGCTGTACGCCTGACGGTCCGGGAACGCTGGGAGCGCCTGTTGCAGAGTGCCCCCCTGCTCTTCTACCTGGGCCCGGTTGTGCTGCTGTCCCTGGGTTTGACCTGGCCCTTCATCCACTGGGCGCTGGCCAGCGCCCTGCCGTCTTTTGCAGTGGCCCTGCTGGCGCTGTCAGCCGCCCTCATGGCAAGCCGGTTGGCGGTCAGCCTGGTGAACTGGCTGGTCACCCTGACCGTGGCTCCGCACCAACTCCCACGCCTGGACTACAGCAAAGGCATCCCCGCCGAGGCACGCACCTTGGTGGTGGTACCCACCTTGATCGGCAGCGCCAAAGACATCGACGAGCTCTGCGAAGGCCTCGAGGTCCGCTTCCTGGCCAACCGCGACAACAACCTGCATTTCGCCCTGCTGAGCGACTTCCTGGATGCCAGCACCGAGGTCCAGGAACAGGATGCCGAGTTGCAGGCCCTGGCGCGGGAACGCATCGAAGCGCTGAACCGCAAGTACCCCGACGCGGCCGTGGACAGGTTCTTCCTGTTCCATCGCGCGCGCCGCTGGAACCCTGCGGAGGGAACCTGGATGGGCTTTGAGCGTAAACGCGGCAAGATCTCCGAACTCAACGCGCTGTTGCGTGGCACTGGCCTGGAACGCTTCGCCTTGATTGTCGGCAGGATCGACATCCTCTGGCAGGTTAACTACGTCATTACCCTCGACACCGATACCCAACTGCCGCGCGATGCGGCGCGGCAGTTCATCGGTACCCTGGCCCACCCGCTCAACCGCGTCCGTATCGATCCTCAGGGGCAACGCATCATCGGTGGCTACGCCATCCTGCAACCACGGGTTGGCATCAGCCTGCCGAGCACCGCTCGCTCCACCTATGCCCAACTGCTCGGCAGCGACGCCGGGGTCGACCCCTATACCCGCGCCGTGTCGGACGTGTACCAGGACCTGTTCCAGCAGGGCTCGTTCATCGGCAAGGGCATCTATGCGGTGGATGCCTTCGAGCAGTCCCTCAACGGCCACTTCCCGGACAACAGCATCCTCAGCCATGACCTGATCGAGGGCTGTTTCGCACGCTCAGGGTTGCTCAGCGACGTGCAGCTCTACGAGGAATTCCCGTCGCGCTACAGCAACGATGTGAAACGCCGCCACCGCTGGATTCGCGGCGACTGGCAACTGCTGCCCTGGACCCTGCCCTGGGCACCCAGCGCCCACGGCCGCCACCAGCGCAATCGCCTTTGCGCCCTGTCGCGCTGGAAGATTGCCGACAACTTGCGGCGCAGCCTCGAACCCGCCGCATTCCTGTCCATGTTCCTGGCGGGCTGGCTGTTGATGGACCAGCCCCTGGCCTGGACCCTGGCGGTACTGGCCATCGGCATGCTCACGCCACTGCTAGCCTCACTGCTCGACCTCCTGCGCAAGCCCCACGACATGTCGTTGGGGCAGCACCTCACGGCTACCCTACGCGCCTCCTCCCAGCACTTTTCCCGCGCCTTGCTGAGCCTGGCCTGGTTGCCCCATGAAACCCACTACAGCCTCGACGCGATCCTGCGCACCCTGTGGCGCATGTACGTCAGCAAATCCCGGCTGTTGCAGTGGAGCCCGTCACGGGAGGTTGAGCGCACCAGCACCAACCACTTGAGCAGCCTGTACCGGATGATGTGGTTCGGCCCGGCACTGGCCTTGCTTCTCGTGGCACCGCTGGTGATGAACCCCCTGGCCCTGGCGGCCGCTTCTCTCCTGCTGTTGCTGTGGCTGGCGAGCCCGGTTATCGCCTGGTGGCTGAGCATGCCTTCGACGCCCAGGCGCTTTGCCCCATCACCGGGAGACCTGCGCTTTCTGCGCAGCCTGGCGCGCCAGACCTGGGCATTCTTCGACCAGCATGTCGGCCCCGAGGACAACTGGCTGCCACCCGACAACCTCCAGGAACATCCCACCACCATCCTCGCCCACCGCACGTCGCCGACCAACATAGGGGTGGCCATCCTGGCCAACTTGGCGGCCTATGACTTCGGCTACCTGAGCGCGGCGCGCCTGCTGCAGCGATGCGAACGGACCCTGGCCACCATGGCGGGCCTCGACCGTCACCGCCGGCACTTCTACAACTGGTACGACACCCAGACGCTGCAGCCCCTGGCCCCGCAATATGTATCGACCGTGGACAGCGGCAACCTGGCGGGCATGCTGCTGACCCTGAGTCCGGGGCTTCTGGCGCTGGCCGACGACAGTCCCTTCCAGCCAAACCAGCTGCGAGGCCTCGAAGACACCCTCGCCGTGCTGGAGGTCGCCTGCGTCGACGAAGAACACTCAAGGCCATCCCTGCGCAGGCTTCGCGACATGCTGGATGCAGTACTGGCCGAACCGCCGACATCTCTGGCGGCAGCCTGCGGCTGCCTGCAAGCACTGCGCGACCGCGCGGAGGAACTGGCGACGGCCAGCGAAGCCGCACCCGACAGCGATGCCGCGTTCTGGCTGCAAGCCCTGCGCGCGCAATGCGCGGACCTGCACGATCAACTGCGTCTCTGCCTGTTGCCCAACTCCGACGACGGAGCCGCTGCCGCCAACCTCACGTCCCTGCCCTCCTGGCGCCAGCTCGCCCAGCTCGACGCCGGGCAGTGGCCGGAACCGATGCGCGACAGCGTCAGTGCGGTTCGCCGTCATGCAGCCGCACGGATCAGCGATGCCGAGCGCCTGGCGGAAACAGCGGCAGGCCTGGCGAAGATGGATTTCGGTTTCCTCTACGACGGCGAGCGCAACCTGTTCTGCATCGGCTACAACGTCGACGAGCGCCGCCAGGATGCCGGCTACTACGACCTCCTCGCGTCCGAGGCGCGGCTGAGCACCTTCGTGGCAATCGCCCAGGGCCAGTTGCCCCAGGCGAGCTGGTTCAGCCTCGGCCGGTTGCTCACCAGCACCCGTGGCGTACCGGTACTGCTGTCCTGGTCCGGCTCGATGTTCGAGTACCTGATGCCGCTGCTGGTGATGCCGAGATACGAAGGCACCCTGCTCGACCAGACCTGCTGCGCCGCCGTCGCCAGGCAGATCGAGTACGGCCAGCAACTGGGGCTTCCCTGGGGCGTCTCGGAGTCCGGCTACAACACCCTGGATGCGCACTTCAACTACCAGTACCGGGCCTTCGGGGTGCCCGGCCTGGGCCTCAAACGAGGCCTGGGCGACGACATGGTGGTGGCGCCCTACGCCTCGGCGCTCGCCCTGCTGGTGGCCCCCGAGCTGGCCTGCCGGAATCTGCAAGCCTTGGCGACACAAGGCCTGGCTGGTCGTTACGGCCTGTACGAAGCCATCGACTTCACCCAGGCGCGCCTGCCACGCGGGCAAAGCTCCGCGGTGGTTCGCTCGTTCATGGCCCACCACCAGGGCATGAGTTTGCTGGCACTGGCCAGCCTGCTGCTGGACCGCCCCATGCAGAAGCGCTTCGAGTCGGATCCGCAGTTCCAGGCGAGCGCATTGCTTCTGCAGGAACGCGTGCCCAAGAGCGCACAGGAGTACCAGTACACCTACGACCTTCAGGCCAGCAGCACCGCCACCCGGCCCATCGAAAGCAGGCTGCGGGTATACGCTGATCCGGGGCGCCGTCTGCCTGCCGTGCAACTGCTTTCCAATGGCCGCTACCACGTGATGGTCAGCAGCGCCGGCGGCGGTTACAGCCGCTGTCGCGAGCTGGCCGTGACCCGCTGGCATGAGGACGCCACCTGCGATGATTGGGGCATGTTCTGCTACCTGCGCGATATCGCCAGTGGCGAGTTCTGGTCCGCCGCGCACCAGCCGACGCTGAAGCGTCCGGACCAGTACGAAGCCATCTTCTCCGACGCCCGCGCGGAGTTCCGCGTTCGCCACCGGGACTTCGACGCCCACAGCGAAATCGTCGTATCCCCGGAAGATGACATCGAACTGCGGCGGATCACCTTGACCAACCGTGCCCGCACCCGGCGCAGAATCGAACTCACCAGCTACGCCGAAGTGGTATTGGCGCCGGCCGTCAGCGATGCGCTGCACCGGGCATTCAGCAACCTCTTCGTGCAGACGGAATTACTCAAGCCGCTGCAGGCGATCCTCTGCACGCGTCGGCCGCGTTCGAGCGAGGAACACGCGCCCTGGTTCTGCCACCTGCTGGCGGTCCACGGGGCAGACCTCGATAGCATTTCTTACGAGACCGACCGCGCGCGCTTCATCGGCCGAGGTCGTAGCCTGGTTCACCCGGCGGCCATGGATGCCAGCGCAGAGTTACTGGGTGGAGCTTCCGGCTCGGTCCTGGACCCTATTGTCGCGATCCGCTGCCGCGTCACTCTCGATGCGGGCCAGGCCGCCACCATCGACATGATCAGCGGCGTCAGCGAAAGCCGCGAGGGCTGCCTGCAACTGATCGACAAATACCGCGACCGCCACCTCGCCGACCGGGTCTTCGACCTCGCCTGGACCCACAGCCAGGTGCTGCTGCGCCAACTCAACGCATCCCTGGCCGACGCCTGGCTTTACGAGCAGATGGCCGCCTCCATCCTCTACGCCAATGCCGCGCTGAGGGCGAAGAACGGCGCCCTGACCGGCAATCAGCGCAACCAAACCGGCCTGTGGGGCCAGGCGATTTCCGGTGACCTGCCGATCGTGCTGGTGCAGATCGCCGATGCGGCCAACATCGAGCTGGTGCGCCAGCTGGTACAGGCTCATGCCTATTGGCGGCAAAAGGGTCTGGCGGTCGACCTGGTGATCTGGAACGAAGACAGCGCCGGATACCGGCAGCAACTGCAGGACCTGATCATGGGTCTGATCACCTCCGGCGCCGAAGCCAGCCTGGTCGACCGATCGGGTGGGATTTTCGTGCGACCGGCACAACAGCTCTCGCAGGAGGATCGCACCCTGATCAAGGCGGTTGCGCGGATCATCCTCAACGACACGGCTGGCACCTTGCACGACCAGGTCCTTCGGCGGCAGCCCAAGGCGCCGTGGCCGCGCTTTGACCCCGAGCTGGTTCTCCCGCCGGCACAACCTCCGATACCCGCGACTGGCGCCGCCGACCCCAGCCTGTGCCTGGCCAACGCCTATGGCGGTTTCAGCCGCGACGGCAGCGAGTACGTGCTCAAGCTGGAGCCCGGTGTCGCCACTCCTGCCCCCTGGGTCAATGTGCTGGCGAATCCGGTGTTCGGTAGCGTCATCTCGGAAAGTGGCAGCGCCTACACCTGGAACCTGAACGCCCATGAGTTCCGCCTGACGCCCTGGCAGAACGATGCGGTCCGTGACGCCAGTGGGGAGGCTCTTTATCTGCGCGACGATGAGACCGGGCACTACTGGTCACCGACCCCCTTGCCCCGGCGCGGAAATGGTCCGTACGTGATACGCCACGGCTTTGGCTACAGCTGCTTCGAGCATCGCGAAGAGGGTATCGAAAGCGAACTCTGGGTCTACGTGGCACTCGACACGCCGATCAAGTACACCCTGCTGAAAGTCCGCAACCTGTCCTGGCGCCCTCGCAAACTGTCCATCACCGGCTATGTCGAATGGGTGCTGGGCGATCTGAGGGACAAGACCGCCATGCACCTGGTCACCGAGGTGGACCGCGGCACCGGCGCGCTGCTCGCGCGCAATGCCTACTCGATGGAGTTCCCGGGTCGGGTAGCCTTCTTCGCGATGGACCCGCCGAGCCGTAGCCACACCGCAGACCGCAGCGAGTTCATCGGCCGCAACGGCAACCTCCAGGCGCCTGCCGCCATGACGCAGGGGCCGCTTCTCGGGCACTGTGGTGGCGGCCTCGACCCCTGCGCAGCCCTCCAGGCCGGTATCGATCTCGCCCCCGGAGCCTCACGCGAGCTGGTGTTCTGCCTGGGCGCCGAGCAAGACGCCGGAGCCGCCGTGGGCCTGCTGCGCAACGCCCTCAGCCGTGGCGCTGCCCATGCAGCCTTGCAGGCCGTACGCGAGCACTGGCGCGAAACCCTGGGACAGGTGCGCGTGGAAACGGCAGACCCCGCAGTGGATCTGATGCTCAACGGCTGGCTGCTGTACCAGGTCATCGCCTCGCGCTTCCTGGCGCGCAGCGGTTATTACCAGTCTGGCGGCGCCTACGGCTTCCGTGACCAACTGCAGGACAGCATGGCCATGCTGCATACAGCCCCGCAAAGCGCACGCCAGCACCTGTTGCTTTGCGCCGCCCATCAATTCCTGGAAGGCGATGTGCAGCACTGGTGGCACCCGCCTCTCGACCGAGGCGTACGCACGCGCTGCTCGGACGACTACCTGTGGCTGCCCCTGGCTGTCAGCCGTTATGTGCAGCTGACCGGCGACCGGACCGTGCTCGACGAGCCGGTAAGCTACCTCGAAGGACGGGAACTGAATGCCGGCGAGGAGTCCTACTACGACCTGCCGGAGCGTTCGACGCTGCAGGAAAGCCTTTACCAGCATTGCCTGCGTGCCCTGGAGCGCGGAATGGCCCGAGGCATTCACGGCCTGCCGCTGATAGGCAGCGGCGACTGGAACGACGGCATGAACCGGATCGGCGTCCTGGGTCAGGGCGAAAGCGTCTGGCTGGGCTTCTTCCAGCACGCGGTGCTGGAGCAGTTCGCGGCCATCGCACTGGATCATGGCGATGCCGCCTTTTCCGTACGCTGTAACGAGCAGGCAGCGGAACTGCGCGCAAACCTCGAGCAGCACGGCTGGGATGGCGCCTGGTATCGACGGGCCTACTTCGACGACGGCTCCCCCCTGGGTTCGGCCTCCAACGACGAATGCCGAATCGACTCCATTGCCCAGAGCTGGTCAGTGCTTTCGGGCGTAGCCCCATACGAACGCCAGCGCCAGGCAATGGATTCGCTGTTCGAGCACCTGGTGCAGCGCGATTCCCGCCTGATCCTGCTGCTTACGCCGCCGTTCGACCGTTCGCTGCCCGACCCTGGCTACATCAAGGGCTATGTCCCCGGTGTGCGCGAGAACGGCGGGCAATACACCCATGCAGCAGTCTGGGCATGCATGGCCTTCGCCGAGATGGGCGACGGCGCGCGGGCCTGGGAACTGCTGGACATGATCAACCCGGTCAGCCATGGCCTCGCCGACGCCATAGAGACCTACAAGGTCGAACCCTACGTGCTGGCGGCCGATGTCTATGCCATGGCCCCGCATGAAGGTCGTGGCGGCTGGAGCTGGTATACCGGCGCGGCCGGCTGGATGTACCGACTCATCCTCGAGTCACTGCTGGGCGTGCAACGCAAAGGCGCAAGCCTGCGCTTCGAGCCCGTGATGCCACAGGGTTGGCGGGGCTACAAATTGCGCTACCGCTTCGGCTCGACGCTGTACCACATCAACCTGGCGCAGACCGATAGCCTGCCGGGCGGCCAGCAGGTCAGCCTCGATGGCGAAAGGCTCGAAGATCGCCAGGTGCCCCTGGTGGACGATGGTCAGGATCACCATGTCGAAATCCACTGCCAACCCTGTGGACCGAAGCAACCGCGAGCCTGGCCCGGGGACAGGATTGCGCAGATGCCGGGGCGCGGGGATGGCGCAGCATAATCCCCCGCCGGGCAGCTTCCGCTGCCCTTGGTGAAGGGGTTCGAGCCGAAGGAGAGCAAAAAAGTGGGCAACCACATAGTTCGGATGGAATCCGGGCTACCAGGAGGGTTGGCCTCTCGGAGAGGCGATGGTGGCCGGCCTGCACAGACTCAGTTGCAAGAAGCTCGCTGAGCTTCTTGCTTCACGGTCACAAACGCCGCCCCTGAATGAACTGGAGCAGGAACAGCACAATCGCCACGACCAGCAGGATATGGATGAGTCCACCCATGGAGTAGGACGTGACCAGTCCCAGCAACCACAGAACCAACAACACGACCACAAGGGTTTGGAGCATTTCAGTTCTCCTTTTGCAACACGGCAATGTCTGCCTACTCACATGTTGCATCCGGAGTCAGGATTCAGTCTGTATGGCAACGCACGCAAGGCGCACTGTTGCGACTGGCCATACGTGCATCAGCGAACAGACCTGTGACAAGCTGAAGCCGCCTACGAGCTCTTGACGGGCAATGCATAGGGCAGAAGGCGGTCGGTCTCTTTCTTCACCACGGCATAGCACTCGCAACTCAATTCCTCGAGTTTGGGGCGGTCGAGCACCGTGATATGCCCACGGTTGTACTCGATCACACCGAGCTTCTGCAGCTTGCCGGCGGCGTCCGTGACGCCTTCGCGGCGCACGCCGAGCATGTTGGCGATCAGTTCCTGGGTCATCGTCAGGTGGTTGCTCGGCAGGCGATCCAACGACAGCAGCAACCAGCGACACAGTTGCTGGTCGATCGAGTGGTGCCGGTTGCAGACCGCCGTCTGCGCCATCTGGGTGATCAGCGCCTGGGTGTAGCGCAGCATCAGAAGCAGCAGTTCGCCGTGGCGATTGAATTCGGTTTTCAACCGCTGCCCTTGCAGCCGGTAGGCGTGGCCGGCGCTCTGCACTATGGCCCGGCTCGGGGTGCTTTCCCCGCCCATGAACACCGCCAGGCCAATCAACCCCTCGTTGCCGACTACCGAGATTTCCGCCGAGGAGCCGTTTTCCATCACATAGAGCAGGGAAACGATCGAGTCGGTGGGGAAGAACACATGGCGCAAGGTGTCCCCCGACTCATACAAGACCTTGCCGAGGGGCAGCGGCACCAGTTCGAGCTGCGGGATCAGGCGTTGCTGAACCTCTTCTGGCAAGGCGGCGAGCAGGTGATTTTGCAAGGGCGAAGACGTTTCCGACATAGGGGTCACCATTGAACCAAGTACCTGGAAAAGGCCCTGTCTTTGTAACGATAGGACAACGGGGCAGCCACTGGATGCACTAGCGGATGCAAGGGTATTCGCTGACCGGCTTTCTTGCTTCGAGCAGGCAGCCGCCGCTGTTTCCGGGGGTGACCGGCTAGCGGCAACCCCTGGTCCGATTTACCGATAAAGGCAAGTAATTGCTGGCCAGAGGGTAGATAGTGGGCTTCTACCCACCTCACCATCAGGCCGAGGCCACCATGAAACGAGACTTCCCCGAGCACGTTGCATGGAGCGAAGCACGCATGAACGGTGACCACGCCCTGGCATTTGTTGCAGTAAGGTCGCGCAGCCCGGAGACACAACCGAGCTTTCACCTGGTCTATGACCGAATCAGCTTTGCTCGCCTCTCTGATGCGATCACCGCCGCCGAAGGCGCACTGAACAAGATCCTGCGCTTCGACGCACGCGATACGCCCGTGTTCAGCTCACCGGAATGCTGACCAATGCGACCCTCGGCGCTGATCTGCCGACGCTTGGCAACCTTAAAGGCCAACGCCGATTTCATCAGCGTGGCCATGGTGGAGCTTATGGCTGACCCATAGCTGCCGAGGCCACGTTTCCACAGCCCGCTCGTGCGGGCTTTTTTCTGTGGCGGCATGTGCCTGACCTGCGTGGGTCGTGTGATTTTTCGAAATCACTGCATGGCAGCCCTGCGGTGTCGGGTCAGCCGGGTCAATAGCGAAGGTCCGTCGAGCGAACGCTCTTCACACCTCGGACGTTCTGCGCGAGTTCGATCGCCAGGTCACGCTCGGTACCATTGTCGACGAGGCCACTCAGCGTAACGATGCCGCTGTTCGTGCTCACGGAGATATCGGAACCATTGACGTTGCTGGAATACATCAAGGTGGACTTCACCTTGGTCGTGATCCAGCTATCGGCAACATCCACACCCGCCTCCTTCGCGGTGCTCTTGGCACTGTCGACCGGTTTCGGTTTCGAGGCGTCGACCACAAGCTGGTTGTCCACCGACACCACGCCATTGGTATTCATGGCCAGGCGGCCGGCAAGATCCTTGTCCGCTTGGCTGTCGGAGTTGCCAGTCAGTGTCACCTTGCCCGATCGGGTCGCGACGTGGGTGGTCCTGCCATCGGCCTGCTTGCTCCACAGCAGCTTCGACTTGACCGCGGCGGTGGTCGTGGCGTCATCGACCATGACCCCATAGCTCCGGTCCGGGCCTGCCTGCGGCGGAACGTAGTCGGGCTTGACCACGATCCGGTTGTCCACGGATTCGATTCCGCTGACGCCCAGTGCGATCTCCTTGGCCAGCTCCTTGTTGACCTCTTCCGCGACATTGCCGGTCAGGGTGGCCTTGCCGTTCTTTACCGACGCTTTCAGGTCATTGGCCCGCAGATGAGGATTCAACGCATAGGTCGTCCATATCTGGGTTTCCTGGCGGGTATCGGTGAAGCTCCGTGATTCTGCGGCGGCCATACCGGCCGTGGTCCCCAGCGCCAGCGCAATGCTGGCGGCGAGGAGTAGCTTGCGGGATTGTGTGTGCATCTGGTTTCACCATTCGGGAAAGGGATTGATCCGGACCGGAAACCCGTGCACGACTGGGCTGCTGGTTTGGGCCGCCCGATGCGCCGCGTGGTGGCGCATCGGGGGATCTTGTCTGGCTCAGAACCTGCGTTTCTCAAGGAAACTCTTGACCTGCTTTTCCGCCTCGTCGCGGGTGATGGCATAGCGTTCCTGCACCAGGCCGAAGAGCCGCTGCTCATGCCCTTCGGATTTCAGCAACTCATCCTCGGTCAGCTTGCCCCAAGCAATCTTGGCGGCACCAACATGCTGGTTCCATTCGCCCCGGAGTTCGTCCGCGCTTGGCAGGCTCATGTTTTTTTAGGCTCCTGGCTCATGAGGTCGTCATCACCCTTGGCCGCGCGTGGCGGTTCTTTCACGGTGCCCTTGGCAGGTACCTTTTCTGTATCCTGCGGCAGAGCCCTTCTGGCCTCTTCGCGCGGCATGGCCTTGGGATCAACCGGGCGCTCGGGCTTGATGGAAGTGGGTGATCTGTTGGTCTGGCCAGGGTTCCTGGCTGGGTTGATGGCCGTCGCCGCTCCACTGTTCGGGAAATGCTTACTGTGCTTGCTCATGTTGACCTCTGAGGTCGGTGTTGGGGCAGGTACTCTGGCAGTGAACCGAACGCCCCGTCGGTGCGCTACCGCGCTTACTTGCCCAGAAGCGCTTTGCCATGCAGTTGCGCGAGGTGCGGATAGCCCCGCCGCACAAGCCGCTTGTAGAGATTTTGGTCGCCAGGAAATGAGCTGAGCTGACCAAAGAAAGCTACTCGGCGATCAGTAGCGCCTGCTATTGCGCCGTCCCGTCCAGGTCCAGATGACGAGTTTCCGCAGAGGTTCATCGTGATAGGTGGGCAGTTCAAAACTGATCCAGTGATCGTCCGGCGAGTGCCATTTCAGGTCGCCTTCCTCCAGCTTCAGGTCGCGCTCGACCTGTCTGATCACCTTGGCCGCCTTCGCCAGGCTGGACAGTGCCCCGGCATCGATGACTTTGCTCGCGCTGCACTCACCCAGTCGCGCGAGGACCATCAGTACCCTGCCGTCCGGACGCAACGCCAGCGACACCTCATAACCAGGAAAGGCATTCGATAAAAGGAGTGATGTGAGTTGCATGTGTTCCTCCCCTGCGCCCAACCATGGCAGCAGTGGCGAGATCGTCGGAAATCCAGTCCCTGGATGAGATGGCCTGCTTGCACCTCCCCCATGAGTTCCTGGTCCATTTGCTCGGTGTGAGTACAGCAATCTGCCGAGAGCCAGATTGAGCCCATCCATGCGCCGCATCTGTACGGTAACTAACAGAGCCGACTCAGAAGGAAATACGCGGGACACTGCCTGCGTCGGTGAGCTAGCGCTCATAGCTCCGTCACCTCGCCATGGGTGCGATGGCGTACATACCGACGCACGCATACAGCACAGAATGAAACAAAGGCAGAGCAGCACCGGCTGCAGCAGGCACAGACAATGAACGGGATGTACGACTCGACCTTGTTCCAGCGCATCGATGCGCAGTGCCAACCGCTGCTGCGCTACCTGCACAAACTCACGGGCGTCCGCTATGCGGCGGTCTCCGAGGCGGGCGGTATCTATGAACTCAGCCCGATCCATGGCCAGCGCAAGCATGCCAGCCAGGAACAGTTGGCCAATGCTGAAGTTTGGCAAAAGCTGGTTTGAGCAACGGGAATCTGACTGATAGAGCCGGATCGGTGCGCCAACGCACAGACATGCCCACTGATTGCCGACAAGGTCATTCCTCCGGTCGCCGCAATTGTGCGCGAGCTGGGCACATACAAGGCATCACCGCTCTCGATGCCCATGGAGCACGCTCATGAACAAAGATCAATTCAGAGGCAAGGTCGATCAGTTGAAGGGCCAGATCAAGGAAACCACTGGCAAGCTTTTCGGTAACCAACGGCTGGAAAACGAAGGCAAAGCGCAAAATGCCGCTGGTGATATCCAGGAGAAGGTGGGTGGCATCAAGGAGGACATCAAAAAGGGACATTGACTCGCTTTCATGATTGGCTCCCCTTCTCTGGCGCTGCCTTCGTCCCCCGTACGCAGGCACGCCAGGGAAAGGGACCCGCCAACCTTTCTGCAAGTGGAGGTGCCCATGAGCCATCAGGAAAAAAATGCCAGCAACGACGACCATGAACCCGGACCCGCCACTCGAACAGGGCCTGGACCTGAACTGATGGGCGCGGACACGCTCATCGGGAACGATGTCTACAACCTAGAGGGAGAAGACCTCGGGGTCATCAAGGAAATCATGCTGGATATGCGCAGTGGCCGAGTCATCTATGCGCTGCTGTCCTTCAAGTCTTTCCTGGGCCTGGGTGAAAAACTCTTCGCCGTGCCCTGGAGGGCGTTGACACTGGATACCGAGCACAAGCGTTTCATGCTCGATGTAGACCGGTATCGGCTCAAGGACGCCTCCGGATTCGACAAAAGCCAGTGGCCCGACATGGCCGACCAGCGCTGGCAGATGCAGATCAGCCGTTTCTACGGAAACACGGGGTGGGAGTGAACGGCATGATCCCTCGTGGAGGGACTTCTTTGCCTGCGGTTCACTCGCGCCCTCCCAACTTGGATCGGAAGATCACCAGCGCGATCGATAGGAGCAGAAGTATATGGATGAGTCCCCCCATGTAGAACGATGTGAGTAGTCCCACCGCCCACAGAACCAACAAGCCGATTACGACTATTTCGAACATTTCCGTCTCCTGCTGCGGCCTGGCAATGACCGGCCTCCTTGCAGGTTGCATCCAGGATGAAGGGACGGTCTGTACGGTAGCGCACTCAAAACAGGCAGTTCATCACCCCCGATAGGCCGGGCTGACCACTTCCCTGTAGCGCTCGACTCGACAGTGCCCTCGACTGCAATCAGTCCGGATTGCGTGCACTAACGAACAGACCGCCATCACCACTGAGCGCCAGAGTGCAGCATGAGGAAACTCCGCAGCCTTCTTACACCGCCCAGAGCCTGCGCCTGCCGCAGGGCAAAAGGGAGGCGACCACTGTGACCAACCATCTTCTCACTGGCATCCCGAGCAGAGAGCGCAACAAGGTTCTCAATTATTGCGAATCGGTAGAGTTGGTCTTCGGCAGTATTCTTTGCGATACGGACCAGCCATACAGCCATGCCTACTTCCCGCTTACCGGTTTCATCTCACTGGTGACCCTTCTGGATGCCCATCGGCCGCTGGAAATGGGCCTGATCGGCAGCGAAGGCATGCTGGGTGTCACGCTAATACTGGGGGTTCGCAAGGCGCCAATCCGGGCGGTAGTGCAAGGCGCCGGAAACGCCCTTCGTATCACTTCCGCGCACCTGCTGCGCGAATTGCACGAGTGCCCCGAGCTGCAACGCAGCTTGAATCGCTACCTCTACGTATTGATGGCGCAACTGTCGCAAACGGCCGCCTGCATCCACTTTCATGAGATCCAGCCACGACTGGCGCGCTGGCTTCTGATGACCCACGATCGAGCGCAGGCCGACCATTTCCATCTCACCCATGAGTTTCTCGCCGACATGCTCGGCGTGCGTCGGAGTGGCATTACCGTGGCCGCAGGGGAACTGCAGCAAAAACACCTCATCCGATACACCCGCGGCGAGATCACCATTCTCGATCGTGCCGGGCTCGAAGCAGCTGCCTGCGAATGCTACGGCGCAGTGACGGACTGCTACAGCAAACTGCTTGGCTGAAAGCCCTTCGTCTTCTCGCCGCGTGGTCACGGATATGTGGCCTAGCGAGATGACAGGGCCAAAAGATGAGACCGATGTGGGCATGCGCCTCCATGCTCGCTGAGCGCGTGATTGCGCCAACGGTATGGGGCGGCAGCTACTTTTTTTCAACAGAATCGGCCTGAAGCGGACAGGGCTATCCCAAGCTGGAGGGATTCACTTTGAGGCTTGGATGGCTCTACAAAAAATGGGACCTATTCAGCCTGCGTGTTTCGCCATTTTGCACTGCGAAATAGGATGGCTACATTCCAGCGCAGCAAGGCTTAGGAAATCTTTGCTACATGCACGGGTCTTTCAAGGCATGCAGCCCTACTTCGGAAGCGGCGCGAAAGGTTGGCGAGTCCTCCTGTCGTGGCTTGTGCCGGTCGTAGGTGTCGGTGGTACTGATGCTGGCTTGCCCCAACCACTGCTGAACCCTGGCGAAAACTGTTTCTAGCTCAAGAGCGCGGGGGGCGGGGGGCGGGGCGAAGAAAAATAGGCGAGTACCTATTTGAGTACCTTTTAATATTAACAAAAAAGGTAATACCATTTTTATAAAGGCGTACATGACTCAGGTTTTACTCCTGGTGCCGGCACCATACATCTGTTCTCTTGGATGTTTGTCCACGCAGAACAGCAAAAAGCCCTGCTTTGGCAGGGCTTTTTCGTTCTCATCCGATAGATAACTCGTCATCGCGAGCTCATCGGTCTGACAGCATTACCTGTGCACGCTCATAGTCTTCCGGCACACCGATGTCGATAAATAATCCCGAGGTCAGGAAGACTCCGAATGGCTCGGTGTGCACAGCTTCGGACAAGTAGTCCTGTTCCAGCGAAAATGCGATTCGCGCGGCGAATCTGTCCAGTTGATCGCGTTTCAAGACGTAGCAGCCGGCATTGATGACCCCAGGTCCACTAGTCCCCTTCTCGCTAAATCCGACAATCCGACCAGATTCGATCTGCAAACGGCCATAGCGGCTCGTATCCGGGACCTCACGACCCACAATAATCGGCAATGCGTCCCTGACCCATTGTCGTTCCACAGCCTGAACCTCAAGGTCGAGATAGGTGTCGCCGTTGAACACGAAGACATGGTCAGTCCCACACTGCTCCATGGCCAGGCGGATCGCACCACCCGTTCCCAGTGGTTGGCTCTCGATCACGTGAACCAACTCAATTCCCTTGTGCTCGGTTCCAAAGTAAGCAACGACCTTCTCGGCCATATACCCCAGCGACAGGATGACTCGCGTGAATCCTTTTCTCACAAGATCATCGAGTAACAGCTCAAGAAAGGGGCGGCCTCCTACAGGAGCCATTGGCTTGGGGTTGTCGGCGACAACCGCGCGCAGGCGAGTACCAAATCCCCCCGCCAACACAATGGCTTCCGGCATCAAGCACGCTCTCCGAACATCGTACTTTCCACCAGGCCACACAGAATGTGTCCCAACACCAGATGCCCTTCCTGAATCTTGGGAGTTTCTGCGGATGGCACTTCCAACAAATGATCGCAGAGCTCGCGCATGGGTCCGCCGCGGTTCCCCGTCAAGCCGATACACACCATTCCCCTCTCCCGGGCCGCACTGAAAGCGGCTAACACATTGGGCGATTTCCCGGAGGTGGAATAGCCAATGAAGACATCCCCGGCATTTCCGTTGGCCTGCAATTGTCGGGAGAACAGCTTCTCGTAGCCGTAGTCATTACCGATGGCAGTCAGAATCGAGGTGTCTGTGGTCAGAGCAAACGCGGGCAAGCCTGGGCGATCAAAGGCGAAGCGGCTCACGAACTCCGCCGCGATGTGCTGTGCATCCGCCGCACTACCACCGTTGCCCGCCAATAGAATCTTGCCGCCCGCGCGAAGGCACGCCAGGCATGCTATCGCAGCGTGCTCAACTCGTTCGAGCAAGGCCATGTCCATGGCCATCGCTGACATGACCCGGTTCGCTTGCTCGATCTGCTGCACGATAAATTCACGCATCAAATCCTCCAGGCTTGGGTGCCGTACTTGGTGAAGTGGCAGTTACTGACCTGGCCGTCGAAACGACCCAGCGTCCGAATGACATCCATGCGCTTCTCGGTCGGTACGAAAAACATCATGAACCCACCTCCGCCGGCCCCGGAGACCTTTCCGGCCAGAGCCCCGGAATCGATCGCAGCATTGTAAATATCGTCGATCACTGAATTGGAAACTGTCTTGGCTGACTGCTTCTTGCTTTCCCAACCAAGTTTCAGCGACTCGACGATGCCAGGAATGTCACCACGCAGCAGACACTCCTTCATTACCAATGCCTGGTGCTTCAGGCCGTGCATCGCATCAATGGTCTGCTGTGAACCTGACTCAACGTTGCGACTCTGGTCGGCGATGATGCGAGCCGATTCACGCGACACACCGGTATAAAACAGCACGAGGGATGCTTCCAACTCGCAGACTATCCAGTTCTTGATCCGCAGCGGATTGATCACCGCATGCTCATCCGAATAGAACTCCATGAAGTTGAAGCCGCCGAAAGTCGCCGAATACTGGTCCTGCCGCCCACCTTGAAGATGACAGTCCACCCTCTCGATCTTGTAAGCCAGTTTCGCAATCTCATAGTCATCAAGCGGTAAGTTCAAAAGCTCGACGAATGCGCGGATCATCACGACCACGAGGGTAGAAGAGGATCCGAGTCCGGAACCGGCCGGCGCATCGCAAAAAGTATCCAACTCCAGCGGGATCGCGCGCCCCGAGTTGAAGTGAACGATCATGTGGTTGTAGACCGCCTTGTGCAGGTCAAGCTTGCCATCAAGCGCCATGATCTGGTGGCGCTTGGGCACTTCCAGTTCTTCGGACAATTGCTGATCCGTTGAAACAAGACGCACCAAAGGTTGGTCCAGCAGACGGATTACTGCATATGCGTAACGATCGATCGTAGCGTTCAGTACATAGCCGCCGTGGACATCCGCGTAGGGGGAAACGTCGGTTCCCCCGCCAGCGAGACCTAAGCGCAATGGAGCTCGAGCCCGGACTATCATGGCGCACCCTCGTTGTTCAGATTGGAGAATCGTTTTCGAACGGAGGCTTTCCTTGATTCGACTGTTTCATGCCACGCATGTCGTCGCGGTACTGGTTCAAATGCAGTAGCACTTCACGATCAGGCTGCTGCTGCGACCTTGTCCAGCGCCCGCCGGACTTGACCTCATCCGCGGGACGTTTGCGAATGATTAGCTCGATGCCACATTCTCCGATTGGAGTTAATGTCTGATCGAAACGCGGCAGTTCAAATCTGTAGCTTGACGATAACTGCTCGATCTTTAGAACTTCGGCACTGGGCTCAAGTGCTTGAACCAACTCCAGGATGTTGACTGAGCGAGTGCTCCACGAGCTTTTCTTGTATATCGTGAAAGTCCACTTATGGTCGTGATTGAATGTGCTCGGAAACTCACCCTGCTCGTACAGGTCCTCGTCGGGAATGGTAATTATCAAGTAGCCATTGGGCGACACGACGCGAAACCAGTTTCTGATCCCCTCGACTGGATCGACCAAATGCTCTAGGCAGTGACTGCTATGAACAAAGGAGTAAGTATCATCCCCTACTCCAGCAAGGAACTGGGCGTCTCCGTCTTCCCAGTCCCAGGTTTTTACGCTATCAACCAGGGGAAACAGTTCCTTGTAAAGAACCAAGGGGTCAGGCTTTCCACCGATATCCAAACCGCTCCCAACAAAGTATTTTCTCAGGAAATTGGAATCTGACAGCCTTCTCGGAATTGATTTACTGCACTCTTTCATATCAAGCAGCTCCGCCGAAAATCCGAAACACGAAGTGGGGCCAGATCTGCTCGGAGTTAAGTCCATCCCGGCGGATCAGCAAGTTTTCGACGACTTCGGTGGCGCCGATGCAACTCGAAACGGTTGCATCATCGAAAACGACATATCCGCCATCGACCATGTAAGGCTTGACCCCTTCGTAGGAAACCTGAAGAGCAGATGCGATATCGCAGTCAATATGGGCCAATGCAATTCTTCCGGCGTCCGCCATTACGCCTTGGTTCGTGTCCTCGAACAGGCCTTTGACCGTGACCAGGTTATCCAGTCCCAATTCGGAAACCCGGCGCTGCAGCGCCTCGAGGTCCACGTCAGCAAAGTCGCCAGCATTGTGGGCATCGACAGCCTTGTCTGTAGACGGCATACCCTCGTAGCTATCAAGTGCGTAAACCTTGACTCCGGGATAAAGACGCTTCGCCACGTAAGCCATGAATATGGCACTACCGCCACGATAAGAGCCGTATTCAACAATGTGACCAAAGGGTATTTCGGGCAGATAAAACTTGAGCAGAAGATAGATATTCATCCTGTTCTCTTCGCTCATGATGGTTCTGTCTCTGGCTAGGGAAAAAGCCTCCTTGTAAAGCGGATCTTGAAGGATCCGTTCCCTTAGCCCGCCGAACTGTATACCCCAACCTCGCTGATATCCCTCGTAGACATTCCGTCCATTTCTTATTCCTTGAGCCATCCCCTTCAAATCAGGCAACTGCAGTTCCATCAGCGTATCCTCAGAATTCAGATTACGTAACGTCAACTCTTGGCTGCATAGATGTAGTGCTGGCCCGCTCCCAGATGGCCATAAAGCTCAGACCAGTAAAATCGGAGTTCTACCGTTGTGAACCCGGCGTTCCTTATGTCTTGCAGGAACGACCATCCGAAGTCAGTGAAAACGAGGCTGCCATCATTGGAAACGGGATTGCCGTGGAAAACCGGTGGGAGAATATGCTCAACCTCTCCGTTGATAACCCGTGCCCGCTGCACGCACTGTTTATGGTCCAGATGGAAAGGAACAGTCAGCAATAACTCCCCGCGAGGCCGCAGTACCCTGTACGCCTCCATCAAGGCGGCCTTGGGCTCGACCACATGCTCAAGCACATCATTGCTGATAATGAGATCGAAGCTGTCGTTGGTGAAACTCAGCCGCTCGACGTCCTCATGCCTGATTCCGTTGATGTGAGCGCCCGGTGCCACATCGGGCCCCAAGTATTCGCTGCCCACGCACTGGACCTTGGGGAGTGCCGCACATACCCACTGATAGATAGAAGTCACCTGCTCCATCAGATAGACGTCTGGACGTTTATCGCGATGATGCTTCACTGCTGTCCTTGCAGCGCAAGCGGTCGCGCGCTGCCGATTGTTCAATCCACAGCCAGGGCAAACCAAGCGCTCACGCCAGTTGGGTATCCAGTTGGCCTTGTCCCTGATTGCGCCGCACTGAGTGTCGACCAGAAACTCGGTTTGTTTCTCGCAGACGCGGCAGTAGCCCGCCAGATGGTAGGCGTCGCTGGCGCTATTTGCGGAAATGATGTCCCACTCCGTTTGCCGAGCACGTTTTGTATCGGCGGTCTCAATCCAGTGTTGGAACTCCTGCCAGTTGCTTATCGACCGGGTTCTTTCATAGGGATCGCTGGCCTGATCGGGAATGAACTTCCCTATCCCGCCCACGTCCGTACCGACGGGCAGGGTGAAACCTCGTTCCATGGTTTCATGAGTAGGCACGCCTACTTTTTTCAGCATACGTCGGACAATGTCCATTCCTGCCTGGAGGGAGAAAGTGCGCTGGACATAGTCAAGGCCGCCCCTGGAGAAGGATTCCCACAACTGATGATCGCCATGAAGGCGAACTACCGCCTCGGCGAACTCAAGCGGGTCGTCCACCACGCAAACTCCGTCGCCGTCTTGCAGGCCCATTCCCTCGGCGCCGATAGTCGTGGAGACACAAGGCAAGCCATAGCTGAGGCTGGTGCCGATCTTGCCCTTGATGCCGGCGCCATACCGTAGCGGGACGACACTCAGCAAGCTTCGGTCCAGCACCTCGCGCAGGTCGGCGACGTACCCCACCACTTCGATTCCATTGCCTGCCAGGGCGAGTATCGCCGGGGGCATACGGCTGCCAACGATTCGGAAACGAATGTCGGGCAGACGGGCCCTGATCAGCGGGAATATTTCCTTGGCGAAATAGAGCACGGCATCGACGTTGGGTTGATGCTGGTAACCACCTATGAATACCAAGCCGTTTCGCTGGGAGAACTGCACCTTGGTCCCCGGAATATCGATGGCCCAAGGGAAAAGAAAAATTCTCTCGCTACTGGCGCTCGACACCAACTCAGCAGCCAGCTGCTCTGCCTCATAAGTGCTGTGCACTATTGTTCCATCGACAGATTCTATTACCTGGAGCTCTCGAGTCTTTGTCCGCTCTGCCTCGTTCAGCTGCGCCTGCGAGCCGGAGAGCGTGGCTTCACGCATTTCTCTCAAATGATGAAGATCAGAAGTGTGGAAGATGATCTTCGCGCCCCGGCAATACTTGCGAAGCAGGCGCATGTTCCGCTCGGCGGCCAACATACGGAACACTACCACCACATCATACTGATCCCCGAAGTCACTCAAATGTTGCTCGATCGAACTCACGTAGGGGGCATACAGGCACTCGATCCCTATTCTCTGCAAATCCTTGGTATAGGGGTCCATATAGAGGAAATTATCCTCGGGGACGAATGTGACCTTGAATCCGAGAGCCTGGAAAATGCGCATCATGTTAATGATGGTGATGGATCCGGCGTCCTGGTCTGGAGTCGGCGTGCAATGGTCAAGGAACAGTACGCGCGCCCCCACGCAACGATCCTTTTCTGTGTGAGGAGAAACGCCAGGCGTCCCGTGCGAGGCCATTACCGATTGCCAACGCTCGAACAGTTTCTTCGCATTCGCTACCTGGTAGGCCTTGACGCCGCCTGTTACTTCCTTGCCGGAAGTGACGCCCTCAAAATGCACAACTTCTGACAAGGGTTGATAGACGACGCGATGACCGGCCTGACGGACGCGGAAAGCCAAGTCCGAATCCTCGCCATAGGCTGGTAGAAAATGTTCGTCGAACCCGCCAAGGCGCTTGTAAAGAACCCGGCTTATCGCGATGGATGCACCAGAACAATAGTCAACGTCTCGGGCGTAGGAAAACTCCGGTCCGAGCGGGTCCTGCATCCGACCAAAGTTCCAGGCGGAACCATCCTGCCAGATAATTCCTCCCGCCTCCTGCAGGCGCCCATCCGGATAAACGAGTTTGGAGCCAACAAGGCCAACATCTGGAATACAGTTGAATGTCTCGACCAACTCATCCAGCCAGCCGGGGCGAACAACCGTGTCGTTGTTCAGCATTACCAACAATGATCCACGCGAAACTTCAGCACCGTTATTACAGGAACGGATGAAGCCAAGATTCTTCTTGTTCCTAACTACACGGACACCCTTGATCGTCTTCAACATATCCAGGGTGTCATCAGTAGAGCAGTCGTCAACCACAATGACTTCGAAACTGTAGTTGGAACGGTGCGACTGCAGCGAAAGCAGGCAGCGATAGGTGTAGCCAGCCTGCCCGTAAACCGGAATGACTATGGAAACAACTGGCTTGTCCGGCAGGTAAATCTCGAATCCGCCAGCGATGCCCGTCGGCTCGCTCTCTACATCGTGCCTTCGAAGCCCTTCCCCGAGCCCGGATTGCCACAGCTTATAAGACAGCGTATGTGAAAAAAGCCTCGGAAAGATCCGGTAGCAAGCACCCTTCAATCGATTGCGCGTGACAACCGAAACGGGAAGGCGGTGGTAGATCTTGCGCAACACTGCGATCAGGAAGCTGCCGGGATGTTCGAGGGCGAATCGCACCACGGCATTTATGCGTCGAAGTGGCGCCGTCAGCCTCCAGGAGCGTGAGTTTTGAATCAGATTCAGCGTTGCCGTGAGCTCTTCTAGCTGCCCAACAAGCGTGCGACGCTCCTCTTCCGTGGCACGCGCAAGTTCCGCAATACGAGTCTCACTCTCTATCGAGTGCTGAGTCAGAACTCTGATCTCGTTTCCGCGTTGGACCGCTAACAAATCCTGGGCGCGAATCCGAACATCACGCTCCTGCAGCGAAAGCTCCAGTTCGCCAATCAGGTCACCATGCTGGACCACCAGCTCGTTCAGTTCGGCGGCCTGCTCATCTTTCCGTTGTAGCAACGTATCAAGCTCGGACACTTGCTGATCCCTTTCCAGCAAGAGCCGATTCAATACCTCTAGACGCTCATCATGCTCGATAACCAATTGATTGAGACGAAGGACCTGTTCGCCTCTCTCGGTAACGTCTTGGAGTCGAACGGCCAACTGGTTGTCGCGCTCCATCAAATTCCGATTAAGCGCATCAATCTGCCCGTCGCGCTCAGTTATAGACTGGACAAGCTCGATGGCACGCCCATCCCGCTCAAGTATTGTCTTGGTCAGGCTGACAACGTGTGAGTCCCTTTCGGATAACGCCAGGCTCAGATTGCGAATCTGGTCGCGACACTGTCCGACCATCTCATCGAGATTCTGCGCCCACCGGGCGAAGCCGACGTACTGCTTGACCAGATCCAGGTTCCCGGGGCTCAGTACAGACGCTCCCACTGTCGGCACCAGGTCCGCACTCGCCGCACAGATCGCTATGAAGTAAACCGGTTCGACCAGACGTCCGGCCGTGGGCCGGAGTTGTACGCCATCGTCCTGCCATGCACGAAACGACCGCGGCTCGCCGATCAGAGGCTGGATAACGGAGCCCATCAGCATTCGCTGCCCCAGGTAGCGGACAGCGGGGAACTGGGCACGCAGCAACTCATCGAGTTCCTCAAGGTCGAGTTCCTTCACGTGAAACTCGTTGTGGCCGCCACTCTCGAGCGCATAGACAGGGCGGTTAGGTGAAGAGATGACGAGAACACCGTCCTTGCGCAGCACCCTTCGCACCTCGGCAAGCATCTCCGACTGCTCAGCCAGGTGTTCGATAGTTTCGAAGGAAACAACCACATCGAAAGTTTCGTCGGCATAGTCGATAGCAGAGGCGCTTCCTTGTTTGAAGGTAAGGTTGTCCTTCGCATAGGTACGCGATGCATGCACGATGGCGTCTTCAGAAACATCCACCCCCACCACTAACTCTGCGGAAGATGCAATTACAAAGGAGCCATAACCTTCGCCACAGGCGATATCGAGAACGCTTTTTCCTTCAACAAGATCAAGCACCAACGCATAGCGGTGGTAATGTTCAATTCGAATCTTGCCCTGTTCGGACGGAACAAAGCGCTCTCCTGTAAACTCCATTACTAGCCCCTTTGATTTTTATTTCTTAGCAATCAAAACCAGCGCCGATGGATACTCCAAAGCAAAAAACTCACAACTTGAAAACCCCGCCCTGAGTACGATCTTCCAGACATCCAAGCCGAATTCGGTCACAACCAATTGATCGTCTGAGGACTCACTCTCTGCGCCGTGATAACTTGGCGAGAGACCAAATCTTGAGCGACTCAATCTATCCACAATTATTGGAACGGTAAAAATACAACGACCTTTGTCTCTCAATACTCTTCGGCATTCAGAGAGCGCCCTTTCCGGATTAGAAACATGCTCCAGGGTATCCGAATGAATCACCACATCAAAACTAGATGCTTCCAGAGAAAAATCCAGCATGTCCTGCTCGGGAAATTCGACCAGCCGATGGGATGGCATCTTGCAAAGGACGGGAGTGAGATTCCCAGCTCGATTCACCTCAAGCAGTCGAAGGTCGCACCTCTCACAAAACTCGCGCAAAGTACCATTGAAGTCATACTCCCTCGTAATAGCCCTAGCCAGAGCAAGACTTCGCAAATTGTTAGAGCATTGGGTGCAATAGAATCCCTGCTGACGGTTTATATAGTCGACTTCTGAAGTGACAAGCTGCCAGGCATTAATCAAACCGGGCCAGAGCACCTCGCGCTCGGCGAATTCATTGGCACCGCAAACAGGACAAGTTTCTGCAAATGATCGCATGTCCACACCGCAGCTCAAGAGGTTCACGTCAAAGCACAGGTCTCTGAACAATACGCTCTCAGACGCCCTGCCACTTTACATATTCTTGCTTATATGCGTCTTGACCAACCGAAACGAGACTTCGCGCGCATCGAAACTATCGTCCATATGGGCAATGGGTACAAACGCCATGGAAGCAATCAGATCGATGATGGTAAACCCGCCTTTACGCCCCATCGGCTTTAAGTCATCCGCCTCAATCTTAAACTCCAATGAAAAGACGTGCCGCCCAGCGCCAACCCTAGCTACTTCCCTGGATAGCCCATCCAATTCCAGACGCAGCTCAACGTCTTTCGGAATTTGTTGAGGAAAGATACTCATAAATTGCAAGTTAACCGTATGGGTGCAGCGCTCCGCTGCATATACAACCATACGCGCCTTCCTTTTCATCCACGGATTCGCTTCTTCCAGATGAAATCCTGACATTGGAACGACCTTTGTGGAAATGCCTATTTCCTCAAACTCATAACCCACGTCGTATCCATAATCAGCTAGGACATCATCGGTATAACCAAAGGCCGCCCTCACATTCCTGGTCAGAGCGAGCACCTTCCAAGCATCCTGAGAGGACATGGACCCTATGCCACATTTCACATCGAACCGTTTATAACTTACTGATGCGAATTCAGAACCTTCCCTGCCAATCTTTCCATTTACAAAATCAATCACGCGATCCTCGGGAGCCACTCCAAATTTCGAGTACATATCTTTCACTATGGCCGCAGGGTCTTTAGCCATGTCTTCATAGCGAATTGAAAAGCCGCCACCAGAAGACTTCATCACCTTTTGCGCTGCCTCTCCATATTCAAGGTACATACCGATGCCTGCTTCGATATCTCCCTTGAACAAATCTGAATAGGCGTCTCCCCCCTCGACTCTTGCCTTCATCGAGCGAAGCACACCAAAAGGCTCGCGTACGACAACCAGTTTTTTCAACGAAGAGTCCGCATCGAAATCTGACATCGCAAAAATATTGCTTGGCGTCTTTTCGCCAAGGAAAGGCCGCGGCATCACCCTGCCGAGACGTTCTCGCAAGATAGAAAGACTACTTCTGTAAAGATCTTCACCAAACATTTGGCATTCGAGACGCTCTCTGATTGCCGCAGTGATGAAATCAACATCGTGCTCGTGAAATATGATATTTGCCGGATGCGTCCCCTGGCCGACATTGAAGCGCGGCATCTCGATCATGGAAATAGTGAGTTGCCTATGCAGGTAATCAATGACTGGCCCAAGCCTGTCCTTTCGGCACGGCAAACTTCCGAACATGCTGTGGATCAAGGGTAATAAATGCGTCTCGCCCGCATAGCAAAAAATATCTTTCTGCAGAGACATCAGGATTGCGGCCACCGTTGTACCACCGCGCGGCATTCCCCCGACCAAAAAATCCAACTGCATCAAATACCTCCGCATCCAGTCGCCACTCAAGCAGTGAGCCAATGAGTGAAATTATTATGCTTCCTCATTAGCAACTACCGCATACGTCAAAGTCGCTCTGAAATGGTTGGAAATTTCCGTTTATCCATCGCGCTGCGCCTTGGTCAAATTGCGGCAGCGATGGGCCTCGCCGCCGGTGGTGCCTGGCGCTGCGAGCTATATAAATCGAAAACTTCTTCAACCGACCCCACATGCTTTACAACGTTGTCTTCAATCCAAACAACCCTGTCGCATAACTCTTTGACAACAGGTAATACATGTGACACAAGCACCACAGTTTTTTCGGACTTAATTAATCGCTTCATTTCAGCAGAAGACTTTATTCTAAAATCCTCGTCTCCGACGCCAAGAATTTCGTCCACTAAAAGAACATCGGGGTCAACCTGAATTGCAACCGAGAACCCCAATCGCGCGCGCATCCCCGATGAATAGGTATGCAATGGCTGATCGATAAAATCTCCAAGGTCTGAAAACTCTATGATCGCATCGAGCCGGCTCGCTATTTCATGCTTGCGCAGCCCCAACAACATCCCACTCAATAAAGCGTTTTCCCTGCCAGTCAAATGCGGCATGAACCCAACGCCAAGGGCCAACAAGGACACCCGCGCACCATGATTCATGACCTCACCACTATCTGGCGCGATAATTCCAGCCATCAACTTCAAGAGCGTACTTTTTCCCGCACCATTTCGGCCGATAACTCCAACCGTCTCGCCACGCCTGAGCTCAAGCGAAATGTTATGGAGCGGCGTATATCTAGACCACTTTAGAAATCCCTTCCGCAACGGATATGAGACCGTTACATCCCTGAGGCTAATCAGAACGTCGCCATTGGACATTAGAAACCCACCTTCCCATATCGACGATCAAGTTTTCTGAGGAGATAAACCCCAATGAAACCCACAATCAGGGAGAATGACAGGATAAGAGCAATATGAGAGGGATTTGGCCATTGGCCATAGATCATTACGCTACGATATTCGCTTATCAGAGCCGCCATCGGATTCAATAGCAAATAGCTTCTAATTGGCTCATGAACATCATTTAAATTGAAGAAAACTCCAGACATGAAGAAAACTAGCATCATTCCATTATCGATGACGACTTTCAGGTCGGGTAAAAAGGGGGTGACGGCTCCGGTCAACATCGCCACTGCTGTCACCATAGCGAACTGCGCAAGCAGGATTATTGGCAAAGACAGCCAGGACGGTCGGGCATCTACTCCGTAGACGAGTAGAAACACAATGAAAACCAAGAAGACCGGGATGAATCTTGCCGTACTTCCAAACACGGCAATCAGAGGAAATACAAATTTAGGAACATACACCTGCTGCAGTAAACCGCTATGCACATGTACAGACTGCCCTCCCCCTTTGACACCACTGTCGAACCACTTCCAGACTACAGCCCCGCAAAGAAAAACAGGAACGAAATCCGGGCCACCGCGATGAAGAATAACAACAAGCAGTATATAGAACGCCGCCAAATACAGAATCGGCTCTATTAGCCACCACATTACACCAAGATAGGAGCGCGCCGCTTCAGCCTTCAAGTCCGTGTACGACTTGTAAATAATCAACTCAATACAGTTCCGACACCCCATCACTGCACCTCTTGGTCGCTAAACATTAAACAACCAGCTTTCAGGCAGTCCATTTTCTAATCTCTTCATAATCAGGAGATATGCCCCAGTTACATTTCGCCTATCGACAGGCGAATAACTCCTGACCCCATGGGAGGAAAGTCATAGCCCATCCCTGACGGTTTTTCAAATCACCCCCCCAAGAAGATTCACTACGAAATCAGATGACACCGCCCGCTGAATAGGACTGGCGTACTCCATTAGTTGGCTTTTCACGGCGCTAGATGAGTCCGGCGGGATCCAGCCCAGGCCGCTCACAGCGGACGTCACGTCCAGTGCGAACAGAGCTTGCTGTAGAAAAAATCAGGATTTCCTAGCCACTCTTGATTTCTGGTCTAACCTTGCATTGAAAGCTCTAACGCAAGCAGGCAAAACATATTAATAGCCGACTAACTTACTGGCGCGACCGAGAGACTTTCCAGAAATAATTTACCAGTTCAGTATTTGATTTTTTCTCATTACTCAGAACTCACGATAACTTTCATTTTTATTGCTCCACTATGACTCTGCCGAAACACAGCGAAATGCATATAAAATTTTCCAGTAAGGCAGCGCATGAAACCCGACATCTCTGGCCATTTGGACAACCATAACCAGGACCACAGCGGCACCCCTGTGAAGATTGGTGTGCTGGTCGTTTGCTGGCACAACTTCGACTTGCTCGACAAGTGCCTTCTAGCTCTTTCCGGGCAAAGCATCGATATTCACAGAACGGTGGTGATAGACAACTCTAGCGATCATTCCCCACTGGAATTAAATGCGCCCAGACCGGCGAATACTCTTTACATCAAGCTTGATGAGAATGTGGGCTTCGCCAAAGCCAACAACATCGGAATCGAGCATCTAAGAGACTGCACTTGGGTCGCGCTCATAAACCCTGACGCGTTTCTCGCTTCCAACTGCCTGGCAGAGCTGCTTCAAGCAACGGTCGATCATCCCGAGGCAAGCAGCTTCGCCGCCGTCACATTGAATGAGTCCAATCCTGAACTGTTGGATGGTGCCGGCGACGCGTACCACATAAGCGGCCTCTGCTGGCGCCATGGATATGGCCGCGCGGCAAATAGCTGCTCATTGTTGGACACCGAGATTTTCTCTCCTTGCGCAGCAGTAGCCCTCTATAGACGAGAGGTGTACGAAGCTCTGGGGGGCATGGACGAGGACTATTTCTGCTATTGCGAAGACGTGGATCTTGGGTTCCGAATGAGGCTAGCCGGACACAAGAGCCGGTTGATCCCATCCGCCCAAGCATTGCATGTGGGCGCAGCATCGACGGGCGGACAGCACAGCGACTTCGCGCTTTATCACGGTCATCGCAATCTGGTCTGGACCTTTGTGAAAAACATGCCGGCATCGCTGTTCTGGCTTTTTCTTCCAGTCCACCTGTTCATGAATCTGGCGACTCTCCTGATTTACACCGCGCGAGGCAAAGGATTGGTCCTGTTTCGCGCCAAGCGAGATGCTCTGATGGGGCTTCCCGCGGCTTGGCGCAAACGCCAGAAGATCCAGGCGAATCGTTCGGTGAGTTCGCGAGAAATTCTAAGAGTGCTGGACATCAGTCCATTTATCGATCGCAAACCGGAACCGCTTAAACAGCCCAGCGAGCAGAAAGCGCCGCGACCATGGGCTAGCAACTCAATGGATCGCTGCTCGAAATCATCTCGAGAGAAGAATCCGGGATAGGGGGAGAAATGAACGCTACCAATATCGTTTGGCACGACGGCCAAGTATCTCGGGAATCTAGAGTAGGTTTTTTCGGCCATATTCCAGCCACGCTATGGATGACCGGACTTAGCGGCGCCGGAAAATCTACACTTGCATTCGCCATGGAAGCCCGGCTCCTGGAACTCGGACATGCGTCTTTCGTGCTGGATGGGGACAACGTACGCCACGGGTTGAACCGAGACCTCGGATTTTCCCAATCGGACCGCAGCGAGAACATTCGGCGCATTGCGGAAGTCGCCAAGCTTATGAACGACGCAGGTCTGATCGTAATCACTTCGTTCATTTCGCCGTTTCGCGATGATCGGCAAATCGCCAAGCAAATCATCGGCGAGGAGGCCTTCTTCGAAGTACACGTGGCAACCTCGTTGGATGTGTGCGAACGGAGGGATACAAAAGGACTCTATCGTCGTGCTCGAGCGGGCATGGTGCCTGAGTTCACCGGCATCAACTCCCCATACGAGCCACCCGTGGCACCAGCGGCGGTCGTGGACACAGAAGTCCATAGCATCGACGTGGCAATCGATCTGCTTATCTCAAAATTCATTCGGAAAAAGCCCTGATCAGCTTCGCCGTGTGAATTTTGATCCAACCACAGATTTGGAGATAGGCAGTGGACGGTAAACGAAGGAATCCGCCATCGATCACCGAGCTTCCTGGCTGGCAGGAGAATGTCTACTCGCTGCCGCTCACAGAATCCTCCTCGAATTACGCAGCTGATCGGCAGCTTTCCCGTAACGAGCCGTTAGCGAAGTATCCGCATCCCTTCCCCCTTACGCCGCCTATGGGGAAGAAATCAGAAACGGAGGCCAATCCTTTTGAGGACGACCATTTCTGCGGTGACCCTACTTCGCTTAATCACTCTGAGCGCCTGGCATCGGAAATGGCGTACACCGATGAAGCTCCCCTGGAGTTCCCCATCGCCTCCGCCGAAGTTTCCATCGTCATCGTCAACTACAACTCGGGGACGTACTTGAGCCGCTGTTTGACGAGCTGCGCTGCGCAATCCGCCGAAGTGATAATTGTCGATAACGCATCCACGGACAGCAGCCTGGCGCTGGCGCAAAGCACCGCTCCTGACGGCATCGAACTCAAGATCATCCGCAACGATACCAATGTTGGATTTTCCCGCGCTTGCAACCAGGGAGTGGCCTTGGCGAGGGGGAATTATCTTCTTTTCCTGAATCCGGACTGCGTCATCGAGAAACATGCGGTCGGCTGGCTTCTGCAGGCGGTGGATGCCCCGGACATCGGCATGGTAGGTGGCCTCCTGCTCAATCCAGACGGAACAGAACAAGCAGGAGGAAGGCGGGCGGTGCCGACACCATGGCGGACGTTTGTGCGGGCCTTTGGCCTGCAAGGGCTAGCACAACGTTATCCCCGGCTTTTCGACGATTTTCTGCTCCACCAGACGCCGCTTCCCTCGGAAGTGATCGATGTGGAAGCCATATCGGGCGCCTGCATGCTCGTACCGCGTCATGCATTCGACAAGATTGGGCCGTTGGACGAAGGTTATTTCATGCACTGCGAGGACCTGGACTGGTGCATGCGCTTCAGGATCGGCGGATTGCGAGTCAGCTTCCAGCCACGCGCGCGAGTGCTGCACTACAAGGGTCGCTGTAGTGTTAACCACCCCTTCGCGGTCGAGTGGCACAAGCATCGGGGCATGGTGCGGTTCTACAAGAAATTTTTCCGCCATCAGTATCCCGGCGTCCTGATGATGACGGTTTCTCTGGGGATATGGCTGCGCTGTTCCGCTGTGTTTTGTTATTTGCTGATTCGGCGACCGTGGACGCAACACGATGAAAACCAATGATCCCTGCATAGGGGTACTTGGTGCTCGTTGCTCCGTCGGTTCAAGCCTGATCCCTATCCTCGCTACGCGCGGCAAGGTCGTCGCTTTTAGCCGGCACCCACGGCCCGGGCATTCTCACGACTTGGTGGAATGGGCTTCGACGCCTGGACCTCTAGGCGACAACTCTCAGGACCTGCACCAGATTGATCTGTGGATCAGCCTCCTGCCGATCTGGATACTTCGCGACATCCTGCCGTATTTGGCGGCCATGGGGGCGAAGCGCATCGTAGCGATGTCGTCCACCAGTGTTTTGGCCAAGCAGGATTCGCCTGATCCACGTGAGCGTGAACTTGCGGTGCGATTGGCAGAAGGCGAAGCGGCTTTGCTCGATTGGGCAGCAGGGAATGATATAGAGGTCGCAATCCTTCGACCCACGATGATTTATGGCAACGGTCGGGACGCAAACCTTTGCGCAATCGCGAAGATGATCCGGACTTTTGGGTTCTTTCCGGTAATAGGAAATGCATCCGGCTTGCGCCAGCCGATCCATGCCGACGACTTAGCGTCAGCTTGCGCCGTCGCTATCACGATTCCCCAGGTAGGGAAAATCTATACCTTGTCTGGTGGAGAAGTCCTGACCTATCGGGAAATGCTTGTTCGTCTTTTCACGAACCTGGGCAAACCAGTCCGCATCCTGTCCCTACCTTCGCTCCTTTTCGAACTCATATTGCCACTCATCAACTTGATCCCGCGTTACCGCAACTGGACTGTGGGGATGGCCCAGCGCATGAACTCTGATCAAGCGTTTCCGCATACGGATGCGTACAATGACCTGGATTTCCGGCCGCGCAACTTTGAGCTGAGGCCCGAAGATCTGCCCTGAGGCACATTACCCCGAAGGTATGTCCCACGCCCGAAACTACTCGCAGCCCAGGAGCTGAAAGCGGTTCGCCTGCTAGACCGATATCGGCCGCTGGCCAGGAAACGCACCAGGAGTAGCGGCTATCACGCCTGGACTATCAACCCAGGGGGCAGAATTCGTCCATTTCAGAGGAAGGTGCACCTTTGCAAGCCCTTGCTGTTCAGGAGCGGTAAACAACATGCGAATTCTTGTCACTGGCGGAGCCGGCTTCATCGGTTCGGCCCTGGTTCGCCACTTGCTGACAAACACCCAGCATGAGGTGCTCAACCTCGACAAACTGACCTACGCCGGCAACCTCGAGTCGCTGGCCGCGGTCGCGGACAATCCGCGCTACCAGTTCCTCCAGGCGGATATCGCCGACAGCCAGGTTGTCGGCGCAGCGCTGGCGCGCTTCCAGCCCGACGCGGTGATGCACCTGGCCGCCGAGTCCCATGTCGATCGGTCCATCGACGGTCCCGCGGCCTTCATTCAGACCAACATCGTCGGTACCTACAGCCTGCTGGAAAGCGTGCGCGCCTATTGGCTGGGGCTGGACGCCGAACGCAAGACGGCCTTCCGCTTCCATCACATTTCCACCGACGAGGTGTATGGCGACCTGCACGGGGCGGACGACCTGTTCACCGAAACCACGCCGTATGCCCCCAGTTCGCCGTATTCGGCGAGCAAGGCGGCGTCCGACCATCTGGTCCGCGCCTGGCACCGCACCTACGGTCTGCCCGTGCTGCTGACCAATTGCTCGAACAACTACGGCCCTTATCACTTCCCCGAGAAACTCATCCCGCTGATGATCCTCAACGCCCTGGAAGGCAAGCCCCTGCCGGTGTATGGCGACGGCCAGCAGGTGCGCGACTGGCTGTTCGTCGAGGACCACGCCCGGGCGCTGCTGGAAGTGGTCAGCCGCGGCACGGTGGGCGAGACCTACAACATCGGCGGGCATAACGAGCAGAAGAACCTCGATGTGGTTCGGGCCATCTGCGCCCTGCTGGAAGAGCTGGCGCCGCACAAGCCCGCCGGCGTGGCCCGCTTCGAAGACCTGATCACCTACGTCAAGGACCGCCCGGGCCACGACCTGCGCTATGCCATCGACGCCAGCAAGATCGAGCGTGAACTGGGCTGGGTGCCGCAGGAAACCTTCGAGACCGGGCTGCGCAAGACGGTCCAGTGGTACCTGGATAACCTCCCGTGGTGCCAGCGCGTGCAGGACGGCAGCTATCAACGTGAACGCCTGGGAGCAGCAGTATGAAAGGGATAGTCCTCGCGGGCGGTTCCGGCACCCGCCTCCACCCCATCACCCTGGGGGTGTCCAAGCAACTCCTGCCGATCTATGACAAGCCGATGATCTATTACCCGATCTCGGTGCTGATGCTCGCCGGCATCCGCGAAATCCTGATCATCTCCACCCCCCAGGACCTGCCGCAGTACCGCAACCTGCTGGGCGATGGCAGTCAGTTCGGCGTGCACTTCAGCTATGCCGAACAACCGTCGCCGGATGGCCTGGCCCAGGCGTTCCTGATCGGCGAGGCGTTCATCGGCAACGACCCGGTATGCCTGATCCTGGGGGACAACATCTTCCACGGCCAGCACTTCACCGAGAAGCTCAAGCGCGCCGCGCAATCGCCCAGTGGCGCCACCGTCTTCGGCTATTGGGTGAGAGATCCCGAGCGCTTTGGCGTGGTGGAATTCGATGAGGCGGGTCGCGCCGTTTCCATCGAGGAGAAGCCGGCTCAGCCGAAGTCGAGCTATGCCGTCACCGGCCTGTACTTCTACGACAACGATGTGATCCGCATCGCCAAGGCGGTGACGCCTTCTCCGCGTGGCGAGCTGGAAATCACCGACGTCAACAACGCCTATCTGCGCCGCGGTGATCTGCGCGTCGAGCGCTTCGGTCGCGGCTTCGCCTGGCTGGACACCGGCACCCACGACAGCCTTCTGGATGCCTCCCAGTATGTGCAGACCATCGAGCACCGTCAGGGCTTGAAAGTGGCCTGCCTGGAGGAGATCGCCTACCAGAACGGCTGGATCGACAAGACGCAATTGCTGACCCGGGCCAAGGCATTCGGCAAGACCGGTTATGGCCAATACCTGTTCGACATCGCCGGAGAAGGTGCGTGAACGCGATTCCAACCGCTATCCCTGACGTCCTCATTCTCGAACCTCGCGTATTCGGCGACGAGCGCGGCTTCTTCTACGAAAGCTTCAACGCCCGCACCTTCGCCGAGGCGACCGGCGTCGAACGCCACTTCGTCCAGGACAACCACTCGCGCTCCCAGCGCGGCGTCCTGCGCGGGCTTCACTACCAGCTGCAGCAAGCCCAGGGGAAACTGGTGCGGGTCGTCGCGGGCGAAGTGTTCGACGTCGCGGTGGACCTCCGCCGCAACTCGCCCACCTTCGGGCGCTGGGTCGGCGTACACCTCTCCGCCGAAAACAAACGCCAGCTCTGGGTCCCCGAGGGTTTCGCGCACGGCTTCGTGGTCCTCAGCGATTACGCCGAGTTCCTCTACAAGACCACCGACTACTACGCCCCCGAGCATGAGCGCTGCATTCGCTGGGACGATCCCGATCTCGCCATCGACTGGCCGCTGGCCGAGGCGCCGCAGCTGTCCGCCAAGGACCAGGCCGGGGTCAACTTCAAGGACGCGGACCTGTTCGCATGAAGATTCTCATCACCGGCAATAGCGGCCAGGTGGCGCGGGAACTCCAGCTCGCCCTCGCCGGCAAGGCCGCGGTCGTGTCCCTGGGGCGCGACCGGCTCGATCTCGCCCATCCCGAGCAGATCCGCCAGCAGGTCCGTGCCCTGGCCCCCGACCTGCTGATCAACGCCGCCGCCTACACCGCGGTGGACCAGGCCGAGACCGATGCGGACGCCGCCGTCGCGATCAATGCCACGGCCCCCGGCGTACTCGCTGAAGAGGCCGCCGCCCTCGGTATTCCGCTGTTCCACTACTCCACCGACTACGTCTTTGACGGTGCCAAGCACGGCCGCTACGTCGAGGACGACCCGACCCAGCCGCTGGGCGTCTACGGCACCAGCAAACTGGCCGGCGAACAGGCGATCCAGGCCGTTGGTGGGCAGTACCTGATCCTCCGTACCAGCTGGGTTTATTCGCTGCACGGGCGCAACTTCCTGCTCACCATGCAGCGTCTGCTGCAGGAGCGCGAAGAGCTGCGCGTGGTGGATGACCAGGTAGGCGCGCCGACCTGGGCGGGCAGCATCGCCCAGGCCACGGCGCAGTTGATCGATCAGTGGCAGGCGGGCAACCGCCATTGGGGCGTCTATCACCTGACCAACCGGGGCGAAACCTCCTGGTTCGGCTTTGCCAGTGCCATCGCTGACCAG
>NZ_QJRF01000043.1 GCF_013393345.1 Pseudomonas taiwanensis
CTGGCCGGCTGGTTCAACCGCTTCCTCGACAAGCTGCAACCGATCATCGCCGACGTGAAACGCTCGGTGCAGGACGCCCGCAGCACCGCCGACCAGTCCGCCGCCATCGCCAGCCAGACCAGCGCCGGCATGCAGCAGCAGTACCGCGAAGTGGACCAGGTGGCCACCGCCTCCAACGAGATGAGCGCCACCGCCCAGGACGTCGCCCGCAGCGCCGCCCAGGCCGCCGAAGCCGCGCGCGGCGCCGACCATGCCACCCAGGAAGGCCTCGGCGTGATTGGCAAGACCACCAGCGCCATCGAGCAACTGGCCAGCGAGATGAGCGCGGCCATGGAAGAAGTGCAGGCGTTGGCCAACAGCAGCGAGCAGATCGGCTCGGTGCTGGAAGTGATCCGCGCGATCGCCGAGCAGACCAACCTGCTGGCCCTCAACGCCGCCATCGAGGCGGCGCGTGCTGGCGAGGCCGGGCGTGGCTTCGCGGTGGTGGCCGATGAAGTGCGCAACCTGGCCAAGCGCACCCAGGACTCGGTGGAGGAAATCCGCCAGGTGATCGAAGGCCTGCAGCACGGCACCCGCGAAGTGGTCGGCTCGATGCACAGCAGCCACCGCCAGGCCCAGGGCAGTGTCGAGCAGGTGGAACAGGCGGTGACCGCGCTGCAACGCATCGGCGCAGCGGTGACGGTGATCACCGACATGAACCTGCAGATTGCCAGCGCCGCCGAAGAGCAAAGCGCGGTGGCCGAGGAGATCAACCGCAACGTGGCGGCGATCCGCGACGTCACCGAGTCCCTTTCCGGCCAGGCCGAGGAATCCGCCCAGGTCAGCCAGGCGCTGAACCGCCTGGCCAACCACCAGCAGGGGCTGATGGCGCAATTCCGCGCGTAGGTCGGTAACGGACGTAGGGTGGATGTCGCTTTTTACATCCACCGGCGAGGCTACGTCCGGCGCTAGTCCTGCGCTCTTCTGTGGGGGCGAATTCATTCGCGAAAATGGCCAGGCACTGAGCTGCCGATTGCTGCCCCTCACCCCCGGCCCCTCTCCCAGAGGGCGAGGGGTGACTCGCGCCGGAACCTCCGTGCCCGCCGGCAATGCACTGCTTTTCTGTGGGGGCGATTTCAATCGCTAAGCAGGACGCAGTCCTGCCCTCCCAACCCCCCCCTGTCAATTCCGCTCACCCAGGTTGATGCCTTTCGACATTGCCGCAATCGGCCCCCGGCGCGACCATCCCGGTACTCCAACAAAAACAACCTGGGAGTCCATCCGATGCGCGATTACTTCACCGCTGCCCGCGAGTTCGACTACGCCAGCGCCGCGTCCACCACCCTGGCGGGCGAGCTCGATGCCCTGAATGCCTGTGTCGAATGCTGCGACCGCCACGCCGAGTCGGGCCGCGTCGCACTGGTCTGGGAGGGGCGCAACGGTGAGCGCGCCACGTGGACCTTCGCCCAACTCAAGGAAGCCGCGGCGCGCTTCGCCAACCTCCTGCAAGCCCGTGGCGTGCGTCCCGGCGATTGCGTCTCGGGCATGCTCCCGCGTACCCCTGAACTGCTGGTCACCATCCTCGGCACCTGGCGTGCCGGTGCCGTCTATCAGCCGCTTTTCACTGCGTTCGGACCCAAGGCCATCGAGCACCGGGTGCAAGGCGCCGGTTCGAAGCTGGTGGTCACCGACCTCACCAACCGCCCCAAGCTGGACGAAGTGGAAGGCGTGCCGCCAGTGCTGACGGTGGGCGATGACTTCTGGGCTGAACTGGAACGCCAGCCGGACAGCTTCGAGCCTGTGCTGCGCAAGGCGTCCGATCCCTTCCTGCTGATGTTCACCTCCGGCACCACGGGCCTTGCCAAGCCGCTGGCCGTGCCGCTGAAGGCCATCGTCGCCTTTGTCAGCTACATGCGTGACGCGGTCGATCTGCGTCCGGGCGACAAGTTCTGGAACCTGGCCGATCCGGGCTGGGCCTACGGCCTGTACTACGCCGTGACCGGCCCGCTCGCCATGGGCCACGCCACCACCTTCTACGAGGGTGGTTTCACCGTAGAAAGCACCTGCCGCATCATCCGCGAGCATGGCATCACCAACCTGGCCGGCTCGCCCACGGCTTACCGCCTGCTGCTGGCTGCCCGCGACGAGGTAGAGGCTGCGATCAAAGGCAATCTGCGTGCCGTCAGCAGCGCCGGCGAGCCCCTGACCCCGGAGGTGATCCGCTGGTTCGGCGAGGGCCTGGGTTGCACCATCCACGACCACTACGGCCAGACCGAACTGGGCATGGTGCTGTGCAATCACCATGCGCTGGAACACCCGGTGCGCCTGGGCGCCGCCGGATTCGCCATGCCCGGCCACCGCGTGGTGGTGCTGGACGAACAGCACCGCGAACTGCCCGTCGGCCAGCCCGGCATCCTCGCCCTGGACATGCCGCGCTCGCCGCTGTTCTGGTTCCCCGGCTATCAGGGGATGGCCACCAAGGCCTTCGTCGGTGACTACTATCTGAGTGGTGACACCGTGGAGCTGAACGAGGACGGCAGCATCAGCTTCGTTGGCCGCGCTGATGACGTGATCACCACGTCCGGCTACCGCGTCGGTCCCTTCGATGTGGAGAGCGCGCTGATCGAGCACCCGGCGGTGATCGAAGCCGCGGTGATCGGCAAGCCCGACCCGGAGCGCACCGAACTGGTCAAGGCCTTCGTCGTGCTGCACGCCGGCCACAGTGCCGACGCTGAACTGGCCGACGCCCTGCAGCAATACGTGCGCAAGCGCCTGTCCGCCCATTCCTATCCGCGCGAGATCGAGTTCGTCGCGGAATTGCCCAAGACCCCGAGCGGCAAGATCCAGCGTTTTCTCCTGCGTAACCAGGAGATCGCCAAGGCCCAGGCGGCCGCCGCCAACTGAACCCCGAGGAGTAGCAATCGTGCGTATCGAGAATTCCGTTTTTCTGGTGACCGGCGGCAGCTCCGGTCTCGGCCTGGCCACCGCCCGCGAACTGGTGGGGCAGGGCGGCAAGGTGGTGCTGGTGGACATCAATGCCGACGCCGGCAATGCCCGTGCCGAAGAGCTGGGCGCCAATGCCCGCTTCGTGAAGGCCGACATCACCCGTGAAGAGGACGCCCGCGCCGCCGTGGCCGCCGCAGTGGAGGCCTTTGGTGGCCTGCATGGACTGGTCAACTGCGCCGGTGTTGCCCCTGCCGAAAAGGTCATCGGCCGCAACGGCGCCCACGGTCTGGACAGCTTCGCCCGGACCATCAGCATCAACCTGGTCGGCAGCTTCAACATGCTGCGCCTGGCCGCCGAGGCCATGTCCCAGGGGCAGCCCAATGAAGAGGGCGAGCGCGGCGTGATCATCAACACCGCCTCGGTTGCAGCCTTCGACGGCCAGATCGGCCAGGCTGCTTATTCCGCTTCCAAGAGCGGCGTGGTCGGTATGACCCTGCCGGTCGCCCGCGAGCTTGCCCGCCACGGTATCCGCGTGATGTGCATCGCCCCTGGTATCTTCGAAACCCCGATGATGGCCGGCATGCCGCAGGAGGTCCGTGACTCTCTCGGTGCTGCCGTGCCTTTCCCGCCGCGCCTTGGCCGCCCGGCCGAGTACGCCGCTCTGGTCCGCCACATCGTCGAGAACGCCATGCTCAATGGCGAAGTGATTCGCCTCGACGGCGCTATCCGTATGGCCGCGAAATAAGGAGGACGCCATGAACAAGGATTCCATCGTTATCGTCAGTGCTGCCCGTACCGCCATGGGCGGCTTCCTGGGTGACTTCAAGGACATGACCGCCGCGCAACTGGGCGCCGCCGCCAACCGAGCCGTGCTGGAACGCGCCGGCCTTCAGGGCGACGCCGTGGACGAGGTCATCATGGGCTGCGTGCTGCAGGCCGGTCAGGGCCAGGCTCCTGCGCGTCAGTCCGCGCTCGGCGCTGGCCTGCCCCAGGGCGTGGTCTGCTCCACGGTGAACAAGATGTGCGGCTCGGGCATGAAGACCGTGATGCTCGCCCACGACCTGCTGCGTGCCGGCAGTGCCGATGTGGTGCTGGCCGGGGGCATGGAGAGCATGTCCAACGCGCCCTACCTGCTGGAGCGCGCCCGCTCCGGCTACCGCATGGGCCACGGCAAGGTGCTCGACCACATGTTCCTCGACGGCCTGGAAGACGCCTACGACAAGGGCCGCCTGATGGGCACCTTCGCCGAGGATTGCGCCCAGGCGTACGGCTTCACCCGCGAGCAGCAGGACGCCTTCGCCATCGCCTCCCTGACCCGCGCACAGAAAGCCATGGCTGACGGCCGCTTCACTGCTGAGATCGTCCCGGTGGAGGCGAAATCCGGTCGCGACCTGGTGACCATCAGCCAGGACGAACAGCCGCCGAAGGCGCGCCTGGACAAGATTCCAACCCTCAAACCGGCGTTCCGCGAGGGCGGCACCGTCACTGCAGCCAACTCCAGCTCCATTTCCGACGGCGCGGCGTCGTTGCTGCTGATGCGTCTGGAGGAAGCGGAAAAGCGCGGCCTCAAGCCGCTGGCCCATGTTGCCGGCCATGCGTCCTTCGCCCAGGCGCCGAACCTCTTCACCACTGCACCGGTAGGCTCCATCCAGCGCCTGCTGACCCGTACCGGCTGGAGCCTGGGCGAGGTCGATCTGTTCGAGGTGAACGAAGCCTTCGCCGTGGTGCCGATGGTCGCCATGCGTGACCTGGATATCTCCCACGACAGAATCAACGTCCATGGCGGCGCTTGCGCCCTGGGCCACCCCATCGGTGCCTCCGGTGCCCGTGTGCTGGTGACCCTGCTCAATGCGCTCCAGCAGTACGGCCTGAAGCGCGGCGTGGCGTCGGTGTGCATTGGTGGCGGTGAGGCCACTGCTGTCGCTATCGAACTCATCAAGTGAGGGCAGGGCGATGATCCCGAACGAAGACGAAATCCAGATTCGCGATATGGCCCGGCAGTTCGCCCAGGAGCGGCTGAAACCCTTTGCCGAGTCCTGGGACCGCGAACACCGCTTCCCCGCCGAGGCAATTCGCGAAATGGCCCAGCTGGGCTTCCTCGGCATGCTGGTGCCGGAAGAGTGGGGCGGCGCGGCCACCGGTCACCTGGCCTATGCGATGGCGCTGGAGGAAATCGCCGCTGGCGACGGCGCCTGCTCCACCATCATGAGCGTGCACAACTCGGTGGGCTGCATGCCGATCCTCAAGTACGGCAGCCAGGAGCAGAAGGAACGCTTCCTGCGCCCGTTGGCCACCGGCGAGATGATCGGCGCCTTCGCCCTCACCGAGCCCCAGGCCGGATCGGATGCCAGCGACCTGCGCACCCGCGCCCGCCGCGACGGTGATCATTACGTGCTGAACGGCGCCAAGCAGTTCATCACGTCGGGCAGTCATGCGGGGATGGTGATCGTCTTCGCAGTCACCGACCCGCAGGCCGGCAAGAAGGGCATCAGCGCCTTCATCGTCCCCACCGATACCCCCGGTTATCAGGTGGTGCGGGTGGAGGACAAGCTCGGCCAGCACGCCTCCGATACCTGCCAGATCCAACTGGATGATGTGCGTATCCCGGCGTCCCTGCGCCTGGGCGAGGAGGGCGATGGCTATCGCATTGCCCTGTCCAACCTGGAAGGCGGACGCATCGGCATCGCTGCGCAATCCGTCGGCATGGCCCGCGCGGCCTTCGAGGCGGCGCGCGATTACGCCCACGAGCGCAAGACCTTCGGTAAGCCGATCATCGAGCACCAGGCAGTGGCCTTCCGCCTGGCCGACATGGCGACCCAGATCGCCGTGGCGCGGCAGATGGTCCACCACGCCGCCAGCCTGCGCGAAGCCGGCATGCCGTGCCTGACTGAAGCATCCATGGCCAAGCTGTTCGCCTCGGAGATGGCCGAGAAGGTCTGCTCCGCGGCCATCCAGACCCTCGGTGGCTACGGCTACCTGAAGGACTTCCCGGTGGAGCGCATCTACCGTGACGTGCGTGTGTGCCAGATCTACGAAGGCACCAGCGACGTGCAGCGGATGGTGATTGCGCGCAGCCTTTGATCTCAGTCCTTGTAGGAGCGAGCTTGCTCGCGAATAGGCCCCGCGCGGATTCTTTCGCGAGCAAGCTCGCTCCTACAGGATCTAACTCCTGACAGGTATCCTCTATGACCTACCAGACCCTGCTGGTGGAGCAGGCCGGCGCTGTCGGCCTGGTCACCCTCAATCGCCCCGAAGCCCTGAACGCCATCAACACCCAGCTCATCGACGAGCTGAACCAGGTGCTCGACGGCTTCGAGCGGGATGCGGCCATCGGCTGCGTGCTGATCACCGGTTCCGCCAAGGCCTTCGCGGCCGGTGCCGATGTGAAGGAAATGGCCAGCCTGTGCTTCCCCGGCACTTATCTCGACGACTTCCTCGGGCGCTGGGACCGTGTGGCGCAGCGCCGCAAGCCGATCATCGCCGCCGTCGCTGGCCACGCCCTGGGCGGCGGCTTCGAGCTGGCGCTGATGTGCGATTTCATCATCGCCGCCGACACGGCACGGTTCGGCCTGCCTGAAGTGAAGCTGGGGGTGATTCCCGGCGCGGGTGGCGTCCAGCGCCTGACGCGCCTCGTAGGCCGCGCCAAGGCAATGGAGATGTTGCTGAGCGGACGCAGCATGGATGCCATCGAGGCTGAGCATAGTGGAGTGGTAGCACGGGTGGTGCCCGCCGCCGAGTTGCTGGAGGAAGCGATGGACAGCGCCAGCCGCATCGCCGCGCAGTCGCGCACGGCGGTGATGATGCTCAAGGAGTGCGTGAACCGCGTAGATGAAGGATCGCTGGGCGAGGGGCTGCGCTTTGAGCGGCGGATGTTCCAGGCGGTGTTCGCCACGCCGGATCAGAAGGAAGGCATGGGGGCGTTCATTGAGAAGAGGAAGCCGGTGTTTGGCAAGGGCTGAACGGTTGGCGTTTTTTTCTTGTGGGGGCGATTTCAATCGCTAAGCAGGACGCAGTCCTGCCCTGAGAAGGGGCAGCTGCGCTACCCATAGCGAATGAATTCGCCCCCACAGGTTTCCATATCCCTCGGTGGCGGCGATTAGGCGCGCTCCTTCTGCTCCTGCGCCGTCACCTGCTGGCATATTTCGATGATCTGCTCGCGCATCCAGCGGTTGGCCGGGTCCTGGTCGGTGCTTTCGTGCCAGTAGAGGTGGGTTTCCAGGGCGGGCACGTCGTGCACCGGCAGGTTCACGTAGTGAAGGTCCTGGCGGCGGGCGAAGCGTTCCGGGACGGTGATGGCCAGATCGGTGCCGTGCAACACGGTGGAGGCCATCAAGTAGTGCTGTGAGCGCAGGATTACCTTGCGCTGGATACCCATCTTGCCCAGTGACAGGTCCACGTAGCCCAGGCCGCTGCGGCGGCTGGAAATGTGGATGTGCGAGAGCGACAGGTACTCGTCCAGCGTGATTTTTTCCTTGGCCAGGGGGTGGCCGCGGCGCATGGCGCAGACGTAACGGTCTTCCATCAGCTTGACGTGGCGCACCTGCGGGTCGGTGTTCAGCGGGGCGTCCACGGCGAAGTCCAGGCGGCCGGCGGCCAGTTCCTTGGTGGTTTCGCGACGCTTGGCCAGGAAACTTTCAATCTGCACGGTCGGCGCCAGGCGGCGCAGGCGCTGGAACAACGGCGGCAGGATCACCGTTTCGGTGAGGTCGGTCATGCTGATGCGGTAGGTCTTGTTCGCCTGCGCCGGGTTGAAGGTGCGGCTTTCCTGCACCGAAACGCGCAATAGCTGCAGGGCATTGCGCACCGGGCCGATGATGTTCTGCGCCATGGGCGTGGGCACCATGCCTTGGGCGGTACGCACGAACAGCGGGTCGTTGAAGGTCTCGCGCAGGCGGGCGAGGGCGTTGGAGACGGCAGGCTGGGTAATGCCGACGATCTGGCCGGCGCGGGTCAGGTTGGCCTCGGTATAGATGGCGTCGAAGACGATGAAGAGATTGAGGTCTACCTTGTTCAAATTCATGCCGGGCGTGCTCCTGAAAGTTGTTTTTATCAGCGGATCATATATCGGTGATGAATGTTCATAGATGCCGAAAATAGACTAGGGAAATCTTACGCCCTGTTCTAGCATCCTTACCAGACCTCACTAACAGCCCCGCAAAAAGGTAGCCCCGCATGGATTTCGCCTATTCCCCGAAGGTCCAGGAACTGCGTGAACGCGTCACCGCATTCATGGACACCTACGTCTATCCGGCCGAGCCGGTATTCGAGCAACAGGTTGCCGAAGGCGACCGCTGGCAGCCCACCGCGATCATGGAAGAGCTGAAAGCCAAGGCGAAGGCGGAAGGGCTGTGGAACCTGTTCCTGCCGGAGTCCGAACTCGGCGCGGGCCTGACCAACATGGAATACGCGCCGCTGGCCGAGATCATGGGCCGCTCGCTGCTGGGCCCGGAGCCCTTCAACTGCTCCGCGCCGGACACCGGCAACATGGAAGTGCTGGTGCGCTACGGTAACGAAGAGCAGAAGCGCCGCTGGCTGGAGCCGCTGCTGCGTGGCGAGATCCGCTCCGCCTTCGCCATGACCGAGCCGGGCGTGGCCTCCTCCGACGCCACCAACATGGAAGCCCGCGCCGTGCGCCAGGGTGACGAGTGGGTGATCAACGGCAGCAAGTGGTGGACCTCGGGCGCCTGCGACCCGCGCTGCAAGATCCTCATCTTCATGGGCCTGTCCAACCCGGACGCGCCGCGTCACCAGCAGCACTCGATGATCCTGGTGCCCACCGACACCCCCGGGGTGAAGATCGTGCGCCCGCTGCCGGTGTTCGGCTACGACGATGCGCCCCACGGCCACGCCGAAGTGGTCTTCGAAAACGTGCGCGTGCCCTACGAGAACGTGCTGCTGGGTGAAGGTCGTGGCTTCGAGATCGCCCAAGGCCGCCTCGGCCCGGGTCGTATCCACCACTGCATGCGCTCCATCGGCATGGCCGAACGCGCCCTGGAACTGATGTGCAAGCGTGCCGTCAGCCGTACCGCCTTTGGCCGTCCGCTGGCTCGCCTGGGTGGCAACGTCGACAAGATCGCCGACTCGCGCATGGAAATCGACATGGCCCGCCTGCTGACCCTGAAGGCGGCGTACATGATGGACACCGTGGGCAACAAGGTGGCCAAGAGCGAGATCGCCCAGATCAAGGTCGTCGCGCCCAACGTCGCCCTGCGGGTGATCGACCGCGCCATCCAGATCCATGGCGGCGCCGGCGTCTCCAACGACTTCCCGCTGGCCTACATGTATGCCATGCAGCGCACCCTGCGCCTGGCCGACGGCCCGGACGAAGTACACCGCGCGGCCATCGGCAAGTTCGAAATCGGCAAGTACGTACCGAAGGAAATGCTGCGCAGCGGTCAGTGATCGCCAGCCATGAAATAAGGCCCGCATCGTGCGGGCCTTTTTCGTTTTCCAGGGGCTGTTGCGGCGCCGATTCGTAGGGTGGATGTCGCTTTTTACATCCACCATTGACGTGGCAGTCGGTCCGATGGTGGACATGAAGAGCGATGTCCACCCTACATGTCCGTACCTAGTCCTTCTCCGGCACCGGGTTCCTGGCCTTCAACCAGCCCATCCGCAGGTGCAGTTGCGCGGCGAAGGCACGAGCGGCGATTTCCTCCTGGAACGTCAGGCTGCGATGCCCGAGGCGTACGCGCCAGTAAATACGACCGCTTTTTTCGAAGGGCTCAATCCGCACTTCATCCATCTTTCCCCAGGTCTCCCGAGTTCTGGGCCGGGCGATCGCGAGTCTTCAACAGGGACAGGAGCACGCCGCCGGCAAGTAGACCGAAGGTTACGCCAAGGGACAGCAGCGGGGGAATCTTGCCGATGAATCCGTGCAGGAAAATCTTGCCGCCGATGAAGATCAGGACCAGGGCCAGGGCGTACTTCAGGTAAACGAAGCGGTGCATCAGGGCCGCCAGGGCGAAGTACAGGGCACGCAGGCCGAGGATGGCGAAGATGTTCGAGGTGTAGACGATGAACGGGTCCTGGGTGATGGCGAAGATCGCCGGGACGCTATCCACCGCGAATACCAGGTCAGCCAGCTCGATCAGCACCAGGGCCAGGAACAGCGGCGTGGCGTAGAGCAGGGCCTTGCTGTCGCCAGCCTGCTTCAGGCGTACGAAGAAGTGCGAGCCATGCAGGTCGTCGGTCACGCGGATGTGGCGGCGGACGAACTTCAACACCGGGTTGTTGGCGAGGTCAGGATGAGCCTCTTCCCGGGAGAAGAGCATCTTCACGCCGGTGAACAGCAGGAAGGCGCCGAACACGTAGAGGATCCAGTCGAATTCCTTCACCAGGGCGCTACCCAGGCCGATCATGATGGCGCGCAGCACCACCACGCCGAGGATGCCCCAAAACAGCACGCGGTGCTGATAACGGCGGGGGATGGCGAAGAAGCCGAAGATCATCGCCATGACGAAGACGTTGTCCATGGACAACGACTGCTCGACCAGGAAACCGGTGTAGAACTCGATAGCGCTTTGCGCGCCCAGTTCGAACCACACCCAGATGCCGAACAGCACACCCACGCCGAAATAGCCGCCGTAGAGCAGCAGGCTTTCGCGCACCTCGATTTCGTGCTGGTCACGGTGCAGCACCCCGAGGTCGAAGACCAGCAGGGCGAGGACTATTCCGAGGAAGACGAGCCACAGCCAAGTGGCGGTGCCGAGGAAGTCGGCGGTAAGAAACGCGTGCAGAGCTGCCATGAGCCCCTCCTTATGTCGTTGATAAAACGTGACTCCGACATGGCGGCTGGCAAGCCGTCAGAGGGGCCCGGCGTCACATGGAAAAGCCTACCGGTGGCCGGGTATGGGAGGAACGGAGCCGCTGTAACAATTCTTTGCCTCTTGTAAGAAAGTTCCTAAAACGCTTTCGAATCTACGTAATTTACGTTTGTAAATAATTCTCATTAAGTGGTAATTTCCGCATCCGCCGTCAGATGCGATCGCGCCTGCATGGTCGAGTTGCGGGTGCCAATGACGCGCGCCGCGCGAAAACGAAAAAGAAGAAGACCGTTGGTTAGCCAGCCAACAAGACAGACCATCCAAGGGGTTTGAGAGTGCAACAGCAAAATGCGTTCAATGCGACGGAATCGGCTGGGGATGCCGGGGTCGCGCGGCTCAAGCGTCATCCGTTGTCCGTGGCGATCCTGGGCGTGACCCTGGCGTTGCAGGCAGGCGTGGTGCTGGCCGAGGAGCAGGGAGGCAATGGATCGCTGGAACTGGTGGCTACGTCCATCACCGACAACCGTCTCGGGGAAACCACCGAGGGTACCGGCTCCTACACCACCGGCTCGACACGCACCGCCACCAAGCTGTCACTGTCGCCTCGCGAGACTCCGCAATCGGTCAGCGTCATCACCCGTCAGCAAATGGATGACCAGAACCTGACCAGCATTGGCGATGTGCTGTCGAAGACGCCCGGCATCACCATCAACAAGCTCGACAGCAGCCGCGCCAGCTTCAAGTCCCGTGGCTTCGAGATCGACAACTTCCAGATCGATGGCATTCCGGCCGCCTTCCGCTTCGGCAACGGTATCGACCAGGCCGACATGGTGATCTACGACCGCGTGGAAGTCCTCAAGGGCTCCACCGGCCTGCTCAGCGGCTTTGGCAGCCCCTCGGCCACCGTCAACCTGGTGCGCAAGCGTCCGACCAAGGAGCTTTCCGGCTACATCTCCGCCGGTGCCGGTAGTTGGGACACCTACCGCAGCGAGTTCGACATCGGCGGTTCGCTGACTCCCCAAGGCAATGTGCGCGGCCGCTTCGTCACCGCCTACGAGGACGGCCAGTCGTTCATGGATCACCTGTCCGAGAAGAAGCAGGTGTTCTACGGCATTCTCGAAACCGACATCACTGACGACACCCTGCTGAGTGCGGGCCTCAGTCGCCAGACCAACCGCCCGGACGGTTCCTCCTGGGGCTCTTCGGTACCGCTGCTCGACAGCAATGGCAACGAGCTCGACATGTCCCGTTCGCACAACCCGGGCACCAAGTGGAGTCAGTGGGACAACACCACCGACAACGCCTTCGTGACCCTGGAGCAGCGCCTGGCCAATGACTGGATGGTGAAGGCCTCGATCAGCCGCACCGAGACCGACTCGCCCATCACCCTGGGTTCGGCCGCCAGCGGCAACCCGAATCCGGTAGACGGCACCGGCATGTTCGTCTGGCGTGGCAAGTACCAGTACGAGACCAGCCAGAACGCCTACGACCTGTACGCCAGTGGCCCGTTCCAATTGCTGGGGCGCGAGCATGAGTTGGTGGTCGGCCTGTCGCATCGCGACATCGAGTCCGACGAAACCAACTGGCCATTCTTCTTCGATCCCGCCCCGGGCATCTTCGACTGGAACGGCGACTTCCCCGAGCCCGACTGGGGCAGCCCGCAGTCCAAGGTCAAGACCGAGCTGAAAGAGACCGCGGCGTACTTGACCAGTCGTTTCAAGCCCACCGACGACCTGTCGATCATCCTCGGCTCCCGTGTTTCCAACTGGAAGCTGGACAGCACCGGTACCGACCTGACGTCGGGCCAGAGCGCCAAGCTGCAGAGCCTGCGTGAAACCGGCGTGGTGGTGCCCTATGCCGGCGTGGTCTACGACCTCAACGACACCTACTCGGTCTATGCCAGCTACACCAGCATCTTCAAACCGCACGAAAGTGAGCAGGATGCCAACGGCAAGGCCATCGAACCGGAAGAGGGCGATGCCTACGAGCTGGGCCTGAAGGCGGAATTCTTCGACGGCCGACTGAATGCCAGCGCCGCGGTGTTCGAAGTCAAGCAGGACAACCTGGCTGAAGAAGTCGGCTTCGATCCGGTCACCAACAAGTCCGTCTACCGCGCGGTGCAGGGCGCCAAGACTAAGGGCTTCGAGCTCGAAGTTGCCGGCGAGGTGATGCCGGACTGGAACGTGCAGGGTGGCTACACCCACCGCATCACGCGCGATGGGGATGACGACAAGATCTCCACCACCGAGCCGGAAGACATGTTCCGCCTGTCCACCAGCTACCGCCTGCCGGGCCAGTTCAACAAGCTGACCATCGGTGGTTCGGCCAGCTGGCAGAGCAAGATCTGGAAGGACATCTGGAACCCGGCGACCAACGCCAGCGACTACGAATACACCCAGGAAAGCTACTGGGTGCTGGATGCCATGGCCAAGTACCAGGTCACCGAGCAGCTGTCGGTCACCCTCAACGGCAACAACCTCACCGACAAGAAGTACTTCAGCAACCTGGGCTTCTACGACGGTGGTTTCTACGGCGATCCGCGTAACTTCATGCTGACTACCCGCTTCGACTTCTGATGTGGCTTGTAGGAGCGAGCTTGCTCGCGAAGGACCGTGCTCGGGCTATTCGCGGGCAAGCCCGCTCCTACATGCTTCTAATACACCCAGACTTCCACCCGACGGTTGCGAATCCGTCCTTCCTCGGCCGTGTTGGCCGCCACCGGCAGCTCGTCGCCGAGCCCGGTCACGTCACGCAGGGTCACTCCGCCCTTGGTCAGTTCCCGGCGCACCGCCATGGCGCGCAACTTGGACAGCAGTTCGGCCCGCTGCGGGTCAGCCTTGGGATCGCCGAAGCCCACCAGCACGACCTTCTGCTCCAGCTTGTTGGTCTGCTTCAGATAGTCCAGCACGCGCTGCACATCGCGCTGCGCCTTGTTGTCGAGGGTGGCACTGCCTTCCTGGAAACGGAAATTCACCGACAGCCGCTGGGCATTGCTGGCCAGCTCGCGGTAGTTCTCCGGCATGTCCTGCTTGGCCTGTACCTTGATCGCCAGCACCTGCTGGGCGACGAAGCCGCTCTGGCCAACGATGGCCTGGCCGCGAGCGCTCTGGGCGAACTGCACCAGCGCCTTGGCCCAGCGGTTCCGTTCGCCGGGCTTCATATACAGGAACAGGCGACGCGACAGCGGATAGTCCTCGGTAGCGATCAACTCGGCGCTGGGTGGCATCGCCAGGGAGTCACCATCGGCAATGGCCAGGGCACCGGCCTGGTTGATCGAGGCGAGACCGACGAAACCAATGCCTTGCGGATCGGCGCTGACAGCGGCGGAAAGCTTGTCGTTGGATTCGAAGCGTTGGGCGTTGGCGGCGAGAGCCTTGCCCTGGCGGGCCAGTACCAACTCCTTGAAGGTGTCGTAAGTGCCGGACTGGTCATCACGGGCGTAGAGATGGATGGCGCCGCCTTTGCCGCCGAGCTCTTCCCAGGTTTTCACCTCGCCGGCGAATACCGCGGCCAACTGGGCGGTGGTCAGGGCGCGCAGCGGGTTGCCTGGATGCAGGATGATGGCCAGCCCGTCGATAGCGATCACCTGTTCGGCGAACTGGCTGCGCAAGTCGCCAAAAGAAGACAGGTCCTGGGCCTCGGCATCCTTGATCGGACGTGATGAGGCGGCGAGGTCGGCGCTGCTGTCCTTCAGTGCGACGAAGCCAGTGGACGAGCCATGGGCGGCCAGTTCCACCTGAATCTCCTTGCCCTGGGCATCGTGGGCAACGATATGCACCTCGTTCTCCCGGTCGCCCGGTGTCTGGTGAACGGCGCGCAGGCCTTCCTCTTCCAGCATGCCCTTGACCAGCGCCGGGCCGAGCTTGGCACCGATGGTGTTGGAGCCCTGGATGCGCAGGACGGTCTCGGGCTGGGCGGCGAACACCGACCAGGGGAAGGCATAGCAGATGAAACCGAGCAGCAACATGCTGAGGCCACGGCCCCACATGTCCTTGTCGCTGGCGGTCATGGCGCGCGGCATGGGCAAACACCTTGTATCAAGGGGGTGGAAGGAGTCGCGAGATTAAGTCAGCCGGGTGACGGAGATATGACAAACGCTCTGCGTTGGGCCTTTTCCGCCGATGTGGAAATTTCGCCGCACATATTCCTGGAGCTTCCTACAGCGCTGTAAGGAGAGTCCTGCAACCCGGAAATCGGCAAAGGGATAGGGTATCCCGCTGTTCGAAACACCCCATGAAAGGTGCTTCGAGCGGGCGCAATAGCGCATCCCTATCTTGTTCGAGGAGTGTTGTGATGAGTGGTTGGTTCGAGCTGCGCAAGAACACTGGTGGCACCTGGCGCCTGCGTTTGAAGGCGGCCGACGCGCAGACCCTTCTGGATACCGGCAACCATGAAGACCGTGGCACCGCAGAGGAGGCCATGGCCCGATTCCGCGAGAACTGCGTGCATGAGGAGCGTTTCGTACGGCGCATCGATTCCAGCGGCAAGAACTACTTCAAGCTGCGAGCAGCCAACAAGGAGGTGATCGTCCGGAGCCACCTCTATGATTCCGAACATGCTCTGGAGCGGGCCATCGAAACCATCATGCGGGTCGGGACGACGCAGATGGTGAAAGAGGCCTGAGCGAGCAGGCGATGAAAAACGAAAGGCCCATCAGTGATGGGCCTTTTTCGTTGAGCGTAGAGTGAATCACGCTGCGCTGGTTCGGCGCTTGTGTCGGAGCGAGGGGGACGCCCAGTTCTTGCTCGCGAAAGACCGAGCTCAGCAGGTTCGCCAGCAAGCTGGCCCCTACGACCACCCGGATGCAATATCAGGCCAGTTCCAGCCAGATCGGCGCATGGTCCGAGGGTTTCTCCATGCCACGCAGATCGTAGTCAATGCCGGCGTCCTTGATTCGCGCCTGCAATGGGCTGGTGGCGAGGATCACGTCGATGCGCAGGCCACGCTTGGGCTCATCCTCGAAGCCGCGGCTGCGGTAATCGAACCAGCTGAAGCGGTCATTCACCTCGGGGTTGAGGTGGCGGAAGCTGTCCACCAGGCCCCAGCTCTTCAGACGTGCGAGCCACTCGCGCTCTTCCGGCAGGAAGCTGCACTTGCCGGTCTTCAGCCAACGTTTGCGGTTCTCTTCACCGATGCCGATGTCGCAGTCTTCCGGCGAGATGTTGATGTCGCCCATCACCACCAAGGGTTGGCTCGGCTGGAACTGTTGCTCCAGCAGCACCTGCAGGTCGGCGTAGAAGCGCTCCTTGGCGGGAAACTTGACCGGATGCTCGCGGCTTTCACCCTGGGGGAAGTAGCCGTTCATCACGGTGACCGGGTTGCCCTGGGCATCGGCGAAGGTGCCATAGATGAAGCGGCGCTGGGCTTCCTCGCCATCGTTCGGGAAGCCCTTGAACAGAGAAATCGGCTCCTGGCGGGAGAGCAGGGCGACGCCGTAGTGGCCTTTCTGCCCGTGGTAGTGCACGTGGTAGCCGAGCTGGCGGATTTCTGCTTCCGGGAACTGCTCGTCGGCGACCTTGGTTTCCTGGAGGCCGATCACGTCCGGCTGATGCTTGGCGATCAGCGCCTCGAGCTGGTGGGGGCGTGCCCGCAGGCCGTTGATATTGAAAGAAACGATCTTCATCGCGAAGGCATCCTGGCAAAAACGCGATGCTAGCCGATGGTTGGCCGCCCGGCCAGCCGGCGTGGCTGGGCCCGGAATCTGGTGCTAATTTCCTTCTTGGCCCGATAGAACCCATAACAAAAGAGGTGCCGTGAATGCCCGGTTACATCCCCACTGCGCCAGTCGAGGTGCGCCTGCTGGACGGCGGTTACGCCCGTGAAGCACGTTCTCTGCTGTACCACGCCTACCGCCACGAACCCACCTTCGCCTATCTGTTCGAGGCCGAGCGCCCCGGCTACGACCAGCGCGTCCGCGCCACGGTGCGGGAGCTGGTGCAGCAGCATTTCCTGGAAGAGCTGCCGGCCATAGGCCTGCTGATCGAGGAGCGCCTGGTGGGCATCGCGCTGATAGCGCCGCCGCAGCGCCGTCTGGACATCACCGAAAGCTGGGGCTGGCGGTTGCGTATGCTGCTGTCCACCGGCTTCCGTTGCACCCGCCGTTATCTCGATTACCACGACGCCGTGCTCGCCTGCCTGCCGCCGGGGCCTTATCACGTACTGCCGTTGCTCGGCATCCACCCGGAGTTCCAGGGGCGGCATCTCGGTGAACAGCTGCTGGAGGCGCTGCACAACTGGTGCGCCGAGGACGATGGCTCCCAGGGCGTGGTGCTGGATACCGGCAACGTGCGCTACCTGGACTTCTACAAGCGCCAGGGTTACGAGGAGGTGGGGGAGGTCGCGCTGGGCCCGGTGGTCGAGCACGTATTCTTCCATCCCAATCCACGGCCGGTGATGCGAGCCAGCGGCTGACTAGCATTTCCGACAGAAAGGGCGAAAGGCCGTGGTAGGATTTCGCCCCATGAATTTCTGCCAAGGATTGCGCGGGCCGCTGCTGTTGGTCCTGCTCTGCACAAGCACTCTGGCGCTGGCCAAGGCCAGGCTGGACGTGAAAGTCGAACCTGCCAATGCGCCGTTGAAGGCCAATATCGAGGCCTACATCGGCGCCCTTGGCGACCGCAAGGAAGAAGACCTGCGACGGTTCCGGCGTTCGGCCGAGGACCAGGCGCGCCAAGCCGCCCAGGCGCTGGGTTATTACCAGGCCGAGATCGACAGCCGTGTCGAAGGTGGCAAGGACCCCGCCCTGCATCTGCTGGTGGTGCCCGGTGAGCCGGTGCGCCTGCGCAACGTCGTGGTGCGGATCGAAGGCGAGGCCAGCGCGCTGAAGGTGTTTCGCGTTCCCGAGAGCAAGGCGCTGAAGGCGGGTGCACAACTCAACCATGGCGCCTACGAGGACGCCAAGAAGCTGATCCAGAACCAGGGTTTGCGCTACGGCTTCTTCGATGGACGTTTCAAGAGCCAGCGACTGGATATCGACCCGCGCGCCGGAGTCGCCGATATCGAACTGGTCTATGACAGTGGTCCACGCTATAGCCTGGGCGCTGTCAGCTTTGACGGCGATACCCCCTTCGACGCCGACCTGCTTGCACGCCTGGTGCCATTCCGGGCCAACACACCCTACGACTCCGACCAGGTCGCCAAGCTCAGCCAGAACCTGCAGGCCAGCGGCTACTTCGACGAAGTGCGGGTGGATGCCAGCCCGGTGAAAGGCGCCGGCCAGGTGATACCGGTCAAGGTGAAACTGACAGCGGTGAAGCCGCGCACCGTTGGCCTGGGTGTCGGTTTCTCCACCGACGTGGGCCCTCGCGCCCGTGCCAACTGGACCCGCCACTGGATCAATCGGCAGGGTCATCGCCTCGGGGCAGAGACGGAAATCTCGCCGGTGCGGCAGAACGTCGGCACCTGGTACGAGATTCCCCTCGACCCGCCACTGACCGACACGCTGCGTTTCTCGACCGGCCTGCAGCGGGAGAACCTGGTGGACGTGGATAGCCGTCGCTTCACCATCGGCGGGCAATGGCAGTCCAAATTGCCCAGTGACTGGCAACGGGTAGTCTCCCTGCGTTGGGAGCAGGAAACCTTCGATTTCGGTGATGGCAGCGACGATGGGCGCAGCAGCTTCCTCATTCCCGGTATCAGCTACGGCGTGACCCGCGGTGACAACAAGCTCGACCCCAATCGTGGCTATTCGCTGCAGTTCGACGTACGCGGCGCCAAGGAGGGCATCCTCTCGGACACCGACTTCACCTACGCCAGCGCCATGGCCAAGGGACTCTACACCTTGCCCGGCGGCCATTGGGTGCTGGGCCGCGTACAGGCCGGCGGCATCGCCACCACTGATTTCGACGCCATTCCGCCGTCCCTGCGTTTCTTCGCCGGTGGCGACCAGAGCGTGCGCGGCTACGACTACCAGACCCTTTCGCCGGAAGACAGCAACGGCAACAAGGTCGGCGGCCGCTACCTGCTGGTGGGCAGTGCCGAGTACCAGTACCCGGTCGCCGAGAAGTGGCGTGTGGCGGCGTTCGTTGACCGTGGTAACGCAATGGACTCCCTGAGCGCGGCGATGAAGACCGGCGCTGGCATCGGCGTGCGCTGGGTTTCGCCGGTGGGGCCGATCCGCCTCGACCTGGCCAAGGCCCTGGATGACCCGGGCGGCTACCGTATCCACTTCTCCATGGGACCTGAATTGTGAGGCGCGGGGTGAAGTACGGTTTCGCGATTCTGGCCCTCGTCCTGGCAGCGGTGGTGGCGATCCCGGCAACACTGCTGTTCACCGAGGCCGGTGGGCGCTGGGCGCTTGGTCATGTGCCGGGACTGGAAGTGGACGACTTCAGCGGAACCCTGGGTGGGCGCTGGAGCGCCACCCGGATGTCCTGGCAGCAGGACGGCACCGCCCTGGAACTGCAAGCGCCCCTGCTGGACTGGTCTCCCGCCTGCCTGCTGCGTCGCACCCTCTGCATCAATGAACTGGCCAGCGACAGCATCCACCTCGATCTTCCGCCCTCCCAGGATGAAAGCAGCAGCGCCATCAGCCTGCCGGAGCTGCGATTACCGTTGGCGCTGGAGATCGGGCAGGTGCGCATCGGCCGCTTCCTGCTCGACGGCAATGACCAGCTTCAGCAGCTGGAGCTGGTGGCACGGTGGCAGGTGGATGGCCTGCACCTCGAACGTCTCAAGCTGCGCCGCGATGATCTGGCCCTGGAACTCCAGGGCACGCTTCACCCCGAGGGGAACTGGCCGCTGGCCCTGCAGGGCAACCTGCAATTACCCGCGCCGGGAGAGACGCCCTGGAAACTGGCGTTGAAGGCGGACGGCGATCTGCAGGGAACGCTCAAGCTCCAGGCCGACAGCAGCGGCTATCTCAACGGCCGCCTCGACGGCGAATTGCGTCCCCTGGCGGAGAACCTGCTGGCCAGCGCAACCTTGCGCGCCGACGGTTTCAAGGCCAGCGCGGACCTGCCGGACACCTTGACCCTCAACCAGGTAATCCTTAACGCCAAAGGCGACCTCAAGGCCGGCTACGCCGTGCAGGGCAAGGCCAGCCTGCCAGGTGAAGGCGGAACCGTAGCGCTGGATCTGGCTGGGCGGGTCGATGCCAAGGGCGCGGATATCCAACAGCTCCTGCTCACCGGCGATCCCCAGCAGACCCTGGCACTGCAGGGGCGTGTCGACTGGCAGCAGGAGCTGGCCGTCGACAGTCGCCTGCAATGGCGCGAGTTCCCCTGGCAGCGGCTGTTTCCCCAGGAGCAACCACCGCCCGTGGACATGCAGCAGCTCGACGCCGAGATGCGTTACGCCGCGTCGCGCTACGAAGGCAGGTTCGATGCGCGCTTAAAGGGGCCGGCGGGCGACTTCAGTCTTGGCAGTCCGGTGGCCGGTGACCTTGCCAGCGTCACCCTGTCGGACCTGCTGCTCAAGGCCGGACAGGGCAGGGCGCAAGGCCAGGTGAAAGTCGATTTCGCCAACGGCGTAGGGTGGGACAGCCAACTGAGCCTGAGCGAACTGGACCCGTCCTACTGGCTGGCGGAGCTGCCCGGCAAGCTGGCTGGCAAGTTGCAGTCCAAGGGCGCATGGCGCGATCAGCGCCTGGAGCTGAATGCCGATCTCGACGTCAGCGGTCAGCTGCGCGGCCAACCGGCTGTGCTCCAGGCCAAGGCCGAAGGTGTCGGCGAGCGCTGGCTGCTCAACGCTCTGCAGGTGCGTCTGGGCGACAACCGGATCCAAGGGCAGGGGCAGCTGGATCAGAAACTCAGCGGCCACCTCGACCTCGCCCTGAATCGCCTCGGGCAGCTCTGGCCGAAACTCTTTGGCAAGGTCCAGGGGCGGCTCGATCTCGCCGGCACGCTGCAAGCGCCGCAAGGCAAGCTTGCGCTGACCGGGGAACGGATGGGGCAGGGCGATAATCGCCTCGACCAACTCAAGCTGGATGTCCAGCTGGACGCCGCCCAGCGTGGCCGCGTGCAGTTGCAGGCGAATGGCCTCGCTTCCGGCGACAACGAGTTCGGCACCCTCACTGCCGAAGGCTCCGGCGACCGGGTACGCCAGCAACTGGAAATGAACCTCAAGGGGCCGATGCTCGATCTGCTGCTGGCCCTGAATGGCAAGCTGGATGGCGGCAACTGGCGCGGCCAACTGGCGCGCGGTGAGGTCCAGGCCGGTGGCCAGGACTGGCACCTGGAGGCGCCGGCGCTGCTGGAGCGGCTGGCCGATGGCAAGTTGAACTTCGGTGCGCATTGCTGGCGCTCGGGACCGGCGAGCCTCTGCGGCGGAGAGCAGCGCCTGATGCCGGAGCCGAAGCTGGACTACCGCTTGCGCGACTTCCCCCTGGCCAGCCTCGCACGCTGGTTGCCGGAGGACTTCTCCTGGCAGGGCCAGCTCAACGCTGACCTCAAGCTCGACTTGCCCGCCAGCGGTCCCAACGGCCAGATCACCCTGGATGCGGGCAGCGGCGTGCTGCGCCTGAAGGAAGATGATCAGTGGGTCGATTTCCCCTATCAGCGCCTGCTGCTCGATAGCACCCTGCGTCCGCAGCGCATCGACAGTCAGTTGAGCTTCCAGGGTCAGGGTCTCGGTGAACTGCAACTGGACGCACGAATCGATCCGCGCCCGGAAAACAAACCGCTGTCCGGACAATTCCGCCTGGACGGATTGGACCTTGCCGTGCTGCGTCCCTTCGTGCCCAAGGTGGAAACCCTTGAAGGGCGCCTGCAAGGCGCCGGCAGTCTGAGCGGCACCCTGCAGGCCCCGTATGTCCTGGGCAATCTGCGCCTGACTGATGGCCGGATTGGTGGCGGCGACCTGCCCATGAGCTTCGAGGCGCTGGGTCTGGACGCCCGTATCGCCGGCGAGCGCATGGAGCTGAGCGGGCAATGGCGCAGCGGCGAACAGGGACAGGGCAGCCTGTCTGGCAGCGTGGCCTGGACTCAAGGCCTGGACCTCGACCTTGCGTTGCGCGGTACCCGCCTGCCCCTGGTAGTGGAGCCCTACGCGAATCTGGAAGTGGAGCCGGACCTGAACATCGGACTGGCCGGCGATCGACTGTCCGTGGGCGGCAAGGTGCTGGTGCCGCGCGGCAAGATCAAGGTCCGCGAGCTGCCGCCGCAAGCGGTCAAGGTATCCCCGGATGCCCGCGTGGTAGGTGAGCAGGACGCTGAGCAACAGCCGTTGCAGATGGCCATGAATGTGGACGTCGAAGTCGGCCAGGACCGCCTGCAGTTCACCGGCTTCGGCCTGACTGCGGACCTCCAGGGCCATCTCAAGGTCGGCGACAACCTCACGGGCAATGGTGAGCTGGTGCTGAAGAATGGTCGTTATCGGGCTTACGGCCAGCGCCTCGATCTGCGCCGGGCGCGTCTGCTGTTCGCCGGCCCGCTGGATCAGCCCTATCTGGATGTGGAAGCCGTCCGCGTCGTGGGCGACGTCACTGCGGGTGTGCGCCTGAATGGCCGTGCCGACGAACCCGCCACCGAAGTGTTTTCCAACCCCGCCATGAGCCAGGAGCAGGCGCTGTCCTACCTGATCCTCGGCCGGCCGATGAACACCAGCGAAGGCGATGGCAATGCGGTGGGCCGCGCGGCGTTGGCCATGGGCCTTTCCGGTAGCGCGCCGCTGACCAGCGAACTGGCCCAGCGCCTTGGCCTCAAGGACCTGCAACTCGATGATGACGGCGCCGTTGGGCAGATCACCGATCGCCTGAGCGTCCGTTATGGGCTCGGTGTGGTGGACTCCACCAGCGTGGTGGCGCTGCGCTACGAACTGACCAAGCGTCTCTACCTCGAAGCCGCGAGCGGCCTGGCCAGCTCCCTGGACCTGTTCTACAAGCGGGATTTCTAAGTGCTCCTTGTGGGAGCGAATTCATTCGCGAATGCAGGACGCAGTCCTGCCGTAGGGTGGATGACGCTCTTTTCATCCACCATCGGTGCCCAATCGAACCTCCGATGGTGGACCGATGAAGCGTGGTCCACCCTACGGTCGATGCCCCCGACAGGGCTCACTCTGGGACATACGAGCGAATTCATTCGCGAACGGGCCGCGAACATTCGTGTCGGGTGCCGTGCGCCGTTCGGCAAGAAGCTTGGCGCGTTCTGTTCCGTTGTACCCAGATGGTGCTTTGGCCGAAACCTTGAACGCGGCTCAGTTGGCCGAGGCCACTGCCTCGTATCGGCAGGCACGATTGCGTCGATGAGGGTCACCTGCTGCGGGCGTGTATAGTGCCAGTCCCGCCGATCCACGCTGTTGCCGACGGGCAGGCGTATTGAAGGGATTTCTTATGGTAAAGCCCTGCTGAGTCGGGGCGAGAAGGGAGATGCGGAGTTGGATTCCAGGGTGTGGTCGAAGTCGGGTTTTCTGTTGGTTTCACTGATCGTGATCGTCGTCGATCAGCTGACGAAGTACATGGCCGATGCGTCGTTGGAGTTCGGTCGCGCGGTAGCCGTTCTTCCTTTCTTCGATCTCCAACTCTCCTACAACACAGGTGCTGCCTTTGGAATGCTGGGTGATGCGGGTGGCTGGCAGCGCATCCTGTTCGCCGCCATCGCCCTGGGCGTCATCGTGGCAATCCTGGTGTGGATCATCCGGCAGCCCAATGACCGATTTGTCCATGTGCTCGGCCTGGCCCTGGTGCTTGGCGGTGCCGCCGGCAACCTGATCGACCGAGTCGCCTTCGGGCATGTCATCGATTTCGTTCTGCTCCATTGGCAAGGGCGCGGTTTTCCCAATTTCAACATTGCCGATGTGGCGATCAACGTCGGCGCCCTGATGGTCTTGCTGGGGTCCTTGAAGAGCAAGGAATCGCCCGAATGAACTAGCATCCAGGCGGATCTTCCGACGCTGGCTGACTCGAAAGTCAGGACAATCTCCCTGGCTCGTGGTTAACTCAGCGTTTTCCTACAACACCACCTCAAACAAGGATTTTTGCAATGGCTCAAGTAACCCTGAAGGGCAACCCGATCAACGTCGATGGCCAGCTGCCGCAGAAAGGCCAGCAGGCTCCGGCATTCAGCCTGGTCGGCGGCGACCTGGCCGACGTGACCCTGGCCAGCCTGAGCGGCAAGCGCAAGGTGCTGAACATTTTCCCGAGCATCGACACCCCGACCTGCGCCACTTCCGTGCGCAAGTTCAACGTCGAGGCCAGCAAGCTGCCGAACACCGTCGTGCTGTGCATCTCCGCCGACCTGCCGTTCGCCCAGAAGCGCTTCTGCGGCGCTGAAGGCCTGGAGAACGTGGTGAACCTGTCCACCATGCGCGGAGCCAGCTTCCTCAAGGACTACGGTGTTGCCATCGCCAGCGGCCCGCTGGCCGGCATTGCCGCCCGTGCCGTGGTGGTGCTGGACGAGAATGACAACGTGCTGCACAGCGAGCTGGTTGGCGAAATCGCTGACGAGCCGAACTACGCGGCTGCCATCGCTGCCCTGTAAGGCGCACTGGAATGAAGAAGGGAGGCCAATGGCCTCCCTTTTTGTTTATGAGCCGGCGGATTTGTAGGGGGGAATTTTCGCGAGCAAGCTCGCTCCTACGATGCAGGTCACCCTGGGAGCAGTAACGGTTTCGATCGTTAGCCGGGAGCTCCGATTGATGGGTTTCGTGCCTCTACCCATCCTACGGACTGATTTACAGCGTCAGCTTCAAATTTCTGACCAACGCTCCCGGCAGCAGCGCCGACCAGGTCTGGCGCTCGCCGTAGGTGCTGCTGGACAGGCGCAACTGGCGCTCCTGGGTCAGCTCTTCCAACTGGTCGCCAAGCAGGTTGAACAGGCTGTCATCGAAACGCATGGTGTCCACCGGCGCCTGGATCTGGCCGTCTTCCACCCAGAAGGTGGCGAAGCGGGTCATGCCGGTCATGCGTGCAGCAGGCAGGTCGGACCAGTTCAGGTACCAGAGGTTGCCGATGTAGAGGCCGTTGCCGAGGCGTTCCAGCACGTTGTCCAGCGGAAGCGTGCCGGCGCCCATCACTAGCGACTGGGTCGCTTCGTTGGCATCGGCGCAGTTGGATTCCAGGCTGTACTCCCGCGCGCTACGGGGATAGACCAGTTGCCCGGTCAGCCTGCCATCGCGCACCAGGGGCACATCGCTGCGCGGGGCGCCCTCCGGGCCGAAGGCCGGGGCGAGAGCGCCGGCGACCTGTTCGTCCAGGTTGAGCAGGGGGCTCAAGTGGGCGCTGCCGTCCTGCAGGCGTTGAAGCGGGCTTTCCTTGTTGGCCAGGGCACGGGCGGAAAAACCGGTCCAGGAGAGCATGCCCAGCACTTCGTCCAGGGCTGCCGGGGCCAGGTAGGCGCGGTAGTCGCCGGGGTGCAGGTGACGCACCGGCTTGCCCAGGTACTCCAGTTGCCGGCGGGCATTGTCGAAGCGGCTGGTGAATTCACCGGCGTCCCAGCGCGCCCCGGCGTAATCGGCCTTTACCGCTTGGTGATTGGCGTGGAACAGGCTCCAGTCGAAGTTGAAACAATGCGCGGTATGCCAGCCGTAGGCCCCGAAGCTGTTGGCGAATCCCCGGTACAACGGCCCGGCGGCGTAGATGCCCACCAGATCGAGACCGTTGGCCGCTTCGTCGATCCCGGCCAGCACGCTGGCGCAGTCGGGAAGCGCTGCCTCGTCCACCGAGCGACGATGCCAGGCGGAGCGCTCCAGTTGCAGGTACGGGTCTGGCTGCAATTGGCAGATCACCAGGCGCAACTGCACGAGCCCCTCGGCCAGGTGCTGGCGGTCGCTGTCCAGGTCGCCGGAAAGGGCGATGGCGATCTCCGCGCTGCGGTCGTCACGGATCAACCGCAGGCGTCCGGTGCCCTGGGTCACATGTCCGGCCTGGCGCACCTGGGCGCGGTTGAAACGGATGAACTCGGACTCCTCGGCGCTGTACCAGAGGCTGAAATCCTCGCCGGCCTGCAGGCTGGCCTTCAGGCTTTCGGCCAGGGCGGTGAAGCGGGATTCTGCGTCGGCCATCACTGGACTCCTCCAAAGACTTCCACTTGTCTGAAGACGCATGCGGGCGAGGCGTGGCCCACGCGCACTACCTGGTTGGGCTCGCCTTTGCCGCAGTAGGGCGTGCCATGGACCTCGAAAGTACTGGCATCGCCCACCGCGGCGAGATTGCGCCAGAACTGCGCGGAAATCCCGCGGTAGTTAGGGTTCTTCACCACGCCGCGGAGTTCGCCATCCTCGATCAGCCGTCCCCATTCGCAGCCGAACTGGAACTTGTTGCGGGCGTCGTCGATGGACCAGGAGCGATTGGTGCTCATCAGCACGCCGCGCTCGATGCCGCCGATGAGCTGGGCCAGGCTCTGGTCGCCCGGCTCCAGGTTGAGATTGGCCATGCGGTCGATGGGCGCGCGATTCCAACTGCTCGCCCGACTGTTCGCCACGCCCGGCAGGCCGCTGCGTTGCTGCGACAGGGCACCGCCGAGCGGGCGCAGCAGCTTGCCATTCTTGATGAGCATTTCCTTGCGTGCCGGCTGCCCGTCGTCGTCATGGCTGTAGCTGGCCAGCTCTTCCGGGATGCCGGGATCGAAGCTGATGTTCAGCAGCGGCGACCCGTACTGATAACGGCCGAAGTCCGACAGTTCGATGAAGCTGGTGCCGGCATAGTTGCGTTCGTCACCGAGGATGCGGTCCAGCTCCAGCGGGTGGCCGATGGATTCGTGGATCTGCAGCATCATTTGGTCCGGCATCAGCAGGAGGTCGGTGATTCCGCTGGGAGTGTTGGGCGCCATCAGCAGTTGCAGGGCCTCGTCCGCCACGCGCGCAGCGGCGCCGCCGAAGCCCAGACGCTGCAGCACCTCGGTGCCACCCTGCTGGCCACTGCCGTAGCCGCCGAAGCTGCGGGTCTGGCTGTCGCTGCCGTCGAAGGCGGTGACGCTGATGCCGGGGTAGGTGAAGCGCAGGTCCTGCCATTGCTCGGCGCCGGCGCTGTTGAGGTAGAGCTGTTCGTGGCGCTGGCTGTCGAGGTAGAGGTTCCAGTTGACCAGGCGTGGGTCAGCGGGAATCCGTGCCGATTCTTCGGCCAGCAGTTCCAGGCGCTCGGCGAGGCTGGGGAAGGGCTGTTCCAGTCCCGGGGACCGATAGTCCGCGCCGCTTGGCGGCGCCGCGAGCCGGCTCTGGTCCACCAGGGCGTAGCGGGCGATCTGCCGGGCCAGCTCCTCGGCCTTGTCCAGGGCCCGTTGCAGCCCGGCGGGGCTGAGGTCGGCGGTGGCCGCATAGGCCTCCACGCCGGCGACGCGCACGCTGAGCATCGCCCCCATGTCCAGCCCGAGGGACGGGGGTTCGGCGACGCCACGACGCACCATCGCCTGTTCGGAGCGCTGGCGGACGATGCGCAAGGAATGAACGTCGGCGCGGGTCTTGAGGGCAGCAAAACGCTGCCTGAAACATTCGAACACGGAACTCTCCCTGGCCCGGTGATATCAGTTGTGACCGCAAAAGCAGGGCAATTGCAGGTCAATAAGGATAGTTCGCTGCGTCAGGCCTAGGTAAATAGCCGGTAAATCCACTTTGCCTTCTGCTTTCAACTGCTTATCGTTCACGCTCTCGCATACCTCGACTCGAATCATGTCCCCGATCACTGAGAAATCCCCGAATTCCCGTTCCCTCCGTAACTGGCTCGTCATCGCCGTCGCGCTGTTGGCGCTGCTGGTCCTGATCTGGTGGCTCTGGCCAGAAGCCGCCTCCAAGCCCGGCCACCAGAACGGCCGAGGGGGAGCAGGGCGCCCCGGTTTCGGTGCTTTCTCGGGACCGGTGCCGGTACGCGTCGCCACCATCACCCAGGGCGACTTCCCGGTGTACCTCAAGGCCCTTGGCACCGTTACGGCGTTGAACACGGTGAACGTGCGCGGTCGCGTCGATGGTGAGCTGGTCAAGCTGCAGTTCGAGGAAGGCCAGCAGGTCAAGGCCGGCGACCTGCTCGCGGTGATCGACCCGCGTCCCTACCAGGTCGCCCTGCAACAGGCTGAAGGGACCCTGGCGCAGAATCGTGCGCAACTGAAGAACGCCGAGATCGACCTGGCCCGCTACAAGGGCCTGTATGCCGAGGACAGCATCGCCAAGCAGACCCTGGACACCCAGGAAGCGCTGGTGGCGCAGTACCGCGGGACCATCAAGACCGACGAGGCCGCTGTCGCCTCGGCGAGGCTGAACCTCGGTTTCACCCAGGTGCGCGCGCCCATTTCCGGTCGCCTCGGCCTGCGCCAGGTAGACCTCGGCAACCTGGTCAGCAGCGGTGACACCACGCCGCTGGTGGTCATTACCCAGACCAAGCCCATCAGCGTCGCCTTCACCCTGCCCGAAGGTCAGTTGCCGGAAGTGGTCAGTCGTTTCCGCGCGGGCCAGCCCCTGGTGGTCGAGGCCTGGGACCGTGGCGACAAGGTCAAGCAGGCGGAAGGCGTGCTGCAGAGCCTGGACAACCAGATCGATACCACCACCGGCACCCTGAAGCTCAAGGCACGTTTTGCCAACGACGACGAGACCCTCTTCCCCAACCAGTTCGTCAATGTCCGCCTGCGCGCCGAGCTGCTGCCGCAAGCAGTGCTGATCCCCACGGCCGCCGTGCAGTTCGGCAGCCAGGGCACCTTCGCCTACGTGATGGACGGTGAGAAGAAGGTCAAGGTCCGCAAGCTGGAGACCGGTCCGGACGATGGCGTGCGCACCGTGGTCAAGAGCGGCCTGAAACCGGGTGAGCGCGTGGTGCTGGAAGGCACCGACCGCCTGCGCGACGGCAGCGATGTGGAAGTGGTGCACGACGCCGACGAGGTTCCGGCGCAACCCACCGAACAGCTGCAAGGGGCCAAGCCTCAAGGCCAGGACGCGAAAGGCGGCGTATGAACCTCTCTCGCCTGTTCATCCTGCGGCCGGTCGCCACCACCCTGAGCATGCTGGCGATTCTCCTCGCCGGCCTGATCGCGTACCGCCTGCTGCCGGTTTCCGCGCTGCCCGAGGTGGATTACCCGACCATCCGCGTCCTGGCCCTCTATCCGGGCGCCAGCCCGGATGTGATGACCAGCGCCGTCACTGCGCCATTGGAGCGCCAGTTCGGGCAAATGCCGGGGCTGACCCAGATGTCGTCCACCAGCTCTGGCGGGGCTTCGGTCATCACCCTGCGCTTCAGCCTGGAAATCAACCTGGACGTAGCCGAGCAGGAGGTGCAGGCGGCCATCAACGCGGCCACCAACCTGCTGCCCAACGACCTGCCGGCGCCGCCGGTCTACAACAAGGTCAACCCGGCTGATACCCCGGTCCTGACCCTGGCCATCAGCTCCAAGACCATGCCGCTGCCCAGGCTGCATACCCTGGTGGACACCCGCATGGCGCAGAAACTGGCGCAGATCAGCGGCGTGGGCATGGTCAGCATCGCCGGTGGCCAGCGCCAGGCGGTGCGTATTCGCGTCAATCCCGAGGCCCTGGCGGCCAACGGCCTGAACCTGTCGGACGTGCGCAGCCTGGTGAGCGCCTCCAACGTCAACCAGCCCAAGGGCAACTTCGACGGTCCGACCCGCGTTTCCATGCTGGATGCCAACGACCAGCTGAAGTCCGCCGACGAATACGCCAACCTCATCCTCGCCTACAACAACGGCGCCGCCCTGCGCCTGAAGGATGTCGCCAGCATCGTCGACGGCGCCGAGAACGAGCGCCTCGCAGCCTGGGCCAACCAGAACGAGGCGGTACTGCTGAATATCCAGCGCCAGCCGGGCGCCAACGTGATCGAAGTGGTGGATCGCATCCAGGCGCTGCTGCCGTCGATCACCGCCAACCTGCCGGCAGGCATCGATGTGGTCGTCCTCACCGACCGCACCCAGACCATCCGCGCGGCCATCACCGACGTGCGGCATGAACTGTTCCTCGCCATCGCCCTGGTGGTGATGGTGACCTTCCTGTTCCTGCGCCGGATGAGTGCCACCATCATCCCGTCCATCGCGGTGCCGCTGTCCCTGGTGGGCACCTTCGCGGTGATGTACCTGGCCGGTTTCTCCATCAACAACCTGACGCTGATGGCGCTGACCATCGCCACCGGCTTCGTGGTGGACGACGCCATCGTCATGCTGGAGAACATCGCCCGGCACCTGGAAGAGGGCGAAACGCCGCTCAACGCCGCGCTCAAGGGCGCGAAGCAGATCGGCTTCACCCTGATCTCCCTGACCTTCTCGCTGATCGCGGTACTCATCCCGCTGCTGTTCATGGCGGACGTGGTGGGCCGGCTGTTCCGCGAGTTCGCCATCACCCTGGCGGTGGCGATCCTGATCTCGCTGGTGGTCTCCCTGACGCTCACGCCGATGATGTGCGCGCGCCTGCTCAAGCGGGAAAAGAAAGAGGAGGAGGGCGGCTTCTACAAGGCCAGCGGCGACTTCATCGACGGCATGATCGAGCGCTATGGCCGTGGTCTGACCTGGGTGCTCCGGCACCAGGGCCTGACCCTGCTGGTGGCCGTCGGCACGCTGGTGCTGACCGTGGTGCTCTACCTCGCCGTGCCCAAGGGCTTCTTCCCGGTGCAGGACACCGGCGTCATCCAGGGCATCACCGAGGCACCGCAGTCGGTGTCGTTCCGCTCCATGAGCGAACGCCAGCAGACACTCGCCGCGCTGATCCTCAAGGACCCGGCGGTGGCCAGCCTGACCTCCTATATCGGCGTCGACGGCGACAACGTCACCCTCAACAGCGGCCGCATGCTGATCAACCTCAAGCCCCACGGCGATCGCGACGTGACCGCCAGCGAGGTGATCCAGCGCCTGCAGCCCGAACTGGACAAGCAGAGCGACATCCGCCTTTACCTGCAGCCGGTGCAGGACCTGACCATTGAAGACCGGGTCAGCCGCACCCAGTTCCAGTTCAGCATGGAATCCCCGGACGCCGACCTGCTAAACGAGTGGACCGACAAGCTGGTGGACGCCCTGCGCCAGCAGCCTGAACTGTCAGACGTGGCCAGCGACCTCCAGGACAAGGGCCTGCAGGTGTACGTGAACATCGACCGCGACATGGCCGGGCGCCTGGGCGTGGAAATCTCCGCCATCACCGACGCGCTCTATGACGCCTTCGGCCAGCGGCAGATTTCCACCATCTTCACCCAGTCCAGCCAGTACCGCGTGGTGCTGGAGTCCGCCGCCGGCGAAATGATCGGCCCGCAGGCGCTGCAGCAGATACATGTGGTCACCAGCGGCGGCACCCAGGTCCCGCTCTCCGCCCTGGCCAAGGTGGAAGAGCGCCAGACGCAACTGGCGGTCAACCATATCGGCCAGTTCCCGGCCGTGACCCTGTCCTTCAACCTGACGCCGGGGGTCGCCCTGGGCGAGGCGGTGGCGGTGATCGAACGGGTGCAGCAGGACATCGGCATGCCCGAAGGCATCCAGACCCGCTTCCAGGGCGCAGCGGCGGCGTTCCAGGCCTCGCTGTCGAGCACGCTACTGCTGATCCTGGCGGCGGTGGTGACCATGTACATCGTGCTGGGCGTGCTCTACGAGAGCTACATCCACCCGGTGACCATCCTCTCCACGCTGCCCTCGGCGGGCGTCGGTGCCTTGTTGGCGTTGCTGCTGACGGGCAACGACCTGGGGCTGATCGCCATCATCGGCATCATCCTGCTGATCGGCATCGTGAAGAAGAACGCCATCATGATGATCGACTTCGCCCTGGACGCGGAGCGGCATCAGGGCATGACGCCCGAGGATGCGATCTACCAGGCGGCGCTGCTGCGCTTCCGGCCGATCCTGATGACGACGCTGGCGGCCCTGTTCGGCGCCATCCCGCTGATGCTCGCCACCGGCTCCGGCGCCGAATTGCGCCAGCCCCTGGGCCTGGTGATGGTCGGCGGCCTGCTGCTGTCCCAGGTGCTGACCCTGTTCACCACCCCGGTGATCTACCTGGCCTTTGATCGCCTGGCCCGCCGCTTCACCGGCCGCAGCGCGGCAGGGGTGGCGGTATGAGCGGCCTTTACTCCCTCTCCCTCTGGGGCGAATCAGGCACGCTTTTGGAAGCACCGCTTCCTGTGCCTGTGAGCGCCAGGACGCGCAGCGTTCTGGCCGGGGCGCAGGGCGGGGCCGGGGTGAGGGTAGTCATGTCCTGCGCGGAGTTTGGTCGATGAACCTCTCCGCCCCCTTCATCCATCGCCCGGTCGCCACCATGCTGCTGAGCCTGGCGATCCTGCTGCTGGGCAGCGTCAGTTTCGGCCTGCTGCCGGTCTCGCCGCTGCCGCAGATGGACTTCCCGGTGATCACCGTGCAGGCCAGCCTGCCCGGCGCCAGTCCGGAGATCATGGCGTCCAGCGTCACCACGCCGCTGGAGCGTTCTCTGGGTACCATCGCCGGCATCAACCAGATGACCAGCCGCACCAGCCAGGGCTCGACGCGGATCATCGTGCAGTTCGACCTGGACCGAGACATCAATGGTGCTGCCCGCGACGTGCAGGCGGCCATCAATGCCTCGCGCAACCTGCTGCCCAGTGGCATGCGCAGCATGCCCACCTACAAGAAGGTCAACCCGTCCCAGGCGCCGATCATGGTGCTGTCGCTGACCTCCGACGTGAAGGAGAAGGGTGAGCTCTACGACATGGCCTCCACCATCCTGGCCCAGAGCCTGTCCCAGGTTAAGGGCGTGGGCGAGGTGCAGATCGGCGGCAGCTCGCTGCCGGCTGTGAGGGTGGAACTGGAGCCGCAACTGCTGACTCAGTACGGCATCGCCCTGGACGATGTACGCAGCACCATTGCTGCCGCCAACCAGCGCAGGCCCAAGGGCTCCGTGGAAGACGCCGGCCGCCACTGGCAGGTGGGCGCCAACGACCAGTTGGAGAAGGCCGCTGACTACGCGCCGCTGATTCTCCGCTACCAGGACGGCGCCGCGCTGCGCCTGGGGGATGTGGCCAAGGTCCGCGACGCGGTGGAAGATCGTTACAACAGCGGCTTCTTCAACGACGACTCGGCGGTGCTGCTGGTGATCAACCGCCAGGCCGGTGCCAACATCATCGAGACCATCGAAAGCATCAAGCAGCAACTGCCCGCGTTGCAGGCGGTGCTGCCGGCCAGCGTCAAGCTGGACCTGGCCATGGACCGCTCGCCGGTGATCCGCGCCACCCTGCACGAAGCCGAACGCACCCTGCTGATCGCCGTGGCCCTGGTGATACTGGTGGTCTACCTGTTCCTCGGTAACCTGCGCGCCTCGCTGATCCCGGCGCTGGCAGTACCGGTGTCGCTGGTGGGCACCTTCGCCGTGATGTACCTGATGGGCTTCTCGCTCAACGTGCTGTCGCTGATGGCGCTGATCCTCGCCGCCGGCCTGGTGGTGGACGATGCCATCGTGGTGCTGGAGAACATCTCACGGCACATCAACGACGGCATGGCGCCGTTCAAGGCAGCGTTGCAGGGCACCCGCGAAGTCGGCTTCACCCTGCTGTCGATGAACCTCTCGCTGGTGGCGGTGTTCGTTTCCATCCTGTTCATGGGCGGCATCATCGACCGCTTGTTCCGCGAGTTCTCCCTGACGCTGGCGGTGGCCATCCTCGTGTCATTGCTGGTGTCCCTGACCCTGACGCCGATGCTCTGTGCGCGCTGGCTGAAACCCCACGTGCCGGACAAGGACAGCCGCCTGCAACGCTGGAGCGAATCGCTGCATACGCGCATGGTCGGTGTCTATGACCGGACCTTGGGCGTAGCCCTGCGCCATCCGCGCCTGACCCTGGTCAGTCTGCTGCTGACCATCGGCTGCAACATTGCCCTCTACGTGCTGGTGCCCAAGACCTTCCTGCCGCAGCAGGACACAGGCCAGTTGATCGGCTTCATCCGTGGCGACGATGGCCTGTCCTTCACCGTGATGCAGCCGAAGATGGAAATCTTCCGCCGTGCCGTCCTCAAGGACCCGGCCGTGGAAAGTGTGGCCGGCTTCATCGGCGGCAGTGGCGGCATCAACAACGCCTTCATGATCGTCCGCCTGAAGCCCATTGCCGAGCGCAAGGTGTCGGCGCAGAAGGTCATCGAACGCCTGCGCGCCGCCCTGCCCAAGGTGCCCGGCGGCCGGCTGATGCTGATGGCCGACCAGGACCTGCAGTTCGGCGGCGGTCGCGAGCAGCGCAGTTCGCAGTACGAGTACGTGCTGCAGACCGGCGAGCTGTCCGAGCTGCGCACCTGGCTGCCGAAGGTCACCGCGGCCCTCAAGGGGTTGCCGGAACTCACCGCCATCGATGCCAACGAAGGGGAGGGTGCCCAGCAGGTCACTCTGCAAGTGGACCGCGACACCGCCAAACGCCTGGGCATCGACATGTCCATGGTCACCACTGCGCTGAACAACGCCTACAGCCAGCGGCAGATCTCCACCATCTACGACACCCTGAACCAGTACCAGGTGGTGATGGAGGTCAACCCGAAGTACGCCCAGGACCCGGAAACCCTCAAGCAGGTTCAACTGGTCACCGCTGATGGCCAACGTGTGCCGCTGTCCAGCTTCGCCCGCTACGAGCGCAGCCTGGAAGAGGACCGCGTCAACCACGAGGGCCAGTTCGCCTCGGAGAGTATTGCCTTCGACCTGGCGCCCGGCGTCAGCCTAGACAAGGCCACCGTGGCCATCGAGAAGGCGGTGGCCGCCATCGGCCTGCCCAGCTCGGTGATCGCGCGCATGGGCGGCAGCGCCGATGCCTTCCAGAGCACGCAGCAGAACCAGCCGTGGATGATCCTCGCCGCCCTGGTGCTGGTGTACCTGGTGCTCGGCATCCTCTACGAGAGCTATGTCCACCCGCTGACCATCCTCTCGACGCTGCCGTCGGCGGGTGTCGGTGCGCTGCTGGCGATCCTGCTCACCGGCGGGGAATTCAGCCTGATCTCGCTGTTGGGGCTGTTCCTGCTGATCGGCGTGGTGAAGAAGAACGCCATCATGATGATCGACCTCGCCCTGCAGCTCGAACGCCAGGAAGGCATGGGCCCGGAAGATTCCATCCGCCAGGCCTGCCTGCTGCGCCTGCGGCCGATCCTGATGACCACCATTGCCGCGATCCTCGGCGCCGTGCCGCTGCTCATCGGCGGCACGGAAGGCGCGGAAATGCGCCAGCCGCTGGGTGTGGCCATCATTGGCGGCCTGGTGCTGAGCCAGTTGCTGACCCTCTACACGACCCCCGTGGTCTACCTCTACCTCGACCGTCTGCGCCATCGCTTCAATCGCTGGCGTGGCGTGCGCACTGACGCCGCTCTGGAAACACCGCTATGAACACCGCCGCTCATTCCCTGAAACCCCTGCGCCGCGCGATGGTCCTGGCGCTTGCCGGCCTGTTGCTCGGTGGCTGCGCCATTGGCCCGGACTACAAGCGTCCGGAACAGAGCGTGCCCGTGCAGTTCAAGCATGCCGAAGGCTGGTCCCTGGCCAGCCCGGCTGACCTGGAACACCGTGGTCGCTGGTGGGAGCTTTACGACGACGCCACCCTCAATGACCTGCAGCAGCGCCTGGAAACCTCCAACCAGACCCTGGCCCAATCCATCGCCCAATACCGCCAGGCGCAGGCGCTGGCCCGTGGCGCCCGCGCGTCGTTCTTCCCCTCGGTGACGGCCAACGCCGGCAAGACCCGTTCGGGGCAGGGCGGTGGTGACAGCACCGTGCGTCTGGCCGACGGCTCCACCGTGACCAGCTCTGGCGGCGGCGGCGTGTCCAAGAGCTACGACGCGAGCCTGGGGGTGAATTGGGAGATCGACCTCTGGGGCAAGCTGCGCCGCCAGCTGGAGTCCGACACCGCCAGCATGCAGGCCAGCGCCGCCGACCTCGCCGCCGCGCGCCTCAGCCTGCAATCGGAGCTGGCGCAGAACTACCTGCAACTGCGCGTGCTGGATGCGCAGAAGCGCCTGCTGGAAGCCACCATCGCCGGCTACCAGCGCGCCCTGACGCTGACCCAGAACCAGTACAGGGCCGGCATCGTCACCCGTGCCGACGTGGCCCAGGCCACTACCCAGCTGAAGAGCACCGAGGCCCAGGCCATCGACCTCAAGTACCAGCGCGCGCAACTGGAAAACGCCATCGCCGTGCTGATCGGCGTGCCGCCGGCGGAATTCAGCCTGGCCGAGGTGGACAGCGTGCCGGCCCTGCCGAACGTACCCACGCTGCTGCCGTCGCAATTACTGGAGCGTCGCCCTGACGTCGCCTCCGCCGAGCGCAACATGATGGCCGCCAACGCCCAGATCGGCGTCGCCAAGTCAGCCTACTTCCCCAGTCTCAGCCTGACCGCCGCGGGTGGTTATCGCAGCGGCAGCCTGCACGACTGGATCACCACGCCGAACCGCTTCTGGTCCATTGGCCCGGAATTCGCCATGACCCTGTTCGACGGCGGGCTGATCCGCTCCCAGGTGGCCCAGGCCGAAGCCAGCTACGACCAGACCGTCGCGACCTACCGCCAGACCGTGCTGGACAGCTTCCGCGAAGCCGAGGACTACATGGTCCAGCTCGACGTCCTGGAAGAGGAGAGCGGCGTGCAACAGGAAGCCCTCGACGCCGCCCGCGACGCGTTGCGCCTGATCACCAACCAGTACCGGGCCGGCACCGTGGACTACAACAGCGTGGTCACCAACCAGGCCACTGCGCTGAGCAACGAACGCACCGTCCTGACCCTGATGGGCACCCGCCTGACCACCAGCGTCCAGCTTATCGCCGCGCTGGGTGGTGGGTGGGACCAGGGGCAGCTGGAGCAGGTGGATTCGGACTCAGAAGAGACTCCGTAATCGCTTTTCTGTGGGGGCGAATTCATTCGCGAAGGGCAGCGCAGCTGACCCAATGGCACTTTCAAGGCGAGCCTGCGGCCCGCTTAGCGAATGAATTCGCCCCCACAAGAACCATCGCCTCTGCCAAACCCGGTACGTATTCGTAGGATGGCGTAGAGCGAAGCGAAACCCATCGATAGCCGGCCAGCTGCCGTATTCAACCACCACACAACGCCTTCAACCTCCCCACCAACTCATCCCCCGCACGCCCCAACCCCGTCCGTCCATAGAGCGCTAGCCGCAGTCCCTGAATCTCTGGCAGATCCTCCGCCTTGCCGAGCAGCCGATGCTCCAGCCCCAGCACACGCAATGGCAGCAGGCTCACCCCCAGGCCGGCGGCGACAGCTGCGCGCACGCTGGCCAGGCTGGCGCTGGAGTAAGCGATGCGCCAGCGCCGGCCCTGTACGTCCAGGCCGTGGAGCATCTCATTGCGGTAGAGCCCGCCAGGCGGAAACACCACCAGTGGCAGCGGCTCGCGGCCGAATACCGGCTGGCTGGCACTGTCCACCCAGCCCAGTGGCTCCGGCCACGAGGCCAGGCTGTCGCCGCCGTCCCCCATGCGCTTGACCAGAAGCAAGTCGAACTCGCCGCCCTGGTACAGACGCAGCAGTTCCGGGCTGAGGCCGCTGGTCACCTCGAGGCGCACACCGGGCCAGGCGGCGGAGAATTCTGCGAGCAGCGGCATCAGGCGTTCGGCGGCGAAGTCCTCGGGCACGCCCAGGCGTAGTACGCCGCTGCCCGGTTGGTGGCGTAGCACTTCCGCGGCTTCGTCCTGCAAAGCGAGGATGCGCCGGGCGTAGCCGAGCAGTTGTTCCCCCTCGGCGGTCGCCACCACCTGACGCTGGCTGCGGTCGAGCAGACGGCAGCCAAGGCTTTCCTCCAGCCGGCGCAACTGCTGGCTGACGGTGGACTGGGTGAGGTGCAGGCGCTCGGCGGCGCGGGTGAAGTTGCCGCAGTCGGCGACGGCCACGAAGCTGCGCAGGAGGAGGGGATCGAACATTCAGGTATTCCTACTGACACTGATAGGCATGGTTATATTTAATTTCAGAATACCTGACCAGATGGACATAATTTCGCCCATTCGACGAAGCGCGGAGGCGAACCATGAAAGCCCGATTCACCCACTGCCTGCTCCTTGCCACCGGCTTGCTGCTGGCGGGCCAGGCGAACGCCGATGACGCCGCACGGAGCCTGCTGCAGGCAGCCGGGACGGGCGACCTCGCCAACGTCGACAAGCTGCTGGAACAAGGCGTCTCGGTGGATGTGCGTGACGCCGAGGGCAACACGCCCTTGCTGCTCGCCACGGCCGGAAACCAGGTCGAAGTGGCGCGCCGGCTGATCGACGCTGGTGCTGACGTCAATCTGCAAAACCGCATGCAGGACAGCGCCTACCTGCTGGCTGGTGCCAGCGGCCACCAGCAGATCCTCGAGCTGACCCTCGCCCATGGCGCCGACCTGCGCAGCACCAATCGCTTCGGCGGCACCGCGCTGATTCCCGCCTGCGAACGCGGTCATGTGGACACCGTGCGCACCCTGATCGCCGCTGGCGTCGACCTCGACCACGTCAACAAGCTGGGCTGGACCTGCCTGCTGGAAGCCGTGCTGCTAGGCGACGGCGGCCTGGCTCACCAGCGCATCGTCGACCTGCTGATCGCCGCCGATGCCGACCTCGATCTGCCCGACAAGGACGGCGTCACCCCCTTGCAACATGCCGAGCAGCGCGGCCAGTCGGCCATCGCCGCCAGGTTGCGCGCCGCCGGCGCCCGCTGATTGATGGAGTTCTCCCATGTCTGATGATCACAACTACCTGGAACAGGCCGTGGAACTGGCACGGCAGAACGTGGAGCAGGGCGGCCGTCCGTTCGGCGCGCTGCTGGTGCGCGACGGTGAGGTGCTGGCTCGCGCGGTCAACGAAATCCACCTGACCCAGGACCCGACCTGCCATGCGGAGCTTCAGGCCATCCGTGCCGCCAGCCAGCGTCTAGGGCCGCGCCTGGACGGTTGCGTGATCTACGCCAGCGGCCAGCCGTGCCCGATGTGCCTGGCAGCCATGCACATGTGCGGCGTGAGTCGCGTGGTGTTCGCTGCGGCCAATGCCGTGGGCGAGCCCTTCGGCCTGTCTACTGCGGCCGTCTACCAACAGATGGCCCTGCCGCTGGAGGCCCAGAAGCTGGATATCCAGCACCTGCCGCAAGCGGCCATGCGCGAAATCTACGCCCGCTGGCAGGCCCTGCATGCGGCGCGCTGATCGACTTGAAAGCCTCGCCGGCTGGGCACTGCTCATCGTCCTTGGGCTGAACCTGCGGCCCATCCTCGCCTCGGTCAGTCCGCTGCTGGCGGATATCCGCAGCGCCACCGGCATGGGTTTCCAGACCGCCGCGCTACTGACCACGTTGCCGGTCGTTTGCATGGGCCTGGTGGCATTACTGAGCAACCGGCTGGGTGGGCTGGGCGAGCGGCGTGGCATTGGCCTGGGGCTGGCATTGATCGCCGGTGCCTGCCTCGCGCGGCTGCTCCTCGGTCAGGCCGGGCCGCTGCTGGCAACCGCCTTGCTCGGCGGTGCCGGGGTGGCGCTGATCCAGGCCTTGCTGCCTGCGGTGATCAAGCGTCGCTTCGAAGGGCGGGTGGCGCTGGCCATGGGCGTCTATTCGGCATCGCTGATGGCCGGCGGCGGTCTGGCGGCGCTATTCAGCCCGCTGCTCGCCCACCACTTCGAGCACTGGCAAGCGGGCCTTGGCCTCTGGCTGGTACCGGCGCTGCTCGCCCTGGTGCTATGGCTGGCGCGTCCAATGCCGGGTTCCGCTCCAGCCGCCGCCGGTCGGGCCGCACGCTTTACGGGTAATCGCCGGGCCTGGCTGCTGGCGCTGTACTTTGGCCTGGTCAACTGCGGCTACATGAGCATGGTGGCCTGGCTGCCGGCCTACTATCAGCAGCTTGGCTGGAGCCCGACCCGCAGCGGTTCGCTGCTCGCCTTCATGACCATCTTCCAGGTGATCGCGGCGCTGGGCATGCCCGCCCTTGCACAACGCGGCACGGACCGCCGGCCGCTGCTCTCGGTGAGCCTGATCGCCCAGGCCGTGGGCTTCGCCGGGCTGATCTGGGCGCCGCTGGAACTGTTCGCCCTATGGATCGCCCTGATCGGCTTCGGCCTGGGTGCCTGCTTCGCCCTCAGCCTGATCCTTACCCTCGACCACCGCCGCGATCCTCGCGAGGCCGGTCAGCTGGCGGCCTTCGTGCAGGGCGTGGGCTTCCTGATCAACGCCGTGTCGCCCTGGCTCAGCGGCTTTCTGCGGGAACTCACCGGCAGCTTCGCCGCCGCCTGGCTGGTGCTGGTGGTCGGCGCAGTGCTGATGCTCGGGCTGACCCGGTTGTTCAGTCCGGCGAGCTATCGGCCCGTGGCGACCACAGCGCCGGTACCCGGCACTTTGTAGGAGCGAGCTTGCTCGCGAACAGTCCGCGCACGATCTTTCGCGAGCAAGAACTCGGCGTCCCCCTGCTCCTACAGAACGTTTGAACTCCTCCTGCGACTTCAACGTCCTTGCGGAAGGTACAGGCGCCGGATAACCGGTCCCGCACGGCGCGCCATCTGCGGCTATACCACTGAAAAGGCCCCACACGCGGCAGCAGCCGTGGCTTCGAGGGCCTGTCCGGGAGAGCCGCATGTCAGAAACTGCCAGAACAGCCATCGTCACCGGGGCGTCCCGGGGTATCGGCGCCGCCATCGCGCGACGCCTGGCCGCCGAAGGAATCCAGGTGGTGGTCAATTACGCCTCGCGGCCGGAATCCGCCGAACGCGTGGTGGATGAGATCAGACGGGCAGGAGGAAAGGCCTACCCCGTGCTGGCTGATGTCAGTGACCCGGTGGCGGTCGCCGTGCTGTTCGACCAGACGGAAATGGAGTACGGCGCCATCGATATCCTGGTGAACAACGCCGGCGTCATCCAGCCGGGGCTGGTCCCGTTGGCCGACACCGAAATAGCCCTCTATGACCGCCTGTTCGCCATCAACACCCGAGGCACCTTCAACACCCTGAAGATGGCCGCCACTCGCCTGCGTAACGGCGGTCGTATCGTCAACCTGTCCAGCAGCGTGGTTGGGCTGAGCCTGCCGGGCTACGCCATCTATGCCGCTTCCAAGTCTGCCGTGGAGACCATGAGCGCGATCTTCGCCCGCGAACTGCGCGGGCGGAACATCTCGGTGAACTGCGTCGCGCCGGGCCCCACCGCAACCAACCTGTTCCTCGATGGCAAGCCCCCGGAGCTGGTGGAACGCCTGACCAAGCAGGCGCCGCTGGAGCGTCTGGGCAATCCTGAGGACATCGCCAACCTGGTGGCCTTCCTGGTCGGGCCGGAAGGTGCCTGGGTGAATGGTCAGACCCTGCGGGCCAACGGCGGCATCGTTTAAGCACAAGCGATCGTGAGCAGGCTCTATTGGAGGTCGTATGAAGGGCTACCAACTCACCCTCTACACCCAGCAGAACCGCCGCCATCAGGGCAAGATGCTGGCTGACTGGATCGTTGCCCAGGCCATGGACATGGGCCTGCGCGGTGCCACCCTGGTTTCCGGGATCGAGGGCTTCGGGCACACCCGGAATCTCCATTCCCATCATTTCTTCGAGATGGCCGACCAACCGATGCTGATCATCCTGGCCCTCACCGAGGCTGAATGCGACGCCTTGCTGAAACGCCTGGAAGAAGAGGGCGTGAGCCTGTTCTACGTGAAGGTGCCGGCAGAGTTCGGCCTGCTGGGTGTACCGGTGGATGCCTGAGGCGCGGCTCTGCGACAATCGCCGCTCTTTCCACCTGCAAGGCCACCCGATGAACCCCGAAGACCTGCTGCTCCTGGTCACTCGCGAAATGCCCTACGGCAAGTACAAGGGCCGCCTGCTCGCCGACCTGCCCGGTCATTACCTCAACTGGTTCGCCCGCGAAGGCTTTCCCAAAGGCGAGATCGGCCGGCTGCTGATGTTGATGCAGGAGATCGACCACAACGGCCTGAAACCGCTCCTCGAACCGCTGCGCAAGAAGCGCTAACTGCGGCGTCCGGTCAGGGACGGCTGTTCGCCATACAGCCGCTTGTAGAGCGAGGAGAAATGGCTGGAACTGGCAAAGCCCAGGTCCAGCGCCAGGGTGGTGATGCTCTGCTGCGGGTCCTGCTTGAGCCGGCGGCGTGCCTCGGCCAGGCGCAGGGAAAGGAAGAATTGCTGCGGCGTGGCCTGGCTGATCTGCCTGAAGCAGTACTGCAGGGTGCGGTGGCTGGTATTCAGGGCCTGGCAGAGTTCGAGCATGGACAGTGGCAGGTCGAGGTTCGCCTGCATCATCTCCACCGCCGCCAGCACCAGGCGGCGGCGTTGTTCCAGGGTGCGGGGCAGGGCGGTACCACGCTGGTTCGGACCGCGCAGCACTTCGTCCAGTCCCTGCAGCACGCAATCGAGGCTGGACATCACGGCGCGTACCCCGTGCTCAGCGGAACGCGGGTCATATTCCGCGCGTTCGAAGGCGCCGATCGATGTGCACAGGTCCTCGCGCAGACGCTGCGCGGCCAACGGCGAGATATCCAGCCGGCGCCGCCCGAGTGCCTGCTCCAGGCGTTCCTGCTCCTCGGCTCCGAGGATCTGCGCGAGCAGCCGGTGATCCACCGTCAAGCCGAGCATGCCGATCTCGCCGGGGGCGCAGATTTCCATTTCCTCGCCGCCTTCCAGTACTAGCAGGGTGTCCCCGGCGAGGGTGCCGCCGTTGAACAGTGAGTCGGAGGAAACCTTCAGCGGAATGCCGAACACGACCTGGCCCTGCGGCGGCGTCATGTTCTCGTGCAGGTGCAGGTTGGAGTGCTCGTAGATCAGTGACGCCCCAGCGAGCTGGACGTGCAGCAATTCGGCATGCAGCCGGCCACGACCCAGTTGGGTGTAGTCCTGGCTCCAGCCGGCCAGCGCGCCGGCGAGCTCGTCGGAGTCGGATGCCTGGTGTCGGGCAATGCCTGTCATGTCGGGTCACCTGTCGAGCGCGGTTGGCGGACGCTCGGGGCCATCATGGCTGAGCGCCGCGCAACGGGCATTTCCATGCGCGCCAGGCGCTTGTGCATCCCTGCCAGGCGCCGGCTCGGTGGATCATCGCTGATCGAGATAACTCCGTGCCAGATGGCAGGCCCGCTCGATCAGCATGGGCGCCAGCTCCTCGGCGGTGCGACTTTCCCGACGGGTGTGGATCCAGCCCAGGTAGGTCACTCCGCGTAGCGCCAGGAACAGCGGCAGGGTGGCGCGGTCGGCCGCGGTCAGCGGCTTGACCGAGTGGTAGCCACTCAGCAGTGCCGCTTCGATCTCGGTGTAGCGCGGGTCATCCAGGCAGAAGTACAGCGCCGTGGCGAGCTCGAACATATGCCACCCGAAGCCCGCGTCGTCGAAGTCGATCAGGTGCAACCTTGCCTGATCCAGCAGCAGGTTCTCCGGCACTAGGTCGGCGTGGATCATGCCGAAGTTGTCCAGGTTGCGACCGTAGCGCCGCAAGTCCGCGCGTGCCGCCTGACGAGTGGCCTGCAGCAACTCGCGTTGTGCCGGTTCGAGCAGTTCCAGCTCCCAGTAGGGGCCCCAGAACGGGCGCTGGCCGATCAGGCCTTCTTCATCCCAGGCATGGCGGCTGAAGGCGTTGGGTTGCTCCCAGCGTGCCGAGCTCTGGTGGATGCGTGCGGCCACGGCGCCGGTGTCGAAGAACAGGCTGGCAACGTCGCTCTGCACCGCCAGGCCATGTTCGGCCGAGCCGATGCTGGAGCCGTCCAGCCAGCCGAGCATGTCGATGTAGCGTGATTCGCCCAGCTCGTCGCTGTGCACCCGAGTCAGGTGTTCGCCGTCGCGAGTGCGGATGATCTGCGGCACATGGATGCCGTCGGCGGCCAGGGCTTCCATCCATTGCAGCTCGGAGCGCAAGGCTTCCTCTGAGTGGTAACCGTCGCGGTGGACGCGCAGGGCGCTGCGCTGCCCGTCGCTACGGGTGGCGCAGAACACGGCGTTTTCGCGGTACTTGATCAGGTCCAGGCGGACGAAGTCGCCGTCCCATTGGCCCAGGGCAGTAAGCGCCAGGCGCTTCAGGCTGGCGACCTGCTGGTCGTGGTCGAAGGTGTGGAATTGGCTCATGGCACGGTTCTCAGAGTTCGCGAAGGACGCTGTCGAGGGTGTCGATGAACAGGTCCGCGTCGGCGCGGTTGAACACCAGCGGCGGGCGGATCTTCAGCAGGTTGTCGTCGGGACCGATCTTGCTGATCAGCACACCGCGCTCGCGCATCTGGTTGACCACGCGCCGCGCCTCAGCACCCGCCGGGGTCTTCTGCTGGCGGTCGCGCACCAACTCGACGGCGAAGAACAGGCCCTTGCCGCGCACATCACCGATGATCGAATGCCGCCCTGCCAGTCCCTCAAGGCCATTGGCCAGGTGCGCGCCGACTTCGCGAGCGTTGCGCAGCAGTTGTTCGTCTTCGATCACATCGAGGACCGCGCTGCCCACGGCAGCGGCCACCGGCGAGCCGCCGAAAGTGTTGAAGTAGAGGTTGCGCCCACCGAAGGCCTCCACCCGCTCGCGGCTGGCCACCAGCCCGGCGAGGGGGAAGCCGTTGCCCATGGGTTTGCCCAGGGTGACGATGTCCGGCACCGCGCCGTGGGCCTGGTGGCCCCACATGTGATCGCCAGTGCGACCGAAGCCGGCCTGGACTTCATCGACGATCAACAGGCCGCCAGCTTCGTGGACCAGCGCCGCGATGCGCTCGACATACCCGGCGGGAATGCGCGGCAGGCCCTCGTTGGCGAACAGGGTGTCGATCAGCATCGCCGCCAGTTGCACGCCCTGGGCCTTGAGCGAGGCGATGGCCTCGGCGACCTGGGCCACGTACTGGTCCGCCAGTTCTGCTGCAGTGGTGCCGGCCGGTGCCCGGTACAGGCAAGGAATCGGCACCGCACGGGCGAAGGGCGAGAACGGCTCGGAGCTGGGCAGGGCGGTGGTCACCTCAGCCAGGCTGGTGGTGTTGCCGTGGTAGTTGTAGCTGCTGACGATCACCCCCTTGCCGCCGGTGCAGAAGCGCGCCATGCGCAGGGCCAGCTCGTTGGCCTCACTGCCGGTGCAGGTGAACATCACGCAGTCCAGCGACGCATCGAAGGTGCGGGTCAGGCGTTCGGCGTAGGTGACGATCCGCTCGTTCAGGTAGCGGGTGTGAATGTTCAGGGTGGCCGCCTGGCTGGCCATGGCTTCCACCACGCGCGGGTGGCAGTGACCGACGCAGGGCACGTTGTTGTAGACATCCAGGTAGCGCTTGCCGCTCTGGTCATAGAGCCACACGCCCTGGCCCTTCACCAGGTTCAGGGGCTGGTCGTAGAACAGCGGCGACTGGTCGCCCATGGCCCGGTAGCGGCGTTGCAGGAGATCAAGTTCAGACATTGTCGGGATTCTCGGAGGCGAGGGGTTTGGCAACGCGCGCGACGCGCACCAGGTAGTTGATGACCAGCACGACGGCCAGCACGGCGAGGGCGCTGAGCATTTCCACTTCGAGCTGGAAGCAGGCGGCGATCACGGTCAGCGTCAGCAGCATGCCAAGGCCGGCGATCACCGGACCGCCACGGAGCCGGAACGGACGCGCCAGGTGGGCATGGGTGCGGCGCATGCGGATGTAGGCGGCGAACAGGAACAGGTGGCAGGTGCACAGCAGCAGTACCACACACAGCAGCAGTTTCTCCGGGCTGACCAGGGTCAGCGGCAGGCCGATGGCGGCCAGCACCAGGAGCGCCACATAGGGCGAACCGCGACGGTTGGTCCGTGCCAGGGCTGCCGGGAAGTATCCATCGCGGGACAGGGCGAAGAGCTGGCGGGAGGCCGAATAGACCACGGAGAAGAAGGTCGCCAGCAGGCCGCAGATGGCGCCGATGCCGACCAGTTGCGCCAGCCAGCTCGAGGCGTCGTAGCGGCCGCTGTGGGTCATCGCGGCGTACAGCGGGTCGGCGGCCGTGCCGACCACCTGAACCCCGGCGGCACCCGGTGCGCAGACCAGCACGGTGAGCGCGGTCAACAGCAGGGTGCCGACCGCTGCGGCGATGCCGCGGGACATGGCACGGCCCGGATCGGCGGCTTCTTCGGCGGCGGAACTGACCTGCTCGATGCAGATGAACATCCAGATCGCGAACGGCACGCAGGCGAAGACGCCCTGCAGGCTGAGGGACTCGGCAAAGCTTCCCGTGGTGCCAAGCAGGTTGGCGCTATCCAGCTGCGGCACCATCGCGGCGCCGAACACCAGCAGGGTCACGGCGGCGATGGCCCCGGCCAGCAGGGTGACGCCGAGGGCTTCACCGACGCCCCGGATGTGGATGCCGATGATCAGGGCGAACAGCCCCACTTTCACCGGCCAACCGCCAAAGCCGAACACCGATTCCATATAGGAGGCGACGAAGGTGGCCGCGGCGCCGGTGCCGATGGTGAGCGCCAGCGCGCAGGCGGAGCCCACCAGGTAGCCGACGAAGGGACCGAAGGCGCTCTGGGCGTAAGCGAACACGCCACCGGCATGGGGCATGGCGGTGGACAGCTCGCTGATGCACAGCGCCAGTCCGCAGCTCAGCGCTGCCATCAGCAGGGTGGCCAGGAGCATGTTGGACCAGCCGTTGTCGGCGAGGCCGAAGTTCCAGCCGGAGAACTGGCCGGCGACGACCAGCGATATGCCGAGCCCCGCGATCTGGGGCCACCCGAGTACAGCTTTCTTGAGCATGGCGATGCTTCCTTCTTGTTGTTGTGCCGTGAGCAGGCACGGGATGACCGTGCCTGTTGGGGCGACGTTAAGGCGAGGGAAGCGGTGGCGATATCAGGAATGCGCAAAGTGAAGCGGGGGCGGACCTGCGGCCCGCTTGGCGAATGAATTCGCCCCTACAGGTGTGTGCCGGACTCAGTCATGGCACGTACAGCTCCCTCTCCCTCTGGGAGAGGGTTGGGGTGAGGGATGGTGGGTGTTGCAGGGCGTTCGGGATAAACCGTCGGCCGTCCTTCGCGAATGAATTCGCCCCCACAAGTTCGCGGCCCACCTCACAACACCGCCCGTACCTCCCGCGCCGTCCCCACAAAATACTCCCGCGTGCCGAATACCCAGTCGAACCAGGGCTTGGTCACGCACCAGTTGGCCTGGGGGTTGGGACCCATGTGGTGGTCGTAGTGCCAGGGCAGGTGCTGGCGGGCCCAGTCCGGATGGTCGTGGGCCTTCTTGTGGGTGAAGTAGTAGTTGCCGGCGCAGTACCAGAGCGTCAGGCACAGCCAGGTCGCCCAGACGATCATCGGCGTCACCAGCAGGCTGGCGACTACCAGCGCCCAGGCTTCCTTGCCCTGGGCATGCCAGCCCAGCGGGGCCCGGCGATAGCAGGGGTCGTAGAAGTCGTTCTGGCGGGCGTTGCGGTGGTGTTCGTGGAAATGGAAGCTCCAGAAGGTGCCGCGCTTGCGGCCCAGACCGTGCAGCACGACGCGGTGGAACCACCATTCGGTGAAATTGCCGAGCAGCAGGCCGGCGGGAATGCTGATCAGCGCTTCGAGGTACCAGGGCATTTTCTTCTCCTTGTTGTCGTCCCATGCGACCCGGAGTACGACACCCGCCCCGGGCCATCCAGCCAAGGTTGGCGCGGGCCAAGGGTGGGAGCAGCCCGACTTTCGATTAGCGTCGACGCAGCGCCAGCAGTACCAGTGCCGCCACGCAGAACGCCGCGCCGGCGATGAAGGTGCTGGCGGCTCCCTGGCTCTGCCAGAGCCAGCCCGCCAGCGTGCTGGCCAGCAGCAGGGCGGCGCCGCTGGCCAGGTTGAACAGGCCGTAGGCGGTACCCTTGAGGTCAGCCGGCGTAGTCGCGGCCACCAGTGCCGCGAGAATGCCCTGACTGAAGCCCATGTGCAGGCCCCAGAACGCAACGCCGGCCAATAGCAGCGTGGGGTTGTCGGCCCACGCCAGCAGCAGGTCGGCAGCGATCAGCAACGCCAGGGAAAATGCCAGCAGCCCGGCAGGCGGCATGCGGTCGGACAGCTTGCCGGCGGGGTAGGCCGAAAGCATGTAGAAGCCCGCCATCACCACCATGACCAGCGGCACCCAGGTGGAGGAGAAGCCCGAGTCCTGCGCCCGCAGCACCAGGAACGCCTCGCTGAATCGGGCCAGGCTGAACAGCGCCCCCAGGCCAACCACCCACCAATACGCCGCGGAAAAACTTCTCCAGGCACGGAAGTAGATGGGTGAGCGCAGGCGCCGGGATGGTTGCACGATGCCGGGCTCCTCTACGCCGAACAGGATCAGGGCCACCGAAACGATGGCCGGAAGCACGGCGAACCACAGCACCAGGGCGATATCACCGGCCAGCAGGATCATCAGCAAGATGGCCAGCAGCGGCCCCAGAAACGCACCGACCGTGTCCATGGCCTGGCGCAGACCGAAGCAGGCGCCACGAATCTGCGCGGGAGCGATATCGGCCATCAACGCATCCCGCGGTGCGCCACGAATGCCCTTACCGACGCGGTCCAGCAAACGCGCGAAGAGCACCTGGTCGGTGCTACCCGCCAATGGGAACAGTGGCTTGGTCAAGGCTGCCAGGCCATAGCCGAGCAGCACCAGCGTCTTGCGTTTGCCGAGGAAGTCGCTGATGGCCCCGGAGAAGACCTTGACGATCAGCGCGGTGGCTTCGGCAGCGCCCTCGATCAGCCCCACCGCCAGCATGCTCGCGCCCAGGCTGCCCACCAGGAACAGCGGCAGCAGGCTGTGCACCAGTTCGGAGGACAGGTCCATGAACAGGCTGACGAAGCCCAGTACCCAGACCGTGCGTGGAATGCGGGGAAGGATGGTGGAAGCGGGCATGTCCCTGTCCTGTCGGCACTGCCTGGTTCAGGTTAGGCGAGAAGAAGGTTAAAGGCGGGAATCGAAGCTTCTGTAGGAGCGAGCTTGCTCGCGAACGATCGGGGCGAACAGTCGGTCCAGGCGCCTTGTAGGAGCTAGCTTGCTAGCGAAAAGGAGCCATTCGCTGGCAAGCCAGCTCCTACGGGCAATGCCGCTACTTGCAACACTTACTGCAGACACAGCCAATTCATTCGCCAACCGGGCCGCAGGTCCGGCCGTCGAACCCCTGGGAATCAATCCCTGTCATCCAACTCGGCCAGCCGATAGCCCACGCCATGGATGGTATGCAGCAGCGGCCGTTCGAAGGGTTTGTCGAGTACCTGGCGCAGTTGGTGGATATGGCTGCGCAGGCTGTCGCTGTCCGGGCAGTCGTCGCCCCAGAGGGCTTCCTCCAGCACTTCGCGGCGCACCACGGCCGGGCTCCTGCGCATCAGCGTGGTGAGCAGTTTGTGGCCGATGGGGTTGAGTTTCAGGCGCTGGCCGGCGCGGGTGGCCTGGAGGGTCTCGAGGTCATAGGTGAGGTCGGATACCTGCAACCGGCTCTTGCGCCCGCCGTGGCTGCGGCGCACCACCGCCTCGATGCGGGCCACCAACTCGGAGAGGGCGAAGGGCTTGACCAGGTAGTCGTCGGCGCCTGACTTGAGGCCGGCCAGGCGATCTTCCAGGGTGTCGCGGGCGGTGAGCATGATGATCGGCGTGTCGCGCCGGGCCTCCTGGCGCAGGCGGTTGCACAACTGCAGTCCGTCGAGGCCTGGCAGCATGATGTCCAGCACGATCAGGTCGTAGTGCTGGGTGGTGGCCAGGTGCAGTCCCGACAGTCCGTCCTGGGCGCAGTCGACGCCGTAGCCCTTGAGCTGGAGGTAGTCCAGCACATTGGCGAGGATGTCGCGGTTGTCCTCGATGATCAGTACGCGCACTTGCTGCCCTCGATCCTGCGCCGTGGCGCCGTTGATGTTTTTTTCACAAGCCCTTTACCAGTTGCTCACGCCTGTCGGCACAGACTGCGGCGGACCCACTTGTCCAAGGACCTTCCGATGCATCATTCGCGTCCCTTCAACTTCATGCTCTGGAGCGGGCTGCCGCTGGCCGCCATGGCACTTCTCCTGCTGGTCGACGTGCCCAGCGTGGATTTCGCCCTCGCACACCTGTTCTACGACCCGCAGAGCGGCTTCATCGGCCGGCACAGTGCCTTCCTCGAAGACGTACTGCACGACCGCGCCAAGCAGGCCGTGATCATTCTCGGCGTGCTGGCCGTCACCGGGTTCCTCGTCAGCCTGCTGCCCACCCGCCTGCGCCAGTGGCGCCGTCAGCTGGGCTACCTGGTGCTGGCCCTGGGGCTGTCCACGGCCATCGTCACGCCGCTCAAGGCGGTGACCGCCGTGCAATGCCCCTGGAGCCTGACGGAGTTCGGCGGTGTCGAACCCTACTCGCCGTTGGTTGGTCACCATCCCTACGTCGACAAGCCTGGCCGCTGCTGGCCGGGTGGCCATGCCTCGGCGGGTTTCTGCCTGCTCGCCCTGTTCTTCGTGCTGCGCGACCGCCGTCCACGGCTGGCACGGGCCACGCTGGTGGGCGCGCTGGCCCTCGGTAGCCTGTTCTCCCTTGGACGGATGATGCAGGGCGCGCATTTCCTCTCCCATAACGTCTGGACCCTGTTGTTCGACTGGATGATCAGCCTGGTCTGCTACCGCCTCGTGCTCTATCGCCCGGCGCCGCTGGAAGCGGTCGCCAGGGCGGATGGGATGCTGGACGTCAGTTCTTCCTGAAACGGTAGAAAAGGTTCGGTTCGCTGACCACGTACAGCGTGCCGTCATCATCCAGGGTCAGGCCTTCGGCCTGGCCCGCGCTTTCCTTCAGGTCGCCGATGTGCCCGAGCAGGGTACGGAAGCTCACCATTTCACCGTTCTCGCCGAGTTCGATGACCAGCTTCGATTCATGGCTGAGCACCAGCAGGTGCCCTGTCCGGGTGTCGAAGTGCAGGTCGGAAATGTCCTTGGCGAAGACGCTCCGATCGATCCAGTCGCTGAGGTCTTCCACCTTGAGCTGAAGCTTGCCGCCCAGGCTCGCCTTGACGCCGGAGACGGCAAAGAGCCGGCGCGGGTCGCGCTCCTTGGCGACGAAGATGCGGTCATGCGTAGCGTCGTACGCCACACCCTCGAAGCCCTTGTTGTGGACGCTGGACGACAGCGGCAGGGCCAGGGTCTGGGCGTCCCGCTTGTCGATGATCTGGTCAGGCCGTTCGGGCAGGTGGAAGAACACCAGTTGCTGCTGGACTTCATCCGTGACCACCACCAGGCCGTTACCCATGTAGGCGAGGCCTTCCACGTCCTCGAATCCTTGCAGCGGGAACTGCGCGGCGATCTTGCCCTCGCGGTCCATCTCCACCAGCTTGATGGGCGGTGCATTGGTCACCGCCAGCAGATGCTTGCGGTCCGCCGCGAAATCGATGGCCGACAGGTCGTCATCGATACTGGCAATCGGGCGTGCCTCGATGTCCACGCGGTAATCGGGCAGCCAGATGCTGTGCCCCGCCCATGCGCCGGCATCGAGGCGGCTGCTGACATAGAACCAGGCGCGCTCGTGCCAATGGAACTTGCTGGAGGCGACAGCGGCCAGCAGCACTACGGCCAGGCCCAGGCCGCCCAAGCTGAAGGTGCGCAATCTGTGCTTTGGCTTGAGCCTGTACTTGTCGAGTTCAACTGCACTGTTCATGGCTATTTCCTGTACTACGGGCGAGCGCCGGCCGCTGGCCCCTCACGGGAGGGGCCGCAATCCGTTCGCGGTCCTTCAGTCGAGCGGTTGCTTCCAGGCGAAGCGGTAGGGTTGTGCGGTGGCGCTCGGGTCGTGGCATTGGCCGTTGTCGGCGTCGGCCTGCACCAGGTACCAGTCTTCGTCGTCCCCGTCGCCGAGGCGCCTGGCCTGGTCGGGCTTGAAGCAGCGCGGCAGGTCGGACGGGCGGATCAGGGCATGGCCGGCGGGATGGGTGCGTAACCACTCGGCGGCCTTCTCCATCTGGTTCGCGGCACCGACACCGAAATGCACCAGCGGCTGGCGTGCGTACAGCCAGTGGCCCTCGCGCCAGTTGGTCAGCATCAGCTCGCCACCGCCGGTGGCCTCGGCCACTTCGGCCATCAGCGCCTGGCGCGGGTTGATACCTTCCCTGAGGGGCTCGACGTAGCCCCGTACGAACCAGGCGATGAACCAGAAGACGGCCAGGCCGATGAAAATCTTTCTGCCGCGAGGGCGCTGGGCGAACCAGCGACGCAGCAGCCAGGGCACCAGCGGCGCCATGGCCAACACCAGACCGGGCACGGCCGGGTAGATGTAGAGCTTGCGCTTGCCGCTGCTGAGGCTGAAGAAGATCAGCACCAGGACGACCCAGCCCAGCAGAACCAGATAGCGCCCATCCTGTTTGGTCAGCTGCCGGCGCCAGGCCGGCACCAGCCAGGGCAGGGCCAGTACGAGGGGCAGCCAGTTCTTGGGAATCACCTGGGTGAAGAAGAACCAGAAGGGTTCGCGGTGGTGCCAGGCGTCGGCATAGCGCTTGGCCGTCTGCTTCAGGAGGATCTCGCTGAGGTAGGCGCGGCTGGCCTCGTCGCCATACAGCGTCACCTTGATGACCAGCGGCAGCAGCCAGGTGCAAATGGCCGCGAGCGTGACCAGCAGGCCCAGCGCCCAGGCACTGCCTGCACCGGGCATGCGCGCCACGCCACTCCAGCCACGGCGTGCGGCATAGGCGTAGGGAATGAGCATCAGCGCCGGCAGGAAGCCTACGCCCTTGCTGATGATGCCGAAGCCCATGGCCGCACAGGCCACGTAGAACCAGCCCCAGGCCGGCCCGAGCAGCAGGTGGCGAACCATGCCGTAGAGGCCGATGGCGATCCAGAGCAGGAGGAAGCCGTCGATCTGCCCGGCGCGCTGGATGCTGTAGGTCTGATAGGTGGCGAGGAACAGCAGGCCGGCGATCAGGCCGATGCGGCGATTCCACAGGCGCGAACCGAGGTCGTGCAGGCAGGCGGTGGCCACTACGCCGGCGAGCAGCGCCGGGAGGAACAGGGCAATGGTGGGGGCAATGCCGAGCTTGCTCAGCCCGGCGATGGCCCACATGAACAGCGGCGGCTTGTCCGGGTAGATCTCGGCGGCTCGATGGGGAATCAGCCAGTCGCCGCTCTGGATCATCTCCAGTGCCACACCGAGGAAGCGTTCCTCATCCACGTTGGATGGGTGGCGCATGCCCAGTCCGGCACTGATCATGGCCGCAGCGAGCAACAGCAGGAGCAGCAGCGAAATGCGCTGGCTACCGACCAATCGCATGGGCTGGGCGCTTGCGTCCAGGGCAGGCGAGGTGCGACCCATGCTCAGCGCTCCAGCTCGCGTGCGGTGGTGTTGAAGCGCGTGCGGCGGATCAGCCACCAGACGCCGAACAGGTCGAGGATGCCCACCAGGGCGCGGTCCAGGTTGCCGTACTTGGAGACCCCGGCGCGGCGCGGGCGGTGGTTGACCGGATGGACCAGCATGCCGCCCTGGTGGCGCTGGATCAGTGCAGGAATGAAGCGGTGCATGTGGTCGAAGTAGGGCAGGCGAAGGAAGGCTTCCCGGTCGATCAGCTTGATCCCGCAGCCGGTGTCCGGGGTGTTGTCCTTGAGCAGACGACTGCGCAGGCGATTGGCGAAGCGCGAAGCCCAACGCTTGCTCGCGGTGTCGCGGCGGTTCACCCGGTGCCCGGCGATCAGCTTGAGGTTCAGTGGTGCATCCGGGGCACGGACGATGGCGAGCATGCCGCGAATGTCTGCCGGGTCGTTCTGCCCGTCGCCATCCAGCGTCGCCAGCCAGGTGCCACGCGCAGCCTGGGCGGCATGGTAGATCGAGGTGCTCTGGCCCAGTGAACGGTCGTGGCTGAGGATGCGCAGCTCTGCATAACCGGCGCGCTGGAGCGCGAGCAGGTGAGGGAGGGTGTTATCCGTGCTGCCGTCATCGACCACGATGACCTCGAAGTCTTCGTGGGCGAGGGCCTGGCGAACCTCCTCGAGCAGCGAGGGCAGGTTCTCGGCCTCGTTCTTGGCCGGGATCAGGACGGAAACGTAGGGCTTGGTCGACATGCTGAGTCCGTTGAGAGCATTCATTCGAGTCGTTCGATCCGGTTGAGGGTTAGGCACTGTCCACACGAGGCGCGGTAAAGCGTCGAGCGGCGCCCTGGCGTCGGTTTCGGGGTCATGATCGTTCTGCCTCTGCCCGGGCGGCATCGATCCCGTCATCGAGGCCCAGGCCAGGACGATGCCGTCGGTACAGCCAGGCGCCGAGCATTCCGGAGGCCAGGAAGAGGAGAGCGGCGGAGCCGATGCGCAGTGCCGGGGCGACGTTGATTCCGCTGCCGACCAGGGCGAACACCAGGGTCTGCGGCAGGAAACCGATGAAGCTGGCGGCGAGGAATGGCAGCAGGCGCGCACTGGAAATTCCGGCGGCGAGGTTGGTCAGCAGATTGCTGCCGACCGGCAACATGCGGATCAGCAGGGTCATCGAGAAGGGATGCTCGTGGACGAAGCGATCAAACCGCGCGGCACGCTCGCCGAGCCGCTCACGCAGGAAGTTCCTGCCGAACAGACGGGCATAGAGGAAGGTGGCCAGACAGCCGAGCAGCGCCGCCAGGGTGCCGAGGAGGGTGCCGGGAATCAGGCCGAAGGCGTAGCCAGCGAAGAAGGCAATGATCTGCCGGGGCAGGCCGACTGCGGTAAACACGGCGCCCATCGCCAGGAACAGCAAGGTGCCTTCGACACCATGGTCGCGGATGTGGGCGTCGATCCAGGCTTCGTTGATGGCGTTGCCCAGGTCGCTCCGGTCGAACAGGTAGCCGATCAGCGCCAGGCTGAGGATCAGGCCCAGCCCCTTGAGCATGGCCCGCGTGGTCAACGCAGGCGCGCTCGGCCGCATGCCGACCCGAGCCTTGTCTTGGACCGCCTGGCGGATCTGCGTCAACGGATGCGATTCGTTTCCCATTCATCAGGCTCCGTAGAAGGTCCGGTACCAGTCGACGAAATGGGCGACGCCTTCGTGCAACGCGGTCGTGGGGCGGAAGCCGGTGCGCTGGGCCAGCGCGCTGACGTCGGCCCAGGTCTTCGGCACGTCGCCTGGCTGCATGGGTTTCATGTGCTTGATGGCGTCGACGCCGGTGGCCTGCTCGATGCAGCCCACGAAGTCGAGGAGCTGCACGGGCGAGCCCAGGCCGATGTTGAACAGCCTGTCGGTGGCGCCCTGGCGGACCTGTTCCGATTCGTCTGCATAGGGCGGCGGACAGTCCTGGATGCGGACGATGCCTTCGACGATGTCGTCGATGTAGGTGAAGTCCCGCGACATGTCGCCAGCGTTGTAGAGATCGATGGGCTGGCCTTCGAGGATTGCCTTGGTGAATTTGAAGGGCGCCATGTCCGGCCGGCCCCAGGGGCCATATACAGTGAAGAAGCGCAAGCCGGTGACCGGTAGCCGGAAGAGATGGGCGTAGGTGTGAGCCATCAGCTCATTGGCGCGTTTGGTGGCGGCGTAGAGCGAAACCGGGTTGTCGACGGCATCCTCGATGGCGAAGGGCACCTTGGTGTTCATCCCGTAGACCGAGCTGCTGGAGGCGTACACCAGGTGGCCCACGCTGTTCTGGCGGCAGCCTTCCAGCACGTTGACGAAGCCGGTGAGGTTGGAGTCGGCATAGGCGTGCGGGTTTTCCAGCGAATAGCGCACGCCGGCCTGTGCCGCGAGGTGGATGACCCGCTCGAAACGCTGTTCGCGGAACAGTGTCTGCATGGCTTCACGGTCGGCGATGTCGAGCTTCCGGAACGAGAAACCGGGCGTCGCGCGCAGGCGCTCCAGGCGGGCAAGCTTGAGGTCGACGCTGTAGTAGTCATTGAGGTTGTCGACGCCCACCACCTGGTGCCCGGCCTGGCACAGGCGCAGGCTCGTGTGGAAGCCGATGAAGCCGGCGGCGCCGGTGACCAGGAACTTCATGGCCGGCCCAGCCCAACGGCAGCGCGGCCGATCGGGTAGTAGGCCAGTCCTTCGCGGACCAGGTGGGTTGGCTCGAAGATGTTGCGGCCATCGAACACCACCTTGTCGCACAGGCGCTGACTGATCAGGCCGAAGTCGGCGACACGGAAGTTCAACCACTCGGTGAGAATCACCAGGGCATGGGAGTCGTCCAGGGCCTCTTCCTTGGATTCGGCCAGGTGCAGGTCGTGGCGCTCGCCATAGAGGCGTCGAGCCTCTTGCATGGCTTCCGGGTCGAAGGCCCGGACGCGCGCGCCTGCCGCCCAGAGCAACTCCAGCAGCACCCGGCTGGGGGCTTCGCGCATATCGTCGGTGTTGGGTTTGAAGGACAGGCCCCAGAGCGCAAAGGTCTTGCCACGGAGGTTGCCGTTGTAGTGGCGGTGGATGTTCTCGAACACCTTGTGCTTCTGTCGGTGGTTGACCGATTCCACTGCTGCCAGCAATTGCGGGTGGTAGCCCACCTCGGCGGCGGTGCGTTGCAGCGCCTGGATGTCTTTCGGGAAGCAGGAACCGCCATAGCCGCAGCCGGCGTAGATGAAGTCGTAGCCGATGCGCGAGTCCGAACCGATGCCCTTGCGCACCATCTCGATGTCCGCGCCCAGGAGTTCAGCGAGGTTGGCCATCTCGTTGATGAAGGAGATCTTGGTGGCCAGCATGCTGTTGGCCGCGTACTTGGTCAGCTCGGCGCTGCGGCTGTCCATGACGATGAGCTTTTCGTGGTTACGACTGAAGGGCTTGTAGAGCTCGCGGAAGAGTTCGACGTCGCGCTCGCCGTCGATGCCGAGGATGATCCGCTCCGGGCGCATGCAGTCGTCCACGGCGGAGCCTTCCTTGAGGAACTCGGGATTGGAGACCACTTGCATCTGCAGGTCGCAGGGCCGGTGGGCGAGTTTTTCCTGCAAGCGTGCCTTGATGTGTTGCGCGGTGCCTACCGGGGAAGTGGACTTGTTGATCACCACTTTGTCTTCGCGGGCGTGCTCGGCAATGGTGTCGGCTACGGCGAAGACGTACCGGAGGTCGGCGCCGCCATCTTCGTCAGGCGGTGTGCCCACGGCGATGAAGATGACCCTGGCAAACTCGACACCTGCGGCGGCGTCAGTGGTGAAGCGCAGGCGACCGGCGCCGAGATTGCCTTGGAGCAGGGCCTCCAGGCCGGGTTCGTAGATCGGTGAAAGGCCCTGCTCGAGCTCCGCGATGCGGCCTTCGTCGACGTCGACGCAACATACCGTGTGGCCTACTTCAGCCAGGCAGGCAGCCTGGGTCAGGCCGACATAGCCCGTACCGAAAATGGTGATCTTCATTGCGCGCCTGTTAGTTGTTATCCCAAACCCGTCTGGCGACTGTCTGGTTTGCTGGTGCCGGCCCAACCGGCCCCGCTCGCGGGTATGGGATTAACCTAACGACACAATTGTGAAAATTGTGTGCTGATGTTTCTGCGCTTCGAACGCTTTTTGCCGAGCCCCCGGGAGGCCCGTGAGACGGCGGTCATCATCATTGCGGAGTCTGGTTCCGCAGCAGTTCCAGCACTCGGTTGCGTCCCTGTTCGGCGACCAGGTAACGGCCGGGAGCGGTCTCGACTATGGTTTGCGGCGAACGCAGATGGGACAGCACGACGTTCAGCTTTCCGGTGGCATCCAGCAGTAGTACGCGGGCCATGTGCGTGGCATCTTCGGTGACCCACAGGCCATCCCGGTTGCAGAGCAGGAAACCCGGCTCGTGCAAGCCCTCGATCGCCACCGGGTCCTGCCCGTCATCCTTCAACAGGCGGACCTGGCCACTGGTTTTCTCGCTGTAGAACAGGCGTCCATCAGGGCAGAAAGCGACCGCTTCGGCTTCGTCCAGGCCGCTGCGCAGCGTGGTGACGCTGTCGGTTTCCGGGTCGTAGCGCAGCAATCGGCCGTTACCGTGGCGGTCTTCGATTGCATAGAGGTAGTGGCCGTCGGTGGACAGCCCCTCGACGCTGTCGGCGCTGAACAATTGCCGGGTACCCAGGTCGTTCATCCAGAGTACCGGGTGTTCCCCTTGTTCCTGGCTGAAGGCGATGCCCCCGCGATAGAGCGCCATGCCATCGGGCTTCGACAGGCCGGACTCCACCTCGCTGTTCCGTCCGCTTCGCCCGGCATGCAGGATCCGTCCCTTGCCGTCCTGCAGTTCCTGGCTGAGGAAGAGTCCGCCGCGACCATCGGGCAGGAGTGCACTGACCTGTTCGACGTCGTCGAGGTGCACCTGGTAGCGCCAGCCCTGTGCGGCCATGGCCGGGAACAGGTGACGCCAGGCGGGTATCCCCGCACTCACCAGCAGGAGCAGGGCGAAGGCCCCCAGCAACCAGCGCGCGATGCGCTGGTCGAGAAGCAACATCAGCCATTGGCCGCCGGGCCGCGAGCGCTTGGGGAAGGGAGAGCGGCGACGCGGCAGTGAGGTGGTGTTGGCGGACACGGGGAGCTCCTTCGCTCAGGACGTGGGACGCAGACCCGCCACATGGCGAATCCCGGTGCACCGCATCCATTTGGAGAGCTGTTCACTTTAGATAACGGGCTGTAGTCGCGAGGTCAAAAGCCCGTGAAAAAAATGTCAACGAGCGTGGCCAAGGTGCACGGAAAAGCAACTGCCCGAGTCCGGACTGGACTCCACCTGGACTTCCCAACCCTGCTGCTGGCAGATACGCCTGACCAGCGAAAGCCCCACGCCCAGGCCCTCGCCGCGCGCCTGCTGGCCGCGAACGAAGCTCTGGAAAATGCGCTCCTGCTCTTCCTCCGGAATGCCCTGGCCGCTGTCTTCGACCCGGAAGCCGTCCGCCGCGAGGATCAACCGCACCGCACCTTGTTCAGTGTAGTGAAGGGAATTGCGCAGCAGGTTGGACATCACCGTCCGCAGTTGCGGCGCCTCGTAGCGGTCCACCCCCGTGCCCTCGTCGATCAGGGTGAAGGCCAGGCCTTTGGCTTGGAAATGGGGCATCCACTGCCGGTACTGCTCGGCGGCGAGGCCGGACAGGTCGACCTTTTCGGCGAGGCCGACTTCCTCCTGTCCGGTCCGTGCCAGGCGCAGGAAGGTTTGCACCAGATCGTGCATGTCGGCGCTGGCGCGAGCGATACGGGTCACCTGCGCCCGCTCGCCGGCGGTCAGCCCGGGGGCGTCCAGCAGCAGCTCGCAGGAAGTGGCGATGATCATCAGCGGGGTGCGCAATTCATGGCTGACATCGCTGGTGAACAGGCGCTCGCGTTCCAGCGAATGACGGAGCTGGCCGAGGGTTTCGTCGAAGGCGGCGGCCAGCCGACCGACCTCGTCGTCCGGGTAGTCGGGCGACAGTCGGGGCGCCATGGGCAGTAATTGGTCGCGATGTCGAACCTGCTGTGCCAGGCGTCGCACGGGCGCCATCACCCGGCGTGCCAGTAGGCGTCCGAGCCCCCAGGCGCCGAACACGCTGAGCAGGAAACCCGCCAGCACCACGTCGAACAGCGCGCGCTCGCGCGCCTCGAACTCGTGCTGTTCTTCCACCAGCACGTCCTCGTGGCTGCCATGGCTGCGCTTGAAGACGTAATAGGCTGCGTCGCCATCGAGCACTTCGGAGAACCCTTCCGGCAGCCCGGTGAAGCGCGGCGGCAAGGCATCGCGTCCGCTGTGGGAGCTGAAGAAACGGGTGTTGGCATCAATGCGCGCTGCCGGGTCCAGCTTGAGCTCCTCGTCTATCGCGTAGTCCAGTTCCCGGCCCATCTCCTCTGACACCAGGTGCTCTTCGATGAAGTGTACGATGGCGACGATCCCCAGGGAAAAGGTGCCGCCGACGATCAGCGTCATCAGCACGAAGGCGAAGATGATCCGCCGCTCAAGTGGCTGCTTGCCGCCCATGGCGTGGCCTAGTCCTTTGCCACGGCGATGCCGGTGGTGCGGCAGCCGGCGAACAGGTCCAGGCCTTCGTGGTATTCCCCGGTCTGGACCTGCAACAGGCCGAGCATGGAGTGGAAGAGGTTGTCCTGGCTCAGCGGCTTGTCGCGTTCCTTGTCCAGGCAGCCGGTGTCCAGGGCGAAATCCCTGCGGTAGTTGTCGGAGAACCAGGTGAGCATCGCCACGTGTTTCTGCTGGTCGGGGGCCAGCAGGTAGGGCGTTCCATGCAGGAAGAGGTTGTATTCGCCGAGCGATTCGCCGTGGTCGGCAAGGTAGACCATGGCCGTGTCGACCTTGTCCTGGTTCCTGCGCAGCAGGTCGATCAGGTTCGACAGCACGTAGTCGGTGTAGACGAGTGTGTTGTCGTAGGCGTTGACGATGCTTTGCTGGCTGCAGTCGTTCAAGGCGTTGCTGTTGCACACCGGGGTGAACTTCTCGAAGTGCTTGGGATACCGCTTGGCGTAGTCCGGACCGTGGCTGCCCATCTGGTGCAGGACCAGTACCGAGTCGTCCTTGAGCTGGTCGATGTAGGTCTGCAGGTCTTTCAGCAGGATTTCATCGTGGCACTCGCCGCCACTGCACAGCACGGGGTCTTTCAGGTGACTGAGGTTTTCCTGGGTAACGCGGTCGCAGGTGCCCTTGCAGCCGGACTGGTTGTCGCGCCAGGTCACGGCGAGGCCGGCGTGCCTGAGCACGTCCAGCAGGCCTTCCTGGCTGCGGGCCTGGACGGCGTCGTAGTCGCTGCGCCCCATGTTGGAGAACATGCAGGGCACGGAAACGGCGGTCTCGGTGCCGCAGGAGCGCACGTTGCTGAAGGCGGTGACACCTTGCTGGGCCCTGAGCAGGGGCGTGGTGTCACGTGCATAGCCGAGGAGGCCGAAATTCTCCGCCCGTGCGCTTTCGCCGACCACCAGGACTGTCAGCGACTTGCGCTGGTGGGCCTGCCAGGACGGTGCTTTGTGCGCGTCGGTGCCGATCTGGCGCAGCGGCGCCTTGGCCACCGCCAGTTGTTCACGCATGTAGCCAAAGGAGGCATTCAGGTAGTTGCTGGGGACCACCAGCAGGCGCAGTTCGTGATGGTTACGCAGCAGCGACGCCAGCCCCTGGTAGTTGGCCAGGGCGACTACGCCGAGCACGGTCAGCGAACCGACCGCCAGGGCCAGCTTGCCCAGCAGCTCGCGGCCCAGCGGCTGGTGGCGGACCGGCAGTTTCCACAGCAGCCAGCTTGGCAGCACGCCGAGGATCAGGATGAACAGCAGCAGCTTGAAGGAAAGCAGGTCGCGAACTTCGTTGACGTCGGTCTCCGCGACATTGCGCAGCATGTTGGCGTCGATCAGCACACCGTACTGGCTCATGAAATAGGCGACACCGGAGCTGGCCAGGAACAGGAAGATCAGGATCGGCTTGAGGACCCTGCGGAAGGAGAGCAGGGCGAGGATGAAATTGAAGATGGCCAGCACCATGACACCGAAGGCCACGCGCATGCCAAGGCCGTCGGAATCAGCCGGGACTATGGCGAAGACATGCCGCCAGAGCGGGAAGTTGTAGGCCGACAGCAGCAGGAGGCTGGCCAGGAAGGCCAGGGCTTCGGGGCGGATGGAAATGCGTTTGAACATGGGCCGCTCGCTCGGGGCAACGTATCCCTCGTGGATACGGCGAGCAGGGTAGGAACGGCGGAATCAAAAGTTCGTGAAGAAAATCTGGGGAAAATGTCGGGGTTGTGAAGGGGATGTTGGGGCCAGGCATTGTTGTGGGGGCGAATTCATCGCTGCATTGCCGGTAGGAGCTGGCTTGCCAGCGAATGGCCCCGTTTCGCTAGCAAGCTAGCTCCTACAAGGCTCCTGGGATCTCAGGGGCCCCCACAGGATCTCTGCCGGAGAGTGTTTCTCTCCTTGTGGGGGCGAATTCATTCGCTATGGGCAGCGAAGCTGCCCTCATCAAGGGCCAGGGCGAACCTGCGGTCCGCTTAGCGATTGAAATCGCCCCCACAGGATCAGGTGTTTGCCGGATGACACGGAGCCACCGGAGCGAGTCACCCCTCTCCATTTCAGGAAGAGGGGCAGGGGGTGAGGGCCTTACTGCACAGCAACTTCCGGCAGCACCGGCACGTGCTCCAGTTGCAGGCGTTCGCTGCTCCAGGCGCGGACCTGGTTGGTCAGCTCCAGGTCGTTGTTCAGCTTGCGGCCGTAGGAGGGAATGATTTCCTTCAGGCGGGCCTGCCATTCCGGCGTCTGGACCTTGTCCTTGAAGGTCTTCTCCAGCACGGTGAGCATGATCGGCGCAGCCGTGGAAGCACCCGGCGAGGCGCCCAGCAGCGCCGCGATGCTGCCGTCGGCGGAGCTGACGACTTCGGTGCCGAACTGCAGGATGCCGCCTTTCTCGGCGTCCTTCTTGATCACCTGCACGCGCTGGCCGGCGGTCAGCAGTTCCCAGTCCTCGTCCCTGGCCTGCGGGAAATACTCGCGCAGTTCATGCATGCGGTCGGCCTGGCTGAGCATCAGCTGGCCCATCAGGTAGGTGCTGAGCGGAATGTTGTCCAGGCCGGCGTTGGTCATCGGGCCGATATTGTCGGTGGTCAGGGCGCTGAACATGTCCAGCAGCGAGCCGTTCTTCAGGAACTTGGTGGAGAAGGTGGCGAACGGTCCGAACAGCAGCACTTTCTGGCCATCGATCACCCGGGTGTCCAGGTGCGGCACCGACATGGGCGGCGAGCCGACCGACGCCTTGCCGTAGAGCTTGGCCTGGTGCTGCGCCACTACCTCGGGGTTGCGGGTGACCAGGAACTGGCCGCCCACCGGGAAACCGGCGTAGCCCTCGGCTTCCGGAATTCCGGATTTCTGCAGCAGCTTGAGGGCGCCACCGCCGGCGCCGATGAAGACGAACTTCGCCTTGACGCTGCGAACGGCCTCGCCGTTGCCGAGGTCGGCGACGACCACCGTCCAGGTGCCGTCTTCGTTGCGCTTGATGTCGCGGACTTCGTGCTTGAGGTTCAGCGAAACCTTGTCGCTTTCGGTCAGCGAGGCGATCAGTTGGCGGGTGATCTCGCCGAAGTTGACGTCGGTGCCGATGGCCATGCGGGTGGCGGCGACTTTCTGGTCCGCCGGACGGCCCTCCATCGCCAGCGGCGCCCACTTGCTGATCTGCCCATGGTCCTCGGAGTACTCCATGCCACGGAATAGCGAACTGTGCTGCAGGGCGGCGTGGCGCTTCCGGAGGAACTCGATGTTGTCATCGCCCCAGACGAAACTCATGTGCGGCACGCCATTGATGAAGGACTTCGGATTGCTCAGCACATTGCGCTCGACCTGGTAGGCCCAGAACTGCTTGGAAATCTCGAAGGATTCATTGATCGCCACCGCCTTGCTGATATCGATACCGCCGTCAGCGGTTTCCGGGGTGTAGTTCAGCTCGCAGAAGGCAGAGTGGCCGGTGCCGGCGTTGTTCCACGGGTTGGAGCTTTCCGCGGCGACCTGGTCCAGTCGTTCGTAGATATCGATGCTCCAGCCCGGCTCCAGCTCGTGAAGGTAGGTGCCGAGGCTGGCGCTCATGATGCCGCCGCCGATCAGCAGCACGTCGACAGACTTCTCCGCCTGCGGTTGCTTGGCACAGCCAAGTACCGCGAGGCACAGGAAGCCTAGGAGGAGTTTTTTCATGGGACTGTCCCTTTACTGTTTCTCGAAAAGGGCGGTGGGTAGGCAAATGCCGTGCCGCAATCGGCAAAATCCCATGAAACGATTCACTGGGCGGGAATCAGGGCTCCCAGCTTGCGTTGGTGGTGGCGGAAAACCGCCCGGAATGGCGGGTATCCACCCTGCGCGTGGCGGATACCCGCCAACCTACAGAGCGCTGGCTCAGCTCCGGTCGATCCGGAAGCGACAGACCTGTCCCTGGCGCACCATGCATTCGAGGTGTTCGACCTGGCCGCCGCCGAGGGTACCGATCAGCGCCAGGTCCAGCTCGCAGACTTCCGGGTGCAACGCCGCCAGGTGATGGAACACGCAATTGTGAGCGACGATCTCGGGTTCGCCGCCGGAACGGAAGAAGACTTCGGCTTCGTAGCCGGTTTCGTCCATGTGCTGGGCGATGCGCGTTTCGTCGATGACCTGCGCTTCGATTTCGCCAGCCAGGCGGCGGCCGAGGCCGCGCATGAGCTGGACGAGGGCGTCGTGGCCGATGAGGCTGGCCACTTCGCCGATGAGCAGATTGGCCAGTAACTGGTACTGGCGGGGGAAGAGCTCCCGGCCACGTGGGCTGAGTTGGTAGAGCTGTTCGGGGCGGCGGCCGGTGGGTCGCGTTTCGCCCCGCCGTACCAACCCGTCGCGCTCCAGCGCGGCCAGGTGCTGGCGGATAGCCGTGCGGGTCACCGCCAGATGATTGGCAAGTTCGTCGATGCTCATGCCGCCCGATTGGTAGAGCAGGGCGCCGAGCAGGTCCTGTTGAGTACGTCCCAATCCTTGAAGCATCGATTACCTCGGCAGGCCAGTGTCAGAACTTGTCGGGGAACTGTTTGACCAGTGCAGCGGCCAGGGTGTCGGCCAGTACCTGCATGTGCTGGCGCATGGCTGTCCAGGTGCCGGCCTCGCCTGCGAAGTCGCCTTTGCTCAGTTGGTCGATCTGCGCCACATGGTGTCCGCCGTGAGCACTGAGCATGTTGAGCAGGGCGTCCTCGGGCAGGTTCGGGTTAGCGCTGGAGAGGAACTTGGCAATGCCCTTGGCATTGCGCGTGAGGTCGCTCACCGCCGCTTTCTTGCCGTCATCGTCCTTGGCCACGGTGGCATCGCTGTAGTGCTTCACGGCGCCCCAGTGCCCGGCCAGCAGTTCCAGCAACTGGTCCGCCGCTGGCTGGCCGTAGAGCGGGGCGATGCTGTTGGCGATGGCCTTGGCGTTGTTCACGACTTGGGTGGCGGCCGCTTCCGCCTGCTTGGGCTGGCCGTCCTGATTGGCGACGACGTAGTTCCTGACCCAGAAGATGTGCTCCACCCACAGGTCGCGCAGCGCCAGTCGGGTGGTCAGCGCGGGAGTGTCGGCGCCGGCCGCTGTTGATTGCGCGGCCAGGCTCCAGGTGGGTTGAACGAGCGCTACAAGCAGCAGTAAAGCCAGTGTCCTGAGTTTCATGACGGGGCCCTCGCGTTGCGGATTGTCCTACAAAGTCAATTAAAGCATATAAAAATGCCGTTATTGGTTTTTAGGCGTCCGCTGATCGGAACCCTCAGTGTTTCTTCTGCAGCCAGCTGAGGAAGCCGGTCTTCTTCACGACCTGGGGTTTCTGCAGCAGCAGATTGCGGCTGGCTTGTTCGCGGAAGGTGCGCAGGTGGATGAGCGCGGCGCGGACTTCGACGCGCGTCTCGAGGAATTTGCTCATCGCCTCCCGGTCGATGCGGTAGAGCACGCAAGCGGTGAGGGCGGTGAACTGCGCCTGGGACGGCGCGTCGCAGCCGATGCCTTCCTCGCCGATGATTTCCCCCGGCCCCATGCGCCCGGCTTCGACCATCTTCCCGGTGTTGTCCGGCACCGCCGCGGACACCACGCCCGTACCGACGATCAGCAGGCCGTCGGCCACTTCGCCCACCGCCATCACCATCTGGCCGGCGGAGAACGCCAGCGGCGCCATGGCTTCGCTGAGTTCGTCCTTTTCACCATGGCTGAGCGCGCGGAAGATCTTCACCTCGTCCAGCAGCAGGCGCGGCCGCCCGGAGGGTTGCGGGGCGTCCTCGCCACTGAAGGAGATGCCGGCTGCTTCCAGGTGCCGGTGCGCCAGGTCGTACATCAGGTTGCTCACTTCGGTCTTGTTCTCGCCGGTGCGGATGAAGCCACTGATCTCGTACTCCATGGACTCCAGGTCCGAACCCTTGATCGCGACCTTCGGCTTGGGGTTGACCAGCAATGCGCTGACGCTCTGGATCGCCCTTTCAAGGGCCTCCAGCACGCGGCGCGGGCGCACCTGGGTCGACACCTTGAGCGTGATGGACACGCTGGTCAGCTCATAAGGGCGGCTGAAGTTGTGCACCTTGGTCTTGGCCGCCACCGAGTTGGGCACCACCACGGTGCTGCCCTTGTTCGTCAGCAGGTGGGTGGCGCGCCAGTCGATTTCCACCACCTTGCCCTCGGTACCGTCGATGGAGATCCAGTCATCCAGTTGATAGGGCTTGGTGGTGTTGAGGACGATGCCGGAGAACACGTCGCTCAGGGTGCTCTGCAAGGCCAGGCCGATGACGATCGCCATGACCCCGGAGGTCGCCAGCAGGCCTTTCACCGGCAGTTGCATCACATAGGCCGCGGCGGCCACCACCGCGACCAGGAAGATCAGCGCGCCCAGCACATCCTGGAGCAGCCGCCCGGCATGGCCGATGCGCGGCATCAGCAGCCCGAGTACCACGGTGGCGGTACGCGCGCCGAACAGCCACCAGCCGATTTCCATGGCGGTGGCTACCAGATTGAGGGTCGGATCGGACCACGGCGGCGGCTGCAGCGGACTCATGCCGGCATCGATGATCACGGCGCTGAACAGCACGAACAGCAGCAGCCGGCAGGCCACCCTCCAGGGCTGCTGTTCGACGGGAATGATGCGCCAGGCCGAGACGTCGATCAGGATCAGCAGGGCGCCGAACACCAGGGGGTGGCTTTGAATGAAGGGGAGCATGAATACCGTTCCGCGAATGAGCCTGCATCACGTTAGCAGACCGTCGTGTCGGCCGGTGAGCCCCTCTTCAGTTGGCCGCTAAATTGGGTGAAGCGCTACTCAGGGGCCGCCTTCGCCGAGTGGATTGCGCCCCTTGGAACCGGACACCAACGGGTCGTCCGCCGGATCGTTCCATTCCTTCAGCAGCCCCTCGGGGTTGGGTTCCTGTTGGGTGTCTTCCACGGGCTCCACATCAGTGTCCGGCACGTTGCGCGGTGTGTCCGTGGGCGGAGTCGGGTCGGGCGCTTCGCCCGGACGCTTGGGATCGCTGTGCATGGCGGTGTCCTCCGAATCGGGTGGCCATGACTGTTGTGAGCGGTCGCCGGCGACCGGCGTTCAGGGTCAGTCGTCGGACGCGGTGCGCTTGGCCGCTGGCCGTGGTCAAAGCCGAATGGAACCCGTCGTGGAGGACGCATGAGCCGGATCGCCCTGAACCTCGCATTGCTCGCCGCCTGTGGCCTCGCCGCAACGGCGTCGGCCTGCCCACCGGGGCAGTACGAAGTTTGCGTGACGGATTGCGTGTGCCTGCCCGACGTACGCGGCGTGCTCGGCCCGCTACCCGGTGAAGTGAGCCGGGTGGCCTCCGGCGCCTTGCAGCAATGGCTGGTGCAGGCCCGGGCCGATGCCTTGGCCGGCGGGGTCGAGCCGATCCCTCTGGCTATCCGGGAAAAGCTGGTGCCTTACTTCGATGCCGCGCTGCTGGATGTGGCGCGTTACCGGATCGGTGACAGCAGTGAGTTGGGCGCGGCCAGTGCGATGCTGCATGACCCGGATATCAAGGCCGTCACCCTGGTCGACGTAATCCTCTTCCGCGACCGCGAAGGTGCGCTGGAGGATGTGGCGCTCTGGGCCCACGAGCTGGTGCATGCGCAGCAGTATCGGGAGTGGGGCGTGGAGGGGTTCGCCAGCCGCTATGCCGAGAATTCCGATAGCGTGGAGGGGCCGGCTTACGAGATGCAGTTCAGGGTGGCGAAGGAATTGCGGGGGGAGTGAGGCGGGGGAGAGGGGGGCAGGTGCTGCCGGGTGTTCGTAGGGCAGACCTGCGGTCTAGTTAGCGATTGAAATCGCCCCCACAGAGGAGCGCAAGACCAGTGCCGCCTGCTGTGCCGATGGTGGATGTAAAAAGCGACATCCACCCTACTCACTGGCTGCTTCAGAAATAGTAGTGCCCCGCCGGCGCGAGTCACCCCTCGCCCTCTGGGAGAGGGGCGGGGGTGAGGGCTGTACCAGGCTGGCGCAATGGCTTCAATCCCGCTTCGGAATCCCCAACCCACGCTCGACCGCCGGGCGCGCCAGGAAGGCTTCCAGCACGCGCTTCACATTGGCGAAGCGCTCGAACCCGACCAGGTCGCCCGCCTCGTAGAAGCCGACCAGGTTGCGGACCCAGGGGAAGGTGGCGATGTCGGCGATGCTGAACTGCTCGCCCATGATCCAGTCCCGGCCTTCCAGGCGCTGGTCGAGCACGGCCAGAAGGCGCGCCGATTCCTGCACATAGCGGTCGAGGGGACGCTTGTCCTCGTAGTCCTTGCCGGCGAATTTGTTGAAGAAGCCGATCTGGCCGAACATCGGGCCGATCCCACCCATCTGGAACATCAGCCACTGGATGCATTCGTATCGGCCGGCGGCGTCCTGCGGGATCAGTTGGCCGGTCTTGTCCGCCAGGTAGATAAGGATGGCGCCGGACTCGAACAGCGGCAGCGGGCGGCCATCCGGTCCATTGGGGTCGATGATGGCGGGGATCTTGTTGTTCGGATTGAGGGAGAGGAACTCCGACGACATCTGGTCATTGCGCTCGAAGCTCACCAGGTGCGGCTCGTAGGGCAGGCCGGTCTCCTCCAGCATGATGGAGACCTTGACGCCATTGGGCGTCGGCAGGGAATAGAGCTGAAGAACGTCTGGCCGCGTTGCGGGCCATTTACGGTGGATGGGGAAAGTCGACAGATCACTCATGGGGACATCCTGTGCGAGATTGCGGAGCGAATGGGCAACCATACTCGCCTGCGCCCAGGTCGCGAAAGGCCGTTAACCGGGTAGGAGCGAGCTCTGCTCGCGAAGCTCTTGATTCGTTGCCGCGCCTCAGCCTTGAGGATCAATCGCGATCCGGCGCACCCAGCGGGAACAGCGACCGATACGGGCGCGCTTCATCCACGGCGCGGGCGATGGACGGATGCGCCAGGAGCCGTTGTCGATAGCGGCGCAGATTGCCGAAGGCCGCATCGATCGGGTGCACCCAGTCGGCGTAGAACAGCGAGGGCGCCGCCGCGCAGTCCGCCAGGCTGAAGGTTTCGCCGGCAGCCCAGGTTCGCCCCGTGAGCTTCCCTTCGAGCCAGGCGTAACTGCGATCCAGCAGGGCCTTGGCGTCCGCCACGCCGCAGGGATCGCGCTGGTCCTCCGAGCGCAGGCTATCGAGTACCGGCTTCTGCATGGGCGTCATCACATACAGGTCGAAGAATCGATCCAGCATCCGCACTTCCAACGCCGCTTCTGGCTGCTCGGGGATCAGCTTCACTGGCCCGGCATGGTGCAGCTGCAGGTACTCGATGATGATGCTCGACTCCATCACTGCCCGCTCGCCGTCCAGCAGCAGAGGAAACCGCTGCAAAGGCCAGAGCCGCTGGAACTCCTCGCCGGTGGCCGGATCGTCGGGTGATAGCAGGCGCATCTGGAACGGGATGCTGTTCTCGTAGAGCGCGATCAGGACCTTCTGGCAGTACGACGAGAAGGGGTGCGCGAACAGTTGCAGGGACATGGGGCGACTCCTGGATGGGAGGGGTTCGCTGACTGGTCGATTGGCGCAGGGCGAGATCGACATCGGCTCAGCAACACGCTAGCGGATATCGCCCATCAGTGCCGCCTCGAAGAACGACGAGATCAGCAGGCTGTTGCGCCGTTCCGCCAGGCAGTAAAGGTAGGTTTCGGTGTGCACCGGGTCGCCCTCGATACGGATGGGCTTGATTCGAGGGTCGGGAATGAACTCCGCCTCGGACACTGCACCCAGGCCGATGCCGCGCACTACCGCTTCGCGCAGGGCCTCGCGGCTGCCGATTTCCATGGCGATGCGCGGTGTCACGCCGGCCTCGGCCAGCACCCGCTCCAGGGCTGCGCGAGTGGTGGAGCCGGATTCCCGCTGCAGCAGTGGCTGCCCTTCCAGATCCTCCAGGGCGATCACGTCACGGCTAGCCAGCGGGTGGTCGTGTCGGGCGAACAGGATGATGGCGTGGCGGGCGTAGCGCACGCTGCACAGGCTCGGGTCCTCATGCAGGCCGGCGAGCACGGCGATGTCGGTGACGTACTGTTCCAGGTCGGCCAGCACCTCGGCCGAGTTGCCGACGCGGATCGACACTTCGATACGTGGATGGCGCTGGCGGTAGTGATCGACCATCTCGATCACATGGAAAGGGCCGACCGCGCCCAGCTTGAGCTGGCCACTGTCCAGGCGCCCGGAATCTCGCAGCAGGTTGTGCGCTTCGAGCTCGAGGGCGGCGATGCGCTGGGCGATAGGCAGCAACTGCTGGCCGACATCGGAGAGCTCGATGCGTCGGCCCCGGCGATGGAACAGCTCGACGTTGTGCTGGCGCTCCAGGCTCTGCACCTGGGTGGTCAGAGTGGGCTGGCTGAGCCCCAGCGCGCGGGCCCCGGCGCTGAAGCTGCCGTGCCTGGCGACAGCGAGGAAAGCGCGCAATTTGGCGGACGACATCCATAGGTTCCTTCAATAGTTTCCTGCCGAAACCCATATTGAATTGATCGTATGACTGTCACGTGACCTTCCTAGCCTGTGCCCATTCCAACCACAACCGCTGGGAATGCCATGAAAAACCTCGCCAAGTTCCTCCGCGTCGCCGGTATCGTTCTGCTCCCGCTGGTCGCCGCCACCGCCGCCCAGGCCGCCGACAAGCTGACCATCGGCCTGATCCCCTCGGAAGATTCCCAGGCCATGATCGAGTCCAGCAAACAGGTGCTGGACAGCCTCGAAAGCCAGCTCGGCATGCCCGTGGAACCCTTCGTCGCCACCGACTACAACGGCATTATCGAGGCCCTGCGGGCCGGCAAGCTGGATGTGGCTTACCTCGGCCCGTTCTCCTACGTACTCGCCACCACCGTGGCCGATGTCGAAGCCTTCTCGGTGGCAGTCACCAAGAAGACCGGACAGAGCGCCTACAAGAGCCTGATCCTGGCGCGCAAGGACAGCGGCATCCGCAACCTTGCAGACCTCAAGGGCCACACCTTTGCCTTCGTCGATCCCAGTTCGGCGTCCGGCCACCTGTTCCCCAAGGCGGGACTGGAGCAGGCCGGCTTCGAACCGGACAAGTTGTTCTCGCGGGTGATCTTCTCCGGCTCCCACGACGCCAGCATCCTCGCGGTGGAGAACAACAAGGTCGATGCCGCCGCCGTGGCCGACCGCATCCTCGCCGGCGCAGTCGCCAAGGGCCTGGTGAAGCAGGACGACTTCCAGGTGGTCTGGACGTCCCGCCCGATCCCCGAGTCCCCCATGGTCTGGCGCAAGGACATGGACCCGGCGCTGAAGCAGAAGGTGGCTGCTGCGCTGGCCTCGATCAAGGACCTGCCGTGGGGTGACCAGGGCCAGCTCGATGGTTTCCAGCCCACCAACGACGCGGCTTATGACGTGGTCCGCGAAACCGCCAAGGTGCTCGATCTCGATCTGCGGAGCATGAAATGATCCGGGTTCGCCAACTGACCAAGCAGTACGGCAGCAATGCCGTGCTGCGAGGCATCGACCTGGATATCGCGGCAGGGGAGTTCGTGGTGATCCTGGGCCAGTCCGGCGCCGGCAAGTCGACTTTGCTGCGCTGTATGAATCGCCTGGTCCAGGCGGACTCCGGTTGCCTGGAAGTGGCCGGCATCGACGCCATCGGCTGTCGCGACACCCGCGACCTGCGTCGCCAGGTGGCGATGATCTTCCAGCATCACAATGTGGTTCCGAGGTTGTCGGTACTGAAGAACGTACTGACCGGCCGGCTCGGATCGGTGTCCACCCCGGCCTCCGTGCTGCAACTGTTCCGCCGCGAGGACCTGGCCCTGGCGATGGACTGCCTCCAAAGGGTCGAGCTGGCGCACAAGGCCCATGAGCGCACCGACGCGCTTTCCGGCGGGCAGAAGCAGCGAGTGGGCATCGCCCGTGCATTGGCGCAGCGGCCGAGGGTGATCCTCGCCGACGAGCCGGTGGCCAGTCTCGATCCGAAGACCGCGCGCCTGGTGCTGCAATACCTGCGCGATGCCAGCCGCGAGCTGGGCATCACCGTGGTCTGCAACCTGCACCAGGTGGATTACGCCCGAGAGTTCGGCGACCGCATTGTCGGCCTGGCCCACGGCCGCCTGGTGTTCGATGGCGACGGTGCGAGCCTGACCGAAGCCGACCTGCAATGCATCTATCCCGGCCAGGAGCCGGAGCCCTGGGAATCGCATGGCGCCGACGCGGCGCAGATGCGCTATGCCGCCGGGCTGGGGAGTTGAACATGCAACGAAGCCAATACGCCTGGACCGTTCAACTGCCCCAGGGCAGCCGTGGCTGGCTGGGCACCGGCACCCTGGTGCTGGCGGTGATCCTGGTGCTCCACTGGAGCGCGAAAGGCGCGCAGTTGAGCGTGGCCGAACTGGCCGCTGGCCTGCCGCAGATCGGTGACTTCCTGAGCCGCACCATGCCGCCGGATTTCAGCATCCTCCCGAGGCTGATCGCCCCCGCGCTGGAAACCGTGCAGATCGCCATCTGGGGCACGCTGCTCGGTGTGCTGCTGGCCATCCCGCTGTCGTTCCTCGCCGCGCGCAATCTCACGCGAAATCGCCTGCTCTACGGCGCCACCCGGCAATTCCTCAACCTGACCCGCAGCATCAACGAACTGATCCTCGCCCTGGTATTCGTTTCTGCGGTGGGCCTGGGGCCATTCCCCGGCGTACTGGCCCTGGCGCTGCACGGGCTGGGCATGCTCGGCAAGTTCTTCGCCGAGAGCATCGAAGAGATCGATCAAGGCCCCATCGAAGCACTCCAGGCCACCGGCGCACGGCCGTTGCAGGTGATCGTCTTCGGTGTGCTGCCTCAGGTGATCACCGCGTGGATCGCCGTGGTGCTCTATCGCTTCGAGGTCAACCTGCGTTCGGCCACGGTGCTCGGCATGGTCGGGGCCGGCGGTCTCGGTTTCGAGTTGGTCAGCAGCCTCAAGCTGTTCAAATACCAGGAAACCGCGACCTGCATCATCGTGATCACCCTGATGGTTATCCTCGCTGACACGGCATCCAGCCGCCTGCGCAACGCCATCCAGCGCGGCACTTCCCACTGATCCGACTTTGACCACCAGCCGCCCGGCGTGACGCCGGCGCGGTTGGCCAAGGCCTGCGCGTTCGTATCGGTCTGGCCGATGCACGCCTGCTATTAATCGATTTGAGCGGTTGTCGGGCAGGGCTGACCATGCACCCACCTTCCGACAACAACAAGAAAGGAGCCACCATGACTGCCCGTTTCCATAATCCGGTCGATACGCGTTTCGGCTGCGGCAGCCTCCGTGATCTCGCGTCCCTCACCGAGAACCAGAAGGTCGCCCTGGTGATCTTCCCCGAGGCACGCGCCCTGGGTTTGCTGGGCCGCCTCCAACTGCTGCTGGGCGAGCGCCTGGTGCACGTGGTGGAGGACGTCCAGCCCAACCCGGACGTCGCCCAGTTGCGCCACACCTATGAGCGCTTCTGGCATGAGGCGGCTGACTGCCAGACGGTCATCGCCGTGGGTGGTGGCAGCGCCATCGACACCGCCAAGGCGCTGATCGTCGGCACCGAGTCCGGCAGCTTCGACGAGTTGCTGGGGCTGCTGTCCACCGGCCAGGCCTTCGTGCCGGCCCGCGCCAAATCGCTGATCGCCGCGCCCACCACCGCCGGCACAGGGAGTGAAGTGACGCCCTGGGCAACCATCTGGGATGCGGGCAACCAGAAGAAGTATTCACTGCACCTGGACTGCACCTGGCCGAAGGTCGCCATCGTCGACCCGGAGCTGATGATCACGGTGCCTGCTGGCGTCACGGTCTCCACCGGCCTGGACGCACTGTCCCATGCCCTGGAAGCGATCTGGAACGTCAACGCCAATCCCGTCTCGGACACCTTCGCGATTTCCGCCATCGAGGACATCCTCGACTGCCTGCCGCAACTGCGCCGGGACCTCGGTAACAAGGAGCTGCGTTCGCGCATGGCGCTGGCCGCGCTCAAGGCCGGCATGGCGTTCTCCAACACCAAGACCGCGCTGGCCCATTCCATTTCCTACGAAATGACCCTGCGCTATGGGCTGCCCCACGGCATTGCCTGCTCCTTCACCCTGCCTCTGGTGCTGGGCCTCGCCTGGGGCCGTGACGAAGCCCGCGACCGCACCCTGCAACGGATCTTCGGCCCTGACCTGCGCAAGGCCCAGGCGCGCCTGCGGGAGTTCCTCCATAGCCTCGAAGTGAAGACCGAGTTCGGCGACTACGGCGTAACAGCCAGGGAAGCCGAGGCGATCATCGAATACGCCATGCAGGGCGCACGAGGCAAGAACTTCATCGGTTCGCGAGCCGCCTAGGGGCTTGCCTCCCCAACCTGAGCGCGGCTTCGGCCGCCCCTTTCCTGTCGCACCGAAAAAGAGTGCCGCCCCCGGCTTGACCGGAGGACCGTACAAAAGGAAAACACCATGAATCGTGCAGATACCCTGTCTGGCTTGACGATGTCCCATTCACCCTCGTTCCGTGCAGCCCAGTGGCGCATGCTGCTGGCTGCGATGTTCTGCTACCTGTTCTTCTACACGGGTCGGCAGACCTTCGGTTTCGCCATTCCCGGCATGCAGGCCGAGTTCGGCCTGAGCAAGGAAACCCTCGGCTGGGTCTCCACCGCCATGCTCTGGACCTATGCCATCGGCCAGGCCATCAACGGCAATCTCGCCGACAAGTTCGGTGGTCGCCGCATCATGAGCCTGGGGGCGGTGCTGTCCTGTGGCGCCAACTGGATCACCAGCTTTGCTGGCGGGTTCATGAGCCTGATCCTGCCCTGGGGCATCAACGGTTACTTCCAGGCCCTTGGCTGGGCGCCGGGCAGCCGGCTGCTGTCGAACTGGTGGGGCGTGTCGGAGCGCGGCAAGGTCTATGGCTTCTACGTGTTCGCTGCCGGCTGCGCCTCGATCCTGTCCTATGTCACGTCCATCGTCGTGATCGAAGTGCTGCATCTGGAGTGGCGCTGGATCTTCCGACTGCCGGTGTTGCTGATGCTGGCCGGCGGCATCCTGTTCTTCCTGATTGCGCGTGAGCGTCCGCAGGATCTGGGTTTCGAACCGCTGGCCGACACCGGTGTAGCCAACGCTAACGATAAGGGCCAGGAAGCGGCGCAGGGCGAGGTGGAAACCTCCGCGCAGCGTTACAAGGCGGTGCTGAAGAACGCCAAGCTGATCATCGCCGCCATTTCCCTGGGCTTCCAGAACGCCGCGCGTTACGGCCTGATCGTCTGGGTGCCGGTGCACTTCCTCGGTGCCGACTGGAAGAGCGGTGGCGATGGCTGGATCGATCCGAAGTGGATCACCGTGGCGCTGCCAGTGGGCATGGCCGTGGGCGCGCTGAGCAATGGCTGGGTGTCGGACAAATTGTTCGGCTCCAAACGCTACCTGGCGATCATGCTGTACATGGTGCTGGGCGCCGCCACCAGTCTGTGGATGTGGAGTCTTCCCGCCCATAGCACCATCGGCCTGGTGGCGCTATTCCTCTGTGGCTTCTTCGTCTATGGCCCGGCATCCAGCTTCTGGGCACTGTGCCCGGACCTGGTGGGCGCCAAGCGGGCGGGTACCGCGACCGGCGTGATGAACTTCTCGTCCTACCTGTTCGCAGGCCTGGCCGAGCCGCTTATCGGGCGTCTGTTGGACATCAGCGGGAATACTTCGCTTATCTTCATCGTGGTCACCGCCGCCTGCCTCAGCAGTGCCCTGGTCGCACTCTTCGTGCGGCGCTGATCTTCACTTCCACCCATCGGCCGACGCCCGGAACTCTTCATGTACCAGTACCACAAGTGGCTCCGTTCCTTTCACGCCGTAGCCCGGACGGGCAGTTTCACGCTTGCGGCGGAGTACCTGTGCGTCGGCCAGCCCACGGTGAGCGAGCAGGTCAGCTCGCTGGAGAAGCAGTTCTCCGTGGAACTCTTCCATCGCCGTGGCCGCTTCATCGAGCTGAGTGCGGCGGGTCGCGAGCTCTACGCAATCACCCAGGGCCTGTTCGGCCAGGAGAGCGAAGCGGTGCAACTGCTGCAGAGCTTCAAACAACGCAAGGCGGGAATGCTGCGCCTCGGCGCCGTGTCGCCGCCGATCGCCATGAGCCTGACCTACCAGTTGATGCAATGTTACCCGGACATCGAGCTGGAAACGTCCTTCAACACAGAGGGCGAGACCCTGGAGCGGTTGTACAACTTCGACATCGACGTCGCCATCCTTGCCCTGTCGGAGTTCGATCAGCGCCTCAGCACCCAGCTCTATCGCAGCTACCCGATCATCGCCGTGGTTCGCGACGATCACCCCTGGGCCAGCCAGGAGCAGGTGCGCGTCGAGGAAATCAGCGGCCAGCGGCTGGTACTGCGCGAACGCGCCTCGCGGACTCGCCAACTGGTGGAGGAGGAGTGCCATCGGCGCGGCCTGGAACTCGATTGCGCGATGCAGCTCAACAGCCGCGAAGCCATCGTCCACGCCATTGCCCAGGGCATCGGGATCGGCTTCGTGTCGGCCGTGGAATACGCGCAGACACCCGGAACGCGGCCGATCACCTTCGTCGACCACCCGTTCCACATCGACTACTACCTGTGCTGCCTGGGCATCCGCCGCAACCGGCCGATGATTGGCGAGCTACTCGACGCACCACCTCCCTGATTTCACCCGTTCCCAATCCACAACCTGCACGACTCCCGCCAGCGGCGCGGGGCGGCCTTTCTCATCCCTGAAAACGGAGATCCACCATGGACTACAAGCAACCCACCCAACTGCAAGCCGTCATCCTTGACTGGGCCGGCACCGTCGTCGACTTCGGTTCCTTCGCTCCGACCCAGATATTCGTCGAGGCCTTCGGTGAGTTCGGCGTCGCCGTCTCCCTGGAAGAAGCGCGCGGCCCGATGGGTATGGGCAAGTGGGATCACATCCGCACACTCTGCGACATCCCCGCCATCGGCGAACGCTACCGCGCCGCCTTTGGCCGCCTGCCCACGGACGATGACGTCACCGCCATCTACGAGCGCTTCATGCCGCTGCAGATCGAGAAGATCGGCCTGCACTCGGCGCTGATCCCCGGTGCCCTCGACGCCATCGCCACCCTGCGTGGCAAAGGCCTGAAGATCGGCACCTGCTCCGGCTACCCGGCTGTGGTGATGGCCAAGGTGGTGGAGCTGGCCCGCGAGAACGGCTACACGCCGGACCACGTGGTGGCCACCGACGAAGTGCCCAACGGCCGTCCGCACCCGGCGCAGTCCCTGGCCAACGTGATCGCCCTCGGCATCGACGACGTGGCCGCCTGCGTGAAGGTGGACGACACCTGGCCGGGCATCCTCGAAGGCCGCAGGGCCGGCATGTGGACCGTGGCCCTGACCTGCTCGGGCAATGCCCTGGGCCTGACGTACGAGCAGTTCAAGGCGCTGCCGAAGGACAAGCTGGACCAGGAGCGCGCGCGCATCGGCCAGATGTTCGAAGGCTCCCGTCCGCACTACCTGATCGATACCATCGCCGAGCTGCCGGCGGTGATCGACGACATCAACAAGCGCCTGGCCCGTGGCGAGATGCCCCAGTCCAGCTGACAGCCTGCTGACAGATTCGCCCGGTATCCTGCCGCCGTCCGGTGACACGATTGCCGGGCGATTCATCCCCCATACCCTGCGGTTCCGGCGGCGGCCCAGGCCACAAGCCTGTGGCTGGCCGCCTTGTCCGAAAGATCGTGCTCGGACTGTTCGCGGGCAAGCTCGCTCCTACGGGTTCGGGGGGCTCGGCGCGCGATTGAATCAGCAATGTAGGATGGGTCGGGCGGCGTTCCGCGAGCCCGCGATACCCATCGTCGGTGCCGCATGGGTATAGACGGGTCAGGATCGCTCGTTGGGCCCACGTACGGCGGCCCATCTTCCCGGACTGGTTGATCAATCGTCGCGGGTCAGGACTTCCAGCAGCTCGATTTCGAAGCAGAGGTTGGAGTTCGGCTTGATATGCGCGCCGACCTGGCGCTCGCCGTAAGCGAGGTGAGCCGGGACGAAGAGCTTGCGCTTGCCGCCGACTTTCATGCCCATCAGGCCGATGTCCCAGCCCTTGATCACACGGCCGGTGCCGATCACGCACTGGAAGGGCTTGCCACGGCTGTAGGAGGAATCGAACTCCGTGCCGTCTTCCAGGGTGCCACGGTATTGGGTGGTGATCAGGGCGCCCTTGACCACTTCCTTGCCGTCGCCCAGCTGGATATCGGTTATCTGCAGTTCGTCACTCATGGGATGCGCTCCTTGGTTCATTGGCCGGGTCCGGCCGTTTGCGGGCAGCCTTTTCTCAGGATCAAGTGCGCTGGTCAAGCGACGAACTTGCGTTGAGAGCGTGCAACTTGCACGGCGGTTGGAAAGGGGATCGTGCAAGTCACCCGTCAACAGCGCTTCGCTTTCGTTCCATATGCCTGATTCGCAAGGAAATTGTCGAAGGCGGCGAACAGGCATGGCGACTGCAGGGAACAGGGTCCGAAAACGACGGCCCCACAGGAGTGTTCCGCATGAAGCTGCCATTCACTGCCTTCTACGACGCCTTCCCGCAGCACCAGGTGACGGTGAAACCGCGACCAGACGGCTCACTGTTGCTCACCTTGACCGGAGAAGACGGCGAGTCGTTCAGCAAGGCCATCGACAACGAGGCCTTCTATAGCGATGCGCGTGTGCGTCAGGTGATCCGGGAATTACAGCGGGACATGAAGCTGGAAGCGGGTGAGGTGCACTGGCATGACCGGGGAATCGACTGGGTTTCCCGCGAGTTGCCCACCTACCAGGGCGGGCCCATCCACATGACGGCGGCCAAGACGCTGGTAGCGCGGCGCAAACAGGCAGTCAGGTCGCAGAATCGTCATACCCCAGTGGTCTGACGTTCCGTCAGCGCGACCAGACGCCGTGGGCGCGAAGAGCGGCGTCGGCGTCCATCTCCAGCAGCGTGGTACGGGTATCGAGCAGATGCGCGAGCAAGCTGGCCACGGTCCGGCGCTGAACCGGTGAGCAATGCTGGAAGAAAGCGTTTTCCGCGCCGCTGTAGTCGAGATGGAAAACCATCTGCCAGCCATACCAGTCTATTTCCGGGACAGGCTCGGCCAACGCGAAGCGCGCCAGGGCAGGAAAGTAGTAGGCGATGCCTTCGGGCGAGCAGAAACAGATGGGGTCCCAACCGGCATTGCCGACATCTGCGTGTTGCAGTGTTTCGCGGTCACGACTGCATAGCAGCGCGTCGTGTTCTGCGCATTCGCAGCAGTGCTGGAAGTTGGCGAAGTGCTCCGGGCGCCGGCAGTCGCCGAAGGCGGTGTCTATGGCGGCGAGGATCTGGGCGTCGGTGGGCATGGGTGGGCTTCGTCGGCGGTCGGCATGACGCTAGCCGGCGATTGTCGCAGAGGCAAGCGAGTCGATGGCATCCATCACGCTTGATGCTAGAAGCAGTGGGATGGGGCAGGTAATCCCGCCCCATCCCTGTGGCTTAGCCACGTTTCGCTTTTTCCGCGAGTTCCTTCTGCTGCGCGACTTCTTCCTGGGCTTTGCGTTTCTGCTGCTCGACCTGGGCCAGGCGGGTCTCGTAGCGCTTGATAACGCGGTCGCCGCCGCCAGAGGCCATTGCGGAACCGGCGGAAAGGGCTACTGCAAGCAGGGTGGCAGTGGTGATAAGGGTTTTCATGGATAGTCTCCTGTCGAGATCTAGGGGTTGAGTATCCAGAGCCAGACTCCGAATTCGTTGCCGCCGTCCTTGGCACAGTCAGTGGGCCCCGGTGGACAGCCACGCGGAGCAGGAATAAAAAGCCCGCGGCGAGGAGCTCAGACCCGCGGGTGAAATTGCCGGCCGGGCAGGCCGGACAAGGGAGGAACGGTTTACGCCTGGGGCTGCCAGCCGCCGCCGAGGGCCTTGTAGATGGCGACGATGCCGCGATAGACCTCAACTTCGGCCAGGGCCTGGGCGTCTTCGGCGGCCAGGCGCTCGCGTTCGGCGTCCAGCAATACGAGGAAGTCCACGGTGCCTTCGCGATAACGGGTTGCGGCCTGTTCGGCGGCGGCGCGGGTGGCTTCCGACTGGCGAACCAGGGACACCAGCCGCTCCTGGCGCTTGCCGTAGTCGCTGAAGGCGTTCTCCGACTCTTCCAGGGCCAGCAGCACCTGCTGCTCGTAGCTGGCCAGCGCGCCCTCGGCGTCGGCTTCGGAGGCGCGGATCTGGGCCCGGACGCTGCCGAGGTCGAAGGCCGCCCAGGAAATGGTCGGCGCCACGGCCCAGGCGCGGGCGGCGGAGGAACCGATCTGCGATCCGCGTCCGGCGGTGAAGCCGAGGAAGCCGGAAAGGCTCACGCGGGGGAACAGGTCGGCAGTAGCCACGCCCACACCAGCGGTGGCTGCTGCCAGTTGACGTTCCGCCGAGCGCACGTCCGGACGGCGGCGCAGCAGCTCGGCCGGGTCGCCGATGGGCAATGCCTTGGCGATTACCGGCAGGGGCTTGGGAGAAAGGTCCACGGTCAGTTGCTCCGGGCGTTGGCCGAGCAGGGTGGCGATGCGGTTGCGGGCACGCGCTTCCTCGGCCTGCAGTTGCGGCACGCTGGCTTCGGTGGCCGCCAGGCGACCATCGGCACGCAGCACGTCCAGCTCGCTGCCGACGCCGGCGTCACGCAGTTGCTCGGTCAGGCCACGGGATTCCTTCTGGTTCTCCAGGTTCTCGCGGGCGATGCGTTCGCGCAGTTGGGCGCCACGCAGGTTGCCGTACGCGTCCACCAGTTCTGCGATCAGGCTCACCTGCAGCTGTTGCAAGTCGGCCTGGGCGGCGTCGGTTTCCGCTTCGCTGGCCTCGATCTGCCGCTGGATGCGACCGAACAGGTCCAGTTCCCAGGCCATGTTCAGGCCCAGGTCGTAACGCTCGGCATTGACCCGCTCTTCGGTGACGCCGGGCTGCTGGCCCTTGCCGATCTCGGCGCTGGCGCCGGCAGTGACCACCGGGAACTGGTCGTTGCCGACGTCATCGCGGATGGCACGGGCCGCCTTGAGGCGGGCGAAGGCGATGCGCAGTTCGCGGTTTTCCTTGAGCGACTCCTGGACCAGCTGGTTCAGGGTCGGGTCGTCGAACTGCTGCCACCAGACGCTCTCGAAGCGAGTGCGATCAACCTTCACGTCCTCGGAGGAGGCGAGCCGCGCGGGCTCGCTTTCCGGGGCCTTGTAGTCCGGACCCACGGCACAGGCGGAGAGCGCCAGGGCCAGCAGGGCAGGGGCAAAAGCCTTGTACATCATGCGTGGGCTTCCTTCAGTTTCTCGGCGCGGGCGGCCTTGCGGGCTTCGCCTTTCTCGACGAAGCCGCGGATCAGGACATAGAACACCGGGGTCAGCAGCAGGCCGAAGAAGGTCACGCCGATCATCCCGCTGAACACTGCAACGCCCATGGCATGGCGCATTTCGGCGCCGGCACCGGAGGACAACACCAGGGGCACCACACCCATGATGAAGGCGATGGAGGTCATCAGGATCGGGCGCAGACGCAGGCGGCAGGCTTCCAGGACGGCGGCGACGCGATCCAGGCCTTCTTCCTGTTTCTCCTTGGCGAACTCGACGATGAGGATGGCGTTCTTGCACGCCAGGCCCACCAGTACGATCAGGCCGATCTGGGTGAAGATGTTGTTGTCGCTACCGGCCAGGATCACCCCGGTGATGGCGGAGAACAGCACGGTCGGCACAATCAGGATCACCGCCAGAGGCATGCTCCAGCTTTCGTACTGGGCGGCCAGCACCAGGAAGGCCAGGAGCACGCAGAGCGGGAAGATGAACACCGCGGTATTGCCGGCGAGAATCTGCTGGAAGGTCAGGTCGGTCCACTCGAAGGTCATGCCGTTGGGCAGTTCTTCCTTCAGCAGTTTCTCGATCGCCGCCTCGGCCTGGCCGGAGCTGTAGCCGGGGGCTGCAGCGCCGTTGATCTCGGCAGTGATGAAGCCGTTGTAGTGCATCACGCGATCAGGACCTGCGCTGTTCTCCACCTTGACGAAGGTGGACAGCGGGATCATCTCGCCACGGTTGTTGCGTACCTTCAACTGGCCGATCTGCTCGGGTTCCAGGCGGAATTGCTGCTCTGCCTGGACGTTGACCTGGTAGGTGCGGCCGAAGCGGTTGAAGTCGTTGGCGTACAGCGAGCCCAGGTACACCTGCATGGTGTCGAAGATGTCGCTGATGGCCACGCCGTGGGTCTTGGCCTTCTCGCGGTCGATGGCGGCATCCACCTGCGGCACGTTGACCTGGTAGCTGGTGAACACCGACATGGGGTTCAGCTCCGGCAGTTGGCGCGCCTTGGCGATGATGTTCTGGGTCTGCTTGTACAGCTCCTCGTAGCCCAGGTTGCCACGGTCTTCGACCTGCAGGCGGAAGCCGCCGATGGTGCCGAGACCCTGTACCGGGGGCGGCGGGAAGATCGCGATGTAGGCGTCCTGGATGTCGGCGAACTGCTTGTTCAGCTCGGCGGCAATGGCACCGGCGGACATGGACGGGTCCTTGCGCTCATCGAAGGGCTTGAGCGGGGTGAACACGATGCCGCTGTTCGGGCTGTTGGTGAAACCGTTGATGGACAGGCCCGGGAAGGCCACGGTGTTCTCCACGCCCGGATGCTTGGAGGCGATCTCCGACATGCGCTTGATCACGGCCTCGGTGCGGTCGAGGGTGGCGGCGTCCGGCAGTTGGGCGAATGCCACCAGGTACTGCTTGTCCTGCTGCGGTACGAAGCCGGTCGGGGTGCTGGAGAAGCCCAGGTAGCCGAGCACCAGCAGGCCGCCGTACACCACCAGGGCGATGCTGCTGCCGCGTAGCACACGGCGCACGGTGCCGACATAGCCACCGCCTGCGCGTTCGAACATGCGGTTGAACGGGCCGAACAGCCAGCCGCCGAACAGCTTGTCGAGCACGCGGGAGAAGCGGTCCTTCGGTGCGTGGTGGTCTTTCAGCAGCACGGCAGCCAGAGCCGGCGACAGGGTCAGCGAGTTGAAGGCCGAGATCACCGTGGAGATGGCGATGGTCAGGGCGAACTGTTGGTAGAACTGCCCGGTGAGGCCGGAGATGAAGGCGGTGGGCACGAACACGGCGCACAGCACGAGGGCGGTGGCGATGATCGGGCCGGTCACTTCCTTCATGGCCTGGCGGGTGGCGTCGATGGGGGATTTGCCGAGGCCAATGTTCCGCTCGACGTTCTCCACCACGACGATGGCGTCGTCCACCACGATACCGATGGCCAGCACCAGGCCGAACAGCGACAGGGCGTTCAACGAGAAGCCGAACAGGTGCATCACCGCGAAGGTACCGATCAGCGACACCGGCACGGCGGCCAGCGGGATGATCGAGGCGCGCCAGGTCTGCAGGAACAGGATCACCACCAGTACCACCAGCACGATGGCTTCGAGCAGGGTGTGGACCACCGCCTCGATGGAGCCGCGCACGAAGATGGTCGGGTCATAGACGATTTCGTAGTCCATGCCCTGGGGGAAATTCTGCTTCAGCTCGGCCATGCGTGCCCGGACGGCATCGGAGATTTCGATGGCGTTGGAACCGGGGCGCTGGAATACCGGGATGGCAACAGCCGGCTGGTTGTTCAGCAGCGAGCGCAGGGCGTACTGGCTGGAGCCCAGCTCGACACGGGCGATGTCCTTCAGGCGGGTGATTTCGCCGTCTTCACCGGAGCGGATGATGATGTTCTCGAACTCTTCCTCGGTGACCAGGCGGCCCTGGGTGTTGATCGAGAGCTGGAAGCTGTTGCCGGCGTTGGACGGCGGCGCACCGAGGGCCCCCGCGGCCACCTGGCGGTTCTGTTCGCGGATGGCGTTGACCACGTCGGTGGCGGTGAGGTTGCGCGAGGCCACCTTGTTCGGGTCCAGCCAGACGCGCAGGGAGTAATCGCCCATGCCGAACAGCTGCACGTCGCCTACGCCGTCCAGACGCGCCAGTTCGTCCTTGACGTTCAGCGCGGCGTAGTTGGACAGGTAGAGCATGTCGTAGCGGTTATCGGGCGAGGTCAGGTGCACGACCATGGTCAGGTCGGGCGAGGCCTTGTCCACCGTGATGCCGATCCGGGTGACTTCCTCCGGCAGCTTGGGCTCGGTACGGGTCACGCGGTTCTGCACCTGCACCTGCGCGTTGTCCAGGTCGGTACCCAGGGCGAAGGTGATGGTCAGGGTCAGCTTGCCGTCCGCGGTGGCCTGGGAGGACATGTAGAGCATGCCTTCCACGCCGACGATGGCCTGTTCCAGCGGCGAGGCGACGGTTTCACCGATCACCTTGGGGTTGGCGCCGGGGAACGCGGCGCGTACCACGACCGTCGGCGGAACCACCTCGGGGTATTCGCTGATGGGCAGCTGGAACAGTGAGATGGCGCCGCCGATCAGGATCAGCAGCGACAGCACGGCGGCGAAGATCGGCCGCTGGATGAAGAACTGGGAAAAATTCATGGCGTGCTACCTCAGCCGCGCGGACCGACGGAAGGTTTGGTGGCGTTCTGCTCGGCAACGCGCGGGGCGTCGCGCTCTTCCACTGACTGGCGCAGGCGTGCCAGCTGGTCGAGGGTGGCTTCGTCGGCCATGGGCACGGCTTCCGGTTCCACCGGCGCACCGGGCATGGCGCGCTGCAGGCCGTTGACGACGATCTTCTCGCCCTTGGCCAGGCCGTTGCGGATGATGCGCAGGCCTTCCAGCTTCGGCCCCAGTTCGATGGAGCGGTAATTCACCTTGTTGTCGTCACCGAGCACGAGGACGAACTTCTTGCCCAAGTCAGTGCCGATGGCTTCGTCCTTGATCAGTGCGGCGGGGTAGGTCTCGCTGCCCACCAGCTTGATGCGGGCGTAGAGACCGGGGGTGAATCGGCCGTCCTTGTTGTCGAACACGGCGCGGCCACGGATGGTGCCGGTGCGCGGGTTGACCTGGTTGTCGAGGAAGTCCAGCTGGCCCAGGTGCGGGTTGCCGGTTTCGCTGGACAGGCCCATGTAGACGGGGCTGGCGGCGCGGGTGTCGGAGCCGGTCTTGCGGGCCAGTTCCACGTATTTGAGGAAGGCGCGCTCGTCGGCGTCGAAGTAGGCGTAGACCTTGTCGGTGGAAACCACCGAGGTCAGCAGCGACTGGCTGGCGTTGACCAGGTTGCCTTCGGTGATTTCGGCACGGCTGACGCGGCCATCGATGGGCGCGGTCACGCGGGTGAAGCTGAGGTTGAGCTTGGCGTTGTCGAGCTCGGCCTGGGTGGCGGCGACTGCTGCCTGGGCTTCGACAGCGGCAGTGGTGCGGGCGTCGGCCAGTTCGGCGGAGATGGCGTTGGTCTGGCGCAGACGCTCGCCACGACGGGCTTCGTTGGCGGCACGGTTCTGGTTGGCGCGGGCCTGTTGCAGCTGGGCTTCCAGTCGCTTGACCTCGGCCTCGAAGGGGCGCGGGTCGATCTGGAACAGCAGGTCGCCTTTCTTCACCAGGCTGCCTTCGTCGAATGCCACGCGATCGATGTAGCCGGAAACGCGCGGACGGATCTCGACGGATTCCGGGGCCTCCAGGCGGCCGGTGAACTCGTCCCATTCATTGAGCGGCTGTTCGATCACCTCGGCGACGCTGACCTTGGGCGCGGCGTGCGAAAGCGCGGCGTCCGGTGCCTTGCCACAGGCGACCAGCACCACCGCTGCCGCGAGGGTCAGTGGGTAACGCCAGAGATTCTTGTGAGTTGCTTCCATGGGACAGGTCCGCCAATTGGTTTTATGAATGGGCGGAGTCTGCTTGCTGGGTTTCGACCAGACGAATCGAACACCCTGAAGATGAATATCACTGGAAGTGATTGATCAGGGCGGGGTTATGGATTTGTTGATCAGCGGGAAGGTAGAGGTGGGAACATTGTGGGGGCGAATTCATTCGCTATGCAGTCCGCAGGACTGCCCTGCCTGACCAGAGGGACTGCTGCACGGCCCTTAGCGAATGAATTCGCCCCCACAGGAAAAGCAACAGAAGTGCAGGCGGGGGCTATTCCAGGCTATCCGGATCACCGCAATACATCTGGATGCGCGAACGCAGCCAGCGTTCGGCGGGGTCATTGTCCTGGGCGCCGCGCCAGGCCATGGACAGTTCGAAGGACTGCACCGGCAGGGGCGGGTCTTCGGCACGCAGGCCGCCGGCTGCGGTCAGGGCGGCGGCGGTGTAGTCCGGCACCATGGCCACCAGATCGGTACCGGCGAGCAGGGTGCCCAGGCCGTTGAACTGGGGCACGGCCAGGACCACCTTGCGGGTTTTCCCGAGCTTGGCCAGATCTTCGTCGACGAAGCCACCCAGATCGCCGGCGAAGGACACCAGGGCGTGGGGGCGAGCGCAGTAGTCGTCGAGGCTCAGGGCGCCAGGCACCGAGTCGGCGCGCAGGACCTTGGACTTGGAGCGACGCAGGGTCTTGCGCTTGGCGTTCGCCGGCAACTCATCGGTGTAGGCGACGCCCACCGATATTTCGCCGGATGCCAGCAGGTTGGGCATCAAGAGGTAGTTGGTCCGGCGCACCACCAGCACCACGCCGGGTGCTTCGGCGCGCAGACGGCGCAGCAGGGCGGGGAGCAGGCCGAATTCCACGTCGTCAGACAGGCCAATGCGGAAAACCGCGGTGCTGGTGGCTGGATCGAAGTCGGCGGCGCGGCTGACAGCAGTGGAAATGGAGTCCAGGGCCGGGGAGAGCAGGGCGAAGATTTCCATGGCCCTGGCCGACGGTTCCATGCTGCGGCCGGTGCGGACGAACAGCGGGTCGTCGAACAGGGTCCGCAGACGGGCCAGCGCCGCACTGATGGCCGGTTGCCCGAGGAAGAGCTTTTCGGCCGCACGCGTTACGCTGCGCTCATGCATGAGCGTCTCGAACACTATAAGAAGGTTGAGGTCAACTCTTCGCAGGTCGTTCCGGTTCATGGAATCATCCGTAATTAATGTGTGAAAGGTGCAATTCCACACGACCCGTCGTCAAGGCTCACATCATCGCCGTTTATGACAACTATCAATGGTCGCGGGTGGTTTTGTGGCTAAAGCCCGGATAGAGTCCGTGGCTATGAAGAGTCACAGGCGAGGTATGTGATGTCCCGCATGATCCGTTTTCACCAGTTCGGGGGCCCTGAGGTCCTGACACTGGACGAGCTGCCCACTCCCGTTCCGGGTCCGGGCGAAGTTCTGGTACGCACCCAGGCTCTGGGCGTGGGCTGGAGGGACGTGCTCTGGCGGCAGAACCTGGCTGCCGAGCAGGCTGCCCAGCTACCTTCCGGCCTTGGTTCGGAGATGGCCGGCATCGTGGAAGCCGTGGGCGAAGGCGTTGACGACCTGACCCTCGGTACGCCGGTTGCCAGCTTCCCGGCCAGCACGCCGAGCCATCATCCGGCCTGGGGCGATCTGGTGCTGATGCCGCGCAACGGCCTGGTGGCCTATCCCGACGCGTTGACGCCGGAGGAGGCCAGCATCCATTACACGCCGCTGCTGATGGCCTATTTCGCCCTGGTCGACCTGGGCGGCCTGAAGCCGGGCCAGCATGTCCTGGTCACCGAAGCCGGTCATTGCCTGGCTCCGCAGACGGTGCAACTGGCCAAAGCCCTCGGTGCCAAGGTGATCGCGTCCACCAGTTATCCGGAAAGCCGCGCCTTCATCAAAGCGTTGGGTGCCGACAAGATCATCGTCACCGAAGAGCAGGACCTGGTCCTTGAGGTCGAGCGCTTCACCCAGGGCAAGGGCGTCGAAGTGGTCCTGGACCAGTGCGCCGGCCAGCAGATGAAGCTCCTGGGCGACGTCGCCGCACAGCGCGGCAAGCTGGTCGTTTATGGCTGCAACGGCGGCAACGACACCGCGTTCCCGGCTTGCGCCGCGTTCAAGAAGCATCTGCAGTTCTATCGTCATTGCGTGCTCGACTTCACCGGTTCACCGGAGCTGGGTATCGAGACCAATGAGGCGTCGGTCAAGCGGGCGCTGGACCATATCAACCAGATGACCCGTGATCATCTGCTGAAGCCGCCGATTGATCGCGTATTCGCGTTCGAGGACTACGTCGAGGCCAACCGTCACATGGAAACCTGCCCGGCAGGTGGGCGTGTGGTGATGAAGGTTGCCGACTGAGGAAGGCGGGGCGGGCCCTTGGGTCCGCCCCGAATCTGTCTTGTTGTGGAATGTTGGGCAGTGTGCCGCGCGAGGCGGCCGGGTCGATAGCCGATTTCTGCTGGATTATTGCCTGATTCTCCTGAACCGCTTCCAGGTGCGAGACTACCCATGCCTGTCATGGGTAGAGTTGACCCATCTTCTTCGAGGGTCGAAACCATGAATGCACATGCATTCCTTGCCGCGCAGGAATCGAATACGGCTGCGCGCCAGCAGAAGGAGCTGGTGCAGTTCATTGAACGATTCGCCAGCCAGGATGGCGCCTATGAAACGGACGTTCCCGGCCTGCTGGTGTATCGCACCTCCCTCCCCAGCGAACCACTGCACTGTCTCTACGAGCCCGCCCTGGGCCTGGTGGTGCAAGGGCGCAAGAAGGTGCTGCTGGGCGAGGAAACCTATTTCTACGGGCCGTCTCAGTTCCTCATCGTATCGGTCGACGTGCCGGTGATTGGCCAGGTGCTGGAAGCCAGCCCGGAAGTGCCTTTCCTCAGCCTGCGCCTTTCCCTGGACCCCAAGGAAATCAGTGCGTTGCTGATGGAGCTGGATATTCCTGCCCCGGAGCCGCGCCCATGTCCGCGCTGCCTGGCGGTCAACGGTCTGACGGCATCCCTGCAGGATGCGGTGCTGCGCCTGTTGCGCCTGCTGGATGCCCCTGAAGACATCCCCGTGCTGCTTCCGCTGATTCGCCGGGAAATCCTCTACCGCCTGTTGCGCGGCGAGCTGGGCGGCCAGTTGCGTCAGATCGCCAGCAGCGGCACCCAGGGGCATCGTATTGGCCGGGCAGTGAACTGGCTGCGGCAGAATTTCCACCAGCCGTTGCAGATTGAGCGGCTGGCCAATGAAGTGAACATGAGTACCTCGGCCCTGCATCACCACTTCAAGGCGATGACGGCCATGAGCCCGCTGCAGTTCCAGAAGCAGCTGCGCCTGCAGGAGGCTCGCCGGCTGATGCTGGTGGAAGCCCTGGACGCCGCCAGCGCCGGCGGCCGGGTGGGGTACGAGAGCCCATCGCAGTTCAGTCGTGAGTACAGCCGGCTGTTCGGTGCGCCGCCGCTGCGCGATATCGCACGCTTGCGCCAGTCGGCGTGAATCCGCCCCGATCGGGGCGCCTGAACCATCATTGCCTTGTTCCCGAATGCCGGTTCGGCCTTGCCTGCCGGTTCCCTGAACCATCCATCCAGAGGTGGTACGCCTGATGATTACCCTGAACCTTAACGGCAAGGACGTTGAGCTCGACGTGCCTGCGGATATGCCGCTGTTGTGGGCGCTGCGCGATGTCGCCAACCTCACTGGTACCAAGTACGGATGCGGCATGGCCCTGTGCGGTGCCTGCACCGTGCACATCGACGGCCAGGCGACACGTTCCTGCATCACCCCGGTCTCGCTGGTGGTGGGCAAGAAGGTCACCACGGTCGAAGCGGTGGCCGAAGACCCGGTGGGCAAAGCCGTGCAGACCGCCTGGCGCAACCTCGACGTGGTGCAGTGCGGCTACTGCCAGTCGGGACAGATCATGTCTGCCACCGCCCTGCTGCGCAGCAATCCCAAGCCTAGCGACGCCGATATCGATGCAGCGATGAGCGGCAACATCTGCCGCTGCGCCACCTATGTGCGCATTCGCGCCGCCATCCATGAAGCGGCCGGCACCCTGGCCTGAGGAGAGTCGACATGGGCACGTTCGAAACCGAAACCCGAGCCGCCAGCGGCATCCTCAATGTCAGCCGACGCACCTTCCTCAAGGGCAGCGGCGGCCTTGCGCTGGGCATCGCCTTCGCGCCCTTGCTGAAAGGCGGAGAAGCCCTGGCTGCAACCGCCGAACCCTTCATGCCCAATGCTTTCGTGCGAATTGCCGGGGATGGCACTGTGACCATCCTCGCCAAACACGTCGAGATGGGGCAGGGCAGCTACACCGGGCTGGCCACCTTGCTGGCCGAGGAGCTGGATGCCGACTGGAGCCAGGTGCGGGTCGAAGGCGCGCCGGCCAACGCCGCGCTCTACAACAACCTGGCCTTTGGGCCCATGCAGGGAACGGGCGGCAGTTCGGCCATCGCCAATTCCTTTGAGCAGATGCGCAAGGCGGGTGCCAGCGCGCGCGCCATGCTGGTGTCGGCTGCCGCTGAGCAATGGAAGGTCCCGGCGGCGGAAATCACCGTGAGCAAGGGCGTGGTCAGCCATGCGGCTTCCGGCAAGAAGGCCGGCTTCGGCGAACTGGCTGATGCGGCGGCGCGCCAGAGCGTGCCGGCGGAGGTGACGCTCAAGTCGCCGCAGGACTTCACCCTGATCGGCAAGGAGCGGCTGTCGCGCAAGGACAGCGCCGACAAGACCGACGGCAGCGCCACCTTCACCCAGGACTTCAAGTTGCCCGGCATGCTGGTCGCGGTCGTCGCCTATCCGCCGCGCTTTGGCGGGGTGCTGAAGTCGCTGGATGCGAGCAAGGCCAAGGCCGTACCCGGTGTGGTGGACGTGGTGGAGTTCAAGGACACGCCCCACGGCCGATCCGGCGTCGCGGTGCTGGCGAAGAACACCTGGTCGGCACGCCAGGGCCGTGATGCGCTCATCGTGGAGTGGGACGAAAGCAAGGCATTCAAGCTGGGCAGCGAGGAGATCTTCAACCGCTACCGCGAGGCGGCTGGCAAGGAAGGCCGCGTGGCCGGCAAGCAGGGCGACATCGTCGCAGCCTTGGCGCAACCGGCCAGATTGATTGAGGCCGACTATGAGTTTCCCTACCTGGCCCATGCCGCCATGGAGCCGATGAACTGCCTGGTGAAGATTTCCGCTGGCCAGTGCGAAGTCTGGAACGGCGAGCAGTTCCAGACGGTGGATCAGTTGGCCATCGCCAAGTACCTGGGTATCCCGGTGGAGAATGTCAGCCTCACCCAGCTCTACGCCGGCGGCAGTTTCGGGCGTCGCGCCAATCCGCAGTCCGACTACCTGCTGGAAGCCGTTGCCATCGCCAAGGCCGCTCGGGCCAAGGGCCAGGACGTGCCGGTGAAGCTGGTCTGGACCCGTGAGGATGACATGCATGCGGGCTTCTTCCGCCCGGCCTACTTGCACCGTGCGCGCCTGGCACTGGACGAGGAGGGCAAGTTGCAGGGATGGCACCAGCGGGTGGTGGGGCAATCCATCCTCAAGGGCACGGCGTTCGAAGGTGCCCTGGTGAAGGAGGGCATCGACCATACGTCGGTGGAGGGTGCTGCCAATCTCTCCTACGAAATACCCAACCTCCAGGTGGAGCTGCATACGCCGGATGACATTGGTGTGCCAGTGCAGTGGTGGCGCTCGGTGGGGCACACCCATACCGCCTATGCGGTGGAAACCCTGATTGATCAGGCGGCCACGACCGCTGGCAAGGACCCTTATGCGTACCGCCACGGGTTGCTCGGCAAGAAGCCACGCCATCTCGGCGCGCTGGAGTTGGTGGCGCAGAAGGCGGGATGGGGCCAGCCGCTGAAGCCGGGAGCGGAAGGCGAAAAGCGCGGGCGGGGAATCGCCGTGCACGAGTCTTTCGGCTCCTTTGTCGCCCAGGTCGCGGAAGTGACGGTGAAGGCCGATGGCAGCTACAAGGTGGATCGGGTGGTCTGCGCGGTGGATTGCGGCGTGGCGGTGAACCCGGATGTGATCCGGGCGCAGATGGAGGGTGGCATCGGCTACGGCCTGGCAGCTGCACTGCATGGCGCCATCACCTTGAAGGACGGCGTGGTGGAGCAGTCCAACTTCCACGACTTCCAGGTGCTGCGGATCAACGAAATGCCGGTGGTGGAGGTGCACATCGTGCCGTCGGCACAGGCGCCCACTGGGGTCGGTGAGCCGGGGGTGCCGCCGATTGCGCCGGCCGTAGCCAATGCGCTGTACGCGGCGGTGGGGCAGAGGATCTACAAGCTGCCGTTGCCCAAGCAGGTGCAGCAGGCCTGATTCAGGCTGCCTGGGCGGCGCAGATCAGCTCGCGCAGGGCCTTGCGCTCGGCCACCGGAGTGGGGGCCTTGCGCACGGCAAGAGTGCCGTCGTCCAGGCCTACTACCACTTCAGTTTCGAAGTGCAGGCTGAGTTCATCGAGGGTCACGTGGGTGACCTGATACAGGCTGTCGCTGATTCGCGGGTCGGCGGACATGATGTGGGTCTCGTTCCGGTTGGCCGCAAGGCCGATGGAGAGATAGTGCCGCCGTGCCGTCCAGTGCGGAATTGAATGGACGTGATGGTGAATATCATTTCTGTCGATGGCTTGACCGTGTTTCGGGCGCCTGGTTTGCCTTCTGTAGGAGTGAGCTTGCTCGCGAATAGTCTGTTCCGGTCCTTCGCGAGCAAGCTCACTCCTACAAAGGCGTAGCGCGCATTCGCAGGGCTGCCTAGCCCTGCCAATGGATGAGGTCAAGGTAGACGAGTGGTCCGCCGAGGTGGACATCAACGAAGTGGTACTGCGTCCCGCGGTCCAGGATCTCTGATCCCGACCCGCAAAAGAGGCGGCCCAGGTGGCCGCATTTTTTCCTCTCGTCTATTTGCTCAGGAGTACCGCCAGTTCGTCGGCTTCCTCAGTCCAGTCGGAGTCTTCCCGCAGGGCGTCGCGCAGGAAGGCCGACTGGGCTGCATTCCAGAATGGCGCGTCAGGCAAGGCCTGGCCCACTGCCAGGCGATGCCCGGTGACGAAGCGGTCTATTTCGGGCCTTGCGGAGGGCAGGCCGAGTTGATCGAAGAGGGCGGTGAGGGAGTGATGGCTGGTGTCCATGTGCGGGTCTCCGGTGGCGGCGTTCGACGGAAAAAGACTTCCATCGACTATAGACCCTGTGCCGGCCGTGGCCGCCGGATAGCAGCATGTCGGCTACGGCCGGCGCGGGCTTGCACTGGTAGCAGGGTTGGCTAGCCTCACACAAAATGTTTCAAAATAACCTTGGGCCACCTGAACAGGGGGCGAAATGGGCGTCCATAGCGAGCAGAAACATCCTTTCCGTGATCCAGCGGAGGCCATGCTGTTGGTTGCCCCTGTCTGGTCGCCCGTCCTGTTCATCTTCCTCGCCCAGTTTCTCCATGAGTTCTTCCAGATCCACTGGCTGTTCAATTCGAGCCTGAGCACCTTCGGCATGTTCCTGGTGCCGGCCATTTCCGCCCTTCCGCTGATCCACGATTCACCCCGTCGGCTGTCCATCAAGCTGTTGCTTGCGGGCGGCTATTATCTGGTCGGGCTGGCGGCGACTTTCTTGATGTCCTGGGGAATGTTGCTCTATACCGGCTATACGTGATCCGGCTGCGGAACCCGGCGCGGGGCCATGGATCAAAGGTCCCGGGTCCGCATGAGGCGGATCGACCCAACACGGAGCTCTCCATGTCCCCATTGAAGAAACTTGCGCTCGTCGGCCTCGTGGCCCTGCCACTGGCTGGTTGCATGAAAGAAGAGCCCATCGACCAGGCGGTGCTGTGCACCTACAGCACCGATGCCGAGGCCAAGTTGTGCAAACCGGGTCAGATGTCCTGGTTCAAGGCGGGCAAGGCCGTCAACCAGTCCCTGCCGCTGAGCGTGGCGGCGGCGTATTGCGACTTCAATTACCAGGTGATGTACAACGAGGCGGGGGTGATCTGCGTGTTCACCGACAAGCGACTTAGCCTGGTGAAGTAACGGGGACAAGCGTCGGAGGCGGTGATACTCACCCGTAGGATGGGTTGAGCTTGCGAAACCCATCACCCATTGCCGAACGACACCTTGGGGGTCGTCTCATCCGGTGAAGTTTTTCCAAACCCCAAAAAGACTGAAGGCGCCACAGGTGGCGCCTTCTGCCTTTCGAGGATTTGCATACATCGTGATTGCCTGCCTCTGAACTGCTCCGGGATCAGCTGATGCGGTTGGTGCCAGTGCGGTCGGCACCGCCTTCGGCTACACGCAGGGATTGCGAACGCTCGGAACCGTTTTCAGCGACGTCGAAAGCCTTGGTGCGGTCGGAGCCTCCTTCGGCTACGCGCAGGGACTGCGAACGCTCGGAACCGTTTTCAGCGACGTCGAAGGCCTTGGTGCGGTCGGAGCCTCCTTCGGCTACGCGCAGGGACTGCGAACGCTCGGAACCGTTTTCAGCCACGTCGAAGGCCTTGGTGCGGTCGGAGCCTCCTTCGGCTACGCGCAGGGACTGCGAACGCTCGGAACCGTTTTCAGCCACGTCGAAGGCCTTGGTGCGGTCGGAACCACCTTCAGCAACCCGCAGGGATTGCGAACGCTCGGCACCACTCTCAGCGACGCGGTGGACGTTGGTGCGATCAGCGCCACCCTCGGCAACCGAAAGGGCGAAAGCAGAGGCGGACAGGCTGGCGAAGAACAGGCTGGCGAGGATTTGCTTTTTCATTTTGGGCACCTGGGTTTTGGGGGTGGTGTTTGTCTGTGGGGCCCATGTTACTGATGTGATTTCGATGAAGAAGTGATCCTGGGTAATGGTT
>NZ_QJRF01000044.1 GCF_013393345.1 Pseudomonas taiwanensis
TCAGAGCTTGATCAGCACCGACTTCAGCTCGGTGTAGTGCTCGATGGCCGCTGCGCCCATTTCGCGGCCGACGCCGGAGAGCTTGTAGCCGCCGAAGGGCAGGGCCGGGTCGAGGGCGCTGTGGCAGTTGACCCAGACCGAGCCGGACTTGATGCGCGGAATCATCCGGTGCACCGCCGCGAGGTCGTTGGACCAGACGCTGGCGCCGAGGCCGTAGGGGTTGTCGTTGGCCATGCGAATGACTTCATCGACGTCGTCGAAGGGCATTGCCACCAGCACCGGGCCGAAGATTTCTTCCTGCACCAGGCGGTGCTGCTGGTCGACGTCGACGATCACCGTCGGCTTGACGAAGTAGCCGGGGCCGAAGCCTTCGCCGCCGCAGGCGATGGTGGCGCCCAGCTCGCGGCCGAGCTCGATGTAGCCGGTGACGCGGTCCTGCTGCTTGGCGGAGATCAGCGGGCCCATCTGCACGCTCGGGTCGAGGCCGTTGCCGAGCTTCATGCCGTTGGCGATGCCGGCGATGTCGGCGATCACGTTGTCGAAATGCTTGCGGTGCACGTAGAGGCGCGAGCCGGCGCAGCAGACCTGGCCCTGGTTGAAGAAGATCGCGCTGGCGGCGCCGGCGGCGGCTTCGGCGAGGTTGGCGTCGGGCAGGACGATGGTCGGCGACTTGCCGCCGAGTTCCAGGGTCACGCGGGTCATGTTGTCCATGGCCGCCTTGCCGATCTGCTTGCCGACTTCGGTGGAGCCGGTGAAGGTCAGCTTGTCGACGCCCGGATGGCGGGTGAGGGCGACGCCGGCATTCAGGCCGGTGCCGGTGATGACGTTGAACACCCCGGCCGGGTAGCCGGCTTCCAGCACCAGTTCGGCCAGCTTGAGGGCGGTCAGCGGGGTTTCGTCGGCGGGTTTGAGGATCACGGTGCAGCCGGTGGCGAGCGCCGGGCCGAGCTTCCAGCAGGCCAGCAGCAGCGGGAAGTTCCAGGCGACGATGGCGCCGACCACGCCCACCGCCTCACGGCGGATGAAGCCGTGGAACTGATCATTGGGCATCAACGGCAGGGAAGCGTCGACCGTGCTGCCTTCGATCTTGGTGGCCCAGCCGGCCATGTAGCGGAGGAAGTCGATGGCCAGCTGCACGTCCATGACCTGGGCCACGGCGGCGCTCTTGCCGTTGTTCAGGCACTCCAACTCGGCCAGCTCCTGGGCATCGCGCTCCATCAGGTCGGCGAGACGCCACAGCAGGTTCTGCCGCTCGCGCGGGCGCATGCGGCTCCAGGCGGAGTCGTCGAAGGCCTGGCGCGCGGCCTGCACGGCACGGTCGACATCTTCGGCGGTGGCGGAAGGCACGTTGCCGAGGACTTCGCCAGTGGCGGGGTTGCGGAAAGTCATGGTGCTGCCGCTGGCGGCGTCCTGCCATTCGGCGCCGATCAGCATCTTCAGCTTGCGATTGAGGAAGGCTTGGGTCTGGGGAAGGACGGGCAGGTCAGCGAGCATGGGGGAAGCCTCTATTCATTGAAGTTGTACCCAGCTTTCGCAACCCCCATGCCAAGGCCGTAAATGTCACATAAGCCAATGATTCAAAAAGGAATTTAATGAGGAATTTCAGCTAGCTCCGGATGTCCCGCTGTTGCACTTTGAGACTCGCTGAGACGGGCCTGGAACAGTCGCACTGTCTACCTTTACTGGATGCTGGGTGGTGCAGTCTCAGCGTGGAACAGTCTGTCGCGAAATTAGACGCCGGGCTCCACCACCAGCATCCCTGCCAAGCCCGCGTTTTACGGCTAAAGCGTTGTTATAAAAGGACTTTCACCGGCATGGCACACATTATGTATTTGCCGTGACAACTGCACCCGCTCCGCCGTGGGGTGCAAATCATAAGAACAACACCGTGGAGGTCTGACCTTGAAGACGACTCGACTCCGGCAGCACGCGGGCACCCTGGCACTGGCCATGGCGTCCCTCATGTTCGCCCAGGCCCATGCAGCCGAGGAGGGTCCAGCCCTCCTCAAGTCCAAGTGCATGGGTTGCCACATCCCCGAGGGCAACGATACCTACAGCCGCATCAGCCACCAGCGCAAGACCCCTGAGGGCTGGCTGATGAGCATCGCCCGCATGCAGGTGATGCATGGGCTGCAGATCAGCGACGACGACCGTCGCACGCTGGTCAAGTACCTGGCCGACAAGCAGGGTCTGGCACCCAGCGAGACCGAGGGTGTGCGTTACGCCATGGAGCGTCGCCTGAACACGGTGGAGAAATTCGACGATCAACTGAGTCAGACCTGTGGCCGCTGCCACTCCGGTGCTCGCGTCGCCCTGCAGCGTCGCCCGGCCAAGGAGTGGGAACACCTGGTCAACTTCCACCTCGGCCAGTGGCCGTCCCTCGAATACCAGGCCCAGTCCCGCGACCGCGACTGGTTCGACCTCGCCCTCAAGGAAATGGTGCCGGAACTGGCCAAGCGCTTCCCGCTGGAAAACCAGGCCTGGGCCGACTGGCAGAAGGCCAAGCCCAAGGCTGATGCCCTGCCAGGACAGTGGAGCTTCAGCGGCCACATGCTGACCAAGGGTGACGTGCGCGGTGTGATGACCGTGACCGCCGATGCTGGCGACACCTTCAAGGTCGAGGTGAAAGGCCAGTATGCCGACGGCACGCCGTTCAACGGCAGCGGCTCGGCCATCCTCTACAACGGCTACGAGTGGCGCGGCAATGTGAAGGTCGGCGAGACCAATCTGCGCCAGGTATTCGCCGCCATCAACGGCGAAATGAAAGGCCGCATGTTCGAGGCCGAGCATGACGAGCGCGGCCTGGACTTCAGCGCCGCGAAGGATGGCAATGCCAAGCTGCTGGCCGTGCAACCCGCCTTTATCAAGGCCGGTAGCGAAGCCGAGCTGACCCTGGTGGGCAGTGGCCTGAAGGGCACGCCTGAGCTCGGTGCCGGCGTCGAAGTGGTGAAAGTGCTGGAAGTCACGCCGAAGCTGGTTCGCGTCAAGGTCAAGGCTGCTGCCGACGCCGCGCCGGGCGTGCGCAGCGTGGCCCTCGGCGACCTGAAAGGTGTCGACCTCGCGGTCTACAAGGACATCGCGGAAGTGAAGGTGGTGCCCGAGTTCTCCATCGCCCGTGTTGGCGAGAACGGCGGCTCCACGCCCAAGGTGCAGGGCCGCTTCGAGGCCGAGGCCTGGGGCAAGGGCGCTGACGGCCAGCCGTACCGCATTGGCTACCTGCCGGCGAAATGGTCGGTCGAGCCCTTCGACGAGCGCGCCAAGGAAGACGAGGACGTGAAGTTCGCGGGTGTGATGCAGGCCGATGGCGTGTTCATTCCCGGCGGCGCCGGTCCAAACCCGGAACGCAAGATGATGACCAACAACGCCGGCAACCTGAAGGTGATCGCCCAGCTGGAAGAGGGCGGCCAGAAGGGTGAAGGCCATCTGATCGTCACCGTGCAACGCTGGAACAACCCGCCGATCCCGTAAGCGGTATCGGCTCGGGCGGGGCTGCCCCGCCCGGATTCGCAACGACGATTGGGAAGAATTCCGGGAGGTCGCCATGGGCGCAATCTTGAATCTGGTCGAACGCAACCTGCACGAAGTGCGGGTGGATGCCGACCGCATGCTGTTCCATATCCCGAGCAGTTCGCTGTTCGCCACCGATGAGGTTACCGGCGGCATTATCGACGCCCTGCGTCAGCAGAGCTGCTCGTCCGAAGACCTGGTGCAACGCCTGTCCGGACGCTTCGCCGGCCAGGATATCGATGAAACCCTGCGCGAGCTGATCGCGCTGGAAGTGGTGAGCGATGGCTCGCCGCTGACGCCGGAAATCGGCATCAGCAAGGTAGAGCGTACGGCGCTCAATACCGTGGTGCTGAACGTCAACACCGGCTGCAACCTGAGCTGCACCTACTGCTACAAGGAAGACCTGGACAAGCCTTCCGCCGGCAAGAAGATGGGCGCGGAAACCGCCGAGGCCTCGGTGGAAATGCTGCTCCGCGAGTCACCCGACGAAGAGCGCTACAGCGTGGTCTTCTTCGGCGGCGAGCCGCTGTCCAACCGTCCTCTGATCGAGCACATGGTGGACTACTGCGAGCGTCGCTTCGCCGAGGCCGGCAAGCAGGTGGAGTTCATCATGACCACCAACGCCACGCTGCTCACTGAAGAGATCATCGACTACCTGAACAAGCATCGCTTCGGGCTGTCGATCAGCATCGACGGACCGAAGACGGTGCACGACCGCAATCGCATCACGGTGGGCGGGCAGGGCACCTATGACGTGGTGCGGCGCAAGGTGGACCTGCTGCTGTCGCGCTACCGCAGCCGCCCGGTGGGCGCGCGGGTGACCCTGACCCGTGGCATCACCGACATCGAGACCATCTGGAACCACCTGTTCAACGAGCTGGGTTTCGCCGAAGTCGGCTTCGCGCCGGTCACCTCGGGCGACATGGCGAACTACAACCTGACCAGCGAAGAGCTGGTGGAGGTCTTCGCCAACATGAAGGCCCTCGGCCGTCGCTACCTGGAGGCCGCACTGGAGCACCGCAACATCGGCTTCTCCAACCTGCACCAGCTGATCACCGACATCCATGAAGGCCACAAGAAGGCGCTGCCCTGCGGTGCCGGCCTGAAGATGCTGGCGGTGGACCACAAGGGTGAGCTGAACCTCTGCCACCGCTTCACCGGTTCCAGCATGCCGACCTTCGGCAACGTGCACAGCGGGGTGAAGCAGGTCGAGCTGAACGACTTCCTCTCCCAGCGCCTGGACCGCAGCGGCACCGGCTGCGACACCTGCCGCATTCGCAACCTGTGCTCCGGCGGCTGCTACCACGAGAGCTACGCCCGCTATGGCGACCCCACTCACCCGACCTATCACTACTGCGAGCTGATGCGTGACTGGGTGGACTTCGGCATCGAAGTCTACAGCCGCATCATGGCCGTCAATCCGGCCTTCATCAGCAGCTACATCTCTCCGCGGAAGGCGCACTGACATGAAACATCTGAAGCCGCTCAACAACAAAGCGCAAATGCTCGAAAAAGCCGCAGCCGAAGATCGCATCGAAGAAGTCGTGGCCATGAGTGCGGTGGCCGGTTGCACAGCCACCACTGACCCGGGCTGGGAAGTGGACGCCTTCGGCGGGGTGAGTTCCCTCTGCCAGCCGATGGAAGCCGACCTCTATGGCTGCTCCGATCCTTGCTGGTGGCCGGCACAGGTGCCCGACATGATGAGCACCTACCAGGACTGGAACGCCCAGGCGACCAACTCCATGGACGACTGGCGCAACCTCGGCACCGTATTCCCGAAAGACAAATGACCGGCGATAAGAACAAGAGGGAAACACTGATGAAACTCAAAGCCATCGCCAGCCTGGCGACCGCTGTTGCCGGCCTCGCACTGGGCATCAATGCCTGGGCTGCGGACGAATCCGGCCCTGCACTGAAGGCCGGTCATGAATACATGATCGCCACCAACTACCCGAACAACCTGCACGTGGTCGATCTGGCCACCGACAGCCTGTACAAGACCTGCCGCCTGCCGGACGCCTTCGGCCCCGGCACCGCGATGATGGCGCCGGATCGCAAGACCGCGTTCATCCTCAACAACCACTTCGGCGATCTTTACGGCGTCGACCTGGACAACTGCAAGACGGTGTTCCACGCCAAGCTGTCGCAAAAGCCAGGGGAGAAGGCGCGCTCGATGTTCTCCTTCGCCCTCAGCCCGGATGGCAAGGAGCTCTACACCACCGTCAATCCGACGGAAATGCTCAATGATCATTACGTGGTCAAGCAGCCGCGACTGGAGGTCTATGACACCAGCGCCGGCCTGGACGCCAAGCCGGTGCGCAGCTTCCCGATGCCGCGCCAGATCTACCTCATGCGCGCGGGCGACGACGGGAGCCTCTACGTCGCCGGGCCGGACATCTACAAGATGGATGTGAAGACCGGCAAGTACGAAGTCGCAGTGCCGGGCCGCAACTGGAAACGTCCGTTGTACAGCCCGCCGGATGTCCTCTACTTCTGGCCGCACCAGACGCCGAACCACGAGTTCTCGATGCTCTACACCACGGCCAAGTTCAAGGACGAGAAGCAGGACCTGGCCACCGCCGACTTCATCTATGGCTTCGTCAGCATCGACCTGAAGACTGGCAAGTCCACCGTCCAGGACTTCGCGCCGCTGACCGAGCTGTACTTCACCGGTCTGCGTTCGCCGAAGGACCCGAACCAGATGTTCGGCGTGCTCAACCGCCTGGCCAAGTACGACATCAAGGAACAGAAGCTGATCAAGGCAGCCAACCTGGATCACTCCTACTACTGCGTCGCGTTCAATACCGAGGGCTCCAAGCTCTACCTGGCCGGCACCTTCAATGACATCGCGGTGTTCGATCCGGACAGCCTGGAGAAGATCAAGAACATCAAGCTGCCGGGTGGCGACATGGCGATCACCACGACGCAGGTATTTATCCGGTAAGGGCAGGGTTTGATTGGCTTCTTTGTGGGGGCGAATTCATTCGCTAAGCAGGACGCAGTCCTGCCATCAGAATCGATGGGGCAGCTGCGCTGCCCTTAGCGACTGAAGTCGCCCCCACAAGGAGGGTGAACCATTCGAGCACCCGACAACCGAACCCATATCCGACCAATGGGTCACTAGACAGGAAAACCGGCTTTATTTACCTTTACGTTTACGTAAAGGTAAATAAAGCCCAGTACGTACCAGGCCTCTCTGCCGTAGTTGGAGGCCCGTTGATCAGCGTCGATCCCAGCACAAAGACAAGAAGGGAAAGCCATGAATCACCAGAGCTACACCCGGGGGCGGCAGGACAAGGACCTGCTCGCCATGACCATAGGCGCGGCATTCGATGCCACCGTTGCCAAGTTCCCCGAGCGCGAGGCGCTGGTAGTCAGGCATCAGGGCCTGCGCTACAGCTGGAAGGATCTGGCAGAGGCGGTGGATCGCCACGCCCGTGCCTTGCTCGCACTGGGCCTGAACAGCGGCGACCGCCTGGGAATCTGGGCGCCCAACTGCGCCGAGTGGTGCATCACCCAGTTCGCCAGCGCCAAGATCGGCGCCATCCTGGTGAACATCAATCCGGCCTACCGCAGCAACGAGCTGGAGTACGCACTCAAGCAATCCGGTTGCCGCTGGGTGATCTGCGCCGATGCCTTCAAGACGTCCGATTACCACGCCATGTTCCTCGGCCTGGTGCCCGAACTTGCTGCGGCCGAGCCAGGCAGCCTGAACTGCGAGCGCCTGCCGGAACTGCGCGGCGTGGTCAGCCTCGCCGCCAATCCGCCGGCCGCGTTCCTGCCCTGGGCTGAACTGCAGCAGCGGGCAGGGGAGGTGAGTGTCGAAGCCCTGGCAGAGCGCCAGTCCACCCTGCAGTTCGACGACCCCATCAACATCCAGTACACCTCCGGCACCACAGGCTTCCCCAAGGGCGCCACCCTCAGTCACTACAACATCCTCAACAACGGCTACATGGTCGGTGAGAGCCTCGGCCTGACCGAGCAGGATCGCCTGGTGATCCCCGTGCCGCTGTACCACTGCTTCGGCATGGTGATGGGCAACCTGGGCTGCGTGACCCACGGCTCCACCATGATCTACCCGGGCGACGCCTTCGACCCGCTGACCACCTTGCGAGCCGTGTCCGAGGAGAAGGCCACCGCCCTGTACGGCGTGCCCACCATGTTCATCGCCGAACTGGATCATCCGCAGCGTGGCGAGTTCGACCTGTCCAGCTTGCGCACCGGCATCATGGCTGGCGCCACCTGCCCGATCGAGGTGATGCGCCGTGTCATCAACGAGATGCACATGAGTGAAGTGCAGATCGCCTACGGCATGACCGAGACCAGCCCGGTGTCGATGCAGACCGGTCCGGACGACGAACTGGAACTGCGCGTGACCACCGTCGGCCGCACCCAGCCGCACCTGGAAAGCAAGATCGTCGACGCCGAGGGCAGGATCGTCCCGCGCGGCACCATCGGCGAACTCTGCACCCGTGGCTACAGCGTGATGCTGGGTTACTGGAACAACCCGCAGGCGACCACCGACTCCATCGACCCGGGTCGCTGGATGCACACCGGCGATCTCGCTTCCATGGACGAGAACGGCTACGTCTGCATCGTTGGCCGCAGCAAGGACATGATCATTCGCGGCGGCGAGAACGTTTACCCGCGCGAGCTGGAAGAGTTCTTCTTCACCCACCCGGCAGTGGCCGACGTGCAGGTGATCGGCATTCCCTGCAGCAAGTACGGCGAAGAGATCGTCGCCTGGATCAAGTTCCACCCCGGCCACACCGCCACCGAGGAGGAGCTGCGCGCCTGGGCCAAGGAGCGCATCGCCCACTTCAAGGTGCCGCGCTTCTTCCGCTTCGTGGATGCCTTCCCGATGACGGTGACCGGCAAGATCCAGAAGTTCCGCATGCGTGAGATCAGCATCGAGGAGCTGACCCCGCCGAAGGACGACAAGGTGACGGCGATTCGGTAGGGCCGGCAGACAGGGGCATTCTTCGCTCTTTTGTGGGGGCGAATTCATTCGCGAAGCAGGACGCAGTCCTGCCATTGGTAGTTCCATGGGGCAGCTGCGCTGCCTTTAGCGAATGAATTCGCCCCCACAGGTAAAGCCCCTACAATGCCGCATCGCCGGAAATCAGCCCCAAGGGAGCCCATGACAGGCACGTCTGCCGAGAAAGGCACCATCTCCGTCCGCCTCGTCCACGAAGCCCTGCTGGAATTGCGCCAGCGGGGCTTTGACGATTCAGGGTTGCTGCACCAGGCTGGCATTCCCGCCGAGCTGCTGGCCAAGCCCTATGGACGCGTGTCGTCGCAGCTCTATGGAGCGCTCTGGCTGCTCATCGCGCAGACCATGGACGACGAGTTCTTCGGCATGAATCCGCGGCGGATGAAGTCCGGCAGCTTCGCCTACATGACCCGCGCGGCGGTGAAGGAGCCAACGGTCGGAGCGGCCCTGGAGCTGTCCCTGCGTTTCCTCGAACTGGTCTTCGACGGCCTTTCACCGCGTCTGGAACGGCGGGGCGGCCTCGCAGAAATCACCCTGGATGAGCCCGAAGGCCAGCAATGCCGTGCCTTCAGCTATTTCACTCTGTGGCTGATGATTCACGGCCTGATGTGCTGGCTGGCCGGGCGGCGCATTCCCATCCTCGGTGTCGACCTGCGCTGCACGGTGCCGGACTACATCGAGGACTACCGGGTGATGTTCAGCACCAACCTGCGCTTTTCCCGTCCCCAGAGCCGTCTGCTGTTCAACGCCGATTGCCTGGAGCTGCCGGTGCGCCGCAGCACTCGCGACCTCAAGCGCTTCCTCGGTGGCCTGCCGGCGAACATCCTGGTGCGTTATCGCGACCCGCAGAGCCTGGCTGCGCGCATCCGCGCCTACCTGCGCAGCATCAAGCCCGAGCGCTGGCCGGATGTGGAAGCGTTGTCCAGCCACTTCTACATGGCGCCGTCCACGCTGCGCCGCAAGCTGTCCCTGGAAGGGCAGTCCTACCAGGGGCTGAAGGACCAGGTGCGCCGCGACCTCGCCATCGCCCGGCTGGACCACGGCGAAGGCAACTTCACCGAACTGGCCTTCGAGCTGGGCTTTGCCGACACCAGCGCCTTCTACAAGGCCTTCAAGAAGTGGACCGGTTCGACGCCGGGTCAATACCGTTCATTGATCCATCCCGACTCAAGTTGAAGCCGTTTTCTGCCGCTATATAGAAAGGCGCGCCATGTCCGCGCCCCATCGCCGATCCGAAGTAAACAGGACCCTTGCCCATGCCCCTCAACCGACTTTCCATCCAGTGGAAGATCACCCTGCTGGCTGGCCTCTGCCTGCTGGCCATCGTTGCCGTGCTGATCGGCATTTCGCTCTACCGCATGGGCGCTGGCACCGAGCTGGTCAAGGCCAATAGTGCGCAGATGCTGGAGACCTCGGCCCGCGAGCGTATGGAGGGGGAGGGCAAGGTGCAGGCACTGACCATCCAGCGTTACTTCCTGTCGGCCTACCAGGACGGCCTGAATTTCTCCCGCCAGGTGCTGCTGCAGAAGCGCCAGGCGCAGAAGCTGCAACGGGACAGCCAGGCCCTGCGCGAGGATCTGAACCAGCAAGTGAAGGAAGCCCTGCAGGCCAACCCGCAGCTGCTCAGCCTCTACCTGGTATTCGAGCCGAACGCCCTGGATGGCAGTGACGCGCTCTACGCCAACCGCACGGAACTCGGTAGCAACGAGGTGGGCCGCTTCTCCGCCTACTGGGCGCAGCGCGGCGGCCAGCTCAGCACCCTGGCACCCACCGAAGAGATGATCAGCGACGCCACGCCGATGCTCGACGGCAGCCCGTTCAACACCTGGTTCAACTGCCCGAAACAGACCCTGAAGCCCTGCCTGCTGGACCCGTACTTCGACGACGCCTCGGGCCAGAAGACCCTGATCACCACGCTGACCTTCCCGGTGATCGAGGACGGCAAGATGCTCGCGGTGGTCGGCATGGACATCAGCCTGAGCAACCTGCAACAGCTGGCCAGCGCCGGCAGCCAGGGCCTGTACGACGGCCAGGGCGCCATCAGCATCCTCAGTCCCGCCGGCCTGCTCGCCGGCTATAGCGCGGATGCCGGCCTGCTCGGCCAGGGCCTGGCCAAGGCCTACCCGAACGAAGCCAACGCGCTGCTCAGCCTGCAACGCGAGGGCAAGGCCCACGAGCAGCAGGCCAATGACCACTTGCAGGTGCTCGCGCCGTTGCAGCCGATCCCGGAATCCAAGCCCTGGGCCGTGCTGCTGGACGTGCCCATGCCGACCCTCCTGGCACCGGCCCTTGAGCTGCAAAAGGACCTGGATGCACGCAACGCCCAGGGCACCTGGCTGGAACTGCTGTTCGGCGTTGCCGCCGCCGTCGCCGGCCTGTTGCTGGTGTGGCTCACCGCCCGGGGCGTGACCCGGCCGATCCAGGGCGTGGCCAGCATGCTCAAGGACATCGCCACCGGCGAAGGCGACCTGACCCGCCGCCTGGACTACGCCCGCCAGGACGAGCTGGGGGAACTGGCCGGCTGGTTCAACCGCTTCCTCGACAAGCTGCAACCGATCATCGCCGACGTGAAACGCTCGGTGCAGGACGCCCGCAGCACCGCCGACCAGTCCGCCGCCATCGCCAGCCAGACCAGCGCCGGCATGCAGCAGCAGTACCGCGAAGTGGACCAGGTGGCCACCGCCTCCAACGAGATGAGCGCCACCGCCCAGGACGTCGCCCGCAGCGCCGCCCAGGCCGCCGAAGCCGCGCGCGGCGCCGACCATGCCACCCAGGAAGGCCTCGGCGTGATTGGCAAGACCACCAGCGCCATCGAGCAACTGGCCAGCGAGATGAGCGCGGCCATGGAAGAAGTGCAGGCG
>NZ_QJRF01000045.1 GCF_013393345.1 Pseudomonas taiwanensis
AACCATTACCCAGGATCACTTCTTCATCGAAATCACATCAGTAACATGGGCCCCACAGACAAACACCACCCCCAAAACCCAGGTGCCCAAAATGAAAAAGCAAATCCTCGCCAGCCTGTTCTTCGCCAGCCTGTCCGCCTCTGCTTTCGCCCTTTCGGTTGCCGAGGGTGGCGCTGATCGCACCAACGTCCACCGCGTCGCTGAGAGTGGTGCCGAGCGTTCGCAATCCCTGCGGGTTGCTGAAAGTGGTTCCGAGCGTTCCGAGTCCCTGCGGGTTGCCGAAGGTGGCTCCGACCGCACCAAGGCTTTCGACGTCGCTGAAAACGGTTCCGACCGCTCCCAGGCCCTGCGTGTAGCCGAAGGTGGTGCCGACCGCACTGGCGCCAACCGCATCAGCTGATCCTGGAGCAGTTCAGAGGCAGGCAATCACGATGTATGCAAACCCTCGAAAGGCAGAAGGCGCCACCTGTGGCGCCTTCAGTCTTTTTGGGGCTGAGGTTGTGCGATCTGGCACTTCGTAGGATGGGTGGAGCCTGCGATACCCATCGGCTGTGTCTGCACGAAGTGTTGCAAGTAGCCGCATTGCCTGTAGGAGCTGGCTTGCCAGCGAATGGCTCCTTTTCGCTAGCAAGCTAGCTCCTACAAGGCGCCTGGGCCGACTGTCGAACTATCAACTGCACTGCCTGTAGGAGCTGGCTTGCCAGCGAATGGCTCCTTTTCGCTAGCAAGCTAGCTCCTACAAGTTGCCTGAAATAGCCGATGGTTTCCGGATCACGGCTGTACCCACCCACGCTCCAGTAGTGGCCGATCCCAGGCCGGCTCGTCGCTGATGCTCTCCACCAGGAAGTCGATCAGGGTGCGCACCTTCAGCGCCCGACGCTGGGTCGCGGGGTAAACGGCGGAAAAATTGAAGGACGTCAGCGAATAGTCGGTGAGCACCGGCACCAGACGTCCGGCCAGCAGGTCCGCGCTGGCCACCAGGGTCGGCAGGCACACCACACAAGTGCCGGTCACGGCGTAGTCCCGCAGCAGGTGAACCGAGTTGGAACGCACCTGGCCGGTGAGATTGAGCTCCACCTGCTCATCGCCGTTGAACACCCACTTGTTGCGTGACGGGTAGCCCTCGTACAGCGCCACCTTGTGCGCCTGCAAATCCGCCGGCACGCTGGGCGCGCCATGCTTTTCCAGATATTCCGGAGAGGCGCAGAACAGCCGGCGCACCGAGAACAGCTTGCGCTCGATCAGCGACTCGGCCAGTGGCGGGAACATCTGGAAGGCCACATCGAAGCCTTCCTCGATAGGGTCCACCACCCGGTCGTTGACGATCACGTCCACCTCGATATCCGGATACAGGTCCGTGAACTCCGCCAGCAGGCCACCGAAGTGACCAAGAGCGAAGCCCGGCAGCATCTGGATGCGCAGCTTGCCAGTGGGTTTGGCGCGCAGGTCGCGCATCTGCTCGGTGAGGCTGTTGAAGCTCGCCACCATGTCGGCGCATTCCTTGTAGTAGGTCTCCCCGACTTCCGAGAGCCGCACATGGCGCGTGCTGCGGTGAAACAGCGGCGCGCTGATGAACTCTTCCAGTTGCTGGATGCGGTGACTGATGACCGAGCGCGTCACCCCCAGTTGCTGGGCGGCCTTGGCGAAGTTGCCGGTTTCCGCGACGCGGACGAAGGCTTCGATGCTGAGCAGGCGATCCATGTTCGATTCCGATCTGGCAATGAGTTGCAGGATAGAAACATGTGGGGGCGAATTCATTCGCTAAGGGGCGCGAAGCGACCCCAGAACGGCAGTCCTTCGGCCTGCATTGCGAATGAATTCGCCCCCACAGGAAGAGCAATTCGCCCCTGACGTTAGCCTCCAATCAACCGCCGCTGCATCGGGAACAGCTGCCAGCCGAAGCGCTCGCTCACCACACCCCAGACGCCCTGGGGCGCCTTGAGCATCATCAGCACCGCTACGCCACCGAGGATGATCATGTACAGCGCGCCGAACTCCGCGAAGCAGCTGCGCAGGATGAAATAGATCAGCGTGCCGATCAGGGGCCCTTCCAAAGTGCCGATGCCGCCGATGATGACGATGAAGATCACCGCTGCGGTCCAGTCCTGCACGCTGAAGGCGGCGTCCGGCGAGATGCGCAGCTTCTGCAGGAAGATCAGCGCGCCCACCACCCCGGTGCAGCCGGCAGCCAGCACGTAGACCATCAGCTTGGTGCGAAACACGTTGATGCCCAGGCTTCCCGAGGCCGGCTCGGAATCGCGGATCGCGGTCAGCGCCAGGCCCTGGCGGGAGCGCAGCAGCAGGTAGACCACCAGCACCGCGCCGACGGCAATGGCCAGGGCGCTGAAGTACAGCAACATCTCGCGACCATCGCGGCTGCTACCGATCTGCCGCACGATGGACGCCGGCAGGCTCTGCCCGGAGCCACCGCCAAGGCTGCCGACCTGGGCCAGGCCCAGGCGGAACACTTCGGCCACTACCCAGGTGCCGATGGCGAAGTAGGCGCCGCGCAGGCGGAACAGAACCAGCGCGGTGGGCACTGCCAGCAGCGCCACAACCAGCCCGGAGAGGAACACCGCTGCCAGCGGCGGCACGCCCAGTTGTGAAGCCAGTACGAAGAGCAGGTAGCCGCCGAGGCCGACGAAGGCCTGCTGGCCCACGGAAACCATCCCGGCATAGCCCGCCAGCAGGTTCCACATCTGCGCCAGGGCCAGGTAATAGGAAAACTCCACCACCAGGCGCAGCACCGCACGATCCGCCCAGAACGGCAGGGACGCCAGGACCAGCACCAGCACGCCCAGCAGCGCCAGACCGACCTGGCTGCTGCGGGTAGCCCGCTGGACGAGGTAGGCATTGTTCATCGCATTCATCAGTCGACACTCCGGGGGAACAGGCCGCGCGGGCGGAAAACCAGGATCAGCAGGAACACCAGGTGACCGGCGAGGATCTGCCAGCCCGGATCGATGCGCGCACCGACCGCCTGGGCGACGCCGAGGATCACGCCGCCCGCCAGGGTGCCCCAGAGGCTGCCGAGGCCACCGATGATCACCGCCTCGAAGCCGTAGAGCAGGCGCGCCGGGCCGACGCTGGGGTCGAAGCTGGTGCGCACCGCGAGGAACACGCCGGCAATGGACACCACCGCCATCGCCAGGGCCATGGCCAGGCCGAAGATGTGGCGGTTATCGATGCCCATCAGCTGCGCGGTGTGCTGGTCATCCGACGTGGCGCGGAAAGCGCGCCCCAGGCGGGTCTTGTAGAACAGCAGCTGCAATCCACCGATCACCAGCAGCGCGCAACCGAACACCATCAACGGCATGACACCCAGGTTGAGCCCACCGACGGCGACGCTAGCCACTTCCAGCTCGCCCTGGGACAGCTTGCGGCTATCGGCGCTGAAGAATTCCAGCAGGACGTTCTGCAGGATGATCGACATCCCGAAGGTCACCAGCAGCGGCGGCAGGATGTCATTGCCGAGGGTGCGGTTGAGCAGTTGGCGCTGCAGTCCGTAGCCGATCACGAACATCAGCGGCACTACCAGCACCAGGCTGGCCAACGGCGAAAGGCCGAGGGTTTCCACCACCACCAGGGCCAGGTAGGAGGCCAGGACGATGAAGTCGCCATGGGCAATATTGACCAGGCGCATGATGCCGAACATCAGCGACAGGCCGACCGCGAACAGGGCGTAGAGCCCACCGAGAAGTACACCCTGCGCCAGGGTATCTAGCCATTCCATCGTCATGCCTCCGCCAGGCCGAAATAGGCCGCCTTGATCTGCTCCTTGCTCGCCTCGCCCGGCTTGCCGGAGAGCGAGACCCGGCCTTCCTGGAAGCAATAGAAGCGGTCCGCCACGGCCAGGGCCTGGTTGATGTCCTGCTCCACCAGTATTACCGCAGTGCCATCGGCCTTGATCGAGGGCACTGCGGCGTAGATGTCCTTGATGGTGGTGGGCGCCAGCCCCAGGCTGATTTCGTCACAGAGCAGCAGGCTCGGGCTCGACATCAGCGCGCGACCGATGGCGACCATCTGCTGCTGGCCGCCGGACAGCGCGGTGCCGGGGCGCTTGCGCAGGTCGGCCAGCACCGGGAACAGGCTGTAGATGCGTTCCAGGTCCCAGGCGCCCTGGCGTTTGCTGTAGGCGCCGATGAGCAGGTTTTCCTCGACGCTCAGCGATGGGAACAGCTTGCGGCCTTCCGGCACCAGGGCGATGCCGCGTTCAAGTACCCGGTTGGCCGGCAGGTTGCCGATGTACTCGCCCTTGAAACGAATGGCACCGGGGTCATTGCGGATCAACCCGGCCAGCGAACGCAGGAAGGTGGATTTGCCGGCGCCATTGGAGCCGATGATGGCCAGGGTTTCCCCTTCGGCCAGGTCCAGGTCGATGCCGAACAGGGCCTGGAAGTCGCCGTAGCCGGCGCGCAATTTGCGGATCGTCAGCATGCCTTCAGCTCCCGATGCCCATGTAGATTTCCTGCACCTTCGGATTGGCCATGACCGCGTTGGGCTCGCCTTCGTCCAGCTTGCGGCCGAAGTTGATCACCGCCAGGCGGCCAACCACCGCCAGCAGCGCATGGACGATGTGCTCGATCCAGATGATCGCGGTGCCAGAACGGTGGATGCCCTGGATGGTACCTACCAGCTCCAGGCATTCCGGTTCGGTGAGGCCGCCGGCGATCTCGTCGAGCAACAGCAGTTGCGGTCGGGTGGCCAGGGCGCGGGCCATTTCCAGGCGCTTGCGTTCCAGCAGCGTGAGGGAACCGGCCAGGGCGTTGGCCTTCTTCATCAGCCCGGTCAATTCGAGGATGTGAGCGCACCAGGCATGGCCGTCCTTCTCCTTCTGGCCGGCGCCGAACGTGGCGCCCACCAGCAGGTTCTCGAACACGGTCATCTTCACGAACGGATGGGGAATCTGATGGGAGCGGCCGATGCCACGCTGGCAGCGCTTGAACACCGGCTCGCGGGTGACGTCTTCACCCTGGAAGTGAATGCGCCCGCTATCAGCGGCCACGCCGCCGGCGATGAGGTTGAACAGCGTGCTCTTGCCGGCGCCGTTGGGCCCGATGATGCCCAGCGCCTCACCCGGCGCCAGTGCCAGACTGAGATCGTCGGTCACCTTCACCGAGCCGTAGCTCTTGTGCACCTGCTCCAGTACGAGGAGTTGTTGCATGTCGTGATACCTGTTTGCGGCCATGCTGGCCGGAATTCCCAGACTGCATCCGGGCTACGAACTGACATACCGCACGGACAAGCTCCCTCTCCCTCTGGGAGAGGGTTGGGGTGAGGGAAGCCCGCCAGAACTCGGACTCAACCGTAAGTAATCGCCTGCATCTCCCCACCCAGGGGAATCTGCGGCGCGGTCTGGTTGCTGGTGATCACCAGGTCGTAGGTGAAGGGCCCGCCGAGGCGCCACTGGCCGGACACCAGCGGAGTCTTGGCGACGTTCTTCACCGGGCCGTTCTTCCAGCTCACCGGGCCGACCACCGTGTTCAGCTCGGTCTTCAGCAAGGCATCGCGAGTGGCCTCGGGATTACCCACTTCCTCGGTGCGCTGGAGGATGTCCACCGCCAGCTCGAACAGCGCATGGACGAAGCCCAGCGGCTGGGTCCACTGCTTGCCGGTGGCCTTGGTGTAACGCTCGGCGAGCTGCCCGGCAGTGAGGCCGTTGAGGGACGAGCTGAAGGGATGGCTCGGGCTCCACCAGATTTCCGTGGAGAGGTTGTGCCCGGCCTTGCCAAGGGCCTCTACCGCCGACGGGAACAACAGCGCCTTGCCTACCGACATCGCCTTGGGCTGGAAGCCTTGCTGGCGCGCCTGGGTCCAGAAGGTGGTGAGGTCCGGCGGAATGACCACACCGGTGACGATCTCCGCCTCGGCTTTCTTGAAGGCGGAAATCTGCGCGGAGAAATCGTCGGTCAGGCTCTGGAAGCGCCCCGGGTCCACCAGCTGGAAGCCCTTCTGCGCGAGCACAGGCGGGAAGCCCAGCTTGCTGTCGCCCCAGGCATTGCCGTCGCCATCGTTGGGGAACAGTCCGCCAATCACCTTGTTGCCGCCCATACCGCCCCACATGGCGGTGTAGGTGGCGATGACGTCTTCCAGGCCCCAGAAGAAGTGATAGGTCCACTGGAAGCCTTCGTCCGGCTTGCCGCCACGGGTGAAGAACCAGGGTTGCCACGGCGCCACCGTGGAGATGCAGGGGACTTCGTTGATCTCGCACTGGTCCGACACCGGATTGGTGGTTTCCGGTGTGGACGACACCAGCATCAGGTCGATGCCGTCTTCGAGGATCAGCTCGTTGGCCACCTCGGCGGCGCGGTTGGGGTTGGACTGGCTGTCTTTGACGATCACTTCCAGGCGGCAGCGCTGGCCGCCAACGGTGATGCTGTTCTTCAGCACCGAGGCGAGGCTTTCGATGATGTAGCCATCCGCCGCGGCGAAAGGCGCCAGCGGTCCGGTCTGCGGGCTGACATAGCCGATGCGGATGACCTTCTCTGCCGCCAGCAGCGGTCCTGAAGAAAAGCCTGCGAGCAGCGAGCCGCCAGCCACGACGCCGCTGGCCCGCAGGAAATCACGCCGGGAAAGCCCGGCACCGAGGAGTTTCTTGTTGTTGTCCATGACGGATACCTCGACTGGAGAATGAGACCCGGCGCGGGCGCGCAAAGGGCCCGGCTGGGAAGGCAGTAGGTGCGGATGGATCAGAAGAAGACGGTGATGTCGAAGGAGCCGATCAACTGGCTGTCTTCCTGGCCGCCACCGAATGCGTCGCGACCGTTGCCGCTGTGGATGTCGTAGCGCAGCTCGGGGCGCAGGCGAACGTTCGGCACGGGCGTCCAGGCCAGGTTGGTGGTGAAGCCGTAGAAACTGCCCCAGCTCGGGTCGGGAATGCCGGTCTGCGGGTCGATGTTGGCCATCACCACATGCACCGGCGCGTCGGTGTAGAACCACTCGGCGCGGCTGTTCCACATCAGGTTGTCGTCCAGGCGGTGGTACCAGTTGACGTCGGTGCCGTACCAATGGGCGTTGCTCTTGTCGGCGAAACCGGCGAAAGCGGCGTCCTCCTGCTGGCCGTAGTTGAACTCCACCGCGACCCGATTGCGCTCATCGAGCACGTGGGACACGGTCAGGTACGACGCATAGCGGGTCAGGTCCTGGTCATCGGTCCCGGCCGGAATCGGCGAGCCGCAGGCACACTCGGCGAAGCTATCGCCCGCGCCATTGCCGTAGATGTTTTCCCAATCCACCCAGGTGCGGAAGTCCGCCGAACGCCAGCGCAGGTTGGCGATCACGTCCGGGTCGCCATTGGGGTCCTGCATGTTGTTCCAGCCTTGCACCACGCCGAGCTCAAAGCCAAGCATGCTGCCACCCTCCTCCTGCGGCAGCTTGAAGGAGTACAGCGCGCCGGTGTGCTTGGCCGGGCCGTGCATGAAGGAATAGGTGTGGCTGTAGAAGTCCGTGGGCGCCGGACTGGGCAGGGCGAAGCCGATCTCGTTTTCCAGCGGGGTGTGGAACACGCCGAGCATCAGGTTGGAGCCGCCAAGTACCGGGATGTAGAAATCCAGATAGGCCTGGGCGATGTTGAAGTTCTCGTCGTTGGCATCCGCGCTGCGGTTGACGCCCAGGTCTTCGTCGAAGCCGTAGGTCTTGAAGAAGCGCGCGTCCTTGCCATAGAGAGCGGTGACGTTGAAGCCCCAGTCGGCTTCCTGTGGCATCGGGCCGGGGAACGGACCGACGCGACCGATCACATTGCCCTTGGGTGTTTTTTCGATGGCCAGGGCGAACTGGTTGAGGTTGAAGCCTTCGTCATTGTTGAAGAAGGCCTGCTTGCTTACGTCATCGCTGCCGTTGTCGTTGTAGATCCAGCCAGCCTGTGCCCAGCCGTGGACCTTGATGCCGTAATCCTTTTCCAGGCCGTCGCCGAAAGCGCTGCGGAACAGCGAACCGGACGGCCCCGGCTCGGCAGCCTGGGTGAAGGCGGGGAACAGCGCAGCGGCCGCCAGGACCGGTGCGCACAGCGAGGACGCGATAAGGGGCTTGCGAGAGATCATGGCAGCTACCTTGTTGTTATTAGTCAGCCTGAGACCGAGGTGTGCACCGCTGGCAGTGCGGGTCTGGTTGCTCGGTTGGGTCGCAAGCTACAAGCGGCCCTCCCCGCCAACAATTCCGGTTTCGGCGATATGAGTGTTCGTGCTTCGCGAACAATGCTGCGCAGCCGGTGCTAGAGCGGCCGGAGCGGGAACGAAGGGATGCGGCATGGGCGGTTATCGGACGGAATCACAATCGGAGTCGCGTCAAGGCACGGACCGTAGGTTGTGGTTGAGCGATGCGAAGCCCAACATCCCCCGCCCTCGTTGGGCCGCGCTGCGCTTGGCCCGACCTACGAGTGGGTGGCTTGGGATCGCGTCAGGCGCGGACCGTAGGTTGTGGCTGAGCGATGCGAAGCCCAACATCCACGCCTCCGCGTTGGGCCGCGCTGCGCTTGGCCCAACCTACAAGTGGGTGGCGAAGCGCTGCACGAGGAAGTCGATCAAGGCTCGCACCTTGGCCGGCAAGCGGCGACCTGGCGGGCAGACCGCGTAGATTTGCGAACTGGGCAGCGGGAAGTCCCGCAACACTTCTACCAGCCGGCCGCTGGCGAGACCCTCATCCAGCAGGAAGCGCGGCAGCGACACCAGCCCCAGGCCATCCATCGCCGCCTGCACCAGCACTTCGCCGTTGTTCGCGATCAGCCGCGGCCGCACCACCACCGAACGCCACTCGCGCCCCATGAGGAACTGCCACTGGCTGCTGTTCGCGCGGTTCTTGTAGCCCAGGCACTGGTGCTCGCGCAGGTCTTCCGGCACTTCCGGGGTGCCATGGGCCGCCAGGTATTCGGGACTGGCGCAGACCGCATGGGGACAAGGCCCCAGCTCACGGGCCACCAGGGTGGAATCCGGCAGGCGGCCGATGCGCAGGGTGAGGTCGTAACCCTCGTTGACCAGGTCCACGTAGCGGTCGTTGAGGTCCAGTTCCACATCCAGACCGGGATGGGTTCGCATGAATTCGTTGAGCGCCGGCGACAGGTGTTTCAGCCCGAAGGACATGGGTGCGGCGAGGCGCAAGCGTCCGCGCAACTCGCTCTGCAGGCTGCGGGTCGCTTCCTCGGCTTCGGCCAGGTCACGCAGGATGCGCTGGGCGCGCTCGAAATAGTCCAGGCCGGTTTCGGTCAGGCTGAGGCGTCGCGTGGTGCGATTGAACAGCCGGCACTCCAGATGCCGCTCCAGCGCACTCATGCGCCGACTGACCACCGACTTGACGATGTTCAGCCGCTGCGCCGCCGCCGAGAAGCCACCGGTCTCGACCACGACCACGAATACCCGCATGTCTTCGAACAGGTTCATCGCTAACCGCCTGTGAGGAACGAGGGGCCGTTATCACAGGTTTAGCGGATTTGGGCATTGGCATTTGTTAAGGGGCGGTTGTCGTGCGAATCCCTGTAGGGGGGAATTCATTCGCCAAGGGCAGCCCAGCTGACCCCAATGGGCGAACCTTCGGTCCGCATAGCGATTGAAATCGCCCCCACAAAAAAAGCATCGTCGAGACTCGAATCCCCTGTGGGGGCGAATTCATTCGCGAAGGGCGGCGAAGCTGCCCCCTGGGGCATTGGATTGCCGGGCCTTCGGCCCGGTTAGCGAATGAATTCGCCCCCACAAAAAAGCGCAAAAAAACGGCGCCTATCCATCACTGCACCAGCACTACCCTACCTTGCACCACGGCCACCGGTACGGCTTCCAGCCGACTACCGGTGCAAGGGCCTTCGATGCAATGGCCGTCTTCGAAGCGGAACAGCGCACTGTGGTGGGCGCACATCAGTACCTGGCTGCGGTAGGTGGAGAATTCGCCGGGACGGAAGTCCAGCGGCACTGAGAAGTGTGGGCAGCGGTTGTGGTATCCCCAGACTTCTTCGCCACGACGGACCAGTACCAGCGGCTGCGCCCTTCCCTGCAGCGTGGCCTCCAGCGCCAGGGCGCCGCCGTCGACGATGGCCTCCAGCGCGCAAAGCAGTTTCATCCGCGCAGCTCCGGATTGCCCAGGCCCCAGTTCCAGAGGCGGATCTCGATGTGCTCGAACAACCCGGCGCGCACGTAGGGGTCGTCGCCGAGAAAGGCCTGCACCTCGGCCAGGCTCATCGCCTCCACCACCAGCAATGTGCCGTTCATGCGGCCATTGCTGTGGTCCAGCGTCGGACCGCCGAGACGCACCACAACCCGGTGCGGATAGGGATTGCGCAGGTGTTCGCGATGGGCCGGACGCACCTGGTTGCGCAGACTGATCTGGTTCGGCTTGTCAGTGGCGAAGACGGCGAAATACTGGCTCATGACGTTGCGCGCTCAAGCACGAAGTCGTAACTGGCCAGGCGGAACGCATCGCCGATGCCATGCGCGGCCGCCAGCGGATGGTCGCCCTGGCAGGGCTCGTAGACCACCTTGAGCGAATCCTTCACACCGAACACCACATCCGACTCCAGGTAGGGGTCGTCATGGTTGAACAGGTGGGTGACCAGGGTACGCCGACCCTCGGCCATGACCATGAAATGCAGGTGCGCCGGGCGCCACGGGTGGCGGTCGCTGGCCTGGAGCAGGCGTCCCACCGGGCCATCGGTGGGAATGGGGTAGCTCACCGGGACAATGGTCCGGATCGCGAAGCGGCCTTCGGCGTCCGTGCGGTAGCGGCCTCGCAGGTTGGCCAGTGGCTGGTCCGGGTCTTGTCCGGAGTACATGCCGTTTTCCGCGGTCTGCCAGACATCCAGCACGGCGTTGGCGATGGGCTCGCCGGTGGCATCCAGCACCCTGCCCAGCACCAGGGCGGGTTCGCCCGGGGTGAAGGCCATGTTCTCGCCGTGGCCACGCTCCGGCATGCCGGCGATGTAGAAGGGCCCGAACACCGTGGTTTCGGTAGCCGACTCGCAGGCGCGGTGATTGATGGCGTCCACCAGCATGGACAGGCCGATCACATCCGAGAGCAGGATGAATTCCTGGCGCACGGTGCCATCGCACTTCTTGCCGGTATCGGTGAGAAAGCGGATGCCTTCCAGCCATTCGTCCTCGGTCAACTCCACCTCGCTGGCGAACGCGTGGAGATGCCGAACCAGGCTTTGCACCACTTGGCGCAGGCGCGGGTTGGGCGTATTGGCGAAGGCGGCAACCGCCTGTGCGGAAATCTTCGATTCGTTAGTCGGGATGTTGTTCATCTTGTGTGTTCCCGTGGGTCGGTGACGGCGAGTGGCGTGAGAGCACCCTCTCCCCCGGCCCCTTTCCCTGAAGGGAGAGGGGAGTAGTACTTCACGCGGGAGGAAGGCCCTGCCAGGCGCGCAGCAGCATGGTTTCGATGGCGTCACGTTCGAACGGGCGCGGGTTGTAGTAGGGGCTGGCGCAGGCGATTGCGGCGGCTTCCTTCGGCCCTTCCTCGGGCAGCCCGATCTCCGCCAACGAGTCCGGGATGCCGAGCTTCTGATTGAGGGCGAACAGCAGTGGCCCTACCTCCTCCGCTTCTTTCCCGCCCAGCGCGCGGGCGGCGCGACGCAGTGGCTCGGCGGCAGCCTTGCGGTTGTAATGCGCGGCATGGGGCAGCACCACCGAGTGGACCTGCGCATGCGGCAGGTTGAAGGTCCCGCCCAGCGTGTGGCAGAGCTTGTGGTGAATGGCCATGCCCACCGAGCCCAGGCAGATGCCGGCCAGCCAGGCGCCGTAGAGCGCACGGCTGCGGGCGTCGGCGTCGTCCGGATTGGCGACCACGCCCGGCAGGGACTCGGCCAGGGCGCAAATCGACTCTTCCGCCATCAGGCTGATGATGGGGTTGGCGTCCTGAGCGTAGAGCGCTTCCACCGCATGGGCCATCGCGTTCATGCCGGAGCACGCGGAGATCGCCGCTGGCAGGGTCAGGGTCAACTGCGGGTCATAGACCACCGTCTTCGGCAGCACGCGAAAATCGCGCCCGGTCTTCTTCAGGCGGTTCTCGGTGAGGCCGTAGATGGGGGTCATCTCGGAGCCGGCATAGGTCGTCGGCACTGCCAGGATCGGCAGTCCGGATTCCAGGGCAATCGCCTTGCCCAGACCGATGGTGGACCCACCGCCGATGGCGACGCAGCAGTCGGCGCCAAGCCGGACCGCCTCTTCACGCGCGGCACGGGCCACTTCCACCGGCACGTGCATCACCGCCTGCGGATAGACCCCGGCGGAACGCTCTCCGAGTATCGCCGCCACTCGCTCGCCGAGGTGACGCTGCTCCGGAGTGGTGAGGATCAGCGCACGACGAGCACCAAGCTTGTCCAGTTCCTCGGCCAGGGTTTCCAGCTTGCCCCAGCCGAACACCACGCGAGAGGCCAGGCCTTGGTAGATGAAAGGATTCATGCTCAACCTCAACGTTTGAAATGGGGCGGAATCTTCGCGTCCACGTTGACCCACACCGAACGGGCTTCGGTGTAGTCGTGGATCGCCTCGAAGCCCATCTCGCGGCCATAGCCGGACTGGCCCAAACCGCCGAAGGGGCTGCCCGGGCTGACGCGCTTGTAGCAGTTGATCCAGCACATGCCGGCGTGGATGTTCGCCGCCATGCGGTGGGCGCGTTGCAGGTCGCGGGTCCAGAGGCCGCTGCCGAGCCCGTACTGGGTGCCGTTGGCAATTGCCAGGGCTTCTTCATCCGAAGAGAAGCGCAGCACGGTGACGAAGGGGCCGAACACTTCTTCCTGGGCCACACGGTGGTCCGGCTGGGCTTCGACCACGGTGGGCTCGATGTAGTAGCCGTCGGCGAGCGCCGGATCGTTGGGCACCTTGCCGCCAGTGAGAATGCGGCCGCCCTGGGCGCGGGCGATGTCCACATAGTCCAGCACGCGGTCGCGGTGCTGGGCAGAAGTCAGCGGCCCCATCTCGGTGTTCGGGTCCAGCGGACTGCCCAGGCGAATGGAACGAGCCAGGCCGATGAAGCGTTCGAGGAATTCGTCAGCAATACGCTCGTGGAGAATCAGCCGCGAACCGGCTATGCAGGCTTGCCCCTGATTATGGAAGATCGCCCAGGCGGCGCCGTTCACGGCTGCCTCCAGGTTGGCGTCGTCAAAGACGATATTGGCACCCTTCCCGCCCAGCTCCAGTTGCACGCGCTTGAGGTTGCCCTGGGAGGCTTCGACGATGCGCCGGCCGGTGGCGGTCGAGCCCGTGAAGGCGATCTTGCCCACGTCCTCGTGCTCGGCCAGGCGTTGGCCGGCGGTGTGACCGTAACCCGGCACCACGTTGACCACGCCATCGGGGAAACCGACTTCCTTCATCAGCTCGGCGATGCGCAGGGTGGACAGCGGTGTGATCTCCGACGGCTTGATGACCACCGTGTTGCCCGCGGCGAGGGCCGGGCCCATTTTCCAACTGGTGAACATCAGTGGGAAGTTCCACGGCACGATCTGCCCGACCACGCCAATGGGCTTGCGCTGCACATAATTGAGGAAGCCGGTTTCCACCGGGATCACAGCACCTTCGATCTTGTCGGCCATACCACCGAAGTAGCGGAAGCAGCCGGCCGTGCGTGGCACATCCAGGCTGCGGGAATCACGGATCGGGTGACCGGTGTCCAGGGATTCCAGTTGGGCCAGCTCTTCGAGGTGCTCCTCGATCTTGTCCGCCAGCTTCAGCAGCAGGCGGCCGCGCTCGGCGCCCGACAGTGCGGCCCAGGCCGGAAAGGCACGCTTGGCGGCGGCCACGGCCAGGTCGACGTCCTCGGCTTCGGCGGCGGCGATATGGGTGATCAGCGAGCCGTCATGGGGCGACAGGACTTCGATCGTCCCGCCCTTCTGGGCCGGTACGAAGCGGCCATCGATGAAGAGTTGGTTCTGCATGGGTAAAGCTCCCCGGGCGTCGCGACGGAGCGCGACGCCTGTGAATGGCATGAAATCGTTCCTTCCCCCAGAGGGAGAGGGGCAGTGGAATCAGAACTCCACCGGGTACGGCGGCAGCTCACCGCTCTCGTAGCGTTGCGGCAGGTTCGGCGTGGCGTTCTCCCACACCAGCAGCATGGAGCGCTTGGTGGAGTAGCCCTGATGGCGGATGTCCGCGGGCATGGCACAGATGTCGCCCGGACGCATGGTGATGCGGGCACGCGGCGCGCCATCGTCCTTGTCACCGACGTCCCAGATTATTTCGTCTGAGAGTTGCAGGAACCACTCCACGCGGTCATTGCCGTGGAACACCGGGAGGATGAATTCCTCGGTGGTCGGGCAGAACAGGCTGGCCTTGCACACCGAGCTGACCGAGGGGTTCCAGGTCACGTCGGAGCGGGACAGGTATTTGTAGAGGTTGAAGGCATGCAGCTCGCCTTCGAAGCCTTCGGCGACATGGATTTCCGGCTCATCCTGGGGGACGTCGGCGAACTGGCGGTTCACCGGCAGGTCGTTGCGCAACGGCGAATCATCCGGCAGGCCCGGCATGCGGCGGGTGGCGACGCGGAAGCGCTCGATGGCCTCGATGTTGTCGCCATTCTTGCGGCCAAAAGCGCTGCCGGTTTCTTCCGGTGCAGCGAATGGGTCGAAGCCGGCGTTGGTCCAGTCGCGCAGGATGGCCTTGAAGGTGGCCATGATCTTCGGCGTCTCGAACTGCTCGGTGTAATCGACGCCCGCCTCGCGCAGCACGCCGTTGAAGGTGCCGGCGTAGAGGTCGACCTTGCCGTAATGGTTGCGGGTGCCGATGACTTCATCGAAGTTCACCCACCCATAGAAGAAGCCCCAGGCCACGTCGCGCATGGTGGCGCGCAGGAAGGCGTCGGCGGGAATCAGGTGCGAGCGCTGCTGACCTTTGGCCGGCCACTGGATGCGCGCGAAATACTCGTCGCGAGACAGGGTGAAGGCACCCAGTTTGAAGGTGCGGTAGCCGGTGACGGCATCGGGCAGGCTGGCTTCGACCTCATCGGCGGCGAAGCTGGCGGAAGTGTCGAGGGTTTCGAGCATGGCCATGGTGGATGTCCTCTTGTTCTGGTTGTGGGTCAGGCGGTCACTTCAGGCAGATGTCTGCCCACTTCTCCACCGACAGCGGCCCCTTGATGGTCTGCAACAGCAGCACTCCGGGACGCGCACTTTCGAAGCGGTAGGCGCAGCCCGCCGGCAGCAGGGCCTGGTGACCGCGCTTGAGCAGCACATAACCCATCGGGCGCCCCTTGGGCTGCTCGCCGGCCAGGTGCGTGCCTTCGCCATCCACCAGGGGTTCGTCAAGCTTGAGGAAATCCACCCGCACCTCGCTGTCCACGGAAATGGCGAACTCGTCGTGGGCGGCGGTGTACCAGGGCGAGGTGCCCTCGGCGCGCAGGGTTTCGATGACGTAGCCGAGGTTCAGGCCGACCACCACCTTTTCATAGGGGGCGGAACGGCTGGCGACGTCGAAGATGTTGGAGAACGCGTAGTGGCGGGCTTCGCCCTGGATGATCTCGATCGACCCCTTGCGATGGTCGTCGAGCGAGCCGAAGACGGTATGGAACGCGGCAGTGCTCATCTCATTCACCGTTTGTTGTTGTAGTGGTGAGTGAACGTTACGAGGGGCGCCTGCCGCCAACAATTCCAGGCCGGGCGACAACAGTGTTTGCAAAACGCGAACAGTGCACGAGACGCTCTATCTCGGCACTTTCAGCGAGACATGCGGTTGACTTCGCCGGGCAGAAGGTCGGTTGGGGATTGCTTTAGGAAGACTCTATCGAACAGATAAATCGAGTTAATCGATTATTCCGCCCCACAGAAAAGGTCTTTCCAGCAAAGGCACTAACATCCCAATGAATCATCTAACGCTTTGTTTTTATTTAACTTAAATAACTATCACTGACATCGATGGCAACCATCATCGAGGATCACTTCTTCATCGAAATCACATCAGTAACATGGGCCCCACAGACGAACACCACCCCCCTCACCAAGGTGCCCAAAATGAAAAAGCAAATCCTCGCCAGCCTGTTCATCGCCAGCCTGTCCGCCACTGCTTTTGCCCTGCCCCAGGGTGCCGTTGTCGCTGAAGGGGGTTCCGACCGCACCAGCATCCACCGCGTAGCCGAAAGCGGTGCTGACCGTACAGGCGCCAACCGCATCGCCGAGAACGGTTCCGATCGCTCCGAGTCTCTGCGAGTTGCTGAGGGTGGTTCTGATCGCACCAAAGGCTTCGATGTTGCCGAAGGTGGCTCCGATCGCACCAAGGGCTTCGATGTCGCTGAAGGCGGTTCCGATCGCACCAACGGCTTCGATGTCGCCGAAGGCGGCTCCGATCGCACCAACGGCTTCGATGTCGCTGAAGGCGGCTCCGATCGCACCAAAGGCTTCGATGTTGCCGAAGGTGGCGCCGACCGCACTGGTGCCAACCGCATCAGCTGATCCCGGAGCACCGTTCAGAGGCAGGCAATCACGATGTATGCAGTTCCTCGAAAGGCAGAAGGCGCCACATGTGGCGCTTTCTTCTTTTTGGGGAAGGAAGAATCGATCGACCTGTGGGGGCGATTTCAATCGCTGAGCGGACCGCAGGTACGCCCTTCGGAGATACAACGACAGCTGAGCTGCCCTTAGCGAATGAATTCGCCCCCACAACAAAAGCCCACTTTCGCGCTGGCCCTGTAGGAGCGATTTCAATCGCGATGCGGACCGCTGACAGCCTCAGGCCACACACGCTTCGAAGGTCGCCTGCATCCGCGCAGCGTCAATGCTCCCGCGCTTACCGATAAAGACCAGCTGAGTGTAGCGTTCGCGCCCCTCCCAACCTGCTTCCGGCAGGATCTCGCTGCGGCTTCCCACCAGGTGCAGGATGCAACGCTTGCCCGGCGCCTCGGCGATCTGACAAACCCCCTTGGCGCGGTATATCTCCGCCGGCAAGGCAGCCAACGCTTGGCGCAGAGCTTTCAGCGACATCGGCCGCTCACTGGTGAAACTCCAGGTCTCGAAGATCGCCGAGTGATCCTCCTCCTTCGAGCTCGCCACCGCCGGAGCGGCCGTGATGGCAGCTGGACGGAAGCTCCACCCCGCCTTGAAGCGCCCTACTCCCAGCACCAGTTCCAGCGGAACCCCTCCGTACTCGCTTTCCAGCAGCCGGGCATTGGGATACAGCCAGCGCGCCTTGAGGGCGTCAAGCTGGTCGCGACTGACTCGATCCACCTTGTTCAGCACGATGATGTCGGCCACATCCAGCTGTTCCATCGCCAGCTGCGCCATCTCGCCGTCCAGGGATTCGAATTGCTCGGCGTCCACCACCGTCAGGATGCTGTCGATTGCCAGGGCGTCTCGGAATTGCGGATAGCGCAGGGTGTTGGCGATCTTGCTCGGGTTCGAAACCCCGCTCGCCTCGATCACGATGTACTCGGGGCGATTGGTGCGGTCGTCCAGGAGTCGCCCCAGTTGCTCGATCAGGTCGCTTTCAACGGTGCAGCAGATGCAGCCGTTGGCGAGGCTCACCGTCGTCTGCGTCTGGCTGACGATCAGGTCGCTGTCGATGTTGATTGCACCGAAGTCATTGACCATCACCGCCATGCGCAGGCCGTGGTCGCTGTTGAGGATGCGGTTCAGCAAGGTGGTCTTGCCGGCGCCGAGAAAGCCCGAGACCAGGGTCACGGGAATGGGGGCGAGTCTGCTCAAGGGCTTGTCTCCTGGCCGTTTACATCAGAAGTTCGGCAGCTCGAAGCGCCAGGTAGCGACATGGCTGGTGTCGTCGAACTCGCCATGACGGTCCCAGGTCACCTCGCCTTCCAGCAAGGTCAGTTGTACTTGGGTGTTGTGGATGTTGCCCTTGGGCTCCACCTCGAAGAGATTGCGGTCGAGCACGATCAAGTCGGCGGACTTGCCCACCTCGATGGACCCAGCCTTGTCTTCGATACCCATGCACCAGGCGCCGTTGATGGTCATCACGCGCATGGCCTGTTCCAGGCTGATGGGGTTGCCGTAGAAGCGCCCTTCTTCATCGCCATAGGGATTCTCGCGGGTAACCATCGCCTCGAAGCCAATCCAGGGGTTGATGCTGGACACCGGCCAGTCGGTACCCATGACCGCCACACCGCCGTGCTCCAGGACACCCTTGAAGTTGTAGGCGCGCTGCATCCGGTCTTCACCGAACACCGCGCGGGCATTGGCGAAGGAGGACGGGAACCAGCCCACCGGGGAGAACTCGGCAGTGACATTGAGTTCGGCGAAGCGCGGCAGGTTGGCATCCAGCAGCGTGGTGCTGTGGGCGCACTGGTGGCGTACTCCGCTGTAGCCGTTGCGCCGACGCGCTTCGGCCACGGCATCGAGGAACAGGTCCGACGCACCGTCGCCGGTGCAGTGGGCGATCACGCGGATGCCCCTGCGGTCCATGTCCACCACCATGTCGGTGATGTGTTCCGGGGTGAGGTTGAGGTGACCGCGCCAGCTGGCATCACCCGGCCAGGCGCTGGACAGGTAGGACGAACGGGATTCGTGGGTGCCGTCGAAGTGGAACTTCACTGCGTTGGCGTTGAGTCGGGCGCTGCGGTAGTAGTGGCGCTCCCCGGCAAGCAGTTCCCAGCGACGCTTCACCGGGAAGATGTCGTCCTGCCAACTGATGGCGGCTTCGACCCGTACCGAAAGTTCACCGGCCTGGTCGATGGTTTTCAGTGCGTTGAGGCGATGTTCGCAGACGTGGACGAACTTGGTGCCCACCACGCCATGACCGCTCTGGAACCAGACGCCCTCGCGGTAGGCGCGCTTCAGCGCGTGTTGCGGGGTGGGCGGCATGGCGGCGTGCATCAGCGCATAGGCGCCGTCCACCAGGATGCCTGTGGGCTCGCCGGTGACGCTGTCGCGCTCGATGTAGCCGTGGCGCGGGTCCATGGTGTCGGCATCGATGCCAGCCAACTCCAGGGCACGGGAGTTGACCATCATGCAGCCCCAGGAACGGTCGAGGATGGCCACCGGACGACCTGGCAGGACGCTGTCCAGCCAGTGACGATCAGGCACCAGGCCGGCCTGGCGGAAGGTGTAGCGGACGAAGTACTGACCGTACACCCAACCATCACCGGGGTGGGCCGCTGCATAGTCGAGGATGGACTGGCGCACCTGCTCCGGGGTCGGGTCTTCCACGCCCACTTCCAGATAGCCCGCATAGCCGGGGGCCAGCTTCAGGTCCGGATGGGTGTGCATGTCGTAGAGGCCGGGCATGACAAAACGGCCCTTCAGGTCCAGCACCTGGGTGCGCGGACCGATCAGGCTGGCCATGTCGGAGGTTGCCCCCACCGCGACGAAGCGCCCGCCTCGAATGGCCACGGCTTCAGCCCAGGAATTGGTCTCGTCCACGGTGTAGATGCGGCCGTTGGTCAGCACCAGGTCGGCAGCACCGGTCGGGCCTGGAACGTTGCTGGAGCGGTAATCGGTGGGGTTACCCATGGCAGTGACACCTTCTTCGGAAAAAGCGCGGGCTTTCCACCCGTCTTGGCAGAGTCAGTCTTGAATCGTTGGGACCGTGATGAGGGCGCGCCCGGTTCGCAGGCGCACCGCCGTTTCATTCGTCGTCGCGGGCGGGAATCCACCACTCTTCACCGCGCACGGTGCGGATGTACTCCGGCCAGCGATAGCGGTGCGGCGCCTGGAAATCCTTCGGCAGCAGCGGCGCTTGCCAGCGACTGCCGCCGATGCCGCCACCGGTGCGCTCGACGAACTCGGCGCGCGCTGCAGCCAGCAGGTCCGGGCGGGTCAGCAGGTCCACCAGGGTCGCGGCGATGGTCTTGGCCGCAACCTGGATCATCGGGTCGATGGTCTGGCGAATGCCGCCTAGGGCGTTGGCCACCCAATCGGGATAGGTGTAGCCAGCCGGCGCCGAGAGCATCGGCCGCGCGACCAGCAGGCGCACGGTCGGGCAATGCCAGGTGTATTCCGGGTAGTCGTCGGAGGTCAGGTGCTTCTGCCAGGCCGGCATCTGCAGGCGCATCTGGCGCTCGCACTCCTGCGGCTCGATCAGTTCTTCGGTGGCCGGCAGGAAGGGTTTTTCCATCGGTTCCAGACCCAGGTTGGCCTGGATCTCCTGGGCGATCTCGATCGCTTCATTGCCCCAGCGCGGTGCGCCGACCAGCGCCAGGTTGTCGTAGGTGGCCTGGGCCATCACGTGGTTGGGCAAGCCGCCACGGGACTTGCACACCCAGGTCTTCTTCCACTGGCAACCGGTGGCCAGTGCTGTAGCGGCAGCGTTGTTGTCCATCACCTGGGCGATGGTTTCGGCCTGCTCGATGGAATCGCAACGCAGCAGGTACTGGATCTGCGAAATGTGCGGCGGCAGGTTGTCGGCAGTCGCCTGCCCGGCAGTGAGAATGGCCTCGTTATAGCTCCACAGGCCGGTGAACGGCAGGGTGGAACGGCGCAGGCTTTCGTTCAGGGTGTAGAAGTGCACCAGCGCATCGTTGGCGCCCGGTGCGCGGGCTGCCAAGTGGTTCTGCGGAATCGGGCTGTATTTGTCCGAGGCGATCCAGTTCTGCGGGTCATCGCAGGTAAAGGTGTAGATGTACGCGTAGGCGATACCGCAATGGGTATCCCAGGTGGTGGTGTTGTTCAGCGGCAGCATGTAGGTGGGGTGGAAGCTGATGGCCGCATCGATATCGTCGTAATAGCCCTTGGCAGCATGCACCGGCTTGGAGGCGCGCAGCTTTTCCGCCGGCTCGCCGAAGAACTTCAGGGTGCCCTGGATACCGTGCTCCAGCATCGCCGCCTTGGCCGCCAGCAGGCCACCGAGGGCACTGATGCCCAGTGCCGAATGCGGGTCGGTATGACCGGGAGCGAAGCGCGACAGGCCGTCACGCGGCATCTTGCGGGTCGCCGCGGCCTGGCAGTTGCCGGGCACCGCGTCGTACTCGCCGTAGGTGGCCACCACCGGGCCTTCACCGTTCTTGAAGGTGGCGCAGAATGCCGTGGGCATGCCACCGCTGCCCTCCTCAACCTCGAAGCCTTCCTTGCGCAGCAACTCGACGTACCAGGCACAGGACTTGTACTCGCGGAATGCCGGTTCCGCGTAATGCCAGATGACTTGGTGCCAGTCCGAAAGGGTCTTGTGCTGCTGCGCCACCCATTCCAGGGCGAATTGCTTGGGCTCGTGCATGAAGGAGGTTCCTTGATGGTGTGACCGGGCCCGTCCGTGCAGGGCCAGCGGTGGGCTGGCCCTAGTATTGTTGAGTCGAGCGATACAACAATCGATTTATTTCGCCACTAATGTTTAGATATTTTCACCTCACACCAGTATTCCGGAGCTGCCATGCGCTTCCCCTCGATGACCGCCTTGCGCGCCCTGGACGCCGTCGCCCGTCTGGGCAGTGTGTCCGCCGCCGCCCATGAGCTGAACCTGACCCGAAGCGCCATCAGCCACCAGATCAGCAGCCTGGAAGAGAGTCTTGGCTTCACCCTGACCGAACGCATCGGCCGCGGCATTGGCCTCACCTATCGCGGCGAACGCTATGCCCGGGAGGTCCACCGCATCCTTTCCAACCTGGAGGAAGCGAGCCGACGCCTGGATGACCAGGAAATCTCCGGACGCCTCTGCGTCAGCTGCAATCCCGGCTTCGCCACCTACTGGCTGTGCCATCACATCGGCGGCTTCCTGCGCCAGTACCCGCAAATCCAGTTGCAGCTGATTTCGCCCCGCACGCCAGACCACGTTGCCAATACAAACGTCGACCTGTTCGTCGCCTATGGCATTGGCGACTGGCCTGACATGTCGGTGGAGCAGATCGTCGCCCTGCGCTTTTTCCCCGTGTGCAGTCCGCGCCTGATCAACGCCATGGGCGGCCTCAAGAACCCGCAGGAACTGGCCGGATTCCCGCTGCTGCACATGAGCGACTACAGCGACTGGCGGGTCTGGCTCGCCGCCGCCGGTGCCTCCAGCGTGGATGCCGGCACCGGCATCGTCTTCTCCGATGCCCACTGCGCGCAGTCCGCGTGCATTGCCGCTCAGGGCGTCGGCATGGGCGACAACCTGATCAGCGGCGACGCCCTGGCGCGTGGCCTGCTGGTGCGTCCATTCGAAATCGCCATCGACTCCCATCGTGGCTATTACCTGGTAGCCGACCCGCAGAAGGCTGAACGCCCGGCTGTACAAGCCTTCAGCAACTGGGTGAAGACACAGCTGCAAGCCTCTACACAGATCTGGCACGAACACCGCTGAGCCTGCTTTTGTAGGAGCGAGCTTGCTCGCGAAGCTTTGGTGCTGGCTCGTTCGCGAGCAAGCTCGCTCCTACAGAAGGACGGCGTACAACCCGCGAATTTCGGCCCACTGAATGTCCAAAAAAACTAAACATTAAGGGAGAAATAATTCCATTGATGTAGCGCTCCCTTTGACAATAATGGCCAAAACGCCCAATCCGGGACCCATTTGCGAGTCCCAGCACAACAAGGGGAGTAACCAGCGTGCCAAGCAGTCAGGCCATCCAGCTCAGCGCCCAGGGGATCAGGAAGCAGTACGGACATTTCACCGCCCTGGACGGCATCGACCTGGACATCCGCCAGGGTGAGTTCCTCACCCTCCTCGGCCCGTCGGGTTCAGGCAAGACCACCCTTCTGATGATCCTCGCGGGTTTCCTCGAAGCCAGCGCCGGCCAACTCATGGAGAACGGCGTGGATATCAGTCGCCGTCCCGCCGAGAAACGCAACTTCGGCATGGTGTTCCAGGGCTACGCGCTGTTCCCCCACATGTCGGTGGAAGACAACGTCGCTTACCCGCTGCGCATCCGTGGCGTGAAGGCAGAAGAGCGCCAGCGGCGCGTCAGGCACATCCTCGAAGTCGTAGGCCTTGGCGCGCACATGAAGAAGAAGCCGGCTGAGCTCTCCGGTGGTCAACAACAACGCGTCGCCATCGCCCGCGCGCTGGTGTTCGAGCCGGACCTGCTGCTGCTCGACGAACCCCTCTCCGCGCTGGACAAGAACCTGCGCGAGCAGCTCCAGGCAGAACTGCAACGCATCCACCGCCAGGTGGGCACAAGCTTCGTGTTCGTCACCCACGACCAGGGCGAGGCGCTGGCCCTCTCCACTCGCATTGCGATCTTCAACCAGGGTCGCCTAGCCCAGGTCGACAGCCCGGAAGACATCTACGACCGCCCCAACAGTCGCTTCGTCGCAGAGTTCCTCGGCAAGATGAACCTCTTCCCCCTGGCGGACCTGACCCGCAATGGCGCCAACGCCAGCGGCCGCTGCGGCGACAACCAGTTGCACGCCGCCGCACCCCAGGCACTGGGCGATCAACCGAAGCTCTTGGCGGTACGCCCCGAGCACATGGACCTGCACACCGAACGCCCCGACCTCAGCGGGCACAACATCGTCGCCGCGCACCTCACGGAAAAGGTCTACCAGGGCGCCAGCACCCACCTGGCCCTGAAGCTGGGCCAGGACGCCCCGGCCATCAACCTGGCGGTACCGGGCAACCACCCCGGCGCCCAACTGGCCAGTGGTACACCGGTATGGCTGAGCTGGCCGGTACAGCGCAGCTTCCTGCTGGATGCCTGAACCCGCGAACCCCATTAGTTCGACTGCCTCCCTACAACAACAATCGGCCGCGCCCCGAAGGGCGGGCCACGCGAGGAATTGCCCATGAGCCAGGAACATCAGCGCGACTGCATCGAAGTCCTCATCGAGAAAGCCCGTAACGGGCAGATCAACCGCCGCACCTTCATCCAGGCCATGGGCCTGCTGGCCGCCGCGCCGCTCGCCATGCGCAGCGGTATCAGTTGGGCCGCCGACGGCAAGCCGCTGGTCGTCGTGAACTGGGGCGGTGATGCCCTGGACGCCTTCCGCCGCGCCTGGACCGACAGCTTCAGCAAGAGCACCGGCATCCAGGTTCGCATCGACGGCGCCGGCCCGACCGAAGGCGCCATCCGCTCGCAGCTGGCCAGTGGCAAGCCGAGCTGGGACGTCGTCGACGTGGACAGCTACAGCGCCATGACCCTTGGCCGCGACAAGATCCTCCAGCCGCTGGACTACAGCGTCATCCAGCGTGGCCAGGTCGCCCCCGGCCTGTCCCACGACCACGGCATCGCCGGCTACCTGTTCAGCTACGTGATGGCCTGGGACAGCGAGCAATTCGGCGACCAGGGGCCGACCAACTGGGCCGATTTCTGGAACGTGGAGAAATTCCCTGGCAAGCGCACCCTCTACAAGTGGATGAACGGCATGTTGGAAGCCGCCCTGCTGGCCGACGGCGTACCGGCAGAGCAGCTCTACCCGCTGGACGTCCCGCGTGCCCTGCGCAAGATCGACGAGCTCAAGCCCCACGTCCTGTCGTTCTGGAGCTCCGGTGCAGAGAGCCAGCAGTTAATGATCGAAGGCGAAGTCTCCATGGGCGCCATCTGGAGCACCCGCGCCAAGCTGCTCGCCGAAGACAGCGAAGGCCGCATCCGCTGGGGCTACGACAACGGCTTCCTCAACGCCAGCAGCTGGGCCGTCCTGCAAGACAACCCGGCCGGTAGCCAGGCAGCGATGGGCTTCATCCAGCACGCGTTGCAGCCGGAAGGCCAGCTCAAGCTCTTCGAACTGCTGGGTAATGGTCCGTCCAACGGCGCCACCCAGAAGCTGATGACGGCGGAGCAACGCGAGGCGGATTGCGCGTCCGAGGAGAACTTCAAGAAGCAGATCTTCCTCAACACCGAGTGGTACGCCGACAACTACGCCACCACCCTGGAACAGTACCTGACCCACCTTTCCAAGTGAGCCGCCGCGCATGAGCACAACCCACTCCGCCAACCTGGAGCGCAGCCTGCTGCTGATCCCTCTGCCCCTGCTGCTGGTGGTCTTCTACCTGCTGCCGTTCCTCGGCGTAGTGGGCTGGAGCTTCACCCTGCCGGAGCCCGGTATCGAGCAGTACCAGCGCATCGCTACCGATCCCGCCATCCACGACATGCTCTGGCGCACGCTGCGCCTGTGCCTGACGGTCAGCACCCTGGCGCTGGTCATCGGCTACCTGCTGGCCTACTGCTGGGTGTTCAGCCCGCCGTTCTGGCAACGCATGGTGGAGATCTGCATCTTCATCCCGTTCTGGATTTCGGTACTGGTGCGGGCGTTCGGCTGGCTGATCGCCCTGCGCAGCAACGGCGTGCTGAACGGCGGCCTGATGGGCCTCGGCCTCATCGACTCGCCGTTGCAGCTGACCCGCAATGAAACTGGCGTGGTCATCGGCATGCTCCACTTCATGGTGCCTTACGCCCTGTTCCCGCTGCTTTCCAGCATGCGCCAGCTCGACCAGCGCGTACTGCTGGCATCGCGAGGCCTCGGTGCCGGCGCCCTGCGCACCTTCTGGCAAGTCCTGCTGCCGCAGACCGTACCGGGCCTGCTGGGCGCCTTCATCATGGTCTTCGTGTTCTGCCTGGGCTTCTTCATCACCCCGGTGCTGCTGGGCGGTGGCCAGACCGTGATGATCGCCGAGTACGTCTTCCTGCAGATGTTCCAGACCAGTAACTGGGGCCTGGGGGCCGCACTCAGCGTGGTGCTGCTGGCCCTGGTCAGCGCCCTGATCTGGCTGCTGCTGCGCATAACCCGTGTCAACCGCCTGGTGGGCTGAGGTCAATCATGAATACACATAAAACGGGCCTTTCCACCCGCCTGCTCGCCACCGTGGCCATGGCCTTCATGCTGTTCCCGCTGCTGACGGTCATCCCGGTGTCGTTCACCAGCAAGCGCTACCTGTCGATGCCCAACGGCAACTGGTCGCTGCGCCACTACGAAGCCCTGCTGGGCAACCCGGAGTGGATGGCGAGCATCCTCCAGAGCCTCGGTATTGCCTTCGCCACCAGCCTGATCGCCACCGCCCTGGCGGTCAGCTTCAGCCTCGGCATCTGGTACCTGCGCTCGCGCCTGGCCACCGTGCTGATCGGTCTGGTGCTGCTGCCCATGGCGATTCCGCCGGTGATCTCCGCGCTGGTCCTGTACTTCATGGAGACCAACCTCGGTCGCATCGCTCCCGGCTTCGGCTACGACACCATTCCCGGCGTGATCATCGCCCACGTGGTGATGGTGGTGCCCTACGGCGTGGTGACCATGCTGGTCGCCCTGAGCCAGATCGATCGCCGCATTGAACTGGCCTCGCGCAACCTCGGCGCCAGCCTGATGCAGACCACTTTCCTGGTGGTGATGCCCAACCTCAAACTCGGCATCGCCTCCACCGCCCTGCTCAGCTTCGCGCTGTCGTGGGAGGAAGTGGCGGTGACCCTGTTCATCACCAGCGTCGACGTCAACACCCTGCCCCGTCGTATCTGGGGTGGGCTGAGGGACAACGTCGACCCGAGCGTGGCAGCCATTTCCGTGCTGCTGATCGGGGTGACGCTGCTGGTACTCTGCGCGCGGCTACTGCTGCAGTACCTGGCAGAGCGCAAGGCCAGGGAGGCCACGACCAGGGCGGCGACCGCGCCAGCCTGATACGAAAAAGCCCGGACCTGATCCGGGCTTTTTTGTTTTGGAATACGGACTGTAGGAGCGAGCTTGCTCGCGAATCTTGGAGGTCGGAGCAGGCCTGTTACCACCCTCACCCCCGCCCCTCTCCCGCAGGAGAGGGGTGACTCGCGCCGGCAGCGCCATGCCATCCGGCAATCGCGAAACCCTGTGGGGGCGATTTCAATCGCTAAGGGCAGCGCAGTTGCCCCACTGCCCCTCCAAGGGCGAACCTTCGGTCCGCTCAGCGAATGAATTCGCCCCCACAAAAAGCACAGCCAGCCCTCAGCTGCGGAACGACGAATCGATCCGATCCAGCCGACGCAATTCCGCCTGCCAGACCAGGTCGACGCTTTCCAGGTGGTAGCGGTCGTTGTTCAACTGGCGCGCGGTGAACTCACAGGCGTCGTGGTCGGGGATGATCAGCGGCCGGCCCGCTTTCATCGCTTCCAGCTGAATCTCGCAGGCCTGGTTCAGGTAATACATCAGGAAGTAGGCCTCGGCCACGCTGCGGCCGACGGTGAGCAGACCGTGGTTGCGCAGGATCATTGCCTTGCTGTCGCCCAGGGCGGCGACGATGCGGGCACGGACTTCCAGGTCCAGCGGCACGCCTTCGTAGTCGTAGTAGGCCAGCCGGTTATAGAAGGTCATGTTGGTCTGGTTCAGCGGCAGCAGCCCTTCCTCCAGCGCCGCCACGGCCATGCCGGCCATGGTGTGGGTATGCATCACGCACACCGCGTCGTGGCGATTCATGTGGACGGCGCTGTGGATGGTGAAGCCGGCTGGGTTCACGTCCGGCGAGCCGGCTTCGAGCTTGTTGCCGTCGACGTCGATGGCCACCAGGTTGGAGGCGCTGACCTCTTCCGGACGCAGGCCGTACTGGTTGATCAGGAAGGCCGGTTCGTCCCCCGGCAGACGCACGGAAATGTGAGTAAAGACCTGGTCGCTCCAGCCGTTGAGGTCCAGCAGTCGGTAGGCAGCGGCAAGGTCGGTGCGCAGTTGTTGTTCTGTCGTGTTCATCGGTTCTCCCGCAGGCAAATGGCGTGGTCGAAAGCGGCCAGCCTATGGCCGCTTGCTGGTTACGGGATATCGATTTATCTTCCGCAAATTCATTCCAAATCGTAATGAACCCCATGCGCCGACAGCTGCCCAGCATGATCTCCCTCACCTGCTTCGCCGCCTTCGCCCGGCACATGAGTGTCACCCGCGCGGCAGAAGAACTGAGCCTCACCCAGAGTGCCGTGAGCCGACAGATCAAGAACCTTGAAGACCTGCTGGGCCGCCCCCTGGTGGAGAAGGTGCGCCAACGCCTGCTGCTGACCGAATACGGCCGCCGCTACGTCGAGGAAATCAGCCCGCTGCTGGACCAATTGGAAGCCGCCACCCAGCGCATCAGCGCCACCAACTCGGGGCGTCTGCGGGTTGGCGCCGAACCCTCGCTCACCACCCGCTGGCTATTGCCGAAACTGAAGGCCTACGGACAGCTGCACCCGGAGATCGAACTGCAGGTGATGAACGACCTGCATCGCCTCTACGGGCTACTGGAGGGCTTCGACCTCGCCGTGCTGTTCGGTGACGGCCACTGGCCGGGGTTCGAGGCCAGACGCCTGATGGGCGGCGAGATGGTGGCGGTCTGCACGGCGGAACTGCTCCAGCGTCACGGCCCGGTGATCGAGCGCCGGGACATCCTGCGCTACCCCCTGCTCCACCACAGTGCCCTGGCCGACCAGGGCAAGTCCTCCACCCAGATCTGGCTCCAAAGCGCTGGTCTGTCGCCCAGGGAAATCGACGCCCTCCCCGGCCAGCGCCTGGAGCATTTCCAGTTCGTGCTCGACGCGGCCCTGCACGGCCTCGGCATAACCGTACTGCCGCGCTATTTCGTGGCGCCTGAGGTGGAGGCCGGTCGGCTGGTGGTCGTAAGCCAGGAGCCGCTCGAGTGTGGCGACTACTACCTGGTGGTACCGGAGGGATGTCGGGATGCCAAGGTCAGGGCGTTCGCCGACTGGCTGTTGCGCTGACGCCCTGTGGGGGCGATTTCAATCGCTAAGCGGACCGTAGGTTCGCCCCTGAGACATACGGGGGCGGCTTCGCCACCCTAAGCAAATAAATTCGCCCCCACAGAAAAGCCAAGTCAACGCTGAAGCGCTGTCGACTCCCTCGCCATCAGTTCGCTGCCCACGTCCACCAGGGCATCCCATTCGCCTTCGCCGCGAATACGCTGGCAAAGCAGTTCGACCGTTGCGTTGGCCACGCGCTCGGCGGGAATCCGCACGCTGGTAAGTGACGGCGTGGCCACTCGGGCGATGGGCAGGTCGCCGAAGCCGCAGATACCGAGTTCATCCGGAACCCGGATGCCGAGGCGCTGGCAGGTGAAGATCGCGCCGATCGCCGGCATGTCGTTGGTGAAGAAGGCTCCGTCGCAGTCGACTTCGCCACGCGCGAAGCGCTGGATCACGTCCACGCCGTCATCAATATGCGGCACGGGCGAGGTGTTGAGACGCAGGGGTTCGATGCCCAGACCATCGACCACGGCCTGGCGGAATCCGGCGAAGCGCAGGTTCTCCCGCTCGTCATCGAAGCCGAAGAACGCCGGCTTGCGATAACCACATTCCACCAGGTGGCGACCGGCCGCCGCACCCGCTGCCCAGTTGGAGAAGCCCACGACCTGCCCCACGGGCGTACGCGGCACGTCGCCTTCCGGCAGGTCCCAGAGTTCGATCAGGGGGATATCCGTGGCTTGCAACAGTTCCAGGGTTTCGGGGGCGTGGTAGCCGTAGGCGAGGATCAGCCCGTCCAGCTGACGTCCGAGAAAAGCGCGCAGCAGCTTGCCTTCCTCTTCCTGGGAAAAGCGGGTTTCACCGATCAGCAGGTGGTAGCCGGCTCGTGCCAGCCCTTGCTGGAGGATCTCGATGGTGGCCGCGAGGATGGGGTTGGTGATGGTGGTGATCAGGGCACCGATGATGCCGCTACGTCGCGTGACCAGTTGGCTCGCCGCCAGGTTGGGGACGTAACCCAGTTCGCGTACCGCCTGCTCGACCTTCTGCCGGGTCCGCTCGGAAACCATGTCCGGTTTGCTCAGCGCCCGCGACACCGTCATGCCAGAAACCCCGGCCAATTGGGCGACGTCGTGCAGCGTGGGTTTGCTCTTGGTCGACATCCTGGCCTCTGGCGCCGCGTTCAGGGAGGCGCATTATCCCTATCGGCACCCCAAGGAGCACGAATTTGTGGGGGCGAATTCATTCGCGAAGGGCAGCGCAGCTGCCCCCTGGGTCTCGAAAGGCGAACCTGCGGTCCGCTCAGCGATTGAAATCGCCCCCACAGGACACCTGCTTCGTTACTGCAGGAACTCCGCGTGCTCCCACACCTCGATCACCGTCGGGCGGTCAGCCTTGGCGGCAGTCTTCAGCAGCTCGGCCAGGTGTTCCAGGCTTTCGGCCTTCTCGGCGTTGCAGCCGAAGGCGCGGGCAAGGCCCTGGAAGTCCGGGGTGTAGATGTCGACGCCGATGGTGGGGATGTCGCGGTTCTTCATGTAGCGCTTGATCTCGCCGTAGCCGCTGTTGTTCCACAGCAGCACGATGATCGGCGCGCCGGCCTCCACGGCCGAGGCCAGTTCCGGCAGGGTGAACTGGATGCCACCGTCGCCGATAAGCGCGATCACCGGGCGATCCGGCGCAGCCAGCTTGGCTCCGACAGCCGCAGGCAGGCCGTAGCCGAGGGTGCCGTAGCCGGTGGCGGAGTTGAACCAGCTGCGGGTGCGGGTGGCTTCGAACAGGTGGTTGCCGGAGTACACAGGCTGGGTGGAGTCGCCTGCGACGATCAGGTCCGGCAGGGTCTGCTGCAGGGTTTCCAGGACCTTGCGCTGGCCATTCCAGGTTTCCGGCCATTGGGCGTCCAGCTCGGCACGCACGGCGGCGGCGCGCTTCGAGCCGGCACTCTCGGCATTGAAGGAAGCGGTCGCGCCCAGCGCATCGGCCAGGGCAGCCATGGCCTTGCGGGAGTCGCTGAGGATGGCGATATCGGCCGGGTAGTTACGGTTCAGCTGCTCGGCGTCGATATCGATGCGGATCAGTTGGCTCTCGATACGGAAGTTGCCGTCGAACACCACGTCGTAGTCGGTCTCGCCCAGCTCGGTGCCGATGGCCAGCACCACGTCGGACTCCAGCACCATCTGGCGCACCGGCACCCAGGCCTGGTTGCAGCCCAGCGCCAGCGGATGGCCCTTGGGCAGCACACCCTTGGCGTTGATGGTGTAGGCGGTGGGCGCATCCAGCGCTTCGACCAGACGCTGGGCTTCAGCGCCCGCGTCGGCGCAGCCGCCGCCCAGGAGAACCAGCGGACGCCGGGCACCCTTGAGCATGTCGGCAGCGCGGGCGATGGCGTCCAGGCAAGGACCGGGACGGCTCGGCAGCGCGCCCAGCTTGCGGCGCACGTGGTCGGCCGGAGCGGTGATGACGTCGATCGGAATCTCGATGTGTACCGGACGCGGGCGCGCGCCATTGAACACGGCGAAGGCGCGGGTCAGTACGTCCGGCAGCTCGTCGGGGCGCATCAGGGTGTGGCTGAAGGCGGCGACACCGGAAACCAGGTTGCGCTGGGAAGGCAGCTCGTGGAGACGGCCGCCGCCCATGCCCAGTTGTTCGGTGTTGTTGACGCTGGAAATCACCAGCATCGGAATGGAGTCGGCGTAGGCCTGGCCCATGGCGGTGGTGATGTTGGTCATGCCCGGGCCGGTGATGATGAAGCACACGCCCGGCTTGCCGGACACGCGGGCGTAACCATCGGCCATGAAGCCTGCACCCTGCTCGTGGCGCGGGGTCACGTGACGAATAGCGGTATTGGGCAGGCCGCGATACAGCTCCACCGTGTGCACGCCAGGGATACCGAAAACGGTATCCACGCCAAAGCCTTCCAGCAGCTCAACCAGCAGTTCTCCGCAGGTCAACATGGGCAGTCCTCCAAAGGATCGGTCATCGAATGGGGCGCACTCTAACACCAGATTGTTAGCGTTAACATCACGCTTGTCAGATTTTTCTTCTACCCGGTTTCCACTCGTCCTTTAATCGATTTCCAACTCCACCCAGGTCGGTGCATGGTCGCTGGCCTTTGGTTCGCCGCGTACCCAGCGATCGACACCAGCATCTCGTAGCTTCGGGGCCAGCGACGGGGTGAGCAGCAGATGATCGATCCGCAGACCGGCGTTGCGCTGCCAGTGCTGGCGGAAATAGTCCCAGAAGGTGTAGATGCGCTCCTCCGGATATAGGGCTCGTAGCGCATCGGTCCAGCCCTGCTCCAGCAGACGCTGGTAACAGGCCCGGCTCTCCGGCTGTAGCAGGGCATCCTTCTGCCAGGAACGCGGGTTGTAGATATCGAAGTCCGTGGGCACGACATTGAAGTCCCCCGCCAGAACAACGGGGTGCCCGCTGGCCTGCAGTTCCCCGGCGCGCGCGATGAGTCGTTCGAACCACGCCAGCTTGTAGTCGAACCGCGGACCTGGCTGCGGGTTGCCATTGGGTAGATACAGGCACGCCACCAACACGCCGCGCACGGCCGCTTCCAGGTATCGACTCTGAATGTCCTCAGGGTCGCCCGGCAGCCCCCGGGAGGACTCCAGCGGCTCCTCGTCACGCGCGAGAATCGCCACGCCGTTCCACGACGCCTGCCCATGCCAGATGGCGCCATAGCCAGCCTTGCGCAGCTCCGCTGCTGGAAACTGCTTGTCCTGCATCTTCAGCTCCTGCAGGCAAGCCACATCCGGCTTCTCTTTCTCCAACCAGTGCAGCAGAGCAGGCAAGCGCGAACGCAGCCCGTTGACGTTGAAAGTGGCGATTCGCAACCGGCTCATACCCTGGTTCTCCTGCTCGCGGTTCTATGGAGGACAGGCCAGTGCCGACCAGGGTTCGAACGATTGGCGTGATCGGATTGAACCTTCCGCGCCGACGCGGGCTCGGAACAGACATGAAGCCACCAGGAGCATCGCCATGCCGTCCAATGCGCCCACTCCCTCGCCGGCCGAAAAGCAGGAGTGAGCCCGTGTCCATGACCACCAGCTACCTGGACAACGAGCCCAGCCCCACCGCGGTAGCGGCGCTCTCGGGCGCGACGCTGCTCGAGTTCGGCGCCTCATGGTGCGGCTATTGCCGCGCCATACAGCCACTGCTGGCAGAGGCGTTCGATGCCTATCCCGAAGTGCGCCACCTGAAGATCGAAGACGCCAAGGGGCGCCCCCTGGGTCGCTCCTTCCAGATTCGTCTCTGGCCGACCCTGATCTTCCTGCGCGACGGCCGGGAACTGGCCCGGCTGGTGCGCCCTACCCGCCTCGACGAGATCGAAGAAGCATTCCTGCGCCTGTTCGGCTGAACAGTCTCAACCGAGGAACAGCTTGCAGGCCGGGTTGTCGCTCTCTTCCCAATACGGGTAACCGATCTCGTCCAGCGCTTCGAAGATCAGGTGATTCTCGTCTTCCGGCACCTGCAGTCCGGCCAACACGCGACCGTCGGCGGCACCGTGATTGCGGTAGTGGAACAGGGTGATGTTCCAGCGCCCGCCCAGCTTGTTGAGGAAGTTGAACAGCGCCCCCGGACGCTCAGGGAATTCGAAGCGGAAAAGCCGCTCTTCGCCGATGTACGCGGCGCGGCCACCGACCATGTGGCGGACATGCATCTTCGCCAGTTCGTTCTCGGTCAGGTCGAGCACCGGAAAACCTTGCTCCTGCAGGCTTTCCACGAGGGCCGCGCGAGGATCGGTAAGCGGATGGGTCTGCACGCCGACGAAGATGTGTGCCTCGTCACCCGAGTTGTAGCGATAGTTGAACTCGGTGATCTGCCGCCGCCCCAGCGCCTCGCAGAAGGCTTTGAACGAACCGGGGCGCTCCGGCAGTGTCACGGCGATGATCGCTTCGCGCTTCTCCCCCAGTTCGGCACGCTCGGCCACATGGCGCAGGCGGTCGAAGTTGACGTTGGCGCCCGAATCGATGGCTACCAGGGTCTGGCCACTGGCGCCGTCGCGCTCCACGTACTTCTTGATCCCAGCCACGGCCAGTGCGCCAGCGGGTTCGGTGATGGAACGGGTGTCGTCGTAGATGTCCTTGATCGCCGCGCAGATCTCGTCCGCACTCACGGTCAGCACCTCATCGACGAAATGCCGGCAGACCTCGAAGTTGTGCGCGCCGATCTGCGCCACCGCCACCCCATCGGCGAACAGCCCGACCTGGTTCAGCACCACCCTTTCCCCGGCGGCCATTGCGGCCTGCAGGCAATTGGAATCCTCCGGCTCGACGCCGATCACCTTCACCTCGGGTCGCAGGTATTTCACATAGGCGGCGATGCCAGCGATCAGGCTGCCGCCGCCCACGGGCACGAAGATGGCGTCCAGGCGGCCGGCATGCTGGCGGAGGATTTCCATGGCGACGGTGCCCTGCCCGGCGATCACATCCGGGTCGTCATAGGGCGGCACGAAGGTCAGCCCCTGCTCCGCCGATAGTTCCAGCGCGTGGGCCAGCGCATCGGGGAAGGCATCGCCGTGCAGCACCACCTTGCCGCCCCGGGAACGCACGCCCTGCACCTTCAGCTCGGGGGTGGTGCGCGGCATCACGATGGTGGCCGCCACTCCCAGCTCACGGGCCGCCAGGGCCAGGCCCTGGGCGTGGTTGCCCGCCGAAGCGGCGATCACGCCACGCGCGCGCTCTTCAGCGCTCAACTGCACCACGCGGTTGTAGGCGCCACGAATCTTGAAGGAATACACCGGCTGCAGATCTTCACGCTTGAGCAGTACCTGGTTGCCGAGGCGCTCGCTCAGTTGCCGCGCAGGCTGCAGGGGCGTCTCGATGGCCACGTCGTACACCGGCGCGGCGAGGATCTTGCGCACGTAATGCTTGAGCAGGCTTTCGCGCTCATCCAGCGGGCGCTCGGTGAGTGGTTCGTCGGGGTGGCTGGTGAAGGTGGTCATGCTGGGCTCCTGGTTTCGATCTTGGCACCCAGGAGACAGAAGGAAAAAACCCGCCTCGAGGGCGGGTTTCTGTTTGGTCGTCGGCTAACCCGCCACTGCTGGAATGGCGGTAATAATCGCGGGGCCGGACAACCAAGGGAATTGAGTCATGGCGGGCAATCTAGAGGCCCGCAGTCCTACAGGTCAAGAAGAAAATGCACTCAACGAAAAAGGAAGGGGCCGATAACCGCACCGTCAGGAGACATGGTCGCGCACGATCCGCAGCTCGGCCGCGTCCTGGTTCATTCGCTGGATCACATTGAACAACTGCTCCTTCAGCACGGCGTCACCAATGCGATCGGCCGCGCGCATCACGGCCAGGGCGGCGTCCTCGTTGTTCATCGCCACGGCGTCCAGGGTCTTGCGGAAGTTTCTAACGGTACGGGTCACACCAAAGGCTCCAGAAAATCTGTGTGCACCCTATTAGATGAATATTTCTCTTTGATTTCAGTGGCTTGGATCAATGCTTCGGTCCGCCCAATTTGACGTTGCCAGCGCCATTCACCAAGCTACCGCCCTCGAATCGCTCATCAGGAACATCACGACGTGATTGCCCCTCTCTACCGTCGGGGCCGGCTGGCGCTGTGCGTCGCCGCCCTGCTCTCCTTGCTCGCTGGTTGCGACAAGGAACCCACCAAGCCCGAGCCACCTAAGGTCGACACCTACACCAAGGCGACCTGGGAAGAACTCCCCACCAGCAGCGACGCCGACGTCATCGCAGGCTTCAGCGCCTGGCGCTCGGCCTGTGCACGCCTGGCCAAGGACCCAGTCTGGTCCGCTACCTGCAGCAGCGCCGCTCAAGTGCCACAAGACCCGGCCGCCATCCGCACCTGGCTCAAGGCGCAGCTGGAGGTCTACAGCCTGCGCAACGCGCGCAACAGCCCGCAGGGCCTGATTACCGGCTATTACGAGCCGGTCTATGCCGGCAGCCTGGAACACAGCGAGCAGACGCCCGTTCCCGTCTACGGAATTCCCGAAGACATGATCGTGGTCGCCCTCGACAGCCTCTATCCGGAACTCAAGGGCAAGCGCCTGCGCGGCCGCCTGGAAGGCCGCGTGCTCAAACCCTATGACGATGCCGCCACCATCCGCACTCAAGGCGTCAAGGCGCCTGTCCTGGCCTGGTTGGCCGACCCGATGGACCTGCAATTCCTGCAGATCCAGGGCTCCGGACGCATTCAACTGGAGAGCGGCCGGCAACTGCGCATCGGTTACGCCGACCAGAACGGCCACCCCTATCGCCCGGTGGGCCGCTGGCTGGTGGAACAGGGCCAGTTGAAGCAGGAAGAAGTCAGCATGGGCAGGATTCGCGACTGGGCGAAAGCCAATCCGCAGCGGGTGCCGGAACTGCTGGCGAGCAACCCGAGCTTCGTCTTCTTCGGCCTCAACCCGGACAGCAACGAAGGCCCGCGTGGCTCGCTCAACGTGCCGCTCACCGCCGGCTACAGTGTGGCCATCGACCGCAAGGTGATCCCCCTCGGCAGCCTGCTCTGGCTCTCCACCACCCGCCCCGATGGCAGCCCGGTGATCCGTCCGGTCGCCGCCCAGGACACCGGTGGCGCCATTGCCGGCGAAGTCCGCGCGGACCTGTTCTGGGGCACTGGCGCCGAAGCGGGGGAACTGGCCGGCAACATGAAACAGCAAGGACAGATCTGGCTGCTCTGGCCCAAGGGCGTTCCGTTGCCTGGTTCGTCCGCAACACAGGTTCAAGGAGGTAAGTCATGAGTCTCGGCATCCGCGCGGAAACACCCGCCGACATCCCGGCCATCGAGGCCCTTACTGCCGCGGCGTTCGCCACTGCCCCGCACAGCAGCGGCACCGAGCAGTTCATCGTCAATGCCTTGCGCCGCGCTGGGCAATTGTCGATTTCCCTAGTGGCGGAGGAGAACGGAGAAATCGTCGGCCATGTGGCCCTTTCGCCGGTGACGATCTCCTCCGGTGCGCAGAACTGGTACGGCCTGGGTCCGATCTCCGTGGCGCCAGCGCGCCAGGGTACGGGGATCGGCTCGCGACTCATGGGAGCAGCCCTGGCGGCGCTGCGCGAACTGGGCGCGCAAGGCTGCGTGCTGCTGGGTGACCCTGCCTACTACAGCCGCTTCGGCTTCGTTGTACGGCCAGGCCTGGTGCTCCCCGGCGTACCGGCGGAGTACTTCCAGGCCCTGTCCTTCAGCAGCGAGTGGCCTGCAGGCGACGTCAGCTACCACGTGGCGTTCGAAGCCACTGCCTGAGCGGCGTTCGATTCGGTATAAGAAGGCTTTGCGCAAGGGAAGGCGCCAACCGAGTCGGCCAGTACGGGGGCAGCCATGAGCGACGACAGCGAATCCACCACCCAGGAGGTCTACAAGGCCCTGCTGGAATCCACCCGGGCGATCCCCTGGAAGATCGACTGGAAGACCATGACCTTCGCCTACATCGGCCCGCAGATCGAGGAGCTGCTGGGCTGGAGCCCGTCGAGCTGGCTCACGGTGAACGACTGGGCGGAACGCATGCACCCGGACGATCGCGACGCGGTCGTCGCCTTCTGCGTTTCCCAGTCCCAGGCGGGCACCGATCACGAAGCGGACTACCGCGCGCTGACGACCACCGGCGACTACGTCTGGATTCGCGACGTGGTGCATGTCATGCGTGATGCCGACGGTGAGGTGGAAGCGCTGATCGGCTTCATGTTCGACATCAGCGAGCGCAAGAAGGCCGAGCAGCAGCTCATCGACCTGCAGAAGCAGCTGGAGGAGTATTCCTACAAGGATGGCCTGACCGGAGTAGCCAACCGGCGCATGTTCGATTCGATGCTCGCCGTGGAATGGGCCAACGCCCAGCGGACGGGTGAGCCGTTGTCGCTGATCCTCCTCGATATCGACTACTTCAAGCAGTACAACGACCACTATGGCCACATTCAGGGCGATGACTGCCTGAAGAGCGTCGGTCGCGCGCTGATGAATGCGGCCATCCGCCCCCGTGACTTTGTTGCCCGCTTCGGTGGCGAAGAGTTCGTCCTGATCCTCCCGGGCACCGACGAACCCGCAGCCCGCCAAGTGGCCGAGCGCTGTCGCAAGCTGATCCGCGAGCAGTGCATTCCACACGAGAAATCCAGCATCGCCTCACTGCTCACCATCAGCCTGGGCGTCGGTACCGTCGTACCCCGCCATGACGAGTCGTCACTGCCCTTCATCCAGGCCGTCGACCGGCTGCTGTACCAGGCCAAGCAGCGCGGCCGTAATCGCCTGGAGTCGGCCCACTGGAGCAGCACGGCCACCGCCCTGGTTGGCGAATGAAAATCGACGCCTACGGGCAGGCTCCGTGCCTCGCCATTTCGCGAATGAATTCGCCCCCACAGGACTGTGCCGAAGGTGAGCCGGGAGTCACCCCTCGCCCTCTGGGAGAGGGGCCGGGGCGGGCCGCGTTCGGATGAGGGCTGTCATCGGCGGGCACGGTATCTGGATACAGCACGCGCTCTACGGTCGATTGGCCAGCACTAGTGGCACACCGCCAGATGCGAAAAAGATGCATTTTAGAGCTGCTCATCGTTCTTGAGCTTGGCCGTCACGGTATGAAGTGCCTCATTGCGCCTTGGCACCGTGACGGTCCTTTTTAAGGACCCTCTCTGGGCGACGCATCCCACCGAAAGACCCAGCCCCTCCAAAGAGGGGCTGGTTCGTTGCATCAGTGGAACCGTGGCCAGTGCCAATGATGGTGCTCGAACCACTCCTTGATTTCCGGACGGTTGCCCCACAGCACCATGCCGATGCAACCGAAGAACAGGCAACCGATGACGATCAGGCCCAGTGCATTGACGCTCATCGCACACCTCCGACTCATTCAACCGATTACAACAGTCAGCTTACAAGCCCCGCACACGCCCACAAGTGGCGGGCGCCAACCGGTCGTGCGCTGACTTTTTACGCATTTTTTACGCCGCTGGGTCCAACCAGAATGGATACTTGCCTCCCCATTGTGGCCAGCCGCCATACGCGATTCGCGCTCTCATTCTTTCCCCTTCGACATCCGCACCACGCCCCACCCCAGGAGTGATCCAATGAGTTCCAACGCCCTGGAGCAGCACAGCCATGCTCGCCCACATTCTTCGCTTGGCCTGCTCGTGGCCGCGGCCGGTGTGGTCTACGGCGACATCGGCACCAGCCCGCTGTACACCCTGAAGGAAGTGTTCGCCGGCCACTACGGCGTGCAGGTCAACCCGGAAGGCGTCTACGGCATCCTGTCCCTGGTGCTCTGGTCGCTGCTCTGGGTGGTGTCGCTGAAGTACGTGATGTTCATGCTGCGCGCCGACAACGACGGCGAAGGCGGTGTGATGGCCCTGACCGCCCTGGCCCGTCGCGCCACGGCGGCGTACCCGAAACTGAGCGGGATACTGGTGCTGCTGGGCCTGTTCGGTACGGCGCTGTTCTACGGCGACAGCATGATCACCCCGGCCATCTCCGTACTCTCCGCAGTCGAAGGCCTGGACGTCGCCCTGCCTGGCGTCAGCCACTGGGTGGTGCCGGTGACCGTGGTGCTGCTGATCGGCGTGTTCCTGATCCAGAAGCACGGCACCGCGCGCATCGGCATTCTCTTCGGCCCGGTGATGGTGGTCTGGTTCGTGGTGCTGGGCGTTCTGGGCATCCACGGCATCGTCCGGCATCCCGAAGTGCTCCAGGCGGTGAATCCCTGGTGGGCCTTCAACTTCTTCCTGGCCCACCCGGATATCGGCGTCACCATCCTCGGTGCAGTGGTGCTGGCGCTGACCGGCGCCGAGGCCCTCTACGCCGACATGGGCCACTTCGGCCGCAAACCCATCGCCCACGCCTGGTTCAGCCTGGTCCTGCCTGGCCTGGTGCTGAACTACTTCGGCCAGGGCGCATTGCTGCTCGACAATCCGGCAGCTGCCCGCAACCCGTTCTATCTGCTGGCCCCCGACTGGGCGCTGCTGCCCATGATCGGCCTGGCCACCCTGGCGACAATCATCGCCTCGCAGGCGGTGATTTCTGGCGCCTTCTCGCTGAGCCAGCAGGCCATCCAGCTCGGCTACATTCCGCGCATGCAGATCCAGCACACCTCCAGTGCGGCGCAGGGACAGATCTATGTCGGTGTCGTGAACTGGGCATTGATGACCTGCGTCGTGCTGCTGGTTATCGGCTTCGGCTCATCCGGCGCACTCGCGGCGGCCTATGGCGTGGCGGTGACCACCACCATGCTGATCGACACCCTGCTGGTTTCGGCCGTCATGCTGCTGCTCTGGCGCGTGCCGCGCTGGCTGGCGGTGCCGCTGCTGCTGGGCTTCCTGTTCGTCGACACGCTGTTCTTCAGCGCCAACGTGCCGAAGATATTCCAGGGCGGGGCCTTCCCGGTGATCGCCGGGGTGATCCTCTTTGTCCTGATGACCACCTGGAAAAGCGGCAAGCGCATCCTCATCGAACGCCTCGACGAAACCGCCCTGCCCCTGCGCGGCTTCATCGACAGCATCTGCCTGCAGCCGCCGCACCGTGTCGAGGGCACCGCGGTGTTCCTCAGCGCCAGCCCCGACGCCGTCCCCCATGCGCTACTGCACAACCTGCTGCATAACCAGGTGCTGCATCAGCAGGTGGTCTTGCTCACGGTCATGACTCGCGACACGCCGCGTATCGAGGATGCCCAGCGCTTTGAAGTCACCCGCTACGACGGCGGCTTCTACCGGGTACTGTTGCATTTCGGCTTCATGGAAGAACCCAACGTGCCGGAAGCCCTGAATTCCTGTCGCCTGGAGGGCCTGGACTTCACCCCCATGCGCACCACCTATTTCCTGAGCCGTGAAACAGTGATTCCCACGCGGGGCCTGGGCATGTCGCTCTGGCGCGAAGGGCTATTCGCCTTCCTGCACAAGAATGCCAACAGCAGCCTGCGCTACTTCCAGCTGCCGGTTAACCGGGTGATCGAACTGGGCACCCAGGTCGAGATCTGATCTTCGCGAGCTGCTGCGGACTGATTCCCACAGCAGCTTCCGGCCCAAATAGCTCAAAAAGGAATTAATAAATACTAATTAAGTATTTATCGGTCTAAAGGAGGAGCGGCTAGTCTAGCCCCGTCACCCCTCAGGACTCCCCAAGGAGCTGCACCATGGACCGCACCGACAACGTCATCGACCTCGCCCGCTATCGCACGCGCCGCCAAGCGCGCCGCATGGCCGAGCTGATGTGGACGATGTATGCCTGCCGGGCCGGTTACGGTGCGTTCCAGCTCATCCAGCAACAGCGGGAAAACGGCATTCGCGAGGCGTGAGTCATGGGTCATTCGCTACCTGTCGACGCCGTTGACCAGGTGTTGCTCGCGGCCGCCGCCGTGGACGACCCGGTGGGCCAGCGCGTCGCCAGCAACCTGCTGCGCCTGCGCGCCAAGCGCAATCTCTCACTGGACGGCCTGGCCCGCGTTTCCGGCGTGAGCCGGGCGATGCTGGCGCAGATCGAGTCCGGGCGCAGCGTTCCCTCGATCAAGGTCCTGTGCAAGATCGCCCAGGGTCTGAAGGTCTCGGTGGCGGCATTTCTCGATGACCGAGCCTTCGATGGCGTCTCGGTGCTGCCGGCCAGCCAGAGCAAGCGACTGGTGAACGGCGACGGCAGCTTCGTCAGCCGCGCGCTGTTCCCCTTCGATTGCTCGCGCCAGGTGGAATTCTACGAACTGCGGCTGGCGGGTCTGGCCACCGAGGACTCTCCCGGCCACGCCCCCGGCACGCAGGAGAACCTGGTGATCGCCCAGGGCGTGCTGGAAATCAGCGTGAACGAGGAACGCTTCCTGCTCGCCACTGGCGATTCGATCCTGTTCTACGCCGACCAGCCCCACGCCTACCGCAACCCATCCAACAGCGAAGCGGTGGCCTACCTCGTCACCACCTACGCCGAAAGACTCGACTGAGGTAAATGTAGGAGCCAGCTTGCTGGCGAAGCTCCTGAGCAGACCTTTCGCGAGCAAGAACTGGGCGTCCCCCTCGCTCCTACACAAAGCCCCGAGCCGAGGCGGTGTGTAGGGTGGATCACGCTTCATCGATCCACCATAGGAGCCCCGGCGAGCACAAAAAAGCCCGGCGGGTTTCCCGGCCGGGCTTTTTTACATCCTGCCGATCAGCAGGTGCAGCACATCATCGGCATGCCGTTGCAGCTCATCATCATAGGCATGCCGCATTCCATCATTTTCGTCATCAGCGCGCAGCAGCTCTTGAACATCTCCATGTTCATGCCCTGCATCGGCATCATCTTGCACATCATGGCGTCGCCCTGCATGGAGCACTCCATCATGCACTTCATGGACGGCATGGGCATGGGCATGCCCATCCCCATGCCCATTCCCATCATCGGCATCATATTCATCATGCCCATCATCGGCATCATGGCCATGCCGGCCTGGGACATGCACATCATCGACATGTTGCCGCAGTGCATCATCATCGGCATGCCGCAGTTCATCATCATCGCCATCATTTCCGCGCTGTTGCGGAACATCGTCATGTCCATGCCCATGGCCGGCATCATCGTGCACATCATGCCGTCGTCCTGCATGTCGCACTGCATGGTGGCCATCATCATGGGCATGCCCATCATCGGCATCATGGAGTTGGCGGACATCGGCATTTGCATGGCATTCATCATGGTGGCGCTCCCTCAAAGGATGGAATGTGTAACCGGAATGGGGCCGATTCTAGGGAGGCGAATCCGTCGAACAAGATGACGAGGCAGCGTCGATGGGGTACGTCCTGCCAAAACTTTCGCCACCGATGACAGCGCTTCTGTCTGCGATAGCAGCGGCATGAACGCAATCCCGAACGACGTGGAATCGATAACGTCATTGTCCGCGCAATGGATATGCACTTCAGGAATTAGCAAATAACCCTAGTGAATATTCAATCTAACGCCCGACCACTTTTTCCCCTCAAACCAGCTGCGCGCGAAAGCGCCTCGGGGTGTCGGCCCCTGCTTTCCTGACACCTCAGCCACAGCGGGCAGAATATTCACACGACATCCCGTCGCCGCCTGCACACCAGCAGTCGGGCCGCGAAATAATGGCAAATCCGTGGCTATGCTTTGAGTGTCATCATGCCGAACGGATTGGGCATGCGGCGCCCGTCCCGGGGGATTCCGGCGCTGAAATTCAAACGACAGGACGCCTGGCTTTCTTGAGCTTCGCTTATCAAGTCCATAAGAAGGACGTTCGCTGGAGATCGCGAAATGGATTCGTTCGAGAGGGAAAGCGCCGCCAACCAGGTCATATCCGCGCACTCGAACACTCAACCCACGACCCGATGGCACCGCATGTACTTCTTCCTTGCGGGCTTCGACGTGCTGGTCGTGGTGCTGAGCGTCCTGCTGAACCACCTGATCGTCGATACCTACCACCGCTCGATCAAGGCCAACCAATCCTGGGTCCAGCAGCTTTCGTCCTATTCGACGCTGGGCAGCCTCGCGTCGGAAGTGAACGCGCCGGGCAACAACGTGTTCGACACGCTTGATGCCGAATCCGAGTCGCGGAACATGACCGCAGCCTTGCACGCATTCGACGCGCACCTGGCCAAAGTCAAGGAACAACTGGAAGTGCGAATTGCCAATCAGGCAGAGCACAGCGAAGACATCCAGACCTTTACGCTCGCGCTCAAGGGAGAAGTGGCGGAGATCGATTCCGCGATGGACGAGATGGTGAAAGAGGCCACATTGATCTTCTCCTTCTTCCGAGATGGCAAGTCGGATGAGGCAGCCCAACGCATGGCGACCATGGACCGGAAGTACGCCTTGCTGCTCGCCGCCTTCGCCACCGTGCGCGAGCGCGTCGGCCTGATCCAGAGCAAGCTGCTCGAAGAGGAACTGGAGTCGGTCGATGAACTGCGCCGCATCGAATACGCCATCATGATGTTCGTGCTGCTGATGGTGACTGCGGCCATGTTCTATGGGCGCCGCATCCGCCGTGAGATGGAATCCCACGCCGCCGAGCGCGAACGTTATCTGACGGTGCTGCGCGAGAGCGAACGGCAGTTCCGCCAGCAGGCATCGCTGCTGGACAAGGCGCAGGACGCCATCGTCGTGCACGACATGAATCACCGCATCCTCTACTGGAACAAGAGCGCCGAGCGCCTTTATGGGCTGCCCAGGGACGAGGCGCTGGGCAAATCGGCCCAGGGATTGATCTACCCGAGCCATGCCTTCATCGAAACCACCACCCACAGTCTTATCGAACTGGGCGACTGGTCAGGCGAAGTGACGCTGCGACGCCGCGACGGCAGCACCATCAACTTCGAGAGCCACCGCACCCTGGTTCGCGATGACAGCGGCCTGCCCCAGTGCGTCCTCTCCATCAACACCGACATTTCCCATCGCAAGGCCGCGGAACAGGAGGTCAAGCGGCTGGCCTTCTACGACCAGCTCACGGGTCTGGCCAACCGGCGGCTCATGCTCGACCGCCTGCAGCATGCGCTGGCCAGCAGCGCACGTAGCCAGCATACGAGCGCGGTCATCCTGATCGACCTGGACAACTTCAAGGCCCTCAACGACACCCTCGGTCACGACCGCGGCGACGTGCTACTGCAGCAGGTCGCCCATCGCCTGTCCGCCTGCATCCGTGAGAGCGATACCGTCGCCCGCCTCGGCGGAGACGAATTCGTGGTCCTGCTGGAGGGCCTCAGCGAGAATCCCCCGGATGCCGCCATCCAGGCCAAGACCATCTGCGAGAAGATTCTCAGCTCGCTGAACCTCTCCTACGAACTGGATGGTTACGAGCATCACAGCACGCCCAGCCTGGGCATCGCCCTGTTCCAGGGACAGCTCAATACCGTCGACGACATCATGAAGCGCGCGGACCTGGCGATGTACCGCGCCAAGGCCGCCGGTCGCAACACCATGCGCTTCTTCGACCCGGAGATGCAGGCGGTCGCCACCGCCCGCGCACGGCTGGAGTCCGACCTGCGGCAGGGCCTGCAGAACAAGGAACTGTCACTGCACTTCCAGCCGCAGGTGAACAGTCAGGGCAGGATCGTGGGGGCGGAAGCGCTCATGCGCTGGCAGCACCCTGAGCGTGGGAACGTGGTGCCGGCGGAGTTCATTCCCCTGGCAGAGGAAACCGGGCTCATCCTGCCACTCGGCCGCTGGGCATTGCACACCGCCTGCGCCCAGTTGGTGACCTGGGCCAAGCAGCCGGAAACCGCCCGCCTGGTCATGGCGGTGAACGTCAGCGCGCGCCAGTTCCACCATCCCGATTTCGTCGAAGAAGTGCTGACCGTGCTGCGCTTCACGGGTGCCGACCCGAGGAGGCTCAAGCTCGAGCTGACCGAGGGGATGCTGGTGGAAGACATGGAAAATACCGTTGCCAAGATGATCGAACTGAAGGAGATCGGCATCGGCCTGTCACTGGACGACTTCGGCACCGGTTACTCGTCGCTCTCCTACCTCAAGAGCCTGCCGCTGGACCAGTTGAAGATCGACAAATCCTTCATCCGCGACGTGCTGGTCGACCCCAACGACGCGGCCATCGCCTGCGCCATCGTGAGCCTGAGCCAGATCCTCGGGCTCTCGGTGATTGCCGAAGGCGTGGAAACCGAGGCCCAGCGTGCCTTCCTCGTCAGCCACGGCTGCCACACCTACCAGGGCAACCTGTTCTCCCGCCCACTGCCGGCCGAACAGTTCAGGCAGTACGTCCACGAACGATCGATGGCGGAGCACTGACACCCCCGCCCACCCCGGCCCCTCTCCCGCAGGAGAGGGGTGACTCGCGCCGGATGCACCATGTCATCCGGCAATCCCGAAGCCATGTGGGGGGGGTACGTACTGTAGGAGCGAGCTTGCTCGCGAATCTGGACTGCACCCGAGAATCCGAGCCGGCCGGCTAACCCCTCCCCCCCAGCCCCTCTCCCGCAGGAGAGGGGTGACTCGCGCCGGATGCACCATGCCCTCCGGCAATCGCGAAGCCATGTGGGCATACGTACTGTAGGAGCGAGCTTGCTCGCGAACCTCCTGAGCCCGACCATTCGCGAGCAAGCTCGCTCCTACACAAAGCACAGCCACCAGGCCATTGGATACTCAGTACTTGATGTCCCGCGCCCTCTCCCGCCCCTGCTGCTTGGTCTGGCGCTTGTCCTGTCGGCACTGGGCGTTGTACTGCTGGTCGGCGGCACGGCAGTCCTGCTTGATCTGGCGTGCATCCTGCCGTGTTTCCTGCCTTACATCGCGGGCGGCGCGGCGTTGATTGGCCTGTTCGGTGGCCCAGGATGCGCCTGCCGAAACCGTCAGGCACATGGCAACCACCCATACGGGGAATCGAGTAACAGGCATGACGTGAACCTCCTCTGACCTTGGGGTAACCGCTTCTTTCATTACAACCGATTCTCCCGAAACCGGCGGTGGAGTCGCCAGGCGGCGTCGCTGAGAGAGGTCATGACGCAGACCGGAAAATTCCACGTTCACCTCGTGCGCTGCGTCGAAGCTCCTGGGGCGTTCGACCCGCGACCCGCAGGAAGCTCTGACACATGCGTCCCGCATCGATGAAGCCGTTCAGGCGCGCGATTTCCTCGAACGTCTGCCGCCCATCCTCGACTTGCGGCCGTGCCGCCTCTACCCGCATGCGTTCGACCGCTCTGGCCGGCGTCACGCCTGTCGACGAGGTGAAGGCGCGCCCGAACTGGCGGACGCTCAGGTTCGCGACCTCGGCCAGGCGCTCGACCGAGAGGTTCTCCCGCAGGTGCTCACGCGCGAAGCTCAGCGTGGAACGAATCCGGTCCGACCCCGGATCGAAATCCAGCAACGACGAAAACTGGTATTGCCCACGCGGTCGCCAGTAATAGACGACCAGCATGCGTGCCACGGAAAGCGCCATTTCCCGCCCCATGTCCTGCTCGATCATCGCCAGGCTCATGTCGATGCCGGCGGCCATCCCCGCCGACGTCCAGAAACCACCGTCCTCGCTCCAGGTCCGGTCACCATCGACCCTCACAGTCGGATAGCACGCCTGCAACTGCGCTGCGTAATGCCAGTGGGTCGTCACGGTGCGCCCATCGAGCAGTCCGCTCGCCGCCAGCAGGAAGGCGCCGGTACCGACACTGGCGGTTCGGCGCACATGCAGAGCGACGTTGCCAACTGCCCTGGCCAGCACCGCAGCCCATTCACCTTCGGGAGGCTCGGGCGCGCCCACCACCATGAAGGTGTCGAAGGCAACCACCCGCAACGGCTCCGTATGGACACAAAGGCCGCAGGCACTGCTCACCATCCCCCCGTCCAGGGATACGGTGGTCAGCTGGTAGTCAGCGGATGAGCGTTGATTGGCGTTCGAGAAGGCTTCGAGCGGGCCGCTCAGGTCCAGCAACTCGAAGCCCGGATAGACCAGAAAACCGATGTGCCGGTTCATGGCTGAAATCCCACGATCAATGTCCTTTCCGGGAAAAGTCCCCGGCCATAACGTGATCGTCATTGCAGATCACTGGCGATGCGGCGAAGCGCGTCACGCCACCTGGCGACCGCTGCGGTTCCCGCACGCCATACAGCCACGAGTGTAGCTCCGGGCTGCCATGCACCCGCTGCCCCCCGACAGATGCACCCTGCGCTGCGTCATCCAACAGGAGGCATGCACATGAAGATCGTCGTTATCGGCGGAACTGGCCTGATCGGAACCCAGCTCTGCAACAACCTTCGCCAGCAGGGGCATGACGTCCTGCCGGCGTCACCGAAGACCGGGGTCAACGCCGTGACGGGCGAAGGGCTGCAGGCGGCACTGCAAGGTACCGATGTGGTCGTCGACGTCGCGAATTCACCGTCATTCGAAGACGCTGCCGTACTGGCATTCTTCGAGGCCTCCGGACGCAACCTGGCCGCTGCGGAAAAGGCTGCAGGGGTAAAGCACCATGTCGCCCTTTCGGTCGTCGGTACGGAGCGGATGCTCAGCAGCGGTTACTTCCGCGCCAAGATGGCCCAGGAAAAGCTGATCAAGGAATCGGGCGTCCCCTACTCCATCCTCAGGGCCACGCAATTCTTCGAGTTCGTCGGTGCCATCGCGCATTCCGGCACCGAGGGCAATAGCGTTCGCCTGCCGCCCGCCGCCCTGCAGCCAATCGCCTCGGCGGATGTCGCAGAGGCCCTGGCCAACCTCGCCGGGCAACCGCCGAGCAACCAGACGACGGAAGTCGCCGGGCCTGACCGCAAGCCCATGGGTTGGTTCGTCAAGGCTTACCTCGACCACAACAACGACCGGCGGGAGGTGATTGCGGATTCCGGAGCCACCTACTTCGGTGCACCGGTCGACGACCAGTCGCTGACCCCAGGGGCCAACCCGATCGTCGGCGAGACCCACTTCGAGGAATGGCTCAAGCAAGCCGCCGCACCGCGCTAGCGGCCGGGCCACCACTTCCCGCTCGACGGAACCAGGAGCGCCACATGCCAATCCCTCACCTCGTCGCCCTCTTCTCCCTCTCATGCATCACGGTCGCCATCGCGCAGGACACGGGAACGTCCGCCCCGCACCCGATCGTCAAGCCGGTCATGACCCAGGCGCTTCCGGACTACCCCGGCAAGGAAGTGCTGATGCTTACGGTTGAATATCCCCCCGGTGGCGCCGACCCGGTCCATCGCCACGATGCCCACGGCTTCATCTACGTGCTGGAAGGCACCATCGTGATGGGCGTGAAAGGCGGGCAGGAGGTGACGCTGATACCCGGACAGAGTTTCCATGAAGGCCCGCAGGACCTGCACACGGTCGGACGCAACGCCAGCCAGGACAAGCCTGCGAAGTTCCTGGTGTTACTGCTGAAGGACGTGGGCAAGCCGCCGGTAATCCCCGTCGACTGAGGAGCCATTCGTGGCTTTTCCTCCCGAAAGGCTCCGAACGACTGCTGGGTCATCGCACTCGGTATAGCCATGAGCCGCGACGTTTCCGTGTGAGCGTCGCGGTTCGTCATTTCAGGTTCAGCCGTCCGACTGGCCACGATCCGACTACCCTCCCCACATCGTCATGCGAGGAACCTCGTTAGCTGATGCACGCCAGCGATGCCGCGGCTTCGCGCTTGGTGCAAAATAGTGCGCTGAATTTTCCGGCCCTGGTTCCAGTGCCGCCCCTGCCGCATGATGCGCTGCAACGGGGGCCGAGATGAGTACCGTTTCCTGGCAAGTTGATGTTCCTGGACCCTGGGTCCAGCGTGATGGAGAGATTCGATGCACAACCCAACAACCACCGGCGGTGACAGCATGATCGAGGTAACCGAGGTTTCCATTGCCCAACTGCGCGCCGCGCTCGAGTCCGGCCGCACGACGGCCGTCGAGCTGGTCAAGGCCTATCTCGCCAGGATCGATGCCTACGACGGTCCCGAGACGCCTACCGCCCTCAACGCCGTCGTGGTGCGCAATCCCGAGGCGCTCAAGGAAGCCGAAGCCTCCGATGCCCGCCGCGCGCGCGGCGAGACGCTCGGACCGCTGGATGGCATTCCCTATACGGCCAAGGACAGTTACCTGGTGAAGGGACTGACCGCCGCGTCCGGCAGCCCGGCCTTCAAGGACCTGGTCGCCTATCGCGATGCGTTCACCATCGAACGCCTGCGCGCTGCCGGCGCCATCTGCCTGGGCAAGACCAACATGCCGCCCATGGCCAACGGCGGTATGCAGCGCGGCGTTTACGGCCGTGCGGAGAGTCCCTACAACGCGAACTACCTCACCGCCCCCTTCGCCTCGGGCTCGTCCAACGGGGCGGGCACCGCGACCGCAGCCAGCTACTCGGCATTCGGCCTGGCCGAAGAAACCTGGTCGAGCGGACGCGGACCAGCATCCAACAATGGCCTTTGCGCCTACACGCCTTCGCGCGGGGTGATCTCGGTGCGCGGCAACTGGCCGCTGACGCCGACCATGGACGTCGTAGTGCCCTATGCGCGCACCATGGCCGACCTGCTGGAAGTGCTCGACGTGGTGGTCGCCGAAGACACCGACAAGCGAGGCGACCTGTGGCGCCTGCAGCCCTGGGTGCCGATCCCCGCCGTTTCCGAAGTGCGCCCGGCGTCCTACCTGGACCTCGCCGCCGGCCCCGAAGCCCTCAAGGGCAAGCGGCTGGGCGTGCCGCGCATGTTCATCAACAAGGACGAACTGGCCGGTACCAGCGAGAAGCCCGGCATCGGCGGCCCGACCGGCCAGCGCATCAACACCCGTGCCTCGGTCATCGACCTCTGGGAACAAGCCCGCAAGGCCCTGGAAGCGGCTGGCGCCGAAGTCATCGAAGTGGACTTCCCGCTGGTTTCCAACTGCGAGGGCGACCGCCCCGGCGCGCCGACCGTGTTCAACCGCGGCTTCGTTTCCGAGCAGTTCCTCCATGACGAGCTCTGGGAACTGTCCGGCTGGGGCTTCGACGATTTCCTCCGTGCCAACGGCGATCCCAAGCTGAACACGCTGGCCGACGTCGACGGGCCGCAGATCTTCCCCCACGACCCGGGCACCCTGCCGAACCGCGAGGACGACCTCTGCGCGGGCATGGACGAATACGTCAACATGGCCAAGCGCGGCCTGAAGACCTGGGACCAGATCGAGACCCTGCCTGACGGTCTGCGCGGCCTGGAAAAGACCCGCAAGCTCGACCTGGAAGACTGGATGGACGGCCTGAAGCTGGACGCCGTGCTGTTCCCCACCGTAGCCGATGTGGGCCCGGCGGACGCCGACGTGAACCCGGAATCGGCCGACATCGCCTGGAGCAACGGCATCTGGGTCGCCAACGGCAACCTCGCCATCCGTCACCTGGGCGTACCCACCGTCACCGTGCCGATGGGCGTGATGGCGGATATCGGCATGCCCATCGGACTGACCTTCGCCGGCCGCGCCTACGATGATTCGGCCCTGCTGCGCTTTGCGTCGGCCTTCGAGTCGACCGGCTCGAAGCGCCTGATTCCCCCGCGCACCCCGTCCTTGGCGCGCGGCTGAAGATGGAACGGACGGGATTGGGGCTGCGCGTCCCAATCCCGCCCAACCTTGTCCCACCTGATTCTGCATAAACCTGACGGAACTGCTCCCATCTGGAGCCGCCACCTCCCTTCCATTCGAGCAAGATAGCCATGGCAAACTACGACCTCACGTTCCTCCCCGATCCCGATCCGGAATCCATCTCCTCGGACGTCGCCAGCTTCGGCGGCCTGCTGGTCTCCACCCAGATTCCAACCCGCGCCGACGGCAGCCTGGAACTGGGTGACATCGTCGCGCAAAGCGAATGCACCCTGCAGGCGCTGAAGGTCGCGCTGGAGCGCGCCGGCAGTTCCATGGACCGGGTCATGCACCTGACCATCTACCTCACCGACATGGCCGACCGCCCCGCCTTCAACGAGGTCTACCAGCGTTTCTTCGCCAAGCCCTGGCCCGTTCGCGCCGCTGTGGGCGTGGCCGAGCTGGCCGTGGAAGGCATGCGCGTGGAAGTCACGGCGATAGCGGCCGGCAAGTCGTAACGTGGACTGACTGTAGGAGCGAGCTTGCTCGCGAAGGATCGTGCTCGGACTGTTCGCGAGCAAGCTCGCTCCTACAAAAACGTGGCTTCTGCCGGGCGGACACCACGGGGGCACGATCAGACCGGCGAATGGGCAAGCACGGTGAACTGGACGACGGCTCCGCGAGGCTGATTGGCGCTCGCCCACAACTGGCCACCGTGGGTCTCGATGATCGATCGGCAGATCGAAAGGCCCATCCCGAGGCCGGTGGGTTTGGTGGTGTAGAAAGGTGCGAACACCTGTTCGGCGCTTTCCGCGAAGCCCGGCCCCGAATCGCTCACCGTTACCCGCACAGCGCCTGACTCGTCGGGTCCGGTGCTGATGTGCAGTTGCCGTACGCCATCATTGATGCCACCCATGGCCTCCAGCGCGTTGATGATCAGGTTGAGCAGCACCTGTTGCAGCTCGACACGGTCGCCTTCGATGAGTGGCAAGCCCTCCGCGAGTTGCGTCTGCACCACCGCACCGCACTTGCTGGCCTCGCCGTGAGTGAACTCGACCATCTCGCGAATCGCCGCGTTGATGTCCACAGGCTCCTTCTGCGGCGGCGCCTTCCTGATCAGTTCACGAATCCGCCCAAGGACGTCCGCCGCCCGGTTGGCATCCTTGATGATGCGGCCCAGGACCTGCCCCACCTCACCGACTTCCGGCGGCTGCGCGTTCAGCCAACGCTGTGCGGCGTAGGCATTGGTCACGGTCGCGGCAATCGGCTGGTTGACCTCATGGGCGATCGACGCGGCGAGCTGTCCCATGGTCGCCACCCGGTTCGCATGGGCCAGTTCCGCCTGCACCTCGCGATAGCGTTGCTCGCCCTCGCGGACCCTCTGCTCCGCCAGCTTGCGCTCGGTGAGATCGAGTACGAACGCCACGCCATCCTTGCGACTGGTTTCGAACGTGGCCAGGCCGACGATAACCGGCAGGCGACTGCCATCCTTCCTGACGTACTCCTTCTCGAAGGGCTGCGCATGCCCCACCCGCAACGCCTCGGCCAGGGCTGTTTCGCTCTGCGGTCGCAAATCCGGCTGCGTCAGGTCGCGCCAGCCCACGCTGCCCGATACCAGGTCCTCCCGTTCGTACCCCACCATGCGCAGGAAGGCGTCGTTGGCTTCGATGATGTCGCCTTCGGCATTCCAGACAATGATCCCGATGATGTTGGCATCGACGAGACGCCGGATCTTCGCCTCGCGCTCCGCGATATCACGGTACAAACGCGCGTTTTCCAGGGAGATCGCCGCCTGGGAGGCCACCAGCTTCAGCACGGCGATGCGGGTCGGGCTGAACACGCGGGCTGTCAGGTTGTTTTCGAGATAGAGCGCGCCGGTGAGCTTCGCCTGGTTCATCAGGGGCAGGCAGAGGATTGAACGGGTGCGCCGCTCGCGGATATAAGGGTCCGCGGCAAACGAGGGTTCGGCCACGGCATCGTCGAGGACGACGCTCTCGCGTGTACGCAGCACGTTGAACAGGATCGATTCCGGCAGCAGCGCCGCACTCACCGGCACAGCTCTCAGTAGCAACTCCGTCGCGTCGCCGGCGGTCGTCGCTTCCGCCGCAATCAGATGTTCGCCGCCATCCGAGAGGATCAGCAGGCCCCGCTCGGCACCGGCCTGCTCGATGGCCGTGCGCATGACCATGTCGATCAGTTTCTCCAGGACGATCTCACCCGAGACCGCTTGCGACACCTTAAGTACGGTCGCCAGGTCGAGGTGCTCCACCGGAGTCGCGATGGTGGTGGTCGCGCCAAGGGCAGGCTCTTCCGTTCTCAGGTAGGAGTACTTCGTCTCGAGTTGCCACACCTTTCCATCGGCGCCCCAACGCAGGTAGCCATAGCGTGCGTCGCGCATGTACAAACGGGCGATCTTGCCGAGGCCTCGCGCCGCGTAGAAGCGCGACGCGAGCTCATTGGCGAGCGCCTCGACATGGATGAAGCCGTTCTGCTGCGCCGCCAGGATGGCGTGCTCATAAAGCTGCTCGGCCTCCGCCACACGGCCTTCGATGCGGGCAATCTCGGCGCCGATCAGGGCGGCACGGTCCGCGAAGTTCTCGCGGCAGTTGTCTGCCCAGACCTGGTACTGCCGGTGATGCGAGGCCATGGCAACCCGGTGCGTCGAATGCTCGACCGCCGGGCTCGCATCGCACGCAGCCGCGTGGACCAGCGCGCTGTAGAAGTGATACTCGGCCTCCTCGAAGAATGAGGATGAGGTCCAGAGCAACGCCTCCGCCTTCCTGGCAGCCTCCATGGCCGAGGGATAGTCGCCGGCCAGGTAGCGCAGCTGCAGTTTGCGCGTCCAGTACCAGCATTCGGCGAGCGCCAGGTCGGGACTGCCGGCCAGATGCCGTTCGGTTGAAAGCTCGGTGAAGTTCGCGTCGTCGAAGCTGCCGAATGCCGTCGTCAGACCACGAAGTGTGCGTACCAGCGCCAGTTGCGTGGCGATGAAGTCGACCACCAGGCCGAAACCCACCTTCTCCGCATAGGCCAGTCCGCGCTCGGCTTCTGCCTGCACCGCGGGCAGCGATTCGCCGGAGTACAACAGGTCCGAGACCAGGCTGTTGCCGGCATAGGCACCATATGGAAGGTCGCCGATCCTGTTCGCCGCGGCGAAGGCGCGACTCAGCAGCGCACGGCATTCCCGCACGGGCCGCAGCCAGCGCATGACGAAGATCGAGAAACACAGATAGGTCTTGGCCTCGAAGCGCTTCAGCCCGCGTCGGTCGACGAGGTCGCAGCCGAGCTGGCCAAAGCGCAAGCCGGCCTGGTAATCACCGAAGCGCCGCCCCGCCACCCGGCCGACGTTGGCATAGAGCACGCACGAGGCATCGCAGTTGCCACGTTCCAGACTGATGCTCACCGCCATGCAGATCGTCAGGCAAGCCAGGTTCGCATCCGTCTGCAAGGCCGGCGCGAAAAGCTTGCTCAGCGCCTCCACGGTCCCCAGCGAGGCCGCATCTTCCATCAACGGCAGATCGATCAGGTCCTCGATCTGCCGCTCGCCCAGCAACGTCCAGATCCGCTGGTACTCGCGCTGCACTTCCTCATCGTCGGGATGCGCCGACCAGTCGATACCGACATGCCGGAGGTACGCGAGACACACCGCGACGGCGCGGTCGCTCTGGTCGAGGACCAGGCAGACATCCAGTTGCAGGCACGCAACCAGTCCCTTTTCCACCGTCGTACGGGCGCGTTCGGCCAGCGTCACCAGGCGCGCGTCCGCCGCCGGCAGCTGCCCGGTGAGGAACTCGCATTCGGCCCGGTTCAGCTCCAGGGCGAAGCTCAGCTCATGGCGCCGCGCCCAGCAATCGCTACCCAGCAGTTCCGCACCGGCGGACAGATAGGTAAGCGCCGACGCGTAGGCCGTCGATGCCTTGGCACGCTGGCCGGCCAGCAGGTTGAACTCCGCCAGTTGCTCACGCTCGGAGACTTCGGTCAGCAGCGCGGCGCCCCGATTGAGCTGGCCGGCAATCTCGAAAATCGCCTCTTCGCGCCGTTTCGGGGCGGTCTGCGCGGCGAGCAACCAGCCGATACGCAGATGGACCTCGGCGCGCGACGCCTTGGGGATCAGTGAGTAGGCAGCTTCATGAATCCGGTCGTGGACGAAGGCATAAGCGCTCTCCTGCCGCTCCACCAGTTCCTGGCGGATCGCCTCCCACAGCACGGCGTGAGCCTGGGCCTGGGGAATGCCCAGGACGCTTGAAAGGACGGTGATCTCGGCGACGTTGCCGAGACAGGCCAGTTGCTGCAACGCCAGCTGCGTGTCGCTGGGCAGGCGCGCCAGCTTGCCGACCATGAGGTCCACGACATTGTCGGTGTAGCCCTTTGCATGGATGCGATCAGGCTCCCAGCGCCAATGCCGAGCGTCATGGTCGAACGTCAGCAGGTCTTCTTCGACCAGAGCCTGGAGAAACTGGATGACGAAGAACGGGTTGCCGGCGGTCTTGTCCTGCACCAGCCGGGCCAGCGACTCGATGCGCTCCTGCGGACTGTGCAGGGCTTCGGCAATCAGTTGTTCGATATGCGCCTTGGCCAGCGGCGCCAGCCTGATCTCGTCGATCCTGACACCCGCGTTCCTGATGGCCTGGAGCTTGGCCGTCAGCGGGTGTGCGGCATCCACCTCGTTGTCCCGGTAGGCGCCCACCAGCATCAGGTGGCGCAGGTCCGAACGGGTCAGCAGGTCCTCCAGCAGGTCGAGGGTTGCCGCGTCGAGCCATTGAAGATCGTCGAGAAACAGCGCGAGCGGATGCTCCGGTTGCGCGAATACGCCGATGAAGCGCCGAAACACCAGCAGGAACCGGCGTTGCGACTGTTGCGGTTCCAGCTCCGGGACCGCCGGCTGTTCACCGATGATGAGCTTCAGTTCGGGAATGAGGTCGGTCATCAGCCGCGCGTTGGGCTCCAGCGCCTCCAGCATCGCCCCGCGCCAGCCCTCCAGCTCCGCGTCGCTCTTGCCGAGCAGCGTCCGCACCAGGTTCTGAAAAGCCTGTACCAGGGTCGAATAGGGAATATCGCGCTTGTACTGGTCGAACTTGCCGGAGGCGAAGAGTCCCCGTGGCGGTACCAGCACCTTGTGCAGCTCATTGACCACCGAAGACTTGCCGATGCCGGAGTAACCGGACACCAGCACCAGTTCCGGCGCACTGCTGTTGACGATGCGGGTAAACGAAGCGACCAGCGTGTCTACCTCGTAAGCCCGCCCATACAGCTTCTCGGGGATCAGCAGGCGGTCGGGCGTGCCGTGCTCGTTCAGGGGGAAGTCGTCGATGCGCTGACGGCATTGCCAGTCTTCCAGGCAGCGGCGCAGGTCATGTTCGACGCCGGCTGCCGTCTGGTAGCGCTCCTCGGCGGTCTTGGCCAGCAGCTTCATGACGATGTTCGAGATCACCGCCGGCACCGTGGTCACCCGTTCGCTCGGGGGCACCGCCTTCCTGGCGATGTGGCAGTGCACCCATTCCATGGCGTCGGTGGCGGTGAACGGCAATACGCCCGTCAGCATCTGGTAGAGGGTGATGCCGAGCGCATAGAGGTCGCTGCGCGAATCGATCGAACGATTCATCCGGCCGGTCTGCTCCGGCGCCATGTAGGCAAGCGTGCCGGCGATGGTCTCGGGCGGCTCGGGCGCCTGGCGCTCGCGCGGCAGCCGCGAGGCGAGTCCGAAGCCGGTGAGACGCACCTGGCCATCGGTGCAATTGACCAGGATGTGCGTGGGCTTGAGGTCCTTGTGAACGAGCCCGCGCTGGTGGAGCTTGCCCAGCGCCGTGGCAATGCCCACGGCGATGTCCAGGAAAGCGCCCATCTCCATGGGTGCGCCGAGCAACCGCTCGAGTGGCTCGCCGCCCGGGTCCTCCAGCACCAGCAGCAGCCCGCTGCTCTCCCGCACCAGCTCAAGCGGCCGGACAGCCCATGCGCCATCGAGCTCGTCCTTGAGGCCGAACTCATGTGCGAGGCGCTCGAGGCTGGCCGGCAAAGGCTGTTCAGCGGCGGCCCGCGCCACCAGCACGTCGTCGCCCCCCTCCTTCGGGTGCGGTCCTCGGCAGAAGGCACGCTCGCCATCGTCCCAGCAAATCTGGAGTCTGTTGCCCATTGGTATCGGAGCCATAAGTAGGATTTCTTGAATGACGCACCCTGCCATCAGGCTGCCGCCCGTCATTGCGATGGACGCTGGCGCCTCGGCGGGTCAGCGACAGGGCCGCAAGGGCGCTGCCGCTGATGCCGAAATCAGGACGACTTGCGTGACTGCGGCTGGATGCCCAGGGATTCCGATTTTCTGACGAGGTCCGCGACGGAGCGCGCGGCCAGCTTCTTCATGACCTGTCCGCGATGGACTTTCACGGTGACTTCGCTGAGGTTCAGTTCGGAGGCGATCTGCTTGTTCATCAGGCCGGCGACCACGAACCCCATGACTTCCCGCTCACGCACGGTGAGCGAATCGAATGCGGTACGCAGCGTCGCGATGGACTGCTCGGCGGCCAGGCGTTCGCCATCCTTCGCCAGTGCATTGGCCACTGCATCCAGCATGTCCTGGTCCCGAAACGGCTTGGCCAGGAAATCGACCGCACCGGCCTTCATGGCCTTGACCGTCATCGCGATGTCGCCATGCCCGGTCATGAACACGATCGGCATGCGCAAGCCGCTCTTCTCCACCTGTTCCTGGAAGGCAAGGCCGCTCTCACCGCGCAGCCTGACGTCGAGTATCAGGCAGCTGGGGACATTGTTCTTCGGGAAGGCCAGGAATTCCTGGGACGATTCGAACGTCTCGACGCGCAATCCGATGGAGCGCAGCAAACCCTCGAGCGCCAGCCGCATCGACTCGTCGTCATCGACCACATAAACCATGGGGTCCTTCTGTTCGCATGTGCTTTTGGTCGAAGTTGTTTGCGACCACGAACTCATCTTGTCTCCTTGCTGAAGACCGGCAAATCACGGCGTGCCGGTCAAAAAATCTAGTCCATGTCCCCCCTCGCGGCAACGCGATGGCCTCGGCGTCTGCCGGGCTTTTTGCACGTCGGGGAGGTCTACGGCTGGAATGTTGATAACGCGGATCAGGGCGCCGAGAACGATGCGCTCAGCATTGACGAGGCTATCGCGCTTGCGGAGGCACCAGCCAGGACATAAAACCCTTGATATCGGCCAACCCGGAACGCCGCACGCCTCGTCCGACTTTCCGACGACCGACCCTCGCGGATCGCTTGAAAAAAAACACTGCGACACATACTTCCCAATGCCATTCGAACAGTCACGGCGGAAACAATGGTCGGTCCTCCAGGCAGCGAAGGGACAACCCCACCCAGGGACAGCACATTCGACACCCAGGCTTCGACGTGGGACAGGCCTCGCGAAGTGGTGTTCGTGGCCTACCCGCAGATTGGGCTGCTCGACCTGACCGGTGCCCAGACGGTGTTCTGGGCCGCCACCAAGGCGCTGTCCGCGCGCCAGATGCCCGGTTACCAGCTGCGCACCGCCAGCCTCGAAGGCGGGCTGGTGCAGACCGTCGAAGGTCTGGCCGTAGACACCTCCCGACTCGATCAGCCCAGCGTTCCCCCGGCAGACACCCTCGTCGTTCCCGGCGCTCCGGGAATCTGCCTGTCCCTGGACAGCCACGGCGAACTGGTCGACTGGCTGTCGGGCGCGGCCCACCGCTTTCGGCGGGTCGCGGCGGTTTGCAGTGGCGCCTTCCTGCTGGCCAAGGCCGGCCTGCTCGATGGCCGACGCGCCGCCACCCACTGGGCCATGTGCGACACGCTCAAGGAGCGTTTTCCGGCCATTGATGTCGATGCCGACGCGATCTTCATCCAGCAGGGAACGGTGTGGACGTCGGCGGGCGTGAGCGCCGGCATCGACCTGGCACTGGCCCTGGTGGAAGCCGACTGTGGCCGCGAAGTGGCCATGCAGGTGGCCAGGGAACTGGTGGTCTACCTCAAGCGACCGGGTGGCCAGGCGCAGTACAGCACGCTGCTGCAGTCGCAATCGGGGGAAAGCGCGGCGTTCGACGACCTGCACCTGTGGCTGACGGAAAACCTGGGGGATGAAAGCCTGACGGTGGAACGCCTGGCTGAGCGCGCGCAAATGAGCCAGCGCAACTTCTCCAGGGTCTACAAGCTCAAGACCGGACGGACGCCCTCCAAGGCCATCGAACTGTTCCGCCTCGAAGCAGCGAAGCGCTTGCTGGAGAACTCCCCGCGCAATATCGAGCAGATTGCCCGGCTCTGCGGATTCGGCGACGAGGAACGGATGCGCTGTACCTTCCAGCGAAACCTGTCCATCTCTCCTCGCGACTACCGCAGCCGCTTCACGCGGGAACACTGATCGGTATCCCACCCGCCCCCGCCTTCGCCCCTCAGGCCGCAACCGATGCCTGCTCGGGCACCTTGCCGAGGTGACGGAAGAAGCAGGAACGCAGCCAGCGTTCACGCGGATCGTCGTGGCTCGCGCCGCGCCAGGCCATGGACAGGACCGGAGCCGGCAGCTCCAGCGGCGCGAACTCGGCGTGCATCCCGTGCAGCCGCGCCATGGCCTGGGCCACGTAGTCCGGCACGATGGCGACCATGTCGCTGCCGGCGAGCAGCCCCGGCAAGGCACTGAACTGCGGCACCGCCAGCACCACCTTGCGCTGGCGCCCCATTACACCCAGGACGTGATCGACATCATCGATGACGTTGCCCATCGAAGACACCACCACATGGGGCCGCGCGCAGAACTCGTCCAGTGTCAGGCGGCATGCCGCTGAATCGCCGCGCAGCAGCACCGGCTGCATCGGACGCAGCCGCTTGCAGTGGGAGCTGGCCGGCAGTCCCTGCGCCAGGCTGATGCCCACGGAAATCTCGCCCGTGGTGATCAGCTGGGGCAATTGCCACTGGTCCACCCGGCGCACCACCAGGGTGATGTTCGGTGCCTCGTCGCGCAGGTGCCTCATCAGCTGCGGGAGCAGCGCGTACTCGACATCGTCCGAGAGTCCGACATGGAATGCAGCGTCGCTGGTGAGCGGGTCGAACTCCTGGGAGCAACTCAGGGCCACTGCGATGCCGTCCAGGGCCGGTGCCAGCCGGGCATGGATTTCCTCCGCCCGCGCGGTCGGCTCCATCACCCCGCCGGTGCGGATGAACAGGGGGTCGTTGAACATCGAGCGCAGTCGGGCCAATGCACTGCTGACCGTCGTCTGGCCGATGAACAAGCGCTCTCCGGCACGAGTGACGTTGCGCTCACGCATCATGGTCTCGAAGACAACCAGCAAGTTGAGGTCGGCACGCCGCAGGTCATTTCTGTTCATGATGTCCGCCGCCTGGTTAATGGGTCTTTTACAACTTTCCCTGCACCTCCGGAGTTACCGGAAGCCAATGAATGAGTAGCGCCAGATTATTCGAGGTTCCGGGAACAATTCATTTGTACGTCAGTGCAGATGAAGTATCCCTTCGGGACGTGCACTTGTACCTGAGTATCATGCGTCGACGGGTAACTCCGAAGTGCTTGACCTCAAGGGGCGGAGACTATACGTAGGTATACTTCTCGACGTTATGAGACAGCGTATCTTGAAATAACGACAGGCCGCCGCAACGAGCGACCCCACATGACGCAGATACTCAGGTGCGCAATATGGCTGTTATTGCAGTCGTCGATGATGACGAATCAATCCGTACGGCGCTGGAAAGCTTGTTGAGGGCCAGCGGCTACCAGGCCAGAACCTATTCCGACGCCTTGGAGTTCCTCGGCTCCAGCGGCCCGGCCGAAGCGCACTGCCTGATCTCCGATATCCAGATGCCGGGCATGTGCGGCGTCGAGATGCATGAAAAACTCATCGCGATGGGTTTTCGGATTCCCACCATCTTCATCACCGCCTACCCGGGCGCCATTGGCCCCGATACGTCCGGAATGGTCGCCTGCCTCCCCAAGCCCTTCGAAGCCGACACACTGCTGAACTGCATCGAAACCGCCCTGCGCGAGCGCCCCTGAGAACATCCGGAAGTTCCTGGGCGCATTCGACTTATACCTAGGTATATATCAATTCGACTGACGCATAATTCTGCTGACCCTATGTAGAAGTGCGCCAGTAGATATCCATCGATAGCATGTAACCACAGCGGACGATCCGATACAGCGAATATGGGAACCCAGTATCAATGGACCTGTAATCGTCACGCCGGAGTTGGAAAAACAACATCAATTTTATTGGGCACTTCTTTCGAGGAGCACTTCATGAAACAACAAATTCTGGTTGTGGGCGCAGGTTTCGGTGGACTCTGGAGCGCGTTGAGCGCCGCACGTTTGCTGGACAAACATGATCGCAACGATGTGGCAATCACCCTGCTCGCACCCCAGGCCGAACTGCGCATCCGTCCGCGCTTCTACGAGCCCAACGTCCACGCCATGTTTGCGCCGCTGGATGCCCTGTTCGATTCGGTTGGTGTGCGTTTCGTCAAAGGCACTGCAGAGCGCATCGATGAGCAGGCCAAGACCGTCGGCTACAGCGACGAGGCTGGCCGCCAGCAGGAGCTGCACTACGACCGCCTGGTCCTGGCGACCGGCAGCCAACTGGCCCGCCCACCGGTTCCTGGCCTGGCCGAACACGCCTTCGACGTCGACCAGATCGAATCCGCAACGCGCCTGGAACAGCACCTGAAGTCTCTCGCGGAGCGCCCCTACAGCCTGGCTCGCAATACCGTGGTGGTCGCCGGCGGCGGCTTCACCGGTATCGAGACGGCCACCGAAATGCCGGCGCGCCTGCGCGAGGTACTGGGTAACGACCAGGATATCCGCGTGATCGTCATCGACCGCGCCCCGCAGATCGGCGCCGCCCTCGGCGACGGGATTCGCCCGTCGATCGTCGAAGCCTCCGATCACCTCGGCATCGAGTGGGTGCTCGGCACCAGCGTTGCCGCGGTGGACGCCAATGGCGTCACCCTCGCCGACGGTCGCCATATCGAGAGCCATACGGTGATCTGGACCGTCGGCTTCCGGGCGAGCCCGTTGACCGAGCAGCTGTCCAGCGTGCGCGATGGCCAGGGCCGGTTGCATGTGGACGCAAACCTCAAGGTGCTCGGCCAGGACAACATCTTCGCCGCCGGTGATGTCGCCTATGCCGCCACCGACGACATCGGCAACTTCGCTGCCATGTCCTGCCAGCACGCAATCTCTCTCGGTCGCCATGCCGGCAACAACGTCGCCGCCGACATCCTCGGCGTGTCGCCCACGCCCTACCGCCAGCCCAAGTACGTGACCTGCCTGGATCTGGGTGCCTGGGGCGCGGTGTTCACCGAAGGCTGGGACCGTCAGCTCAAGCTGGTGAAGGCCGAAGCCAAGGAGCTCAAGACCCAGATCAACACGATGTGGATCTACCCGCCGGCAGCCGATCGCACCGCCGCCCTGGCAGCCGCCGACCCGATGATTCCGGTGGCCTGATCACCCTGCATGGACCCGGCGTCCGTGACTCCGTCACGGACGCCCTTGGTAGGCCGCAACCCCTGCCGGAGCATTGGATATGTTCGCTTTCTTCGAATCCCCCCAGCGCGTCTACTTGCTTGGCAGCCAGCTGCTGGTCAGTGGCATGGCCATGCTGGTGACAGGAGCCCTGCTGGCCTACGTCTTCGACGCATTCCTCTCCATGGGCTGCCTGGTGCTGGCGCACCTGCTGACACTCCTTGGACCGATCGCGATCAAGCTCGGCTACGTGGTTCGCCTGCACGCGCAATCCCGCCTCAGCTGATTACTCCCTGGGCGGGGACGCTGGCTCTAGTCCCCGCCTGCTTCGCCCGCCAACACTCGTGTTGGCGGGCTTTTTTCATTTGGCACCGTCCCCGTAGGAGCACAGCACACTCGCTCTTCCGCTTCATACGCTGACTTGTCGCCCAACTGCTTTATCCCTGGGCAGGCGCCGCCCTTGTAGGAGCGAGCTTGCTCGCGAATGGTCGGCTCGGAAGGTTCGCGAGCAAGCTCGCTCCTACACAAAGCATCACTCGCCCATCATGTCCTTGCGCAGCTTCACCGGGTCTGCCGACTTGCGACCGCGAGCCGCGCGGGCGCGGATGTTGAGGGCTTCGACGGCCAGGGAGAAGGCCATGGCGAAGTAGACGTAGCCCTTGGGCACGTGAACGTCGAACGACTCGGCGATCAGCACCGTGCCGACCACCACCAGGAACGACAGCGCCAGCATCTTCAGGCTCGGGTGCCGGTCGATGAAGGCGCTGATGGTGCCGGCGGCGAGCATCATCACCAGTACGGCGGCGACGATGGCGGCAACCATCACAGGGACGTTGGAGACCATACCAACGGCAGTGATCACCGAATCCAGCGAGAAGACGATGTCGATCAGGGCGATCTGGATGATGGTGCCAATGAAGCCCCCGGCCAGGCTCCGTGGCTCGTCGGCTATTTCATCCTCGCCTTCCAGCCCCTGGTACATCTCGCTGCTGCTCTTCCAGAGGAGGAACAGGCCTCCGAAGAAGAGAATCAGGTCACGCCCGGATATCCCCTGCCCGGCCACCTCGAACAGGTCGTTGGTGAGCCGCATGATCCAGGAGATGGAAAGCAGCAGCAGGATGCGGGTGACCATCGCCAGAGCGAGGCCGAAGAAGCGCGTGCGCGCCTGCATATGCAGCGGCATCCGCCCCACAAGGATGGCGATCATGATGATGTTGTCGATGCCGAGGACGATTTCCAGCGCGGTCAACGTGAAGAAGGCCACCCATATTTCCGGGTTGAGCAACCATTCCATCCCAAGCTCCCAGGTCAGGCCATATGGCGAAAATGGGTACGAGCGCCGGTCCGCTCGTGACGGAAAAGCGCTCGTACCAGGATCAAGCGTAGTAGGAGTCGCCGCCGGGACAATCGGCGAGCGGTAAACCAGTCCTCCGGGATCACCGGAACGGACCGGAGACAGCGGTCGTTCAGGCCACCGCGTAGACCACCAGTTCCACGAGCATCTCCTCGCGGGCCAGCCCGGCCACCACCATTGCGGCGCGGTTCGGATAGGGCGCGGCGAAGTACTCGGCATAGACCGCATTCACGGTTGCCAGGTAGCTGCGGTCGGTCACGTAGATCAGCACTTGGGTCACGGCCTCCAGGCCGAGCCCTGCGCACGCCAGGGTGTGCTTGAGGTTGTCGAGGGTCTGGCGCGTCTGGGCCTCGATGCCCCCATCCACCACACGTCCCTCGACGTCGATGGGAATCTGCGCCGTATACAGTGTCCCGTTACCGATCACGGCCCACTCCAGCGGTGCCTTGGACGGATACAAACGGGTACTGACGGACTGTTTCATTGGGCTCTCCAGCATCGGAAGAAAAAAGGAGGGGCGATGGGCATCGCACCCTCCCAAGGGACTAGACCTGCTGCTCCCGGGCCAGTCGCCGCGCGATCTGCGGGGCGTTCCACAGCGCCGGGAGGATCAGCAGGGAGACCGGAACGGCGGTGATGACGATGAAGGATTGCAGCGCCGAGACCCCGCCGGAACCGATGGTGATCAGCACCACCGCCGCCAGCCCCATGCCGATGCACCAGAAGGCGCGCAGCCACTTCTTCGGCGAGTCGTTGCCGGACATCGCCAGGGCCACGGTGTAGGCCATGGCATCACCGTTGGTGGCCACCGAAATGAAGCTGAGGAACAGGAACAGCGCGGAGACCAGCCCCGCCAGCGGCAGGCTCTGGGTCACGCCCAGCAGCATGGCTTCGGGCTGGGTGCCGTGGCTGGTGACGATACCGGGGGTCTGCAACTCCAGGCCGATGCCGGTGCCACCCACCACGGTGAACCAGAACATGGTGACCAGTGGGGCGATGATCGACAGGGTCAGGATGATCTGGCGGATGCTACGGCCCCGGGAAATCTTGGCGACGTACAGGCCCATCATCGGCGCATAACCGATGAACCAGCCCCAGTAGAAGACCGTCCACCAGTCGAGCCATTTCGGATCGGCGCGGTACAGGGTCATGGGCAGGAAGTGCTCCAGCTGCAGGCCGAAGGCCACCGGGAAGCCGGACAGGATGAACAGGGTCGGTCCCGCGACGATCATGAACAGCGCCAGGCCGATCATCAGCCAGACGTTGATCTCGCTGACCATGCGGATGCCGTTCAGCCCCACCAGGCAGGACGTGGTGTACATGACCGTCACCAGGATGATGGTGATGGACTGGGTCAGCAGGTCGTTTGGCAAGCCCCAGACGGCATTCAACGCATTGCTGATCTGCAGGCCGAGGAAACCGATCGGGCCGATGGTGCCGGCCACCACCGCGATGATCGACGTGGCATCGGCGAGGTTACCGATCGGCCCTTTCAGCGCGCGCTCACCCAGCAGCGGGTACAGCAACGTGCGCGGTGCCAGCGGCAGGCCCTTGTCGTAGTGCAGGTGCATCAGCACGATCGCCAGCAGGCTGCCGAGCACGGCCCAGGCGAGGAAGCCCCAGTGCACGAACGACTGGGCCAGCGCCACATGGGCTGCCTGCTCGGTGTTCGGCTGTACGCCGGCGAACAGGGGTGGCGGGCTGGCGAAGTGCATCAGCGGTTCGGCGGCTGCCCAGAAGGCGCCACCACCGGCGAGCAGTGCGCACATGATCACGGCGATCCAGTTGAACGTGCTGGTATCGGGCTTCCGGTCGATGCCACCCAGGCGGACGCGGCCGCACTTGCTGAAGCCGATGCCCAGGCTGACCAGGAAGGTCGCCAGCATCAGGAGCTGCCAATAGAAACCGAAGACTTTCGTCGACCAGGCGAACAGCGTGTTGACCAGCGCGGAAACCGCATCGATATCCACCAATGCAGCGATCAGGAAGGCGAGCAGGAAGCCGCCGCTGATGACGAACAGGGGCAAGTCGATGCCTTGTAGTGCCGAGCACTTCATCGGTTCGCTGCCTACGGTCTGGGTCGGGAACAATTTCATGATGCCTCCAGGTTGTTGCGCTGGCTCCCCCGATTCGAACTCGGCGGAGCGATTGACCATGGGTTCTGGAACGAAGCGGAGCGGAGCGTCAGCACGGTGGCCGCGTTTCGCTCATGCCCTCCGGAGGCATCGGGTTCTGGAAATCAGGGATCGGGCGCAGGCCATCTCCAGGCTGGGAGAAGGTCGAGGCTCCTTTCTTGTTCTTGTTCATGGCGTCCTCACGTGTGGGTATCAGGGATTCATGGCTGAGGCGCGGTTCCGCGCTCCAGCAGGTCGAGCCAGTTCAGGCCCATGATCTTGCGCACCTCGTCCTCGGCGAAGCCGCGTTCGCGCAGGCCTCGGGCAATGACGGGGAAGTCGCGGCTATCACGGAACCAGTGCAGCGGTTCCGGCCAGTCGGCGTTGTCCGCCGAGCCTTCGCCGTAATCCTTGGCCTTGCTCCAACGGCCGTTGCGCATCCACTCCAGCACCTGCAACGGCTGCTGCTGGCAGAGGTCGGTGCCGATGCCGATGTGGTCGATTCCCATCAGGTCCGCGGTGCGCGCGACCATGTCGCAGAACTCGCCGAGCTGGCACTGCGAACCACCGCGAAGATGGAAGGGATAGGTGCTGAAGCCGAGCAGGCCGCCCGATTCGGCAATGCCGCGCAGCACCGCGTCGGATTTGTTGCGCTTGGCCGCATGGAAGCTGGTGGGGTTGGCGTGGGAGATGATCACCGGCCGGCTCGACAGCTCGATCGCCTCCAGGGTGCTGCGCTCGGCGCTGTGTGACATGTCGATGATCATGCCGACACGGTTCATCTCCTCGATCACCTGGCGACCGAAGCGGCTGATGCCGTTGTCCTCGCGTTCGTAACAGCCCGAGGCCAGCAGGCTCTGGTTGTTGTAGGTCAGCTGCATGATGAAGACCCCGAGCTGGCGGAAGATCTCCACCAGGTCGATGTCGTCCTCGATGGGCGAGCAATTCTGGAAGCCGAAGAAGATCCCGACGCGCCCTTCCTGATGCGCGAGGCGAATGTCCGAAGCCTGCCGCACAGGCCGGATCAGGTCCGGGAAGGCCTCGAAGCGGCGATTCCATTCGCCAATGCGCGACAGGGTTTCGCGCGCGGTCTCGTGGTAGGCGATGGTGGCGTGGACGGCGCTGAGCCCGCCTTCGCGCATCTGCCGGAACAGCTCGGGGCTCCAGTTGGAGTACTGCAGGCCGTCGATCATCAGAAGCTCTTGCATGGCGCTCTCTCCCTCAGGGACGCACATAGACGGTCTTGACCACCGTGTAGAAATCGCGGGCGTACTGCCCCTGCTCGCGGGGACCGAAACTGGAATCCTTGCGACCGCCGAAAGGCACGTGGTAGTCGGTGCCGGCGGTGGGCAGGTTGACCATCACGCAGCCGGTGTTGGCGCGGCGCTTGAAGTCGCTGGCGTATTTCAGCGACTGGGTCATGATCCCGGCGGTGAGGCCGAATCGCGTGTCATTGAGGATGGCCAGCGCCTCCTCGTAATCCCGCGCCTTGATGACGCAGGCGATCGGGCCGAACACTTCGTCGCGGTTGATGCGCATGTCGTTGCGGGTGTCGACGAACAACGCGGGGCGCATGTAGAAGCCCTCGTGCTCTTCGGCGATGCGCTCGCCACCGCAAACCAGGCGCGCGCCTTCTGCCTTGGCCTCCTCGATATAGCGAAGGTTCTGCGCCAGCTGGCGCTCGTCGATCACCGGGCCGATCTGCACGCCTTCACGCAGCGGGTGCCCGACTTTCAGCTGCCCCATGCGCTCAACCAGCGCTTCGACGAAACGATCATGAATGCCCTCGGTGACGATCAGCCGGGACGAGGCCGTGCACTTCTGCCCAGTGCCGAAGAAGGCACCATTCGCCGCGCATTCCACCGCCAACGCCAGGTCGGCGTCGTCGAGCACGACCAGGGCGTTCTTGCTGCCCATTTCCAGCTGGCAGCGCACGAAATTGGCGGCCGTAGCGGCGGCGACCCGGCGCCCGGTTTCCACCGAGCCGGTGAAGCTCAGGGCATTGATCCCGGTGGAGTGGATCAGGCGTTCGCCGACCTCGGCGCCACTGCCCATGACCAGATTGAAGGTGCCGGCCGGCAGGGCCTGGCGGGAGATGATCTCGGTCAGCGCCCAGGCGCTGGCCGGTACGGCATTCGCCGGTTTGAATACCACGGCGTTGCCGAAGGCCAGGGCCGGAGCGATCTTCCAGGCGGCCGTGGCCATCGGGAAGTTCCAGGGGGTGATGATGGCGACCACGCCGACTGGCTCACGACGGACTTCGATCTCCACGCCGGGTCGCACCGAATCCGCCGTCTCGCCCAGCTGGCGCAGGACCTCGGCGGCGTAATAGTGGAAGAACTGCCCGGAGCGATAGACCTCGCCGACGCCCTCGGCCAGGGTCTTGCCCTCTTCCCGCGACAGCTGTTCGCCCAGTTCGACCTTGCGTGCGATCAGCTCATTACCGATCGCCATGAGCACCTGGTAGCGCTCCTCCAGTCCGCTCCGTGCCCAGATTTGCTGGGCCGCGCTGGCGGCATGAATCGCATCATCCACCTGGCGGGCATCGGCCTGGGTGTAATGACCCACGACGTCGTCGACGTTCGCAGGGCTCCGGTTGGCAATACTCGAGCCGCCCTCTACCCAGGCGCCATCGATGTAGTTGCTGAAAGTCTTGCTGGACATGTGCACCTCCGTTCTCGCTTTGAGCGCATGGTAGGTGCCGTCTCAGATAAACTAAAATTAGTTGTAAATATTGATTGATAAGGAAAACTTACCATGCTGCCGGACCTGAAAGTCGTGCAACTGCGTCACTTCGTCTGGGTGGCCGAGCTCCAGGGTTTCCATGCGGCAGCCGAGCGGGCGCACCGCACCCAGCCAGCCATTTCGCTGTCCATCCGCGACCTCGAAGGCAAGCTGGGCCAACCTCTGTTCGAGAAGCGCAATGCCCGCGTCACCAAGCCGGACCTGACGCCCTTCGGCACCCAGTTCCTCGCCTATGCCAAGGAACTGATCGAGCACCATGATCGCGTGGTGCGCGACATGAGCCTGATCGCCCAGTACAAGTCCGGCCATCTGCGTATCGCCTCCGTGCCGTCGATTGCCAGCCGCCTGCTGCCGGACATCCTCACGCGCTTCATCGGCGATGCCACGGACCTGCACGTCAGTCTGTTCGACGACAATTCCGAGGCGGTCCTGACCATGGTCGAGAACCAGCAGGTGGACTTCGGCATCTCCAGCCTCTGGGAAACCGAGAGCGATATTCGCTTCATCCCGATCTGGGAAGACAGCATCGGCGTGGTTTGCCGCCAGGATCATGCGCTGGCGGCCGAGGAGCAGATCGGCTGGCAGCAACTGCGCGGGGAACGCCTGATCGCCAATGGCACCTCGCGTCTGCTCACCGGTACCAGTGCCGAGGAGCTGGTGGCCGATTCGCAGTTCTATATCTCCAACATGATTTCCCTGCTGGCCATGATCGAAGCGGGCATGGGCATTACTACCCTGCCCCGCTTCGCCTTCCCCGCTGAACCGGGTCAACTGTGCTTCATCCCCCTGGCCGACCCGCTGGTGACGCGCGATATCGGCATCGTCCGCCTGGCCAACCGCTCCCTGCCGGTGGCCGCCCAGGCGCTGTTCGAGTTCATCCTGCGGGACAACGAACTCGAGCCGGACGACTGGCGATAACTATGCTGATCGATCAAACCACTTGAATAAGGATTCCTTATCGGACGATAGGGCGATCTGAATTGCTCGGGGAGGCCCGCTGTCCCACCATCGACGGCAGACAAATAACAAGCCGCTCCCGGTCGCCAGCCGGCCCAGGTATGCGGTTACGCCAGTTGAGGGCCCAAGAATGAGTACCCCTTCAATCATGGATTCCGGCTTGCCCGAAGCCGCGAGCCTGCCCATGCGCCCCGCCAGCCTGGTCATGGACCTGGAACGGCTCGGCAGCCTGCATCAGAGCCGCCTGAGCTTCATGCGCAGCCTGGTCCGCAGGATCATGCGCGAGCGTTGGCAGATCGAGCCGCAGCGCTTCGATCTGGATGCCGACGGCTACGGCACGGTGATCTATCGGATTCGCACCCGCAGCGACCTGTTCAGCTTTGTCCTGTTCTCGCAGTACCTGGCGCCGGAAAAGCGCAACGACCGCGTCATCGCCAGTGAATGGGACCTGACCATGGCGCTGTGTGAAGGCGAAGTGGACGACGCCTATGTGGACTACCTGCGCCGCAACGTGCCGCTGCAGGAAGCCGGCCGCCTCGACGCGAAAGTGATGGTGCTGTCGCGGGCCAACCGCAGCGTGCGCAATTTCGACAGCGTGGTGGACGCCCTGGCCCAGGGCCGGCAGCCGGAGATCGCCCAGATCGCCAAGGTCGGCTACCTGTATCGCACGACGGCCGTCTACGGCAGCGGCAAGCTGGGCATGGCCGATTGGGAGAAGGTCAGCCGCAAACACCCGGATTTTGCCCGGCCGTTTTCCGCCGAGATGTTCACCTGCTTCATGCTGCGCAACTTCAGCCTGCAACAGGCCGAGCACATTGCCCGACGTCGCTCGCCGACCACTTCGGTGCCCTTCGAGCCGGCGATCAAGCGCTACTTCGGCATCGGCAACTCCACCGGCCTGGGCATGGCACCCTATCTGATCAACCACCCGCAGCTGATCAGCCGCTGGATCGAAATGCGCGAACTGGCCCTGGCCCGCATTCTCGCCACCCACCCCGTGACACCCGCACGGCTTGCCCGCTTCCCGCAGCTGGTTGACCGGGCCATCCGCCATATCGAGGAAACCTTCACCGAAGACGAGTGGCAGACCGGCAACAACCAGCGCGTGCTGAGCGATCTGCGCAGCCTGCACGACTGGCTCGGCCAGGCACCGCTGGACTCCTGGCAGGCTCTGCAGGAATGGGCCCTCGGCCATGCGAGCCTGCAAGGCCAGGAGCTGATCAACTGCATCCTGCTGGAACTGCACCCTGAACTGGTGGATGAACTGGAGGACCGCCTGGCCCTGCCGGAACAACTCCAGTTGCAACCGGAGATGGCCGCCCAGCAGCTGAAAGCCCTGATCGAGAGCTGCTACGACTGGGCGCTGGCCATCGACTTCGAGGCGGATGGCGCGCAGGAAACCTTCTGGTACCGCTCCGAAGAGAAACAGGAACCGCGCCTGGGCAGTTGCAGCCTCGACGAAGGCAAGGAAAAGCAGATGCCGCTGGGCATCGGCTACCTGGTCCAGCAATGCCATCGGCATCTCGTCGGCTACCTGGCGCAGCATCCGCAGCACAACGTCGCCCGTTTCCTGCTCTGCCATCCGGAACAGCGCAGCATCGTCCGCCGTATCCAGGGCATGGCAAACACTCACTACGGTGAAATCCGCGCCAACCTGCTGGACCGCGACGTCCTGCCCATGCACCTGCTGCGCTGCAAGCTGTCGTTCTTCGGGGTGAGCAAATTCGACCCCCGCTCGCGCCTGTGGGTCCGTAACACCATGTTCCAGGGCGCGCCCGTACTGGAGGACATCGGCCAGCCTTTCGACGATGACTGGTTCCTGCCGCTCGCCCCTATCCAGGAGAAAGATCGATGCTGATTTCCGCCAATGAACTGACTTCCCTGCTCAAGCGGGTGTTCGAGGGCATGGGTTACACCCCGGGGCACTACGAAGACGCGGCTGCCCTGGTCGGTTGGCTGCAACTGCACGGCGAGGACGGCCTGGGCGAGCTGGAACGGGCACTGGATTTGGTGGCCGACCGTAATCGAGCCGCGGCCGAATTGCTGGCCGAGGGCACCGGCAGCCTGGTCGCCGACTGTCACGGACGCAGCGCCCTGAACTGCCTCCCGGCACTGCTGGAACTGGCCTCTGTCCAGGCCGTTGAGCAGACCTCGCTCCGCGTCGAAGTGCGGAACTGCCATAACCGCAAGTTCATCCTCAAACTGCTTGGAGACTGCGCGCGGCGCGGGCTTTGGGTCCAGGCCAGCTGGGAGAATGGCCACGCACCGGTACTCAGCCACATCGCCCGGATCGAACCTGGTGCAGCCTACCCGACCTTCCTGACCCACGAGCTTGCACAGGGTGCGCCTCGGGCGAGTCGCCAATCGCTACATCTGATCCTCGGTACACCCGCACGGCCGCAACCGGCAGGCGAGGCAGAGGTTCAGCAGAGTGAGCGATTGGTGACCCCCGATGACTTCGCCCTCGCCCGCGAACAGGCCCTGGAAAACGGCATGGAGATTTCTCCCGCGCTCTGGCAACGCCTCAACGGGCTCGCCGAAGCGGTGTTGGTGGAAAGCTCCGAACGCTCCCGCAGCGGTGCCGGTGGGCGCTGAGGGGTCACTCCGGAAGGCCGGCCTTGCGGTAGCCATCGACAAAATGCGCCAGCGTCGCGGCGTCGCGGAATGGCTCCGTCGCAGCCCAATGGCCGATGGTGAAATACGGGTTGCCGACGAGGAAGAGTTCGACTTCCGCGCGCGCCTCGTCTAGCCGGCCCAGTTGAGCGAGGCTTGCCGCGAGGAAGCGGCGTGAGCTGGTGCGGTAGGTTTCGTCCCTGCGCAGTGTCTCGACCGCCGCTGCGTAGTCGCCGGCCGCATATTGCGCCTGGCCGAGTGTCAGGTAGTACCAGCTTGCCGGGAACGGGTTGAGGCGGAACGCCTTGCGAATGAACTCAAGGCCCTCCTCCACCCGCCCGGCCAGGACCGCGACGTCGGAGAGCGCCGCCCAGGTGTCGGCCTCGTTGGGGTCGAGTTCGAGCGACTTGGCGAACTGCGCATCCGCCTCGGCAAAACTGCGCGCATAAGTCAGCAGGTAGGCCAGGACCCAGCGACTGCCGGCATCGTCGGGATCGATTGCCACGGCCTTGCGCGCCAGTTCCAGGGCAAGGTTGCGGTCAGGCTCCGTGGGGCCGCCGCTGTGCACCCAGCCCATCCAGTGGTTCACCGCAAGCCAGCGATAGGCCTCCGCGTAGTCGGGGTCGAGCGAGACCGCGCGGGCGAGCATCAGGTGCGCCTCCTGTGCCGTCTGTGGTGAGTCATCCATCAGTTTGCGCGCCCGCACGCAGAGGTCGTAAGCCTCGAGATTCCCAGGCCGCTTGCGTGGCGGCGCTGTGCGAAGGCGGCCGAGCAGCGCTTCCACGATCTTGCCGGTGACCTCGTCCTGAACCGCAAAGATATCGTCCAGGCTGCGGTCGAAGCGCTCCGCCCACAGGTGTTCGCCACTCAGCGCATCCACCAACTGAGCGTTGATGCGTACGCGCCCCGCGGCGCGCCTTGCGCTCCCCTCCAGCAGGTAGCGCACGCCAAGGTCTTCGGCGATTTGGCGCACGTCCATGGCCTTGCCCTTGTAGGCAAAGGCCGAGTTGCGTGCGATGACGAACAGGCCGGGAATCCTCGACAGATCGGTTGTCAGGTCCTCGGTCATCCCGTCGGCGAAGGATTCCTGCTCGGGATCGTTGCTGACGTTGATGAAGGGCAGCACGGCGATCGAGGGCTCGCTGGGCAGCGGTAAGGGTGTTCGCTTGATGCCGCCAAGCCGTTCGACGGCTCCGCAGAAGCGGTAGCCGACGCGCGGAACCGTGGCGATCCATTGATCACCCTCGGCGGGAGGACCCAGCAATTTGCGCAACTGCGCGATCTGGACGCTGAGGTTGCCTTCTTCCACGATCAGCCCCGGCCACGCTGCGTCCAGCAACTCGGCCTTGCCGAGGATGTCGCCGGACCTCGCGACCAGAGCGGCCAGCAGTTTCAGTGCGCGGTAGCCGATGGCAATGGGGACATCGTCCCGAAGCAATGTCCCCGCGCCGACATCGAGCACGAAAGGACCGAAGGCAAAGCGCGATCCCTGCATATGGCGCACCTGTAACCGTTTGGAAGTTTTCAGAACTATTTGGGGGCGCTTAAGTACGACGCTGTACGTACCCTGGAGAATTCTCCTGCGGGTCGAGGTCTTTCTCGAACCCCAAGGAGGTTGTCATGAACGATACTCCCCACCTGTGGCCGGCGGAAGCGCCGCGCCGAGCCGAAAAACTGGCGACCTTGCGATACATTTTCGCCACCTGGGAGGCGCGCAAACGCTTTCGCGGGGAACTTGAACGAATGACGAAGGCCAATCCTCATTTGATCGCCGACATCGGGCTGACCCGGCATCAGGCCGAGGCGGAGATCGCCAAGCCTTTCTGGCAGGAATGAGGTGAATGCCGCGATGAGGTCCGCATGACGGCCAACAGCACGATATCCGCACGAGGGGACAGGATTCCCTGGGCCGCGCTGGCCGGCATCATCGCGACCGTCTCGGTGTTCGCCCTGGCGCAGGGGCTCACCTACCCGTTGCTCAGCTTCATCCTCGAGCGGCAGGGAACGACGCCAGCGCTGATCGGCTTGTCGGCGGCGATGACGCCGCTGGGTTTCATCCTGTCCTCGCCCCTGATCCCGGCACTGGTGCGGCGAGTGGGCGGAGGACGGCTCGCCATCCTGTGTTCCGTGCTGGCCGCGCTCAGCCTTATCGCGATTGCCTGGACCCAGCAGGTCTGGGCCTGGATGCCGCTGCGCTTCCTGCTCGGCTTCTTCGCCAACCCGCTCTATGTGATCAGCGAAACCTGGCTGATGGCGATCACGCCCGCCGCTCGGCGCGGTCGAATCCTCGGGCTCTACTCATCGATCGTTTCGGCTGGCTTCGCCCTCGGCCCCTTGTCCCTTGGCATGGTCGGCACGCAAGGGTGGCCGCCCTTCATGGTCGGTATCGTGGCCTTCCTGCTCTGCGGCCTGATCGTGCTGGCGGTGGTGCCGCGCCTGCCGAAGACATCGCATGAAGGTGAGGCAACCTCGGTCGGCGGCTTCGTCGCCCTGGCGCCGCTCCTGCTGTTCGCGGTTTTCGCGGCAGCCGCGTTCGAGCAGATACTGCTTTCCCTGTTCGCGGTTTACGGCGCCGCGTTCGGCAATACGGATGAACGCATCGCTTCGCTCATCACCTGCTACATCGCGGGCAATGCAGGGCTGCAGATCCTGCTCGGCCGCGTGGCCGAAAAGGCTGGCTCGCGGCGGACCATGCTGGTCTGCGCCCTGGCGTCGCTGGCAGGCTGCCTGCTGCTGCCATCGGCCTTGAACTCCTGGCTCGTCTGGCCGTTCGTTTTCGTCTGGGGCGGGTTCGCGTTCGGGATCTACACCATGTCGCTGATCCAGCTCGGCGAGCGTTTCACCGGCCAGACCCTGATGGCCGGGAATGCGGCCTTCGCATTCGGCTGGGGCGTTGGCGGCCTGGTGGGTGCTCCCGTGACCGGGCTGGCAATGCAGCTGATCGGGTATCAGGGGATGCCCTTGTCCCTCGGCCTGCTGTGCGGTGTGCTGGCGGTGTTCCTGCTGGTGGGGAAGCATCGCCGCAACGACACGCGAACCTAGCCACCCTTCTGCTCAGAGGCGGCCGCTCCCCGGGCAGCCCGAAACGCCTCGCGCCGTTCGTTGCGTTCCTCGGCATAGGCCGGGTTCTGCTCGCCGCTCAGGTCTTCCCGCCGCAGGACTTCGCCACAGCCGTCGCACAGCGGCCCCAGGCCGGCGGGCTTTCCGCATGTCTTGTGGGTGAAGTGCACGGCGACCCCCTCCTCCGCGGCCTTGCACCACTGCTCACCCCAGGCACGCAGGGCAAGGATCACGGGATAGAAGGCCTCGCCCTTGGCGGTGAGCTGATACTCGTAGCGTACCGGCCGCTCGTTGTAGCGCGTGCGCAGCACCAGGCCGTCCGCCTCCATCTGCTTCAGGCGAGTGGCGACCATCTGCGGCGTACCGCCGGTCTGCGCCTGGATCTCGTCGAATCGACGGTTGCCCATGAACAGTTCGCGCAAGACCAGCACCGTCCAGCGGTCGCCCACCAGGTCCTCGGCGCGGGCAACCGGACACAGCGTCTCGGCGAATTTTCTCGGGCTTGACATGGCGTCTCCGGGGGGTGATTTTGTAAATATGATTTTCATAGTGATAACGGACAAAGTCAATCCAGGGAGCAATGGACATCCCCTAATCACGAGGACCCCATGATGTCGAACACCCCCTATCCCATCGACAAGACCGCCTACCTGCTGGTCGACCCTTACAACGACTTCCTCTCCGAAGGCGGGCGCATCTTTCCCCTGATCGAACCCATAGCCTCGGAAGTCGGCCTGCTCGACAACCTGCGCACGCTCGACCGTGCAATCCGCGAGCGCGGCATTCCGGTGTTCATCGTGCCGCATCGGCGCTGGGAGCCGGGTGACTACGAAAGCTGGGACCACCCGACGCCCACCCAGTGCAAGATCATGCACGGCCATCACTTCGCCCGTGGCGAATGGGGCGGCGAGTGGCACCCGGATTTCGCGCCCCGTGAAGGCGACACCATCATCTCCGAACACTGGGGCTCCAGCGGCTTCGCCAATACCGACCTGGACTTCCGCCTCAAGCAACGGGGCATCAGCCACGTCATCATCGTCGGCCTGCTGGCGAACACCTGCATCGAAGCGACTGCCCGTTTCGCCTCGGAACTCGGCTACCACGTCACGCTGGTACGCGATGCCACCGCCGCCTTCCGCCACGACATGATGCATGCCGCCCACGAGCTGAACGGCCCCACCTTCGCCCACTCCATCGTGACGACGAACGAGCTCATCGCGAACCTCGCCAACTGACCGTCACGCCGGGTCGCCGCCGCTCCAGGCGGCGGCGCCTCGCGTCGAAACGACGCCATTCCCCGCATCATCAGGTGACAAAGAGATGGATTTGACAGGAAACCTCATCATCGGCGCCCGCGACGTGCCCGCCAGTCAAGGCGTCATGAAGGCGCTCGATCCCGCGACCAACCAGCTCATGGAACCGGACTTCGCCTTCGGCGGCGTGCAGGAGGTGGACCAGGCCGCCACCCTGGCCGACGAAGCGTTCGACAGCTACAGCCACAGCACGCTGGCAGAACGGGCGGCCTTCCTCGAACGCATCGCCGACAATCTGGAACAGGCCCGCGAGGTGCTGGCGGCCCGTGCCGCGTTGGAAACCGGACTCCCCGAGGCGCAGCTGCAAGGCGAAGCAAGCAAGGCCGCCACACAGTTCCGCCAGTTCGCCGATGTGGTGCGCAAAGGGCGCTTCCTCCAGTTGTCGATCGATCCAGCCCAGCCCGATCGCCAGCCGCGTCCGCGCATGGACCACCGGCTGCAGAAGATGGCGACCGGTCCGGTAGCGATCTTCGGCGCGAGCAATTTCCCCATCTCGTATTCGGTCGCCGGTGGCGATACGGCCTCGGCGCTGGCGGCCGGCGCAACGGTAGTGGTGAAGGCCCACAACGCCCACCCCGGCGCGTCTGAAATCATGGCGCGCGCCATCCGCAAGGCCGTGCGCGAGAGCGGCCTGCACGAAGGTGTCTTCTCGATGCTCCGTGGCAGCGGAAACACCATCGGCGAGGACCTGGTGGATCACCCGCTGATCAAGGCCGTGACCTTCACCGGATCGGAAGCGGGCGGCATGGCGTTGTACCGCCGCGCCCAGCAGCGCCCCGACCCCATTCCCGTTTTCACCGAGATGACCAGCGTCAACCCGACCTTCATCCTGCCGGGTGCCGTGGCCGAGCGCGGCCGCGTGATCGGCGATGGTTTCATCGAACGCATGCTGGCCAATGTGGGCCAGGCCTGCCTCAAGCCGGCGATTCTTATCGCGATCGATGGCGCGGGCTTCGCCAAACTGCGCGAGGCCATGGTCACTCGCCTGGAGATAGCCCCCGCGCGCACCCTGCTCACGCCGGGCATCCACGCGTCCTATGTCAGCGGCCTCGATGGCCTGGAAGCCGCCGGCGCCCAACGCATCGCCGAAGGCGCGGTGACCAGCGCCGACCTGGATGGCCGCGCCACGCTGTTCGAGGTGGATGGCGAGCGTTTTCTCGCCGAGCCCCGGCTCGCGGAAGAGGTCTTCGGGCCAGTGGCGCTGCTGGTGAAGGTCGGAGATGTGGAGCAAATGCTTGCCGTGGCCCGTTCGCTTCGCGGCCAGCTGTCGGCAACCCTGCACCTCGAAGCCAGCGACTCGCCCCTGGCTCGCCGTTTGCTCCCCGTCCTCGAAAGACGTACCGGGCGCATCGTGGTCAACGCATTCGCCCATCCGCAGGAAGTGTCCTTCGCGTCCGTGCATGGCGGCCCGTTCCCGGCCACGTCCGACAGCCGCTTCACCTCGGTGGGCATGACGGCGATCGAACGCTTCCTGAGGCCGGTGTGCTACCAGGGCTTCCCGGACGAACTGCTGCCCGAGGCACTACGCGAGGGCAACCCTCTGCAGCTGCCGCGCATTGTCGATGGCCAGTAAGCGATAGCGCCCGCGGACGCGATCAGCCCTCGATCTGCACCCGCTCTGCGGGCACCACCTCCGCCCGCACACCGAAGCTCGACATGCTGCCGAGCACCGCATTGTGGTGGGCGATGATCTGCGCGGCGCTGATGGCGGCGTTGTCGAGGGTCGAGTGGGCGTCCGCCGGCAGCACCACTTCGTAGCCCAGCGCCAAGGCGCGGCGCACGGTGGTATCCACGCAATAGTCCGTCTGCAGGCCGCAGATGATCAGGCGCTGGATTCCCTGCTGCTGCAGCACTTCCTGCAGTTCGGTCTGGTGGAAGGAGTCCGGCGTGGTCTTGCGCACGCGAATGTCACTGTCCGCCACAACCAGGTCGTCCGCCAATTGCCAGGTCTCGCTGCCGTAGAGGAAATAGGCTTCGGGCTCCTCATGCTGGATCACCACCACGGGCAGCCCGGCGGCCCGCACCTTGGCGCTGAGGTCATTGATGGTGGAGATCACACGGTCGATCTCGAAAGCGGCGTACTCGCCGACGCTGATGGCGCGTTGGACGTCGATGATCAGGAGAGCGGTTTTCATGGGCAGCAGTCCCTGCAGAATTGAAAGGCGAAGCTTAGGACGGGGCGGCAATCCAGACCAGAGACTGAGTCAACCTTCTACCGCTACCCGGATATTTTCTGGCAACCTGCAGGCCGATCATCGTGTTGGAGTCACCCGTGCCAAGCCCCAGCCACCATACACAGGACCTGCACATCGACAGCCTGCACGGCCGTCTGTTCGTTCGCCTCTGGAGTCCTGCCCACCTCAGCCCGTCCTTCGACGAGCCGCCCATCGTCCTCTTCCACGACTCCCTCGGCTGCGTCGAGCTGTGGCGTGAATTTCCCAGCAAACTTGCCGCGATCAGCGGCAAGACGGTCGTGGCCTACGACCGGCTGGGCTTCGGCCGCTCGGACGCGAATCCACGCGAACTGTCGCGCGGATTCGTCGGCGACGAAGCCGAACAGGCCTTCCCGACCCTGAAGGATCATCTGGGCATCGGCCAGTTCATCGCCTTGGGCCACAGCGTCGGCGGTGGCATGGCAACCCATTGCGCCGCGCGCCACCGCGAAGACTGCCTGGCGCTCATCACCGAGTCGGCCCAGGCGTTCGTCGAAGACCGCACCCTGCAAGGCATTCGTGAAGCCAAGGCCGGATTCCAGCAGGACGGCCAGATCGACCGCCTGGCGAGATACCACGGCGACAAGGCCCGCTGGGTGCTCGATGCCTGGACCGAAACCTGGCTGTCACCCGAATTCGCCGACTGGACTCTGGAAGCCGAGATCGACCGCCTGGACTGCCCGGTACTGGCCATCCATGGCGACCTGGACGAATTCGGCTCCGACCTGCACCCGCAACAGATCGCACGGCTGACCGACGGGCCGTCGCGGGTCCTGCTCATCGATGATTGCGGCCATGTACCTCATCGCGAAAAACCGGAGATCGTCCTGCAGGCCGTAGCGGAACTGCTGCGTTGAACCGGACCCGGGCGCCGTTGGCACCCGGGCCTTCGGCTGACTATGATCGGAAGCCATGACGCCCACTCTCCCCACCCGCCAACCCTGCCCTCCCGGTGCCTGCAACTGCGGGCGTGAGGAGTTGCTGGAGTCGCCAGGTGCCGATGTACGCATCCTGCTGCTGACCCGCCAGGAGGAGAAGCGCCTGCTGGAGCGGCTGGAGAACATCCAGAGCCTTGCCGACCTGGAACACATGCAGCGGCGCATATACGAGCAGCTCGGGGTGCGCCTGCATATCGCCCCCGGCTTCAACGAAGTGCGGAGCATGCGCGGAATCGATATCGAGATCGACGAACTGCCCGGCCTCTGCCGCAAGACCCGCCAGTCCATCCCGGCGGCCATTCGCCGGGGCCTGGAGCTGCACCCGGAAATCGCCTACCGCCTGCTGGACTCCCACGACCTCCTGCGCGACGCCTGACGTCCGCCCGGCGGCCTGGCCGCCCTCCTCGCTTGGCGCTATACCGATAGCGTCCACCTCCTCCGAGGAGTTCCCGTCATGCCTATCCCGCTGGTTATCCGCAACATGCTGCGCCCCGAGTTGGACGAACTGGTTGGCTGGGCGGCGCGCGAAGGCTGGAATCCGGGCCTGCACGACGCCGAGTTGTTCTGGGCGAACGACCCGGAAGCCTACATAGCGGCGGACCTGGACGGCGTGCTGATCGGTGGCGGCGCCATCACCTCCTACGCGGGTGAGTTCGGCTTCATGGGGTTCTTCATCATCCGCCCGGAATTTCGCGGGCGCGGACTCGGCGACATCCTCTGGCACGCACGCCGCGACCGACTGCTCACCCGCCTCAATCCAGGTGCCGCCATCGGCATGGACGGCGTGTTCGCCATGCAGGACTACTACGCCAAGGGTGGCTTCGTGTTCTCCCATCGCAACCTGCGGTTCCAGACGCAGGTCGCCGAGCCACCGGAATGGGCGCCCGACGAAGAGATCCTGCCGCTTGCCGATTTCCTCCTGGACGAAGTGCAGGCCTACGACCGCCTCTGCTTCCCTGCACCCCGAGCCCGCTTCCTGCAAGACTGGATCAGTCAGCCCGAGGCCCTCGCCCTGGGTTGCCGGCGCAATGGCCGGCTGGCCGGATTCGGGGTCATCAGGCGCTGCCTCGCGGGTTGCAAGATCGGCCCGCTGTTCGCCGAAGACACCAGCGCGGCCGAAGCCCTCTTCGCGCAGCTGAGCGAGTTCGCCATCGATGGCCCGCTATTCCTCGATGCCCCGGAGAACAATCCCGATGCCATGGCCCTGGTGCAGCGACATGGCATGGAGGAAGTCTTCGGTTGCGCCCGGATGTATCTCGGGCCATTGCCCGCCGTCACCCAGCACCGGGTCTTCGGCGTCACCACCTTCGAGCTGGGCTGATGGTCGAGCGCGACCTGCTCGGTTACGGCGGCAAGCCACCTCATCCGCGCTGGCCTGGCGATGCGAGGGTGGCCGTGCAGTTCGTACTGAATGTCGAGGAAGGTGCCGAATCCTGTGTGCTCAACGGCGATGGCCAGTCAGAGGCTTACCTGCACGAGCTTCCTGGCCGGCCGGCGCGGATCGGCGAGCGGGACCTCAGTGTCGAAGGCCTTTACGAATACGGCTCCCGTGCGGGTGTCTGGCGCATCCTCGAGCTGTTCAACGAACGCCGACTGCCGCTGACCGCGTTTGCCGTGGGTCGCGCCCTGGAACTGGTGCCGCAGATCGGCCATGCCCTGCATGCGGGTGGCCACGAGGTGGCCGGGCACGGTTATCGCTGGCTGGACTATCGCGACGTGACCGAGGACGAGGAACGTCGCCACATTCAGCGGACCATCGAACTGATCGAGCGCATCTGCGGCCGCCGCCCGTTGGGCTGGTACACCGGCCGGGTCAGCGCCAACACCCGCCGCCTGCTGCGCGAGGAAGGCGGCTTCCTCTACAGCTCGGATGCCTACAACGATGACCTGCCCTACTGGCTTCCCGGCGCACCGCCGCACCTGATCATCCCCTACACGCTGGTCAACAACGATGCCCGCTACCTGATGCCCCACGGCTTCGCATCGGGGCAGGACTTTTTCCAGCAGTTGAAGGATGCCTTCGACTACCTCTGGCGGGAAGGCGCACGGCAACCCAGGATGATGAGCGTCGGCCTGCACGGCAGGATCAGCGGCCATCCCGCACGCGCCATGGCGCTCGCGCGATTTCTCGACCATGTGCGGGAACATGAAGGCGTCTGGGTGTGCCGCCGCGAAGAAATCGCCTGGCACTGGATGACCGTGCATGGATACCAGGCGGGCCACCCTGGAGGCAGCCCGCCTTAGCCGATCAGTGGAACGGGAAGATGTAGTTCATCCAGGCCGCCATGCGCAGCAGAATCTTGCGCATGATCGCCACATGGTGGAAATGCTTGCTGTAGAGCGCCGCCTGGCCATAGGAGCCACCCGGCATCACAGCGGCGTACTGCGCGTAGTCCGGGTCGGTGATTTCGATGAACACCGGCACCCGGCCCGGTGGCGGTGACCCGGTGAAGCTGATCAAGGTGCCGGACGGTTGCACCTGACCTTCGCCGATCACCGGAATCACCTGCTTCACCTCGCCCTTGAAGACGCGGCCGGGAATGCCGTCGAAGGCCACTTCCGCCTCATCGCCAGTGCTCAGGCGCAATTGGCTGTTCTGCCGCATCCAGGCGATGAAATAAAACCCTTCGTCAGGAATGAAGACCATGGAGGGGCGCAGCGGCAACTTCACCGCCCGGACGCCCGGACGCAGGGACACGTGGGAGACGAAGCCCTTGCTCGGCGCCCGCACCACGGTGTTGTCGAGGTCGAACTGGGCGATGTTCAGCTGCGCCTGCAAGTCGTCGACTCGTGCGGTGGTGAGGTCCACGTCGCGGCGATTGCCGACATTGCGTGCTGCCAGTTCACGGGCGCGGGACTGGTCGGCGCGGGCCGAAACCAGCTGTGCCTTGATGGACTTCAACTTGTTCTCGAACGGTGTCGGGTCGATGCGGAACAGCACGTCACCCTTCTCCAGCGGCTGGTTGGCCTTGACCGGCACCTCGATCACCTGGCCCGACACCTCGGGCACGATGGGCACCGAGACGAAGTAGGTCCGCGCCACCTCCGAATAGGGGTGGTTGTAGTTCATCAGGAAGATCAGCGCGCCGATCAGCACGATGCCGCCGAGCACGGCGGTGGGCACGCTCCACTTGTTCAGCGGGATCTTGAATATCTTGAAGATGGCAACGCAGAACGCCGTATAGGTGAGGATCAGTAACAGGTCCATGGCTCAATCCCCCTTCTCGTCCTGGATGACCGGCGCGCGACCTTCGAGCTGGTCGATGCGCTGACGCAGTTCCGCCAGTTCCTTTGCCAGGTCAGCGTTCTGGGCGGAGCCAGGCTTGCCGTGGTCGAAGCCCCAGCCACGATCCTCGCGGTACAACATGGCCCAGATCCACAGGAACGGCCACAGCGCGTGGAGGGTGAACAGGCTCACCCAGCCGGCGGCGTGGATGGCGTCCTGGTGCGGGTGGTTACGGTGTACGGCGATTTCGTAGGGAATGTCGTGGAGCACGATGATGCCGTAGAACAGCACGATCCCCACGAAAAAGAGAACGCCCAGCGCGAAGTAATCAAGCATGTTGTTATGTCCTGAAGGACGGCCTTCACAACATGAAGCAGGCACGTCGGTAAATCCGAAAACGGTATCGCCGCCGCCCGCAAAAGCGGCCGGCGGCGATCCCCCGTTTTCCAGATTAGTCCAACTTCCTTCGCTTGCGGGTCAGGGCTGAACGGACTCCATCTGGCCGCTCTGCACCGCCCCGCTGACGGGGTGTGCAACGGGCTCGTCGGCCGGGCTCACCGGCCGCGCCGCTTCGCCGCGTTCGCGCAGCAGGAAATAGGACAGCGCCGGGATCAGGATCAGGGCACCGATCATGTTCCAGACGAACATGAAGGTGAGCAGGATGCCCATGTCGGCCTGGAACTTGATGGGCGACCAGGCCCAGCACACCACGCCGGCGGCCAGGGTGATGCCCACCAGACCGACGACCCGTCCAGTGAACGACACCGCCTTCTTGTACGCCTCCGACAGCGAAAGGCCCTGGCGCTGGAACTGCAGCTGCACGCTGAGCAGGTACAACGCGTAGTCGACGCCGATGCCGACGCCGAGGGCGATCACCGGCAGCGTGGCCACCTTCACGCCAATGCCCATCACCACCATCAGCGCCTCGCAGAGCACCGACGTGAGCACCAGCGGCAGCAAGGCCACCAGGGTCGCACGCCAGCTGCGGAAGGTGATCAGGCAGAACAGCGTCACCGCCAGGTAGACATAGAACAGCATGGTGCGGTTGGCGTCGCGCACGACGATGTTGGTCGCCGCCTCGATGCCCGCGCTTCCGGCTGCCAGCAGGAACTGGCGATCCTCGCTGCTGTTCTCGGCGGCGAAGCGATCGGCGATGGCCACGACTTCGTCCAGGGTCTGTGCCTTGTGGTCCTTGAGGAAAGCGATAACCGGCATCAGCGAGCAGTCGGTATTGAACAGCTCGGGGGTGTTCACCGAGGCCTGCTGGGCGGCGTAGTTCAGCACGTCCTGATTGCGCTGCAGGCTGAGGAACTTGGGGTTGCCCTCATAGGTGCCAGCGGTGATCTGCCGCACGGCGTTGGCCAGGGATGCCGTAGCCTGCACGTTCGGATGCTGCTGCAGAGCCCAGGCCAGGCGGTCGGCCTGGATCAGCGTCTGGTAGTTCAAGCAGCCCTCGGCCGGCGTTTTCACCATCACCGCGAACAGGTCGCTGGACAGCGCGTAGTGGCTGGTGATGTAGGCGTTGTCGCGGTTGTAGCGGGACTCCGGACGCAGTTCCGGTGCGCCGGCATCCAGGTCACCGATCTGCAGGTTCATGCTGACCATGAAGCCCGCCACACCCAGCACCGAGGCCAGGGCGACGGTGGTCAGGGCCCAGCGCTTCTCGGTGAAGCGGTCGAGGAAGTCCCACACATGGCCGAAGCCCTTGTGCGCGGCGGCGTTGTTGTCGATGCGCAGGGCGCGCTCAGCAGCCTTCTTGCCAACGCCCACGTAGGACAGCGCCACCGGCATCATCAGCAGGGTGGTGAGGATCAGCACAGCCACACCGATACTGGCGGTGATGGCCAGGTCCTGGATCACCGGGATGTCGATCAGCATCAGTACGGCAAAGCCCACGGCATCCGCCAGCAGCGCGGTGACACCAGCCAGGAACAGACGGCGGAAGGTGTAGCGAGCCGCCACCAGGCGATGGGTACCCAGAGCGATGTCCTGCATGATGCCGTTCATCTTCTGTGCCGCGTGGGACACGCCGATGGCGAAGATCAGGAAGGGCACCAGAATGGAATACGGGTCCAGCGCGTAGCCCAGCCAGGCGACGATCCCCAACTGCCAGACCACCGCCAGCAGCGAGCAGACGATCACCAGCAGGCTGCTGCGCAGGCAGCGGGTGTAGGCCAGGATGATGAAGAAGGTGGTCACCACGGCCAGGCCGAAGAAGGCCATGACCCGCATAAGACCGTCGATCAGATCGCCCACGAGCTTGGCGAAGCCGATCACGCGGATCTTGATCGCGCCCTGCCCTTCTTCACCCGAAGCTTGCGCCTTGCGGTCGCCTCCGTATTCGAAGTGCAGGCGGAGTTTTTCTTCCAGATTGCGCGAGAACTGGTGATAGTCCACGCCCTGGCTGCCGGCGGTGGCCTGGTCCAGCAACGGCACCACCAGCATGGTGGACTTGAAGTCATTGGCCACCAGGCTGCCGACGATACCGGCGCGGGCGATGTTCTGCCGCAGTTGCTCGATGCTGGCGGGCGAGCCGTCATAGCCATCGGGCATGACCGGGCCACCCTGGAAGCCTTCTTCGGTCACTTCGGTCCAGCGTACGCCGGGGGCCCAGAGGGATTTCATCCAGGCGCGGTCGACGCCCGCGGTGAGGAACAGCTCGTCATGCACCTTTTTCAGCGCATCGAGGTAGGCCGGATCGAAGATGTCGCCCTGGGGGTTCTCCACCACGATGCGCACACTGTTACCCAGCCCGCGCAGCGCCTTGCGGTTCTCCAGGAAGTTCTGGATGTAGGGATGTCCCTGGGGAATCATCTTCTCGAAGCTGGGCTTGAGTTCCAGCCGCGTGAAGGCCATGTAGCCCAGCAGCACCGTCACCAGCAGGATGCCGATCACGAACGGCAGCCGGTTGTTGAACACCATGCGTTCCAGCAGGTTGCCGCTGCGTGGGTCGAAGTCTTTCAGATCCCGGATAACCGGCATCGGCTCTTGTTTCATGCCACCCATGTGGGTATGCCTCGCTTTTATTCTTGTTTTCCAGAAACCACGGGGCGCTGGCTGATGCCTCGCGCGCCCACCAGCAGCAGGCCGTTGTCGCTCGACGCCAGGGCGCCGTAGACAGGTACGGGCTGGCCGATGTCCAGCGGTTGGAAGTTGGCGCCCTGATCACTGCTCACCAGGGCCTGGCCAGTCTGGCCGAACAGGTAGAGCGTGCCCTTGGCATCGCGCGTGGACGCGGTGATGCTGCTGTTCAGCCCGGTCTTCACCGTTGTCCAGGTGGCACCGGCATCGGTGCTGCGATAAGCGTGACCGCGCAGGCCGTAAGCCAGCACCATGCCGGGCTGGGCGCTGATACCGAAGAAGCTGCCCTGATAGGGCGACTCCAGTGCCTGGAAGCGCTCACCGCTGCCGTCGAGGCGCAGCAGCAAACCTTGCTCCCCGGCGATGTAGAGATGCTCGCCGTCGCTGGAGATGGCGTTGAGGTGGTAGCCGGACGGGTTGTCGGTACGGTCGGTCCAGGGCTCCCAGCTCTGCCCGCCATCGCGGGTGCGGAAGATCAGATTGAAGGCACCCACGACGAAACCATTGCGTTCATCGCTGAACCAGAGGTCAAGGAACGGCTTGTCGGCGCCTTCGGTCTCGATGCGCTTGCCTTCATCCAGCCATTGACCGGCATCGGGACGGGCGCTGTAGTAATCCTGCATGAGTCGACCGAGCTGGCGGCCATCGAGCTGCCTTTCCCAACTGGCGCCGCCATCAGTGCTGTGCAGCACAATGCCGTCATGGCCTACGGCCCAGCCTTGCTTGTCGGTGGGGAATTGCACGGCATTCAGGTCAGAGCTGACCGGCACGCTAGCCTGGTGCCAGCTCTGGCCTTGGTCATCGGAGTAAAGAATGTGGCCGCGCTGGCCTACAGCGACGAGACGCTGGCCAGCCTGCGCCATGTCGAGCAAGGGGCTGCGTATCGCCAGTTCACTGTGTTGCGCCGGCAGGTCGAGCACATCGACCAGGGACGCGGCTTGGGCATTACCCGCCATGAGGGCCATGCCCAGAGCGATGAACTTGAAAGAAAACATCGGGACGTCCTCTGAAAAAGAAAGCGGTTGCCGCTCCCCCACACTCAAAGGGAGCGGCAACCAACCTGGCTTAGCGAATGCCGGCGCCAGCCAGGGACTCGGCTGCCCACTGAGCCTTGGTCAGCGGGTCGATATAACGGATGCCGCCGTACGGGCCAACGATGCCGTTGATGTTGTAGGAGTTACCCACCAGGTCGTAGATCACGAACGGGGTGGTGTCCGGTACCTGCTTGTCGTAGCTCTGGCTGAGGAAAGCGAAGGAGCCACGGTAGATCTGCCCACGAGCGTCGTACTGGTCCGAAGCCAGAGCGACCCAGCTGTCCTCATCCAGGAAGAAGCGGCGCTTGGCGTAGATGTGGCGAGCGCCCTCTTTCAGCGTGCCCTCGACAACCCAGACGCGGTGCTTCTCCCAGCGCACGTAGTCAGGTGACAGGTGGTTGGGGGTGGTCAGGGCCTTCGGGTCCTGGGCGTAGGTCAGCTTGTAGGTGTTGTAGGGAACGATGAGTTCCTGTTTGCCCACCAGTTTCCAGTCATAGCGGTCCAGTGCACCGTTGAAGACGAACACGTCGTCGTAGGTGCCGGCACCGGCGGTACCCGGGTTCGGGGTGTCGTAGGCGAGGCTCGGCGCGAGCTTCACGCGACGCTGGCCGGGCAGGTACTGCCAGGCGCGGCGCGGCTGCTCGACGGCGTTGGCGGCGTCCTTGAGCATGATCGCCTCGCCGGCGCGACGGGCCGGACCCGAGTAGTACAGCTTCATCTGGTAATACACGTCGGTATTGGCGATGGGCTTGTTCAGGTCCTGGTAGATCGGGTAGTTGATGAAGGCCTGGCCGGTGGTGGCCAGGGTCGCTACGCCGGCGGCGTCAACGTTCCAGGAGTCGTACTTGGAGTTGATGGTCACACCCTGGTAACGCAGCAGGTGGTTCCACATGGCTTCGGCGCCGGACTGCGGGATCGGGAATGGCACACCCGGCAGCACGTTTTCCAGAGCCAGGCCGCCATTGGCGGTCTTGGCGCCAGTGGCGTTCTTCACGGCGTTGTCCAGCACCGGCTGCGGCATGGCCACGGTACGGTGGGTCGGGTAGACATCAACGCGGAAGCCTGGGTAGCGCTTGGCCAGCTCGACGGTGGTAGCGCTGAGCAGGTTCTTGTACTGGTCGACGTTCTTGCCATCGATCACCATCGCCGGCTTCTCGCTGGCGAAAGGATCGGGGCGCATGCTGTCGCCGGACTTGAAGCCTGCCGGAGCGGTGGTCAGGCCACCGTCGTAGGCCGGGATCGAGCCATCGGCGCTAGCCGCTTTCTCGGCCCCTACCAGGGTCAGGTTGTTGCCCAGCTTGGCGGCCTCATCAGGCGACACGGCGGCATGGACGGAACTAGCGAAGGCCACCGCGAGGGAAGCCGCCATCAGAGTTTTCACGAATCTCATCTCGTTGTTCTCCTGCTCTATTGTTTGAGCTATGCGGAATGTCAGAAGGTGGTCTTCAAAGTCAGATACACCGCGCCACGGTCTTCCGTGGTAGCCCCGCCGCCGGAGAAGGAGGAGTAACCCCCGGCGTAGCAGGTGTAGCGCTGCGTGGCGTCCAATGCGTTAGGAGTCGAGCCGTCGGTGGCCCCGTTTTCACATTTCTCGGCGTCGCCGAAAGAGTCCACGTACTTCAGGTCCACGAAGTACTGGTTGTAGATGGCCGCACCGATCCCCACGGAGTAGTTGCCGGTGTCTTCGGCGCCGCCGCCCTGTACCGGCGAAACGCCGTCCAGGCCAACGTTGACGGACATCGGGGCGGACAGGTCCACACCCGGGAATACCTGGTACCAGGTGGGCGTGAAATTGACCGCGACGCCCCAGTTGTCGCGGGTCGGCTGATCGATGCCGTGGTAGGTGGACTTGCCCTTGTAGAGCGCCTCGTTCTTGCTATCGAGCTTCAGCAGGTTGCTGTAGTACAGCTCGCCCAGCAGGCTGGCCGCGTCGAACAGCGGCGTGTCGCCGATGGTCATCAAGCCGTTCAGGGTCCAGTGGAGGGTGTCGCCGGTGGCGCTCATGCTGTCGCCGCTGCTCGGAACATCGGTGACCACACCGGAACCCGGAATACGCGCCGGCAGCAAGCCGAGGCCCGCAGCCAGGCCGCCAGGGCCGGTGGCGCTGGTGATGGCCGGGATGCTCGCCAACGGCATGTTGTGGCGGACGTTCAGGTCGCTGGCGACGCTGATGCCGCCGAATTCCTTGGACAGGCTCAGGCCGAAGATGTCGATGTCGTCGCCGTAGGCCAGCTTGTAGTTGGTGGTGCTGATGGAGTTCTGCACGTTGGCGATGGGGCCAGCTGCACCGCGTGCGGTCAGGCCGGTGCCATCGAGTACGGCTTGCGGCAGGATTTCCGAAGTCTGGCGGTAATAGGCGCCAACGGTGCCATCCAGCCATTCCGGCGACCACTTGAGCATCAGGCCCCAGTCACCGCGCTTATCCGGAGTAATGTCGTGGCCACGGCGAATGTTGGTCAGGGTGCCGTTCGGCCCCGCGAGGCCCGGACCGCCGGTGTGACCGAGAAGGAAGGACTGCGCGCCGAAGCCCACAACGTCCGAACTGCCGTAGTAGGTGCCGGCCTCAGGCAGGCGTGCAGCGTCCCAGTCGAGGAAGTACTGGGCGGCAACGGTCAGCTCAGGGTTGATGGTGAAGGAAGCGGAAACCTGGTTGCGCGGAACGAACAGTTCCTTGGCCTCGGTACCCGGTGCCGCGGCGAGTTTCGCCAGGTCCAGGCCGGACTGGCCGTAGCTGATGGCATGCACGGGATTGAGGATGGTTTCGCCCCAGTACACGTTGTGCTGGCCGGCCTTGATGCTGAACATCGACTCTTCGCCAATTTCGGTGCTGTAGAACACGAAGGCGTCGAGGATTTCACCGGACGGGCCGCTGTAATAGCGCTGGGCGTAGTTGGAAAGGTGCGGGCTGCCCAGCACCGCATTGTTGGTACCGGGCTGGCCGGCAATGCGGGAGAAGGCCTCGTTGCCGTTGACGAACGGGTTCGAGTTGGAGCCGGTGTTGTCGTAGGCCTTGTCGTACCAGCTGGCGGCACTGACACGGAAGCCCTTGTTGCCCTGGTGGATCACGTCCAGCTCAGTCAACAGGTCGACGCGATTGGTGATGTTGGTGCCCGAACGACGGAAGTTGAAGTCACCGTCGTTGTTGTTCGGCGTAGCCAGCATGCGCTTGTCGGCACTCTCGGTGCGAACACCGTAGTTGTACTTCACGGTGTTGTCGAAGCGAACCGACCAGTCCGGGTTACCGGTGTCAACTTCCATGGCCTGTATCGCTGCTGGCGCGCCGATCCCGGCCGCAATGGCCGAGGCGAGCAGGCACCTGCGCAGGTTCAGGTTGTGATTGTTCTTGTCTTTCATGCGTTGGCTCCGCTTTTTGTTGTATTGGCTACCGCAACCCTTTCCTTGCTCCCTGCCTGGTTTGCGCGCAGCCGGTTGCATGGCCGCGCGCCACTTACGCCGGACTCCCCGGCCGAATGAGTTGGAATCTTTGGATCAGCGATCCAGTATCCGGATCAGGTCATGGGCGTCCGGCCATTCGCCGTAGCCCGAGGCCGGATTGAGATGACCGACCTTGCCCAGCTCGACCAGGCTGCTTTCCCAGTCGTTGGCCAGGGCGCGAACCGCGTCCAGGCTGGCCAGGTGATCGTCGTCACTGGCACAGACGAGGCTGGGGAACGGCAGCGGCTGACGCGGCAGCGGGGTCCAGCCATTGGCTTGAAGGGATTCGGGGCTCGGGTAGTTCGCCGGCCAGGCAGCGTCCAGGTCCGGAGGCGTGGCCAGCAGCGCACCCTTGATCGGTCGGCTGTAGCGAGCCGCCCAGTGCGCCACCATGAGGACACCGGCGCTGTGGGCAACGAGGATCACAGGGCCGTCGATTTGCTCCAGCTCACGCTGAATGGCTTCGACGCGCGCCGGCAGGCTCAGCTTGTCCTCTTCCAGCGGTGGAACGCTGCGGACTTTGGGCAGTTGCTCGGCCAGCAGGGTCTGCCAGTGCTCGGGCACATGATCCCGCAGGCCGGGGACGATAAGGATGGTTGCGTTGTCGTTGTTGTTCACGTCATCACCCTGTGCCGCAATCGCGGCTGGAGGAACTTGGTGATGCAAACAGTAGAGGTGCCAGGGGGGAGTCGCTTCTCATAGGGCGTCAGGCTCTTCGCATTTCATGACAGCCCCGCCCTGCTCCCTTTTCCAGCCCGCCGGGCGGCCATGCCCGTCATCCGTGGCATGGGCCAAATTCCAGGGATTGGCTTTACTTTCATCTGGCCGGAACAAGGAAAAATGCCGGCGTTGTCATGAAAGACAAATTCAAAGACTATCCGCGACGACAGACTCACTTCGCTTTATCTGACAAAAACAATCGGCGCATGCCTACAGGCACACTCCGGTACAACGACAGCGTGGCGATCGACATGACTCCAATGGTTCGCGCGGCGGCCCTCACCAACTACATGGAAGTGGCCCAACACCTCGGTCTCAACCCACAACAGATGCTGCGCCAGGCAGGACTCAGCCAGGCACTGATAGAAAACCCCGACCAACGCCTGCCCACCTCGGCGGCTGCCACCTTGCTGGAAGATTCCGCCCGCGCCAGCGGCTGCCTCACCTTCGGCTTGCGCATGGCCGAATCCCGTCAGCTTTCGGACTTCGGCGTCATCAGCCTCCTGCTTTCCCACCAGCCGACCCTGCGTGATGCGCTCGAAACCATCGTCCAGTACCGCCACCTGCTAAACGAATCACTGGCGCTGTTCGTGGACGAAGTGGGCAAGACAGTCGTACTGCGGGAAGAGATCATCACCGACCCGCCGGTCCCCATCCGCCAGGGCATGGAGCTGGCCATCGGGGTGCTGTTCCGCATGTGCAGCGCCCTGCTCGGCTCGGGTTGGCGGCCAATGGCAGTGAACTTCAGCCACGACGCGCCGCCGGACCTGCAACTGCATCGGCGGGTGTTCGGCTGCAAGCTGGAGTTCGGCAGCGAGTTCAACGGCATCGTTTGCCAGGCCGCCGACCTGGACAAGGCCAACCCCCTGGCTGACCCGGCCATGGCCCGCCACGCGCTGCGCCTGGTGGAGACCCTGCCCGGCGCCGCCCAGCAATCGACACTGAACGACGTGCGCAAGGCCATCTACCTGTTGCTGCCCATGGGCCGCGCCACCATCGAGCAGATCGCCCAATCGCTGGGGATGAACGTGCGCACGCTTCAGCGGCGCCTGGAAGAAAGCGAAGTGACCTTCTCCGACCTGATCAGCGAGGTGCGCCGCGACCTGGTGCTGCGCTACATGGAGAATCCGCGCTATTCCCTCTCCCGCATCGCCGACCTGCTCGGCTATTCGGTGCCCAGTTCCTTCACCCGCTGGTTCACCACCCAGTTCGGCATGGCACCGGCAGCGTGGCGGCGTGAGCATCAGGTGAAGGCGGAGGAGTAGTCCGCCTTTGTGGAACGAAACCCATCGGCGCCGCTGTTGGGCTTCGTTCCTCAGCGCCAACCTACGACAGAGCTTCGCGAGCAGAGCTCGCTCCTACACCCCCATCGTGCTGCCGATCGCTTTTGTAGGTTGGTCAGAGCGCAGCGAAGCCCAACGCTTCCCGAAAGTCCGTGCAGGGTTTCGCGAGCAGAGCTCGCTCCTACATCGCCCATCGCGCTGCCGATCGCTTTTGTAGGTTGGTCAGAGCGCAGCGAAGCCCAACGCTTCCCGAAAGCCAGTTCTGGGCATCGCGAGCAGAGCTCGCTCCTACACCCCCATCGTGCTGCCGATCGCTTTTGTAGGTTGGTCAGAGCGCAGCGAAGCCCAACGTTTCCCGAAAGTCCGTGCTGGGCTTCGCGAGCAGAGCTCGCTCCTACACTCCCATCGTGCTGCCGATCGCCCTTGTAGGTTGGTCAGAGCGCAGCGAAGCCCAACGCTTCCCGGAAGTCCGTGCTGGGCTTCGCGAGCAGAGCCCGTTCCTACACCCCCATCGTGCTGCCGATCGCTTTTGTAGGTTGGTCAGCGCGCAGCGAAGCCCAACGTTTCCCGAAAGTCCGTGCTGGGCTTCGCGAGCAGAGCTCGCTCCTACACTCCCATCGTGCTGCCGATCGCTTTTGTAGGTTGGTCAGAGCGCAGCGAAGCCCAACGCTTCCCGGAAGTCCGTGCTGGGCTTCGCGAGCAGAGCTCGCTCCTACACCCCCATCGCGCTGCCGATCGCTTTTGTAGGTTGGGCAGAGCGCAGCGAAGCCCAACGCTTCCCGGAAGTCCGTGCTGGGCTTCGCGAGCAGAGCTCGCTCCTACACCCCCATCGCGCTGCCGATCGCCTTTGTAGGTTGGTCAGAGCGCAGCGAAGCCCAACGCTTCCCGGAAGTCCGTGCCGGGCATCGCGAGCAGATGCTCGCTCCTACGCCACCTGTACCAACCGTCCAAATAAAAAAAGGGGTAAATGCCTCCCTGCATTCACCCCGTCACGCCAAAAAAAAACCGCGCTACGAAGCCCTTCCCTATAGGCTCCGGCGCGGCAAATGCCCGCTTTGGCAGGCGTCGATGACCCCCTTACGGGAGCAGGAGTAGTCGTTAGAACCCCCAGTGCAGCATTGCCAGCACCAGGGCGGCGAGGAAGGCGGTCTCCCCCACCATCAACAGGATCGGCTTGATACCCACGGAGGCGAGGTCCTTGAGTTGGGTTTTCATGCCCAGGGCACTGATGGCGATCACCAGGCACCAGCGCGACAGTTCGTTACCGGCGTTCTGCACCACGGGCGGGATGAAGCCGGTGCTGTTGATGGCAGCGAGGATCACGAAGCCCACCGCGAACCAGGGCAGCAGCGGCGGACGCTTGGTGCCTGGTTCGGCGCCGCGCATGCGCGTGATCATTGCGGCGCAGACGATCACCGGCAGCAGCATCGCCACACGCATCAGCTTGACCACCGTGGCGCTGTCGCCGGTCTCGTGCCCCATGCTGTAGCCAGCGCCCACCACCTGGGCCACGTCGTGGATAGTGCCGCCGATAAAGAACCCGGCATGCAACGGCGAGAGCCCAAGGGCCTCGGCGATCATCGGGTAGAGGATCATCGCCAGGGTGGACAGTGCCGACACGCCGATCACGGTGAACAGCGTCGCGCGTTCCTTCTGCGGATGGCTCGGCAGCGCCGCCGCCAGGGCCAGCGCCGCCGACGCACCGCAGATGGCGGTGGCGCCACCGGTGAGCAGGCCGAACAGGCTGTTGAAGCCAAGCAGACGCGCCACTGCGACTGACACGAGGATGGTAACCACCACCAGTGCCACCACCATGGCGACTGGCTGCCAGCCGAGCGACGCGATCTGTTCCAGGGTGATGCGAATGCCCAACAGCGCCACGCCGACCCGCAGTACTTCGCGGGCCGTGAACTCGATGCCGGGCTTGCATGCGCCGTCGGTCGCCAGGAAGTTCACTGCGAGGCCCAGCAACAGGGCGAAAAGCATCACCGGAGCACCGTAGTGCTCGGAAAGGAAGGTGGCCGCCGCGGCGACCACGGCGCTGACGATCACGCCGGGCATGAGTACCCGGGTGCGCGATCCCAGCGAGGTTATTGCTGTTGCAGACATACGATTGATTCCTGCGGACGCGGCCGCGATAGATCGATGAAACAACGGCCCTGCAGCAGCTCCACCGCATAGGTGGCGACACCGAAGCCGCTCACGCCAGGGACACATCCGCTGGCCAGGTCAAAGCGCAGGCCGTGGGCCGGGCAACGCAGCAAACGTCCCTCCAGCTTGCCGCCGAACAAGGAGGCGCCGTTGTGCGGGCAGCCTTCGTCGATGGCGTAGATCTCACCGCCCTGGTTGAACAGCACCAGCGACTTGCCGTCATGACGAAACAGGCTGCGGCCGCCTTCCGGCGGCAGCTTGTCCGCTGGCACCTCTACCCGCGCGGTCATGGCAGGCATGCCTCCGTCGCTTCGCGCCGCTCCAGCGCGTGCTGCAACTGGGCCAGCATCAGCCACGACGGCTGGGCACCGGCCAGGGACGGCCGGTTGTCGATCACGAACGAGGGAACGGCCTGGTTCGCGGGAACCGCATCGCGTCCCACATAGGGACGGCCATCGTCGAACAGCGCCTCCTCCAGGTTTCGCGGATCGAAGCCGCACTGCCTGGCCACCCGCAGCAACAGCTCGCTGCTGCCCAGGTCCTCGCCACGCTGGAAGTAGCTGGCGAACAGCCGTTCGAGCAGGGCGTCGACCTGACGCGCGCTGCCCTGCTCCGTGGCCAACGCCAGCAGGCGGTGCGCGTTGGCGGTGTTGGGCATGGTCACGATGCGTCGCAGGTCCACATCCACGTCGGCGTGATAGGCGGCTTCACTCACCTGCTCCTGGCGCGCCCGCACCATCGCCTCGCTGCCGAGGCGTTGCAGGTAGAACTCCATGAAGGGCACACCTTGCGCCGGCAGGTCGGGCAGCAGCTGCACGCCCTTCCAGCGGAGTTCGACGGAGACATCCGGCCGCAGCTTGGCCAGGTTGCCCAGCGCCTTCTCCAGGTTGCGTTTGCCGATCAGGCACCAGGGACAGATGAAGTCGAAAGTCATTTCGACCAACAGCGGTTTCATTAACGTTCCTCACTTGCCATCAGCGGCGTGAGCTTCTGGATGTCCTTCTGGTAGTGGCGCTTGCCGTACCAGAACACCAGGGCCGCAGCGACGCTGATCAACGGAATCAACTGGAAAGCACGATCCAGGCCGAAGAGATCGGCCAGCACGCCTGTGACATAGGGTCCGGGCGCCAGGCCCAGCAGGTTGTTCGCCAGTGTCAGAGTGGCGAAGGCCGTGCCGTGGATCGAGTAGTGGGTCAGGTTGGCGACCATGGCGCCGGCCGGACCGGAGGTGCCGGTGGCAACCAGCATCGCCAGGGCGATGACCACCAGCTGCGGCACACCCGTTGTCATCTGGAAGGCCAGCGACAGCAGCACGCAGCTGATCAGGCAATAGGCGATGGCCAGGGCGATCTTGCGGTCCGGTGCATTGCGGCACAGGCGGTCACTGAGGATGCCGCAGAGGATCATGCCGGCACCGCCGGTGAGCACGATGATGGCCGAGACCGCGCCGGCCTGGTCGGTGCCCATGTGGTAGTAGCGATTCAGGTAACTGGGGAACCACACCATTACCGCCGCGCCGACGAACAGCTGCAGGCCGCTGCCGACGTAGGCGCAGATGACCGAACGGCTGGCAAACAGGGTTTTCAGCGGGCGTCGGCACGGGAACTCGTCGTTGGCGCTGGGCACCACGCGCGGCTTGGCGATGCGCGATTGCTTGACCACCAGCGGGTAGACCATCGCCAGAACCAGGCCGAACATCGCCATGCCCGCGAAGGACCAGCGCCAGCCCAGGTGTTGCGCCAGGACGCCGCCCAGGGCCATACCCAGCACTGAACCGAACATGCCGCCGGCCATGAAGGCGCCGGTAATGGTGGCGCGCATCTGCCGGGGGAACACGGACAGCACCACCGCGATGCCGACGCTGCCATAGGCTGCCTCGCCCACGCCCACCAGGAAGCGGGCGATGAACATGTGTTCGTAGTTCTTCGCCAGGCCGCAACCCAGGGTCGCCAGGCTCCAGAGCGTGGCCATCAGCACCAGGCTCTTCACCCGGCCCCAGCGGTCAGCCAGCAGCGACAGCGGGAACGTCAACAGCCCCACCATCAGCGCGACGATGCCGCTGAGCAGGCCGAGCTGGGAATCGGTAAGCGTCCATTCGGATTTGAGCAGCGGGAATACCGCGTTGAGTACCTGCCGCGACATGTAGTCTGAAATCAGCAGGCCGAACGTCAGGGCGAAGACGACCCAGGCGTAGGTGCGCGGGATATTGACGGCCGATTCGTCGAAATCGGCGGTGGTGGCGGTATGAAAGGCCATCGGGGTTACCTTGAATCTTTGCGTGTAATTGTTGTTGTCACGCTAGCTGGCGGGGCGTCGGTTGGCACCCCGCCGGAGCCGGCCTTGTAGGCCGACTCCTGGCTACGCAGGTCAGGTGCGCAACGGGACGTGCTTCTGACCCGGCTGGCGGTTAGGCGCCATGCCGTTCATGCGCAGGGTTTCCTCCACGTCCTTGTACTCCACGCCGATCTTGTAGATCTCGCGTGCTTCCTTGCCGCTGGCGATTTCGCGGCCCAGCTCGTGGGCGATGCGCACGGTCTGCTGGATCTGCTGCACGGAAGTGAAGCGCTTGCCGTGCTGGTCGATGATGGTGTCTTCGATGCCAACGCGCGGGTGTAGGCCCATGGCCAGGGCCATGGTGTTGAACGGCAGAACGTTCTTCAGCAGCGACTCGGCGGTGAGCGTGCCGCCATTCGGAGCGCGGTGGATGAAGTTGAAGAAGTTGAACGGGTTGGGGCCGTCGAAACCGCCGCCGATGCCGATCCAGGTCAGGTTCAGCGGGCCCTTGTAGACGCCCTTGCGCACCAGGCGCTCCAGGGTTTCCAGGGCATGCATGCCGGTGAGCTGGAAGTGCGGCTGGATGCCGTTGGCCATGAGGCGCTTGAGGTGTTCCTCGACCCAGGCCGGGCCGGCCGGCACGGTCATCTCACTGTAGGCGGCCTGGTAGACCGGGTTTTCCAGGGAGGTGCCCTTCAGGTACTCCGGATAGAGGAGTTCCATGATGTTCATCTGGGTGGTGTTGATGGCCACAGTGACCTGGTCCGGCTTCGGAGTCAGCTCGGCCAGCATGTGGCGGGTATCGTCGGACAGCCACTTGGCTGCTTCGCCTTCGCCCTCGGGAGCGAAGGAAATGGAACCGCCCACCTGGATGATCATGTCCGGTACGGCTTCGCGCACACCGGCGATCAGTTCGTTGAACTTGGACAGGCGCTTGGAGCCGGTGCCGTCGAGTTCACGCACGTGCAGGTGCAGCACGGTGGCACCCGCCTCATAGCAATCAACGGCTTTCTGGACCTGTTCGTCCATGGTCACCGGGATGTCTTCCGGGAAGTCTGCCGGCATCCACTCGGGGCCGTAGGGCGCCACGGTGATGACCACTTTTTCCATGTTTTCCGGGTGCAGGGAATCGTCGAAGAATTGCATGCTGGATGTCCTCGGTAAGTTCTTGTTCAGGGGGCCCGGCCGAATTGTCCCGGCCGGGTGGATCGATGGTCAGAAAGTCTTGTCGCCGATGATTCCGGCGCGTTCCATCTTGCGAACGCAGGGCGGGTAATCCATCACGGCGTAATGCTGGGTGGAGCGGTTGTCCCAGATCGCCACGCTGTTCTTCTTCCAGCGCCAGCGCACCTGGTACTCCGGGATGTAGGCCTGGCTGACCAGATAGCGCAGCAGGTCGCTGCCGCCCATGCTGTAGTCCTGGCCGTAGCGCACGTACTCGGGGGTGTGGAAGTTGGTGAAGTGGGTGGCGAAGGCGTTGACGAACAGCACCTTCTCGCCGGTTTCCGGGTGGATACGCACCACCGGATGCTCGGCGTCCGGGTACATGGCCTTCAGCGCCAGGCGCTTCTCGACGGGCATGGCCGCGCCGAAGCTCGCTTCGATGCTGTGGCGGGCGCGCAGGCCCTCGATGCGCTGCTTAACGTCTTCCGGCAGTTTCTCGTAGGCCAGCGCCATGTTCGCCCACATGGTGTCGCCGCCCACCGGCGGGCACTCCACGCAGCGCAGCACGCAACCCATGGGCGGGGCATCGCGCCAGGTGGCGTCGGTGTGCCAGGCGTTTTCATAGCGGTCGTTGGGCTGGTCCGGGTCCTTGTAGATGCGCACCAGGCCCGGATGCTCCGGGTCGCTGCCGGCCACGGGGTGGTCTTCCAGCTCGCCGAAGCGGCGGGCAAAGGCCACATGCTCAGCACGGCTGATGTCCTGGTCGCGCAGGAACAGCACCTTGTGCTTGAGCAGCTGCGCCTTGATCTCGGCGAACAGACCGTCATCACGAGAAGCGTCGCCCAGGTTCACACCGCTGATTTCGGCGCCGATGGCGCACGTGAGTTGCTCGACTTTCATGGCCAGCGACCTCAGATGACGAAAATGGACGAACCGGTGGTCTTGCGCGATTCAAGGTCACGATGGGCCTGGACCGCATCTTCCAGCGCGTAGTGCTGGTTGATATCAATCTTGATGCGACCGCTACCAACATGGTCGAACAGCTCACCGACCAACTCGGCCTTCTCTGCCGGGTCAGCGATGTAGTCAGCCAGGGCCGGGCGGGTGATGAACAGCGAACCCTTCATGGCCAGCAGGACCGGATCGAAGGCCGGCACCGGACCCGAAGCGGTTCCGACGCACACCAGCAGGCCACGGCGGCGGAGCGAATCCAGGGAGGCGTTGAAAGTGTTCTTGCCCACGCTGTCGAACACGACATCGACACCGCGCCCGCCGGTCAGCTCACGCACGCGCTGGGCGATGTCTTCTTCGCTGTAGTTGATGACGTGGTCACAGCCGTGAAAGCGCGCTACTTCAGCCTTGGCCTCGGTGGACACGGTGCCGATCACGGTCAGGCCGAGCAGCTTCGCCCACTGCGAGACGATCAGACCCACACCGCCGGCAGCGGCATGCAGGAGGATGCTGTCGCCTTCCTTGAAGTCGTAGATACGACGCATCAGGTAGGCGGAAGTCAGGCCGCGCATGGTCATGGCCGCAGCGGTTTCGAAGGCGATGGTTTCGGGCAGCTTGATCAGCGGCGCTGCGGACACCAGACGCTCGGTGCTGTAGGCGCCGAGGGTGTTGAGGAAGCCGGTGTAGGTGACACGGTCGCCGAGGGCAACGTTGGTCACGCCCGCACCGACCGCCACCACCACACCGGCGGCTTCGACGCCAATGCCGTTGGGCAGCGGGATGGGATAGGTACCGTTACGGAAGTAGGTGTCGGCGTAGTTCAGGCCCACGGCGACGTGACGGATGCGAACTTCGCCCGGACCAGGATCAGCTACCTCGACCTCTTCATAACGAAGTACTTCCGGTCCCCCAGCTTCATAAAACCGAACCGCTTTGGCCATGCCTTATCTCCAATCTGAATTCTTGTAGTCGGGTCACGGACCCATGGATTGGACTCTAGGCATCCCCCCCTCCGGCTGCTTCTCATAGGGCGTCAGCAGCTTCGCATTTCATGACAGGCGCAGCCGGCGCAGCCGGCGCAGCGGCAAAGCCTGCGCCGCGCCGAGAAATGCAGTGGGGTGTTCGATGTTCGACAGGTGGAACGCGGGGAGCAGTGCCGGCCGGGAGCCGGCGAATGGGCAGGCTATTGCGCAGGTATCACCTTGGGCAGTGGCTGGAACTGGATGGGCTGGGTCTTGGTCTGCGTCAGGCTGCCTTCTACTTGCCCGGACAGGTGGATCACCCCGGCCATCACCCCCACGTCGGGGTTGCGCATCAGCTCCAGCCATTCTTCGTCGAAGGCCTGGTTGAGGCTCTTGCGCAAGGTGGCTTCACGATCGGCCCGCCCCTCTTCATGGAGCATGGCGCTGACCCCGGTGAAGCCGAGGGACAGTATCGGGCCCGCGACGCGTCCCATGAAACTGGTGGCGACACTGGCGGCACCGCTGGTCGCCAGTTCCGATTCCAGTTGCTCGCTGGTGTCGCGGGTGATACGCGACAGGCCGTCATCGGTGGTCCAGGCCCCTGCGCCGTTGGGCGCATTGCGAATCTGGCCCATGAGCGAGGCATAGGCTGGCAGTTTCTCCAGCGGGTCGGCCTTGAGCACCTGGTAGAGCGACGCACGCTGGCCGGGCGGTGCCAACTCGATCGCCGGGATCTTCTGCAGATGCTGGGCGAACTGGTCGCCGGGTACGCCAAAGCGCTGTGGAATCACTTGCAGGCGCTCATCCAGCTGCTGAATATAGGTTTGCGTGGTCTGTTCCATGATGTCGTCCGGATCAATCTCGCGGGCAACCGGCTGCAGCACCTGCTCGTCGTATTCCTCCTGCAGGTAGGCGGCCAGCCGATTCACCGTCTGTTCCCGTTCGCCGTCAGAACTCAGGCGATACCAGCCGACCTTGATGCTCAGCCACTTGCGGGTCCAGAAGCTGGAGAACCAGGGGAGGAATTCGCTATCGGTGCGTTGGTAGATCAGGTCCATCCAGCGATCCATGGAATCCTGGGCGTAACGGCGGGCCTGGCTGGTGGCCGCAAGGGAAGCGGCGGCGATGTCGCGGTCCACCTGGCGCCAGGTGGCCTGGGAGACGACGACCGGAGGCGGTTCTTCCGGTTTCGACGCGCACCCGCCGAGCGTCAGCGCGAGGATGACGATCAGCATTGAAAGCAGCGTACCCGGGGTTCCGAAGAGCCTGCCGGGCACCTGTTTCGCCCGAATTCGGGGGGAAACTTGCGCAGCGCTCATGAGAGTTCGCCCGTCCCGTGGGCCAGTCGGCCCAGGTCCTATGAGTATAGGTATGACCACCCTCCCCCGTGCCTCGTTCGGACGCGTTGCACCATGGAGCAAAAATGCCGCCGCGTGGTCATATTCGTCGCCAGGTCGAGCCTCGCGACGAGCGCGTGGACGCTGGCCCACTCCAGTCGTATCGGAATCGAGGTAAAGCAATGAAAACAGGCCCGCTAGTGGGTGTGTTTGTTCTGGTCGCAACCCTTGCCGGCACCATGCAGAGTGCCCAGGCCGACCACAGACGGGACGATGATGACGGCAGGGTCGAGCACTACCGCGATGGCCCTTGCCGGGTGAAGGAAATCACCGACCGCGGCTATTACCGGAAGGTCATCCGCTGCCCGGACGGACGCGGCAAGAGCTGGCGCCGTGGCGAATGGCACCGCGACTACCGTGATGGCCCCTGCCGGGTGCGCATCGAGGCGTCCCGGGAAGTCTTCGACAAAGAGAAGGTCTGCCGTAGCCGCGACCACGACCGTTACGACGATTGATGCGACGTTGAGGAGCCCCGGTCCGGGGCTCTCTCCACCTGTCAGCTAGCCCACGAAGAACTCCACGAACCGATCCACGGGCATTGCCTCCAGGGCAGCCTGGTCCTTGCACAGCGCCAGGATCTCCGCGCACCGATGGGGCGCGAAGCGGGTCGCCAGGCTGGTCTTGAATTTCTCCTCCAGCAACGGCATTCCCTCGCTGCGCCGGCGACGGTGACCCATTGGGTATTCCACTTCCACCTTCTCGGTGTGCCGGCCGTCCTTGTAGAACACCTGCACGGCATTGGCGATGGAGCGCTTGTCCGCTTCCAGGTACTCACGGCTGTAGCGGGGGTCTTCGACCACTTCCATGCATTCGCGCAGGCGGTCGATGATCGGATGGGATTGATGGAAGTCGTCTTCGTAATGCTCGGCGGCCAGGTCGCCATAAGCCAGGGCCACCGCTGTCATGTACTGCAGGCAATGGTCGCGGTCGGCGGCGTTGGCCAGGGCGCCCTCCTTGGAAATGATGCGAATGGCCGACTCCTGGGTGGTGATGAGGATGCGATCGATCTCCGTGATGCGGTTGCGCACCAGGGGGTGCAACCGCACCGCCGCTTCGCAGGCCGTCTGGCCGTGGAATTCGGCGGGATAGCTGACCTTGAACAGGATGTTCTCCATCACGTAGCTGCCGAAGGGCTGGGGCAGGCTGAAGTGGTGCTTTTCCAGCGGCTTGGTCGCCAGGTCCTTGTTGGTGTGGCTATAGGACACGTCGTAGAAGCCCCATTGCGGTGCGCTGAGCACGCCGGGAACGCCCATCTCCCCGCGCATGGCGATATCCGCCAGGCGCACGCCCCGACTGGTGGCATCGCCCGCCGCCCAGGACTTGCGCGAGCCGGCATTGGGCGCGTGGCGGTAGGTGCGCAGGGCCTGGCCATCCACCAGGGCGTGGGAGATGGCCGAGAGCATCTGTTCGCGACTCGCGCCCATCAGCCAGGCGCAGACCGCAGTGGATGCGAGCTTGACCAGCACCACATGGTCCAGCCCGACGCGGTTGAAGGAATTTTCCAGGGCCATCACGCCCTGTATCTCGTGAGCCTTGACCATGGCTTCCAGCACCAGGCGCATGGTCAGCGGCGGCTCCCCCCTGGCCACGCGCCGCTGTGACAGGTGGTCGGCCACCGCGAGGATGCCGCCCAGGTTATCGGAGGGGTGCGCCCACTCGGCCGCCAGCCAGGTGTCGTTGAAGTCCAGCCAGCGGATCATCGCGCCAAGGTCCCAGGCCGCCTTGACCGGGTCCATCCGGTAGGACGTGCCCGGCACCCGCGCGCCCTGCGGCACCTGGGTGCCTTCCACCAGGGGGCCGAGGAGCTTGGTGCATTCGGGAAAGCGTAATGCCATCAAGGCGCAACCGAGGCTGTCCATCAGGCAATTACGGGCCGTGCCCAGCGCCTCCGCAGACTCCACCCGGTAAGCCAGCGCGTAATCCGCAATGGTCTCGATCACCGGGTCATAGGGTGGCCGCTGGTTCAGGTCGACGTTGCTGCTCATGGCCCTGTCTCCTTGTGGCGATGGCTTCCAGTCTAGGCCCTGACTTGGCAAAGGCTGGTCCCAGCCGATGAAACCCGCCGGGCGACAGGCGGCCAGCGCGACGCACCGCCTTGTGCTGCGCTTAGGAGACAGAGAAATCGGAGGTTCCCATGAACAGCGACCCCAACGTGCGCACACCCGCGCCCAAGCCCCAAGGCCCGAGCCAGCCACCGGAACAGGTGCCTGCGGCGGACGTGAAGCGCATCAGCGACAAGGCGCCGAGCAAGGACAAGAAGCCGGACGATTGGGATTGAGGGAACAACATCTGTGGGGGCGAATTCATTCGCTGAGCGGACCGCAGGTTCGCCCGAGTACCTCTCGATACTAAATCGGGGCTACTGAGGGTAGGAGCGAGCTTGCTCGCGAACAATCCGAGCACGGCCCTTCGCGAGCAAGCTCGCTCCTACAGAACGGCAGAGCCCTCCTACCTCAGAACCCTACGCTGGCCTGGATATACCAGGTGCGCGGCTGGCCGACGTAGATGCCCGCGTTGTTGTCGCTGGAACGGGTGAAGTACTGCTTGTCGAAGATGTTCTTCACACCCACGCCCACCTTCAGGTTGGACAGCTGCTCGCCGAAGTCATAGGCACCACGGGCGCTCCAGGTCACGTAGCCGGGAATGTCGCCGAACTGGCCGTCAGCGGTCGGTTCGGTGATGTAGTCGCCGGTGAAGTTGCCGTTGGCATCGATACCGGTACCCGGCGCGCGCTGGCCCGACTGGGCGTAGCCGTCGAAGTTGTAGGTCCAGCGGTCCACCTGGTAGCGCAGGCCGACGTTGGCCACATGACGCGAGTAGAACGGCAGGTCGCGGGTCTTGAAGCCCGGGATGTCGCCTTCATAGGTGGCGCGGGTGAAGGTGTAGGTGCCGGTCAGGCTCAGGCCCGAGAGCAGTTCGTCCAGGTTGTAGTAGCCGGACAGTTCCAGGCCCTGGTGCTTGGTCGCGCCCAGGTTGGTCCAGCCCACATCGTTGCTGATGAATTGCAGCTCGTGGTCGAAGTCGATGTAGAACAGCGTCGCTTCGCCGCCCCAGGTCTGGCTGTTGTAGCGCGTGCCCAGTTCGTAGGTCTTGGCTTTCTCCGGCTCCAGGCCATTGGCCGCGTTGTCGCCCTCCCCGCCCTGGCCGAGCTGGAAGTACTGCAGGCTGCCGAACGAGGTCTCGTAGTTGGCGAACAGCTTCCAGGAATCCGAGAGGTGGTACATCACGGCGAGGGCCGGCAGCGGCTCGTTGTAGTCCTTGCTGCGGTTCTTCTCCTGCACCGGCTTGCCGTTGGTGCCGATCACCGGGCGCTCGTGCCAGTCGGTGTTGATGCTCTCGAAGCGCACACCCGGGGTGACGGTCCATTGGCCCACGTCGATCTTGTCGTCGATGTAGAAGGCATTGGCCTCGGTGCCGCCGGTACGGTCCTGGAACACATGGCCGTCAGCCGATGGGCCGGGAGTCGGCGTCGGGACGTTCTTCACCAGGGCCACACGGCTGCTTTCTTCGTGCATGGCCTCTTTCAGGTAGCGATAGCCAACGCCCACCTCGTGGGTGCTCTCACCGGCGAAGAAGATGCGCGAAACGCGCGGCTCGATTCCGTAGGTGTAGTAGCTGCGCGGATAGGAATTGAGGAACTTCTGGTCGCGGCTGGCGATGTGGCTACCCCGGAAGCTGTCGCTGTAATAGGTCAGCACTTCCACCTGGGTGACGTCGTCCACCTGGCGCAGGTATTTCAGCGAGACGTCCTTGCGGCGGCCGCTGAAGTTGTCCCAGTCGCGATCGGACTGGAACGGGTTGTCGTCGTACTGCGCCTGGGTGAGGCCGCCCGGCATGTCGGCGGTGGCGTCGTAGTAGTGGAAGTTCAGCGACAGGTCGTCCTGCTCGGTGGGCGCCCAGTGGGTCTTGAGCAAGACGTCGTCAATATCGTTGTCGTTGTTGCCGTCGCGGTAGCCGTCGCCATTCACGCCCGAATAGAGCAGCGCGGCGCCGATGCCGTTGTCAGCGGTGCCGCCGAGAAAGGCATTGTTGAGGTACTTCCAGCCACCATGGGCAGTGTCTTCCATGGAGGTGCCGACTTCACCGGAGAACTTCTCCGGGATGGCGCGGGTGACGAAGTTGATCACGCCACCGACGTTCTGTGGGCCATAACGCACGGAACCGGCACCACGGACCACGTCGATGCTGTCGAGGTTGCCGATGGAGATCGGTGCCATGGACAGCTGCGGCTGGCCGTACGGGGCGAAGGCGGCAGGCACGCCGTCGATCAGGACGGTGGAACGGGGCGAAAGACGCGAAGTGAGACCACGCACGCCGAAGTTGAGGGCGATGTCGCTGCCGCCGGTACCGTTGGACTCCTGGACCTGGACGCCGGGCACCGAGCGCAGCGCGTCACGCACGTTCATCGCACCCTTCTCGATCATCGCTTCGCGGCGAACCACGGTACGGGCGCCGGGGTGGTTCTGCACCACCGCGTCTTCGGCAGTGCCCAGCCAGTCACCGACCACGGTGATGTTGGAGGCCGGCAGCTCCATGGCCGACGCGCCCTGCTCTTCGCTGGATACGCGACGTAGGATGGCGGTGCCGTCCGAGAGGTCGAAGGTCAGGCCGCTGCCCTGCAACAAGGTCGCGAGCACTTCTTCCGGCAGCAGGTTGCCATCGACCGCGGGAGCCTGTTTGCCCGCCACCAGGTCAGGGCTGAAGAACAGCTGCAGCGAGGTCTGCTTGCCCAGCTGGCCGAGGGCGCCGGCCAGGGACTGCGCCGGAATGTGGACTTCAGTGCGCTCGGCGGCTTCGACACCGACGCTGCCGACAGCCAGGGCGATGGCCAGGCTCAGGGGCAGCCAGCGGTGGGTACGAGGAGTCTTGCGGGAGGAATCTGGCGACACAGCTTGTTGCGTTACTTCGTTGATCACGTTCGTCCGGTCCTGAAAGAAAGCGCCCTGCACTGCACTGGGCGCAAAGAGTCGGACGAGAAGACGAACGACAGAAAAAAAACCTGAATCTAAAACGGAATTATTTCGCTTGACCCGTCAGGCAGGGTCCTGACCTTGACCGGAAGGATGCGCGGAAGGGCCGTCAGCAAGGCGTTGGTGTCATCGGCGCGGAACACGCTGGAGAAGCGCAGGTTGGCCACTTCCTCCGCAACACGCAGGGGTTGTTCCCGGTAGCGGGACACTTCCTGCGCCACTTCCACGAGGGGCACGTCATTGAAGATCAGCTTGCCCTGTCGCCAGGCGGTAATGCTCGCGATATCGATGCGTTGCACCGGACCGACCCCGCCATCGGCCGCCACCCGCACCCCGTCGCCGGCCAGCAGCGGCCGGCTCGCCTCACCCCGCTCGCCGGCTACCAGGACGCGGCCCGACTCCACCGCCACGCGCACGTCCTCGACATCCCGTCGCACATTGAAACGCGTACCGGTGACGGTGACGCGGCCTGGTCCGGCTTCGACCACGAAGGGGCGTGCCTTGTCCGGCGTCACGCTGAACATCGCTTCACCGGCCTCCAGGCGCACCAGTCGACGGTCAGCACTGTAGACAACGGTGACGCGGGTGCGACCGTTGAGATCGAGGGTCGAGCCATCGGCCAGCATGACCTGGCGACGTTCGCCCAGTGCGGTCGTAAAACTCTCGCCACGCAATGAGAGCGGATCGAGCAGGTAGGTCGCGCCCATCACCAGTGCGACGCTGGCCGCGGCCGCCAACGCACCCTGCAGGAAGCGTCGGCGCGAACGCACCGGCAAAGGCAGGACTTCTGCCGTGCACAGCTCCCGCAAGCGTTGCTCGGGAATCAGGTCGACGGCACTCCACATCACTTCCAGCAAGCGGTACTCGGATCGATGCGACGCAGCTGCCGCCAGCCAGGCTTCGAATTCGCGGCGCTCGTCGCTGCCCTGCTCGGGGTCGCGGTTGCGACTGAACCACTGGGCGGCTTCGTCGCGCACCTTGCAGTCGGCGTAATCGGCTTGCTTCATCAGGCTGCCATCCAGGTGGCGGGAATCAGGCTGCGGTGGGTGTCCATGGCTCGGGTCTTGATGCCCTTCTGGGTGGTTCCTGTTCATGTGGAGCTCACATCCAGGCGCTCACGCAGGTGACGAATGGTGCGGATCATATACCGCTCGACCATGTTCTTGGATAACCCCAGGCGCTCGGCGATCTCGGCCTGGCTCAGCCCTTCCAGCTTCTGCCAGACGAACACCTGGCGGCAGTTCACTGGCAATTCGGCCAGGGCCTTCTCGATGGAATCCGCCAATTGAACTGCGTGCATAAAGGACTCGGGATCATCCTTCGACTCATCGCCCGAGCCTGCGATGTCCATCTCCAGCAAGGCGCGGCGCTCTTCGCGACGGAAATGGTCGACGGCGATATTGCGGGTCGTCTGGTGGAGATAGGCGCGGGGCTGCTGGACGTTCTCCTGGTCAGCCTCCAGCACCCGGACGAATGCGTCGTGGGCAAAATCTTCGGCGCGATGGCGGCTTCTCAGCCGGCGCGTCCAGGTGCCGATGAGCTCTTCATAATGCTCGAAGAATCCGTGTTCGCGCTTGCGCATCTAGGGAATTGGGAGAAGCCGGAAATCGAAAGTCGCGAATGATAATATCTCTCAAGTGTTACCGCAATTTCCCCTCATCCCCGCTGATTGGCCGTCCGACGAAAGCCCCTTTTCAGGTCATATGGAGACTTGGCATCTTTTTTCGGTATCTTCTCCGACCGTCGCCAACCGTTCTCCAGAAAGAGCCTGTTCCATGAGCCGTACTGCAATCCGGGCCGTCGTCTTCTGCCTTGCCACCCTCTGCTCGGCCGCCACCTTTGCCAAGGTGGAAGTCCAGCCCGTCCAGAACACCAAGGCGGGTCGGATACTCGCCGTGCAGGTCTCCGAGGACATCGCCCCCGGCGACTACGAAGCGCTGATGAAGGGCCTGCGCGCCAACCCCGGCAAGTTCGACCGCAAGCTCGCGCTGCTGGACAACATCGGTGGCAGCGTCACCGAAGCCATCCGCATGGGTCGGCTGCTGCGGGAAACCGGTTTCGACGTGATGGTCCCCACCAATGGCGTGTGCCAGGGCAGCTGCGTCTACCTCCTGGCTGCCGGCCGCACCAAGACCGTTCGCGGCTACGTGGGCCTGCACCGCCCCTACTTCCCCCACGGCGACTCCGCCCTCGCCGCCTCCACCGGCATCGGCTACAGCCCGACCGCCTACCTCAAGGACATGAACGTCCCCCTCAGCCTGCTGGACACCATGAACAGCATCGAGCCGACGCACATGCGCGTGCTGACGAAGGATGAGCTGGCGATGTATCGGTTGAACTGACGACGACTGCTCCGTCACGGCGTGTAGGGTGGATGACGCTCTTTTCATCCACCAACGGGGTCTAGCCACGCCTAGCTTGGTGGGCAAACGTAGGATGGGTGGAGCGGAGCGATACCCATGCGGGAAGAGCTGATGGGTATCGCAAGCTCCACCCATCCTACGACTCATTCCTTCCCCACCAGCCCCTCCACCAGCCGCCGCGCCACCGGCGATACCAGCAGCACCACCGGAAAGGCCACCAGCCAGGCCATGAGCCAGGCACCTAGCCAGAGGCTGGCAAAATCCACCACCGGGCCGGCGGCGCGCCAGGTGGAGATGCCGGATACGAGCAGGGACATGAGCCCGGAGAGGATCAGGCCGAACAGCAACGGGGCGAAGCGGCGGGGAATCATGTGGGCACCTCCGTCTCAGGCGCCGGCAAGCCGGTGCAGGGTCTCGGAGAAATTCCGCCCGAACATCCGCGCGGTCTTCATATCTCCCGGCGCGAACTGATCGGCTGGTGCTGAGTGGCTGGACTGGGCCATCAACCCCGACCAGGAGCCCAGACGGTTGGCGGCTTCCTCAACGGGCACGCCGGCATGCTGCTCCGGCAGGATGGGATTACCCACCCAGAGCATGCCGTGCTGCATGCAGAACACGAACAACGCCATCAGCGTCGACTGCTTGTCGCCCGCCGCCAGTGACGATACGGTGAAGCCCGCCGCCAGCCGCCCCTTCAACTGCTGGGTACGCCAGAGCGGACCGGTCGCGTCCATGAAGGTCTTGAAGACCCCGGAAACACCGCCGAAATAGGTCGGCGAGCCAAGGATGAAGCCATCGAACGCCAGCAATTGGCCAGGATCGCCAGCAAGGTCTTCGGCCTTGAGCAGGAGGACTTCGGTATTGGCCGTGCCCTGGGCGCCTTTGCAGATCTGCCGGGCAATGTGTTCGGTATGACCAACGGCGCTGTGATAGATGACGGCGAGTTTTTTCATGGCGAGCATTTCCATGTGATGGATGGCGGGCTTGGAAATCAGCGGACGATCCCGTCCACGAGGACGGCGGCGAGGAACAACCCCAGGCCGAAGACGCTGTGGTTGGCCAGGCTGCGCAGGCAGTTCTTCAACGGCGTCGGCGTCTTGTTGGCGAAGAACCCCGCGCCCATGGCGGGCTGCATGACCAGCAGCGGCGCGACCACGGTTCCCATGCCCACCAGCACGGCGGGCAGCAAGGTCGGATTGGTCGCCCAGTCGATGCCGGCCAACCCCACCAGCAAAGTCGCGAAGGCAATGCCGATGGCGTAATGGGTGAGCCATCCCAGGGCCAACTCGCCTGGAATCGGCTGCGCCCTGGCGATGGCGTCGTGAGCGATGCGCCCCTGCAGCAGGTGCCCTACCCAGCGACCGATGAAGGCGAAATTGAGCGTCTGCACGCCCATTCGCTTGAGGAAGACCAGCCAGATATCCATGACGGCGGTGGCGCCGATGCCAATGCTGATCACCTTGATGATGTCGTTCATGTGAGCCCCTTGCGCGTTGACGGTGGTGGGTGTCAGGGCCACTCTAGAAGTTGAAGTCAACTTCAAGTCAAGGGACTACAGATGGACATTGCAGAGGTCGCCCGACGCACGGGACTCCCCTCCTCCACGCTGCGGTACTACGAGAAAAAGGGACTGATCACCTCCCTCAGCCAGCATGGAACCCGACGCTGGTTCGCACCCGGCATCCTCGACCAACTGGCGCTGATCTCCCTCGGCCAGGCGGCGGGGTTGTCGCTGGATGAGATCCGCTCGATGTTCTCGCCCAACGGCGAACCGGACATCGACCGTGAATTGCTCGCGGCCAAGGCCGATGAGATCGATGCGCTGGTCAAGCGTTTGAAAGCCATGAGCGATGGCCTGCGTCACGCGGCGGCCTGCCCCGCCCCGAGCCATGCGGAGTGCCCGAGCTTCAAGCGACTGTTGAAGGCTGCGTCCAGCGGCGCCATCGAGCGGCGCTGGAGCAAGGCGGCGCCCAAGCCCAGGAACAGGTCGTAGGTAGGCACCGGTCGACTGGCCGGGTCAGCGCCAATTCCGTAACATCCGCCCCCTTTTTGCCACTCCCTTGGCCAGATCCGCTGGCCCAGTTCAGGTACACCATGAAACCAGCCCGCCTGCGCGCCGATGTCCTGGCCGGACTCACCACGTCCTTCGCGCTCGTCCCCGAATGCATCGCCTTTGCCCTGGTCGCCCATCTCAATCCGCTGATGGGCCTCTACGGCGCCTTCATTATTTGCACCCTCACGGCGCTGTTCGGCGGCCGGCCGGGGATGGTGTCCGGGGCGGCGGGTTCGATGGCCGTGGTGATCGTCGCGTTGGTGGTGGAGCACGGCGTGCAATATCTGCTCGCCACGGTGCTGCTGGGTGGCCTGATCATGATCGCGTTCGGCTTGCTGCGCCTCGGCAAGCTGGTGCGTATGGTGCCCTACCCGGTGATGCTCGGCTTCGTGAACGGCCTGGCGATCATCATCGCGCTGGCCCAGCTGGAACATTTCAAGGCGGGAGAAGACTGGCTGAGCGGCTATCCGCTGTACCTGATGCTAGGTCTGGTGGTGCTGACGATGGCCATCGTCTACCTCATGCCACGCCTGACCCGCACGGTGCCACCGGCGCTGGTGGCGATTCTCGGTGTCGGACTGCTGGTCTACCTGCTCGGCCTGCCCACCCGCACCCTGGGCGATATGGCGCACATCGCCGGTGGTCTGCCCACCCTGGCGCTGCCGGATATTCCCTGGAACCTGGAGACCCTGAAGATCATCGCACCCTACGCGGTGTTGATGGCGCTGGTGGGCCTGCTGGAAACCCTGCTGACATTGAACCTCACCGACGAGATCACCGAGAGCCGTGGCTACCCGGATCGCGAATGCGTAGCCCTGGGCGCGGCCAATATCGTATCGGGTGCCTTCGGCGGCATGGGCGGTTGCGCCATGATCGGCCAGACGGTGATCAACCTCAGCTCTGGCGGCCGGGGCCGGCTCTCCGGCGTGGTAGCCGGGGTGATGATCCTGCTCTTCATCCTCTTCCTCTCGCCGCTGATCGAGCGCATTCCGTTGGCGGCGCTGGTGGGCGTGATGTTCGTGGTCGCCCAGCAGACCTTCGCCTGGGGCTCGCTGCGGGTGGCAGGCAAGGTGCCGCTGAACGACGTCCTGGTGATAGTCGCCGTGACCGTGATCACCGTGTTCACCGACCTCGCCACCGCTGTGCTTTGCGGCATCGTCATCGCCGCGTTGAACTTCGCCTGGCACCACGCCCGCGAGCTCTACGCCGACAGCCATCTGGATGGCGACGGCAGCAAGCTGTACCGCGTCCACGGCACGCTGTTCTTCGCCTCCACCACGCCGTTCCTCAACCAGTTCGACCCGGCGGGCGATCCAGCCGAGGTGACCCTGGATTGCAAGCACCTCAGCTTCGTCGACTACTCCGCCATTGCCGCATTGAAGACCTTGCGCGAGCGCTACGCGAAGGCCGGCAAACACCTGCGCGTGCTGCACCTGTCCGAGCGCTGCAAGAAGCTGCTCAAGCGCGCCGGAGAGCAGCACTAACCCCTCGTCAGGCGGGTTGGCGAGGGCGGCGGTTCTGCGCTGCAGTTAGATCGGGAGGAAGGCGCAAATCCGCAAGGAGGTTGCCATGACCATTCAACTCGATCACCTGATGGTGCCGGCGCGGGACAAGCTGCGCTCGGCGAGGCTCCTGGCCGAGCTGCTGGATGTGCCCTGGTCGGCAACCGGCATCGGCCCGTTCGCGCCGGTTTACGTCAACGACGGGCTGACCCTGGACTTTGATCAGTGGGACGAGCCCTTCCCGCTGATCCATTTCTGCTTCCGCGTAAGTCCGGAGGAATTCGAGGCGATCCTGGGGCGGATCAAGGCGGCGGGCATCGACTATCGCAGCGCCGTGCATGGGCCGGTCGACCATCAGGTGGACAAGGAACACGGCGGCTCCATCGTCTACTGGAATGAGCCGGACGGGCATCAGTGGGAGATGCTGACGGTGAGTTATGCGCGGCAGAGCTGACGCTGTTTGGGTCGGTGCTTTTACTGTGGGGGCGAATTCATTCGCTAAGCAGGACGCAGTCCTGCCCAACCTCTACAGAAGGGGCAGCTCCGCCGCCCTCAGCGATTGAAATCGCCCCCACACGGGTCCTTCACCAAGCCCAGTCGCTGCTCCAACTCCGCAATACGCGCCTCCAGCGCCTGACGCTCGGCGCGGGTGGCGGTGATGTCGTCGTAGACGCTGATCATGTGTTCCGGGCTGCCGTCTCTAGGGTTGCGTTGGACCGAGGTGCGGACCTTCACCCAAAGGTCGCTGCCGTCCTTGCGACGGAAGCGTTTTTCCATGGTGCTGACCGCCTCTTTTCCTTCCAGCAGACGCTGGACCTGGGCCAGGTTCGCGGGAAGGTCGTCGGGGTGGGTGAGCTGCTGGAAGGTCAGGCCGGCAAGTTCGTCGGCGCTGTAGCCCAGCAGCTCGCACAGCGGCTGGTTGACCCGCTGCCATTGCCCGTCGAGGCCGATGTATGCCAGGGCACCGCCGGCCAGTTCGAAGATGGCGCGGAAGCGCTCCTCGCTCTGTCTTAGCTCTTCTTCCACGCGCTTGCGTTCGGTGCTGTCCAGGCTCACGCCGACCATCTTCACCGAGCGGCCGGAGCTGTCCTGCAGCGAGGTGGCACGGGAGGTGATCCAGCGTTGCTCGCCATTGGGGTGGAAGATGCGGAAATCGAACTCGTAGCCTTTGCCCTCTGCCACGCACTCGCGGTAGATGGCCTGAAGCGCGGCGACATCGTCGGGATGCAGATGGACCCAGAAGTCTTCATTGCGGCGAACCGGCCAGCCGTATACGGCCTCGACGTTGGCCGAGTAGGAGACCTCATCGGTGATCAGGTTCCATTCCCAGTTCACGATGCCGGCGCTTTCCTGGGCCAGCTTCATGCGCGCTTCGCTTTCCATGATCTCGGCGGTGTATTTGCGCCGAACGTCGGTCATGGGCAGGTCCTGCACCTCGACGTGCTGGGCGTCCTGCAGCGCTTCGTCGCCATAGCGCAGCCAGATCCAGTTGACCTTGAGGAAGGTGGCCAGCATGCGCAGGTTGTCGTAGTCGATCTCGCCGCCACGGGTCCACTTGTGGACGGCCGTACGCGAAATACCGAGCACGGTGGCCACGGCCTGGAGCGTCAGTTTCTGGTGTTCGAGCAGTTCTTTGAGGCGGAAGGCGAAGCTGTTTTCTGTCATGGCGAGCATGTCCCTGAGCCAGGCGACGCAGTATACACGTCGCCAGCTCCGCCCTATCCCGCTGCCTTACAGGTCTAGAACAAGACGCTGCCCCTTCGCGCGGGAGACGCACAACATCATGGTCTGCTGGGCCGCCTTCTCATCGTCGGAGAGGTACTGGTCGAAGTGCTCGGCTTCGCCTTCGAGGATGCGGGTCTCGCAGGTGCCGCAAACGCCCTCGCGGCACAGGCATTCCACCTGGGCGGCGTTGGACTTCTCGATGGCCTGGAGGATGGTCATGCCCTCCTCCACCTGCAGCTCGCGGCCGGACTGGGCCAGGACCACGGTGAAGGCGCCACCGGTGACCGGTGCGGCGGCGAACTGCTCCCAGTGCACGCGGGTGTCGGCGATGCCCTGGGCCTTGGCCGTGGCGATCACCGCATCGATAAGCGGCTTGGGACCGCAGACGTAGACATGCGCATCCGCGTCCATGCCACCAATGAGTTCCGCCAGGTTCAGCGAGGTGCCCAGGCTGTCGACGTAAAAGCGCACGTTCCCGGCATGGGGACCGTCGGCCAGTTCACCCTGGAAGGCACCGTGTTCCGGGCTGCGGAAGGCGTAATGCAGTTCGTAGCGGGCGTCCTGGGCGCGCAGCTCGGGGAGCTGAGCAAGGAACGGCGTGATGCCGATGCCACCGGCAATCAGCACGTGCCTGCCGGCGGCAGGATCGACGGCGAACAGGTTGTTGGGGCTGGAGATGACCAGTTCGGTGCCCACCTCGACCTGCTGGTGCATGAAGGCCGAACCGCCCTTGGATTGTTCTTCCAGGCGCACGCCAATCTGGTAGCTGGCGGTATCGGCCGGGTCGCTCATCAGCGAGTAGGCGTTGCTGAACTGGCGGCCGTCGGCGCCCTTCATCTGCACGATGATGTGGCTGCCGCCGGTGAAGGCAGGCAGCGGCTGGCCGTCGGCGCGCTCCAGGGTGAAGCGCTTGATCTGGGGGGTTGCCTGCTCCACCGCGGTCACGCGGGCAGACATCATTTCGTAGGAGTTGGCCATCGCTCACCTCTGTTGCGACTGCGGGCGGCGCCGGGCGCCGCCCTGATGGTGCGTGATGCCCGCCGTCAGACGGCGAGGCACAGGTACTTCATTTCCAGGTAGTCCTCGATGCCGTACTTCGAGCCTTCGCGGCCGAGGCCGGACTGCTTGACGCCACCGAACGGGGCCACCTCGTTGGAGATCAGGCCGGTGTTGATGCCGACCATGCCGTACTCCAGCTGCTCGGCAATCTTCCACACGCGGCCGATGTCGCGGCTGTAGAAGTAGGCCGCCAGGCCGTAGAGGGTGTCGTTGGCGAGAAGCACCACTTCCTCGTCAGAGGAGAAGCGCACCAGGGGCGCCACTGGGCCGAAGATTTCCTCGTCCAGCAGTTGCATGCCCGGTGCCACGCCGGTCAGCACCGTGGGCTGCAGGAAGTTGCCGCCCAGTTCATGGCCATCGCCGCCCACCAGGATCTCGGCGCCCTTCTCCACCGCGTCGGCGATCAAGCTCTGCACCTTGTCCAGGGCTTTGCCGGTGATCAGCGGGCCGATCTGGGTAGCACCTTCCAGGCCGTGACCAACGCGCAGATCGCGCACGCGGGCGGCGAAGCGCTCGGCGAAGGCGTCATAGACGGCGTCATGCACGTAGAAACGGTTGACGCAGACGCAGGTCTGGCCGGCATTGCGGTATTTGGCGACCAGCGCACCTTCCACGGCCGCATCGATATCGGCGTCGTCAAAAACGATGAAGGGCGCGTTGCCGCCCAGCTCCAGGGACACCTTTTTGATGGTGGGCGCGCACTGGCCCATCAACAGGCGGCCCACCGGCGTGGAGCCGGTGAAGCTCAGCTTGCGCACCAGCGGGTGGCTGGTGAGCTGGGCGCCGATGGCCACCGCATCGCCGGTGACGATGCTGAGCACGCCGTCCGGCACGCCCGCGCGCTTCGCCAGCTCGGCCAGTGCCAGGGCGGAGAACGGGGTCTCGTTGGCCGGCTTGACCACGATGGTGCAGCCTGCCGCCAGGGCCGGCGCCACTTTGCGGGTGATCATCGCCGAGGGGAAGTTCCAGGGCGTAATGGCGGCGCAGACGCCGATGCCCTGCTTGATCACCACCAGGCGCTTGTCGCCGGCCGGCGAGGGAATCACGTCGCCATAGATGCGTTTGCCCTCTTCGGCGAACCACTCGATGAAGGACGCGGCATAGCGAATCTCGCCCACGGCTTCGGTCAGAGGCTTGCCCTGCTCCAGGGTCATCAGGCGCGCCAGGTCGTCTTCGTGCTGGAGCATCAGCTCGAACCAGCGGCGCAGGATCTGCGCACGTTCCTTGGCGGTGCGCGCACGCCAGGCCGGCAGTGCGGCATTGGCGGCTTCGATGGCACGCAGGGTTTCGGCGCCACCCATGTTCGGCACGCGGCCCAGCAGCTCGCCGCTGGCCGGGTCGGTCACGTCCACCGTGCGGGCGTCATCGGCGTCGCACCAGGAGCCGGCGATGAAGGCCTGCTGGCGGAACAGGTCGTTGTCTTTCAGGTTCACTCGGTCATTCCTCTTCGTGACACGGGCCGCCGCGCACAGGCGGCGGCCACAGTCATCAACGGTCCAGGTGGGCGACGGCGATCAGGTTGTGGAAGTGGGCGATGCCGTGCTCGCTCTGGCCGCTGCGTTGGCTGTCGGCCATGATCCGGCCCTGGCCACGGTAGCCGCGGGACTTCAGGCCCTTCTGCACGCTTTCCACCAGGCGCAGGTCTTCCGGGCGGAACACGTCGCGGTACCACTCGATCAGCGACTGCTGCTCGGGGGTAATGTCCTTGTTCAGGAAGTAGATGTCGTAGTGCTGCAGGGTCACTTCGGCGCTGATCGGGAACTCGTAGATCACGGTCATGAAGTTGCCGCCGGGCGGGGCGTTGAACATGGTGCACGGCCAGGCCCAGAAGCCGCTGAAGGACGGGTCTTTCACCGACTCATCGAACTTGAAGGATTTCTCCGACGGTTTGGCCAGGCCGTATTGCAGCGACCAGTTGCCGTGCATGGTGTGGGTGTACTGGCCGACGTCCACGGAGTCGGAGAAGCCCGGGTGGGCCGGGGCGCAGTGGTAGCACTCCATGTAGTTGTCGACGATGGACTTCCAGTTGGCTGGGGTCTCGGTGACGAAACGCGCGGCCAGGTGCAGGTCGTCCACCACCGGGCAGGCCTGGCGCAGGCGCGCCTCCATGCCTGGCAGCTGCTCTTCGACGCTACCGGCGTCCTTGTTCATGTTGACGAAGATGAATCCCGCGTACTCCTCGACCCGCAGTTGCACCAGGCTGGAGTTGGCCTTGTCGAAGTTGGCGACGTGGTCGCAGTTGCGCGCGTGGGCCAGCTCGCCGTCGAGCTTGAAGGTCCAGGCGTGGTACGGGCAGGTGATCACGTTCTTCGCCTTGCCGTCGCCCTGCAGCAGCTGGTGGCCACGGTGCGGGCAGACGTTGTAGAAGGCGCGCAGTTCAGCGTCGCGGCCGCGCACGACGATGATGCTCTCGCCGATGATCTCGCGGGTGATGTACGCGTTGTTCTCGGCTACTTCGCTGCGATGGCCAACGCAGACCCAGCTGTTGGCGAAGACCTTTTCCTTCTCGAAGTCGAAGATCTCCGGGCGGGTGTAGTAGCTGGCAGGAATGGTGTAGGCCTCATCGGCGTTGGCGCAGAAGTCGGCAGGGAGGCGTTGGATATCGTTCATCTTATGTACTCCAGGCATTTGAAAGGCATCGGCCGGGCCGCGCCATCACAGCTTTTTACTTTTGGTTAACACCAATCTATCAGTTAACAGATCGGGCAAAATTTTTTGGCCGAAGGCCGTAGGTTGCGGCTGAGCGAAGCGAAGCCCAACAGCCTAGCTCAGCATCGCGTTGGGCTTCGCAGAGCTCAGCCCAACCTACAAGAGCACCACCCTGCACGTCCGTGTGCAGGTACAACTCAACTCATTGCGCGGTAGCAGGTTTCAGGCGCACGCCCTCTTCCGCTTTCGGCGGCTCGACGCTCTCGTCCAGAGCGCGGCGCACCGCTTCTTCCTCGATCAGGTGGGCCGGCATGCTGCCGTAGTCCTCAACCATCCACTTGAAGAAACCGTAGATCTTGGTCAGCAGGATCACCAGGAACGGAATCGCGGTGAGCACCACAGCGGTCTTCATGGTGGACAGCGACGCCTTGGCGAACAGCATGGCCAGCGGGATCAGGGTCAGCATCACGCACCAGAACAGGCGATGGGTCGGCGTCGGGTCCTGGCCTTCTTTCAGGTTGCGGGTGCTGGTGGCTGCCACCGCGTAGGCCGCCGCGTCCATGTGGGAGGCGCAGAACACCGCCATGATGAACAGGTACACCGCCAGGAACACTTTGCCGAAGGGCAGCGAGGTCAGGAGCATTTCCACGGCGGTCTCACCGCCCTGCTCGCTGAGGATACGCGGCACGTCGATGGCGCCGGTGATGAACTGATGCATGCTGTAGCTTTCCAGCGCACCGAAGAAGAACCAGCAGCCCAGGCTACCGCCGAGCAGCAGTGCGGCGACCACTTCCTTGATCTTGCGGCCCTTGGATACGCGGGTGACGAACATCGCCACGCCCGGCGCGTAGGACACCCACCACAGCCAGTAGAACACCGTCCAGTTGCGGGTGAAGGCACCGTCGCCCGCCGGGTCGGTGAACAGGCTCATGTGCACGTAGTTCTGGATCATCAGGCCGATGGCATTGGCGGTGTTGTTCAGGGTGAACTGGGTCGGGCCGACCAGGAACACCACGCCAGCGAAGGCCAGGGCACCCACACAAACCATCTTCGACAGGCGCTGCATGCCGCCGTCGATGCCGATGTAGGAACTCAGGGAGAAGATCACCGCCACGGCGCCGATCACCACCAGCTGGGTGACGAAGGTATCCGGGATGCCGGTGAGACCGGACAGGCCACGGGTCAGGGTGGAGGCCGTGAGCGCCAGGGACACGGTCAGCGCGCCAAACATGGTGAGCAGGAAGATCAGGTCAACCAGACGGCCCACTGGACCATTGGCGCGGAAGCCGGTGACCGCCTCGATGATCGAAGCCAGACCCAGGCCACTCTTCTTGCGCACGTGGAAGTGATAGGCGAGCGCCAGCGACGACAGCGCATAGAGCGACCAGGCGCTGATACCCCAGTGGAAGAAGGAATAGCTGACGCTGAAGTCCAGCGCTTCTCGGCTTCCGGGAGCGATGTTCAGGCCGGGCGTCTGGTAGTAGTAGGCCCACTCCATCACGCCCCAGTAGAGGGTGGACGAGCCCATGCCGGCGCAGATGAACATGAACACCCAGGTCATGTTCGAGTACTCCGGCTTGCCATTGCCAAGACGGATGTTGCCGTACTTGCTGAACGCCAGGTACAGCACGGCCAGGGCGGTGCCGAACACGAACAGTTGGACGGTGGTGCCGAAGGTACGGGTGGAAATCTCGAAGAGTCGGTTGGCCATGGCCTCCGACTCGGCAGGGAACGCAGCAAGGCCGATCACGGTCAGCGCCACGGCGATCAGGCTCGCCGTGATCAAGAACATGTCTTTCTTATTGTTGTTGGACATCGATGTCTCCTGGAACTGGATAACCCGGCACCCCATCAGGCAAGGGGCCACCGGACTACGTTATTTGTTAATCATTGGTTTACGTTAATCCATTGGTTAACAGCTTGTCCGAAATATGCCTTCAACGCAACTCCTGTCGGACAATTTGCAGGCCGTCTGTCACCTGCAGAAACGCGCCGGCCGCCTCGTTCTCACGGGGCGGCCGGATAAGTCTCACAGTGCGTCAGCGATGGCCTTCCCCACTTCCTGGGTCGAAGCCTTGCCGCCGAGGTCTGGGGTCACAGGACCTTCGGCGATCACCTGTTCGATGGCCTGCAGGATGCCGTCGTGGGCCGCCTTGTAGCGCTCGTCGCCGTTGCCGAGGAAGTCCAGCATCAGCGCGCCGGACCAGATCATGGCGATGGGGTTGGCGATGTTGCGGCCGTAGATATCCGGGGCCGAACCGTGCACCGGCTCGAACAGCGACGGGAAGTTGCGCTCCGGATTGAGGTTGGCCGAAGGCGCGATGCCGATCGTGCCGGCACAGGCCGGGCCGAGGTCGGAGAGGATGTCGCCGAACAGGTTGGAGGCCACCACCACGTCGAAGCGATCCGGCTGCAGCACGAAGCGTGCGCAGAGGATGTCGATGTGCTGCTTGTCCCACTTGATCTCCGGGTACTTCGCAGCCATCGCGGCCACCCGCTCGTCCCAGTAGGGCATGCTCACCGCCATGCCGTTGGACTTGGTGGCAGCGGTCAGCTGCTTGCGTTCACGGGTCTGGGCCAGGTCGAACGCGTACTTGAGGATGCGGTCGACGCCGCGACGGGTGAACACCGACTCCTGCAGCACAAACTCGTGCTCGGTGCCTTCGAACATGCGGCCACCCAGGGAGGAGTACTCGCCCTCGGTGTTCTCGCGGATCACCACGAAGTCGATATCGCCGGGCTCACGGCCGGCCAGCGGGCACGGCACGCCGGGGAACAGTCGCACCGGACGGATGTTCACGTACTGGTCGAAGTCGCGGCGGAACTTCAGCAGCGAGCCCCAGAGGGAGATGTGGTCGGGCACCTTGTCCGGCCAGCCCACTGCGCCGAAATAGAGCGCATCGAAGCCCTTGAGCTGCTCGAACCAGTCGTCCGGCATCATCTTGCCGTGCTGCAGGTAGTAGTCGCAGCTGGCCCATTCGATGGTCTCGAAGGAAAGGTCCAGGCCCCACTTGCGGGCCGCCGCTTCGACGACCCGCAGGCCTTCGGGGAGAACTTCGTTGCCGATGCCGTCGCCGGGAATGGCGGCGATCTTGAATGTCTTGTTCATGCTGGTCGTGCCCTTGGTGAAGGCGCCCTGTTCAGGCGGGGTGACGACCATGCTATAAGGACTCGCAACAAAGATAATCCAGCACTTCATTGATAGATAAGACACGAATCGTGAATAGTCTGCCGAACCTGGAGGACCTCCGCGTCTTCGTCCTCGTCGCCCGCCGCTCCAGCTTCGCCGCCGTCGCCAGCGAGATGGGCACCTCCCCCGCCTTCGTCAGCAAGCGCATCCGCTTACTGGAGGAAAGCCTTGGCGTGCGCCTGCTGCACCGCACCACTCGGCGCGTGGCGGTGAGCGAGGACGGCGAGCGTGTCTACCGCTGGGCGCAAACCATCTTCGAGGCGGTGGAGCGCATGACCGACGAAGTCTCCGAGCTGCATCAGGAGCCACGTGGGCAGCTGCGCATCGTCAGCAGCTTCGGCCTGGGCCGACGCCTGGTGGCACCAGCGTTGTCGGCGCTGTCGGAGCGTTATCCCGCGCTGGACATTCGCCTGGACCTGTTCGACCGGCTGGTGGACCTGATCGACGAAGGGTTCGACCTGGACATCCGCATCGGCGACAACATCGCCCCCAACCTGATCGCCAAGCCGCTGGCCGAAAACAGCCGGATTCTCTGTGCCTCCCCTTCCTATCTCGCGCGCCATGGCGTGCCAGGAAGCCTGGCGGAACTGGCCGGCCACGACTGCCTGGTAATCAAGGAACGCGATCACCCCTTCGGCCTCTGGCGCCTGCGCGGGCCGTCCGGCGAGGAAAACGTGAAGGTCACCGGGCCGCTCTCCGCCAATCACGGCGAGATCGTCCACCAGTGGGCGGTGGACGGACGTGGCATTGCCCTGCGCTCCTGGTGGGACGTCAGCGACAGCCTGGAATGCGGCCGCCTTGTGCATGTCCTGCCCGAGTATCGGCAGCCGGCGAACATCTGGGCGGTGTACGCCGCACCCCTTGCCACCTCGGCCAAGATCCGCGTGACGGTGGAGTTCTTCCGCCAGTACTTCCAGGAGCACCAGGGCCTTTCGTAGGGTGGGTCACGCCCATCGCGAATGAATTCGCTCCCACAGATAGATCCACCAGCGAGGATGACCGGGGCAGCGAGTGGTGGATGTGAAGAGCGACATCCACCCTACACAAGCCTTGCTTGACCCTGAAGTAACTACAGGGTGTTCACTGCGATCACTTGTCCTCCGCAGGAACACTCGCCATGAAAACCGAACTGCGCATCGCCATCGACCAGGCCTTCCAGCAGGCAAATCAAGCCCTTGCAGCCCATGAACCGGATCGCGCCTGGCCCTGGCTCGAACGCGTGCACATCCTCACGCAACGGCTGGCGTTGGCGCACACCAGTAGTCACTGGCTGATGCTGCGCGCCGGCTGGCAACAAGGGGATTACCGGGAGGTGCTCGGTCAGGCCCTGCGCATGCCGGCCGCCCTGCTCTTCTCGCGAATCTGGGTTCCGTTCGGCAACACCGGCCGAGCCCGCGTGAGTGCCTTCAAGCCGATGCCCATGGCCGAAGAGCTGCGCCAACTCCTCGGCTGATGGGTCAGGCGGCGCGCTCCGCCACCTTGAAGCTGAGGCACACGCTGGTTCCTTCGTTTTCGCGACTGGTCAGGCTGGCCTTGCCGCCGAATCGCTCCATGATCTGCTTGACCATGATGAGGCCAATGCCAAGACCGCCCTGCTTGGTGGTGTAGAAGGACTTGAAGGCCATCATCTCCTGCTGCCGCGACATACCCTTGCCGGTGTCCCTGATCGTCAGGTGCAGCCACTGCCCGCCGTTATCGGACGCCGCCGTGATGCTGAGGCACCCGCCACCCGGCATTGCCTCGATGGCATTGGCGATCACGCTGTTGAGCACCTGGGCCAGCAGGAGTTGATGGCTGACTACCAGCGGCGTAGCGGTGTCGCTGCACTCGACCTGTATCTGCGACCTGGACAACTGCTGGTCGAAGTTGCCCAGGGTCGCGTGCACCGCTTCCATCGGGTCCACCTGCTCCGAGTCCCCCTGCAGGGGACGCAGGCACAGCAGCAGATCGCGTACCCAGGCAGACATGCGGTCGACCTGGGTGATGATGTCGTCGACGCATTTGCGGGCCGGCGGCCCTTCCATTTCCTGGGCCAGCTCGGCGCTGGAGCGAATCGACGCCAGCGGGTTGCGCAGGCTGTGAGCCACCGCTGACGACATTTCCCCGAGCCCCACGTAGGTACTGTTGGCCACCAGTTGTGCCTGCTGCGCAGCCAACAGCAGGGAGGCGCGCCGCACGATCCAGTACAGCCCGAAGTACATCAGCAGGCCGCCGATGACGGTGGCCAGCCAGATCATCCGATAGCCACGGTTGACGCGATCGATCAGGTCCACCGGCTCCTTGTAGATTTCCACCATGGCCTTCACCTCGCCATTGGCGTCGGTGAGCGGGATGTAGTTCTCGATGAAGAACATCTTCGGCGGACGCAGGAACTTCTGCTCCACCCGGCCTTCCTCAACATCCTGGTACTCGGCGGAAATGCGCCCGCCCGACTCGAAAGCCTCATCCAGCGCATCGTCGTCCTCGATGCGCTGTCCCACCAGATCAGGGTTGGTGGACCAGATCACCGTACGATCAGGGGAGAAGATGGTGGCCAGGAGCGAATCCGGCACATGGGACAGGTGATCGAGGAATTCCGAGCGGGCGCGCTCGCGATTCTTCGCGGTGCCATTGGTGAGCATGCCGTAGTGATGGGGCACCAGCACATCACCCATTTCCATGCCCTCCAAACCGTGGTGGCGCATCTCGCCAAGCGCCAGGGTCTGGATGAATTGCGCCGAGAGCATGGCGTCGCGCTCCAGGCTCTCGCTCACGAGGAACCGTGTTGAAACGGTACCGATACCAATGGCCACCGTACCGATGATCAGCAGGCTGACCAGCGAGAACCAACGCAGGAGATTGAACTGCCCCTGCGGCGCAACCGCCTCGCTCCCCGCTCCCCAAAACCGCCTTCCCAGCATTGCCGCCACGTCCATCTGGAGTCCCCCAACTCGGATACTCCAGACTTATAGCAGCCTCGAGCAATGCCGTTGAGTCCAGGCGCGACTCGTTGGCGTGCAAAGCGGCAGTACCGGCGGATTGCTGAAGCGCGGGTTGTCGAAATAGAACACGTTGGGCGCCAGCAGGTGGACGATATCGGTGGATGCACCGCCCTCCCAGACACGCGAAAATGGGGCATTCGTCCCTGCACGGCTGAGTGCGACCGTCCTGCCACGCCGCCCCGACTGATCCGACCCGCGGTCGGAATTCGAGAACCAAGTGCAGAGCTGACTGGTATGCAAATGCAGCGTTCCGTGCATTTCACGGGGTCTCGGACAAATGGCGTTACATCAACCCCATTTCCTCGACGGAAAGCCGACGCACTTTTTCTGACATGGACTACTGTGAAACTGTCCCCTTGCAGAGGACAACTGAAGTCGCCACGGTCGCCACCTCCCCCCGTAAGTTGACCGCACCGTGGCGGCCTTTTTTTGTCCGGATTAAGTCCCCGCGCGATTTAGCGCTTCACCGCCTGCAAGGTGTAGCTCAGCGGCAATCGCCAGCGATCCCGCGCCAACCGCCACTCCCCTGCCCCATCCACCACCATCTGCCCGGGCAGCGCTTCCCAGGGCAGGCTGTCGTGCTCCTCCAGCGCTGTGAGCTGCAGGCCATGGCGCAGCAGCGCGGAAATGATCTCCCCGAGGCCATGATTCCACTCGTAAGTGCGGGTCGCCGTTAGCCTGGTTTCAGTTTCCACGTAGGTGCTGTCGTCATCCCACTCGGTCGGTTCAGCGCGCTCGAAATAGGGGTATTCGATCACCAGCCCGTCTTCCCGTTCCTCGCTCACGGCCCAGAGCATCGGATGCCCCTCGCGGATGAACAGGCGGCCGCCCGGCTTGAGCAGGGCAGCCACCACGCGCGCCCAGTCGTCGATGCGCGGCAACCAGTTGAGCGCGCCGATGCTGGTGTAGACGAGGTCGAACGTCCCTGCTGGTAGCGCCTTGTCGGCGTCATAGACCTCGGACTCGACGAAGCCGATTTCAACATTGCAGCGCCGCGCCAGAGCACGCGCCTGCAGGAGGGAGGCTGGAGAGAAATCGAGTCCGGTCATCCGTGCGCCGAGTCGCGCGAGGGACAACGTGTCTGTGCCGATGTGACATTGCAGATGCACGCCACGCAGTCCGGCGATATTGCCCAACCGGGGCAGGTCGAAACGCACCACCTCCGAAAGGCGTTGCGGGTCGTTGAGGAAAGCGTCGACGCCGTAGTCGGGCGAAGCCGCGTGCGCGGGCGCGCGCTCGTCCCAGTTGGCCTTATTGAGCTGCAGGTAATCCGTCATGGGGTGGAGCTCCTGTCATCCCGCGAAAGCGAAGAAGGTATCCCCCGCCCGCAATTCACGTCCATTCGTCGTGCGCCATCGACGCAACGACCGTCCATCCGGAACCACCCCGGATGCCCATTGACGACGTGTCCATTCGGGTGCAATATTTTTACATCGTATCCGATTTGATCGGTTGCGACTAACAATTGAAACACCCCCGGTAATTGATGACGCGAAGCACACCCCGAGGAAAATTCCCATGAGCAAGATCGAAAAAGTACTGTTCACCGGCAAGACCCACACCACCGTCGCCCACCGTGAAGGCGCTGCACGCAGCGATCACGGTCGTCTGGACATCAAACTCTCTGCCCTCCGCGGCGGCAGCGCGGATTCGGGCATCCAGTTCGAAGCCACCCAGCCCCATCCCACTGCGGAGCAACTGTTTGCAGGTGCCTGGTCGGCCTGCTACATCGCCGCCATCGGCCTGGTGGCCCAGCAGCGTAAAGTGGAACTGCCAAAAGACCTGGCAGTGGAGATCGAGGTGGACCTGGGCATGACCGGCAACGCCTACTTCATCCAGGCGCGCTTCAACGTCACCGCTCCGGGCCTGCCGTACGAAGTCGCCGAGGCCATCGCCAAGGAAGCACACGAGATCTGCCCGTACTCCAAGGCCACCCACGGCAATATCGATGTCGCACTGAATGTGGTCGTGGATTGATTGACCTTTAGCCCGCGCAAAAAGAAACGCCCCGGCCTTAAAGCCGGGGCGTTTTCAATGGTGGCTTCTAACGCGCGTCGTCCACCATGCTCCCCTGTAGGAGCGAGCTCTGCTCTCGAACAGCTCGAGCCCTGTCCGTGGCTCAGTTGGCCTCCGCTGCCTCGAAAATCGAGAGAAGATCACGCAACGTACTGTCCAGGTAATGCCCCGCCCGGTAGTCCGGCTTCATCGCCTCACCACCGGCAATGACTTCCTGGGGCTTTTCGACGAAGCGGCCGACCAACCGGAACTCGGCATCCAGCACCGCCACCAGGGGAATCGGGACGCGGTCGAGTTCCAGACGTTGGAGCAGATCGTCTTCGGCACGGCCCTTGGTGATGACGGACAGGTCGACGTTCGGCTGGACGCGTTGCAGGTAGTCCATGACCGTGACGTTGATCTGGCAATCCGGACACCACATTTCGCCAGCCACCAAGAGGTGGTAGCGGCCCTGGATGGCTCGCAGCCGCTGCACAGTCACGTCGCTGATGACGCCTGGATTGGCAAGTTTGCGCTGCACGGTCTGCACCGCTGCGATTTCCGTCGGCAGTCCGTGGCCGACGAACGCTTCGAAGCGCTCACCAATGGAGAAGAGTTCTTCGTAGGAGGCCATGGAGGGTTCCTCGATCAAGGGGATGAAAGTGGCACCGGATCGGCGATGGCGGGCCGCGTCAGTCCTGTTGCTGGCGCAACTGGGTGAACAGGGCCTCGACCTTTTCGCGAGCCCAGGGGGTCTTGCGCAGGAAGGCAAGGCTGGACTTGATGCTGGGGTCGTTCTTGAAGCAGCGGATATCGATGCGGCTGGCCAGCCCATCCCAGCCGTAGTGGGCCACCAGTTCGTTCAGCAGCTTTTCCAGCGTGATGCCATGCAGCGGGTCGTTCGAGGTCTTGGTCATGGCCTGCCCTGGGTGGTGATCGGTCAAGAAGGCGAGCAGCTTAGAGCAGCGGCCGGAACCAGGCTACAGCGCGCACGCCAGTTTCCGAGCAGCGTCTATGCTTGCTCTCCCATACAACAACGCGCTGACCCAGAAGCCACACCAAGGAAAGGTCAGGAATCACAGGGAGGAAGGATCATGGAAGCCGGACAATGCGAAGGTTTACTCGGAACATTGCAAGCACGCTTCGAAGCGAACATGGACCGACACCAGGAAATCGAATGGTCCGCGGTACAAGCCCGGCTGGAATGCCAGCCTGAAAAACTGCGCGTCCTGGCCGAGATGGAGCGAACGGGCGGCGAGCCGGATGTGGTGTTCCACGATCTGGAAAACGATGCCTACCTGTTCGTCGACTGCTCCGCGGAGAGTCCTGCCGGGCGCAGGAGCTTGTGCTATGACCGGGAGAGCCTGGATGCCAGAAAGGAGAACAAGCCTACCGGCTGCGCCATCGACATGGCCGCCGCCATGGGCATCGAGATCCTGACGGAGCAGCAGTATCGGGCTTTGCAGGAGCGGGGTAGTTTCGATATCAAAACCTCCAGCTGGATCCAGACCCCGACCGCCATCCGCAAGCTCGGCGGCGCCCTCTTTTGCGACCGTCGCTACGACTGTGTGTTCGTCTATCACAACGGTGCGCAGTCTTATTACGCGGCCAGGGGGTTCCGTGGTGCACTGAGTATCCCGGCGGTCTCGCGCTGATCGGAAGCGCCAGCCTGGCTCGGGGCTGCACCTTGCGGAACAACGCGGCCCGTGTCGGCCGCTAAACCATCGTCAGCATCATGAACAACCCGATCATCAGCAGCATCGAAGCCCCCAGCGCGGCGCCCGTGCGTACATGGTTCCAGCGGGTCCATTGCTCCAGATAGATACGCCAGTACACCAACGACTCCAGGCTCCCGGCGTCCAGCCTCGCCAGGGCATTGTTGCGCGGCACATTGCACACCAGCGTCACACCGACGTTGCCCACCAGGTACAACAGGCTGCCGATGAGCAGGAAGAATGTTCCCGACACCTCCCAATGCAGGAAGGCGTAGAGCATGAGCAAGGCGCAGGCCGCCGTGGTGCCCAGGAAGGTGGAAAGGAAAATGCGGTTGAGTACAGTCCGGTTGATCGCCTGCATGGTGGCGATGCCCGCCTCTGGCGCGATGAGTTCCAACGCTCGCATGACGAAGTTGGAGAAGGCGAAGAACAGTCCGCCCATCAGGCCGCAGGCGATGCTGGTGAGAAATGCGAGCACGAAGGCCAGGTCATCTATGAAAGGCATGGGTTTGCGTCTCCGAACTCCATTCATTCGCGGTGGTTTCCCGGAGCCTTCCCGGCCCCGGCTTCCAGATGCACCTGGATTCGATAAAGGCATAGTCCAGCAACTCGGGGATGACCAGTTTCCGCCCACTCGTCGCCCATCTGGCTGAACCACTTCGCCCCATGCATGCTGAATGGATGCGGGGAACCGCTGTCGTCCGGTCACAAACGAAACCCTCGAGGATACGAGCATGGTCGAGGAGAACGAATCGAACCGGCATCTGCGCGAAGTTCGCCAGTCGCCGATCTTCCGCTGGGCCCAGGGACTGCAATGGTTCGGGGTCGTGATGTTCCTGCTCGCAGTTGGCCTGGCGATGTTCAGCGAAGTCACTTCCACCCCAGGTGGAGTCACCCTGGTTGCTGTGTTTGGCATGCTCGGCCTGCTGTCCCTGGTACCCGCGCGCTTCATTCTCACCGTGTACCTGATGAGCCCGGAGAAGAAGGCCGCAAAGCACGAGGCGCGTAGCTGACCGCTCGTCCCGGTACCGGAACGGGGTGCGTCTCCAGCCGGTCAAGGTTCAAACCAACACGGGAGGAAACCCGCTATGGACAACCAATGGCAGATCCACGGTCCGGCGTACGAACAGAACGTGCATGGACTGGAGCGGGCCGGCTCCATCGTCGGCGGCCTGTTGATGGCCCGGCGTGGCTTCCGGCGCGGTGGTTTGCTGGGCGTCTGGGACATCGGACTCGGGGCCGCGCTGTTGCTGCGTGGGCTCACCGGTCACTGCTACGTGCGGGAAATTCTGCACGACCGCCGCGAAGCGCTGCACCAGCTCCGCATCGATCTGCAACGTCTGCAGCGGGCGGCCGACAAACTCACCCGGGAAGTCCCCGGCAATACCTGATCAGCGCACAGGCTTGCAGGTCAGCTGGGTGCCGTACCACTCCACCTTGGCTTCGCCCTGGTGCTCCCAGAAATCGACGCCGTCATTGCTGTAGCGGGCGCCGCTGGCGGTCCGTTGGCTGATGGCGATGACCTGGTCGCCCCCATAGGTGAGGACCGCGGCGTTGGGTTCCACGTTGTTGTAGAAGCTCGCTGCAAAGGGCTTGCTGTTGTCACCGCAGGCAAATTCCACCGCCTTCGGTGCCGTCGCTCCGCCGGACTGGATCTGCAATTCCACCAGCCGGCTCTGGTAGCTGAGCGTCAGGCACTGGTTCTGGTCGTCGGCCTTCCAGCAATCATCGCGCCCCTTGAGCCAACCGCGCTGTTCGGCGCGAAGGCGTTTCTGGGTCGCCGCGTCCGTGGCGGCCAGGGTCTTCTTGTAGGCGTCGGCCATCTGCCGGTCGAGTGCGCTCAGGTCGGTGCTCTTGCAGACCTGCTGCTCGATGCCCTGGGCCTTCGCGCAGTCGAAAGACGGGCCGGCATCGGCCATGGCGAGTGGGCTCGTGGCGCTCAGCGCCAGAATCAGTCCTTTTGCGGGGATCATGTCGGTCTCCAATCCTTCCGTGGGCATCTGGAGACGAAGTTAAGACCAAAGCGGCGGAGATGTCGCAAGGCGACAGCGGTATCGTGCCTGTTGTGGGGGCGAATTCATTCGCTGAGGACTGCGCAGCAGTCCCCGTAGGCAGCAGGGCAGACCTGCGGTCTGCATCGCGATTGAAATCGCCCCCACAGAGGCAGCTAGACCTCGCCGTAAAGCTTGTCGCTCACCAGCATGTGCCCCGGCGCGTGGGTGATGTAGAACTCCGGCTCGGCTTCGGCCAGCACCGCCTGCGGGGTAACGCCACAGGCCCAGAACAGCGGGATTTCATCGGCATGCACCGGCACCGCGTCGCCATAATCCGGAGCGGCGATGTCGGCAATGCCAATGAGGGACGGGTCGCCGATGTGTACCGGTGCGCCATGGGTCATCGGGAAACGCGCGGTGATTTCGATCGCGCGCACGGCATCGGCGGCCTTCATCGGGCGCATGGAAACCACCGTCTTGCCCGCGAGACGCCCGGCCGGATGAGTGTCGATGGCGGTGCGGTACATGGCGACGTTGCGCCCCATCTCGATATGCCGCAGATGGATGCCGGCATCCAGCAACGCTTGCTCGAAGGAAAAGGAGCAACCGATGGCGAAGGCGACGAAATCCGCCTCCCAGAGCTCGCCGATATCGGTCACTTCCTCGAACGCCCGTCCACGGCGATGGACGCGGTAACGCGGCACATCGCTGCGCACGTCGACATCAACACCGAGCTTCTCGAAGTACGGCGAGCCCGGTTCGGTCACGTCCAGCAACGGGCAGGAACGCGGGTTGAGCACGCAGAAGCGGAGGAATTCGTCCGCCCAGGATTTTTGCAGGATCACGATGTTGGCCTGCAGATGGCGCTGCCCCAGGCCGCTGGTGTGGCCGCTGTAGTCGCCACGGCGGATCAGCCGGCGCAGTTCATGAGGAGGAAGTTGGGCGAGTTGATGCGAGGTCATGGGCCAGCTCCGGTTATTGTTCTGCGCGTTTTGTAGGGGCACTGTGGCCAGGCCGTCCAACAAGAATTTTCCGGGACCGGGCATCGGGAAAATTGATTCACAACGCGCGTGGGCGCCCTTCTCCCTTCTTCAGCTCGGCCGGCACGAAGCGTTCCTTGCCGACGTTCTCGGCGTAGTTCGCCACCACCGACTTGCTCACATCCACCACCTGGTCCACCAGTTCCAGGCCGGTGCCGCCGCGCCAGGACACCACCAGCGGCAGGATCGGCGGCATCGGCCCTACGCGCAGGATGGTCAGCTCGCCGCGCTCCAGTTCCTGGGCCACCAGCGCCGGCGGCAAGGCGCCGATGCCGAAGCCGTCGCGCAGCAGGCGGGTCATGGCCGCGACCGAGTTCACGCAACTCAGGTGTGGCGTCGTCACACCATTGGCGTGCAGCAGGCCGAGCACATCCTGATGCGGCCGCGAGTGTTTGGAGAACGTGACGATACGCTCGCGGGCCAATTCGGCCAGGGAGGCGTAGTCGCGGTGGTAGATGGAACCGGTGGATACGATCCAGCACAGCGGGTAGCCGCCCAGTTCGAGGTTGAGCACCGACTCGTGGCGCAGCGGATCGGTCTGGAAGATCAGGTCCAGGTAGCCCTTCTGCAACTGCTCGGAGAGGTTGCGCGCGGTGTCGGCCATCAGTTCGATCTCCACCGCCGGATACAACTCGTTCAGCTTCGATACGAGGGGGCTCAGCCAGGTATGGATCACCGTGTCCATGGCGCCGATGCGAATGCGTCCCTGGGTGGCGGCGCTGGTGTCGATGGCCTGCCGCAGGGCGTGCATGGTGTCCATCATCTGCTCGGCGTACTCCAGCACCTTGTGCCCCTCCGGCGTGAGCGTCACGCCACGGGAGTCGCGCACGAACAGCTTCACGCCCAGTTCATCCTCCAGTACGGCGATACGGCTGGAAATGGACGCCTGCGTGCTGAACAGCTTCTCGGCGGTCAGGCGAAAGCTTTTCAGGCGGGCGACCCAGACGAAGGTTTCAAGGAACTTCAGGTTCATGGCGATTACCGGCAAGCAAGGTCTCAAACGCAGCAAGGGCGAAAAGATACAGTAGATTCAAGCACTTCCTGTACCACGCAGTCACCGGAACGACGAACGCCGCCTGCGCACGGCGCGAACGTCCTCGACTCTGGCGCCACTGATCGGGTATCGGAATTTCTTATCCCCGGCGGCCGCTTTAATTAGTTGGACGATCCGCCAACCCCGGCACAAGAATCCGCCCACAGGCTGCGGCAGTCGACTCCGCATCCCCCGAATGCTCATACAACGCCAAGAACAGCGATCGGAGAACCCCATGCAAAAACACGCGACCCACGCGGGCGGCGGCCTGGATATCGACCAGGGCGGCCATTTCGGCTGGTACCGGGCCCTCAGCAAGCAGGAGCGACGCACCTTCTGGAGCTGCAAGATAGGCTACGGCCTGGACGGCATGGACACCCAGATGCTCAGCTTCGTCATCCCCACGCTGATCGCCATCTGGGGTATCAGCACCGGTGAGGCCGGCCTCATCCACACCCTCACCCTGCTCGCCTCCGCCGCTGGCGGTTGGGTTGCCGGCATCCTCTCCGACCGCATCGGCCGCGTCCTGACCCTGCAATTGACGGTGCTCTGGTTCGCCTTCTTCACCTTCCTCTGCGGCCTCGCGCAGAGCTACGAACAATTGCTGATCGCCCGTACCCTGATGGGCTTCGGCTTCGGCGGCGAGTGGACCGCCGGCGCGGTGCTGATCGGTGAAGTCATCAAGGCCAAGGACCGTGGCAAGGCCGTGGGTCTGGTGCAGTCCGGCTGGGCCCTTGGCTGGGGCATGACCGCCATCCTCTACGCGCTGATGTTCAGCATCCTGCCGCCGGAAGATGCCTGGCGCGCCCTGTTCATGCTGGGCCTGCTGCCGGCGATCTTCGTCATCGTGGTTCGTCGCCTGGTGAAAGAACCGGAAATCTACAAGGAAGCTCGCAAGCACAACCAGGGCGCCGAGAAGGTCAGTTTCTACGAGATATTCGCCCCCGGCATGCTCAGCATCACCTTGCGCGCATCCTTGCTGACCACCGGTGCCCTGGGCGGTTACTACGCCATCACTTCCTGGCTGCCGACCTTCCTCAAGGCCGAGCGCGGGCTTACCGTACTGGGCACCGGCGGCTACCTGGCCATGGTGATCTTCGGCTCCTACGTGGGCTATGTGATCAGCGCCTTCCTCACCGACCTGATCGGCCGCAAGAAGAACTTCATCCTCTTCGCCGTCGGCTCCTTCGTCGTGGTGCTGCTCTACACCAACCTGCCGGTAAGCAACACCGCCATGCTCTGGCTGGGCTTCCCCCTGGGCTTCTTCGCCTCGGGCATCTTCAGCGGCATGGGCTCCTTCCTCACCGAGCTGTTCCCCACCCGCATCCGCGGTTCGGGCCAGGGCTTCTGCTACAACATCGGCCGCGCCGTCGCCGCGCTCTTCCCGATGCTGATCGGCATGCTCAGCCAGCACGTCTCGCTGGGCGTGGGCATCGGCGGTTTCGCCGCAGTGTCCTACGGGGTAGTCATCCTCGCCGCCCTCAGCCTGCCGGAAACCCGCGGCAAGCAACTCGAGCTCTAACCCCTATCCCTTGTCCCGCCTGCTGCCGAGCCCCTGGCCGGCGGCAGGCCTTCGCCTACCTGTAGGACAAACCATGACCAGACTGCTGTTGAACTGCGATATCGGCGAAAGCTTCGGGGCCTGGACCATGGGCCTGGATGCCGACGTGATGCCCCTGATCGACTGCGCCAACATCGCCTGCGGCTTCCACGCCGGCGACCCCGGCACCATGCGCCGCACCATCGCCCTGGCGGTGAAGCACCGAGTGAGCATTGGTGCCCACCCCGGCTACCCGGACCTGGTGGGCTTCGGTCGTCGCTCCCTGGCCTGCTCGCCGGCCGAAGTAGAAGACCTGATGCTCTACCAGATCGGCGCCCTCGACGGCCTGTGCCGTGCCCAGGGCGCCCGCGTCAGCTACGTGAAGCCCCATGGCGCGCTGTACCAGGACATGATGCGCGACCCGGCCATCCTCGCCGCCGTGATGCGTGCCATAGCCGACTACGACGCACAACTGCCGCTGATGCTCATGAGCACCCGCGACAACAGCGCCGCCCAGGCCATCGGCGACGAGTACGGCGTGACCCTCTGGTTCGAGGCCTTCGCCGACCGCGCCTATGATGGCGACGGTTATCTGGTGTCCCGCAGCCTGCCTGGCGCGGTGCACCACGACCCGGAACAGGTGGTGGCCCAGGCCATCACCCTCGCCCGTGGCGACTCGCTGCGCGCCAGCGATGGCAGCGACCTGCCGCTGAAGGCGCACACCCTCTGCGTCCACGGCGACAACCCCGGCTCGATCGCCGCGGTCAAACGCATACGCGAAGCGCTGGAGGCCCAATGAGCACCCCGCAACTGCGCATCGAAGTGGCGTCCATCGACGCCTTCATCCTGCGCCTGTTCGACCGCATCGACGAAGCCAACATGCCCTGGATGCTGGCTGCCGGCACGCGTCTGCGGGAGACCTTCGGCACGGCGCTGATAGACCTGGTGCCCTCCTACACCACCCTGCTGCTGCACTATGACTTGCAGCGGCTGGACCCGCGCCAGGCCCGCGAGCTGATTGCCGGTGCCCTCGCCGACCTCAGCCCGGAAACCCGCGCCAGTGGCCGCAGCCATGTCATTCCCACCTGGTATGACCCGAGCGTCGGGCCAGACCTCGAACCCCTGGCCCAGCGCAAGCACCTGAGCGTGGCCGAACTGGTGCAGCGACACAGCCAGCGCGAATACCAGGTGTTCGCCCTCGGCTTCACCCCTGGTTTTGCCTTCATGGGGTTGGTGGAGGAAGCGCTCGCCGCGCCGCGCCTGACCACGCCGCGCAAACGCATCGCGCCCGGCAGCGTCGGCATCGCCGAACGGCAGACGGCGGTCTACCCGGTGGAAAGCCCCGGTGGCTGGAACCTCCTGGGACGCACGCCGGTTCGCCTGTTCGACCTGGACCTTCCCGGCTACAGCCTGCTACAGGCGGGCGACCGGGTGCGCTTCGAGCCCATCGACCGTGCCGAATTCATCCGCCTGGGCGGCGACGATACCCCGCTGGAGACCTTGTCATGAGCCTCGTCATCGACCGCAGCACGCCCTTCATCCTCCTCCAGGACCGCGGCCGCTTCGGCTGCCGCCACCTGGGCGTGACCCAGGGCGGTGCGCTGGATTGGGTCTCCATGGGCTGGGCCAACTGGCTGCTGGGCAATCCGCTGGATGCAGCGGTAGTGGAAGTCGGCCTGGGCACCTTCAGTCTGACCTGCCAGGGCGACGGCACCCTGGCCATCGCCGGTGCCGACCTGGGCGCCATGCTCGACGGTCAACCGCTCCCCGCCTGGGGTGCTTTCAAGGTACGCAGTGGCCAGCGCCTGGAGTTCGCCCATCCGCGCCGTGGTGTTCGCGCCTATCTCGCCGCGCCGGGCGGCTTCCGTGGCGAACGTCAGCTGGGCAGCGTGTCGACCGTCGCCCGCGAAGAACTGGGCGGCCTCAACGCGAACGGCAAAGCCCTGGCCATGGGCGACCAGTTGCACTGGCAGGGCGACGCCGTGCAGATACGCAACATGCCGCGCGCACAGATTCCCGACTTCAGCGCTGATGCCCGTCTGGAGCTGATCCTCGGCGCGCAAATTGGCGACTTCTCCGGGCAGAGCCTGTTCGACGCCTTCAATAGCCAGTGGACGGTGGATACTCGCGCCGACCGCATGGGCGTCCGCCTGCTCGGACCGCAGCTGGAATGCAGGACCCAGTCGATGATTTCCGAAGGCATCGCCCTGGGCGCCGTGCAGGTCCCGCCGGACGGCCAGCCTATCGCCCTGCTCAACGACCGCCAGACCATCGGCGGCTACCCTCGCCTCGGCGCCCTCACCCCACTGGCCGTGGCGCGCCTGGCGCAATGCCTGCCCGGCGCCGCGTTGCAGTTCGTGCCGACGGTGCAGGAAGCGGCCCATCAGCAACACCGCAAGGCGCTGGCTGGATGGTGGAGCTGAGCCTCCTCGTGTGGGGGCGATTTCAATCGCGATGCAGACCGCAGGTCTGCCCTGCTGCCCACGGGGACTGCTGCGCAGTCCTCAGCGAATGAATTCGCCCCCGCAGGTTCTCTTCCTGTGGGAGCGACTTCAGTCGCGAAGGCGGCCCGAAAGGTCGTCAGCCTCACCATCAGCCACCAAAGGGTTTACCATTGCGCCCTTTCCCCTCCACTGGCTGCCTCCATGACCGACCCCATCCGCCTGTCCAAATGCGTCGTCGAACTCACCGGCTGCTCCCGCCGGGAGGCCGAGCTTTATATCGAAGGAGGCTGGGTCACCGTCGATGGCGAGGTGGTGGAGCAGCCGCAATTCAAGGTCGAGGGCCAGACCGTCGCCCTGCTCCCCGGCGCCACACCCGAGCCGCAGGACCCGGTGACCCTGCTACTGAACCAGCCCGCCGGCCTCTCCTTCGAAGCCGCCCAACGCGAGCTCACCCCGGAAAGTCGCTGGCCGGAAGATCGCGCCAGCCTGCGCCTGCTGCGCAGCCACTTCGCCCGTCTGACCACCACCCTGCCGCTGCAGCCCGGCGCCAGCGGGCTACTGGTGCTGACCCAGGACTGGCGCGCCCTGCGCAAGCTCAACGAAGACGCCAACAAGCTGGAGCAGGAATATGTGGTGGAAGTGTCCGGCAACATGGTCGACAACGGCCTGGACAAGCTCAAGCGCGGTGTCCGCATCAAAGGCGGCGAACTGCCCCCGGTGAAGGCCAGCTGGCAGAACGAGACCCACCTGCGCTTCGCGCTGAAGAACCCGAAACAGGGACTGATCGCAGCCTATTGCACCGCCGTTGGCCTGAAGGTGGTGGGCATGAAGCGCATCCGCATCGGCGGAGTGCCCATGGGCAAGGTGCCGGTCGGCCAGTGGCGCTACCTGGGGCAAGCCGAGAAATTCTGAGGCGCAGCCATATTCTGCAGCGACGAACGCATTCGTGATCGAAGACCCGTAGGATGGCGTAGAGCGAAGCGAAACCCATCACCGCAGTCGACGGGTTTATGCTGCTGTGCACAGCCCCTACAGCTGCTGTTCCTGCCCGCTGCGATTGCTCTGCTTGGACGGCTGTCCGGACGAGGCGGTCCGCTCGGCGGGGTTGGCGCTCAGGCGCTGGAACTCGAATACCGGCATCTTCACCGGTTTGGTCTTCGCGAGTTCGCTGCCCGGTCCGCGGCCGGAGTACTGGCCGTAGACACCCAGCATGAAGACGCCAATCACCAGGAAGATGGCAACGCGCTCGACCACCCTGGGGTTCTTGCCGGAAGGCTGGTGCAGGACCTGCAGCTTCGGCGAATGGGATTGATGCTTCATCAGTCTTCCAGGACCCGGTCCATCAGCTCCAGGCCCAGCCGCTGGGTACTGGACACATCCTTCAGCTCACGCTGGCTGATGCCGGCCACCTTGGTTCGCGGTATCGCAAGATGCTGGTTGCGCAGGGTGATGGAGTAGCTCCCATCGGGCTCCCACAAGCATTCGAACTGAAACGTGACGCTCATCTTGTTCAAGGTGTCCTCAACCTGGCGAAGCATCAAATTATTCATTCTCAGTCCTCCCCACCAATCGAGTGGCCGGACTGGAAAACCTAGCAGGGAAACTCACGACGTAAATGTCTTCGGTCGGTTTTTCATCGGAAAGCATCTCTCGTCCCGATGACACTCCCGTTGCAGAGCCCTTGCTGACAAACGGTCCTTGAAACCTCGCCCAGCCGGTACGTCACTTGCCATAAGGCACGACTGAGGCGTCTGGCATGCCCAATGATCCGCTCGCCCCTGGATTCGGCGTCGAGGAAACCTTCTTTCTGGTGGACAAGCGCAGCCGCAACCTGCCGTCGCAGCTTCCCGCCGGCTTCCTGCAGGCAGCCCGCAACACCTTCAAGGACGGCTTCAGTCAGGAGATGTTCCAGAGTCTGGTGCGACTGGACATGGTCCAACCCAGCCTGCTGGAGATTTCCGAAGCGCGCGCCTACCTGCTGGAACGTCGCACCCGCCTCGCCGGCCTTGCCGAGGAGTACCAGTTGGCGCCCATCTGCGTCGGCTCCCATCCCTTCGCCGACTGGCACGTACAGGTGCCGACGGACGACTCGCACTACCAGCCGCTCTTCGAAGACCAGCGGATGATCGCCCACCGCAGCCTGGTCGGCTGCATGCGCGTGCATGTGCTGATTCCGCCGGACATCGACCGCATCAAGGTGATGAACCGGGTCCTCGGCTGGCTCCCGCTGCTACTGGCGCTGAGCACATCTTCCCCCCTGTGGAACGGCCGACCGACCGGTTTGATGAGCTATCGCCAGGCCGTCTGTGCCGAGTGGCCGCACAGGGGCATTCCCGAACACTTCCCGGACGAGCCGGCCTTCGACGCCTACGTGCAATGGCTGATGGCAGCGGGGTCCATACGCCGCGAGAGCGACCTCGCCTGGTGCGTACGCCCATCACCACGCTTCTCCAGCCTGGAGTTCCTGGCGGCCGATGCCTGCCCCTCGGTGGAAGATGCGCTGTGCATCGTCGCCCTGTTCCGCGCACTGGTGAGCTGGGCGATGACCCAGGAGGATGGCGACCCGCAGGACTCCCAACTGCAACGCCTGGTACTCAAGGAAAACCACTGGCGCGCCATGCGCTTCGGTATCCACGGCATGTACCTGGATGCCTCGGGCGAGGCCAGCCTCTCGGCCGGTGCCTGGCTGGCGAGGGCCCATGGCTGCTTTGGCGAACTCGCCGAGTCCGAGGGAGATGGCCAGGCGTTCGTGCGTGGCCGGCATGTGCTGCGCTACGGCAGCAGCGCCGACCGTCAGCTGCACCGTTATCGCGAAGCCCTGCAGGCTGGCCTGCCGCGCCAGCAGGCGCTGGTGGCGGTGGTCGACGAACTGATCGCGGAAACGTCCGGCGGCTGAGGCGAACCTAACCGACCGGGCTCATCTTCAGCACGCAGGAAAAGCTCTGGCTGCGGCCATCCCAGATGTAGCGGAAGTGCGGCCCCTGCACCGGCAGCGTCAGCGCTGGCGGACGGAATGCCGCCACGCATTCATGACCCCGCAGGCGCACGCTGTTGTACAGCAACCCCCACTTGCCCTCGTTACGGTGCAGCCCCGCGAAGACCTGGCTGGTGGTATAGCTCGCCGGGTCGGGGTCGTGCAGCTCCGCGCGATCGCGCACGTCGAGCATCGGCTGGATCACCTTGTTGACGTAGGCGCGCAGGGTGACCTCGATGCTTTCCTCCTGGGTGGCACGCCAGAAGCGCTCCTGGTGGTAGCGGGTTTCGGCGATGGCGGCGTCGATCGAACTGGCGCAGTAGTAGACGCCGAAGCTGCCATCGGTAAAGCGGCTGCTGCGGCCGATATGGGTGAACACCGCCATCACCACGGTGGAGCCGTTGCCGCTGACCCGGTCCTCGGGAGCAACGCGGGAAATCTCCCCCACCTGGTCACGCAGGCGGTCATTGGTCATGGCCTCGATGGCGTAGGCCAGATCGAGGTCAGCGGGATCGAGGGTGTCTTCGAATACCGATATGGGTGGGAAAGCGCTATTGACCAGGCGATAGGCCTTGTTCCAGTCAGGAATCCGTTCCACCAGCAACTCCTGGGTCATCAGCCACGCACTCCATCGAGGTAACGGCGCACATCGGCCACATCCACCACCTGGCCGCCGAGCATGTAGTCCAAGGCGCTGCGACCATTGAAGGGCGCGGCACTGTTGGGCTTGTGCACCCACTCGTAGGCTCGCGCCTCCTGGTTGCTGAAGAGGATACGCAGGGACTTGTGGATGCCCATCAGGTAGGAGATGCGCTCCAGCGTGTCGTGGGGCAGGCGCACGCTGGGCAGCTTCTTGTAGCTGAAGTAGGTGGTGTTGCCGATGGAACCCAGCAGCGTGCGCTGCTGTTCCTTGCTGCAACCCCACTTGTCCATCAGGTTGAAGAAGAACTTCAGGGCCACGCGGCCGGCTTCGCCGCTCTGGAGGTCCGGAATGACATGGCTGGCGGGAATGCTCATGGCGTCTCCTGGGAGAATTGCTATGGTTTCACTCTACTCCCGATCCGAATTATTTCAAGCATTGAGTTCTGATACGTATCAATTCCCGACCGTGAATTGCAGGCCCGCGCCGATCAATGGAAAAAAACGCCAAGGTAACGGAGCGATTTCGACCTAGGCCCTGGTGCACACGCTGGCTAGAGTGCCCGGGCACGCCATTCGCGAGGGCCAACGCCATGCTCGATGCCACTACCGCCCGCCCCTCCCGCTACCTGGAAAACCGTCACCTGGCATTGGCCCTGTTCGCCGAGCAGGGCTACGGTCAGGTGAGCATGCGCGACCTGGCGGCGCACCTCGGCATCAAGGCCGGGTCCATCTACCACCATGTGGAAAGCAAGGAAGCGCTGCTCTTCGAGTTCATCGAGGAGCTCTACGAACAGCTGCTGGACAACGCCGCCCTGGCCCGCCGCCACGCCGATCCGGCCACTCGACTGTCCACGTTGATTGACGACCACCTGGCCTTGCATGAGGCGATGGGCCCGCATTTCCGCCTGGCTGAGCTGGAGTGCCGCTGCCTCTCCGGCGAGCGCCTGGAACAACTGCGTGAGCTACGCCAGGCCTACGAGCTGGCCCTGCTGGAGCCGCTGCAGCAACTGGCGGGGCAGCCCCTGGACAGCGCCGGGCGCGGCGCTGTGGCGAGCATCGTGTCCCTGCTCAATCAACTGCCGGCCTGGCTGGATGCCAGCGGCCTGCCGGGTGAACAAGGACGCGAATTGATGACACGGATGATCCTGGGGACAGTGCGCGGGGCGTTGCGCCTGCCCTGAAATCGCCCGGTGATCCAGAAGCCTTGTAGGAGCTAGCTTGCTAGCGATAAGGGCCATTCGCTGGCAAGCCAGCTCCTACGGGCGATGCAGCTGCAATGCCAATGAATTCGTCAACGAACACGCCCAATCACAGACCATCGAAACACCCCGTTACACCTCCCTTGGCGGATTCGCCGTTCTCATCCGTCCTTTCCAGACAAGCCCTGAAATTTCGGATTCCCCCATGCGTTCCTTCGCCACCCTCCTCCATCGCTGGGCCGGATTGGCCACGGCCACTTTCCTGTTCATCACCGGCCTGACCGGCGCGATCATTTCCTGGGACCACGAGCTGGATGACCTGCTCAACCCGCACCTGACCCAGGTCAGCAGCCAGGGCCCGGCCCTCGACCCGCTGGAGCTGGCGCGCCAGGTGGAAGCCCGTGATCCGCGCGCGGTGGTGACCTATGTGCCGTTGGCCCCGGAGCCCGGCGGGTCCCTGGATCTGGGCGTAACCGGCCGCGTCGATCCGACCACCGGCAAGCCGTTCGAACTTGGGTACAACCAGGTCTTCGTCGACCCGATCACCGGCGCCGAGCTGGGCAAGCGCGACTGGGGTGCCGTGTGGCCGGTGACCAGCGAAAACCTGGTGTCCTTCCTTTACGTGCTGCACTACAGCCTGCACATCCCCGAATTCTGGGGCATCGACCACTGGGGGCTATGGCTGCTGGGCATCGTCGCCATCGTCTGGACGCTGGACTGCTTCGTCGGCTTCTACCTGACCCTGCCCGCGCGACGCCGCCAGGCAGCGGCCAAGGCAGCCGGCGGCGCGTCCTGGTGGCAGCGCTGGAAGCCGGCCTGGAAAGTGCGCTGGAGCGGCGGTTCCTACAAGCTCAACTTCGACCTGCACCGCGCTTTCAGCCTCTGGACCTGGGTCCTGCTGCTGGTCCTGGCCTTCACCGCCTTCTCCCTGAACCTGTACCGGGAAGTCTTCTTCCCGATGATGCAACTGGTCACCGAAGTCACCCCCGGCGCCTTCGACAAGCGCGAGGAAACCCCGGAAGACCAGCCCATCGAACCGCGCCTGGGCTTCGCCGAAGCCATTGCCACCGCCAAGGCAGAAGCCGCGCGCCGTGGCTGGGAAGAACCCGCGGGCAGCGTGTTCTATGCCCGCCACTACGGCATCTACGGCGTCAGCTTCTACCACCCCGGCGGTGACCACGGTGATGCTGGCGTAGGCCCGGCGGCGCTCTACTTCGACGGCCAGGACGGCAGCCTGCTGGGCGACAGCCAGCCCTGGAAAGGCACCGCCGGTGACATCTTCGTCCAGGCCCAGCTGCCCCTGCATTCCGGGCGCATCCTCGGCCTGCCGGGACGCATCCTGATCTCCGCCATGGGTGTGGTGATCGCCATGCTCTCGGTCACCGGCGTGATCATCTGGTGGCGCAAGCGCGCCGCCCGCGAGCGTTCCTTGCAGAACAAGGCACAACGCCAGGCGGACGCCACCGACGGCGAAATCCTGCCCTCCAGCTGATTCCCGTGCTCCTTCAGGCCGGCTTGTTCCGGGCCGGCCTGATTGCCTACCGCAAAAACTTTTCGCGAATTCGTTCCGGTTTTTCCGGCCTCGTTCAGTGCGGATGCCGCTTCGCTGTCATCGAATCAGCTTCCTGAAACCATCTTTTCGCTGCCATTGCCTATCGTTTAAGAACCAGCAGCAGAGATGACGCGATGTACGAGCCCATAAACGCAGTGGTGATCATGGGTGTTGCCGGTAGCGGGAAGTCTGCCGTGGCCCGGGCGCTGGAGGTGCGCAGCGGGGCGCGGTTGATCGAGGGGGATGCCTTCCACCCCGACCGCAACATCCAGAAGATGAGCGCCGGCCAACCCTTGACCGACAAGGACCGCGCCAGCTGGCTGCATGCGCTCGAGAAACAGCTGAAACAGACCTACCGTGCTGGGGAGCACCCCATCCTCACCTGTTCCGCCTTGAAGCGTGCCTACCGCGATGGTCTGCGCCATGCCGTGCCGGGTCTGGCGTTCGCTTACCTGCAACTCTCCCCCACTGCCGCAGCCGAACGGATGGCGCGGCGCCAGGGACACTTCATGCCGTCGAGCCTGCTGGACAGCCAGTTCGCCGATCTGGAAGAACCGCTGGATGAGCCCCTTACCCTGGTGCTTGACGGCACCCTGTCGGTGGGCGACCTGGCCAGCGCCATCCACCAGTGGTGGCAGCATCACGCGCCGGCCTGAAGCCATTTCAGGTGTGGGGGCGATTTCAATCGCTGAGCGGACCGCAGCTTCGCCATCCGAACTTCATGGGGCGGCTGCGCCACCCTTAGCGAATAAATTCGCCCCCACAAAGAGCGGCGGCGCTGCACTGGTACTGTGGGAGCGATTTCAATCGCGATGCAGGTCGAAGACCTGCCTGGTGGCCTTTCGCGAATGAATTCGCTCCCCCAAGGAAAAGAAATCCCGCTCCAGGCACAAATCTTGTGGGGGCGATTTCAATCGCCAAGCGGATCGAAGGTTCGCCCTGTGAGCCTCAGGCGGCAGCTTCGCCGCCCTTGACGAATGAATTCGCCCCCACAAAGAGCGACGGCGCTGCACTGGTACTGTGGGAGCGATTTCAATCGCGATGCAGGTCGAAGACCTGCCTGGTGGCCCTTTCGCGAATGAATTCGCTCCCACAAGGAAAAGAAATCCCGCTCCAGGCACAAATCTTGTGGGGGCGATTTCAATCGCCAAGCGGATCGAAGGTTCGCCCTGTGAGCCTCAGGCGGCAGCTTCGCCGCCCTTGGCGAATGAATTCGCCCCCACAAAGAGCGGCGGCGCTGCACTGGTACTGTGGGAGCGATTTCAATCGATGCAGGTCGAAGACCTGCCTGGTGGCCTTTCGCGAATGAATTTGCTTCCCCAAGGAAAAGAAATCCCGCTCCAGGCACAAATCTTGTGGGGGCGATTTCAATCGCTGAGCGGACCGCAGGTTCGCCCTGTGAGCCTCAGGCGGCAGCTTCGCCGCCCTTGGCGAATGAATTCGCCCCCACAAAGAGCGGCGGCGCTGCGCTGGTACTGTGGGAGCGATTTCAATCGCGATGCAGGTCGAAGACCTGCCTGGTGGCCCTTTCGCGAATGAATTCGCTCCCACAAGGAAAAGAAGTCCCGCTCCAGGCACAAATCTTGTGGGAGCGATTTCAATCGCTGAGCGGACCGCAGCTTCGCCATCCGAACTTCATGGGGCGGCTGCGCCACCCTTAGCGAATAAATTCGCCCCCACCAGGAAAAGCCCCCTATACAAGCCCCCGCCTCCACCTGAAGCCAATCCGCCATCATCCAGTCTTCACGCAAAACCGCTTAGAATTCCGCGCTTTGTCGTGGTTACAGGGATCGATCCAATGCTGTCTGCCATGAAACGCGCCCTGGCGCGTTACTTCCCGCGAACCACTGAGTACCTGCGCGCCGAGCGTGAAGCGGCTGACCAACTGCGCAAACCCACGCCTCGGGCGAAGAAATCCGCCAACACCGGCAAGACCAAGGCCGCCGGAACCAAGAGGGCCGCCGCCGGCGATGGCCCCGCAAAAGCCCACAAGCCAGTCGACGAAGGCATCTATGCCGGTGCGCGGATGAAAGTGACCGACGCGCAGGTGGAAGCCATGCGCGAACGCGTCGGCCAAGCCGTGGCCGCTGGGGTGGTCAGCCCACCGTCCGATGAGCAATGGGCGATGATCCTCAGCCGCGCCCCGCTCACCCGCATCTTCGCCGGCGCCGGTTCCGGCAAGTCCACCACCCTGGTGCTGCGGGTGGTGTTCATGCTCTGCCACATGGGTGTGGCGCCGGAGCGGCTCACCGTCATTTCCTTCACCAACGCCTCTTGCGCCCAGCTCCGCGAGCAATTGCTGAAGGTCCTGGCCTTCTGGCAGTTCCCCTTCGATGCTGCCCAGGCACGCCAGTGCGTGCGCACCTTCCACTCGGCCATGGGCACCCTCGCCAAGGAGCTGCTGGGCAACCCGCGCTGGTTCGAACAACTGGACGAGGCCGGCAGCGGTGAACTGGACAACCCGCTGCTCGCCGGTCGCCTGCGACCTGCCCAGCAGCGCCTGCTACAGCAGGCCTACCAGGATTGCTATGCGGCGAATGCCGACTTCCGTGAGCGGGTGCACAGCCTGCTGGGCTTGCCTCCCCTTCCGGCCCCGGTTGAAGGCCAGCCCCCGCAGATACCGAAGGCGCCGCTGGACGGCTTCAAGCTGGCCGGCGAGTTCACTCCGCTGCCGCTGTTCGAGGCTTTCTATATGCAGGCCGGGTTCATGGAAAGCATCGGTATCCGACTCGACCGCTTGAAACCCCGCGCCCTGGGCTGCTCTGCTCGGGAGCGCGCCTTCGTCGAAGCGCTGGTGCAGTTCTGGAAGCACTTCGAGGCCGTGCTGCAACAGCAGGGGCTGATGACCTTCAACGCCGCCTTCCAGCGTCTGGGCGAAGTGCTCACCAAGGGCAACGGCTTGCCCGGCGAGGCACTGGCGCCTTTCAGCCATCTGCTGATTGACGAATTCCAGGACATCTCGCCGCAGATCGTCCAGTGGCTACAGGCACTGCATCGCGCCCTGTCGCGCCAGGGCGAGGCGGTGAGCCTGATGGCCATCGGCGATGACTGGCAGTCCATCTACGGCTGGCGCGGCAGCTCGCCGGAGCTGTTCATGGACTTCGACAAGCACTTCCCCAGCAAGGGCAAGACGAAGAAGAGCACCGTGCTGACGCTGGAAACCAACTACCGCTCCATCGAGCCGATCCTGCGGGACGGCGAGGCGGTGCTGGAGGGTGTGGCCTTCAAGCAGGCCAAGGGCAGCAAGGCGTTCAAGGCCATGCAGCCCGGCGATCATGGTGTGAAGCTGGAATCGCGCTTCGACCTCAAGTCGCGGTTGCCCGACCTGGTAAAGGAAATCGAGGCCCAGTGCGCTCATGTGGCCGGCCGCGCGAATGCCGACCGCAATCCGGTGCTGCTGCTCTCCCGGCGCAACGAGCCGCTCCGGCAGATCCAGGCCCAGCTCGATTCGGCGCTACCGGTGCGCGCCTATAGCATCCACCGCGCCAAGGGCTTGCAGGCGGAAGTGGCGATCATCGTCGACGACTGCGCGCCGCCGGAAAAACACCCGCTGCGCAATGCGCTCTATGCCTACTCGGGATTCTTCCGCAACAGCTACGACCAGGCCATGCAGGACGAAAGCCTACGCCTGGCCTACGTGGCCATTACGCGGGGCGTGAGCCGGGTGATCTGGTACACGAACAAGGTGCAGGGGGCGGTCCAGGTGTTGGCGCGGCGGGGGTGAGGTAAGCCCATCTATGACAGGACTGCGTCCTGCTTGGCGAATGAATTCACCCCTACAGAAAGCACGAAGGCGGGCCAATGGCCCGCCTTTTTTCGCACTAGCTGTCAGGAAGGTTGTTGCTCAAGCGCACCGCTGGGGGCGGCGGCCTTCTTTTCAAGCTTCACGTAAACGAGCCAGGTCAGCAGCACGCCGCACGCCAGTACGGCGGAGAGGAAGTACAGGCCGGATGCCAGGCTGCCGGTGTACTCCTTGAGCGCACCGATGCCGAACGGGCCGATGTAGCCACCCAGGTTGCCGAACGAATTGATCAGCGCAATGCCCGCCGCCGCGCTGGCACCGGTGAGGAAGCGCCCCGGCAGTACCCAGAAGATGGCGGTGGTCGAGAACAGGCTGAAGGCGGTCATGCTCAGTGCCGCCAGCTGCAACACCGGTGAGTTCAGCCAGGCGCTGAAGAACAGGCCCAGGGCGCCCAGGATGTAGAGCACGATGAGGTGGCCGTAGCGGTCGTTGAGACGATCCGAGCTACGCGGCACCACCAGCAGCCCGATCACCCCGAACAGGTAAGGCACCGAGGTGATGAAGCCGGTGGCCAGGTCGCTTCCGCTGAACTGGTGCACCAGGGTCGGTAGCCACAGGCCCAGGCCATAAATGCTCAGGGTGCCCGGCAGATATAGCAGCGCCAGCAGCAGCACGCGGCGGTCGGTCAGGGCGCGCAGCGGGTTCTGGTGTTCGGTCTGACCGTACTCCCGGCGGTCCTTTTCAAGCTCCGTGCTCAGCCACTGGCGGTCAGCCTCGGACAGCCAGCGGGCGTCCTTCGGCGTGTCGGGCAGGTACTTCAGCGTCGGCCAGGCCAGCAGGATGGCGGGAATCCCGATCAGGATGAACAGCCATTGCCAGCCGGTCAGCCCGCCCAGGCCATTGAGGCCGAGCAAAGCTCCCGACAAGGGTCCGGTGACCATCAGCGCGATGGGCTGAGAGAGGATGAACAGGCCCAGCACCTTGCCGCGATTACGCACCGGGTACCAGCGGGTGATGTAGTACAGCACGCCCGGGAAGAAGCCCGCCTCCGCGGCCCCCAGCAGGAAGCGCATGAGGTAGAAGCTGTGGGCGCCCTGCACCAGCGACATGCCCACGGTGATCGCACCCCAGGTGATCAGGATGCGAGCGAACCAGCGTCGGGCGCCGTAGCGCTCCAGCAGCAGGTTGCTGGGGACTTCGAAGATGAAATAACCGATGAAGAACAGCCCCGCGCCAAAGCCGTAGGCCATGTCGCTGATGCCGAGGTCTGCGTTCATGTGCAGCTTGGCGAAGCCCACGGCGGAGCGGTCGATGTAGGCGACGAGGTACAGCAGGATCAGGAAGGGAATCAACCTGAGCGTGAGCGTACGAATGATCCGTGCTTCCGGATTCATGGCGGGTCTCCAGCTTGTCTTGTTTTTATGGGTCGGTTGCCTCGGTCCGGCGGGAAGATGGCAGATACCCGTCTCGTCCAAGTGAAGGAGACAATATAGTAATACTTTTTATCGAGCAACGATTTCAAAACAGCTTTTCATCAGGTAGATTCGGCAGCGCCTCTACGAAATAGTCATACAATAAGAGTGACTGCGCCATGACTGAGAAAAAACCCACGCTCCGCTCCGCCCAATGGTTTGGCACGGCCGACAAGAACGGCTTCATGTACCGCAGCTGGATGAAGAACCAGGGCATCCCGGATCACGAATTCCAGGGCAAGCCTATCATCGGCATCTGCAACACCTGGTCCGAGCTGACGCCCTGCAACGCCCACTTCCGCAAGATCGCCGAACACGTGAAGAAAGGCGTGCTGGAAGCCGGCGGCTACCCGGTGGAGTTCCCGGTGTTCTCCAGTGGCGAGTCCAACCTGCGCCCCACCGCCATGCTCACGCGCAACCTGGCCAGCATGGACGTGGAAGAAGCCATTCGCGGCAACCCGGTGGACGCCGTGGTGCTGCTGACCGGCTGCGACAAGACCACGCCGGCGCTGCTGATGGGCGCGGCCAGCTGCGATGTGCCGGCCATCGTCGTCACCGGTGGGCCGATGCTCAACGGCAAGCACAAGGGCAAGGACATCGGCGCCGGCACCATCGTCTGGCAGATGCACGAGGCCTATAAGGCCGGTGAAATCGACCTCAACGAATTCCTCTCCGCCGAGGCCGGCATGTCCCGCTCGGCGGGCACCTGCAACACCATGGGCACCGCCTCCACCATGGCCTGCATGGCCGAGGCGCTGGGCACTTCCCTGCCGCACAACGCCGCCATCCCGGCAGTGGACGCGCGCCGCTATGTGTTGGCGCACCTGTCCGGCATGCGCATCGTCGAAATGGTTGCCGAGGACCTGCGCCTGTCGAAGATCCTCACCCGCGAGGCCTTCGAGAACGCGATTCGGGTCAACGCTGCCATCGGCGGTTCCACCAATGCGGTGATCCACCTGAAGGCCATCGCCGGCCGCATCGGCGTCGAACTGGACCTGGAAGACTGGACGCGCGTCGGCAAGGGCACTCCGACCATCGTCGACCTGCAGCCTTCCGGCCGTTTCCTGATGGAAGAGTTCTATTACGCAGGCGGTTTGCCGGCGGTGATCCGTCGTCTCGGCGAAGCCAACCTGCTGCCCAACCCCCAGGCGCTCACCGCCAACGGCAAGAGCCTCTGGAACAACTGCCAGGCGGCCCCCCAGTACAACGATGAAGTGATCCGCCCGCTGGACAAGCCCCTGGTGGCCGACGGCGGCCTGTGCATCCTGCGCGGCAACCTGGCGCCCCGAGGCGCGGTGCTCAAGCCCTCCGCCGCCAGCCCGGAGCTGATGCAGCACCGTGGCCGCGCCGTGGTGTTCGAGAACTTCGACGACTACAAGGCACGCATCACCGATCCGGAGCTGGATGTCGACGAAACCTGCGTACTGGTCCTGAAGAACGCCGGGCCCAAGGGTTATCCGGGGATGGCCGAGGTGGGCAACATGGGCCTTCCCCCCAAGGTGCTGGCCAAGGGCGTCACCGACATGGTGCGGATATCCGATGCGCGGATGAGTGGCACCGCCTATGGCACCGTGGTATTGCACGTGGCGCCGGAAGCGGCCGCCGGCGGTCCCCTGGCAGCGGTACGCAATGGCGACTACATCGAACTGGACTGCGCCAGCGGCCGCCTGCACCTGGACATCAGCGACGAGGAACTCGCCGGCCGCCTGGCCGACCTGCAGCCGGATACCAGCGCGAATATCTTCAGCAGCGGCTATGCGCGGCTGTATGTGGACCACGTGCTGCAGGCCGACCAGGGCTGCGATTTCGACTTCCTCGTGGGTTGCCGAGGCGCGGCCGTGCCTCGCCATTCCCACTGAGAGCCGGGGCGCCGTTCTGGCGTCCCATCTCCCCTCGCCGTTATGATGCGCCGCATCATTTCCAAGCCGCGCGCCGCAGATGGACTACCAGACCCCCAAACCCCGCAAGAGCATGCACGCCCGCATCGTCCAAGAACTGGGCATGCACATTGTTTCCGGCCGCTTCAAATCCGAGGAAAAGCTGCCTCTGGAAGCCACGCTCTGCGAGGAATACAAAGTCAGCCGACCGGTACTTCGGGAAGCGACCCGCGTGCTCAGTGCCAAAGGGCTGGTCTATTCGAAACCACGCGTCGGCACCGTAGTACGCCCACGCAATGAATGGCATCTGCTGGACCCGGACGTCCTTTACTGGCTGGTGCAGAGCACGCCGCAGAGCGAGTTCTTCAACACCCTGGTGGCGGTGCGACGCATCCTCGAACCGGAAATCGCCGCCCTTGCCGCCACGACGGCCACCGATGACGACATCGCCGCCATCGAAGACGCTTACAAGCGCATGGAAGCCGCCCAGACCCGCGAGCAGCTGCTGCAGCCGGACCTGGATTTCCACCGCGCCATCGCTGAAGCCACCCACAACGACCTGCTCGCCTACATGTGCAACATGCTGTCGCTGCCGCTGCGCGAGTCGATCACCGTCACCAACCTGCGCCCGAACATCCAGCAACTCGCCCTGCCCCGCCACAAGGCCATCCTCACCGCGATCAAGAACCGCGACGCCCTTGGCGCCCGGCACGCGTCGCTGGTGCAGCTCGATGACACCCGCGTGGCGCTGGATACGGTGATGAACGAGCTGACGCCGCTCTAGAAAGTCGCTGGCTGCAGCCGAACCGCCAACGTCACCTTCAGGCCGTCCTCCGTACTCGCGAACTCCAGCGTGCAACCGCAGCGCTCGGCGATGGCCTGGACGATGGACAAGCCCAGTCCACTCCCGCCGCTGTCAGCGCTGCGCCAAAAACGCTGGCCCATGCGCGCCAGCTTTTCCGCCGGCAGGCCGGGTCCCCGGTCGCGCACGCTGAAGCACACCTGGTCGCCGTGCCGCTCAAGGGCCAGCTTCACCTGCGCATCGCTATGACGCAGGGCGTTCTCCAGCAGGTTGCGCAGGGCCGCCACCGCGAGCGCGATGGGAATATCCAGCGGCGCGGCAGGCAGATCATCCGGCAGCTCCAGCTCGATGCGCTCCCGCCCGCCCGGCCCGGCGTCCTCGATGGCCAGCCTGGCCGCCTCTGCGGCGCTGCACTGCAGGCCATCCTCGAAATCCAGACTGCCCTCCACCCGCGCCAGCAGCAGCAACTGCTCCAGGGTCCGCTGCAGGCGATCGGCGCCGGCTTCGGCGTTGGCCAACGCCTGGTCGACGGCCGCGCCTTGGGTCATGCGCGCCACTTGCAGGTGGGTCTTGATGGCAGTGAGGGGGCTGCGCAGCTCATGGGCCGCGTCGCCGGTGAACCGTCGCTCGCGTTCCAGTGCCTGGGCGATGCGCTGGAACAGCTGGTTCTGGGTTTCCACCAGGGGCTGCAATTCGCCGGGCAAAGCGCCTACTTGCAAGGGTTGAAGGGAGTCCGCGCTGCGCCGGGTGAGCGCTTCGCGGATGCGCTGCAGCGGCGCCAGCCCGCGTCCGAGGCCAAGCCAGAGCAGACCCAGGCTGCCCAGCAGGGCCACCACCATCGGCACCGCGGCCGCCAGCAGCACCGAGCGCCCAAGGGTAGCGCGCTCGTCCAGGCGATCGGCCGTGGTGACACGCAGTTCGCCGTGCAACAGGGTGAAGCTGCGCCAGGGCACGCCGTCGATCATCTGGTCATGAAAGCCCGCGCGCTCGGCGTCCAGCTGCTGTCCCGGCGCCGCGTGGCTGCGAGCCAGCACTTCGCCGCGCAGGGAACTGACCTGGCAGGCCATGCCATTGGGAATGCCCAGCCGCTCGGCGCTGATGGGCGTGCGCGTGCCATCGCTGGCCACGGGTTGCGGCAACTGTTCGAGCAAGCCGGCGACCATCCGCGCGGACGCCCCCAGCCGCTCGTCCAGCGAACGCATCATCTCGTTACGCAAGTCGAAGAGCATCCAGGTCGCCGCCAGGGTCCAGAGCACCACAAAGGCGGAACCCAGCATCAGGGTCAGGCGAAGGCGCAGGCTCATGGCGTCATCTCCCGTCCGCTATCGCCGCTGGCCGGGCCGAGGCGATAGCCCAGGCCGCGCACGGTCTCGACGATACCGCTGCCGAGCTTGCGGCGCAGGTGATGGATATGCACGTTCAGGGCATTGCTCTCCACATCCTCGGCAAAGCCGTAGACCGCGTCCTTGAGTTGATCGGCACTGAGCACGCGACCCGGGTTGTTCAGCAGCGCCTGCAACAGCGCCAACTCGCGCCGCGAAAGTTCCACGGGGCGACCCTCCAGCCGCGCTTCGCAACTGCTCGGGTCATAGCAAAGCGGGCCGTGTTCGATGAGGTTCACGCGGCGCCCGGACACGCGACGCATCAGCGTGTGCAGCCGCGCGGCCAGTTCGCGCAAGTCGAAAGGTTTGAGCAGGTAATCGTCGGCACCGGCCTGCAGGCCGATCACCCGGTCGCTCACCGCATCCCGTGCAGTGAGGACCAGCACCGGCAGTTCGAGCCCGCGCTGACGCAGGCGCCGCAGCAGGTCGATGCCGTCTTCGTCGGGCAGGCCGAGATCGAGGATGAGCACATCGAAGCGCGCCGCGCGCAGCATCGCTTCGGCACTGGCCGCCGTGGCAGCGTGGTCGACGGTCAGGCCCTGGGCCAGGAGGCCGGCAACGATGCCGCTGGCAATCAGGGCGTCGTCTTCGGCGAGGAGCACATGCATGGAGTCGCGTCCGCTGAAATGGGGTCGATGGTGGACCTTACCGATTAAGGCGACATTAATGCAGCCCGTGCGGCCGTTGTTAATGCCCCGTTAATGCCGCCGGCACAATCTTCCGTACACCTGAAACCGCAATGGAGCCTTCATGCGTGCCCTGATGCTCGCGCTGTTCCTGCTGTTGCCCGGCCTGGCCTCGTCGGCCGGCGGGTTGCTGGGCAATGCGCAACCCGACTTTCTCCCGGTGGACCGGGCCTTCGCCCTCAGCGTCACACCCCTGGAGAACGGCGCAACCCGGCTGCATTGGCAGATCGCGCCCGGCTACTACCTGTACAAGCAGCGCCTGCAATTCCAGGGGCTGGCCGAGACAAACCGCCCCAGCCTGCCAACCGGTGAGCCCCATAGCGACGAGTTCTTCGGCGACACCGAGGTCTATCGCCAGAGCCTGACCCTGGAGGTTCCGCCCGGAGCCGGTGAGCGCGTGCGCCTGGGCTGGCAGGGCTGCGCCGATGCCGGCCTCTGCTACCCGCCGCAAAATCGCGAGGTTGCACTGAGCGCCAGTGGTTCCAGCGAACCGGGCGCCCTTCAGGCCGACGACCAGGCCCTGGCCAGCGGCCTGCAGGAACGCTCGCTGGCATGGAGCCTGCTGCTGTTCTTCGGCCTGGGATTGCTGCTGGCCTTCACTCCCTGCTCCTTGCCGATGCTGCCGATCCTCGCCGGCATCGTAGTCGGCGGCGGCGCCTCGTCCCGTCGCGGCTTCGCGCTCGCCGGCACTTACGTGGTGACCATGGCACTGGTCTACGCCGGGCTAGGCGTAGTGGCCGCGCGGCTGGGCGCCAACCTGCAGGCAGCACTGCAACAACCCTGGCTGCTGGCGAGCTTCGCTGGGGTGTTCGTGCTGCTCGCCCTGCCCATGTTCGGGGCGTTCGAACTGCAACTGCCGACGGCCCTGCGCGATCGTCTGGAAAATGCCGGGCGCCAGCAGAAAGGCGGCAGCCTGCTGGGTGCCGGCGTGCTTGGCGTGTTGTCCGGCCTGCTGGTCGGCCCCTGCATGACCGCACCGCTGGCGGCCGCATTGCTGTACATCGCCCAGAGCGGCAGCGCGGTGCAGGGCGGCCTGGTGCTGTTCGCCCTGGGCCTGGGCATCGGCACGCCGCTGCTGTTGCTGGTGACGCTGGGCAATCGTTTCCTGCCCAAGCCCGGTGCCTGGATGGAACGGGTCAAGGGCGTGTTCGGCTTCCTCTTCCTCGCAGCGGCCCTGTTCGTCGCCAGACCGCTGTTGGCCGACAGCCTGTGGCTGGCGCTCTGGGGTGTCTGGCTGGTCAGCCTGGCCACCGCCCTCTTCCATGTCTCGCGGCTAGTCCCCGCGCGCGCCGCCGGCATGGTGCTGGGCCTGTGGGGCGTGAGCCTGCTGATTGGCGCTGCGGGTGGCGCGACGGATATCCAGCGCCCGCTGGCGGTGTATGCCGGCTCGACCAGCCCGCATACCACGTCGAGCAGCAAGGCCCACTTCAGCGACGCCGCCACCCTCGACCGTGAGCTGGCCGCCGCCAAGGCCCAGGGGCAGTGGGTGCTGGTGGACTACTACGCGGACTGGTGCGTGTCCTGCAAGGTCATGGAGAAAGAGGTGTTCGGCAACACCGAGGTGCAAGCGAGCCTTGCTGGCGTGCGAATCCTGCGCCCGGACGTGACCCGCAGTGACGCCAACAGCCGTGCCCTGCTCGACCGCTACCAGGTACTCGGCCCGCCGACGTTGCTCTGGATCGGCCCCGATGGCCAGGAACGCCGCGACGCTCGTATCACCGGTGAAGTAGACGCCCAGGCCTTCCTGAAGCGCTGGAACGCGGTTCGGGAGCGCGGCTGATGTTGACGTTGAATCTGGGTCCATTCGCCCTGGCACTGCCCCACGTGCTGATCCTTGGCAGCCTGCTACTGGCCACCCTCTGCGGCTGGTGGATCGGCCGGCGCCACGGCCACAACCCGGAGCGCTGGCTGTTCCGCCTGTTGCTGGTGGCCTTGCTGGCGGCACGACTGGCCTTCGTCATCACGTATTTCGAGCACTTCCGCGAAGAGCCCTGGCGGGTAATCGACATCCGCGACGGGGGTTTCATCGCCTGGCCCGGCGTGCTCGCCGCCCTGCTCCTGGGTGGCTGGCTGCTGTGGCGCACGCTCGCCTTGCGCAAACCGCTGGGCATCGCCATGGCGGTCGGCGTCGCGAGTTGGGGACTGGGCACCTTCACCTGGCACGCCCTGGACCGCGCCACGCGTCTGCCGGAACTGGCCCTGCTGGATATCCAGGGCCGCCCGGTGGCGCTGCAAAGCCTTGCCGGCAAGCCGCTGGTCATCAATCTCTGGGCCACCTGGTGCCCGCCCTGCCGGCGCGAGATGCCGGTGCTGGCGGCGGCCCAGGCCGCCCATCCCGACACCCTGTTCCTATTCGTCAACCAGGGCGAGGCGGCTGAAGCCGTCAGCCGCTTCCTGGATGGCCAAGGCCTGGTCCTGGACAACATCCTGCTCGACAGCGGCAACCGGCTGGGCCAGAGCGTGGGCTCCACAGCGCTGCCCACCACCCTGTTCTACGACGCCAGTGGCCGCCAGGTCGGCAGCCACCTGGGCGAACTTTCGCGGGCGAGCCTGGCGCGCGCCCTGGAATCCCTTGATAAGGACAATCAGCAATGACGCGACTCCAGCAACTCACCTGTGCGCTCGCCGGCATCGGCCTGTCGACCATCAGCACCGCCCACGCCGCCGATTGGCCGGCGCCGATCAAGGCTGTGGAGGCCCGTGGTGCCAAGGTGGTCGGCACCTTCGACGCCCCGGGTGGACTCAAGGGCTATGCCGCCCGCTACAACGGCCAGGGGATGACGCTGTATCTCACGCCCGATGGCGAGCATGTGCTGATTGGCAGCCTGCTCGACGCCCAGGGCGCAGACGTTGGCCAACAGGCGCTGGAGCAATACGTGTTCGCGCCCATGGGCAAGGAAATGTGGGAGCGGATGGAAAAGAGCGCCTGGATCGCCGACGGCAGCCCCAAGGCGCCACGCATCGTCTACCTGTTCAGCGACCCCAACTGCCCCTACTGCAACCTGTTCTGGCAACAGGCGCGGCCCTGGGTCGAGAGCGGCAAAGTGCAGTTGCGCCACATCATGGTCGGCATGCTGCGCCCGGACAGTCCAGGCAAGGCCGCCGCCCTGCTCGGCGCCAAGGACCCGCAGGCCGCCCTCAACGCGCACGAAGCAGCCGGCAAGGGCAGTACCCTCAAAGCGGCGGACAAGGTGCCTGGCGAAATCCGCAAGAACCTCGCGGAGAATCTCGACCTGATGGGCGAAATGGGTGCCCAGGCGACGCCGTCCGTGTTCTACCTGGATGACAAGGGCCGTCTGCAGCAACAGCAGGGCGTGCCGCAGCCCGATGTCATGGCGAGGATCATGGGCTCCCAGGCGGAGTGATGCTTTCGAGGGCCCTGGCAGTGCCCTCATCCCCCCACCGGCGCAGTGTAGGAGCTAGCTTGCTAGCGAAACGGGGCCATTCGCTGGCAAGCCAGCTCCTACAGGTAATGCACCCCTTCCCCTCGTCGACCGAGGCTGCCCCTGTCATGAAATGAAAATCGCCTGTCGCGGGATGCAAGGCTGTCGACGCCTCATGGGGCCTAGAGTCGCTGTTGTTTCCCGAAGAAGAACAAAACGAGAGTTCCATGAGCAAATCCCCCCGCACGTCGAAGGCCTCGGCGGCCAAACCCCGCCCCGCAACTGCCAAGCCCCGTCGCCCCCGCAAGGAGGCCGACCTTCCGTCCCCGCAACACGAGCTGATCGGCACTGCGACAAACCAGACGCTGGCGGGTAATCCGCTGGTCAGCGTGCGCGCGGCGGACCTGGTCGGTTCGGCCGGCTACCTGCTCAAGGCGCTGGGCCAATCCCCGCTCAAGGCCAGCTCCCATCTGGGCGGATACCTCAAGGAACTGCGCGCCATCGTTGGCGGTTCCTCCACCATTGCGCCCGATCCCAAGGACAAGCGCTTCGCCGATCCGGCCTGGCAGTCCAACGTCTTCCTGCGGGGCCTGCTGCAGAGCTACCTGGCTGGCCAGGGCGAGCTCAACCGCTTCATCGAGTCCACTGATCTCCCGCCCATGGAAAAGAGTCGCGCCCAGTTCGTTGCGTCGCTCCTGGCCGACGCGGTGGCGCCCAGTAACTCGCCGCTGACCAACCCCGTCGCCCTGCGCAAGCTGGTGGATACCGGTGGTTTAAGCCTGGCCCGGGGCGTCCGACACTTCGCCCGGGACATGCTGAACAAGCGCGGGCTTCCAGAGCAGGTCGACAGCACGCCGTTCAAAGTCGGGGAGAACATTGCCACCGCCAAGGGCGAGGTGGTGTTCCGCAACGAGATGTTCGAACTGCTTCAATTCGCACCGACCACACCGAACGTCTATGCACGGCCCCTGGTGATGTCGCCCCCGCAGATCAACAAGTACTACGCCATCGACCTTTCGCCGGAAAAAAGCCTGATCAAGTGGATTCAGGACAGCGGCGTGAACCTGTTCGTCATCAGCTGGCGCAACCCCACCAGCGAGCACCGCGACTGGGGCCTCTCCCAGTACGCCCTGTGCCTCGACGAGGCAGTGGATGTGGCCTGCCAGATCACCGGCAGCCCGGACGTGAACATGTGGGGCTCCTGCTCGGGCGGTATCACCCTGGCGGCCTACCTCGGTTGGCTCGCAGCCCGGGGCGAAGGCCACAAGGTGGCCAATACCAGTTGGGCCGTGTGCGTGCTCGACATGCCGTCCGCACTGGACGACACCACCCTTGGGCTGTTCGCCACACCAGCCGCATTGCGCGCTGCCAAAGCCAGCTCGAAGCGCAAGGGCGTATTGAGTGGCCAGGACATGGCGCGCATGTTCGCCTGGATGCGCCCCAACGACCTGATCTGGAATTACTGGGTCAACAACTACCTGCTGGGCAACAAGCCGCCAGCCTTCGACATTCTCGCCTGGAACAACGACACCACCCGCCTGCCCGCCCAGTTGCATGCGGATTACCTCGACCTGGTCCAGCAGAACCCCTACAGCAACCCGGGCACCCTCTCGATTGCCGGCGAATCCATCGACATGACCCAAGTGAAGGTCGGTGCCTATGTAGTCGGCGGCACCACCGACCACATCACGCCCTGGCAAGGCTGCTACGGCACGGCGCGCCTGTTCGGCGAGGACGCTACCTACGTGCTGTCCAACGCCGGACATCTGCAGAGCCTGGTCAACCCGCCGGGCAACCCGAAGTCGTTCTACTACGCGGCGCCCGCCAGTTCCAGCGACCCGGAAACCTGGCTGCAGAATGCCGGCGAGCGCCAGCAAGGCAGTTGGTGGTCCCACTGGCGTGAGTGGATTCAGCAGCGCTCGGGCGAAAGCCTGGCCGCGCCGAAAAAAGCCGGTTCGCGCAAACATCCGCCGCTCTGCCCCGCACCCGGCACCTATGTCATGCAGCGCTGAAGGCGAGCACGACCTAGCGCCTCAAGCCCGCGCCGTTCGGGGGCTCCAGCGTTCTTCAATGGAATGAATGCGCGGGGCTGCAGTCTATCCCTCAAGCGGGTCGACCCAGCGGCTCGGACCCGCCGACTGCCGCCCCGTTCCTCGCTGTCACGTGGCGGCCTTGATGGCATGTCATCAGCGAGGTCCAAGATGCGCTGGATCCCCGGGTTCCTCTGCGTAGCCGTCTTGCTTCTGGGCGGTTACGCATCGGCCGCCGACACCGAGAAAGCCGAGGCGGCGGAAAACAAGGCCGAGGTGCTGGAAGAAAAGGCTGCCCAGGACCAACCGCCGTCCAGCGTCGAGGTCGCCCCCATCACCCCCAGCGAGGCGCAGGCCGTGGACCCGGCCGGCGCGGCGCCACTGGACGACGCCATCACCTGCCTCGCGCGTTCCATCTACTGGGAAGCCAAGGGCGAGCCACCCTACGAAATGGAGGCGGTCGCCAATGTGGTGATGAACCGGCTGGCCAGCGACGACTTCCCGGACACCGTCTGCACCGTGGTCAAGCAGGGCTCGGAGACCAAGAGCTGCCAATTCTCCTGGTGGTGCGATGGCCGCCCCGATGAAGTGGTGGAGGACGAACGTTACGAACTGGCCAAGGAGATCGCCCGCAAGGCGCTCAATGGCCAACTGAAGGATCGCACTGAGGGTGCGCTGTACTTCCACGACCGCACCGTTTCACCCGACTGGGCCCACGAGTACGCCAGGACGGCGCAGACCCGGCGCTTCCTCTTCTACAAGCCGAATCCGGGCAAGCAGCCGATTGCCAACGGCGCGGACAGGACGCAGCCCTAGCCGCGATTTCCGCTTAGCCTCCCTCGGTTCAAACCTGCTGGACGATCTGGATGAGGTTGCCGCAGGTATCGTCGAACACGGCGAGGATGACCGGCCCCATGGCGGTCGGCGGCTGCGTGAAGTGGACGCCGGCGGCGCTGAGCCGGGCGTGCTCGGCGTGCACGTCGTCGACACCGAAGGAGGTAAAGGGAATTCCATCCTGTTTGATCGCTGCCTTGAACGGCCCGGCAGCCGGATGCACATCCGGCTCCAGCAGCAGCTCGACGCCATTGGGGTCACCCGGTGAAGTGAGCGTGAGCCAACGATGGGCGCCCATGGGAATATCGTGCTTCAGCTCGAAGCCAAGCAGGTCGCGGTAGAAGGCCAGCGCCTTCACCTGGTCGTCCACCAACACGCTGGTCACAACGATCTTCATGAAAAGCTCCTCTCGGTGGTCAAGACCGGTCTCGGGGCGAAACGCTGAATGATAGCCACCCAGCTTCTTCGACCCCGGAAAGCACAGAACCTCCCCCAGCGCAGCGGACAACCGCAGCACCGGATGGAGGTTCTGAACCGCGCCGGATCAGATCGCGCTGCGCGTGCTTTCTCCGTCGACCAGGCGCTGGATGCCTAACGGATTGGCATCTTTCAGCGCGTCCGGCAGCAACGCATCCGGGTAGTTCTGGTAGCACACCGGACGCAGGAAGCGGTCGATGGCGAAGGTCCCGACGGAGGTGCCACGGGCATCCGAGGTGGCCGGGTAAGGACCACCGTGAACCATGGCATCGCAGACTTCCACGCCGGTCGGATAGCCGTTGAGCAGCAGGCGCCCGACCTTCTGTTCCAGCAGGCTGGAAAGCTCGCCGAAGCTGGCGAGGTCGGCCGATTCGGCGATCAGGGTGGCGGTGAGCTGGCCGCGCAGCCCTCGCAATGCACGCACGAGCTCATCCTTGTCGGCCACTTCGACGACCACCGTCGCAGGACCGAAGACTTCTTCCTGCAGCAGTTCATCCCCTTCCAGCAGCAGGCTCGCGTCGGCCTTGAACAACTGCGCCTGGGCCTTGCCGCCTTCCTGCGGGTTGCCCGCCAGATGGGTGATACCGGGATGACGGTGGAGGCCATCGAGACCGTGGCAATAGCTCTTCAGGCCACCGGCGTTGAGCAGCGTCTGCGCCGGCTGGTCGCCCATGAGGGCGGTGAAGCGTTCGAGGAAGGCGGAAAACTCTGGCGAGCGGATGCCGATCACCAGGCCCGGGTTGGTGCAGAACTGCCCGGCACCCAACACCACGGAGGCGGCCAGTTCTGTAGCCACCTTATCGCCACGGACCTTGAGGGCTTCGGGCATCAGCAAGACCGGGTTGATGCTGCTCATCTCGGCGAACACTGGAATCGGCTGCGGGCGCGCTGCCGCCATGTCGCAGAGGGCACGACCGCCGCGCAGGGAGCCGGTGAAGCCAACGGCCTGGATCGCCGGGTGCTTGACCAGCCACTCACCGACGCCGCCGCCGTAGATCATGTTGAACACACCGGCTGGCATGGCGGTTTTCTCTGCCGCACGGACGATGGCATCGGCCACCCACTCGGCGGTCGCCATGTGCCCGCTGTGGGCCTTGAACACCACCGGGCAACCGGCGGCCAGGGCGGCTGCGGTGTCGCCACCGGCCGTGGAGAAGGCCAACGGGAAGTTGCTGGCGCCGAACACGGCGACCGGGCCGACGCCGATGCGGTACTGGCGCAGGTCCGGACGCGGCAGGGGCTTGCGCTCGGGCAATGCGCGGTCGATGCGGGCGCCGTAGAAGTCGCCCCGACGCAGCACAGTGGCGAACAGGCGCATCTGGCCACTGGTGCGGCCACGCTCACCCTGGATGCGGGCGGTGGGTAGCGCGGTTTCGCTGCAGACAGTGGCGATGAAGTCGTCGCCCAGGGCGTCCAGTTCTTCGGCAATGGCGTCGAGGAACTCGGCGCGACGGCTGGCCGGCAGGCTGCGGAAAGCGGGATAGGCCGCCTCGGCGGCGCGGGCAGCGGCGTCCACCTCGGCCTCGGTGGCCTGGTGGAAAGCAAAGGGCAGCGCTTCGCCGCTGGTGGCATCGAAACTCTGCACGGTAACGGGGCCGGCGGCGCTGCGGCCGCCGGCGATGAAGTTGAAACCGGTGATGACGGTCATGCTCGTCTCCCTGACCTTGTGGGTTGAGGGTGGCCGCCGCGAGCGGTGGCCGGAAATGAATGAATCGCGTCAGGCACGCACCTCGTGGGTACGCGGCTTACAAGCGCGGGTGCCGCCGCTGGCGGCGCTTACAGGGAGCGGACAGCGCCGGGCGCCAGGTGCTCTTCTTCTCGGGCAATGCCGTTGACCAGGGGCGCGCCGAATTCGGCCATCTCGATCTCGAAACGGTCGCCCGGACCGGCCTTGATGCCGTCGGCAAAGGACAGGGTCGCGGTGCCGAAGTAATGCACGTGGACATCGCCCGGACGCAGGAACTGCGCGTACTTGAAGTGGTGGTATTCGAGGTTTTCCAGGCTGTGGCACATGTTGTCTTCGCCGGAGAGGAACTCCTTCTCCCAGATCACCTCGCCATTGCGCCGGATGCGACTGGTACCGGCCAGGTGCGCTGGCAGCTCGCCCACGCGCAGCTCGGGACCGTAGGCGCAGAAGCGCAGCTTGGAATGGGCCAGGTAGAGGTAGCTGCGGCGCTCCAGTACGTGGTCGGAGAACTCATTGCCCAGCGCATAGCCCAGGCGATAGGGCTGGCCGTCCTCGCCTACCACATAGAGGCCCACCAGCTCGGGCTCTTCTCCGGCGTCCTCGGCGAAGGCCGGCACGGGGAAGTCGGCGCCGGGTCGCACGACGATGCCGCCGTCACCCTTGTAGAACCATTCCGGCTGCGCACCGACATTGCCGGCGCCGGGTTTGCCGCCCTCCACGCCCCATTTGAACATGCGCATGGTGTCGGTCAGGGTGGCCTCGTCCTGGGCCTTCTGCTGGTGCATCTTGTCGCGGGTGGAGGCGCTGCCCAGGTGGGTCAGGCCGGTGCCGCTGACCAGGCAATGGGCCGGGTCTTCATGGTCCAGGGGCGGCAGTACGCGGCCGGCTTCCAGCAATTCGCGGTAGGCCGGACCGGGTTCGGTGCCACGGCTCAGGACTTCGTCCCGCAGGCTGCGGCCGGCGGCGATGGCGGCCAGGGCAAGGGCGCGGGTGCTGGCAGTGGCGCGCAGGACCTGGACCTGCTCACCCTCGATCACGCCAACATGGCGCTGGCCGGTGGCGGTCTCGAACTGGATCAGTCTCATGGCGATGACTCTCGTTGCGGGGTGTTGGCCGGGACTTTACGAATCCCCCGCCGGCCTGCCTAATGAGAGCTTCTGATCCCGCGATAACTTCTGGTCATCCCCCCATGATCGCTTCCCTCCCCGCCCTGGTTTCCCGCCTGCGCCTGAAGCAACTGCGTCTGCTCATCGCCCTCGATGAACAGGGTTCGCTGCACAAGGCCGCCGAGCAGGTCGCCATTACCCAGCCCGGCGCCACCAAGGCGCTGAACGAGATCGAAGCCGCCTTCGGCATGCGCCTGTTCAACCGCACCAGCCAGGGCCTGGAAGCCAACGACCTGGGCCGCTGCGCGATTCGCTATGCGCGCCTGATCCACACTGACCTGGCGCACCTGCGGGAAGAGATGATCGGCATTCTCCAGGGCCAGGGCGGTCGCCTTTCGGTGGGCGCGGTGATGGGCGCGGTGCCGCTGCTGGCACGCAGCCTGGAGCGACTGCGGGACACCCAGCCGGAGTTGTCGGTGGAGGTGGTGGAAGACACCAGCGCCCGTCTGCTGGGCCTGATCGACCAGGGCCGTCTGGACCTGGCCGTCTGCCGCACCAGCGTGAGCCCACGGCCCGACGCCTACGATGCCCAGGTGCTCTATGGCGAAACCCTGAAGGTCATGGCCAATCCGGCGCACCCGCTGGCGGGTGCCAAGGAGCTGGAGCTGGTGGAACTGGCCAACTACCCCTGGGTGGTATACCCCGCCAACATGCCCATGCGCCTGGTGCTGGAGCGCGAGTTCAGCCAGGCGGGGCTGGAGTTCCCGCGCTACCCGCTGGAGACCGCCTCGACGCTGACCACCGTAATGCTGCTGCGGCAGAATCCGCAGCTGATCGCCCTGATGCCTCGCGAAGTGGCGGACGAAGCGATCCACCTGGGCAGCCTCGCCTGCCTGCGCCTGCAACTGCGTTCGCGCAGTGAGCCCTTCTCGGTGGTGATGCGCCGGGGCGCGCCGTTGTCCGCGCCGGCCCGCTTGCTGTGGCAGGCCCTTGAGGCGGAAAGCGCTTCACAACCGGGCGCCTGATGCGCCCGGAACACGAGTACAACCTCACGAACAGGAAAGCCCCATGCCCCATCTCGTCATCGAGTACAGCGCCAACCTCACCGGCTTCGATGCCGCCGCCACCCTCGCCGCCTGCAATGGTTTCCTGGCTGACACCGGTCACTTCTCCGAAGCGGACATCAAGAGCCGCGCCGTACGCCATGAGCATTTCCTGGTGGGCGCCGCCAGCGACGGCCGGGGCTTCGTACATGCCACGCTGTGGCTGCTCTCGGGCCGTCCGGAGAACGTCAAGCAGGCGCTCTCCCGTGGCGTGCTGGAAGCCATCGAGCAGACCTTCAACAAACCCGATGGCCTCGACGTGCAGCTCAGCGTGCAGATGCAGGACATGGAGCGCAGCACCTATTCCAAGGCCTTCCTCTGACCTGTGGCTCAGAGCCCTGAGGCGCGCTTCATGCAGCCCTGGTAGCGCCCATCCACCCGCTCGGCAAACCACTTGGTGGTGAGCTTGCGGGTGATCTTCGGGCTCTTCAGGTCGATGCCCGGCATCACTTCGCGGGGCAGCTTGCGCCGCTCGATCTTCTCGGCCAGGGCGAACACCTGTTCGTACAGGTCGGTTTCCTCGAACTCCAGGGTGTCACCCTTGAGCAAAGCGCGACGGATGGCCGAGTCGCTGAGGTCCAGTTGTTTCTGCAAGGCGCGCACCGCGAGTTCGGTGGCGCCCGCCTTGCTGGAGCCGTGGATCACCAGGTCACCGTCCAGCTCCAGGGGAATGCCCGAGGCCAGGCTCACGGCATTCTGGAAGGCGGCATTGCGGCTGGCGTACCAGCCGGCGTTGAAGTCGGCGAAGCGGTACAGCTGCTTCGGATAGTGCGCCGGGTAGCCCAACAGGTGGGCGATGCCGAAGTACATGCCACCACGCCGGGTGAAGACCTCCTGGCGAATGGAACCCTTGACCGGGTACGGGTAGTCCTTCGCGCTGGCTTCGGCGAAGGCGATGCTCACTTGCATGGGGCCGCCGGTGTGCACCGGGTTGAAGTTACCAAACAGTTTCCGGCCCAGGGGCACCATGTCGATGAAGTCGTCGAAGATGGCGCTCAGTTCCTTCTCCGTACGTGCGGCGGACAAGCGTTGGTCGTAGGTCTTGCCGTTGGGTGAGTCGATCTTCAGGGCGGAATTCACCACGAAGGCCGGTACATGCAGGCCACCGGCGCGACGCAGGATTTCCTGCCGGGCGATCTTCGCCAACCCCGGCACGGGCGGGTCCACCTGGTAGGTGGATTCCTGCTCGGTGACTGCCAGCACCGCGCAAAGGTTGCTGTTACTGGGTGAGATGTCCTGCGCGGCGAAGGCGGCCTGGATATCAGCGGCCCAGCCCTGGCGATCCGTCACCTTGGCCGGCATCAGCTTCACGACCTTGGCACGCACCTCGGCCGGCCGCAGCACCGGCTCCTCCGGCCGTTGTGTACCGCAGGCGGCCAGGGTCAGTAGCGTGGCGAGGATGACGATGCGCGGGACGAGGTTGTTCATGAAAGGGGCTGCCTTGCGATTCATGTCGGAAAACATGGCATGAAAGACAGCTGCGGTGGGAGCGAATTCATTCGCGAAGCAGGACGCAGTCCTGCCGTAGGGCCTGCCCGCGAATCGTTGGGCTTCGCGTCGCTCAGCCACAACCTACAAGAGCGAACTGTGCCGATGTAGGGGCGAATTCATTCGCCAAGCAGGACGCAGTCCTGCCGTAGGTTGGTCTGAGCGCAGCGAAGCCCAACGAGGGCCTGGCATTGAATCGTTGGGCTTCGCGTCGCTCAGCCACAACCTACAAGAGCGCGGTCAAGCGCCGCCCCGGAAGCAGGAGAGGCCCCAGGCGGTGAGTTTGAACGGCAGGTGGTAATGCTGCTTGGCATCGGCGGTGCCGAAGCGATAGACCACTTCATCGAGGAAGGGCAGTTCGGGTAACTGCATCCCTCTTTTCCGATAGAAATCCGCCACCTTCAGACGCACTTCATAGACGCCGGGACGGCAGCGATCTACGAGTTGGGCTAGTTCTTCCAGCTGGCCGCTGGCGCTGACAGGGCCGGCGCAGATCAGCTCGCAAGCCTCCCCCTCCAGCCGTACCAGTCGCACCTCCAGTCCTTCGGCCACGCTGCCGCTGGCGACGTCCACCACATGGATGGAGATGCCGCCACTCACGACCAGAAGCCTTCATGGGCGGTAGCAGCCTCGGACTCCAGCATCGGCCCCAGCACCGCGACTTCGCGCTGGCCGCGGGCGAACACTTCGCGGCACGGCAAGGAGAAGGTGGGGTTTTCCGGATGGGCGCCGGTCAGTCCCAGCAGCGCGTGCTCCGACAGTGCGTAGACCACGCGCCCTATGCCGGTCCAGTACACCGCCCCGGCGCACATGCAGCAGGGTTCGGCGCTGGTGTAGAGGGTGCAATGGGCCAGTTCTTCCGGGCTCAGGATCTTGGCGGCCTGGGCGGCAGCGGCCAGTTCGGCGTGCTGGGTCGGGTCGCCTTCCGGCGGCATGGAGTTGTTGCCGGCCTGGGCGATCACCTTGCCGTTGCGGTCGGCCACAACTGCGGCGAAGGGATGGCGGCCGCGCTCGCGGGATTCCTCGGAGAGGCGGATGGACAGGCGCAGCAGTTCCAGGTCGAGGTCGTTGACGCCGGCGGGAACGAGGTTGCTGAAGGTCATGGGTGGCTCCTTGGCAGTAAAGGCGCAAATGCGCGAATCAGTCGGCCAGCTCGGCGGTTTCACCCTGGCTGGCGGGCGCCTCCCGGTTCAGCAGGAGGTTGAGGACAATGGCGCTCAGCGCGCCGAGGAAGATGCCGCTCTCCAGCACCAGGCGCAGCGCGCCGTGGAAGTGTTCGAAGAGGGCCGGGAAGGACATGGGCAGCACGCCGACGCTCACCGACACAGCCACCACCAGGGCATTGCGGGTGCCCTCGAAGCGCACGCGTGATAGCTCCTGGATGCCGGCCACCGTGGTCATGCCGAACATCACGATGGCGCAGCCGCCGAGCACCGGAGTGGGCACGGCGGCGATCAGCGCACCGAGCTTGGGGAACAGCCCCATGAGGATCATCAGCCCGCCCGCCGCTGCTACCACGAAACGGCTCTTGATGTTGGAAAGGGCGATCAGGCCAGTGTTCTGGGTGAAGGCGTTGTAAGGGAAGCTGTTGAACAGGCCGCCGACGATGGTGGAGAGGCCGTCGGCGCGGAAGGCATCGCCCAGGGTGCGCTGGGTAATGGTGCGGCCGGTGAGCTTGCCGATGGCCAGGCAGTTGCCGGTCGTCTCAGCCATGATCACCAGCATTGCCAGGGTCATGATCAGGATGGGTGTCAGGGAGAACTCAGGCGCGCCGAAAGCCATGGGTGCGGACAGCTCGAACCAGGCCGCCTCCCCTACCCGGCTGAAGTCGGTCATGCCAAAGGCGGCAGCAATCAGACTGCCAGCGAACAGCCCGATCAATACGCTGAGATTGCCGACGAAGCCCGAGAGTCGCGCATGGATTATCAGGGTGATGGCGACCGTGGCCAGGCCTAGCAGCAGGTTGGCGGGCGCACCGAAATCCTCTGCGCCGGGGTTGCCGCCGCCGAGCCAGATGGCCGCTGCCGGCATGAGGGAAATGCCGATAATGGTGATCAGGCTGCCGATCACCACCGGCGGGAAGAACCTCAGCAGGCGGCTGAACACCGGCGCCAGGGCAATGGTGATGAACCCGGCGGCGATCACCGCGCCGAACACCTGGGTCAGCCCGTAGGCCTTGCCGATCATGATCATCGGCGCCAGGGCGATGAAGGAGCAGGCCTGCACCAGGGGCAGGCGCGCGCCAAAGCGCCAGAAGCCGAGGGTCTGGATCAGCGTGGCAATACCCGAGGTGAGCAGGTTGGCGTTGATCAGCAACACCACGTCGGCGCTGGAAAGCCCAAGGGCGCTTCCGAGGATCAGGGGGACAGCCACGGCGCCGGCATAAAGCACCAGCACGTGTTGCAGACCGTAGGTAACGAGTTGGCGAACGGGAAGCAGCTGGTCCACCGGATGGGGATGGCTCATGGAAGGTACTCCTGCAAAGCAACGTGTTCTTGTTTTTGGGTGTGGGTTGCCCAGCGATTCGAGGAGGCAGTGCTGGCTTGAGGCGGATGATCCCCACTTGCTGGCGATGGAACAAATGAATAACCATCGCCTCCATCGATGGATCAAGGGAGCTTCGCCATGCGCTTTTCACTGGATCAGCTGCAGGTACTGGTCACCGTTGCCCAAGCCGGTTCCTTCTCGGCAGCCGCACGCCGTCTGGGCCGCACGCAGTCGACGGTCAGTGCCGCCATCGCCAATCTGGAAACCGATCTGGGCGTGGAATTGTTCGACCGTTCCACCCGCATCCCGGCACTGACCGCTGCAGGCCAGAAGCTTCTGCTGGAGGCCGAAGCGGTGCTGGAGCGCTGCCTGGCGCTGGAAGGACATGCCGACAGCCTGACGGAAGAAACCGAGCCGAGCCTGACCCTGGCCATCGAGGTGCCCTACAACACCGTGATGCCAGTACTGCGCGAGTTCGAGCAGGCGTTTCCTTATGTCGACCTGATCGTCCGCCACCCGGTCTATGGCGATGTAGCCGGCATGGTGCAGAAGGGTGAAGTCGAGATGGGTATTGCCTTCTCCCAACCGGAATATCCACGGGAACTGGAGTTCCAGCAGCTGGGCAAGCTGATCATGGTGCACGCCACCCACCCGTCACACCCGCTGGCGCAGCTTGCCCAGGTCAGCTTCGCCGACCTCCACGCCCATCGACGACTGGCCTTCAGCGCTCACGCCAGCAAGCTGCCGAGCAGTGAATACCTGCGCTCTACCCAACTCTGGCAAGCGGAAAGCTATATGGCATTGCTGGAGATGGTGCGCGCGGGCCTAGGCTGGGCCACCCTGCCCCGTCAACTCATCCATCGGGAGCTGGCCAACGGCGATCTGGTGGAACTGAACCTCGTCGCCTATCCGCATACGGACTGGCTGGTAGGCGTGGACCTGATCTGGCCGCGGCGGCAAGGCAGGGGCAAGGCCAAACGCTGGCTGCGGGAGCGGCTGATGCGGAACAAGGTGTTCGAGCTGGATAGCCAGGGCAAGGCGACGACGCTCTAGGACGAGACTTCCACGCGGGGCATGGGGTCCAGCATTCTGAACACTCGTTTTAGATGCTGAACCGAAAAATATTTTTCTCTATTCCGTAAAGTCTATATACATCAATAGCTTACCTATTGAAAACCGATAAAAATCGGCCATTATTTTTTACGCTTTTCGTCGGCTTCGTTTGACATATTAAACGGCTCTGGCAGGCTATATAGCAGGTCTCGACCGGAAATCGCCCCGACGATTGCCGGCAGTGCTCGAGATCTCAGGTAGCCCCAAACCTCATTGGCGCGCCTGCACAGCAACGATAGGCTGAGCCTGTCCCAAGGTGAAATATGTCCAACAGCAACATTGGCAATAAGAAACAGACCACTCGTAAACCGGTCGTCCTGATGTCCATGGGCGCCCAGGAACGCAAGGGCCACGACTACCAGGTGATGACCCACAAGTACATCGTGCCGCTGGTAGATATCTCCGAATGTGTACCGGTCCTCGTGCCCACCTGCTGCGGCACTGAAGACCTCGAGCAGTACCTCGATATGGCTGACGGCGTTTACCTCACCGGTGCCGGCAGCAACATCGACCCGACCCTCTACGGCCAGGAAAACCTGACCCCGGAGAAAGGTCAGGACAAGGATCGCGACCTCTTCGACCTGCCCCTGATCCGTGCTGCCCTCGAGCGCGGCCTGCCGATCTTCGGCATCTGCCGTGGCATGCAGGAAATCAACGTCGCCCTGGGCGGCGACATGTACCAGAAGGTCTATGCCGAGCCCGGCTTCAATGACCACCGCGAAAACACTGAAGATCCGGTGGACGTCCAGTACGCACCGGCCCACAGCGTGCGTGTGGAGCAGAACAGCTGGCTGCACAAGGTCCTGGGTACCGACACCATTCAGGTGAACTCGCTGCACGGCCAGGGCCTGAAAACCCTCGGCAAGGGCCTCGAAGCCATCGCCCGTGCCGAAGACGGCCTGGTGGAAGCCATTCACGCTCCAAAACTCTCGCCCTTCCTCTTCGCGGTGCAATGGCACCCGGAATGGCAGGCGGTGAAGAACCCCGACTCGGTGAAGATCTTCCAGGCCTTCGGTGAAGCCTGCCGCAAGCAGGTGGAGCGCAAGGCCAAGGGCAAGGCGTTCGATCACGCTGCCTGAGACTGCACCCGTTGAATGAAGAAGCCCGGCACTTGCCGGGCTTCTTCATGTCTGACTAACAGCTCGAGGCTGGTCCTGCTCTTGCAGGGTGCCGGGCCTCGCTCCGAACTCGGTGCGCACAGCGCACCCTACGACCTTACCCCCTGCCCCTTTCCCAGCTTCGCCAGCCAGAGCGTCAGCATCACCACCACGCACATGCAGGCAAAAGCCAGCCAGGCGTTCGGCCAGAGCAGCGGCATGCCGAACAGGATCAGGCTGTCATTGCCGCCAGGTACGAGGGTGGCGCCAAGCCCCATCAGTGCCCCGCCGCAGAAACACTTCAACAAGGCCAGGGGCGTCGGCCAGCGGTGCTCCCAGAGCCCGGCGCTCCAGCCACCCAGCAACGCCCCGGCGAACATCGCCGGCAGCAGCAGACCGCGCAGGCCCAGCGCCATGAATCGGCCGGTGGCCAGCTCAGCGAGGATATCGGTATAGGCCCAGGCGCCGACGCAGACGAACAGCAGGAGAAAGGCCACGCCGAGGACGATAGTGGCGTGGTGTGGCGACCAGATCGTTGCGTGCACTCCGCCGTTGTGCCGGTTCCAGGCCAGCCAACCCAAACGCGCCACCCATGCCGCGATAATCATGGGGACCAGGCCAATAGGCACCTGCTCCAACCAGTCGGGAATCATCGTCGGCATCACGGAGGTCATGCCGACATTGCGACCGGCCAGGGCGAAGCCTGCAAGGAACCCCGGGGGCGTTGCCAGCCAGGCCCATTGCCCGGAGCCGACCCGTGCCACGACGCCGAAGGCACATCCTCCATTGATGAACGCGCCGACGCCCAGCAACGCACCACCCAGTGCCGCATGCCAGTGCAAGGAAAGCCCCGTGGGCACCATCGGGAGGAGATCGAAGGCACGCAGCAGGACGAATCCACCCAGCACCCACAGGGACGTTTCCAGCAGCGCGCGAAAGCGGGCCCAGCGGCCTTTGTTCACCACCTCTTCCAGCGCGGCCACCATGCAGGTGCCACCGCGCTGCACGGCAAAGCCCATCAACAGGGCCAGGAGCACGCTCGCCAGCAGAATCACGCCCTCGCCCTCCGCAGGCCAGGTCTTACGCCAAGATTAGCGGACGCCCGGCGAGCGCGACCCGGCGGCGACGGTCGTCGCTCTCCATTGCCAAGAATGCCCTTCATGCGCTCCAGCAAAGCCTCTAGCATGGCCGCATCAACTGCCCATGGAGAGTTACCGTGACCATCGAAATCCGCCCAGCCCAGCCCGACGATGCCCAGCAGATCCTCGACTTCATCATCGAACTGGCTGTCTACGAGCGGGCTGGCCACGAGGTCATCGCCAGCGTCGAGGACATCCGCCGCACCCTGTTCACCGACAACGCCCCTTCGCGCGCGTTGATGTGCCTGAAGGACGGCCAGCCCATTGGCTATGCGGTGTACTTCTACAGCTACTCCACCTGGCTGGGCCGCAACGGCATTTACCTGGAAGACCTCTACATCACCCCGGATCAGCGCGGCATTGGCGCGGGTCGCCGCCTGCTGCGGGAAATCGCCCGCGAAGCGCGCGCCAACGACTGCGGTCGCCTGGAATGGAGCGTGCTGGACTGGAACCAGCCTGCCATCGACTTCTATCGCTCCATCGGTGCCCTGCCCCAGGACGAATGGGTGCGCTATCGCCTGGACGGCGACGCCCTGCGCGAGTTCGCCGAAAGCAACGGCTGAGGCCAGGAAATTCAGCCTTTCGCCTGGTGTTCCGGGCGACCCGCCGGGCGTCAAACACACTCGGCGGGCCCGCGAAGCATTTCGGACGCTGGTTTATGGCATTGCCTGTGCGAAAATGCCGAAATTGCAAAATAGATGTCGCTGGAGACTGTATGGAAATTCTGGATTACGAAGACAGCCTTGAAACCTATCTGGGCGAACTGAGCGGAAAGAAGATCACGATAGTTTCCGCCTTCGCCAGCGGCACCGAGCCCCTGATCGACCAACTGATCGAGAATGGCAACCAGCTGGACATCCTGGTCGGCACCATCAACTCGCTGACCTCACCCGATTTCATCGAGCACTGCCTCAACGAATCCAATCCTGATCTCGCCCTGACGGTGGACTTCCGCTACCAGGCGAGCGTGAACTGGAAGCTCTACCTGATCGAGCCGGATGTGGTCATCGTCGGCAGCGCCAACCTCACCCAGGTCGGCGTCAGCCTGGTGCGCGATACCTGCACTGTCATCACCGATGAAGCCCTGTACGACGCCTACCTGGCACGCGCCCAGGCGATCAAGGGCATCGAGGGTGTGATGGCCTGCAACCATGTCCAGGCCTTCGAAGATGCGCTGGACGCCTACAAGCAGAACCACCGCCGCATGCAGGCGGGCCTGGCGCGTACCGCCGAATACCTGGACAGCGAAGGCTGGCTGGGCGATGACACCAACCAGAGCATCCCGCTGTTCATCTGGTACAGCGACCATTCGCAGCAGTCCGAGGACGAGGCGCGCGATCACCTCAAGTCCAGCAGCGATGGCGTGGCCTGGGACGATGTCCGCGAGTTCTTCACCTACGAGTGTGCCGAAGGTGCCCTGCCCTACGAGGAAGGCGACGTGGTGCTGACCGCCCGCTGCAACGGCTCGCATATCGGCTTCTACACCTTCGACCGCATCCTCTACCGCGAAGGCACCTACTACATCTACGCCTACCGCAAGAAGCGCTACACCCAGCCGTTCAAGCTGGATGGCGACAAGGAACTGCTCAAGGAAGCGATTCCGGAGTGGTACGAAGACGGCCGCACCGAGATCAACCGCGCCGATATCTTCCGCGTCATCGGCTGATCCCGCTGCCAAGGGGACGGCTTCGCCGTCCTTTCGCGAATGAATTCGCCCCCACAAGGAAAGGCCAATCCGGCCCAGGCCCTGCGGGGGCGATCTCCATCTGTAGGGGCGATTTCAATCGCCAAGCGGACCGCAGGTTCGCCCTTCGGCCCCTCAAGGGGCAGCTACGCCGCCCTTGGCGAATGAATTTACCCCATCCCAGCGCCAACCCTGTGGGGGCGATTTCAATCGCTGAGCGGACCGCAGGTTCGCACCTAGGCCTTGCAGGGGGCAGCTTCGCAGCTAATGAATTCGCCCCCACAAGTAAAGCAATGAGCCGCCCAGGAATCTCAGGAACCGACGTTGTCCAATTGCTCGCGAATACGCCGGTTGAGCCTGGCCAGGCGTTGGCTGACATCGGCCGCATCATGGGGCCTGTCGGCGCCGTTCAGCTGGCGTGCGCAAAGGTTGAGCGCAGAAAGCACCACCAGTTCATTGGCGGTGACATAGGGGAATTTCTTCTTGTTGGAGGCGATCTCCGCCTGCAGCATCGCTGCCGCGTCCTGCAGCACCTGCTCTTCGCCGGCCGGCGCCTTGATGTTGTACTCGCGCCCCAGGATGCGCAGCACGCGGACGCTGTCGGTACTCATGCGCTGGCGCGGCTCTCGCTGACGCGACGGACCAGGGCCTGCAGACGCTCGGCGGCGGCGTTGTTCTTCTCTTCCTGCTCCATCATCGACAGCTGCAGGCTGTCGTTCTCTTCGCGGGCCTTGCGCAGTTCGGCGCGGATGCGTGCGTTATCGTCGGCGATGGCCTGGTTCTGCTGCAGCAGTTCGGTCACGAGCTGTTCGAGTTGTACGAGGGTATTGTCCAGCATGGGGTCGTCTCCCGGACGGGTGAAAAAGGCCGGGGAGCATAAAGAAAAGCCCCCTTTCTGGCCAGGAAAAATCAGGTTCTTCAGACAGGACGTATGCTGTCAATTCAATGGCTTAGCCAATTCTCTTCATGTCGAACAGAAATAATGGGGTGCACCTCGTTCGCCGCGCGCGACGGAACGATGACGAGTAGAATCCCGCGGTGAAAAAAGGTTCCGAGGTTGCGGTGGTGGAATTACAGCAGGGGTTCGTCCTGACCCGGCACTGGCAGGACACGCCGGAAGGGACGGAGGTCGACTTCTGGCTGGCCACCGATGCCGGCCCACGACAGGTGCGCCTGCCAGTCCAGACTTCAGTGGCGTTCATTCCCGCCGAGCATCGAGACCGCGCCGAGCCCCTGCTGCGTGGCGAGAAGGACGTGGAGCTACGCCCCCTCGCCCTTTGCGACTTCCAGCATCGTCCGGTACTCGGCCTCTACTGCAGCCAGCACCGCCAGTTGATGCGTCTGGAGAAGACCCTGCGCAAGGCCGGCGTGGATGTCTTCGAAGCCGATATCCGCCCGCCGGAACGCTACCTGATGGAGCGGTTCATCACCGCGCCCGTGCTCTTCGGCGGCACCCCGGACGCCGACGGCGTACTGCTGGATGCCCAGCTCAAACCCGCCCCTGACTACCGCCCGCGACTCAGGCTGGTATCGCTGGATATCGAAACCACCGAGCGCGGCGAACTCTATTCCATTGCCCTGGAAGGCTGCGGCCAACGCCAGGTCTACATGCTCGGCCCGGCCAATGGCGATGCCAGCGGGGTCGACTTCCAGCTTGACTACCGGGGCAGCCGCGCCGAGCTGCTGGAGGCCCTGAACCAGTGGCTGGCCGAACACGATCCGGACGCGATCATCGGCTGGAACCTGGTGCAGTTCGACCTGCGCGTGCTCCAGGCGCACGCCGAGAAGCTGAAGGTGCCCCTGTTGCTGGGCCGTGGCGGAGATCCCATGGGCTGGCGCGAGCACGGCAGCGGCAACAACCACTTCTTCGCCGAAGCCACCGGGCGCTTGATCATCGACGGCATCGAAGCCCTGCGCTCAGCCACCTGGAGTTTCCCCTCCTTCAGCCTGGAAAACGTCGCCCAGACACTGCTCGGTGAGGGCAAAGCGATCGACACCCCCTACCAGCGCATGGATGAGATCAACCGCATGTTCGCCGAGGACAAGCCCGCCCTGGCGCGCTACAACCTCAAGGACTGCGAGCTGGTCACGCGCATCTTCGAGAAGACCGAACTGCTCCACTTCCTCCTTGAACGCGCCACGGTCACCGGCCTCGCCACCGACCGCAGCGGTGGATCGGTTGCGGCCTTCACCCACCTCTACATGCCGCTGATGCACCGCCAGGGCTTCGTCGCGCCCAACCTCGGCGAAAAGAAGCCCGAGGCGAGCCCCGGCGGATTCGTGATGAATTCGCGCCCCGGCCTCTACGAGTCCGTCCTGGTGCTGGATTACAAGAGCCTCTACCCGTCGATCATCCGCAGCTTCCTGATCGACCCGGTGGGCCTGATCGAAGGCCTCCGGCAACCGGACGACGAACACTCCGTCCCCGGCTTTCGCGGCGGGCGCTTCTCCCGTACCCGGCACAGCCTGCCCTCCATTGTGGCGCGGGTCTGGCAAAGCCGTGAAGAGGCCAAGCGCGACGGCAACAAGGCGTTGTCCCAGGCGCTGAAGATCATCATGAATGCCTTCTATGGCGTGCTGGGCTCCAGTGGCTGCCGCTTCTTCGATCCACGCCTGGCCTCCTCCATCACCATGCGTGGCCACGAGATCATGCGCCGTACCCGTGAGCTGATCGAAGCCCAGGGCTACAGCGTGATCTACGGCGATACCGACTCCACCTTCGTCTGGCTCAATCGGCCCCACGAAGAAGACGAAGCGGCCCGCATCGGCCGCCATCTGGTCCAGCAGGTCAACCAATGGTGGCGCGAGCACCTGCAGCAGGAGTACGGACTCGAAAGCGCCCTGGAGTTGCAGTTCGAAACCCACTACCAGCGCTTCCTGATGCCCACCATCCGGGGCGCCGAGGAAGGCAGCAAGAAGCGCTACGCCGGCCTGGTGATACGTGCGGACGGCAGCCAGGAAATGGTCTTCAAGGGGCTCGAAACAGTGCGCACCGATTGGTCGCCGCTGGCCCAGCAATTCCAGCAGGAGCTCTACCAGCGCATCTTCAACCGCCAGCCATACCGGGAATACGTGCGCGACTACGTGCAGAAGACCCTAGCCGGAGAACTGGACGAGCTGCTGGTCTATCGCAAACGTCTGCGCCGCCAACTGGACGACTACACCCGCAACGTACCGCCCCACGTGCGCGCCGCACGCATGGCCGACGACTTCAACGACAGCCTGGGGCGTCCACGCCAGTACCAGAACGGCGGCTGGATCAGCTACCTGATCACGGTCAACGGTCCCGAGCCGTTGGAAACGCGCCGCTCCGCCATCGACTACGACCACTACCTGACGCGCCAGCTACAGCCCATTGCCGACGCCATCCTGCCCTTCGTGGGGGACGACTTCGCGTCGTTGATCGACAAACAGATGGTGCTGTTCTAGGCCCGGTTCCTACCCCCTTGTGGGAGCGAATTCATTCGCGAAACAGGACGCAGTCCTGCCGTAAACGCGCCAAGGCTCAGCATCGCTGCGTTGGACCCCGGTCAGCGATTGAAATCGCCCCCACAATGCCGAGGTCGCTGCATCTGTGGGGGCGAATTCATTCGCGAAGCAGGACGCAGTCCTGCCGTAGGTTGGGCAGAGGAACGAACCCCAACGCGCCAAGGTTCGGCATGGCTGCGTTGGGCCTCGCTGCGCTCGGACCAACCTACGGTTACTTCGAATGAACAACCTCGCCTTCGACTCGGCCCGGTCAGCGATTGAAATCGCCCCCACAATGCCGAGGTCGCTGCATCTGTGGGGGCGAATTCATTCGCGAAGCAGGACGCAGTCCTGCCGTAGGTTGGTCAGAGGAACGAACCCCAACGCGCCAAGGTTCGGCATGGCTGCGTTGGGCCTCGCTGCGCTCGGACCAACCTACGGTTACCTCAGATGAACAACCCCGCCGTCTTCCGCCCGGTCAGCGATTGAAATCGCCCCCACAATGCCGAGACCGCTGCATCTGTGGGGGCTAATTCATTCGCGAAACAGGACGCAGTCCTGCCGTTCGCCGGCGCGGCGTTCTGCATCTCAGATCGAGATCAGCCCATGCTCCAGGGCGTACTTGACCAGTGCGGCGGGGGTATCGATGTTCAGCTTGCGGCGAATGCTGAGGCGGTAGGTTTCCACCGTGCGCACGCTGATATCCAGTTCGCGCGCCACTTCCTTGTTGTTCAGCCCCTTGGCGAGCATCGACAGCACCTGCAACTCGCGCGGAGTCAATTCGTTCTCGTCGCGGACGTTGGTGGCCAGCTTGCGGGCGATTTCCGGGCTGTAGAAGCTGCCGCCGGCAACGATGGCTTCGATGGCGGCAATCAGCTCGGTGGAAGGTGCGTTCTTCAGCACGTAGCCGAAGGCGCCAGCGTTGATGGAGGTGCGCACGTACTCCTGGTTGTCGTACATGCTGAGGATCAGGATCTTGATGCCGGGATACAGGCTGCACAGCCTGCGGGTCAGCTCCAGGCCGTTCATGTCCTTCAGGCCGACATCCACCAGCAGCAAGTCCAGTTCGGTATTGGCTACCAGCTCCAGTGCCTCGGCACCGGACTCGGCCTGGGCCACCACGTCGAAGTGCGGCATCGCAGAGAGCAGGGATTTCACGCCATCGCGGACCAGCACGTGGTCGTCGATCAGCGCGATTCTGATGGGATTGGGAACGCTCATGACGGCCTCTTGGTTCGCCTGGAATTCGAGCCGTTCAAGCTCTCTGCACGGGTATCTCGACCTGGAGTTCCGTTCGGCCGTGAGAAGAGGAAATGGTGAATGCCCCGCGATGATGATCGACCCGTTCCCTGATATTTCTCAGGCCGATGCCGTGACTCCTGTCCACCAGGCCGGGATCGAATCCCACGCCGTTGTCTTCGACCCGCAGGACGATGGTTGCCTGGTTGGCGGCGAGCGAGATTATAGCGGCGCTGGCCCTGGAATGGCGCTCGATGTTGCCCAGGGCTTCCTGGATGATGCGGAACAGCGTGACGCGAACATCCATGCCGAGGCTGGCGTCGTCCAGGCCGCGCTCGTACTGGGTGCGGATGCCCGTGCGCTGCTCGAACTCATGAACCAGCTGGTCGATGGCCGGCGACAGGCCGAGGGTATCCAGCAGAGATGGCCGCAGGTCGTGGGAGATACGGCGGATTTCGCCGATGGCCTCGCCGAGACGCGCCGTGCCCGCGCGCAGGTTCTCCAGCCCCCTCTCCCGCCCGTTCTCCAATTCCAGGCTGGCCAGTTCGAACTGGAACTTGATCGACACCAGTTGCTGGCTGATGCCGTCGTGCAACTCACGGGAAACCCGTGAACGTTCCTCTTCCTGCAGGTGGACGATGCGCTGGTTGAGGGCCGACAACTTGCGGTCGGCCAGGCGGTGTTCGGTGAAGTTCAGCATCAGGCCGCCGGTGAACACCACCAGGATCGCGATCAACGAGAAGGAAGCGATCGCCAGCACCGTGGTCAGCACCCCCGTGGCCACTTCCTGGCGCGACTTGAGCGTCGCCACCTCCACGTCGTCAATGTAGATGCCGGTGCCGAGCATCCAGCCCCAACGGTCAAGCATCACCACATAGGAGAGCTTTTCAGTCACCTGGCGGGTGGAGGGCTTCTCCCAGGCGTAGAGCTGGTAACCGTCGCCCCGTTCGGCGCTCTCGAGCAGTGCCTGGATCACCGGCAGACCGTTCCTGTCCTTCATCCCGATGAGTTCCTTGCCCACAAGATTCGCCTGCCGCGGATGCATCAGGTTCTTGCCGTGGCGGTCGTAGACGAAGAAGTATCCGTCCAGCCCGAAGCTCGCCCGCGACAGCATGTGCAGTGCTTGCTGACGCGTTTCCTCGTCGTCGCGACCGCTCTCGTACAGGGGCGCGATCAGGCTCAGGGCGAGTTCCAGGTAGTTCTTCAGTTCGGCCTTCTTGGCCGCCATGATGCTGCTCTCTACCAGCCGGGCCTGTTCTTCCTCCAGTTTCTGGCTCTGGGCAAAGACCAGCACGCAGATGAAGAGCACCGACGCGATGAGTGGCAGTACGCTGAGCGTCACGATCTTGTGCTTGAGTTGCATGGTCACTCACTTCACCACGTGGCCGAAACCGCGAGCGTCATCGTAGGGTGGAAGTCGCTTTTCACTTCCACCGCTGGTGCCTGGATCGAGGCCGATGGTGGATCGGTGAAGCGTGATCCACCCTACGAAAGCCCTGTGTGCTGGCGATGTCACACCTGCGACGCTTCGAACCCGGCGCGAATCTTCTCTTCCGGCAGCTGGTCGCCGATGAAGACCATCACGCTTTCGCGCGCCTCGCCTTCCTGCCACTCGGTGTCCCAGTCGAAACCGTAGAGCCGCAGCACGCCCTGGAATACCAGGCGACGGGGTTCACCCTCGACGCAAAGCACGCCCTTATAGCGCAGCATGGAATTGCCGTGCTCTTCCAGCAGCCCCTCCATGAAGGCACTGAGCCGGTCCATGTCCAGCGGGCGTTCGCTTTTCAGCACCAGGGTGCCGATACGGTCAGGGGTGCCAGCCGGGCTCAGGGGCCGCAGGGTCAGCGCCGGGCCGACATCGGCATTGAGGTTGAAACCGCGCACATCCAGCAGCTCGGCGAGATCGATGCGGCCATGGTCCACCACGCGGATCGGGGCGCGGCGGTTGATGCGTGAAAGGCGTTCGCAAAGGGCATCGAAGTGCGCTTCGTCCACCAGGTCGCGCTTGCTCACCAGGATGCGGTCGGCAAAGCCCACCTGGGCCTGGGCGATGGTTTCCTGCAGGTGGCGCTCGGCGTTCACCGCGTCCACCAGGGTGATGATGCCGTCCAGCACATAGCGCTCGCAGAGTTCCTCGTCGGCGAAGAAGGTCTGCGCCACCGGCGCCGGGTCGGCCAGGCCGGTACATTCGATCACCAGCCGATCGAAGGCCAGTTCACCGGCGTCCAGGCGCTCCAGCAGCAGGAACAGCGCCTTCTCCAGCTCGACATGAATCGAGCAGCAGACGCAGCCATTGGCCAGGGTCATCACCTGCACCGGGTCGTCGCCGAGCAACTGGCCGTCGATGGGGGTTTCGCTGAACTCGTTCTCGATCACGGCGATCTTCAGGCCGTGCTCGGCCTTGAGGATGTGCTTCAGCAGCGTGGTCTTGCCGGCACCGAGGAAGCCGCTGAGCACGGTGACGGGAATGGGGAGATGGACAGACATCGGGCAATCCTCGAAATCAGGTTTCAACTCGTCGGAGCGAGGGGGACGCCGAGTTCTTGCTCACGAACAGTGCTTCGCGAGCAAGCTCGCTCCTACAAAAAAATGGATCCGGGGGACGACCGGAAACAAGAGCGCCACGACAGGCGTGGCGCTCAGGTTACCGCATCAAGAGTTCAACAGCAGCGCACGGGGCGTCCACTGCCGCCGCCGTAGCGGGCGTCCTGCCGCTCGCGGAAGAACTCCTCGTAACTCATCACCGGCTTGTCCGGGTGCTTGTTCTGCATGTGCTCGACGTAGTTGTCGTAGTCAGGCATGCCCACCAGCATGCGCGCGGCCTGCCCAAGGTATTTCCCCATGCGGCTCAGGTCATTGAACATGCTCGCGGCCTCCTCAAGCGTCCGGAATCGGCTGGAATGGCGATTCCTTGTCGGTGCGCTCGGTCTTCATCCAGGCGCTGCGTCCCACCTTGATGGCGAAGAACAGCACGCTGGTCACGACGAAGAGGAACAGCACAGTCAGGGTCGCGTTGGTGTAGGCGTTGAAGATCACGTGCTGCATCTGGCCCATGTCCTTGGCCGGAGCCAGGATCTGGCCGGCGGAAGCGGCATCGCTGTACTTCTTCGCCAGGGCCAGGAAGCCGACGGCCGGGTTCGGGTCGAGCAGCTTGATCAGGCCTGCAGTGGTGGTGCAGATCAGCAACCACACAGCCGGTACCAGGGTGACCCAGACGTAGCGTTGGCGCTTCATCTTGATCAGCACGACGCAGCCCAGCATCAGGGCGATACCCGCCAGCATCTGGTTGGAGATGCCGAACAGCGGCCACAGGGTGTTGATGCCACCCAGCGGGTCGATCACGCCCTGGTACAGCAGCCAGCCCCACATCGCCACGCAACCCGCGGTGGCGATGACGTTGGCGGTCCAGGACTCGGTTCTCTTCAGGGCCGGAACGAAGTTGCCCAACAGGTCCTGCAGCATGAAGCGACCCGCACGGGTACCGGCGTCCACCGCGGTGAGGATGAACAGCGCCTCGAAGAGAATCGCGAAGTGGTACCAGAAAGCCATGGTGTTTTCGCCCGGCAGCACCTGGTGGAGGATCTGCGCGATGCCCACGGCCAGGGTCGGCGCACCACCGGCACGGGCCAGGATGCTGTGCTCACCGATATCGGTGGCGGTCTGCTGGAGCACTTCCGGGGTGATGGCAAAGCCCCAGCTGCTGACGGTAGCGGCAACGGTGTTCACGTCGGTGCCCACCAGCGCGGCCGGGCTGTTCATGGCGAAGTACACGCCCGGCTCGATCACCGAGGCAGCGACCATGGCCATGATGGCGACGAAGGACTCCATCAGCATGCCGCCGTAGCCGATGTAGCGGGCGTGGGTTTCGTTGGCCAGCAGCTTGGGCGTGGTGCCGGAGCTGACCAGCGCATGGAAACCGGATACCGCACCACAGGCGATGGTGATGAACAGGAACGGGAACAGGGTGCCCTTCCACACCGGGCCGGTGCCGTCGACGAACTGGGTCAGCGCCGGCATTTTCAGCTCGGGGGCGAGGATCAGGATGCCGATGGCCAGGCCAACGATGGTGCCGATCTTCAGGAAGGTCGACAGGTAGTCACGCGGGGCAAGGATCAGCCACACCGGCAGCACGGCGGCGACGAAGCCATAGCCGATCAGCATCCAGGTGATCTGCACGCCGGTGAAGGTGAAGGCCGGGCCCCAGACCGGGTCGGCGGCCACGATGCCACCCAGCCAGATGGAGGCCAGCAGCAGTACCACGCCGATGATGGAAATCTCACCGATGCGGCCCGGGCGGATGTAGCGCATGTACACGCCCATGAACATCGCGATCGGGATGGTCGCCATCACGGTGAACATGCCCCACGGGCTTTCGGCCAAGGCTTTCACCACGATCAGGGCCAGCACCGCGAGGATGATGATCATGATCAGGAAGCAGCCGAACAGGGCGATGGTGCCCGGAATCCGGCCCATCTCTTCGCGGACCATGTCCCCGAGGGAGCGGCCGTTACGGCGGGTGGAGAGGAACAGCACCATGAAATCCTGCACCGCCCCGGCGAGGACCACACCGGCGATCAGCCAGAGCGTGCCGGGCAGGTAGCCCATCTGTGCGGCGAGTACCGGGCCCACCAGCGGGCCGGCGCCGGCGATGGCGGCGAAGTGGTGACCGAAGAGGATGTGCTTGTTGGTCGGGACGTAGTCCAGGCCATCGTTATTGAGCACGGCAGGTGTTGCGCGGGTGGCGTCCAGCTTCATCACCTTGTTGGCGATGAACAGGCTGTAGTAGCGGTAGGCAATCAGGTAGATCGCGGTTGCAGCAGTAACGATCCAGAGGGCGTTGATGGCTTCGCCCCGACGCAGTGCCACGGTACCCAGCGCGAATGCGCCAAGCAGGGCAACGGCGAACCAGGCGATTCGGGAAGCCAGTTGAGTCATTGAATTGTCTCCTGCCGCTGGGGGTCACCTGCGGCGGCTTTTGTTGTTGTTTATGCCCGGATAGGGGCAGCCGACACTATCGGCGGGTAGCGACTACGGAGAAATTCGCACAACTACGAAGCACGGCTACGTAATACTACGTAGCCAGCACGCCCCGTCTCGGGGCGCCAGGCATTCCTGTGGGGGCGATTTCAATCGCTGAGCGGACCGCAGGTGCGCCCCTCGATCTTGCAGAGGGCAGCTTCGCCGCCCATAGCGAATGAATTCGCCCCCACAACAAGCGGCGACGCTGTGCTGATCCTGTGGGAGCGATTTCAATCGCGATGCAGGTCAACAATCGGCCTCGTAGCCCCTGGGACAGCTTCGCTGCCCTTTCGCGAATGAATTCGCTCCCACAAGGAAAAGAAATCCGATTCCCGGCACAAACCCTGTGGGGGCGATTTCAATCGCTGAGCGGACCGCAGGTGCGCCCCTCGATCTTG
>NZ_QJRF01000046.1 GCF_013393345.1 Pseudomonas taiwanensis
TTCAGCAACCCGCAGGGATTGCGAACGCTCGGCACCACTCTCAGCGACGCGGTGGACGTTGGTGCGATCAGCGCCACCCTCGGCAACCGAAAGGGCGAAAGCAGAGGCGGACAGGCTGGCGAAGAACAGGCTGGCGAGGATTTGCTTTTTCATTTTGGGCACCTGGGTTTTGGGGGTGGTGTTTGTCTGTGGGGCCCATGTTACTGATGTGATTTCGATGAAGAAGTGATCCTGGGTAATGGTTACCATCGACGTTAATGATAGTTATGGCGTATCCATAAAAAACAATAGGTTAGATGTTTTCATGGGGCGCAGTTACGCAGAGTGGAAAGGCTTTTTCCTGAAATTGGTATAATCGAACTATTCGATTTGATGGGATGGGTACCCTTCAAAAAGAGCGTTTACGCGGGTGATGGAGCGCTTTCGCGGAAGCACTTATTGGAAGGCGTCTGGGTGGAACGCTTTTCTCGCCAGTCGGCGGGGACTAGGCTAGTGGGCACTTTTCAGCAAACGGATAGTGCTATGTCCACCGAGATTCATGCCCAGTTCGCCGACGCTCCGCTCAATGCCATCGAGGCCCGGCTGCTCGGGAGCCTGATCGAAAAACAGGCCACAACGCCCGAGTCCTACCCGCTGACCCTCAACGCCCTGGTCCTGGCCTGCAACCAGAAGACCAGCCGCGAGCCGGTGATGAATGTCACGCCCGGACAGGCCGGGCAGTCGCTGCGCAACCTCGAGGCACGCAACCTGGTGAAGCTGGTAATGGGCAGTCGCGCCGACCGTTGGGAGCAACGCTCGGACAAGGCGCTGGAAGTGGTGCAGCCGCAGTTGATCCTCATCGGCCTGCTGCTTCTGCGGGGCCCGCAGACCCTGGGCGAGCTGCTGACCCGTAGCAATCGCATGACCGACTTTGACGATACGGAGGATGTCCGTCACCAGATCGAACGCCTGATCGCTCGCGGGCTGGCGGTGCTGATGCCGCGCCAGGGTGGACAGCGCGAGGATCGCTACATGCACCTGATGGGTGAGCCGGCCGACCTGGAGGCGCTGCTGGAGGCGCGGGCGAGCCAGCCGGAGCGGAGCGAATCGCGGGCTGCCACCGATTCCCGGATCGAGGAGCTGGAAGCGCGGGTCGCCGATCTTGAAGCGCGTCTGGCTCGCCTGGAAGATCGCGAGTGATCTTTGCGGGGTCGCCGGCTGTCTGTCGATGTCGCCCCTGCGATTTCCCCGCACGATTCGACCTGCGATCCTGTCGCAACCGTGAAACACCGCCCCTGAGGTATCCATGAAGATCAGCTCGGACTTCGACAGCGGCAACATCGAAGTAATTGACGCCAGCAACCCGCAACAGGTGCTGCTGGCCATGCGCCCGGACCTGAAGAGCCACCACTTCCAGTGGTTCCATTTCAAGGTCGACGGACTGACTCCCGGTGAGCGCCACGGCTTCAGCCTGACCAACGCCGCGCAGTCGGCCTACAGTCACGCCTGGACCGGCTACAACGCCGCTGCCTCCTACGACCAGGTTCACTGGTTCCGCGTACCTAGCAGCTTCGACGACAAGGGCCTGCACTTCGCCCTGGAGCCCACCCACGAGCAGATCTGGTTCGCCTATTTCGAGCCTTACAGCCGCGCTCGCCACGAATGGCTGATCAGCGAGGCGCTGGACAAGGCGGGGGCCGAGATCGTGGCGATCGGCAAGAGCCTCGAGGGTCGCGAGATTCCGCTGCTGCGGATCAGCCGCAACCCCGATGCCCAGCGCAAGGTCTGGATCATCGCCCAGCAGCATCCCGGCGAGCACATGGCCGAGTGGTACATCGAGGGCGTGATCGAGCGCCTGTCGAAGCAGGGCGATGCCGAGCTGGAGGCGCTGCTGGCCAAGGCCGACCTCTACCTGGTGCCGAACATGAACCCGGACGGTGCCTTCCGTGGTCACCTGCGCACCAACGCCGCCGGTAAGGACCTCAACCGCGCCTGGCAGTCGGCCAACGACACGGAAACGCCCGAGGTGTTCTTCGTCCAGCAGCAGATGCGCAAGGTGGGCGTCGACCTCTTCCTCGACATCCACGGCGACGAGGAAATCCCCCATGTGTTCACCGCCGGCTGTGAAGGCAACCCCGGCTACACGCCGCGCCTGGAGGCCCTGGAAACCGAGTTCCGCCAGCGCCTGGTCGACGTGGGTGCGGAGTTCCAGACGAAGTTCGGCTATCCCCGCGACGAGCCTGGCCAGGCCAACACCACGCTGGCCTGCAATGCAGTGGGCATGGCGTTCGACTGCCTGTCTTTCACCATCGAAATGCCGTTCAAGGACCACGACGACCACCCACACCCGCGCACGGCCTGGAACGGCGACCGTTCCAAACGGCTGGGCAAGGACGTTCTGACGGTGATCGCGGCGATGGTCGACAAGCTGCGCTGAAGCCAAAGCAAAACGGCCCCTGATGAGGCCGTTTTTTTTGGGGGATACCTTATGGGACGGGGTGCACGCCTGCCGCATCCCTCACCCCCGCCCCCGCCCTGCGCCCCGGCCTGATCGCTTCGCGATCCGGCGTTCATCGGCACTGGAAGCGGTGCTTCCAAAAGCGTGCCTCTTCACCCCAAAGGGCGAGGGGTGACTCGCGCCGGAAAGGGCGGAGCATTTCTGGGGCAACTTTATGGCCTGAGAATGTGCAGATGAGGTGAGGCAGGCACCGTCAGCCCCCTCTCCCTGAGGGAGAGGGTTGGGGTGAGGGGGACATGTGGCTGCCGAGCGCCTGGCTTACCCCTGTGGGAGCGATTTCAATCGCGAATGAATTCGTTCCCACAAGACGTTTGTTCAAACCCCGCTTTCGTTCTGCAGGTTCGCCTGGGTGATATTGCTGCGCTCCGGCACGCTGCGGGTCAGCCAGACGTTACCGCCGATGGTGGAGCCCTTGCCGATGGTGATGCGGCCGAGGATGGTGGCGCCGGCGTAGATCACCACATCGTCTTCGACGATCGGGTGGCGCGGCTGGCCCTTCTGCAGGTTGCCTTCTTCGTCCGCCGGGAAACGCTTGGCGCCCAGGGTCACGGCCTGGTAGATGCGCACCCGCTCGCCGATGATCGCCGTCTCGCCGATGACCACGCCGGTGCCGTGATCGATGAAGAAGCTCTTGCCGATCTGGGCGCCGGGATGAATGTCGATACCGGTGGCCGAGTGGGCGATCTCCGCGATCATCCGCGCCAGCAGCGGCAGGCCGGCCGTGTAGAAGTAGTGGGCGAGGCGGTGGTGGATGACCGCGTGCACGCCCGGATAGCAGATCAGTACTTCATCCACGCTGCGGGCTGCCGGGTCGCCCTGGAAGGCGGCCAGCACGTCGGTGTCCAGCAGGATCCGCAGCTTGGGCAGAGTGGCGGCGAATCCTTTGACGATCTCGATGGCCTGGCAGGCGATATCGTCGCCGCTGACGCCGTTCTGGCGCGCGGCATAGGACAGTTCACGGCGCACTTCGCCGGCCAGTGCATTGAGCACCACGTCCAGCGTATGGCCGACGTAGAAGTCCTCGCTTTCCTCGCGCAGGTCGGCCGGGCCGAGGCGCATGGGGAAGAGGGCGCCGGACAGGGCTTCGATGATCTGCCCAACGGTGACCCGCGAGGGCAACTCGCGGCCGCCGCGATCCTGCAGGCGGCCATGCTGGGTCCGCCATTGGGCGCGGGCGTCGCGCAGGTCGTTGACGATCTGGTCGAGCTGCCAGTTCACCGGCTGGCAGCCGGTGGCGACATAGGGAAGTCTGTTCATTTAGGTACCTGTAAGGCGCGGTCCGGATCGCTATAGCCTGCGGAGAATCACCCGTTCTCCGCAAGAGGATATTGAGCGGAAATGCCCGTGCTCAGTCGGCGGGTACCAGTGGCTGTGGTTGCGGGCGCGGGGCTGCAGTGACGGTGCAGCCAACGGACGCGAGAATGATGCAGAGGATCGCCAGCCATTGCAGCAGTGAGAGCTGCTCGCCGAGGAAGAGCAGCCCCGAAAGTGCGCCAAAGGCCGGTTCGATGCTCATCAGGGTGCCGAAAGTCTGTGCGGGCAGGCGCGTGAGGGCGACCATCTCCAGCGTGTAGGGAATGGCGGTGGAGAGCAGCGCGACGGCCAGTGCCACGGGCAACAGTTCCGGGCGCAAGAGTTCGGTGCCGGCATGGGCGATGCCGATTGGCGCGACGAAGAGGGCAGCTACCATGACCCCCAGCGCAGCGCCCTGCATGCCGTGGTCATTACCCGCCCGAGCGCCGTAGATGATGTAGAGCGCCCAGCAGACGCCCGCACCAAGCGCGTAGGCCATGCCGGCCAGGTCCAGGTGGCCTTCGCTCTTGCCCAGTGGCAGGAGCAGCCAGAGGCCCACGACCGCCAGGCCGATCCAAATGAAGTCGATCGCCCGGCGCGAGGCGAACAGCGCCACCGCCAACGGGCCGGTGAACTCCAGGGCGACGGCGATACCCAGCGGAATGGTGCGCAGGGACATGTAGAACAGCAGGTTCATGCCGCCCAGGGCGAGGCCGTACATGATCAGTGGCAGCAGCGAGTCCTTGCTGATGCGCGCGCGCCACGGGCGCAGGATGAGCATGAGGATGATCGCCGCGAATATCAGGCGCAGCGCGGTGGTGCCCTGGGCGCCGATGATCGGGAATAGTGACTTGGCCAGGGAGGCACCGCTCTGGATCGAGGCCATGGCCACCATGAGGACAGCAACAGGGAGCAGGGTGGAAGCAAGGCGACGCGACAGCGAAGACATGGAGGCAAATCCGGCAAGACGGTGGGGGTGGCGTGTTTGACTGGTTATGTGCAACATAATGCGCAAAAGCCAGGGTGTGAGCAATATGTTGCCCAAATCAGATGAACGCCCCAATGTCCTCGAACATGTCTCTGAAAACGTTCGCCGCCTGCGTCGCGCGGCGGGGCTGAGCCAGGAGGCCCTGGCCAGTGCCGCGGGTGTCAGCCGGCGGATGCTGGTGGGCATCGAAGGCGGCGATGTGAATGTCAGCCTGGCCACTCTGGATCGCATTGCCGCCGCCCTTGGCGTGCTGTTTCCCGACCTGGTGCAGCAGCCGGACCGCCCTGACCGGTCGCGCATCAACGCGGTCGCCTGGGTCGGCTCCAAGCCGGGCAGTCGCGCGACCTTGCTGGCCAGTTCGGCGACGCGCCATGAGGTCGAACTCTGGAGCTGGTCGCTGGCACCCGGCGAGCGCTACACGGCGGAGCCGGATGCCGAGGGCTGGCGGGAGATGATCTACGTGATCGAAGGCAATCTGACCGTATTGCACAGTGGCGAGACGCATCAGGTGGCGGCCGGAGACTTCCTGGTTTTCGGTAGCGACCAGGCCTACATCTATGCCAACGAAGGCGAGCAACTGGTGCGCTTCGTGCGCAATGTCCTCACCTGAACGGGCCTGGTCTGCCGGGGGACGACTCTGTCGTCCTTGGCGAATGAATTCGCCCCTACAGGAGAAGCGCACCTGATTGGCAGCTCAGCCCGTCGGGTATTGCCTTGTGGGGGCGATTTCAATCGCTGAGCGGACCGCAGGTTCGCCCAGTCCACTGGCCGGGAGATCGCTGCACCATCCTTAGCAAATGAGTTCGTCCCTACAAAAGCCCACAGCAGAGTCGGGTATTGCGTTGGCGGCTCACTCCTGCTCGTCTTCATCCTCGGCATCGCCGCCGACGGCATCCAGGCATAGCAGCGCGTGTTCGCCTTCGGCTCCGGCGAGTTTCCAGCAGCCGCTCGCACTGTCGAAGCGCGCGGCTTGCACGGCCGCCTGGGTGAAGCGCCATTCACGGCGGGTGCGCCCGTCCATGCAGGCGATCCGCAGCAACTGGGCTTCGGGCTCGCCGGGCTGGCCGCCTTCCAGTGCTTCCACCAGCGCTTCGTCCAGATCGAACTCCCAGGCATGCAGGTCGTCGATCAGCAGCATGTCGGCGGCCAGCAGGGCATCCAGCAGGTTTTCATGAGTCATCGGGGGTTCATCCTTCATCAATCGCGGCGGGGGCGGAATGATAAAGCAGGAGCCCGATCACTGCTCGGCCTGACCGGCCAGGTAGTGCTGGTTTTCTTCGCGAATGCGCCGCGCCTCCTCATCATAGAGGAAGGGCAGGAACATGTAGCGACGCCCCTGCGTGACAGGCCTGGCTTCGTGCAGCAGCGAGCAGGAAAACACCACGGCGCCGCCCGTGGGGGCGCTGTAGAGGCTGCGGCCGAATTCCGGGAAGCGCAGCTGGCCACCTTCGTACTCGCCGTTGTTGAGGAACAGTGAGACGGCGAAGCGACGGTGGGCGGTGCCCTTGGTGGTGTTGTCGCGGTGGGGGCGGAAGTGGCCGCCTTCCTCGGCGTCGTAGCAGGCCACCAGGTAGCGCTCCATGCGCGTGGCATGGAACTGGAAGGCTTTCTGCAGTTCCGGGACGAGCCGCGTGGTGATGCGGTGCATGCAGGTCTGGCGCAGTTGCTCGTCTTCCAGCGCGCAGTCGCGGCGACGCTTGTGCTCGTGCTTGAGGACTTCGACTGTCATGCCGTCGCGCTCGACCATGTAGCCCGATTCGGTGCCACCCTGGCGCTCGTAGTAGTCGATCAGCGTCTGGCACAACGCGGGTTCGAAGATGCGTGGAATCACCAGCACTGGCGCCTGGGGTTGGGCGATGGCTGGCGCGGAGATGGGGTCCTGCGCCTTTAGCAGCGCCAGGACGGCATCGAGATGGCCTTCGCCGCCGGTGGCGACTGGCAGCGCTGCGATCACCCGCAGGCGCGGGTCCAGCACATAGGTCGTCTGGCGAATGGCGCCGTTCTCCCGCTGGACGCCGTAGAGATTGCAGATGGTGCGATCGATGTCCCAGAAAAAGCGAATGCCCGGCAGGAAGTCGCGGATGCGTTGTTGTTCGCGGTCGCGCGGGTCGGCGATGACGCCAAAGAAGCTCGCCTGTTCGTCGTTGAAATGCTCGCGGCGGGCGAGCAGGTCGGTGAGCACCCGTGCCGCCGTCGGGTCCGATGTCGAGCCGAGAAAGCTCAGGACGATGTAGCGCCCGGCGGCAGTGTCGAAAGTGAAGCGCTCGCGGCTGGGGGTGCTGCTGGTGAACCAGGGCACCGCTTCGCCCGGCCCCACGGGTGAGTTGTGCTGGGTCATGGTTGCCTCCTTTGCCCTGGTCTCAACCTAGCCCAGGTGCGCGGCGCGTGCCTCCCGGTCCGCCAGACGCGTCTTCGCAGGGCATGACCGGTGCTTTACTCATTGCCAGACGTCCAAGAAGCCAACGGATGATCCACTTCTACGCGCAGGATGCCGGCGTCCTGCACGCCACCACGCGCCGCTGCGGCGAGGCCATTACGCCCGGCACGTTGTGGATCGACCTGATGGACATGAACTTCCGGGCCATGCCGGAACTGGACTGGGCGTTCGGCTATCCGGTGGCGCTGGGCCTGATGGCGGTTTCGGCGATCCTGCCTTATGCCTGGTTCAAGTGGAAAGGCTGGTTCTGAATCAGGGCTTGCGGGCGTCCAGCAGGGCGTCGGCTTCGGCGATATGGGCCTTGCGCGACTTGCGTTCGAACAGGCACAGCTCGCGACCACGCTGGTTCTTCATGTGGGGTTGCGGGTAGCGGCCCTCCAGCACCAGGGCAGTCAGTCCAAGACGATCATCGAAGAGCACCGGTTGGCCGGCGGGGCGGACGTCCTTCAGGCTACTGACGGCCTTGCAGGCACTGAGCAGGCGGGCATCGTGCTCCTTCCAGGCCTGGTCGCTGGAGGCGAAGGCCTGGGAGCCAAGGAGGGTGGCCAGCAGTAACAGCAGCGGGTTTTTCAAGGGACGGCCTCGGGCGCGGGTTGGCGATCTGCTATGGACCGCCGGCGCGCGCCCGGGTTTCGTAGGCTGGCCCTGAGCCGGCGAAGCCCGACCATGTGCTTTCGGGCTTCGTCGCGTTCAGTTCAACCTCTGCTCCTCAGTAGTCGTTCTTGCAGCCGGTACCCCAGACCAGATACTCGAGGGTCTTCGTCTGCATCTGGCTGTCTTCGTAGGTCATGCGTGCTGGCCCGATGCCGCAGAAGGTCGACAGGTCGGTCATTTCCAGTACACGGGCGATATCCAGGTGCACGCCGTACTCGTATTGGGTAACCGGCGGCCCGTTCTCCGTGCTGGCGGCAAGGGCGACGGTGGAAGCAAGACTGAGGCTCAAGGCGACTACAAGGGTTTTCATGGCGGATTCTCCTGCTGGAGAGGGGATTTGCGGGTAGTCCCGCGTCTACTGACCATCGGGCATCGGACGGATGCCGCTGCCGGTGGTCATGCTCGAGAGCACGCCATCCCTGCGGATGAGCGCGTGGTAGAGGGCCGCCGCCAGGTGCGCCAGGATGCTGATGAACAGCAGGTACGCCAGTACAGTGTGGGCCAGGCGCAGCAAGGCATAGAGCTGAGCGTCCTGCGAGACGATGGGCGGCAGTAGCAGGGAGTCGTGGAGCGCCAGCGGATAACCACCGGCCGATTGCATGGCCCAACCCACCAGGGGCAACGCGAGCATCAGGGCATAGAGCAGCAGGTGCGACAGCTTGGCGACTTTCTGCTGCCAACTGGGCATGTCGGCGGGCAGAGTCGGTACAGGGCGAGCAAGACGCACCGCCAGGCGAATCAGCACCAGTACCAGTAGCGCCAGTCCCAAGGGTTTGTGTACGGCAATCAGGACGCTGTGACGGGGCGACAGGTCGCCCACCATGCTGACCCCGATGAACAGCATGGCCAGCAGCAGAATTGCCATCAGCCAATGCAGTACGCGCAGCAGCGGGTTGAAATGGGTAGGCGCGCTCATGGCTGGGCTCCTTGCTCGGGGTGTGGCGCACCTTCGCGGGTGCGGCGGTTGTAGGACACGGCATAGGCAGCCGAGCGGGCGGCGAGAATCGGGTCGTCCGAGGCCTGAATGCCGTCGGGCAAGACCAGCGGGTCGTAGTTGATGTCGCGGCAGGCGCCGTTGGCCTGAGGTTCGGCGCTCTCCACTACCAGGGTTCCGGCATCCACCTGGCGGCGGCCGGCCGGCCATTCACGGGTGGCGTCAGCGGTGGGGTCGCCGGGGTTGGCCAGGGTCAGCACCAGGTGCCAGCGCAGCGGTCCTTTGGCGAGGCGCTGTTGCAGGTCATGGCTGAGAAACTCCGGGTCGTTGCCGGCTTGTCCAATTGGCTCGAAGGGCGTCTCCGGCTGTACCGACCAGCGCACGAATTGCGCATTGCCGGCGGCATCCAGCAAGCGGAAGGCATTGACGCCGTTGTAGGTGACGTTGGCGAAGCTGTTGCTGGGCTTCGCGGTCTGGGCCCATTGGCGGAAGGCTGCGCTTTCCGGGTGGGCGGCGAAGAATGCCTGCATCTTTGCCGGGTCCGGCTTGCCGGTGGCGGGATCGGGGCGCGAGGCCAGTACCTGTTCGTAGAACGCCTCCGGGGTCGCCACCGGCAGCACTGGAAAACTGTTCATGCCGGTGCGCCACTGCTCGCCGCCAGGCAGTTGGAACAGCAGGGCCATGCTGCGCACTGGAACGCCAGCGTCTGGCGAGTGGGGGTTGCTGCCGCCAATGGCGAAGCGACCGATCACCGGCACGGTGCCGGGTGCAAACACGCTGGCGCGGGACAGGCTTGCGGCCTGGCCGCTGCTTTCGAAACGGCCGGCGATGCAGATGCCCTTCGCATGGTTCTTGCGATAGCCGGGAAACTTCCCGGCATTGGTTTCGAAGGCGTCGATGATCTGCTGCGGCGTTACGCGCTCGCCGCCAAACCAGCCGGCGGCATAGGCGAAGCCAGCAGCCAGACCGCCGACGGCCAGACCGATCACGGCCAGCCGTGCCGCCAGGTCGAACCCCTTGGGTGTTGCGTTGCTCATGCGATACTCCCGGGCCACATGCCCTTGTCCATGAGCCGGTATGACGCAGGCCGAAGACCTTTATTCCCGGCCGGGAATAATTTCCCGCTTCGCGCGTCTTCCCCTCGCACCCTTGGCAAGAGCAACACACGAACTGGCTATGAACATGATCGAAGACGCGGAACTGCGAGAGTTGTTACAGCGCCTGCGGCGCTTTGCGCTGTGGCTGACGCGCAATGCCAGCAGCGCCGACGACCTGGTCCAGGGGACCCTGGAGCGAGCGCTTTCCCGCTGGAGCAGCAAGGGCGACGGCGACCTGCGCGCCTGGCTGTTCTCCATCCTCTATCGGCAGTTCCTCGACGGCCAGCGCCGCGCCCGTCGCCATGCGCGACTGCTGGAGTTCTTCGGCGCGCGTAGCGAAGAGGCACCGTCCACGGAGGACCTGGTGGTCAACCAGGCCACGCTGGAGGCCTTTGGCCGACTACCCACGGAGCAGCGTGCGCTGTTGCTGCTGGTGAGCGTCGAAGGGCTCAGCTACAAGGAAGCCGCCGAGGCCCTCGGGATTCCCATCGGCACCGTGATGTCCAGGCTGTCCCGCGCGCGCAAGGCGCTGCGCGTACTGGCCGAGGGCGAGATGTCCAACCCTCAGCTGCGGGTACTCAAATGAACGCATTCCATCCCGGTGAAGACGACCTGCACGCCTATCTCGACGGCCAGCTCGACGCTGAACAACGCCAGGCCGTGGAGGCTTATCTGGCAGCCAACCCCGAGGCGGCGGCGCAAGTGGAGGCCTGGCGCCGCGATGCGCAGGCGCTACGGGCGGCCCTCGCCAGTCCGGGGTTGGCACCCAACCCGCGCCTCGACCCACAGGCGATACGCCGCACCATGCAAGCGCGCAAGCAACGACGCCTGGCCCTGGCCGCCTCCTTCGTACTGGCCCTGGGTGCCGGCGGCATTGGCGGTTGGCAGGCGCGGGACATGAGTCTCGTGGCGGCGAACCCGCCGATGCAGGACGCGCTGCAAGCCCACCGGCTGTTCTCGGCGAACCCTGTCGTCGATATCCAGGCGACCCGCCCCGGTGAACTCCAGGCCTGGCTGGACCAGCGCTTCAGCCACGCCGCTCGCATTCCCGACCTCAGCCCCTATGGCTTTACGCCGGTCGGCGGGCGCTGGTTGGTGACGGAGCAGGGGGCCGCCGCCTTGTTGCTGTTCGAGGACGGACAGGGACAACGGGTCAGCCTCTACCTGCGAGCGCCGGGCTCGCTCTACCCGAGCATGAAGAAAGGCCAGCGCAGCGACGGCGGGCTCGAGGCGCGGTACTGGTCAAGGAATGGCTACAACTACGCGCTGGTAAGCCAGGAAGGGGACCCGCGCGGCGACGAGCTGGGCAGGGCGCTGTCGTTCTGAACGCATGTCGGTCCAGGAGCCTTGCAGGAGCTAGCTTGCTAGCGAAAAAGAGCCATTCGCTGGCAAGCCAGCTTTTACGGGTAATGCAGCTTCTCGCGACGTCACAGCGACTTCAGGTACTCCGCGATGTCTTCGATATCCGCCTGGCTCAATCCGAGCGACTTCCTGGTGTTGTAGGTCGATACCACGGCTTCCAGGGTCGGGGCGGTGCCGTTGTGAAAATACGGCGGATGTTGCCAGGCGCCTCGTAATGGCGAGGTTCGATACTGCTTGGTCGCGCTACGCGAGGCATAGCTGGGAGCGCCGTTGGGTTCGGGCTCGCTGACCACTTCAGCCGGGGCATGCAGGCGAGTATTGGCGTCGGTGAACGTGGGCCCGCTGTGGCAGGTGGCGCAGCGGGCGGTGCCGTCGAACAGGACCTTGCCGTGTTGCGCGGCCTTGGCATCGAAGCTGCCTGCGCGGGGCCGTGGCGCTACCAGAGACAGCTGATACGCCTGCAGGGCCGGCAGCTTGCTGCTGATCAGGTCATCACTGCCATTGGTGACGCTGACCCCCGTGCGCGGTTCCGTGAACGTGCCATGCCCGCCCATCTGGGTAACCCCGACATAGCGGTTCCAATAGGCGATCTCGTCGCCATCGCCGGTGAAGGTCACCCGGTTGATGCCCGCCAGACCATAGGCGGGAGGGATCACCACTGGCCCGTTGCGGCCATCCTGGTTGTAGCGTGGATCGTATTTGCCTTTGCCCCACGACTTGTAGACGGCTTTCTGCTCCGCGGTCAGCGCGGGCGACATTGCAATGATGGCGCCCGCATCGAGGTCGCGATTAGGCCAGCCGTCGAGCCGGTGGCCGATGCCGGGGAGCAAGGCGTTGTCGACGGTGGAATGGCACAGCGCGCAGGTCACCCCAAGGGTCTTGATGCGGCCTTGCTCGTCGAAGGTTGCCTTTAATCCGACTACGGCGTCCTGCCGCAGTAATTCGCGTGTGCCGCTGGCGAACAACGGGTTTTTCAGCACGAACTTGGTGAAATCCAGCTTGTCGAGGTCCACCTTCAGTCCCAGCGCCAAGGCTTCCACTGGCTGGATCTCATTGTCGACGATCTCGTGAAGTCGCAACGTGTCCGTCCAGTACGTCTCGTTGCCGAAGGTGTCGAAGCGGAAGATCTGCTTGCCGGCATCGATGGTTGCGGGATCGTTCACCGCTGCATCCGCCGCCGTGGCTTCGCTGTCAGCGGTCCCCGAGTCCGAATCCGTGCTGCTGCCGGTGCCGCAGCCAACCAGGGCGAGCAATGCCCACATGCACGAGCAAGGCAGAATCTTCTTCATCTATGTCCTCCCGGGCGCGTCACTCAATAGCCGTGGCGGCCCCTGCAGCTGGCGCTATCTGCTTCCGGTCGGGAGCGGTGCCTTGCGGCAAGCGCTTCATTAGGTTGGAGGAGGGCCTGACCGGATGAGTTCGACATTTTGCTGAGCCGCTGCACCGAGCATCTACTGCTTCGTGTGCAGACTGCGTTGCGGCTTGGGGAGGAGGATTGGAGGAGGGTATCAGCGGGAGACGGTGCCGTAGGATGGGACGCGAACCCCCTGTGCGCGGGCTCGGCCCATCCTCCGAGGGTGGAGCGTGGAGTCAGGCTTGCATCGCCGCGCCGTGCACATCCATCGCGGCCTGGCGCAGGGCTTCGGAGCGGGTCGGGTGTGGGTGGCAGGTGAGGGCGATGTCTTCGGCCGATGCGGAGAACTCCATGGCCACGCAGTACTCGCCGATCATTTCGCTGACGCTCGGGCCGACCATGTGCACGCCCAGCACTTCGTCGGTGCGCTCGTCCGCGAGGACCTTCACGAAGCCTTCGGTCTCATGGTTGATCTTGGCCCGGCTGTTGGCGGTGAAGGGGAACTTGCCGACACGGTAGGCACGTCCTTCGGCCTTCAGCTGTTCTTCACTCTTGCCCACGCTGGCCACTTCCGGGCGGGTGTAGATCACGCTGGGAATGAGGTTGTAGTTCACCTCGGCAGCCTGTCCGGCAATGCGCTCGATGCAAACGATGCCTTCGTCTTCGGCCTTGTGCGCGAGCATCACGCCGGAAGTGACGTCACCGATGACCCAGACGCCCGGAGCGCTGGTCTTGTGGCCCTCGTTGGCGAGGACGCCGCGGTTGTCGGTGGCCAGGCCCACGGTTTCCAGGCCGACTCCCTCGGTGTAGGGGCGGCGGCCGATGGCGACCAGCACGTAGTCGGCCTTGAGGGTTTCTGCGAGGCCCCCGGCAGCGGGCTCGATGGCGAGCTCGACGCCTCCCTTGTCCGATTTGGCGCTGGTGACCTTGGAGCTGAGCTTGAAGGTCATGCCCTGCTTGGTCAGGGAGCGTTGCAGGGTCTTGGCGGTTTCCTCATCCAGGCCGGGGCAGATGCGACCCAGGTATTCCACCACCGTCACCTGGGCGCCGAGGCGCCGCCAGACGGAGCCCAGTTCCAGGCCGATCACGCCGGCACCGATCACCACCAAGTGCTTGGGAACCTCCGGTAGCGACAGGGCGCCCGTGGAGTCGAGGATGCGCTTGTTATCGATGGCCACGCCCGGCAGGGGACTCGGCACCGAGCCAGTGGCGACGACGATGTTGCGGGCCTCAAGGGTTTTCTGCTTGCCGTCTGCCGCGGTCACCATGACCTTGCCCGCGCCGTCGATACGGCCCCAACCCTTGATCCACTCGACCTTGTTCTTGCGGAACAGGAACTCGATGCCCTTGGTCAGCGCAGCCACGCTCTCGGCCTTCTGCTTCATCATCTGCGCGAGGTCCAGCTTGGGTTCGACCTGGATTCCCAGGGTGGCGAACTCCTTGCCGGAGGCGGCTTCATACAGCTCGGAGGCGTGCAGCAGGGCCTTGGACGGCATACAGCCGACGTTCAGGCACGTACCGCCCAGGGTTTCCCGGCCCTCGACACAGGCCACCTTCATGCCCAGCTGCCCGGCCTTGATCGCCGCGTTGTAGCCACCCGGGCCGCCGCCTATCACCACCACGTCGTATGCACTCATGGATTCACCTCGGTCAGGAATTCAAAAGGGGAAAGCAGAAGACTAGTGGACATCGGGCAGCCTTCCAGCCCGGCAATATCCTGCTTGAATTACGATCGTAATATTATTCCTGGCCAATTGGCCGTCAAGCGCGGTCGGAACGGTTTCGTTACCAGTCCAGACGCAGACGACTCTCGAAATAGCGCGATTCGCCGCTGATGGGGTCGTCGAAGACGAGGCTGCGGGCCAGCAGCTTGAGGGGGCGCTGGTAGTCGTCCGCGCCGCCCTTGTCGGTCAGCTCGGGATAGAAGCCGTCGTTGCAGATCGGCGCACCGAGGGCGGCCAAATGGACGCGCAGCTGGTGCTGCTTGCCGGTGATGGGGGAAAGGTCGTAACGCCAGAGGTCGCCATTCTTCTCCAGCACGTCGAGGCGTGTGCGGGTGTTCGGCTCGCCTTCCATTTCCTGCATGCGGAAGAACGGCTCGCCCTTGCCGAGGCGGGTCTCCCGCAGGAGTGGAAACTCCAGTCCGGGCAGGGCCGGCGCGATGGCTTCGTAACGTTTGTGGATTTCGCGGTCGCGGAACAACGCGTGGTAAATATTGCGGCTGGCCGGGTTGGCGGAGAACAGCACCAGGCCGGCGGTATGGCGGTCGATGCGGTGCAGGGGCACCAGGTGGGGATTGCCCAGGCGCCGCGTAAGGCGAGCCTGCAGGGTTTCCTCGACGTACTCGCCAGCGGGCATTACCGGCAGGAAGTGCGGCTTGTCGGCTACCACCAGGTGCTCATCGACGTGCAGCACCGTTTCCTCGAAGGGAATGGTCCTCTCGTTCTTCACCTCGCGGTAGTAGTGCACCCGCAGCGCCACCTGGTAGGGATGCGCCGGGGCGAGCCGGTTGCCGTCGCCGTCCGTCACCTTGCCGCTCTCCATGCGCTCCACCCAGATCTCGCGGGCGATGGCGGGAAAGCGTTCGCAGAGGCAGTCCAGCACGGTGCTCCAGTCGCCCTGGGGCAGGTGGAGGACACTGGGGCGGATGCTCGGGTGATGGGACATGGAGTGTTTCGGCGCGTTTCAGGGGCCGGGCATTAGGCCGCACATGACTGACCGGAGTCAAAGGCAGAGGATAGAATGCACCCGCCGTGCGCCGGCGGGCAGGAGCCCTGCCGCATTGGACGTTTCCATTGCAGGCGCACGCCAGGACATTCGTTCAGAAGAGGACCGTTACATGCACTTCAAGTCGATTTCCCTCAGTCTTGCCTTTGCCGGCCTGCTCCTGGCCGGTTGCAGCTCGACTGACAAGCCAGAAACCCCCGCCGCACCGGCCGCCGAGCAAAGCTCCAGCGCCGCCGCGCCGTCGCTCTCCGGCACCTGCGACAGTTCCGCCGTCTCCGCCCTGGTGGGCAAGACCGCCAATATCGCGCTGGTCGAGCAGGCCAAGCGTCAGTCCGGCGCCGAAACCGCCCGTGTGCTGCGTCCGCACCAGCCGATCACCATGGATTACAACTCCCGCCGCCTGAACATCGACGTGGACGAAACCGACGTCGTCAAACAGTTCAGCTGCGGCTAAAGCAGTCGAAGCAACGCCACGCCTGCTGCGATCACTCCGCAGGCCAGCAGGCGGATCGGCGGCAGCGGCTCTTTGAGCAGCAGTGCGCCGATCAGCAGGGCGAACAGCACGCTGGTTTCCCGTAATGCGGAAACCAGCGCCACTGGCGCCCGGGTCATGGCCCAGATGGCAATGCTGTAGGCCGCCAGGGACATCGCCCCTCCCGCCAGGCCGCCACGCCAATACGGCCCCAATTGCAGAAAGGTTCGCGGCCCCCGGATGATGGCGACCACCACGACCATCACCAGTGCGTTGACCGCGAACAGCCACATCGAATAGGACAGCGCATCCCCGTTGCGCCGCGCCCCGGTGGCATCCGAGAGCGTGTATCCGGCGATGAACAGGGCCGTCATCAGGGCGCTGCCGAGCAGCGAGGCATGGATGGGCTCCTTGCCGCGACCGCCGCGCACCGCCATCAACAGGATTCCGCCGACCAGCACCAGCAGCCCGACCAGTTCGCCGGGGGCAAGCCGGTCACCCAGCAGCAACACCGATAGCGCCGCGACCATCAGCGGCGAGCTGCCGCGCGCCAACGGGTAGGCCTGTCCCAGGTCGCCATGCTGGTAGGCGCGGGCCAGGTAGATGTTGTAGCCGATGTGGAACAGCGCGGAGAGAACGATCCAGGACCAGGCTTCGGGTCGGGGAAACGCAACGAAAGGCAGCGCGAGAAGCGCGACCAGCCCGGCGGCGATCTGGATCAGGGACGCGGTGAGGAAGCGGTCGAGGCCGATCTTCAGCAATGCGTTCCAGCCGGCATGCAGGGCGGCGGCGGTGATGACCAGAAAGAAGACGGAGGAATCCACGCGGGCAATCCTTGGACGCTGTGGGAGAGCGGGATAGTGCCACAGGAGCTGGAGCGTGTAGGAGCGAGCTTGCTCGCGAAGTCCACGCACGAACTTTCGGCAAGCGTTGGGCTTCGCTGCGCTCGCGGAACGCCGCCCGGCCCAACCTACAAAGGCGATCGACAGCACGATGGGAGAAGTAGGAACCTCCGGCTGCGTCAATTCATTCGCCAAGGGCAGCTCCGCTGCCCCGGGTGGGCGAACCTCCGGTCCGCTCAGCGATTGAAATCGCCCCCACAGCATTAGCGGGCATGGGTGGCTTGGTTCAAAGCTGCTTCAGCATCTCCTCCAGATGCACATGGTCCAGATGGTGCGCGGCGGCGACGCTGCCATTGGTGAGCCGCCCCTTGGCCACGTTCAGGCCATGGCGCAGGTGCAGGTCGTCTTCCAGGGCCTTGCGCGTTCCCTTCTGCGCAAGGGCGACGACGAAGGGCAGGGTGGCGTTGTTCAGGGCCAGGGTGGAGGTGCGTGCCACGGCGCCGGGCATGTTGGCGACGCAGTAGTGCACGACGCCATCCACCACGTAGGTGGGCTCGGCGTGGGTGGTGGCTCGTGAGGTTTCCGCGCAGCCGCCCTGGTCGATGGCCACGTCCACCAGCACGGCGCCGTCCTGCATCCGCGCCACCATTTCGGCGGTGACCAGCTTGGGCGCCGCGGCGCCGGGAATGAGCACGCCGCCAATCACCAGGTCCGCAGCCAGCACTTGCTCACGCACGGCACTGTGGGTGGAGTAGAGGGTGGTGATGCGATTGCCGTAGAGGGAATCCAGTCGGCGCAGGGCATCCACGCTCTTGTCCAGCACGGTGACATTGGCCCCGAGACCCACCGCCATGACCAGCGCGTGAGTGCCGACGACGCCGCCACCCAGCACCACCACCTTGGCCGGTGCCACACCCGGTACGCCCCCGAGCAGCACGCCTCGGCCACCCTTGGCTTTTTCCAGGCAGCTGGCGCCGGCCTGAATGGACATGCGCCCGGCCACTTCCGACATGGGCGCGAGCAATGGCAGGCGGCCGTGGCTGTCGGTGACGGTTTCGTAGGCGATGCAGGTGGCGCCGGAGGCGATCAGTTCGTCCGTCTGCGGACGGTCCGGGGCCAGGTGCAGGTAGGTGAAGAGGGTCTGCTCGGGACGCAGGCGGGCGCGCTCCTGGGTGAGCGGCTCCTTGACCTTGACGATCAGCTGGGCCTGCTCGAAGACCTCGCCGGCACCGCTGGCCACCTTGGCGCCGGCGGCCTGGTAGTCCTCGTCGGAAAAGCCGATGGCGGCTCCCGCCCTGGTCTCGACCCAGACTTCATGTCCCAGGCGGGTCAATTCGGCCACAGATTGCGGGGTCAGGCCGACCCGGTATTCGTGGTTCTTGATCTCCTTCGGCACTCCGATACGCATGGCGACCTCCAGGGTTCTTGTTGTCCTTTTGAACAAGTGTAGAAACCCGGTCACCGTGGCCCCGCCGAATACGGGTGGCTTTTCAGGGAATCTCCCTGAAAAGCGTGGCGAAAACAGGGCGAGAGGTCGGCATCTCAGTCCTTGTTGTTCTTGCGCTTCCCGTCGTCGCTCATGCCGCCGAGCAAATCCACTGGCAACGGAAAGACGATGGTGGTGGTCTTGTCATTGGCGATTGAGCCCAGGGTCTGCATGTAGCGCAACTGCATGGCGCCTGCCTGGCGGCTGAGCATCTCGGCGGCCTGCATCAGCTTCTCCGAGGCCTGGAGCTCGCCTTCCGCATGGATCACCTTGGCCCGCCGCTCGCGCTCGGCTTCGGCCTGGCGGGCGATGGCGCGGACCATGGATTCGTTGATGTCGACGTGCTTGATCTCGACATTGGAGACCTTGATGCCCCAGGCATCGGTCTGCGCATCCAGGGCCTGCTGGATATCGACGTTCAGGCGTTCGCGCTCGGCCAGCATCTCGTCCAGTTCGTGCTTGCCGAGTACGGCGCGCAAGGTGGTCTGCGCCAACTGGCTGGTGGCCATGAGGAAGTTTTCCACCTGGATGATGGCGCGCTCCGGATCGAGCACGCGGAAATAGACCACCGCATTCACCTTCACCGAAACGTTGTCGCGGGAGATGACGTCCTGGGGCGGCACATCGAGCACCACGGTGCGCAGGTCGACCCGCACCATCTGCTGGATGGCCGGGATGATCAGCACCAGCCCCGGACCCTTGACCTTCCAGAAGCGGCCGAGCTGGAACACCACGCCGCGCTCGTACTCGCGCAGCACGCGGATGGCCGAAACCGCCAGTACGATCAGCAGGAACAGGAGGGTGGCAAAACTCAGCGGAAAGGCCATGGTCAGTCTCCTTTGGGCGGACGCTCATCCGCCGTCACGTCCAGCAACAGTCCTTTGCGTGCCAGTACGCGCACGCGCTGGCCGCTCCTCAAGGGGGCATCGCTGCGCACCTGCCAGCGCTCGCCCTGCAACTGGACCCAGCCGATGTGCGGGTCGTCCACGCCGAGGTCGAGCAGCGTGGCCTGGCTGCCCACCAGCCCGGCATCGCCACTGACCAGCGCGCGCCGCCGGGACCGAACGGCCATCGCGATGATGGCGAAAATCACCAACGCGCTGGACAGGGCGACGGTGATGATCAGCGACAGGGGAATGCCGTAACCGGGAACCTCGGTGTCGATCAGGATCACTGCACCGACCACGAAGGCGGCGATGCCGCCGAAGCCGATGATGCCGAAGCTGGGCATGAAGGCTTCCGCCGCCATGAAGAGGATGCCCAGCAGGATCAGCGCGATGCCGGCGAAATTCACCGGCAACAGCTGCAGCGCGTAGAGCGCGAGGATCAGGCAGATGCCACCAATCACGCCGCCGACGCCGCTGCCGGGGTTGGAGAATTCGAAGATCAGGCCATAGACGCCGATCATCATCAGGATCAGTGCCACGCTGGGATTGGTGATGACCGCGAGGATCTGCGCGCGCCAATCCGGCTCGTGTTGCACCAGCCGCGCTCCATTGGTGGCGAGGGCGATCTTCTGCCCGGCGACTTCCAGGGTCTTGCCGTCGAGCTTGGCGAGCAGATCCGGCACATCGCGGGCCAACAGGTCCACGACTTTCAGACGCTGGGCATCGGCCGCGGTTAGGCTGACGGACTCGCGCACGGCGCGTTCGGCCCAGTCGGCGTTACGTCCGCGCAACTGCGCCAGGCCGCGAATATAGGCCGCCGCATCATTGACCTGCTTGCGGGCGAGGGTTTCCTCGTTACCCGCGGGCGCGGCCTTGTCGTCCTTTGTCTTCTCGTCCTTGCCACCGGCTGGCTTGTCGCCTTCCGGTTGGCCGGGCATGCCGCCGATCTGCACGGGCGTGGCGGCCCCCAGGTTGGTACCCGGTGCCATGGCGGCGATGTGACTGGCGTAGAGGATGTAGGTGCCGGCACTGGCGGCACGGGCACCACTGGGGGCGACGAAGCTGGCTACCGGCACGGGGCTGGCAAGGATCGCCTTGATGATGCTGCGCATGGAGGTGTCGAGGCCACCTGGGGTGTCGATCTGGATGACCACCAGCTGCGCCTTGTCCTTCTCGGCACGTTCGATGCCACGGGTCAGGTAGTCGGCTGTGGCCGGCCCGATGGGGCCGTCGACGGTGAGCACGCTGATGCTTCCGGCGGCCAGCAGCGTGCCGGGGGCGATCAGGGCCAGGCACAGGAGCCCGCGGAGCAACCAGCGAATCATGGTGACCTCAGCATGCGTGTTCACCTACAGCATAGTTGAGGCCTTTTGTCGGGTATTCGGGGCGGGAAATGGAGATGCAAGCGGATGTTTTCGGAGGCTCCTGCATTGCTGTGGGGGCGATTTCAATCGCTGAGCAGGACGAAGTCCTGCCCGCCAACGTTCAGGGCCGCTGCGCGGCCCATAGCGAATGAATTCGCCCCCACAAGGAAGGTGACACCTACAACGCTGCGCGGAACAGCGGCTTGCACGCCTTGGCCATCTGCTCGATATGGCGGTGGTCGGTGCCGCAGCAGCCGCCCATGACATTGATATGCGGTAGACGCTGGCGCAGTCGGGCGTACTGGGCGCCCAGTTCTTCGGGGTCGCCGCTGTCCAGTGCGGTGGCCTCGTTCAGTTCGGCGTGGCTCTTGCGCGAGGCATTGGCGCGAAGCCCGTGTATGCGTTGTACCCAGCGGCTGCCCGGAACGAGCACGTCCGCGAAATGGTCCGGGTGGGCGCAATTGATCATGTAGTAGGCCGGGTAGGAGGCCGTGGCCTTGTCCACCTGTTCGAGCGCTTCCTTCAGGCCCTGGCCGGTGGGAAGCCTGCCATCGGTTTCCACCGTGAAGGCGATGGCCACGGGCATCTGTGCCGCGCGTGCCGCCAGGACGACTCCCAGGGCTTCCTCCACGTAGTTCATGGTCATCGCGGTGATCATGTCGGCGGCGGTTTCGGCGAACACGCCGATTTGCTCGCTGTGGTACTCCTGCGCCTCGTATTCATCCATGGCCTCATCGGCGATGTAGCCGTCGCCTCGGGGACCGACGCAGCCGCTGATCACCACCGGCGTACGACCGCTTTCCACTTCGCTGCGCAACGCTTGCAGCAGGGCGATGGCCTGGCGATTGGCCTCGGCCAGTCCTTGCGGCGTGAAACCGAGGTGGCTGGCCCAGTCAGAATTGGCGCGCCAGGTCGGGCTCTCGAGGATCAGGCCGGTGCCGTAGTGACTGGCGATGGCGCAGTAGGCGCGGAAGTACTTGCGCAGCGCTTCCTGGCCGTCGGGGTAGTTGAGCAGTACGAAGGCTGCGAAGTCGGGGAGAGCAATGCCCTCATGGAAGACCAGCGTGGTCTCGATACCACCATCAGTCAGGAATAGTTCGCCCTCCAGTTGCGGCAGGGCTTCGCGATATTGCGCCATGGTCTGGGCTCCGTGACCTGAAAAGGATCGCTGCCCGGAGCAGGCTTCTTGGCGAAGACGGGGCGGGCAGCCGGACTGGCCTCGGGCTGTTTCCGCGATTGATGGGTTGGCCCGTAGGCGCTGCACCGGGCGGGCTCTGGGCGCCCGGCGGGTAAGAAAAAGGCTAGCACTGGCGCGAGGCGCGGCCCGGCTGGGCTGATGGGTGGGGCCGGAGACCCCAACTCACGCGCATCGCTCGGATTGCTCCCTCTCCCTCTGGGAGAGGGTTGGGGTGAGGGAGGTCTCGAGTGGCGGGGAGTCGCCAGGGCAGACCTGCGGCCTGCTTGGCGAATGAATTCGCCCCTACAGAAAAGCGATTGCCCGGTGGCGATCAGGAAGCGAGACCGCCTTAAGGCGTGGTCGCGTCGCTCGCTCCGTTACGCTCATGGCGATACGCACTCACCGCTTCGTACACCGCCTTGCGCAGACGGTTGATGCCGCCGATGGGGCGGTGCTCGGGCAGGCCGTGCCAGGGGTTGAAGGACAGGTTGTCGCAAGCGACGTTCTGCTCACGGCTGTCGAAATCCTGCGCCGGAACCTGGATGGTGGCGACGGTCACGAAGGGCGAGATGGACTCGTCCCACTCGACGCTGGTGTCTTCGATCGGCATGTAGTGCTGGGCATTCTGCTTCTGCACCTGGAAGGCGAAGCAGGCTGGTACGCGGTCCAGCGACAATTGCTGGTACAGGGCGTTGCGCAGGAAGTTGGGGAGGGCGGTGTTCTGCTCGGGCAACTCGTACGGCGGGCAGCTCTGCGGGTCGGGGATGACGCGGTACTTGATGTTCGCCTCGCCCAGCTTGTACGGCGAGATGGAGCTGTACGTGGCATCGACCGGGCTGTCGGGGGCCGGCGCGAGGGTCTTGAGGGCGATGATCAGGTGGCGGATTTCCCAGGTGCGCGGGTCCCAGCTGGGGAAGAAGGCACCGACCTTCTCGCCGTTGGCCTGGGCATTGAAGTTCTGCCGGTACTGGGCCACGTCGCGTACGAAGAACACCGGATGGTTGAACATCACGAAGTCCTGCTCGTTGGCGTGCGTCGGGCTTTTCATCAGCTTCTCGCCGGGCACGTCGAGCAGTTTGATGGCCATGCCGCGAGCATCGCGGGCACTGTCGAACTGCGGGAAGGCATTGCCGTTGGAGAGGCGAATGACGGCTTCCCAGGTCTTGCCCGGTTCGGCGAAGACGCCGGCGCGCAGCCCTTGATCCAGGTCGGCAACAACGCTGACCTGCGCCTTCACGCAGCCATGGGCCTTGGCGTGGGCATCGCGCAGTACGCGGGTGTTGTCGCGGTGTTGTTCGACGATGCGGACGGCGTCATCGATGATGGCGCGGGTCTGCACCGCCTCGTCGGCCGGGATGACTTCCTCGGTCGCGACGAGGCCGGAGAATTTCCAGCCGTAATAGGCCTCGCCCACCAGCCAGCCGATCAGGCCGACCACCAGTACGAAGAGCGTGAGCTTGCCGAGGAATCGGCCGAGCCAGAGCCAGAAGCGCTTGAGCATGAGAGCTGGAGTCCTTGTTCTTCTTGATTGGGGCGAGGGCTCAGCCCTGGCAATCCGGGCCGGGCGTCCATGGCTTGGGTTGGACCGGCGTGAGTTGGCTTTCCAGCGCAGGGTTGCCCAGCACCTTGAGGTACTCGATCAGGGCCAGTCGCTCGTCTGGCGACAGGGCTCGGCCGATTACGCCGCCCTTGCGGCAGCCGTCGCGGAACTCGTGACCGTGGTTTCCGTTGCCCTTGATCGAGGTCTCCAGCAGGAAGCTTCCGGGGAAGGCGTTGGTCTGGAATCCGACGAACTTGGGGTCGTACTCGAAGCTTCCGACGTGGAACTGGGTCGCGCGTTCGGTGATGGGCGAGAGCAACTGGAACAGGGTCGGTACCGAGCCGTTGTGCAGGAACGGCGGCGTCGCCCAGATGCCGTCCAGGGGGCGTGCCTTGTAGCCGCGCTTCTCCTGCACGCCGATGGGCAGGCCGAAGCCGTCCATGTTCGCCCGCTCTTCGCCGGAGATGCCGGCCTGCTTGTACGCCTGTTCTTCGACGAAGGAGGTGATGTAGGCCAGGCCCTTGGCGCTGGAGATCTTGCTGAAGTCCACTTGCCCCAGGTTCGCGCCGAACAGCTTCACGTCGAGCTTGGCCAACTGTTCGCGGGTCCAGCCGAGCTTGCTGATGTCGAAACGGTGATCGGCGATGTTGTCGGCTGTGGTGGAGTCGGTGCCGACGATTTCGACCGGCACGATGCGCATGTGCCATTCCGGGTCGCGGCCAGGCGCCATGCGTTGTTCCGGCGGCACCACATTGGGCGCGTGGCAGTAGGCGCAGTTTTCGACGAACAGGGCGCGACCCTGGCTGGCGCGGGCCAGGTCCACCTTGCCGAAGACGGCTTCCGGCCAGGTGGGCGGGGCGAGCTTCTTCAGGGTTTCTTCGAGGGTATGGAGGTCACGCACGCGCACGCTGGAGGCGTAGCGGTCAGCTTCCGGCACTTGGCCTCCGTCCGCCTGGAACAGGTGCAGGCTGGCGCCAACGCCGAGCGCTTCGCCGATGTTGCGGGCCATGGGTTGCATCGCCGAGCCGTTCCACTGCACCCAGTCGAATTTCCAGATATCCCAGAGGTGCGGGTAGCTCACCGGGGCATCGGCGATACGGTAGTTGTCGGGGCTGATGGCGTCACCGTAAACGCTGTTGGCAATACGGCCGAACGCATCAGTGCGGCCAAAGCCCTCCTGGGTGGGATAGAGCCCGCGATGGGTATCATTCCAGGCGGTGCCGAGCAGGCGGTCGAGGACTTGCTTGAACTGGTTGCGCAGCTCCTTCTTGCCTTCCGGGTAGCGCTCCCCCAGCACCTCTTCGGCGAAGCGGCTGAATTTCAGCGGGTTGTAGTAGGTGAACGCCATGCTCATGCCGAGCGCCTGGCCGAAGCTGCCGCCGCGCAGGGTCGGGACGGTGGACGCCAGCGAATGCAAGGCTGCGCCGCCGTCGATGCGCACGGCCTGTCCCTTGTAGCGCAGCTCGCCGGTATGGCAGGCCGCGCAACTGATATCCAGGTACTGGATGCCGGTTTTCTCGTCTTCGTGGCGTGCCATGCCTACCGGCAGGTTGCCGGGGTTCAGGGGGGTGGCCTTCTGTTGTGGATCGACCAGGAAACCGAAGCGCGCCAGGTATTCAGGGCGGGCGAACTTGTCCTTGGAGAAAGGCAGCTCCAGGGCGGTGAACCATTCGTAGTGCAGACCTTTAACCGTGGTGCCCTGGGGCGTGTAGTAGTAGGTCTGGCGCTCCTGCTCGCTCCACTGCTCCTGATAGTGCAGTTGGCCGGGTGCCTGGTAGGTCGGAAGGTTGGGATTGGCGATGTAATAAAGAACGACCGCCAGGCCGGCGAGAAGGAGAAAAAGCACCAGCCATAGGACACGGCGTAGGACGCGCATCAGATACTTCCCTGTAACTTGATGAAAATTTCCTACCTTATGCCAATCGATAGGGGTGTTGGCAAGGTGCTACTACGCAATAGTGCTAAGTCACGCGTGGATAGAGCACCACCGCCGCACGGCGCTTGCCCTGGCCAAACCGGCTGATGCGCTCGAACTCGCTGTGGGTCACCGGCACATGCTGGCAGTCCTGAGGGCGCCGTTGCAGGCTGCGTTCGGCGTTGGGGTCGTGCAGGTAGATGAAATTGCGGTCGCAATCAGTGACCAGGACCCAGTGCGGCGCCCGGCTGCGGCTGCGGCGATGGCCATCTACCAATACCAGGGGCTGACCTCCAGCCTCCAGCAGCGGCCTCAGGTCCAACTCGTCACCCACATGCTGCTCGATATCGGTGTCTTGCAGGGCGCTGCAGAAGTCTTCGTGGGCCTGGCGAATCACCTCGCGCTTTCCGGCATTACGCTCTTCGTCCAGAAACAGCGGGCCGCGGTCGCTCAGTTCCAGCCTGACCCGGTAGCCGCGTCGCCACGCCGCCAGCGCCAGACCATGGGGACTGCACCCGCCGTGGCCGCCTTGCATGTGCACGCTGCTGGCTTCGCGCCACAGGCGCAATTCGTCCTGGTGGTTGCCGGCTGTATCCCCGTCCAGCGCGCCCATGGCCATCAACAGGCAGGCCGGGCCGCAGGTGAACTCGGTGGTCTGGTGGTAGTAGGGCACCGGGCGATGCAGCGCCTGCGGGTGCTGGACGACACGCTTCTCCATGCGCAGCGCTTCACGATGGTCAGGGAAGAAATCGGTCAGCAGCCCGAGGTTGCTGTAGCCGTTGCGCTCGAACAGGCTGACGGCCTGGCGATCATCCGGGCAGACCTCCAACCTCAGGTAGGCGCAGTCATGCTCGCGGGCACCGGTTTCGGCGGCGACCAGCAGGCGCTGGCCGATGCCGTTGCCGCGGGCGCGTGGGTCGGTGGCGATGGAATGCAGGCGGGCCAGGCTGCTGCCCCGGCGAAACAGTACAAGGGCATAACCGAGGAGGGCCTGGCCATCGCCCTCGGCCACCGTCAGGCTGGCGTTGGCTTCCAGGATCATCCAGCGAAATTGCTGTCGGTTGAGGCGGGGCACCTCGAAGCAGCGGCTCTCCAGTTCCACCAGTGTCGACAAGTCGTCGAGCCTGGCCTCACGCAGAAGGAGGTTCATGGCAGGGCCTGCAAGGCAGGAAGGAATCGCCCGAGTATTGGCCTTGATTGGCACGCTGTCGAGACGCTTGATGGGGGGCTTATTCCCCTCTGAGCGCGGAGGGAAATTGCGCTTATAGAGAAACGTTCCATAGGGTGTCAATGTTCTTGCTAGCGTTACAAATAGTGCCAACAAGCTATTGTTTTCATTGATAAAACAATTTTTTGGCGTCAAGGAAGGTAATCTTGGAAGCGTTCTCCTCTGCACCGAGACGTCTATTGCTGGTCGACCCGTGCGATCACTGCCGGCGAATGCTGCCGCACCTTGAAGAGGCCGGCTGGTCGGTGTCCAGTCAGAACCTCGATCAGGCCCTGGCGGCCAGCTACGACATAGGCCTGCTGCGCTTGCGTAGCGATCACCTGAAACGCCCGGAAGGGGTGAAGCACCTGATCAGCCGCAGCGGCACCGAATGGATTGCCCTGGTCGATCCGTTAAGCGAACCCGTGCCTGGCCTGGATGAGTTCATCGGCGAGTGGTTCTTCGATGCACTGGTGCTGCCAGTGGACATGCCACGTCTGCAGGGCCTGCTCGGGCGTGCGTTTGGCATCGCCCGCCTGCGCGGCATCGGCAACCGTCGTGGGGATCAGCACGAGCTGCTAGGCCAGAGCCGGCCGCTGCGGGACCTGCGCAAGCAACTGGCGCGCCTGGGGCCGAGTGAAAAGCCGGTGTTGATCCTGGGTGAAAGCGGCAGCGGCAAGGAACTGGTGGCGCGCACTCTGCACCGGATGTCGCGACGAGTGGGCGGGCCCTTCGTCAGTTTCAACTGCGGTGTGCTGCCCGAACCGGAAACCGCGAGCCTGCTGTTCGGCCATCAGGGCAAGGTGGCATCGGCCAATGGCGGCACGCTGTTCCTCGACGCCATCCACGAGCTTCCATCCGGCCAGCAGGAGCGCTTGCTGACTTGCCTGCGCTCGCGGACGTTGCGTCATGCCGACGGGGAAGTGCTGGCGCTGGATATCCGCGTCCTGGCCTCTACGCGGGAGGAGTTGGGTGAACTGGTGGAGCAGGGGCATTTCCACCCGGGCCTGCACCAGTGGCTGGACCAGAACCGCCTGATGATTACGCCGCTGCGCAAGCGTCAGGGCGACATTGCCCTGTTGGCGAGCTACTTCGCCGACCTCTACAGCCTGGAGGCGGGCCGCCGGCCCAGCCATTTCAGCGAAGAAGCCCTGGCCGCGATGGCCCGCCACCGCTGGCCCGGCAATGTGCGCGAGCTTGCCAGTCGGGTCCGGCGGGGCTACGCACTGGCGGAAAGCGGACCCATCGAAGCGGCTGACCTGGGATTGCACAGCGCGCCGGTGGATGGTGCGCTGCTGGGAACGCTGGAGGACTACAAGCGCCGGGCGGAGTACCAGGCGCTGTGCGATGCGTTGGCTCACTACAGCAGCAACCTCAGCCATGCGGCCAAGGTGCTGGGCGTGTCGCGGCCGACGTTCTACCGGCTGCTGCACAAGCATCAATTGCTGTAGCGATCACATACCGTTGGCGAATGCCGGGATGCTCATGTCGATGGCTTCACGAACCGGCTTCAGGGCCACTGCGTAGCGCGCGAGGATGTCCAGGTCGTAGTCCATGCGGGCACGGATGCGCTGATCGTCTTCGCTCACCGGCTCGATGTCGTTCAGCACTTTTTCCACGCCACGAATGATCAGGTGCTCCGGCAGGTAGCAGAGGCGGCAGTTCTTGTAGCTGGAGGCGCGCAGCTCGCTGATGGGGTAGCCACCGCCGATGCCGGAGGAAACGCCTACCAGCAGACCCGGCTTGTGGGCCAGCTCGGCCTTGCTGGCGTAGATGAAGAAGTTCTTGATGGCCGGGCAGGCCATGCCATTCCACTCGGGGGCGATCACGACCACTGCATCGGCGTCGCGCAGTTGTTGCTGGTATCCACTCCAGGGGCCGGTGTCTTCGGCCGGCCACAAGGGCAGCGGGCCCGCACCGAGATCGATGATGCTGCAGGACGTGGGGCTCACCTTGTCGAGGTCGATCAGGCGCTGGCGGATGAAGCGGGCGACCTTGCCCGATTGGCTGTTTGCACGGCTGGAGCCGGCGATCAGGACGATATTCAGCATCTGGGGGTTCCTTGTTTAGACCGGGAGGCAGGCTAGCCGGGGTACTGATCGGCGGCAAGCGATTGGGCGCCAGTTTGATGTGCGGATGGTGACAGGAACGAGAAAGGGAGGAGTGGGTCGTGGTTTTTCGCGAATGAATTCGCTCCCACAGAAAAGCAGAGCGCCATCTGCGAGCACGTAGTTGCCGGCGCGAGTCACCCCTCGCCCTCTGGGAGAGGGGCCGGGGCGGGCCGCGTTCGGATGAGGGAAGTCAGAGGTGGCTGGGGTTCGTAGGGCAGACCTGCGGTCTGCTTGGCGAATGAATTCGCCCCTACAGAAGCGGAAGACCAGCCCGCTGCACGGACGGCCTGAAGTGGTCAAGTAAAACTGGACACCGGTTTAGGTCTATCCAGCCAGCGCTTCACGCTGTACCGGTGTCTGGTAACTGTTGTAGCTGTGCGGCCGTCGGTGGTTGTAGTAGTCGGTCAGGTAGCGCAGTACGTCAGCCTCTGCTTCGGCTTGGCTGGCGTAACCCGAAGCCGGTATCCATTCGGATTTGAGGCTCCGGAAGAAACGCTCCATCGGGGCGTTGTCCCAGCAATTGCCGCGACGACTCATGCTCTGGCGGATTCGATGCCGCCAGAGCAATTGTCGAAACTCCTGACTGCTGTAGTGGCTGCCCTGGTCGGAGTGAAACAGCACGCCGCCAGGGCAACCGCGAGACTCATAGGCCACGCGCAAAGCACGTCCGGTGAGCTGCGAGTCCGGACGATCGGACATTGCCCAACCTACAATCCGCCGCGCATACAGGTCCATGACCGCGGCCAAGTAGATCCAGCGCCCGCCGGCCCAGATGTACGTCACGTCGCCGCACCACACCTGATTGGGACCGTGGGTGCGGAACTGTCGGTCCAGCTCGTTCGAGGCCTTGGCACTCTCGCCCACCGCTGGGCAGTAACGGTGTCGACGGCGTTGCGAGCTGAACAACTGGGCCTCCTTCATCAGACGGCTGGCCAGGAATCGACCCACTGCCCAGCCTTCCTGGCGCAAAGCCGCCGCGAGCGTCCGGGCGCCTGCCGAACGCCGACTCTGGACATGCAGTTCCACCAAGCGCTGTCGCAACCTGGCGTGCGGCTGCTTACCGCGAGCCGCTGACTTGGCGGCGGCATAGACACTGCTGCGATTGATGCCGAACAGCCGGCACAGCTCTGCCCGTGGATAGTGCTCACCCAATGACTCGACTAAGCGCACTAATCGAGGGCGTCTGACATCAAGAGAGCGGTAGCCTTTTTTAGGATCTCTTTCTCCCGCTCCAGCCGCCGCACCTGGGCCTCCAGCTCCTGGATTCGCCGCTGCTCCGGCGTCATCGCCTTGCCGTGTTCCGGCGTCTTGCCATGGCGCTCCAGGGTCAATTGCTCGACCCAGCGCCGCATGGCAGTTGGGCCTACCCCCATCGCCTTGCAGGCTGCCGGTATGGAATAGCCTTGATCCAGCACCAGGCTGGCGGCCTCGAGTTTGAACTCCGGACTGAATGATCTTCTGCTCATGAACACCTCTTGCTTGGGCGCAGCTTAACGCCCTATCGGGGTGTCCAGAATCATTAGGCCACTTCAGCCCCCTCTCCCTCTGGGAGAGGGTTGGGGTGAGGGAAATTGGGCGCGACCTCACCGGTGGATGTAAAAAGCGACATCCACCCTACGCACTGCCCGCGAGCAACCTAAGCGCGGAACTGCGCCATCAACCCCTGCTGGTGGTTGGCCAGGCGGTTCAGCGCCTGGCTGACCTGGGCGGATTCCTCGGCTTGGCCGGAAAGGGACTCGGTGACGTCGCGGATCGCCGCCACGTTGCGGTTGATCTCCTCGGCCACCGCGCTCTGTTCCTCGGCGGCGGACGCGATCTGCAGGTTCATGTCGGTGATCACCGTCACCGCCTCGCCGATGCGTTGCAGCGCGGTCACCGCCTGTTCCACCTGCTCGACGCTGCCCTGCGCCTGGCGGTGGCTGCTGTGCATCGAGCCGACCACTTCGCGGGTGCCGTGCTGCAGGCCTTCGATCACCTGGCGGATTTCCTCCACCGAATCCTGGGTGCGTTTGGCCAGGTTGCGCACTTCATCGGCCACCACCGCGAAGCCACGCCCGGCCTCGCCGGCCCGTGCCGCCTCGATGGCGGCGTTGAGGGCCAGCAGGTTGGTCTGCTCGGCGATCGCGCGGATCACTTCCAGCACCGAGCCGATCTGCTCGCTGCTGTTGGCCAGCGCCTGCACTTCTTCCATGGCCGCGCTCATCTCGCTGGCCAGTTGCTCGATGGCGCTGGTGGTCTTGCCAATCACGCCGAGGCCTTCCTGGGTGGCATGGTCGGCGCCGCGCGCGGCTTCGGCGGCCTGGGCGGCGCTGCGGGCGACGTCCTGGGCGGTGGCGCTCATCTCGTTGGAGGCGGTGGCCACCTGGTCCACTTCGCGGTACTGCTGCTGCATGCCGGCGCTGGTCTGGCTGGCGATGGCGGCGGACTGGTCGGCGGTGCTGCGGGCGTCCTGCACCGAGCGTTTCACGTCGGCGATGATCGGTTGCAGCTTGTCGAGGAAGCGGTTGAACCAGCCGGCCAG
>NZ_QJRF01000047.1 GCF_013393345.1 Pseudomonas taiwanensis
TTCAGCAACCCGCAGGGATTGCGAACGCTCGGCACCACTCTCAGCGACGCGGTGGACGTTGGTGCGATCAGCGCCACCCTCGGCAACCGAAAGGGCGAAAGCAGAGGCGGACAGGCTGGCGAAGAACAGGCTGGCGAGGATTTGCTTTTTCATTTTGGGCACCTGGGTTTTGGGGGTGGTGTTTGTCTGTGGGGCCCATGTTACTGATGTGATTTCGATGAAGAAGTGATCCTGGGTAATGGTTGCCATCGACGTTAATGATAGTTATGTCGTAGTCATTAAAAACAATAAGTTAGCTGCTCTAGAGAGGCGTGATTACGCGATCTGGAAAAACCTTTTCCTGAAGGCGTGATAATCGATTTATTCGATGTAATGGTGCGGGACGGCAACAGTGCAGCGACGAAAGACCCTTGCTAGAGCGGTTGCGGCGCTACAGGCGTGCTTTTGGCGGGGTGCGGCGGTTGGGAGGGGTAGAAGTGGCTGCGCCCCCATGGCGGGGGCGCGGCGGACCGGCGTCAGCGCTTGCCCATGGAGCGGCGAGAGCCGCGCGGGGCGGGACCGGGGCGCTGGCCACGATCGTGACCCTTGAGGGTGAGGTAATAGGGGACGTTCTTCTTCGGCTTGGCCGGAGCGGTTTCGGCGGTCGGGGTTTCCGCCGGTTGGGCGTCGACCTGGTCGATGTCTTGGCTGGTCATGGTGTTCTGCTGCTTTCAGGCTTTGGCCCGTGGCTGGGCCGGAGGCGCGCATCATACACCAGCCGGCCTCCGGGCGCTCCCGGAGGCCCCTGGTTGGCTCAGGACGGTTGCTGGATGTCCCAGCCGGTCAGTTCTACGCGATGGTCCACATGGTTGATGGCGGAAAGGATGTGCGTCGGATCGGTCAACGCTGGCGCCATGGTCCAGCGTCCGATGGGCTCGTTGCCGATTCTCACCATGCCGGTGTGGGTCAGCTGGTTGCCATCGACGATCGGGTCCACGTCATAGAAGCCCAGGGCGTAGCGCAGTTCGAGGATGTCCTGCGGATCACCGGTGAGGTATTCCCAGCCCGGGCCGATCTGGAACTTGTCCACGTATTCCTGCAGGTGGTGCGGCTGATCCAGTTCGGGTTGCAGGGTGATCGAGTACATGAAGATGTCCCGTCCCACCCGGTCGCCCAGCATCTGTTGCACCTTGCGCAGGTTGGCGGTGGCGGTGGGGCAGTTACGGCCACAGCTGGCGTACATCATGTTCAGCACGACGACCTTGCCGCGCAGCAGGTCCCGGTAGAACTCCACCTTCCGGCCCTGATGGGTGAAGAGCGTGGGGTTGGGAAAGCGCCCGTCGCCCTGACGGGGTTGCGGCTGGCGTTCCGCGGCGATACCCAGCGAACCCAGGGCGGCGAGCCCCAGTACGCCGACGCCGAGGCCGCCGATCAGGTTTCTGCGAGTGTTCATGGAAAGTCCTCCCGCGGCCGTTAGACGAGGTCGAAGCGCAGCATCATCGCGTGGTCTTCGTGGATCAGGTTGTGGCAATGCATCACGTACTTGCCGACGTAATCACGGAAGCGGATGAAGACGCGGATGGTCTCGTTCTTGTTGATCACATAGACGTCCTTGCGACACTGCTCATGGGCCGGGATGGGTTGCGACACGCCATTCCTGATGCGCGCGATGATTCGCCCCTCCTCGAAGTGGATGTGAATCGGGTGCGACCAGCCGTTGTCGATGTTGACCAGTTCCCAGATTTCCCCGCGCCCCCTGGGTACGGTAAAGCGCGGCGCGTTGACGTTGACGAACTGGCCATTGATCGCCCACATGTTGTTGGAGCGCTCGAACACGAAGCGGCGCACCGGCGCGGCGGCTACTTCGGCCGGGTCCAGCGGCGGCAGTGGTCGCAGGTTGGCCGGCACCTGGCTGAGGTCCTGGGCGGTTGGCCAGCGGTCCACCACTATCTTCAGCACGCGCACGCCCGGTTCCTTGATGTCCTTCGGTCCACGGGTTTCTTCCTGGCGCATGCGGTTGACCAGGTAAAGGGTGGTGCCCACCACGTACTTCGAAAAGTCGACCACGATGTCGGCGCGTTCGGCCATGCCAAGGGTGATGGATTGCTGGTTGAGCAGCGGCTTGGGCAGCAGGTTGCCGTCGTTGGCGATGTAGGTGAAGTTCTGCTTCACGTTGTTCGGATTCACCAGCGAGAAGGCATAGAACAGGCTCGGTCCGGCATTCAGCAGGCGGAAGCGATAACGCCGCGCGGCCACCTTGAGCACCGGTTCGATCATGCCGTTGACCAGCACCTTGTCGCCCAGTACCCCCTCGGGGTTGATCTCGTCGTAATAGAGCTTGCCGGCGGCATCGAATCGGCGGTCGGCAAACTGCAGCGGGTAGTCATAGGCGCCGCTTGGAAGACGCAGGGCGCCGGGCGTGGGGTCGGCTTCGTTTCCTGAATCCAGCGAGTCGTACAGCAGATAGAAACCCGACAGACCGCGGTAAAGGTTGGGCGAAGTGAAATCCAGTGTGTGGTCGTGATAGAAGAGCGTGCCCAGGGCCTCGTTGGGGTCGCCGACGCTGTCCTGGCGATCTTCGAAGCCGGCACAGCAGTTGGGATAGAGGTGATCCTTAAAGCCACCCTTGGCGGTCAGGGTCGGGCCTGCCTTGGTGGCGCTGTAATAGTCGCCGGGGAAGCCGTCGCTCTCCGAGCCGCAGTGCAGGTTATGCAAGTGGGTGGAGATTTCCGGCGTGCCGAAGCCCGTGTGATTGGCGGGCAGGTCGTTGTAGATGCGGCAGATCATCGGCGAGCCGTAGCGCGAGGCGACGGTGGCGCTGAACTCTTTCGCCGGTGTATCGGCGGCGCGGTAGTTCCAGACCTTCTGGATCGGATAGGCCGGGTTGAACTGCCAGTCGCGTTCGACGGCGCGCAACTCATAGTAATTAGCGTTAGCGCGGAACTTCGACCAGAACTGATGGCGCGCCCGTCCGGCTTCGCCGCCTGCGACGTTGGCCAGTTCAGTAGGGGCCGGAGTCAGGTACGGGACAGCAGCTGCGCGCACGATCTCGGTGGGCAGCTCCATGACCCATGGAGTTGTCGGTGGGCTGGGTGGCAGTACGATCGGAACAGTCGATGCCTCGCTGACCGGTGCGCGCAACAGCGCTGGCGCAGCTGCCGCAGCGGCTGACAGTTTGAGGAAATCGCGCCGGTTTTCGTCCACCAACCTGTCTTTCTTGTTTTTTTGTCGCGGGTCTTTGCCTTTCATGAGTGTGCACTCCAACCTCCCCACCACGAATTCGCGTGAACGGCCCGCCATGGATGCAATGCTCCAGGGCTCTTTGTCCCCATCCGTTCGCACGAAGGTGCAGGCCGTAAAGGGTGAATCTGCTCGCACGGCCAATGCGCCAATAAATCGACTAAAGACCTCTCATTTACGATGCGCAATTTGATGAGTGGCAATATTTTGTCGCTATTTAGGGCCGGTGGCTGCTGGCTCTAGGCATTGAGCGGTGTGTTTCAGGATATTTCGCGAAGACGGGCGGTGGGCATTGCGGGGTAGGCGGTAGAGCCATTTGGAGCGGGGCGAGAGGCGGTCGGAGAGGTGGAAATTCCGACCGCCTGCGGGGGAACTACTTGTAGTTGTACTTGTCGTGGAACATGGCGATCTGCTTGACCGGCTTGGGCTCTTCCTTGGTCAGCACGTACACCACGCGCTGGCCTTCGGGGCCGCCGCCGATGTCCACGTAGCTGAAGGTGGGTTCGCCGATGCGGTACATGTCCATCATGTCGCCGTAGCGGCTGAACACATAAATGATGCCTTCTTCGTCGCGCAGTTCGCCGTAGAAGGGCTGGGCGGGCGGCAGGCTGATATCGATGAAGCGCTTGGCGGAGAGGGTCTTGATGTCCTTGCCCTGATCGGCGGATTTCAGGACCAGGATGATGTCGCGGCCGAAACCGTCCTTCTTGCCGGCGCTCTGTTTGACCGGGGCAGTGCCGCTCTTCACGTATTCGCGGTAGGTGGCGTAGTCGTCGAAGACGAACAATTCCTTCTCGGTGCGGATCTGATACCAGTCTTCGTTGTCCAGGGCCACCGGCTTGGCGGGGGCCGGGGCTTGCACGGCGCAGGCGCCGAGGGTGGCGGCCAGCAGCGCAGCGGCCAGCGGCTTGATCAGGTTCTTCTTGTGGTTCATCGGAGGTCCTCCCCAGGAAAGTTGAGCAGAGAATCTGCCTGCGCTGGATGACCGGTTGATGACGTATTCGTGTCGCTCTGATGAATAGGGGAAAACTTGGTTTATCAGTGGGTTGCGGCGATTTCTTGAGGCTGGCCTGCAAAGAAAAAGGGTGAAGACTTGCGTCTTCACCCTTCAAGGCCCCGCCGTGGCGGGGCAGTTGGGGACTCTGTATCAGCCGCGGTAATAGCGCTGCGGCACGAAGGGGGTCTTGGCGACTTTCATCGCCACGCGCTTGCCGCGCACCAGGGCCCAGACCTCGCTGTCCAGGGCGGCGTGGCGGGCGGCGACGTAACCCATGGCCACCGGTGCACCCAGGCTCGGGCCGAAGCCGCCGCTGGAGACGCGGCCGATCACCGTACCGTCGGCATCGACGATTTCCGCACCTTCGCGTACCGGCACGCGCTCCTGCGGCAGCAGGCCGACGCGCTTGCTGGCGACGCCGTCGCGCTGCTGGGCGAAGACCGCGCCAGCGCCGGGGAAGTTGCCGGCGCGCACGCCATCGGCGCGGCGGGCCTTGGAGATGGCCCAGAGCAGGCTGGCTTCCACCGGGGTGGTGGCGGGGGTCATGTCATGGCCGTAGAGGCACAGGCCGGCTTCCAGGCGCAGCGAGTCGCGGGCGCCGAGGCCAATGGGCTGGACTTCCGGTTGGGCCAGCAGGGTGCGCGCCAGGGCTTCAGCCTGGGCCACGGGTACGGAAATCTCGTAGCCGTCTTCGCCGGTGTAGCCGGAGCGGCTGACGTAGCACTCGACGCCTTCCAGGCGCACGCTGCCGAACTGCATGAAAGTCATCTTGCGCACTTCCGGTGCGAGGCGACCGAGCACCTCGGCTGCCGCTGGACCCTGCAGGGCCAGCAGGGCGCGAGAGTCGAACAGCGATTCGATTTCGCACTGCTCTCCGATGTGCTTCTGCAGATGGGCGAGGTCCTGGTCTTTGCAGGCGGCATTGACCACCAACACCAGGTGGTCGCCGGTGTTGGCGACCATCAGGTCGTCGAGGATGCCGCCGTTTTCGTCGGTGAACATCGCGTAGCGCTGCATGCCCACCGGCAGGTCGAGGATGTCCACCGGTACCAGGCTTTCCAGCGCTCGGGCGGCGTTCGCGCCGCGCAGGATGACCTGGCCCATGTGCGAGACATCGAACAGGCCGGCCTGCTCGCGGGTGTGCAGGTGTTCCTTGAGCACGCCGAGCGGGTACTGCACCGGCATGTCGTAGCCGGCGAAGGGCACCATGCGCGCACCGAGTTCGAGGTGCAGGGCGTGCAGCGGGGTTTTGGCGAGGTCGGTCATGTGAGGCTCCAAAGTGAAAGTCGGTGCGGGGGCAGGGCTTCCCTCACCCCCGGCCCCTCTCCCAGAGGGAGAGGGGAGAAAAAGGCTTCAGCATTCGATGATGTTCACGGCGAGGCCGCCGCGGGCGGTTTCCTTGTATTTGCTCTTCATGTCGGCACCGGTCTGGCGCATGGTGCGGATCACCTTGTCGAGCGAGATGAAGTGCTGGCCGTCACCGCGCAGGGCCATGCGTGCGGCGTTGATGGCCTTCACCGAGCCCATCGCGTTGCGCTCGATGCAGGGCACCTGGACCAGGCCGCCGACCGGGTCGCAGGTCAGCCCGAGGTTGTGCTCCATGCCGATCTCGGCGGCGTTCTCGACCTGCTGCGGGGTGCCGCCGAGAACTTCGCAGAGCGCGCCGGCGGCCATCGAGCAGGCCACGCCGACCTCGCCCTGGCAGCCGACTTCAGCGCCGGAGATCGAGGCGTTTTCCTTGTAGAGGATGCCGATGGCGGCGGCGGTGAGCAGGAAGCGCTCGACGCCGTCGTCATTGGCGCCGGGCACGAAGCGGCTGTAGTAGTGCAGCACCGCCGGGACGATGCCCGCCGCGCCGTTGGTGGGCGCGGTGACCACGCGGCCGCCGGTGGCGTTTTCCTCGTTCACCGCCAGGGCGTAGAGGTTGACCCAGTCGAGCACCGAGAGGCTGTCGCGCAGGCTGGCCTCCGGGTGTTCGCTGAGCTGGCGGTAGAGCGCGGCGGCGCGGCGCTTGACCTTGAGCCCGCCGGGCATGATGCCTTCCTTGCGGCAGCCGGTGGTGACGCAGTCCTGCATCACCTGCCAGATCTTCATCAGCCCGGCGCTGGTCTCTTCCGGGTTGCGCCAGGCCTTCTCGTTCTCGCGCATCAGGCCGCTGATGGACAGCCCACTGGCGCTGCAGTGGGCGAGCATGTCCTTGCCGGTCTTGAACGGGTAGGGCAGCGGCGTGCGGTCTTCGACGATGCGGTCCAGGCCGGCGGCTTCCTCGTCGACGACGAAGCCGCCGCCCACCGAGTAGTACTCGCGGGCGCGGATCTGGATGCCGGCGGCGTCGAAGGCGCGGAAGATCATGCCGTTGGGGTGGTAGGGGAGCGGTTTCCTGATCAGCGCCAGGTGCTCCTTCTCCACGAAATGAATCGACTTCTCGCCGCCGAGAAGCAGTTCGCCGCTCTGGCGGATGCGCGCCAGGCGCTCATCCAC
>NZ_QJRF01000048.1 GCF_013393345.1 Pseudomonas taiwanensis
CCGGTGATTACCGGCCGGACCTACAACGCCCACCAGCGACCGCCGTACGAGCTGCCGGCGCACAAGACGCGGATGTCTCTCAAGAGCCAGACCCACAAGGGCAGCGGCTTCAACGAATTGCGCTACGAGGACGAGGCTGGGCAGGAAGAAATCTTCATCCATGCCCAGAAGGACCAGAACAACGTCGTCAACCACGACGAGACCACCCAGGTCGGCCACGACCGCAGTGAACGCGTGGAGAACGATGAAACCGTCTCCATCGGCCACGACCGCAAGGAGGACGTCGGCAACGACGAGACCATCTCCATCGGCCGGCACCGCAAGGAAGACGTGGGCAAGAACGAGACCGTCGCCATCGGCCGCAACCGCCGCGTCACCATCGGCGGGCACAAGACCGAGACCATCACCAAGACCAAGGCCGAATCCATCGGCATGGCCAAGTTCCTCACCATCGGCGCGGCCTACCAGACCAGCGTCGGCGCTGCGATGAACACGTCCGTGGGCCTGAGCCAGTCGGAACAGGTCGGCATCAACAAGTCGATTCTCGTCGGCAAGACCTACAGCACCACCGCAGGCGAGGAGTTCTCCGTCACCGTCGGCAAGTCCAGCCTGGTCATGAAGGCCGACGGCACCGTGCTCATCAACGGCGTGAAGTTCGACTTCTCGGGCAGCGACCACATCCAGCTGTCGAGCAAGGTCATCGATCTCAACTAGCGCAGGGAGCGCTGCCATGGAATTCCGCAACCTCACGCCGTTCGGCGCGCTGAGCTATAGCGCACTGACTCCGGACGGCCAGGAACATCCCGTCATCGCCATGAAGGTCGGTTACCGCCTGGAGCCGATCGCAAGCCAGCCCGGCCAATGCCGCGCCGTGGTCATGGACCAAGCCCCGTTGCCGCTGTGCATGGCCGATACCTACTACGTCGAACCCGGTACCAGCGCCGTGCTCGAAGAAAGCGACCTGGCGCCGTTCAAGCCCTACTGCGATGTCATCGTCGTCGGTCACGCGCATGCGCCTACAGGGCGGCCCGCGGGCAGCTGGGAAGGCGGCCTACGCATCACGGCCACCCGTCCCACGCGCGAATTCCCCGACCCGCCGTTGCCGGCGCGACCGCGAGGTATCCGCCTCACGGCCGACGAACTGCGCGAGCACCAGATACAGGTGCAGGAGGCCCGGCGCCGCACCAGCGAACAGCGCACCCCGCTCCTGCTGCTGGACAAGACCCTGCGCTTCACCGGCCCGCGCAAGTTTCGCCACGGCCTCATCGGCTGGCACCTCACCGAGCCGGAACCCGCCACCCGTGTTCCGCTGCGCTGGGAGCATGCCTTCGGTGGCGCCAGCCAGATACCCAATCCGCGCCATGCCGACGACCCCGAGTCACCGGAGTATCTGCTCAACGAAGTCTGCTTCAGCAACCCGCTGGGCTGCGGATGGTTGGAGTACCGCCACGAAAAGCTGCACTACCAGCAGACCGGCGACATGCTCGTGCGCCTACCTGCGCCGCAGATAGAGCACCTGGGCGAGCCCATCGAGCGTCTGCTGCACGCTCGCCATCCCGCAAGCCCGCTCGATGCCCCAGCCATGGCCGACGTGGCCGCCAGCTACGGCCGCACGCCCGCCGGCTTCGGCGTTGTCGGCCGCGCCTGGGCACCGCGCCTGGCCCTGGCCGGCACCTACGACCAGGCGTGGGAGGACAACCACTGGCCCGGTCTACCGCAGGACTTCGACTTCACCTACTGGAACGGCGCCCCGCGCGACCAGCAGATTGCATACCCGACGCCGGACGCGCGCATCGAGCTGTTCAACCTGGTCGATCCGCTGTGGAGTGTTGACGGGCGCTGCGACATCCAGTTGCCCGGGCACCGCCCCTTCGTGCTCCTGCGCTTGGACAACGGCGTGATGCTGCCGCTGCCCATGCTCACCGACACCCTGCGCATCGACACCGACGCCATGACCCTGGCGATGACCCACCGCATCAGCCTGCCGGGCGCCTTGGACATCCGCGTGCTCGAAGCCCGCTTCGAGACCGACCCGGGTGCACCCCTCCTCCGCCGCGCCCCACGCCACGACGAGGAGCACGCCTGACATGGCCGACAACGTAATGGCGCGCAAGCAGGGCAAATGGACGGTCGTCAGTATCGCCCCCGACGTGTGCAAAACCCCGATGGGCAGCAGCATTCCGCCCGTGCCCTATCCGGTTACTGCCGAACTTCAGACCAGCACCGGCGTGGCCACCAGCGTGCGCGCCAACGGCCACCCAGTGGTCATCTACAAGCGCAGCTATACGCCCCAGACCCTCGGGGACTCGGCCGGTGCTGCCAAGGGCATCAAGAGCGGCACCGTGGAAGGCAAATGCCACCCACTGGAACACACCAACAGCGTGCTCGCCGAGGGGTGCTACCTGATCCGCCATGGCGATCAGTTCTGGATGAATGGGGTGTAGGTCGTGGCAAAAACCCTCATCGTCAGCAAAAGCATGACACCCGTTGGCAATGGCAGAACCCTTGGCACCTACCGCACAGCCGGCGGAGTGACAGTACAGAACTACCAGGACAACAGCGTCACCACCCAGGTTGAGTTGAGCTACGCGGAATACGCAGATTTCCGTACGAAATTCGCCGAAAAATTCGGCGTGAAATTGCCGAACTACCTCGAGCCCGAACTCGGCAAGGGCGCCGTCGGCGCCACCAACCCCAATGGCAACACGGTGGGGAGGGTCGTTGGCGAAGTCGTGGCCGCCAAAGGCGGTGCCGGCGGCTCCAACCCTCCGGTGGCCGTAGAGGGTGTTCTGGGCGATAAGCTACTGGACGGTCTGCAGACGGGACTGGATGTCGTTGGCCTGATACCCGGGGTTGGCGAATTCGCCGACCTCGCCAACGCCGGCGTTAGCCTGGCCCGCGGCGACTATGCGGGCGCAGCCCTGTCCTTGGCCTCGGCCATTCCCTTCGCGGGCTGGCTGGGCACGGCAGGGAAAGTCGGACGGCGTGGCGCGAAGGCGGCCGCCGAAGGCACGGCCAACACTACCAAGGAAGGGGAGAAGCTTGCGGCCGTCCCCAAGAGTAAATCCGGTGGTAAGGGGCGAGGAAAACGCAAGAAGGACCCATGCAAGCCCTTGCAGAACGGTGTTCCTGGAAATAATTACAGGGGGGGCAGGCACGGAAATATAAAAAAAGGTGGGTATTCCTATCAGCCACGCAGAGAATCACATCATATGCCCGCGGACGCCGCTTATACGAAAGTAAATGGAAAGTCAGTAAGTTCAGAATCAAAGCCATCTATACAAATGGATAAGGGTGATCATGAGCGAAGTGCAAGCTGGGGTAGCTCATCTGAAGCGGACAAATATAGGAAGCAGCAGGAGAAACTGATGAAGGGAGGAAAGGCCGGATACTATGCTGCACTAATGATGGATATAACTGATGTACGATCAAAATTCGGTGACAAGTACGATGAGGCAATAGCACAAATGTTAGCCTGGGCTAAAGGGGTATATCTGATGACTGACAAGGGCGTTTGGCTTGCTGAGATGGCGACAATCCTAAATTCACCTCGAAATAAGGGGAGCGCCAAGGCATTTCATGACTTAGTCTACGATGCTCCATTGGGCGAAGGTTCCGATGTAGTCGAAGCATTGATGAGAAGCTTCTTGACTCCTTTCGATTCATCCGTCATGCAAGCATGTATAACGGTACTTTCTGGCGTAAGTTTTAGTGACTATATTGATGCTTATCTCAAGATATTTCCAACACTAATAAGGCAGGATCCAGATTCGGCGCTAAGTTTGCTCGACTACCCAGGCTACGAAATGAGTGAAAGTCAGATTTCAAAGATAAAAAATCGAATAAGGGAAATCGACCCATCTGGCGCCCTTAAAAAAGAACTGGACTATCAAATCAGCAGTTTCAACCTTAAAGACGACTACCCTTTTTCTAGCATTTATTATCAAGATTAGATTCAGGAGTAAAAATGGACGAGATTCTTAAAGATTTTCTCATAGAAGGTGAAAAAATATTGCAGGTTCAGCCATTCGACTTCTTCCCTGACCCAAGCGAAGCGGAAGGCAATGATGGAATACTTGCCCTGTATTTTGTCATATGGTCAGCATCTCGCCATATTCTTATGAATGGAGGGGATGTATTGCAGGCAGCACAGGTTTCGAGCGATTTCTCTGGAAAAATGCGTGCAATCAGAGATTTGCTGGGGGAAACATTATTGCCGTCTATCTATACAGAGATAGGAAATAAATTTACTCAACAATATTATCGCCCGGGTGGGAAGCACTTCTATCTTGCAGACTTTGCAGCGACCTTTCCAGATTGTGAGAGGTTTGAGGATGTCCCCGACAGCGAAGTCAACTACAAGGTGATCGTATCGATATTAGATGAGCGCTTTAACGAATGGAAAAGTAGCCTTTGACGCATGCGATTCCGGCGGGAGCGAGGTAGTTCATGCGTTTGGTGGAGAGGCCCTGTGAAGCGAATCCAGGTGGACGCATGCCCATCTATCATCCGTGGAAAGGAATGCTCTAGGCGACCAAGATGTACTTCGACAAAGCGCGCTCCCGATGGCCGCCCCTCATTCGCTGGCATCAACATGTGCAGTGACCACCTCGGGAATTCAATGGCTTGGAGAGGCCCGTTGCCTTTCGGCCTGAGCTTCGACGATCCCCCTCCATCTTCGAAGCGCCTCTTGCCTGTAACGCTGATCACTTGGACGACAACAAGACTTTCAGAGTCGCTCGCTGGTTCTTCCCTGATTTTTGACATGGGTGAACTTCGACAACCTGGACAACTTCATCGAGTCGGTTCGTATACTTCGCGCCGGGCACAGAGATGATCTGATCGACTGAATTTAAGTCCGGAAGATATGCCTGAAAAAAAGTATAATTAACTTGCAATTCAGAACGATTCGCAGATGGTGAAAGAAGGCTGGAACGTGGGGAGAATATTGGAGAAGGGGAGCGCTCGGACATACTTGAATGTCCTGACAAATGCGAGCATTGACTACAACATTGGCCCACAGATACCGCATTGAGAAGGTGGCAATGAAAATTGACAAGGCCGAAGCGAGAGAAGACTTTGATGAATTCCTGATGGCCATGGACGACCAACTTGAGTGGTTGGAAGGCGAGGCTTCGAAGAGAGGGGTTCTGCTAGACAAATCTTCGGATATACCCGAAGAAATCGAGAGGCTTTTTGATCTAATGTCGGAAAACATGAGCGAGGACGACGTTTCGCGCTTGCTCGTAGTATTTGGCCGATATCTAGGAGAGTACGTACGCATTAATCATGGAGGAAAGTGGGTCCTTCCGCTCGAAGACGAGAAGAATATAAATTTCAATATCCCAGTCATTACAGGGCATTCGAAGGTGCAAGGACTTGAGTTCGCCCCAATAAGGGTAATGCGAGCCTATTCTCTTCGTCGGAATGCAGGTGTAATACGCAAGGCAATAGAAAACCACATTTCCCCTCAAATATTGGACCTAAGTGAAGAGTTGGCGCGAGAGAATGCTGCTAAAGGAGAATAGTTTAGGAGTGTGCTGGTGAAATTTGAGAGGCTAGGCGCGGCTAGTCGAATTGGAACTCCAAGTCCGTACTACCGCCTGGGGTAAGCTGCCTGGAGGCAAAAGGCCGCCTGCGCATCACCGTCACCCGCCCTAGGCGAGAACTCCCCGACCCGCCCATTCAACCGGTGCAAAGCTGGGCGAAACCTATCTCCCACCGTTGAAGCAATAAAACATGAAAAAGCCACTTACAGAACAGCAACTCAGCTCACTGAAAGAACATTCCAAAGAAGGGCGAGCCTACTGGCAGTCTGGAAAAATAGCGTTAGCTGAAGAACAACTCCTACTAGCGTGGTCTATCATCCCTGAGCCAAAGAAAGAATACGATTACGCCCAGTCTCTGTCTCGAGGCCTAGTCATCTTCTATAGAGATGTCAAAAATTACGAAAAAGCAAAGTCATGGATTCCGGTAATGGCAGACATGTATGGCGCAGCATCCGACCCATCCGTGCAGCTCCTTGCCGGAACAGTGCATTTCGATGCGGAGGAATTCGAGCTCGCATATGCGCTATTCAAGAGTCTGTACGACAGCTTCGGAAAACGCCCTTTCCAAGGTGAAGAAAAGAAATATCTGGAATTCTTGAAAGCAAGATTGAAGGAGAAATAGAGTGGAGCTTCCACCAAAAATATACGACGAGGTTGACGCCCTTTCCACGAAAGGCAACGACCTGATGGACGACGAGCACTTTGATGCCGCCATTGAGCAATGGACGCAGGCGCTTGACCTACTACTTGAGCCCAAGGTGGCCTGGGAGGCCTACATGTGGCTGTCTGCTTCCATTGGTGACGCCCAGTATCAGAAGATGAACTACGAGCTTGCATGCAACAGCTTTTTGGATGCACTGAATGCGCCCGGCGGAGTTGAGAATCCGTTCGTGCATTTCCGTCTTGGACAGTGCCAGCTGATATTAGGAAATGAAACCCTCGGAGTTGAGTCCTTACTGAAGGCCTATATGCTGGATGGCGAGGACATCTTCATGGCGGAAGACGACGGCGTGACCTTCCTGAAGACTCTCCAAGACAGAAAGCTCATCGATTGAGCATGCGCCGCCTAGTCCCTCCGCACCTTCTGCCGTAGCCAATTCGAGTCGACACATTGATTTGAGTGTTATGGATCAATTGGCGGCGCTCAAAATTGAAAGTGCTGACGCAGCCAGAAATTCATTACTACTTCAGACCATACTTAAAAAGGGGACGGATTTATTTTAGTTACTCTAAATACACCTTGCTCGCCATTCTCCATACGCACAAGGAAAACTTGTATATAAATTAATTCTTCCGCTCTCCTTATTACCTAACCGAACTCTTTACCACGACACCAATAAGACTTAAAGCACCCCCACCACGCAAGAAAACTCATAAAAAAGCCAATTGAATATATTTTACCAGCCATCACTGGAATCAAAATATTGGGAAGAACACATATCGGAAGCAAGACCAGCTCAGGCCAAAACTCGAAACCAAATATCGTAGTAATCGCCGCATAGACAGCTACAGTCCCCATCACCAATCCATACACCAGAGAAACCGCTGCACAAATGTAGTGAGGCCTAACTTTTTTTGGAGAGCGAAGAGAAAATTAAAAATGAGAAACCAATGCACTGAACATTGCAGAAAAATAGAAAATTAGTGTAAATATTTCTACCGAAAACGGTGAACTACCAACACTTTGAACACCTCGTTTTATCTCTGAGTTATCAACCAAACTCAGCAAAACAAAGGCCAGCGCCGAATTACCCAAAAAATAACCAAAGCTATCCCTGAGCAAGTCAACTTCGCTGGACGCCACATCAATTACACCAGCCGGCCTATATAGCATTTTCACTGACACACTAAGGGCATTGAAGTAGCTTCCACAAACAACCTAGCCATATCAGCAAGCATACATATGCCTCCTCAGCTTGCGTTTCAATTGCAGCCCACTTGTTTAGCAAAAGAGACCAGCACGGCCCTGGCGCTGCTAAGGACTACATCCGTGCTAGCCAACGCTCGTCGGATTGAGCACTTGCAGCTTGAACGGGAACTAGCCGCGACTGTTTACCATTTAGCAGCCTAGTCAGACCACCCGGTAAACATGGCGCCGAAGAGGTACGCCGGTACTTCATTCGTTGTAACGCTAATGAGCCAAACAACCGCCATAGGCATCAGACCCCGACACTTTGGCGGCGTCGAAAAAGTGTCGAAATCACAGACCATCAATGGTCGACACTTACCAGATAGGAAGATTAGAAAGCCCCTAATTGACCCTCTAAAGATCAGCAACGAGCAACGCTTGAAACAGGTTCAATTCCCTTCGCCCGCTCCAACTTCCTCAGATCAAGGCTCGCTCACTGGGCTTTTTTCGTTTCTGGGCTGCTGAAGCTGAACAAAACCCGCGTTACCTCTTATGCGCACGTCTCTGGCACAGCCGATTTCGGTACGGTCCCCAGACGAGGAATAGAGGACAGAAAGAATCTGTCCCCCTCCTATCTCCTTCCGCTACACGACTCACTCCCCCACAGAAAGTTGAGCGCCTTGTGCGAGCTCCGCCACGGGGATATGGCAGCGAATGAAGCCAGACTGCGTCATCTGGGGGATTGGGCGGCGCTCCGCGCAGATCGTGCCTACTTGTCGAGGACAGCGGCCCGCCAGCGGACAACCTTTGCCCGGAATGGGCTGTGAGTTGGGCATTGCCGCGGGTCGTGGGACGTAGTGATCCTTGCGCAGGCCCGGGGTCGCGTGCAGGAGCATTTCCGTATACGGGTGCAATGGCGAGGAGCCGAGCGCATCCGTGTCCACCATCTGCATCAGCTCGCCGCGATAGAGCACCGCGACTCTGTCGGCCAGTTGCCGCACGACCGCGAGGTCATGGGAGATGAACAGCATGGCGACGGAATGCAGTTCCTTCAGCGACTGGAGCAACTCGACGATCTTCGCTTGCACGGATACATCGAGCGCCGAGAGGATTTCGTCGCAGATCAGCAGCTTGGGATTCACCAGCAAGGCACGCGCAATAGCGATCCGCTGGCGCTGCCCGCCGGACAGCTGTTCAGGGAATCGATCCAGATAGTCAGCGTGCATACCCACGTTTTCCAGCGCGGCCACCAGCGTCTCAGGGGTGAACTCGATCCCGAAATGTTTCAGCGGCCGCTCGAGAATGGCGCGGACGCTTCGGCGCGGATTCAGCGAGGCATCCGGGTTCTGGAAGATGTACTGCATCTCGCGCAATTGCTGGACCGTTCGGCCGGCAAGCGTGGGTGACAACGGACGGCCATCCAGATTGATGGTGCCCGACGCGGGGGCGAGCCGACCGCTGATGGCGCGGGCAATCGTAGATTTTCCGCTTCCCGATTCCCCAACCAGCGCCACGACCTCACCGGCTCGCAGTTCAAGGTCGATATCGCGCACGATGGGAACTGGCACGTTGCCAAACATCCCGGCGAGCCAGCCCGTTCGCGAGTAGGAAAGCGAAAGTTTGTCCAACGACAACAAGGCTTCCGATTCCTGTTTCGAGCGGATGGCCACCACATTCGACGAGATCGGAAGCTGTTTGACCGCAACGTCGGACCAGTGCATGCAGGCCACGGATTGCGCATCACCAACGGCCACCAGGGACTGCGGAATTGAGCGACAGGTCGCCGTTGCGTGGTCGCAGCGCGGTTCGAACTTGCAACCCGATGAAATCTGATCGCGCCGCAGGACCCCGCGTAGACCGCGAGCACCGTTATGGCCGGGCAGCGTCGACGGGATCGAGGCGATCAGTCCGCTGGAGTAAGGGTGAGCGGGATGCGACAGCAAGGTGCCGCAACGCGCGACTTCCACAAGCTTGCCGGCATACATGACACCTACGCGGTCCGCGATCTGTGCAAGCAAGGCAAGGTCGTGGGTGACATACAGCATCGCCATGCCAATGCGGCTTCTCAGATCCGACAGCAACTGGATGATCTGACGCTGGGTGGTGACATCGAGGCCCGTGGTCGGTTCGTCGAGCACCAGCAGGTCCGGGTTGCAGGCAACCGCCATGGCAATGGTGACGCGTTGCTGCTGTCCCCCTGACAGTTCATGGGGATAGCGCCGGCTGACATCGGGCAGCCCGACCAGGGCGAACAGCTCCCTGATGCGGTCAACCATCGATATCCCGTTGGGCAGCGCGCGGTGGGTGAGGATCATCTCGCGAATCTGCTGCCCTACCCGCATACCGGGGCTCAGGGCAGTGGTCGGATTTTGCGGTATCAGCGCGATGCGGTTGCCGCGCATGCCTGCAAGTGCCTTGGCGTCGAGCGTAAGCAGATCCTGGCCCTCGAATAGAACCTGGCCGGTCTGCACGCGACTGTTCGGGGAACCATATCCGAGCAGACGATAGGCAACGGTGGACTTGCCGCAGCCCGACTCTCCGACGAGACCGAAAGTCTCTCCCCGGGCGATCTCGAACGAAACCTCTTCAACCACATCGGTCCATCCGGTTTGTCCGCCATAGGCGATGCCAAGGTTCCGAATCTCGATAAGCGTTGTCATTGTTCTAATACCTCAATCGTTACTCACGAACCGACGACGGACCGCTGGCCCAGCATTCTCGATAACCCATCGGTAAAGAGATTGAGACCAACGACGAGGGAAGCGAAGCCCAGACCAGGCCCGAACACGGTGACCGGCGAGGCGATGAGCAAGCCTCGGTTCTCGCTGATCATCAGGCCCCATTCAGGTGTCGGCGGGCGGATGCCGAAGCCCAGGAAGCCGAGTGCGCCGATGAGGATGGGGGCGTAACTGACGCGCAGCGAGAACTCCACCAGCAGTACGTTGGCCGTGTTGGGGAGAATTTCCCGGAGGACGATGGACCAGGTGCCTTCGCCCCGCAGCTGGGCAACCGCGACAAATTCGCGTGTGGCAACGTCCATGGCCGCCGCCCGTGCGATCCGGGCGATTCGCGGCGTGTAGACCAGCCCGACCACCAGCACGATCAGGACAGGTTCACCGGCCAGGGCAGGCCCCGCCGCGATGATCGTCACCAACGCCAATGCCAGGAATGGAACGCTGATGGTGGCTTCCACCAGGCGCTGCACGATCTCGTCGAACCAGCCGCCCACATAACCGGACACGAGCCCGAGCGCCGCGCCGGCGATCATGCCCAGGAGGGTGCCCGCCAACGACAGCGTCAGCACAATGTGCGCGCCATACATGAAGCGGCTGAGGACATCGCGGCCGATCTGGTCGACGCCCATGGGGTGCAGCCACGACATGCCGGAAAGCGGGATGCCGGTGGCCATCTGCGCGTAGCCATAGGGAGTCCAGACCATACCGATGAGGGCGAACAGAACATGGGCGGCGAGGATGATCGACCCCACCTTGAACGCGCCCGGCATCGCCCGCCATTTTCCGACGCAGCTGGAAATTGTGCCCATGTGCAGCCCAGGCATGGCTTTGGTGAGGTTCATCGATCAGTCCTCAGGCGCGGTTGAAGGAGGATGGCGCAGATGTCGGCCAGGAGATTGGCGGCGATGTACACGGCCGCACTGATCATCACGGTGGCCTTGATCAACGGAAGGTCACGCAGCTGCAGGGCATCGATCAGCAATGTGCCGAATCCGGGGTAGGAAAAAACCCGTTCGACAATCACCACACCGCCAATCAGGAAACCGAGGTTGAGCGCCGTGACGTTCAGCGCGGGGACGATCGCGTTCGGCATGGCATGCCGCCAGAGCACGGCGAGGGGACGCAGCCCTTTCAGCTCGGCGAGGCGCACGTAGTCCGAGCGAAGCACCTCGATGAGGCTGTCGCGCAGGATGCGGATGGCATACACCGCCATGATGATGGCGAGCGTTACCGCCGGCAGGATCATGGCGCGGAGGTTGTCCAGCCAGCTGCCCGCGTCGGAAACCGTCGCCAGCGCAGGCAACACCGGAATAGCCACCGCGAAGACGAACAGCAGAATCGTCGCCAGCAGAAAGTCCGGTAGCGACAGCAGGAGCAGCGTCACGACCGAAATGGCATTGTCGAGCAGGCTGCCCCGACGCGTGGCCTGAATGACCGCAGGCACGATTGCCAGGACCAGGTACAGGGCGAATGCCAGCAACGACAACTGCAACGTGTTGATGATGCGCGGGCCGAGCACGTCCGCAATGGGCCGTCCGGTCGCGAGTGACACCCCGAGGTCGCCATGCAGCAGGTCACCGAGCCAGTGCAGATACCGGCTGAAGGCGGGTTCGCCCAGGTGCAACTGATCCCGCAGAACTTCCAGCGCCTTCGCCGTGGCGTCACGTCCGAGGATGCGGGTCGCCACGTCGCCGGGCAGGGCTTCGAGAATCAGGAAAATCAGTAGTGAGACGAGCAGCAGCGTGACGGCCGACAACGCGACTCTACTGACGACAAGCCGGAGAATCATCATTTCGAGTTGGGTCCCGAGGTTGCCGAGGAGAGGTCAGACGCCATGGGATCGGGAACGAACGCGGCGTCGGTTTCGAGGTCGCCTTGCCAGACGTACAAGAGCACCAGAGGTCTGTCTCCTGAAAGTGTGGCATGGGGAATCCACGACGGATGGTGGATGATTTCGCCATCCGCGCGAGGTGACCAAGGGCCCTTCCCTACCCGCCAGGACGACGGCCCGGTGACTGTGTAATAGACCTCGTCAGCCGGATGGCTATGCAGCGGATAGTGCGTGTCGGGGCCGAGCAGCATGAGCCCGAAGGAGATGTCGGAATCCTTCATCAATGCCGGTGGTCCGCTGTCGGGCCCGCAGATGACGCCATAGCCGTAGTTGTTTCCGAAATCTGCGCTAGGCGGATTGGCCAGGTACGACTTGCTGCGGGTGAGGTGGATCGCCGGCATCAGCTCCGAGAGCGACCTGGCCAGGGGGCATTGCGCGGCATAGGCGTGCAACTCGGCTTCGCAGCTCGCCTGCACCGGTACCCGCCCTTCGGGCACCTGCTGGATCGCCGAAAGGTCCTTGCGCAGGGTGCGCAGGCGTTTCGCATGTGCCTTGGCCACTGGATTCTCATCGCGGTCCAGGACGTCGGCGAAGCATTGGAGAAATCTGGAAAGATGGGTGAGCGTCATTCGCACAGCCTCCTCCCCGGAGCCATACGGCTCCGCGGATTGGGTTCGATTAGGGAGAGTGGAGCGGGTGATCGGCGACTACTGGTCGCAGTCGATTTGCGCGTAGTCGATGCGGTTCACATCGACATTCGGCTGGTAGCCGGTACAGCCCTTTCTCAGCCCGGCCACGACCGAGGTGAAGACCGGCAGGATCATCCCGCCCTCCTGCGCGACGATGCTCTGGGCATCGCGGTAGAGCGCATTGCGTTCCTGCTCGTCGGCGGTCTGCCCTGCCTTGACGACCAGGGCATCGAAGTCCGGCCGTTTCCAGTGCGTCTCGTTCCACTCCGACGCGCTGTTGAGCGAAAGCGTCAGCGCCTCTGCTGCCGGGCGGGCGCTGGTATACGAGATCACGGCCGATTTCTTGAGCCAGATCGTGTCCCAATAACCTTCCGCCGGCGAGGTGATGACATTCACCTTGATCCCCGCTGGTTCCGCCATCTGGGCGTAGACCTGCGCCAATAGCAGCATGCCCGGATAGGAGTCGGAGGTATAAAGATCGAAGGCGATGCCGTCAGGATGGCCAGCCTCCGCGAGCAGGGCTTTGGCCCGCTCTATGTCGACCGCTTTTGGCGGTGTCGGCACGCTAAGCGGCGAGCTGGGCGGAATCGGCGTATCGCGACCAACCTCGCCATATCCCAGGAGTACGGTATCGAGAATGGCCTGGCGATCCATCACCAGCTTCATCGCCTCGCGTACCCGCACATCATCGAACGGCGGCGTGTCCGTCCAGACCGCGAGGTAAAGCGAGGTCGCCCCCGGCGTGGAAACGAGATCGACCGCCGGATTGCCTTTCAAGGTAATCAGGCTGGCCGGGTCGACCACCAGAGAAAGGTCGATGGAGCCCGACAACAGCGCCGAAAGCCGGGAAGTCGCTTCGAGGCTGGTCGTGATCTCGATGCAGTCGGCCTTCGGCAGGCCGCTGCGCCAGTAGTCGGGGTTACGCCGCAAGACGCGTTTCGGACCGTTGATCGCAAAGGTTTCCTGCATGAACGGACCGGTACCCACGCCCTTGGTCCGCAGTTCTGCACCCTTCGCCCCCTCGGGAACCATCAGCGCATATTTGGTCGCGATCAACATGGGGAGCTCGACAACCGGCGACTTCACCTTGAAGCGCACCGTGTGGTCGTCGACGGCGGTAATGCCAGCCGAGTCGAGGAAGGAGAGTGTCGAGAACCCGCCGGGAGAAACCGCCGGGTCGAGCAGGCGACGGTAGGAGTAGACGACATCCGCTGCATCGAAAGCGGACCCGTCGTGAAACTTCACGCCCTGCCGCAAGTGGAAAGTCCATTCCGTTGCGTCGGCGTTGGACTCCCACGATTCGGCCAGGGCCGGAAGGGGCATCATCGTATTGCTGCGGTCGACCAGAGGTTCATAGACCGCGCGGATGTGGTAGACACTGTCGGTGCCGATCAGCGCTGCCGGGTCCATGGTTTGCTTTTCGCCGTCTGACTCGTATCCGAGCACACGTACGCACCTCTCTGCCGCAGAGAGAGAAGGCGCCGACAAAAAACTGGTTCCGAACGCAAGAACGAGAGCTGAGGTTGCAAGTATGCGAGGTTTCATTTTTGACCCCTGGTTTGTTTTTATGGGTCGAGTATGAAAATCCCTTGCACCCGGGGCAAACGAGCAAAATTAACCCGCGTGTGAATTTTTTTAACGTCACGAGCAAGCATGGCCACAAGAAACCTTCCCCCCCTGTCGACGCTCAAGGTCTTCGAATCAGCCGCGCGTTTGCGAAGCTTCAAGGGCGCAGCCGAGGAGCTGAGCCTCACTCAGTCGGCGATCAGCCATCAGATCGCTTCGCTGGAGCGTTACCTCGGCACGCCGCTCTTTCGCCGCTTGCCTGGCCGGGTCGAGCTGAGTGAAAAGGGTGAGCTTTATTTTCCGGTCATCCAGGACGCACTGGATCGCGTCGCACTGACGACCGACCTGATACGAGAGCGGGAGACGCTGTCTTCGTTGACCGTGCAGGTCTACGTCACCGTTGCCGTTCGGTGGCTGATTCCCAGGCTCCAGGCGTTCAAGGAAACCTCGCCCGACATTGCGGTCAGCCTTGATGCCAGCCTGCTGGATTGGGATTTCAACCCGGCGCGAGCCGACGTGGCGATCATCTACACGCGAACGCCGGACCGACCGAATGTGACCTACACGCTCCTGCGCCGGGAACGGCTGGTGGCGGTCTGCTCGAAAGAGATAGCCAAGGCGATTACATCACCCGAGGAGCTACGACACTTTCCATTCCTGGCGATATCGGGGTGCAGCGAGGATGCGTCGATCTGGACAGAGAGCATCGGGCTCCCCGGCCTCGTGCAGAAAAGCGCGCCTCATTTCGACAGCTACCTACTGGCAATAGAGGCTGCCATCAACGGGCAAGGCGTGGCAGTGGTGCCGGAATTCCTGGTCGAAGCCGACTTGCGCGATGGCAGGCTGGCCATCCCCGTCCATGTGGACGTGATGCAACCCGGCGCGTGGTACCTCGCGCATCAGCAAAGTCGCGGTCATGAACGACCGATTAGCAAATTTCGCAGCTGGGTGCTGTCGCAGTAGGTAATGATTCACATCCGGAAAACCTGGACGTCCTGGCTCACCGGCGAAACGGTAGACACACCGGCTGTATCCTGCTGGCTCGACGCGGTTTCCGATCCGCTCCGCAGGGGGCGGCAGGGGCTGGGAGGGGAGTTGTAGGTGCTGCACTGGCGGGGCAAGGCGGGGCTGCCCTTGAAGGAGGGCTCGCGCCATTTACTTCCTTGAACGCGTTTTTATTCCGCTTTCCGCTGGGTGAGCAGGAGGGGGAACTCCCCACGGGCAGCACTGATCTCGATCAGGATCTGTTCGACCGTATTCTCCAGGACTTCCCGCCCTATCAAAGACTGCATTGTGATCCCAGTAATGGCCATGCTTTCGCCGGAGGCAGGCCAATGTACTGTCAGCGCCAAAATGCCATCGGCGCCAATCTCGCAATTGATGACATGGCCGGGCAGCGACGCCTCCAGCCGCTTTTGCAATCGTTGTTCCAGCTTGGCTCTCATTGCTCTCCCCAGGGTCCTACACACGATCTGAACAGAAGATGTGGATGGGGTATAGCTCATGGAAAGGCAGCCAAGGGGGCTTGTGATCGACCGTTCGGCGGGAAGCGTAAAGCCCCTTGAGCACGCCACTGCGCAAGGCCGTCTAGGCCGCGCCCGGGACCTCCTGCGCTCCAAGGAATACGCCGCCAAACGGCTCATTCAGAGTGCAACGAAATGAGGCAGGACCTCCCTGTCCCTCCACGTCGTTTCGACGAAGTGCTACCACTCGACTATTGCGATTCACCCGCCAGGATGGCACTCGCCAGTTCCAGGTCACTGCGCGCGCTCAGGCTCGGGTTGGCACTGCGAATCCGTTGCAGCTCGGCCTCGAGATAGGGGCCGCGAATTTCGCCATCGCTGGCGATGAAGCTGCTGGCATCGTCCTGCACCGGGCCTACGAGCTTATCGTCGCCGCCACTGGTGATGTAGCTGGAGGCGGTGGTAGCGCCGGTGGAGATCAGATTACGCAGCAGGTCGTCGTGATCGTCGTGGTCGTGTTTGGCCACGGCGGACGCAAATGGAACAGCGATCAGTGCGAGGACGGCAGCGGTGTTGCGGAAACGCATGGTGACTCCTTGGGTGTGTGCGTTCCCCTCAGATTGCGGTTGATGAAACGAGTTCCTGACTGCACTGCAGAAGTCGCCACTTTAAAGAGTGCCGCCGCCTGTCCGGTCACCGGCCCCCCATGAAAAACCATTGATCCAGGTTAGGGGAGTTGAAGTCTTCGCATGGAAAGATGCGCGCTACTCCCGCCGCTGCCGTATACCGGACGTCGGGCCACTACGAGGTGATCTGGGAAGCAAGCGGAGCTGTACTAGACTGCACCACCACTGTGCACACGGGGAGTTGCAGTCAGGGCTCCGGTTGTTCACAACCACGGATTTCATCTCACTGCATCGTGTAATTCGCAGGCCACGGAGGGCCGACATTTCGAAGGAAGAGAGCGTACCTATGTCGCACAGAACACGTCTGATCGCCGCCGCAGCCATAGCTATCGGCGTCCTGACTGGCGCCCAGGCCGACGAATCGGCCATCCAGGCACATTGCCTGGAGAAGTGGAGCGGTGATGCCATGCGCAGTTATTGCGTAGAAGAGCAACGCCTCTCAGCCGCAGCCGTCGCCGGTTACAGCGGCTCGATTCGTAGCCAATGCGAATCGGAATGGGGCAGCGATTTCCATATGGTCCTCTTCTGCATCAGGGAAGCGCAGCCTCTGCGACAGGCCGCCGCCCTGGAGCAGTCCACGAACGAGGCAGCGAACTGACAATTCCAAGAGAAAAGCCCGCTTTCGCGGGCTTTTTTCTGTCTGGGGCCGCTAACTATTGCCCCCATCACTCCAGCAATCCGCCCGCGCCGTACAACTCAGGTCGACGATCCTCATGGAGGTGATTGTGCTGGCTGATGCGCTTGTTGCGCGCTTCGTCCAGATTCAGGGTAGCGATGAGGATCTGCTCCCCGCCCTCCTCCGCCGGTCCCGCCAATGGGTAGCCGTCCGGATCGACAATCACCGAGCCCTGCACCCAGTTCACCCCACGCTCGCTGCCGTGACGATCACAGGCGGCGATGAACAGGCGATTGACCGCCGCGTTCGCTTGCACACGCACCACCTCGGCGGGGCGCTCGATGGGTGGGCGCGGACCGTCCGGCCAGTTGACCGGCGCGCACAGCAGGTCCGCGCCGGCCAATGCCGGCAGGCGCACCCACTCGGGGAACTCCAGGTCGTAGCAGATCATCACGCCGATCCGCCCGAAGGCGGTCTCCACCACCGGCGGGGGTTCGTTGCCGGGGGTGAAGATGGCGTTCTCGGCATCCCACAGGTGCGCCTTGCGGTACAGGGTGCGTAGCCCCGTGGCGTCGACCAGCGCCGCACTGTTGGCAACGCGCTGGTCATCCAGCCGCTCGCAGAAGCCGCCGACGATGACGATTTCCAGCTCCCGAGCCAGCGCCTTCCAAAGCTGCAACGTCGGGCCATCCACGGCTTCAGCAGAAGCCTGCGCCTCGGCCAGGTCATGGAAGACATAGCCACTCTGCACCAGCTCCGGCAGCACCACGACCCGTGCCCCCTGCAGCGCAGCTGCGCGGATGGCCCGCTCGGCAATGCGGCGGTTGTGGGCGAGGTCACCGATCATCGGCGCCAGCTGGCAACAGGCGACCTTGAGGTTTCGGGATGCGTTCACTGGGCAGTACTCCCTGTTGTCAGGTTCGCGGTTCCTGGCTTGCGCCGGCCCGGGTCATTTCGAGGATGTCGCGTTCGCTAATGGCGTCGATGATGCGGCGTTCGCTTTCCAGGTCGAGCGAGCGACTGAGGACGAAGTAGGTCAGGCCGGATACCACCAGGCCCACCAGCCAGGCGATATCGACACCGTCCAGCAGACGCGCCATGGGTCCGACGAAGACTTCCTGTCCAGCCGCGGCATCGAAGATGAAGAAGAACGGGATCATGCAGACGAAGCCCACCACATAGGCGACGATGCCGCGCAGTTGCCACGCCCCGTAGATGCCCTTCGGCGTGAAGAAATGCGGGATCGCATAGCGGCCTTTGCGCACGCAGAAGTAGTCCACCAGGTTCACCGCGGTCCAGGGCACGAGGAAGTACAGCATCAGCACCAGGAAGGTGTTGAGGATGGAAATGCCGTTGCCACGGATCGACATCACGCAGGCGAGCAGCACCAGGGTGATGACGAGGATCGACAGCACCCGCGCACGCGGCGTGGGGTTGATACGGCGAACCGAATCGATGCCAGTCAGCAGGGTGAGCATGGCGCTATAGGTATTGAGCGCGATCACTGGCAGGAAGCCGACCACCGAAACCAGCACCAGTACATGACCCAGCCCTGGCAGCACGGCGGTGCCCACGCGGTCGAGCGCCACCAGCGCATCGGACACCTGCAGCAGCTGCGCCAGCCAGGCGCCGAGGCCGATCATCCAGGCACCGGAAAGCGACGCACCGAGGAACACCGCCGCGATCAACTTCGTCCGGCTGGTGTTCTTCGGCAGGTAGCGCGAATAGTCGGATACATAGGGCGCGTAGGAGATGTTGTAGCTGGCGGCGATGGCGAACTGGGTCACGAACGCCACCCAGCTGAAGCCCAGGCTGGCCGGCTCGGCGACCTCAGTCTGCCCGGCACCGAACATGAGCGCGACGGTCACCAGCGCGTAGAGCGGCAGGGTCAGCATCAACGCCCATTTGAAGGCCTTGTGCATCAGGTCATGGCCGTAGATCGACAGCAGCGCTCCGGTAGCGATCACCGCGCAAGCCACGGGAAGCGGCTCCAGCCCGAAGACGTTCTTCAGGCCACCGATGATCAGCGAGACGTTCACCACGTTGAAGCCGACGAACACGAACAGGGTCGCCATCAACGCCAACACCACCCCGCGATAACCGAACTGCGCGCGGGACTGGATCATCTGCGGCAGACCCATCTCCGGCCCCTGAGAACCATGGAAGGCCATGAACAAGGTGCCGAACATGATGCCCAGCGCACCGGCCAGGGTCGTCCACAGGGCGGACAGCCCAAGGCTCGGCCCGACGAAACCGATGGAGATGGTGAAGAAATGGAAGTTACCAAGGAACCAGAATGGCCCCTGGCTGCTGAGCCGGGCGTGGCGCTCGGACTCGGGAATGTAGTCGATCGAGTGACCTTCGATGGCCAATCCGCCGCTGGCGTCAGCCGCGTGAACGGGCTGGGTGGACCCTGACATGGGATGCTCCTTCGCTCCTGGTCGAGCGAACTGTTGTTCTTGTGATGATGCGGTCGGCGGGCCACGCAAGGCGCCAGCCATACATCGGGTTCATCTATGTTGGGTGAGATGGCGTTGCCCGAACCCTGTGGCGAACGTCCTCGGCGGCGCCCTATGATGACGCCCGGCGATCTGGCTGTTCCCGGCATCCTGATGGGGATGGAACCATCGCTGAAGCAGCAATCTAGGTGCCCTGCCGAACTCGTAAAATAGCGCGGGCCAACTGTTCACATAGATCGCCTTCTATGTAAGGCACCCACGGAGGCCTCATGCTGGGCAACGTATCCGAACTGGATATCCGCCTGATCCGCGTGTTCCTGGCCGTTGTCGAGGCCGGCGGCATTTCCGCTGCACAGACTGCGTTGAACACCTCGCAGCCCACCATCAGCGCGCAGCTCGCATCACTGGAAACCCGCCTCGGCTTCCGCCTCTGCCAGCGTGGCCGGGCCGGATTCGCCCTGACGGCCAAGGGCAGCCAGTTCGTCGACGCGGCGCGGCGCCTGCTGGCCGCAGCCGAGGGCTTTCGCCTGGAAGTGCAGCACATCAACCGCACCCTCTCCGGCACGCTGAACATCGGACTGCTGGGACAGATCGACCCCACGGCCAACAAGAAGATCGCCCTGGCCATCGCACGCCTGCGCGCGCGCAACCAGGGGCTGTACTTCCAGTTCACCGAACTGTCGTCGTCGTTTCTCGAAGAGAAGCTCATCAACGGCCACCTGGACCTGGCGATCGGCTATTTCTGGCGGCGCCTCGACAACCTCGACTACCTGGCCCTGTTCCGCGAAACCCAGGCGGCCTATTGCAGCGCGTCCCACCCCCTCTATCTCCAGGCGGGTGCGCTACAGGATGCGGACGTGGCCGAGCACGAATGGGTCTGGCCCAGCCACCCGCTTCCGGAAATGCCGGCACCGACCTCCATCGAGCGCATGACTGCACTTACCGACAGCATGGATGGCGCTGCCCTGCTGATTCTTTCCGGCCAGCACCTGGGCTTCCTGCCTGAGCATTACGCGGCAAGCCACGTCGACCTGGACCAGCTCCGCGCCCTCAACCCGGAGCGGTTTCGCTATGAAGTGCAGTTCCATGCGGCAGTGCGCCACTCCACCCGGCAGAGCGAACTGGTGAGCACCTTTCTGGAGGAGTTGATAAACGCCTTCGAGCTGACCTGACGACCTGCGCCGCACTCAGAAGCCGTATTTCGCCTTCAACACCTGTATCGCCACCTGCTCCCGCTGGAGAAAGGCATCGAAGCGCTGGATGAGCTCCGGATGGCGGATGCTGGAGAGGTGGTAGTAGCTGTCGCTGAGTGGCAGCAATGTCGGCTCGATCACCAAGCCGCCCTCGCGTCCCAGGCGCTTGAGGTGAAAATTCGCCACTTGCTGCGCCATGTTGGCGGCGTCGATATAGCCGGCCATGGCCATGTGGATAAGTCCCTCGGGATTGGGTGCCTCCTTGATGACCACCCGCCCGGCAGCGATATCGCCCTGGAATTTCCACGGCGTGAAGCCACGGACGAAGCCGAGGCGACGGAAGCTCGCCCGCGCCTGGCCCTTGCGCTCCGGCAGTACCAGCATGGCGTCCTGAAACTGCAGCACCGCTTGCGAATAGGTGATACCGGCCGGCTTGTGCGCCGCCTCCCAGCGCGGGTTGTCGGGGAAGATCAGGTCGAGTCGCCCGGTCCAGTAGGCGTGGGACAGGCGCCGCACCGGCAGCGCCACATAGGTGAAGCGCAGGTTTTCCCGGGCGGCGAAGAGGTCCAGCAGGTCGCGGGCATAGCCGCGGTACTCGTTGCCTGGCGGCACTGCGGAGTAGATGGGGTAGTAGTCCACCTGCTCCACCCCGATACGGTATTCGGCCGGTTGGCTGGCGTGACCCAATAGCGGCCACACGCTGACAATCAGCAGCGCGACGAACCACAACGCTCGGCAACGACTGGATACCTGCGTACTCGGCATGGATGGACAGGGGGCCTGACGAAAAATGCCGCTCAGTTTAGGCCGGCAGGAACCCGGGAGTCTCCCCCTTTTCAGTCCTTAATCGGCCCCCAGATTCCCACCCAGCCGGTTCCGGCCATGGGATCGAAATCGGCGCTGTAGTACTCGAACTCCGGCGTTGTTGCCAGAGATCGGCCATCGGTCCAAGGGCCTTGTAGGAGCTAGCTTGCTAGCGAAACAGGGCCATTCGCTGGCAAGCCAGCTCCTACGGGTAATCCAGCCACTTGCAACACTTAATGCGGACACAGCCATTTCCTTCGCCGACAGCCGGACGGGAATTGCGCAACCAATCCCCGCCGCCGCTGTCCATAATGGCGCGCTCCGTCAGCGCCTCCGGGAGGTTCCTTGTTCGCTGTATCCCTTCGCAGTTTCCTGCTTCAGACCATCCTCGCCCTGCCCTTCGTTTCCACCGCCGCCCTCGCCTGCCCCAGCGGGCAATCGCAGGTGTGTGTGGTGACCTGCTTCTGCGCGCCGGGTAACCAGGGAGACATGGCGCCTTTGCTGGAAGGCGTCAACCAGATGGCCGCTGCCAGCCTGCAACAGTGGATCGTGGAATCGCGCAACAACATGCCTGCCACCCTGCTGCATCCCATTCCACTGCACATCCGTGCACAGCTTGAGCCCTACTACGACCTGCAGGTGCTGGACACGGCGCGCTACAAGGTGGGGGTCGACACCGAGGCGAACGCCGCCAACACCCTGATGCAGAACCCGGATGTGGAGGCCGTGACGCTGGTAGACGTGATCGTCTTCCGCAACGAGGACGACGCAGAGAACAACGTCGCCCTCTGGGCCCACGAAGTGCATCACGTGAAGCAGTACCTGGAATGGGGCGTGGCGGACTTCGCCAAGCGCTACACCCGCGACTACAACTCGGTGGAAGCGCCGGCTTACAAGATCCAGGGCGAAGTGGCGCGGGCGTTGAAGCCGACGGTGGCCAGCAGCGGCAGGAAACTCTGAGCCCGCCATCTGCCCAAACCTTCCAGACGATTCGGAACCGGGCGCTGAGAAGTCAGCTCGCCCCTCGCCTCCGCCTGGCGAGGATCAATCCAGATCGGATGCCTGATGACGCTCCGGGCACTGCTCTTCCGGCTCACCCCAGGTGCGATTGACCCGCCTGCCACGTCTCACCGCGGGCCGCTCGGCGATTTCCTCGGCCCAGCGCAGGACGTGGATGTACTCATGGGCGGAGAGGAATTCCGCTGCCGAATACAGGTTCCCCCGCACCAATTGGCCGTACCACGGCCATACAGCGATATCGGCGATGGTGTAGGCATCACCCGCCAGGTAGCTGTGCTCGGCGAGCCGACGATCCAGGACATCCAACTGGCGCTTGGTCTCCATGGTGAACCGATCGATCGGGTATTCGAGCTTCTCCGGCGCGTAGGCATAGAAATGCCCGAAACCTCCGCCCAGATAGGGCGCCGACCCCATCTGCCAGAACAGCCAGTTCAGGGTTTCGGTACGCCCCGCCAGGTCCGTGGGCAGGAAGCGGCCGAACCTCTCCGCCAGGTACAGCAGGATCGAGCCCGACTCGAAGACACGGATCGGCACTTCCTGGCTGTAATCCACCAGGACGGGAATCTTCGAGTTGGGATTGATCCCGACGAAGCCTGTGGAGAACTGCTCACCCTCCGTGATGCGGATAAGCCAGGCGTCGTACTCGGCATCGGCATGCCCCAGGGCCAGCAGCTCTTCCAGCAGGACCGTCACCTTCACGCCATTGGGCGTGCCCAGCGAATAGAGCTGCAACGGATGCTTGCCCACCGGCAGCACGCGTTCATGGGTTGGTCCCGCGACCGGCCGATTGATGTTGGCGAACTCGCCCCCGGACGGCGCAAGGTGCTGCCATACCCTGGGCGGAACATACTGTGCGTCAGACATGTGAACCCCCTGATGCAGGACTGGTGGTCTTGAAAGGAATGCGGAGCATTGTAGGGCGACAGCAGCTTCCGGGGGTGGCCAGCAGGCGAAGGTGCGGCCATGCTCACTCGAGTTCCCGATCAGGCCCGATTGATGCCCGCGCTAGACGAGCCCCACCTTGCCCCCCACAAGGGATTCCATGCATCCTCCGTAGCCCTACGGATGGCCGCCGTCCGCACGGACCAGGCATGATGCCCCGCGTGAATCCCCTGACCCATCTCCGCACATTCCTGCTCTGGCTGGTGCTGTTCTGCCCTGTTGCCGCGTGGATTGGCTGGCAGGACTATGCCGACCGCCATGAGCGCTTCTTCCAGGACACCAGCATCGCCCAGCGCATGCTCAGCCAGAAGACAGTGCAGCACGAAGCCGTGCTGGCCACCCTGGCCGCGTTGTCGCATCCGCCAATTCCCGAACGCCTGCTCCCCAGCCTGCAACCCTCCATGCCGCAACTGCTGGGCCTGGGTTTTCTGCGCGACGGAAACTGGGCGGGCAGCCTCGCCGCCCCGCCGAACTTCGCCGCTGCGGTCGAGCAGGCCCGCCAGTTGAAGCGCCCCGTCACGCTGCCGCTGGACGAGGCCCGCTACTGGCTGGTGGCACCATCGAGCTGGAGCCTGTTGCTGGACGCGCGCCAACTCATCCCGGCCAGCGACTTTCCCCCTTCGCTGGCGATGCTGACGCTGGATGTGGGCGCCGGTCCGCTCACCCTGTTGGCACGCCAATCCGGCGCCGACTCACTGGGCTGGTTGATCGACCTGCACAAGCCCCTGGGGGCGGTCAGCCAACCCTTTCCCCTGCACAGCTGGCGCCTGCTGACACCCGCCGACTGGCCCTGGCTGGAATGGCTGGCCTGGGCGGTCGCCAGTGGCCTCCTGATGGCCGGTTTCGCGGCCTGGCAGCGGTCGCGCGCCGATGCCAGGCGACAGCAGGAGAAAGCGCGTCTGGCCGCGATGACACGGCTGAGCACCTTAGGCGAGATGGCGGCGGGCATCGCCCACGAACTGAACCAGCCGCTGACCGCCATCCTCGCCCAGGTACGGGCCGCCGAGCGCCTGCTGGATGACGAAGACGAACGTCCAGCGGTCCGCCAGGCCCTGCTCGCCAGTGCCGGACAGGCACGCCGCGCAGCCGACATCATCCAGCGCATGCGCGAACTGGTTCAGCCCAGTTCGCCTTCACCGCGCACCGCGGTCGATCCGGACACCCTGGCGGCTTCGCTGCTGTTCCTGCGCGAACAGGAACTGGCGCGCCGCGGCATCCGCCTGACCTGGCGCAACGCCTCGCCGGGCGCCCGCCCCAAGGGCGACCGGGTGGCCCTCGAGCAGATCCTGCACAACCTGGTGCAGAACGCCGCCGACGCCCCGGGCACCCGCAACATCGCCCTCTGCGGCGGCGTCGAAGACGGCCGCTATGCATTCAGCGTCAGCGACGACGGTCCGGGTGTTCCCGCCGATTCGCTGCCGCGCCTGTTCGAGCCCTTCTACACCACGCGGCCGCAAGGCATGGGACTGGGCCTGACGCTGTGCGAGACCCTCGCCGGCGCCATGGACGGCCACATCAGCGTCCGCAACCTCGATCCACGGGGCGCCGGCTTCACACTGCGCATGCCCCTCGCCGGAGCCGATGCATGAGCCTTCCTGCACACTCGCCGCTGGTGTACCTGGTTGACGATGACGATGCCGTGCGCGACGCCCTGGCGCTGTTGCTACGCAGCGTCGGCCTGCGCAGCGAAGGCTTCGGCGATCCCCAGGAGTTTCTCGATACACTGTCGCCGCAGGCCATCGGCTGCGTTGTGCTGGATATCCGCATGCCGGGCATCGGCGGGCTGGACGTGCTGGCACGGCTGGCGGAGGCCTCCGACCTGCCGGTGGTGATGCTCACCGGCCACGCCAACGTCGACCTCTGCCGCCGGGCCTTCAAGGGCGGCGCCATGGAATTCCTGCAGAAGCCGGCGGACGACGATGTTTTCCTCGATGCGGTGCAGGCCGCCGTGCGCACCCACATCGCCAGCCGCGAGCGCCAGGCCGTGACCCAGGCGGCCGTGGACCGACTGGCGCGTCTCTCGGGGCGCGAGCGTGATGTGCTGGAACGCATCGTCCAGGGCCTGAGCAACAAGGAGATCGCGCGCGAGTTCGAGCTGTCGCCGCGCACCGTGGAAACCTACCGGGCCAACGTCTTCGCGAAGCTCGAAGCCGATTCCCTGGCGCAACTCATCCGCCAGTACGCCAGCCTGCTCGACTCGCCGCCGTAGCGCGAGCGATATGGCGGGCGGCGAGCGCGATTCAAAATACTGACTTGCGTACCGACCTCACCCCGCCGCAGAAACCGCCGCGCTGCGTGCCTTGCGGGTCATCAGGGTGAATCCGCTGATGGCCGCCACGGCGAACACGGCTTGCACGCCGACCATCGGCCAGGAGCTGCCATCCTGCAGCACGCCCAGCAGCAGGCCACTCAAAGTCGCGCCGAGCATCTGGGAGAATCCCATCAAGCCGGCCGCGAGTCCGGCGCGGTGGGCGTTGGGCATGACCACGCCGGCCACCGAAGCCGGAATCAGCATGCCGCCGCCCAGGGTCACCAGAACCTGTGGCAACGACAGGCCGAGCACCGACAGGCCCAGCGTGGCGTGGACCAGCAAGGTGGTCAGCGCACCGGCAGCCACCAGGCTCACGCCGATACCGACGATACGTTGCGGGCCCAGTTGCATGATCTTGCGTTGGGTGAACAGCGCGCCGGCGATCAGTCCGGAAATGGTGGCGCCGAACGCCAGGCCATATTCCGCCGAGCTCAGCCCGAGCAGACCGATATAGACAGCCGATGAACCGGCCACCACGGCGAACATCGCCCCGTAGGTGCCCGCCAGGGTGAACGCCAGGGCCCGGCTGGAACGCTGCTTGAGCAGGTCGAAATAGTTGCGCGCCAGGGTCGCCGGGTGGCCGGTCTTGGGATCGAGGCTGGGGTTGGATTCCCGGTAGAAGGCCAGCACCGCCAGCAGCGCCAGGCTGCCAATGGTCAGGGAAGCCAGGATAGGCGCGTGCCAGCCGCCCCACTGGGTGAGCAGTCCGCCCACCATGGGCGCCAGGGCGATGGCGCTGAGCATGCCGATCACGGTCAGCGCCAGAGCCGGAGCGGCCTGCGCCTTCCATACATCGCGCACGATGGCCCGCGCCAGCACCAGCGCCGCACAGGCGCCGAGCCCCTGGACCACGCGTCCGAGAATGAAGTCGGTCATGCTGTCGGCAAGGAACATCCAGGCGGTGGCAGCCAGGTAAAGGCTGAGCCCGCCGATCAGCACCGGCCGGCGGCCGACCCGGTCGGACAGCGGCCCCAGCAGCAATTGCCCGAGCCCGAACGCCGCAACGAAAGCGGACAGCGCCGCGAGGCTCGCGCCGTGGTCGGCACCCAGTCCCTGCTCCAGGGCACCGAGGGCGGGAATGATCAGTTGGGTGGAGATTTCGCCCATGGCGGTCAGCACCATGAGGATGGCCAGTAGCAGGCGCGACGGGTTCATGACAGGTCTCCTGCTGCTTCGGCTTCCAGCGCCAGCACCATCAGCTGCCACTCCAGGGCCTGCCAGTCGTCGTGGCTGACGGCGGACGGCGCAACGCAGGCCAGGCCGTTCTCTGCTGCTTGTTGTTCATTGCACATCGCATGCACCTCCGTTGGTCGCTTCGCCCTTGGGCTGACGAATTAGATGACGAGTGACATATATACACGAAATTAGATTATGCCTATCATATTTTCGACCTGCGGTGCTTCGCCCTGATGCCGCCCAATCCGAGGATCGCTCCATGAATCGCCCGCACCTTGCCCTACTCGCCCTGATCCCCGCTGCCCTGCTGGCGCTGAGCGGTTGCAACAGCCAGGCCGATACCTCGGTCAGCGCGCCCCAGCCACGGGCGGTCCTGGCGGCGGACGTACAAGCGGCCGCCCAGCAGAATGCGCTCTATACCGGCGTGGTAGCGGCCCGCACCGCCAGCGACCTGGGCTTTCGCGTCGGCGGCAAGGTGATTGCCCGCAAGGTGGACCCGGGCACCCGCGTGAAGCGCGGCGACGTACTGCTGGTGCTGGACAACACCGACTTCGAACTGGCCTTGCGCACTGCCCGTAACCGCGTCACCGCCGCCGAAGCGGAGCTGCGCCAGGCCCGCGATGACGAAGCCCGCTATCGCCGCCTGGCCGGCACGGGCGCGGTCTCCCGTCAGCTGTACGACCAGGCCGCCACGCGCCTGCGGGTCGCCCAGGCCGAACAGGCCGCCGCCACGTCCGAAGCAGCCCAGGTGGAGAATCGCCGGACCTACTCGACCTTGCAGGCCGATGGCGACGGCGTGATCACCGATGTACGGGTGGACCGTGGACAGGTCGTCGCCGAGGGCCAGATCGTCGCCAGCCTCGCCCATGACGGCGCACGCGAAGCGGTGATCGATATCCCGGAAACCCAGCGTTCCCTCGCCAACCACGCAGCCCGCGCCTATCCCTACGGCGCCTCGGGCGACGCGGTGCCGGCCACCCTGCGCGAGCTATCCGCCGCAGCGGATACCACCACCCGCACCTTCCGCGCCCGCTACACCCTGGGCGGCGACTCCTCCGCACTGGCCATCGGGTCCACCGTCACCCTGCAACTGGACGGCGCCGACCACCAGCAACTGGTTCGCGTGCCGCTGGGCGCCCTGCACGACAAGGGCCAGGGCACCGGCGTCTGGGTCATCAAGACGGACGGCAAGGTGGAATTGCGCCCGGTGCGCGTGGTGCGCCTGGAGCAGGAAGAAGCGGTACTGGAAGGCGGCATCCAGCCGGGTGAACGCATCGTCGCCCTCGGCGCCCATCTGCTGAACGCCGGTGACAGCGTGCGCGAACTGCCGGCGCCGTCGCTGGCCCTGGAGAACTGAGATGAGCCGCTTCAACCTTTCCGCCTTCGCGGTACGCAATCGGGCGGTGACCCTGTTCCTGATCATCGCGACGCTGGTCGCCGGCGCCATCGCCTTCAACAAGCTCGGCCGCGCGGAAGACCCGTCCTTCACGGTCAAGACCATGACCATCACCGCCGCCTGGCCGGGCGCTACCGCGCGGGAGATGCAGGAACAGGTGGCGGACCGCCTGGAAAAGCGCCTGCAGGAACTGGACTTCTACGACCGGGTGGAAACCATCGCCCAGCCCGGCTTCGTCTCGATGAAGCTGCAGTACCAGGACTCCACCCGGCCGGGCGACATCCAGCAGCTCTTCTACCAGACCCGCAAGAAGCTCTCCGACGAAGCCAAACGCTTGCCGCAAGGCGTGGTCGGCCCCTTCTTCAACGATGAATACTCGGACGTCTATTTCGCCCTCTACGCGCTGGAAGCCGAACAACTGCCGCACCGCCAGCTCGTGCAGATGGCCGAAGACATGCGCCAGAGCCTGCTCAACCTGCCCGGCGTGAAGAAGGTCAACATTCTCGGTGAGCAGGCCCAGCGCATCTTCGTCGAGTTCTCCTACCAGCGCCTGGCCACCCTCGGTCTGAAGCCCGAACAGATCTTCGAGGCCCTGGGCAAGCAGAACGGCGTGGCGCCGGCCGGCTTCGTCGAAACCAGCGGCCCACGCGCGTACATCCGCCTGGACGGCGCCTTCGACAGCCTGAATCTGATCGAGAACGTACCGATCAATGCCAATGGCAAGCTGCTGCGCATCGCCGACGTGGCCACGGTCAAGCGCGGCTACGAGGACCCGCCGAGCTACCGCATCCGCCATCAGGGCGAACCGGCGCTGATGCTCGGCGTGATCATGGAACCGCACTTCAACGGTCTTGAACTGGACAAGTCCCTCCAGGCCGAGGAAGACCGCATCCACGCCGGCCTGCCCCTGGGCGTGACGTTCGACAAGGTCTCCGACCAGGCCGAGAAAATCCGCATCGCGGTGAACGAGTTCATGCTCAAGTTCTTCGTCGCCCTCGGCGTGGTGATGCTGATCAGCCTGCTGGCGCTGGGTTTCCGCGTCGGCCTGGTGGTCGCCGCCGCCGTGCCGCTGACCCTGTCCATCGTCTTCGTGATCATGCTGATGACCGGGCGCGAGTTCGACCGCATCACCCTCGGTGCGCTGATCCTCTCCCTGGGCCTGCTGGTGGACGACGCCATCATCGCCATCGAGATGATGGTGGTGAAGCTGGAGGAAGGCCTCGACCGCATCCAGGCCGCCACCTTCGCCTGGACCTCCACTGCCGCGCCCATGCTCACCGGCACCCTGGTGACCGTCATCGGCTTCCTGCCGGTGGGCTTCGCCAAGTCCGGCGCGGGCGAGTACGCCGGCAACATCTTCTGGATCGTCGGCTTCGCCCTGCTCGCCTCCTGGGTGGTGGCGGTGTTCTTCACGCCCTACCTGGGAGTGAAGCTGCTGCCGAAGATCCAACCCGTCGCCGGTGGCCATGAAGCGCTCTACGCCACCCGCCTCTACCAGCGCCTGCGGGCCCTGGTCACCTGGTGCGTGAACCACCGCAAGACGGTCACTGCTCTGGTTGTGGCGGCCTTCATCACCAGCGGCCTGGGCATGGGCATCGTGAAGAAGCAGTTCTTCCCCAACTCCGACCGTTCGGAACTGCTGGTGGAGGTCTATATGCCGCCGGGCAGCGCCTTCAAGGCCACCGAATCCGTGGTCGCTGAGGTGGAAAAATCCCTGCTGGAAGAACCGCAGACCAAACTGGTCGACGCCTACGTGGGGGGCGGTGCGCCGCGCTTCTTCCTGTCCCTGAACCCCGAGCTGCCGGACCCGGCTTTCGCCAAGATCATCGTGCAGACCGCCGACTCCAAGGCCCGCGATGCCCTCCGCGAGCGCATGCAGGCGCGCATCGCCGCCGGCGAATTCCCCTCGGCACGGGTGCGCGTCACGCAGCTGGTGTTCGGCCCGCCGGTGCCGTTCCCGGTGGTGTTCCGCGTATCCGGTCCCAACCTCGACCAGTTGCGGCAGATCAGCGAAGAGGTGCGTGCCGTGGTTGCCGCCAACGCCATGACCCGCGACACCTTCATCGACTGGGGTGAGCGCAGCAGCTCCTATCGCCTGGTGCTGGACCAGGACCGCCTGCGCCTGCTCGGCTTCACCCCGGTTGAGGTGAAAAGCCAGCTCAACGCCCTGCTCACCGGCAACCCGGTGACCGAAGTGCGCGAGGGCACCCGCACCGTGGCCGTGACGGTCCGTGCGCAGAACACCCAGCGGGAAAACCTCGGCGGTATCGAGGGCCTGACCATTACCAACGCCGCTGGCGTATCGGTGCCGCTGGAACAGGTGGGCCGCTTCCAACCGCTGATGGAGGAACCCATCCTCAAGCGCCGCGACCGCGAACTGACCTTCGAAGTGCGTGCTGACATCATCAAGGGCACCCAGCCGCCGGATGTGGAAAAGGCCGTGTACGCCGACCTGCAACCGCTGATCGCCAAGCTGCCGGCCGGCTACAAGGTCACCATCGGCGGTCCGGTGGAAGAAAGCGCCAAGGCCAACAAGGCCCTGGCCGTGCTGTTCCCGGTGATGATCCTGCTGACCCTGGTGGTGATCATGTTCCAGGTGCGTTCCTTCAGCCGGATGTTCATGGTCTTCGCCACCGCGCCCCTGGGCCTGATCGGCGCCATGCCGGCACTGCTGCTGTTCAACCAGCCCTTCGGCTTCAACGCCATCCTGGCGCTGATCGGCATCGGCGGCATCCTGATGCGCAACACGCTGATCTTCACCGACCAGATCGACCAGGAACTGGCCCACGGCCGCCCCCTGCGCGAGGCCATCATCGAAGCCACGGTACGCCGCGCCCGACCGGTGCTGCTCACTGCCCTGGCCGCTGCGCTGGCCTTCATCCCGCTGACCTTCTCGGTGTTCTGGTCATCCCTGGCTTATGTGCTGATTGGCGGCGTGCTGGTGGGCACCGTGTTGACCCTGCTGTTCCTGCCGGCACTGTGCGCGCTGGTGTTGCGGGCGAAGAAGCCGGAGCTGGCCGCAGCGGCGATAGCCTGAAGGAGCGGGATCACCTTGTGGGGGCGAATTCATTCGCTAAGGGCAACGCAGTTGCCCTTTGGGATCCCCAAGGCAGACCTTCGGCCTGCTTCGCGAATTAATTCGCCCCCACAAAAAAGCGGTGCCTCAATTGTCGAGCGCGGCGCTGGAGGTGATTCCCTGTAGGGCGAATTCATTCGCCAAGGGCAACGCAGTTGCCCCCTGACACTCCCCAGGGCAGGCCTTCGGCCTGCTTCGCGAATGAATTCGCCCCCACAAAAAAGCGGTGCCTCAATGGTCGAGCGCGGCGCTGGAGGTGACTCCCCTGTAGGGGCGAATTCATTCGCCAAGGGCAACGCAGTTGCCCCCTGACACTCCCCAGGGCAGACCTTCGGTCTGCTTGGCGAATGAATTCGCCCCCACAAGAAGCAATGCCTCAATGGTCGAGCGCGGCGTTGAAGGTGACTCCCCTGTGGGGGCGATTTCAATCGCTATGCGGACCGCAGGTTCGCCCAACCCAATCACTCCGCGCAGCAGCTATGCACCTTGGCGGGCTCGTCCTCATAGCGGTCGTGGTAGGTCATCCAATCCATGATTTCCTTCTCGTCGCGGCCCTTGGGCAGGAGGTCGAGGAAGTTGTAGGCGCCCACCAGCAGGTCCAGACCACGGGCGTAGGTGGAGTAGGTGTGGAAAATCTCCCCCGCGTCGTTGCGATAGAACACGCTGAGGCCCGGCATGTCCTCGCCCGGGTCCTTGCTGGTGCCGTAGTTGTAGCGGGCGGTACCGGCGGCGATGTCCTCGGGCCGGGCGGCGACGCCGAAGTCCTGGTTGAAGGAGCTGCCCTGGGACGACACCCACTTGAACTTCCAACCCATGCGCTTGCGGAAGGCCTGGAACTCCTGCAAGGGCGCGCGGGACGCGCAGAGCAGCGTCACATCGTGGTGCTTGAGGTGCTGGTTGGGCCCATCGATGTGGTCGGCGAGGAACGAGCAGCCGGGGCAACCTTCCTTCCAGTTGGGGCCGAACATGAAGTGGTAGACGACCAGGGTGCTGCGCCCGTCGAACAGGTCGGCCAGGGTTTCCCAACCGTCCGGTCCCTCGAAGGCGTAGACCTGCTCGATTCGAACCCAGGGCAGCGCCCGCCGCTCGGCGCTGAGCCGGTCGCGTTCACGGGTGAAGGCCTTTTCCTTGCGCAACAGCTCCTCGCGGGCATGCAGCCATTCTTCGCGGGAAACCACGGGGTGTTTGTCGATTTTCATGTCGCACTCTCCTGAACCTGACGGAAATGAGGGACTCGCCCCTGGTAGTCGTCTGATTTCAGGACCGTTCGACAATCACCCGTGCATTTCTCGACAGGCGGCAGTGCTTCAGAGAGAACGCCCGCGCCGCTCCTCCAGGCGCTGGATGGTCATGCTTGGGGTTTCGTCGAACAGCTTGCGGTACTCGCTGGCGAAGCGGCCGAGATGGTTGAAGCCCCAGCCCATGGCGATCACCGAGATATTCCGGGCGCTGCGGTCTTCCAGCAGTTCCTGGCGCACGGCGGTCAGGCGGTGCTTCTTCAGGTAGGCCATGGGCGATTGGCCGAAATATCGCTTGAAGCCCTCGAACAGCTTGAAGCGCGACACGCCGGCGGCCCGCTCGATGTCTTCCAGGCAGATTTCCTCGCGGGCATGGACGTGGATGAAGTCCCGCGCCCGCACCAGGTAATGGGGCAGCTTGATCTCCAGCCGTCCGCGCAACTCCTCCGAATAATTGTTCGGCTGCGCCAGGATCAGCCCCTTGATCAGCGCGCTTTCCAGGTCGCGGGTGAAGAACAGCTGGCCGTAGAGGTCACGGCTGCGCTCCAGCTCGTCGATCAGGTGCCGCGCCATGCGCCACCAGGACGCCGCAGCGCCCTCCACCGCGTTCATCTCCGCCTGGAAGCTCAACGGTGTGTCCACGCTGCGCTGCAGAAGGCCCTCGAGGGTCTGCTGCATGGCGGCGCGGGGAATGGCTACCTGCAACTTGTGGCAGTCACCGGCGATGGTGAGTTCCTGGAACTCGTGGGGCGACACGATTACCCCCCAGTCGCGATCCGAACGCAGGAGGTGCCCGGACTTGACCAGCTCCTGCTCACCGGCCAGCGGCAGGCTGAGGCTGTAGCAATTGAGGTTCATCTCGTCGCCGACGCCAATGGTGACGTCCGTGCCGTACTCGACGTAGCCCATCGTCGTCGACATCGAGGGCAGCACGTTGCCGCTGTGATGGAACTGGATCCGCTCGGGCTTTGCAGCCTTCAGGTGGTGAGGGCCGCAGATGTTCGACATCCAGGAACGAGCCCCGGCGAGGTCGTAGCGATCGGCGGAAATGTCTCGGAATTGATGGTTCTTCGTACTCATCACGCGGCACCCAAAACGGCTTCTGGAGATGCGCGCTCTGCGGCGCGTCAACATGGACAAGGCAAGCTCCGTGCCACGCCCCTGCGGTCCGTCGCGATTCGAAACAAAAGGATAGCATTGTCGAAATCCGCGGATACCCGCCTCTGTCTGGAGGGCCCGTCAGGCCTGTTCCAGAGCGATTCTTCGCCCCAGTACGGAGCAACCCGCCTCACCACGGCGCCGCGTGGCAAAAACGCTTCGGATACCCCCTGGCAGGGTCCTGCTCCCCCCTCGCGAGCGAACCGATGCCCCGTTGGAATCACGGGTGTTACCGCCATTGACCGGACACCGCACCGAAGACGCCGAAGTCGAAGCCTGCGGACAGCCTTCACCAACTTTCCGGATAGCGCGCCAGGCGCCCTTCTGCTAGCCGCGCGAAAAAGCGTTACCCCGCATCGCAGACCGTTACTGCGGCCTCGGGCGGCACGGCGAGGGCGAATTTCAATCCGCTCCGGCACCTGTTGGCCATCCGTTTTTTTGGCGAAAGCTATCCGCTTATTCAGACTGCCAAAAATCCTTTGAAAGCCCCGGCACCCGGGCCTTTCAAGCGCCCGGTGAGCCGTCAAAATTTTCGGCGTTTCTTCGCCAACCAAGCGGATAGACCAGCCGGGCCGTGGCTCCTTCTAATGGCTTCCACTGTTTCGCCCGATGTGGAAGGTGCCACCCATGAATACTTCGAATAAGAACGTTGCGCAGTGGAGAGAGTACGTCAGCGGCTGCCTGGACTTCCGTCCGGAAGAAGGCGTGTACCGCATTGCCCGCGACATGTTCACCGAGCCGGAACTGTTCGACCTGGAGATGGAGCTGATCTTCGAGAAGAACTGGATCTACGCCTGCCACGAGAGCGAGATCCCCAATGCCCACGACTTCATGACCCTGCGCGCCGGCCGCCAGCCGATGATCATCACCCGTGACGGCAACGGCCAGCTGAACGCGCTGATCAACGCCTGCCAGCATCGTGGCGCCACCCTCACCCGCGTCGGCAAGGGCAACCAGTCCACCTTCACCTGCCCCTTCCACGCCTGGTGCTACAAGAGCGATGGCCGCCTGGTGAAGGTCAAGGCACCGGGCGAGTACCCGGAAGGTTTCGACAAGGCCACCCGTGGCCTGAAGAAGGCACGCATCGAGAGCTACAAGGGCTTCGTCTTCATCAGCCTCGATGTCGCAGGCACCGACAGCCTCGAAGACTTCCTCGGCGACGCCAAGGTGTTCTTCGACATGATGGTCGCCCAGTCGCCCACCGGTGAGCTGGAAGTGCTGCCCGGCAAGTCCACCTACACCTTCGACGGCAACTGGAAGCTGCAGAACGAGAACGGCCTGGACGGCTATCACGTCAGCACCGTGCACTACAACTACGTGGCCACCGTGCAGCACCGCCAGCAGGTCAACGCCAGCAAGGGCAGCGCCGGCAGCACCCTGGACTACAGCAAGCTGGGGGCCGGCGACACCGAAACCGACGACGGCTGGTTCTCCTTCAACAACGGCCACAGCGTGCTGTTCAGCGACATGCCCAACCCTACCGTGCGCCCCGGTTACGCCACCGTGATGCCGCGCCTGGTCGAGGAGCACGGTCAGGGCAAGGCGGAGTGGATGATGCACCGCCTGCGAAACCTGAACATTTACCCCAGCCTGTTCTTCATGGACCAGATCAGTTCGCAGTTGCGCATCGTGCGTCCGCTGGCCTGGAACAAGACCGAGATCATCAGCCAGTGCATCGGCGTGAAAGGCGAATCCGACGCCGACCGCGAAAGCCGCATCCGCCAGTTCGAGGACTTCTTCAACGTCTCCGGCATGGGCACCCCCGACGACCTGGTGGAGTTCCGCGAACAGCAGCGCGGTTTCCAGGGCCGCCTGGAACGCTGGAGCGACATCTCCCGCGGCTACGGCAAGTGGGTCACCGGCGCCACGTCGAACAGCCAGACCCTGGGCATCGCCCCGGTGATGACCGGCACCGAATTCACCCATGAAGGCCTGTACGTGAACCAGCACGCCAACTGGCAGCGCTTCCTGCTCCAGGGCCTGGACCAGAAAGCCCTGAAACTGCAGGAGGTGCAGGCATGAACCAGCAGCTGCAATACCAGATCGAGCAATTCCTCTACGCAAAATCCGCCCTGTGCGACGCCCAGGACTGGGACGCCTACCTGGACCTGTTCGACGAGCAGTGCGAGTACCACCTGCCCCAGTGGGACTCCGAGCACGAGTACACCCGGGATCCGAAGCGCGGCATGTCGCTGATCTACTACAGCAACCGCTCCGGCCTGGAAGACCGCGTGTTCCGCATCCGCACCGGCAAGGCCGCCTCGACCATCCCGATGCCGCGCACCCTGCACCAGATCAGCAACGTGCGCGTCAAAGAGCGCGACGACGGCCAACTGGAAGTGAAGGCCAACTGGCACACCCTGTACTTCCGCCTGGGCCAGAGCGAGCAGTTCTTCGGCCACGCGACCTACCACCTCAAGCCCGTGGGTGAGAGCTGGAAGATCACCCGCAAGCACATGGTCCTGCTCAACGACACCATCAACTCGGTGCTCGATTTCTACCACCTCTGATTGCCCGGATGTACGCGCCATGAACCACAAGGTCGCCTTCAGTTTTGCCGACGGCAAAACCCTGTTCTTCCCCGTGCAGGGCAACGAGATCCTTCTCGATGCCGCCCTGCGCAACGGCATCAACATTCCGCTGGACTGCCGCGAGGGCGTCTGCGGCACCTGCATGGGCCGCTGCGAGTCCGGCCGCTACGCCATGGACTACGTGGACGAGGAGGCCTTGTCGGCCAAGGACCTGGAGCAGCGCAAGATGCTCACCTGCCAGACCCGCGTGCAGTCCGATGCGTCCTTCTACTTCGACTTCGACTCCGCCCTCTGCGGCGCGTCGAAGACAGTGCAGGAGCGCGGCATCGTCACCTTCGTGGAGCAGGTCTCGCCGACCACCGCCATCCTCCATCTGGATGCTGGTGTCGACGGCCAGCAGCTGGAGTTCCTGCCGGGGCAGTACGCCCGCCTGCAGGTGCCGGGCACGGACTCGAATCGCTCCTACTCCTTCGCCAACCGGCCGAATGCGGAGAACAAGCTGCAATTCCTCATCCGCCTACTGCCCGATGGAGTGATGAGCAACTACATCCGCGAGCGCTGCAAGGTGGGTGACGAAATCCGCTTCGAAGCCCCGCTGGGTGCTTTCTACATGCGCCACATCGAGAAGCCGCTGCTGCTGGTAGCCGGCGGCACCGGTCTCTCGGCCTTCCTCGGCATGCTCGACGAAATCGCCGAACGCGGCGGCTGCGGCCAGCCGGTACACCTGTTCTACGGCGTGCGCCAGGTGGCGGACCTCTGCGAGCTGGAGCGCATCCAGGGCTACGCCGAGCGCATCCCAGGCTTCAGCTTCACGCCGGTGATCAGCGACGAAGGCCAGGACTGGAACGGCAAGCGCGGCTACGTCCCCGAGCATTTCGATGCAGCGGCCCTGCGCGAAGCCCCCTTCGACATGTACCTCTGCGGCCCGCCGCCGATGGTCGAGTCGGTGAAGACCTGGCTCACGGAGAACGGCATCGACAACGGCCACCTGTATTTCGAGAAATTCACCGAGAGCAATACCTGAGGTCCCGCTCCGACCTCCGTAGGAACTTGTAGGAGCCAGCTTGCTGGCGAATGCGCGGCGCGTTCGCGAGCAAGCTCGCTCCTACGGGTCCGATGCACGCCCATCCCGGCGAGTGCCCATAACCACAACAAACACGCTCCACCCGCTTCACCAACTGCCCAAACAACAACTATGCAGGCCGAGTCACGACGGCACTGCGCAACCAAGGCGGTAACCATGAAAAAAACCCTGAACCTTGCGATGCTCGGGGCCGCGCTGGCCTCTTCCCTCCCCGTCCTGGCACAGGACCCTGTGCGCATCGGCTTCATCACCACTCTCTCCACCCCCGCTGGCTACCTGGGCGAAGACGCCCGCGACGCCTTCCGCCTGGCCATGGACCAGGAAGGCGGCAAGCTCGGCGGCGTGCCAGTGGAACTGGTGGTGGAGGACGACGGCCTGCAGCCCGCCAAAGGCAAGCAGATCATCGACCGCATGAGCCTCGACGGCATCTCGCTCTACACCGGTGTGATGTTCTCCAACGTCCTTGCCGCCGTGGTCAACGGCGCCACCCAGGGCGACCGCTTCTACATCAGCACCAACGCCGCGCCCTCCAACCTCGCCGGCGCGCAGTGCAAGCCCCACTACTTCGCCGCCTCCTACCAGAACGACGTACCCCACGAGATGGCCGGTGTGGCCGCCAACGACCTGGGCTACAAGAAGATGGTCATCCTCGCGCCCAACTACCAGGCCGGCCGCGATGCCCTGGCCGGGTTCAAGCGCACCTTCAAGGGTGAGGTCACAGAGATCTACACCAAGCTCAACCAGCTGGACTTCTCCGTGGAGCTGGCGCGCATCCGCTCGCTGAACCCGGACGCGGTGTTCCAGTTCCATCCGGGCGGCGGCGGCATCAACTTCGCCAAGCAGTACGGCAGCTCGGGCCTGGCCAAGAGCATCCCGATGGTGGTGCCGGTGTTCTCCATGGACGAACGCATGCTCGCCGCCACCGGCAACGTGGCCGAGGGCGTCAACGTGGTCAGCGGCTGGAACCCGCAGTCCGACAACCCGGCCAACCAGGCCTTCGTCAAGGCGTTCACCGAGAAGTACAACCGCGCGCCCACCATGTACGCCGCCCAGGGCTACGACACCGCGCGCCTGATCGGCTCCGCCCTCAAGGCCACCAACGGCGACATCAAGAACGCCGAAGCCTTCCGCAGCGCCCTGCGAGATGCCCGTTTCGACTCGGTACGTGGCGACTTCCGCTTCGGCAGCAACCAGCACGCGGTGATCGACTGGCACCTGCTCAAGGTCCAGGCCGGCGCCGACGGCAAGCTCACTGAAGTGCCGGTGAAGACCATCGCCAAGGCCCAGGTGGACAGTTACGCGGCCCAGTGCGCGCTCTGATCCCGACCTGAACCGCCAGCCCGCCGGCCACCCCGGCGGGCCATCACCGCAGGACTTCGCCATGCTGTTGCTCGAACAACTTCTCAACGGCCTGCAGTACAGCGCCCTGCTGTTCCTGCTCGCCTCCGGCCTGACGCTGATCTTCGGCATCATGGGTGTCATCAACCTGGCCCACGGCGCCTTCTACATGGTCGGTGCGTTCTGCGCCGCCTACACCGCCATCGCCAGCGGCTCCTTCTGGCTCGGCGGCCTCGCTGCCCTGGCCGGTGCCGCGCTCTATGGCCTGGTGATCGAGACCGGGATCATCCGCCGCCTCTACAACCGCGACCACCTCGACCAGGTGCTGGCGACGCTGGCCGTGGTGTTCTTCAGCAACGAGCTGATCACCCTGCTGTTCGGCCGCAGCCCGCCGGCCATGCCGACACCGGACTGGTACAACACCTTCGTCGAAGTGCTGCCCGGCCTGATGTACCCGGTCAGCCGCCTGCTGTTCATCGGCGCCGGCCTGCTGGTGGCCCTCGGCATGTGGCTGCTGATCAACCACACCCGCCTGGGCATGCTGATCCGCGCGGGTGCCGACGACCACGAGATGGTCGGTGCCCTTGGGGTCAACATCAGCCGCCTCTACACCCTGGTGTTCGTCTTTGGCTGCGTGCTCTGCGGCCTCGCCGGATTCATGGCGGCGCCGCTGCTCTCGGTGGAGATCGGCATGGGCGAGAAGGTGCTGATCACCACCTTCGTGGTCATCGTCGTTGGCGGCGTGGGTTCGGTACGTGGCGCCCTGGTCGGTGCCCTGCTGATCGGCATGGTCGACAGCCTCGGCCGCGCCTACATCCCGCCGCTGCTGGACCAGCTGCTGCCCGCCGATGTCAGCGGCGCACTGAGCGGCGGCCTGATTTCCGCCAGCGCCTACATCGTCATGGCCCTGGTGCTGCTGGTGCGTCCGCGCGGCCTGCTGCCGGCCCGTGCCTGAGGAGAATCCCATGTCCCGTCGACTGATTATCGACCTGGCCTGCCTGGCCACCTTCGCGCTGATGCCGCTGCTGGCGGCGCTGCTCGACGAACCCTTCCTGGTCAGCCTGTTCACCCGCCTGGCCATCTACGGCATGGCCGCCGCCAGCCTGGACCTGCTGATCGGCTACGGCGCCATGGTCAGCTTCGGCCACGCCGCCTTCTTCGGCCTGGGCGGTTATGTGGTCGGCATCATCGCCTTCCATACGTCCCAGGGCATGCCGCTGTGGGGCTGGGAAGGCAGCAACAGCGCATTGGTGGTCTGGCCGCTGGCCCTGCTCTGCTGCGCCCTGCTCGGCCTGGTGATGGGCTACCTGTCGCTGCGCACCAGCGGCGTGCAGTTCATCATGATCACCCTGGCCTTCAGCCAGATGCTCTATTTCATCCTCGGCTCACTGTCCCTCTACGGCGGCGACGACGGCATCCTGATGAACGAGCGCAATACGGTTCCGGGCCTCGACCTGAACGACGCCAACCAGTTCTATTACCTCTGCGTCGGCCTGCTGGTGGCCTGGCTGCTGTTCTGCCGGCGCCTGGTGGGATCGCGCTTCGGCTTCGTCCTGCGCGGCCTCAAGCAGAGCGAAAGGCGCACCATCAGCCTGGGACTGAAACCCCTGCGCTATCGCCTCACCACCTTCGTCATCGCCGGCCTCGGTGCAGGCCTGGCCGGTCTGCTCTGGGCCAACTACGCGCTGTTCGTCAGCCCCGACATGGCGTCCTGGCAGAAATCCGGCGAGCTGATGGCCATGGTCATCCTCGGTGGCGTCGGCACCCTGCTCGGCCCGGTACTGGGCGCCGCGGTCTACCTCGGTCTGGAGCAACTGCTGAGCCTGTGGACCGAGCACTGGCTGCTGATCTTCGGCCCACTCCTGCTGCTGGTCGTGCTGTTCGGCCGCCAGGGCATCTACGGCCTGCTGATGGCCCGTCAGCGTCCGCGCAAGCCCTCCGCCCAGCCCGCCCCTGTCGCCACCACCCGCGAGGTGCACCCATGAGCGCGCAACTGTCCATCCGTGGCCTGGAAAAGGCCTTCGGTGCGGTGAAGGCCACCAATGGCGCCAACCTGGAACTGGCCGCTGGCGAGCTGCACGCCATCATCGGCCCCAACGGTGCCGGCAAGTCGACGCTGATCTCGCAGATCGCCGGGGAAATCCGTCAGGACAAGGGGCAGATCCTCTTTGCCGGCAAGGACATCACCGATGTGCCCGCCCACGAACGCCCACGCCTGGGCCTGGCGCGGTCCTTCCAGGTCAGCCAGCTCTACCCGGACTTCAGCCTGCTGGAAAACGTCGCCGTGGCCATCGCCGCCCGCGAAGGCAAGAGCTTCGGCATGTGGAAACCGCTGTCCCGCGACCGCAGCCTGCTGGACCCGGCGCGCGGCTACCTGGAGCAGGTCGGCCTCGGCCATCGCGCCGAAGACCGGGTGAGCGAGCTGTCCCACGGCGAACGCCGCCAGCTGGAACTGGCCCTGGCGCTGGCCCAGGAAGCCTCGGTGCTGCTGCTGGACGAACCCATGGCCGGCATGGGCGCCGAGGAATCCGCGCGCATGACCGAGCTGCTCATGTCGCTCAAGGGGCGCTACGCCATCCTGCTGGTGGAACATGACATGGACGCCGTGTTCGCCCTGGCCGACCGCATCACCGTGCTGGTCTACGGCCAGACCATCCTCACCGGCTCCGTCGAAGAAGTCCGCAGCAACGCGCAGGTCCGCGCCGCCTACCTGGGGGAAGAACATGCTTGAAGTCAGTGGATTGCAGGCCGGCTACGGCCTGAGCCAGGTACTGTTCGACATGCACCTGAAGATCGAACAGGGCGAAGTGGTGTCGCTGATCGGCCGCAATGGCATGGGCAAGACCACCACGGTGAAATCCATCATGGGCCTGCTCAAGCCGAGCGCCGGGAACATCCGCATCCACGGCAAGGAGATGCGCGGCGCCACGCCCTACCGCATCGCCCAGGCCGGCCTCGGCCTGGTGCCGGAAGGCCGCCGCGCCTTCGGCACCCTGAGCGTGAAGGAGAACCTGCTGGCCACCGCCAGCAAGGGCGGCAAGTGGGACCTCAAGCGCATCTACGCACTGTTCCCGCGTCTGGAGGAACGCCAGGAGCAACTGTCCAAGACCCTCTCCGGCGGCGAGCAGCAGATGCTGGTGGTGGGCCGCGCGCTGATGACCAACCCGCAGTTGCTGATCCTCGACGAAGCCACCGAAGGCCTGGCGCCGGTGATCCGCGAGACCATCTGGAACTGCCTGGCCACCCTCAAGACCGAGGGCGAGACCATCCTGGTGATCGACAAGAACCTCAAGGAGATGGCGCGAGTGGTGGACCGCCATCACATCATCGAGAAGGGCCGCCAGGTCTGGCAGGGCACGCCAGCGGAGCTGGCGGCTGCCCCCGAGCTTTCCCACCGATACCTGGGCGTCTAGAGCACCGCCCCGACCCGCCCGGTCCGTCGTCACGACGGACCGGCAACCCCGACGCAACCCGCCTCCCGCCGGCTTCGCAACATGCCGGCGGCGGACGGCTGCGCCCAAAAACCAGAAGAAGAAGAGCCTTGCGATGATCTACAAGTCCCGTGCGTTACCCCTCCTTTTGAGCACCCTTCCCCTCAGCGCGCTGGCCGCGGAATCCGGCTTCATCGAGGACTCCACCGCCACCCTGCAGCTGCGCAACTACTACTTCAGCCGCGATTTCTCCGACATCGTCGGTCCGAACCAACAGTCCAAGGCCGAGGAATGGGCCCAGGGCTTCATCCTCAACTTCAAGTCCGGCTACACGCCGGGAACCGTGGGCTTCGGTATCGATGCCATCGGCACCCTCGGTATCAAGCTCGACAGCAGCCCCGACCGGGTGAACACCGGCCTGCTGCCGGTGCAGGAAGATGGCGAGGCCGCCGACGACTACAGCCGCCTGGGCGTGGCCGGGAAGATGCGCGTGTCGAAAACCGAGCTGAAAGTGGGTGAGTTGCAGCCCAACCTGCCGGTGCTGATGTTCAGCGACATCCGCCTGCTGCCGCCCAGCTACCAGGGCGCCAGCGTCACCTCCAGCGAGATCGCCGGCCTCACCCTGCAAGGTGGCCATCTGACTGGCACCAGCCTGCGCAACGAGGCCGGCGACGACAAGATCCAGGCCCAGATCGGCTTCCAGCCGCAGCGCCAAGCCTCGAGCGATGCGTTCAACTACGCGGGCGCGGATTACGCCTTCAACAGCAACCGCACCACGGTCGGCGCCTGGTATGCGCAACTGGAAGACATCTACGACCAGCGCCTGATTAGCCTCAAGCACGCCGAACCTGTGGGCGACTGGGTATTGGGCGTCAATGCCGGCTTCTACGACTCCAACGAAGACGGCAAGAAGCTGATAGGCGAAGTCGACAACCAGGCCTTCTACTCCCTGTTCTCGGCCAAGCGTGGCGGCCACACCTTCTTCGTCGGCTACCAGGGCATGTACGGCGACCAGGGCTTCCCCAAGGTGTTCGCCAACATCACCCCGCTGGGCAACGAAGTCCCGACCTACGAGTTCGCCTCGGCGGATGAGCGCTCCTGGCAGGTGCGCCACGACTACGATTTCGCCGCCCTCGGCATCCCCGGCCTGACCACCACCCTGCGCTACATCAAGGGCGACAACGTCGACACCGGCAAGGGCTTCGAAGGCGAGGACTGGGAGCGCGACCTGGACATCGGCTACGTGATCCAGAGCGGCTCGCTCAAGGGCCTGGGCGTGCGCATCCGTAATGTCACCGCGCGTTCCAACTACCGCACCGACATCGACGAGAACCGCCTGATCCTCAATTACACATTGGCACTGTTCTGACGAGCACTGCTGCCGGTGGATGTCCTGTGGGCTGCTTTTCCTGTGGGGGCGAATTCATTCGCGATGCAGACCGCAGGTCTGCCATCAGGGGCACTGCGTGCCCCTCAGCGATTGAAATCGCCCCCACAAAGGGTCTGCTACAACTCCATCAATTCGCACATCGCCCGATACAACGGCGTCCCCGGCTGCCCCAACTCCAGCACCACATCGAAATGGTTCTTGCCGGGCGCTTCGACAAAGCGCCCCGGCAGCCCGCTCGCGCACCAGGCCTCTAGGAAGTCATGGGACTGGCGAGCGAACTCCGCCGTCTCCAGCGCCCCGTAACTGATCACCAGTTCCGCCCCCTGCGTCGGCAGATGGAAGGCCGGGCTATTGCGCCGCGCCGCCACTTCGTCCATCCCCATCCAGCCGTTGATATGGGTCTCCAGCAACGGATGCAGGTCGAACAGCCCGCTGATGGGCAGTGCGCCGCACAGCACGTTGTCCGACACGCCATAACTCCCCTGCCAGCCGCCGGCCAGGAGCATTGCTGTCAGATGCCCGCCGGCAGAGCTGCCGCTGGCATACAGCCGCTGCGGGTCACCGCCGAACTCGACGATATGCCGATGCAGCCAGGCCAGCGCGCGGCGGGTCTGGTCGACGATGTGATCGAGGGTCACGGCCGGGGCCAGGTCGTAATCCATTACCACCACGCAGGCGCCAGCCGCCGTCAGGGCTGGCGCCATGAAAGCCGAGTCGGCCTTGGACAGCGCGCGCCAATAGCCGCCGTGAATGAACAGCAGCACCGGGGCATTCGGCTGCGCGGCCGGGAAGATATCCAGCTGCTCGGCGGCGCCCGGACCGTAAGACACGTCCTTGAAGCAGCGCAGCGCGGCGTGGGCGTCGTCGCTCAGTGCGCGGTACTGGCGCGGGTACCGGTCGTAGTCCTCGACGCTGGCGCGGGCGTTGTATTGCACGTCGTAATAGGCGGCCAGTTCGGCCGGATCGCTGGGGCGGGTCATGGGGACCTCCGAGGGTTGTCCGTCGATTAGGCGGCAATCGGAGGAACCGGGAAATCCGGATAGTCGGGGATGGTTATCCGGGGAGTTTGTCCTGCGTTTGTGGGAGCGAATTCATTCGCGAAATCGAGCGGGCGATCAACCACCCTCACCCCCGGCCCCTCTCCCGGAGGGCGAGGGGTGACTCGCGCCGGGCACTCACCAGCCATCCTGCACGGACAGCCCCCTCTCCCTCTGGGGCGAAGAGGCACGCTTTCGAAAGCACCGCTTTCGGTGCCGATGAGCGCCAGGGCGCGAAGCGAACTGGCCGGGGCGCAGAGCGGGGTTGGGGTGAGGGAAGCGGAGTTCGACGACGCCCAGACGACCGATCCAGGCTAAACAACCGCCCATAAAAAAGCCGGCCAAAATGGCCGGCTCAAACAGCGGGGGAACCAGCCTCCCCCGCCGATTCGGGGACTCAGGCTTCGGCGCGAACGCGGTCGCGGATGGCTTCCTGCTCCGGGCTCGGAGCCGACTGCAGCTGGAAGTCGAAGTCGATCTCGGCGAAGCGGTCCACGGCGCCACGAGCGGCGGCAGCGGCGGCGTCTTCGGTGAAGCGGATCTCGCCCACCAGGCCATCACGGGTGGCGTAGGCGAAGTCGTCCCACAGGTATTCGTCGCCCGACAGGTTGATCTGGGTGGTCAGGTGGCGATAACCCGGCGCGGAGATGAAGAAGTGGATGTGCGCCGGACGATTGCCGTGGCGGCCCAGGTGGTTCAGCACTTCCTGGGTGGTGCCATCCGGCGGGCAGCCGTAGCCGGACGGCACGATGCTGCGGGCGCGGTAGCGGCCTTCGGCGTCGGTGACGATGCGGCGACGCAGGTTGTAGTCCGACTGGGTGGTGTCGAAGTAGGAGTAGGTGCCCTTGGTGTTGGCGTGCCACAGGTCGACCACAGCACCGGCAATCGGCTTGCCATCGGCGTCTTTGACCTGGCCCTGCAGGAACATCACGGTGCCTGCATCGGTACCGTCATCCATGCGGGTTTCACCTTCGGACAGCGGCGCGCCGGCCACGTACAGCGGGCCTTCGATGGTGCGCGGAGTGCCGCCGGTCAGGCCGGCCTGCTCGTCCTGGGCATCCAGCAGCAGGTCCAGGTAATGCTCCAGGCCGAGGCCGGCAACCAGCAGGCCAGCTTCGCCACGGGCGCCCATGCGATTGAAGTAGTCCACCGCTTTCCAGAACTCTTCGGTGGTGACTTCCAGGTCTTCGATGATCTTGATGGAGTCGACCAGGATGCGGTTCACCAGCTTCTTCATGCGCTGGCTACCCAGGTCATTGTTGAAGCCGCTCACTTCCTGGAAGAACTTCTGGACGCTTTCGTTGCTGGACAGTTTGATAGTCATGGCTATTTCCTCATCTTGTTGTTATCGGGCGCGAATCGATCAGCGATCGTCTTCGTGAATCGATGACGGGTGGCGGCAGAGACCGTCCACCTCGATCTCCATGTAGGGGAAGAGCGGCAGCTGCATCAGGGTGTCGTGCAGTTCTTCAACACTGGCGAGGTCGAAGACGCTGTAGTTGGCGTAGTGGCCGGCGATGCGCCACAGGTGACGCCACTTGCCCTCGCGCTGCAGGCGCTGGGCCAGTTCTTTCTCGTCGGCCTTGAGCTTGGCAGCCTTGGCCGGGTCCATGTCGACCGGGAGTTTCACGGTCATCTTCACGTGGAACAGCATGGAAAGGTCTCCTGTTTACTTGCGGCGGAAGAACGCCAGGCGCTCTTCGTCCAGGGCCAGCCCAAGGCCCGGGGTACGCGGCACGTGCAGCTGGAAGTCGCGGTAGACCGGCGCTTCGCTGACGATTTCCTCGGTCAGCAGCAGCGGCCCGAACAGCTCGGTGTGCCAGGTCAGTTGCTTCAGGGTGACGAAGGCATGGGCCGACGCCAGGGTACCGATGGAGCCTTCGAGCATGGTGCCGCCGTACAGGGCGATACCGGCCGCTTCGGCGATCTGCGCGGTGCGCAGCACGGCACGCGGGCCACCGTTCTTGGCGATCTTCAGGGCGAAGATGCTGGCGGCGCCGTCGGCGGCCAGGCTGAAGGCGTCTTCGACGCTTTCGATGGATTCGTCGGCCATGATCGGCGCCGGGCTGCGCTGGTTCAGACGCACCTGGCCGGAACGGTTGATGCGCGAGATGGGCTGCTCGATCAGGTCGATGCCATTGTCACCGAGAATGCGGCAGGCACGCAGGGCGACGGACTCGTCCCAGGCCTGGTTCACATCGACACGCACGCTGGCGTTGTCGCCCAGGGCTTGCTTGATGGCGATCACGTGCTTGAGGTCGCGGTTCACTTCGCCCGCACCGATCTTCAGCTTGAAGATGCGGTGGCGGCGGATTTCCAGCATGTGCTCGGCTTCGGCGATGTCCTTGGCGGTGTCGCCGCTGGCCAGGGTCCAGGCCACTTCCAGGCCGTCACGCACGCGGCCACCGAGCAGCTCGCTCACCGGCAGGCCGAGGCGCTTGCCCTGGGCATCCAGCAGCGCGCTTTCCAGGCCGGACTTGGCGAAGGTGTTGCCCTTGGCGGCCTTGTCCAGGCGCAGCATGGCGGCGTTGATGTTGTTGGCGTCCTGGCCGATCAGCAGCGGAGCGAGGTGGCTGTCGATGTTCTGCTTGATGCTTTCCGGGCTCTCGTTGCCGTAGGCCAGGCCACCGATGGTGGTGGACTCGCCGAGGCCTTCGATGCCATCGGAGCAGCGCAGGCGAATCACCACCAGCGTCTGGTTCTGCATGGTGTGCATGGCCAGCTTGTGCGGGCGGATGGTCGGCAGGTCGACGATGATCGTCTCGACGCTTTCGATCAGGACTTGGCTCACTTCAATACCCATCAGGTTCGTTTCATCTGGTCCCGATAGTGGCCGCGACAAATCGCGGGGTCCAATATAGAGTTTGTCTAGCACGATACCCACAGGGTATCGAATACCTCGCACAGCCACCGCCCCGGAGTCACCATGGAGCTTCGCCATCTGCGCTACTTCCAGGCGCTTGCCGAAACCCTCAATTTCACCCGTGCCGCCGAGCGTCTGCACATTGCTCAACCCCCGTTGAGCCGCCAGATCCAGCAGCTCGAGGAGGAACTCGGGGTGGCCTTGCTGGACCGTGGCAGACCCCTGCGCCTGACCGAAGCCGGACGCTTTTTCCACGAGCATTCCCGCACCCTGCTCGAGCAACTGGGCAAGGTTTGTGACAATACCCGCCGCATTGGGTCGGGCGAAAAAGCCTGGCTCGGTATCGGCTTCGCGCCCTCCACCCTCTACGGTGTTCTACCCGACCTGATCCGCCGCCTGCGCAGCGATGCCGGCCTGGAGCTGGGCCTTTCCGAGATGACCACCCTGCAACAGGTGGACTCCCTCAAGGCCGGCCGCATCGATGTCGGCTTCGGCCGCATCCACATCAACGATCCGGCCATCCAGCAAGAGGTGTTGACCCTCGACCCGCTAGTAGCCGCCCTTCCCGCCGGACACCCGCTGCTGCCTGGCCCGGTGAGTCTCACCGACCTCGCCCAGGAGCCCTTCGTGCTCTATCCGGGCAACCCGCGGCCGAGCTATGCCGACCATGTGTTGTCACTGTTCGCCGCCTATGGCCTGCAGATCGAAGTGGCGCAATGGACCAACGAACTGCAGACCGCCATCGGCCTGGTCGCCGCCGGCATCGGCATCACCCTGGTGCCGGCCTCAGTGCAAGTGCTGCACCGCATCGACATCGGCTATGCCAGCCTGCAGGAAGCCCAGGCCACCTCACCCATCATCATCAGTCGCCGCGTGGGCGACGCCTCTCCAGCGCTGACCCATTGCCTGGCGCTTATCGAAGAGCTGGCCGAAGGGCATATCGGCTGAACAGCGGACACCTTGTGGGGGCGAATTCATTCGCTGAGCAGGCCGCAGGTCTGCCCTTGGAATATTCGGGGCAGCTGCGCTGCCCATAGCGAATGAATTCGCCCCCACAAAAAAGCGACCGCCCCTACAACAAGAAAAAAAGCCCGCAAAGGAGTGGAACGGGCTGAGGTAAAGCTAAAAAGGATTCGCCTACTGCAAGGGCGAGAACTTCGCCGGCAGGTAGGCGGTGGAATGCATTTCGCGCAATTGTGGACCGGAGTTTTCCGGGGGCCAGACGCCGTCCTCGACGGCCCGCTTGCGCACGTCGAGGCGCTGTTCCAGGGTCGCGTAGGGCCAGATGTGAAGGTAGCGCGGCGTACGTCCGTCGGTGGCGTAGAAGGCCGCATAAACCTGTGAATAACCTTCACCCGTGCGCGGGCCGACGGCTTTCTTCCAGCCTTCCAGGGTGGGCGTCAGGCCGGAAGGAATCAGGTTGTATTCACGCAGTTCGTAGAAGGGCCCATGGGCACCCGACGCCAGGGGTTCGAGGAAGGGGAACAGCGTGTAGTTCTCCACCTTCATGTCGAGCATGAACTCTTCGATGCCAAACGCATCCCGCGCCAGCAGGAAGCGCTCGCGCTCGGTCTGCCGCGCGTTCTCGTCGCTGAAGCCACGCAGGACGGCGATCTGGTTCAGCGGTCCGATTTCCGAGGCCCAGCAACCCACCAAGGTGCAGCCCGGCGCCGCCTCGGCCAGTGTCGATTCCAGGCGCGCCAGTGCCGCGGCCGGCGTGCGCACGCGCAGGGTGAAGGTGATGAGTTCGTAGAGTCGCATCGGGGTCTCGCTGCCAGGTACGAAAAGGTGGGCCGACCGTTTCCGGCCGGCCCGGTTGGGTCAGAACTTGAAGGTGTAGGTGGTGATCAGGCGGTTCTCCTGATAGTCCGGACCCGAGGCATTGCCGTTGCCGTAGCGGGTCTTGACGTCGATGTTGCGCCACTCGAAACCGACGCCCTTGAGCGCGCCGCTCTGCACCACGTAGCTGAGGTAGAGGTTGCGTTCGCTCTCGACGTTCTGGTCCAGCGCGTTGTTGCCACGGTCGATGCCGGTGCCTCGCAGGTAACGGGTCATCAGCTTCAGACCAGGCACGCCGTAGGCGGCGAAGTCGAGGTCGTAGCGCAGCTGCCAGGAGCTTTCGTTCGGTTTGACGAAGCCGACGGTGGACCAGTTCACCAGGTACGGCTGCGGCGCGTAGCCGTTCAGCGTCGGGAAAACACTCTCGCCGAGCATGCGCTGGTAGCCGACGCCGATGGCGTGGGGCCCCTTGCGCACGGTGGTCATGGCGCCATAGGAGTGGTTGTCGATATCGCCATAGAGCGCCTTGCCGTCTTCGCTGTTGTCGAAGTAGCGCAGGTCGGTCTTCAGGCCATAACCGCCGCCGAGGTCAGCAGTGTGGGTCGCGCCCAGGTAGTGCTGCTGGTAGATGTCTTCCAGCTGGCCGTAGAAGTAGCTGGCGGTGAGGCTCGGGGTAAAGGCGTAGGTGGCGCCGCCGAAGTTCAGGCCGTCGCTCCGGCGTTTGATGTCCGGTCCATTGAACAGGTACATCTTTTCGCGGTTGGACGACTCACGGCTGCTGATCTCGGTGAAGCGGCCACCGGTCAGTGTCAGCCGGTCCACTTCACGGGATTCCAGCAGGAAGCCATGGAAGGTGGTGATCAGTTGGCGGGAATCGTCGTAGAAAGCCACCGGCAGCATCGGGCGATGTTCACCGACCTTCAATTCGGTCTTGGAGTAACGCATCTTTCCGGTCAGCGCGGCGCGGCCATAATCGCGCACCTGCTCACCCTTGCTGTCGTCGTAAGGAATGATGGTGTCCGGGCCGCGACCGCCACCACCGTCCAGGCGATAGGCATATTGCCCGGATACATCCAGACCGAACTGCACAGTGCCTTCGGTATATCCGGAAATAGCGCGGAAATCGAACCCCTGAGTCCAACTTCCGATACGCGATTTCGGCGCATCATCCTGTTTGAAGTCACGATCGATATAGAAGTTACGCAGGCCAAGGCTGATTTGCCGATCCTTCACGAAGTCTGCCTGAGCAGACATCGGCATGAGCATCCCCATCAGGCCTGCGGCAGCTACGCCGCTGGCCAGCCAGCTTTTCTGAAACATGGAAGTGATCCTTTCTTACATGTGCATGCAAGGCACATCGAGTGGGAGCAGATTAATGAGCAAGAAGTGCAACTTCGGCAGTTAATCCACGCTGTTGTTTTTATAACCACTTACTGCAAAAAAGTTGTAGCAAGGCCCGCCACCCGAACATGTACGGGCGCCCTCGTTTTTTAGTTATGGGTAAAACTTTTAAACGGATTAATTACAACTTCATCCGATATTCCGGAATGACTCCGAAATTCTTTGCAACACCGCGCGTTGGGCTTCGCTGCGCTCTGCCACAACCTACGAAGTTCGCCGTAGGAGCCAGCTTGCTGGCGAACACCCCCGCAACGATCTTTCGCGAGCAAGAACTCGGCGTCCCCCTCGCTCCTACATGGCCAACCCAAATCAGCAAGCCGAGCGCGAGGCGTCGCCCAGGCGGTGGTAGGCGCGGTTGAAATACACCAGGCCTTCCTGGTTCTTGCCGTGGCGGATGCCCAGCACCTCGCAGTAGAAGATGGTGTGCGAGCCCACTTCATGGGCCTGGGCGATGCGGCAATCGAAGCTCACCAGGGCATCGTCGAGCAACGGCGAACCGCTCTCCAGGGTGCTCCAGCTGGCGCGGGCGAAGCGCTGATCGGAGTCCAGTTCGCGGTTGGCGAACACGGCGGATATCTCCTTCAGCTCGGCGGTCAGCACGTTCACGCTGAGCACACCGTTCTGCTTGAAATGACCATTGGCGAACGAAGAGCGGTTCATGCACACCAGCAGCGTCGGCGGCTGGTCGGTGACGCTGCACACCGCCGAGGCGGTGAAGCCCCAGCGGCCCGCCGCGCCATCGGTGGTGATGACTGAAACGGCGCCGCCCAGCAGCGCCATGGCATTACGGAATCCATTGGTATCGACCATGGTCTTGCCCCTCTGCTGTCAGATGTCCAGCACCAATTTGTTCGACTTGGCTCGCGAGCAGCAGACCAGGATCTGGTCGTTGGCGGCCTTCTCTTCATCAGTCAGGTAAACGTCGCGGTGGTCCGGTTCGCCTTCCAGCACGTCGCACAGGCAAGTCCCGCAGACGCCCTGCTCGCAGGAAATCTCGATCTTGATGCCCACACCGGCAAGGGCGTCGACGATGCTCTGGCCCTCGGCCACTTGCACGGTCTTGCCACTGCGCTGAGCGACCACTTCGAAGCTGTCGCCGCTGGCGTCCACTTCCACCTGGAAGTACTCACGGTGAATGTGATCGTCGGCGTAACCGGCCTTGCCCGCTTCGGCGATCACCCAGTCCATGAACCCGGCGGGGCCGCAGACATAGACGTGAACATCGGCCGCTGGTTGGCCCAGCACGGCGGGCAGGTCGAGCTTCTGCTCGGCGGCCTCGTCGTCGAAGTGGGTATGCACACAGGCGGCGAAATCGGCGCTTTCCAGCTCGTCGAGGAAGGCAGTGCGGCTGCGTGAGCGGCCGCAGTAGTGCAGCTCGAAGGCGCTGTCCTTCGCGGTCAGTTCGTGGGCCATGGCGATCATCGGGGTGATGCCGATGCCACCGCCGATGAGGATCGAACGGCTCGCGCCGCTAGCCAGCGGGAAGAGGTTGCGCGGTGCGCCGATGGCGACCTCGCTGCCTTCCTGCAGCAGTTCGTGGACTGCAACCGAACCACCACGGGAAGCCGGGTCGCGCAACACGCCCAGGCGATAGACGGAGGCGTTGGCCGGGTCACCGCAGAGGGAGTACTGGCGCACCAGGCCGGACTTCAGGTGGATATCCACATGGGCACCGGCCTCGAACGCCGGCAGGGGTTTGCCCGATGGGTCGGCGAGGTCGAGGATCACTACGCCCTCGCCCTGCTCCACCCGCTTGCGGACCACCAGATTCAACACTTGCTCACTCATACCGGCCTTCCCGCACCCTCGTAGGTGCTGATTGTTCTGTTTCGTTGTTACTTGCCGCACTGCACGCACGACACTGCTTTGTCAGGTTGCGCACTCAGCGCATAAAAAGTCCGCCGTTCACATCCCAGGTCGCCCCGGTGGTGAAGTAGGCCTCCGGGCGTGCCAACTGCACGACCAGGTCTCCGAGGAAATCGGCATCGCCCAGGCGCTTGACCGGGATGTTGGCCAGCAGTCCTTCCATGCGTTCAGCCGGCACTGCCGCACGTACCGCCGGGGACTCGATCGGCCCCGGCGCGATGGCATTGACAGTCACACCATTGGCCGCCAGCTCCTTGGCGAAGATCTTGGTCAGGGTGACGATGGCGCCCTTGGACGCGGCGTAGTGCGCGCCCGTGGCGGTGCCGCCGTTCTGTCCGGCCAGGGACGCCATGTTGACGATGCGCCCGTAGCCGGCCGCCGCCATATGCGCACCGAATACCTGGCAGCCGACGAAGACACTGCGTGTGTTCAAGCTGAGGACGCGGTCGAACTCCTCGGGGCTGATCTGCATGACCGGCGTGGTCATGGTCATGGCGGCGTTGTTCACCACCACGTGCAGGGCGCCGAAGCGTTCCAGGGTCGCTGTCAGCGCCAGCTCGAAGTCGGCCTTGCTGGCCACGTCGAGCTTCAGCGCCAGACTGCGCTCGCCACTGGGGTCGAGCCTGTCGGCGGCGGCTTGGGCGCCTTCCAGCGACAGGTCGGTGATCACCACGGCGTAACCTGCTGCGAACAGGCGGCTGGCGATGGCGAGGCCGAGGCCTTGGGCGGCGCCGGTGACGAGTGCAATCTGGCTCATGGCGGCGCCCTTACAGGATGTAGCCGATACCGGCCAGGGTATCGGTGGAGTTGATCAGCTGGATCAGCTTGCGCTGGATCTTGAAGCAGTCGCCTTCGCGCTTGAGCTGGAAGGTGATGTCCGCGGTGTAGTGCTTGAGCACGTCCTTGCGGAACTCCCGCAGGTTCTGTGCGCAGCGCACGGTCACCACGCCGTCTTCCTCACCCAGCACGCGGAAGCGCGACAGGGCGCGCACGGTACGGGCACGCGGGCTGGTGGAGATGGACTCGCCACCGATCAGGCGCTGCACGCGCAGCTGACGCATGTGATGGTCGTCGTAGGCGTAGTTCAGGGTGTTCTCGAAGTCGGTCTCGTTCGGATCGATCGGGATGATGTAGGTGCCCTTCTCGGTCCACAGGTTCAACCAGGCGTCGAAGTCGCCGTGGTCGAGCATGTCCGCTTCCTGCCAGATGAAGGCGCTGACGTGGTTGAGCAGTTCAAGGTTCATGGTTTTTCTCTCAAATAGTGCGTTTCGTGGCGACGCCATCCCTTGCCCCTCTCCCGCTGGCGGGAGAGAGGCGGATGAGGGTCAGACCGACATCATCTTTTTCCACTGCTGGTAGGCAGCGCGCATGCCGGTCTCGGCGCTCACGTCGCTGATCAGCCCGTCCTCGCTCGGCTTCTCGCCGGGCAGGCCACGGTTGAGCATGATCCAGAGGTCGGTACCCGCCTGGGCGCCCTTCTGCACGCGCTCCCAGGCCTCGGAATCGTCCGGGGTGCCGAAGCCCATGGGGCCCTGGAAGTGTTCGTGCAGGCGCAGGCGGTAGCGGTTGGCCACGGCCGGGCCGCCGTCCATGGTGATCACGGCGTGGTGGATCTCGGTCTCGTCCACCGCGACCGGCTGCAGCACGCGGAAGAAGGCCATGGAGCAGGCCACGTTGGGGAACAGGTTGAGGTTGAAGCCGGAACCACCGACGGCGCGAACGATGCGGCGCACCTGCTGCTCCTCGATGCCTTCGGCGCGAAGCTCTTCGGCCAGGGCCTCGAAGCGCTCGGGGATCGGCTGGTCGAGGTTGGCTTCCAGGTCCACCAGCTCGGGGATCATCACCATCACGCTGTGGCCGTTGCCGAGGTCTTCGACGTAGCCCGGGCCCTTAACGAAGTCGAAGAGTTCCAGGGTCTGCTCGTCCACCGAGGACAGGAACGACTTGTGCACCAGCGGGAAGTGGTAGGCGTCGGTGGTGTTTTCCAGCTGGATCTTCCAGTTGCCGGGGAAGCGGAAGCGGTGTTCACCGGAAACCTTCACGCCGTAGCCGGCACCCTGTTTCATGAACAGGTCGATCCACTTCTTGGCTGGGCCGAGGAAGTCCACCAGCGGCTCGATGTCGTCCTTGAAGGTGGCGAAGATCATGCCGTTGTATTCCTCGACACGCAGGCTCACCAGCGGCAGCTCGCCCTTGTCCAGGCAGTCGGCATAGCTCTCCGGGTGCGGCACGCCACGCAGGCTGCCGTCCAGGGCATAGCTCCAGCCGTGGTACGGGCAGACGAAGCTGTTGGCCTTGCCCTTCTTGTGTTCGCAAACGGTTGCGCCACGGTGGCGGCAACGGTTGAGCAGCACGTGCACGTCCTTCTTGCGGTCGCGCACGACGATCACCGGCTGCTTGCCGATGTAGGTGCTCTTGTAGCTGCCGCCTTCCGGAATCTCGCTGGCGTGGGCCACCCAGATCCAGGTGCTGTAGAAGACCTTTTCCAGCTCTTCGTCGAAGATGCGGGCGTCGGTGTAGAGGGAGGTGTGCACGCGGTCGTGCAGCACCAGGTCGGCCGGCGAGCTGGCCAGGTTCACGGTTTCGATCAGGTTGGTCACGATCACTCCTCGTCGACGCAAGGCGCCGACTTACAAAATTTCTTGTTGGCGGCTTCCGTAGGAGCGAGCTTGCTCGCGAACCCCGGTCGCTCCCCTTTCGCGAGCAAGAACTCGGCGTCCCCCTCGCTCCTACACAAAGGCAGGTGTCTTCATTTGCCCGGAACCGGCAGGTGCGCGTCGCTGTTCCACGCCTCCACCGGACGGCTGAACAGGTTCTCGGTCTGGAAATGCGCCATGCGCCAGGCGCCCTCCTCCTCGCGGAACTTCACCGTCAGGCGCGCCGCGTTGAGGTGCGAGGCGCCGCTGGCGAAGGTGGAGGTCTGCAACATCACCCAGCTGCCGACCGCTTCCGCGCCTTCGACGCGGATCAGCTCGGAGCAGAGGAAGTGCACGTTCAGGGCGAAGTGCGCCGGCTCAACCATGTAGGTGGCGAACATGGCGCGGATCGCCTCGCGGCCCTGGTAACCACCGAAGCTCTTGGCGTACTTGGCGCCCTTGCCTTCCCACACCGCATCGGCGGTGAACAGGCCGGCCAGTTCGTCCAGGGGCGTGCGGGCGTCCAGTGCGTCGCACAGCTCCATGTAACGGTTCATGCAGGCGCGCACGGCGTGTTCGCTTTCCAGTTGGCGCAGGCGTTGCTCAAGGGCTTCGGTCATGGCGGTCACGCGCGCTGGATGATCAGTTCGCGGCCGGTGCGGGCCTCGACCTTGGCGTAGCGCCACAGCTTGTAGGTGCCATCACCTACCGGCGTGGTGCGGAACAGGTTGCAGGCGGCGTGCACGGTCTCGATGTCCGGTACGTCGGCCAGCAGGTAGGTGGTCCAGGGGTAGCCGGTGCTTGGTCCGACCATGCTCTGGTCGTCGTCCATGTTGCCGAATACCTTCACGCCGGGCAGGTCGTGGATGCCGTTCCACATTTCGCTGAAGGCTGCCCAGACCTGCAGTTGTTCCTCGCGCGGAGCGTCGAAGAAGTTCTGGTTGATACCCATGCAGAAGAGGACGCGCAGGGCTTTCTTATCGCTCATCGAAATCACCGATCAGTCAGTTGGAATTCACAGGTAGCCGGGCAGCGGCTTGTTGCCGAAGAAGATCGCGCCGGCGTTCTGGTAGGTCATGTCGCCCATGAAGGCGTGCTGGGTGACCACCAGGGTGTCGTTGACGAAGCGCGACAACGGGTTGTCCCGGTACACGCCGGTCATGCCGGAGAGCATTTGCGCGGTACGCGCCACTTCGGCGGACACGCGGGTGGCGTGGGTGGAGGACAGGCGCAGCAGGTTGGTCTGCTCGACGCTCACCGGGTCGCCGGCCAGCAGGCTGGCCCAGGCGTTTTCCATCGCCTCGTAGAACCAGGCGCGGGCGGCGCGCAGTTCGGCTTCGGCCTTGGCCATCTGCATCTGCGCCAGCGGGCGGTCGGACAGGGCCGGGGCGCCGGTGACGGAGAAACGACCGGTGGCCATACCGGAGAGGTAATCCAGGGCGGCGCGAGCGACGCCCAGGCCGACCACCGAGAGCACCTGGGTGGCGAAGGACAGCGACGGGTAGCGGAACATCGGCTCGTCAAGGTTGGCTGGGCCACCGCGGACGAAGGTCCACTCTTCGGGCACGACAACGCCTTCGATCACCACGTCATGGCTGCCGGTGCCGATCAGGCCGATCACGTCCCAGGTTTCCTCGATCTTCACCTTCTCGCGCGGCATCACCGCCAGGCGCGGCAGGCCGACGGTGTCGCCGTTCTTCGGGCTGATGCCGACGCCGATCAGGTTGGCGCCCATGCAGCCACTGGAGAATTTCCAGCGCCCGTTCACTTCCAGCCCGCCCTCGACGAAGGCAGCCGGCTGCGGCGGGAAGATGCCACCGGCGAACACCACGTCCGGGCCGTTGGCATAGACCTTTTCCAGGGTCGCCAGGGGCAGCGCCGCGAGGTACACCGGGTTCATGCCGAAGCTGGCAACCCAGCCGGCGGAACCGTCGGCGGCGGAGATGTCCTCCACCATCTGGCAGAACTCCATGGGCGAGCGCTGGTCGCCGCCGAAGCGGGTGGGCACCAGGGCACGGTAGACGCCGAGCTCCTTGAAGCGCTCGATGACGTCCTGGGAAATGAATTTCTGCCGGTCGAATTCCTCGCGCCGGGCACGCTCACGGATGTCGGCGAGCAGCGCCTGGAATCCTTCACTCGCGGTAATCGGGGTGGGGCGCTGGTAATCCAGCTCGCTTAGCGAAGACATGGGGCTCTCCTGGTGGGCTTCTTGGTTATTGTTCGAGGCGCCGCACGAGCTCGCGGGCGACTGCCAACAGCAGTTCGTCCGCGCCCTTGGCGGCAACGAGTTGAAGGCCCACCGGCAGCTTCGAGGTGCCCTCGAAGGGAATGCTCAGTGCCGGGTGGCCAGTGAGGTTGAACGGCCGCACGAATGCGGTCATGCCGATGGCCGCGCGGGTGTCGGCGGCCTCCGTCACCAGGGCCGGGTAGCTCGGCATGGTCGGCAGGGCGAGGATCGGGTAACGCGCCAGCGCGGCATCCACTTCGGCGGTGAAGGCGGCGCGAATGGCTTCGGCCTCTTTCAGGTCGGCGTCGGTGGTCTTGCTGGCGGCCAGCAGGCGGGACGCGACATCCGCGCCCACCAGGCCGCTTTCCACCAGGTGACCGCAGGCGTTCCAGGTTTCCCGGTTGATGATGGCCAGGCCGGCGTCGTAGGCGGCCTGCATGCCCGGCAGCGGCGCCTTGCACAGTTCGAAATCGGAGGCGTCCAGCACGGCATCCAGGGCGGACAGCACCTCCGGATCGGCCTCGACCGGCACGACGCCGAGACGAATGCCGCTGACGGTAGGCAGCACGCTGAAGGAAGGGTCGATGGCAGCCATGGCCTCGATCAGCAGATCGATCCTGGCAGCGAAGGGACCGACGCAATCCAGGGAAGTCTGTGCCGGCATCACACCGGCGCGGCTGATACGGCCGAAAGTGGGCTTGAGGCCGAACACACCGCAGCAGGCGGCCGGTACACGCACCGAACCGCCGGTATCGGTGCCCAGGGAAAAGTCGCAGAGACCGGCAGCGACGGCGGCAGCCGAACCACTGGAGGAACCACCGGGCACGCGGCCGGGATAACGCGGGTTTTCCGCAGTGCCGGTCCAGGCGTTGAGGCCGGTGGTGCCGAAGGCCAGCTCATGCAGGCTGGTCTTGCCGGTGATGCGGCAGCCGGCATCCAGCAGTGCCTGGACCACATCGGCATGGCGCACGGCGTCGGGCGCTTCTTCCAGCGCACGGCTGGAAGCGCGGGTCGGATGGCCGGCGATATCGATGGTGTCCTTCACCATCACGGTTCGCCCCGCGCCACCCAGCTCCAGCCTCTCGACCACTATCGTCATTTGCATCACCCATTGGCGTTCTTGTTGGTGCTCGACTGCCCCGCCGGGGGTGTCGATTGCGTAAATCCAGAATCGAAAGAATTACGTGAAATGTCAATTGAATTATCACTGGAAAATGAGTGTGTAGATTAGGTGCATTTTCACGTAACAGAGCACCACTTCCGTGCATTTAGGTAACAGCATGGAAATGGATATTTCACGCAAAACAACATGGAAAAGTCTTTATTTTCAATTATTTATAATTGATATAGGAATTATTCACATCGCACACATCGAAATTCATCACGCGTAGCACCCTCTTCAAAGTGAGCGATTATCGAACGGAATATTTGAAATTTATTGCGGATTTTTGGCGATAAATAAGCGAATTTTTAGCCTGAAAAACCACAAGAATCAGCCAGGACAACGCCCTGCAAAAGACGCTGAAAAGCCGATTGCCACTGGCATGAAGTCGGTTTGCAGAAAGGTCCGAGGGGAGAGTCAGCAAGCACTGACTCGAGGAGAAAGCGGGAGGGCTCAACGGGGCTGCCTCGGCGCTGCACCGGCATGGCGCAGGTTTTCTGGCACGGGAGCTGCAATTTCGCTTCCCGCCGAGCGGGATACCCGCCGGTAGCGCCACCAGGCGCCAGAACAACAAAAAGGCGGCAAGCCATCCGTGCACCGGTGTCCACAAGGACCTGGCGCTACCTGCGGATCCTTGCCTCTCGAATAGCCTTGCAACCCTCGGAGAACGTCATGCTCTTCAAACAAGCCGTGTCCACCCTGCTCCTCAGCGCCGCCGTCCTGGCCAATGCCCAGGCCGATGTGAAAGTCGGTGTCATCACCTCCTCCACCGGTCCCCTCGCCCTGGTCGGGCTTCCCCAGAAGAACTCGACGCCGCTGCTGCCTACCCAGGCCGGGGACCAGAAGGTCACGTACATCCCCCTGGATGACGGCAGCGATCCCACCGCCACCGTCAAGGCGCTGAAGAAGCTGATCAGCGAAGAAAACGTCGACGCCATCATCGGCCCAAGCGGTTCGCCCAATGCCATGGGCGTCATCCAGTTCGTCGCCGAAGCCGGCGTGCCGCTGCTGGCGCCGGTAGGTACCGCTTCGGTGGTGCTGCCGATGAACGAGCAGAAGAAGTGGGTGTTCAAGACCACCCAGAACGATGACCTGATCGCCAAGGCCCTGGTGGAGGACATGGGCGCACGCGGCGTGAAGACCCTGGGCTTCATCGGCACCGCCGATCCTTACGGCGAGAACTGGTCCAAGGTGATGGGCGCGCTGGCCGCCGAACACGGCATCAAGCTGGTGGCCAACGAGCGTTTCCAGCGCCAGGACACCTCCGTCACCGGCCAGAGCCTGAAAGTACTGGCCTCCCGTCCTGACGCCGTACTGGTCGCCGCGCCGGGCAGTGCTGCGGTGCTGCCGCAGACCACGTTGTTCGACCAGGGTTATCGCGGCCAGATGTACCAGACCCACGGTGCCGCCCTGCCGGACTTCCTCAAGCTCGGCGGCAAGAAGGTGGAAGGCACCATCCTTGCCGCGAGCCTGATGCTGGTACTGGACGAGATCCCCGACAGCCATCCCTCCAAGCAGGTCGCCGGTGAGTACGTGGCCGCCTACGAGAAGTTGAACGGCAGCAAGCCGGCCACCTTCGGCGCCAATACCTACGACGCCGGCCTGCTGCTGCAGAAGGCCATTCCGCTGGCCGCCGCCAAAGCCGCACCGGGCACCCCGGAGTTCCGCGCCGCCCTGCGTGACGCACTGGAGTCGAGCCACGAGCTGCCTGCCACCCAGGGCGTCTACAACATGACCCCGGAAGACCACAGCGGTTTCGACGAGCGTGGCCGTGAGCTGATCCAGGTGAAGAACGGCACCTGGACCCTGCTCGGCCACAACTGATCCTTGTGGGGGCGATTTCAATCGCTATGCGGGCCGAAGGTCCGCCCTTCGGATTCCACAGGGGCAGCTACGCCGCCCTTGGCGAATGAATTCGCCCCCACAGAAAGGCACTCCATAGGGTGGACATCGCTGTTGATGTCCACCCTATGGAGTCCGGATCAAGCACAGATGGTGGATGAAAAAAGCGTCATCCACCCTACGTACCGCAACATGAGTTCCCACCATGAATCTCCAGATAGCCCTGCTGCTCGGCCAGGACGGCATCACCAACGGCGCCATCTACGCGCTGTTGGCCCTGTCGCTCCTGCTGGTCTTCACCGTCACGCGCATCCTGCTGATCCCCCAGGGCGAGTTCGTCACCTACGGCGCCCTGGCCATGGCCAGTCTCCAGGCTGGCCAACCCACCGCGCTGGTCTGGCTGCTGCTCGGCCTGACCCTGGCGGACTGCGCCATGGACCTGTTTGACGCGACCCGCGCCAGCCGCGGCTTCCGCTTCCCGAAACGGATAATCCCCAAGCTCGCCTACGCCCTGGCCATGGTTGGCCTGGTGCGCAACCTGCCGCTGGCCGAACTGCCTATGGCGGTCCAGGCCCTGCTGACGCTGGCCTTGGTGGTGCCGCTGGGTCCGCAACTCTATCGCCTGGTGTTCCAGCCGATTGCCTCGGCCAGCTCGCTGGTGCTGCTGATCGTCTCCATTGCCGTGCACGTGGCCATGGTCGGTCTCGGCCTGCTGATGTTCGGCCCAGAAGGCGCGCGCACTGCGCCCTTCTCCGAGGCCGGCCTGACCCTAGGCCCCGTGACCTTCAACAGCCAGACCCTGTGGGTGATCGCCGTGTCCCTGGCGCTCATCATCAGCCTGTTCCTGTTTTTCGAGCGCAGCCTCTATGGCAAGGCCCTGCGCGCCACCGCGGTGAACCGCCTGGGCGCTCGGCTGATGGGCATCTCGCCGACCCTGGCGGGCAAGGCCACCTTCGCCCTCGCCACCTTCATCGGTGCGCTGTCAGGCATCCTCATCGCCCCCATCACCACCCTCTACTTCGACTCGGGCTTCGTCATCAGCCTCAAGGGTTTCGTCGGCGCCATCATCGGCGGCCTGGTGAGCTACCCGGTGGCCGCCCTCGGCGCACTGGGCGTTGGCCTGATCGAGGCCTTCTCGATGTTCTGGGCCAGCACCTACAAGGAAATCATCGTCTTCACGCTGATCATCCCCTTCCTGCTCTGGCGCTCCCTCACCAGCCGTCACGTGGAGGACGATGAATGAAACCGCGTTACCTGATCCTCGCCCTGGTGGCCGTGCTCGGCGTTGCGCCGCTGGTGCTGCCGCCCTACTACGTCACCCTGCTCAACTACATCGGCCTCTACACGCTGGTGGTGCTCGGCCTGGTGCTGCTCACCGGCGTCGGCGGCATGACCAGCTTCGGCCAGGCCGCCTTCGTTGGCCTCGGCGCCTACACCAGCGCTTACCTGACCACGGTGCAGGACCTGCCGGGCTGGCTGGCCTGGGCCAGCGCATCGCCCTGGCTGACCCTGCTGGTGGGACTGGTGCTGACCGGCGCGGTGGCCCTGCTGCTAGGCGCACTGACCCTGAAGCTTTCCGGGCATTACCTGCCGCTCGGCACCATCGCCTGGGGCCTGTCGCTCTACTACCTGTTCGGCACCTTGGAATCCCTCGGCGGCCACACCGGCGTCAGCGGCCTGCCGTCGATCTCGCTGTTCGGCTGGGAGCTGAACAAGGGCGAGGAGATCTATTACCTGATCTGGGCGGTGTTGCTCTGCGCCATGCTGATCACCCAGAACCTCCTGGATTCCCGTGAAGGCCGTGCCATCCGCGCCCTCAAGGGCGGCCAACTGATGGCCGAGTCGATGGGCGTAAACACCTTCCGCGCAAAGATGGTGATCTTCCTCATCTCCGCCCTGTTCGCCGCTGTGTCGGGCTGGCTCTACGCCCATACCCAGCGCTTCGTGAACCCCACGCCCTTCGGCCTGCACATGGGCATCGACTACCTGTTCATGGCGCTGATCGGCGGCGTGGCCAGCGTCTGGGGCGCACTGCTCGGCGCGGGCGTGCTGACCATGCTCAAGCAGTGGCTGCAGGATCTGCTGCCGCACCTCTTCGGCAGCACCGGCAACTACGAGGTGATCGTCTTCGGCCTGCTCATCATCCTGCTGATGCAACGTGCGCCGGGCGGCCTCTGGCCCCTGCTGCTGCGCCTGGTGCCGGATGCCTGGAAACCGCGCCTGTCGTTCAAGGCCGTGGATGCCGCCGCCGAGCTGCCGCGCCGCGAGCTGCCTGCCGCCGGTGAAGTGCTGCTGGAAGCCCGCAACGTGACGCGCCGCTTCGGTGGCCTGGTGGCCAACAACGAGATGAACCTGGACGTGCGCGCCGGGGAAATCCTCGCCCTGATCGGCCCCAACGGCGCCGGCAAGAGCACCCTGTTCAACCAGCTGTCCGGCGTCGACACCCCCACCTCCGGCGACGTGCTGTTCCGTGGCCAGCGCATCAACGGCATCCCCTCCCGCGAGATCGCCCGCATGGGCATGAGCCGCACCTTCCAGCATGTGAAGCTGCTGCCGGAAATGAGCGTGCTGGAGAACGTCGCCATCGGCGCCCACCTGCGCGGCAACAAGGGCGTGCTCGCCGCCTCCCTGCGCCTGGACCGCGCCGAGGAAGCGGAACTGCTGGGCGAAGCCCGTCGCCAGCTGGAGCGCGTCGGCCTGGGTGACTACCTGCACGTGGAAGCCGGAAGCCTGGCCCTGGGCCAGCAACGCATCCTGGAAATTGCCCGCGCGCTCTGCGCCAACCCCTGCCTGCTGCTGCTCGACGAGCCCGCCGCCGGCCTGCGCCACAAGGAGAAGGAAGCCCTTGGCGTGCTTCTCAGCCGTCTGCGCAGCGAAGGCATGGCGATCCTCCTGGTGGAGCACGACATGGACTTCGTCATGGGCCTGGTGGACCGGGTCGTGGTGATGGAGTTCGGCCAGCGCATCGCCTACGGCCTGCCCGCCGACGTACAGAAAGACCCGGCGGTGCTGGAAGCCTATCTCGGAGGTGCTGAGTGATGAACATGCCGATTCAAGACCTGAAGCAGCCGGAAAACCTCGCCGCCAACCCGGTGCTGGAAGTCAGCGACCTGAGCGTCGCCTATGGCAAGGTGGAAGCCCTGTCCAACGCCAGCCTGCGGGTCGGCCAGGGGCAGATCGTCACCGTGATCGGCCCCAACGGCGCCGGCAAGACCACCCTGCTCTCCGCCATCATGGGTGTGCTCGGCTCCCGTGGCCGGGTCGCGTTCGACGGCAGCCTGGAAGCGGTGCCGGAAGTGGAAGTGATGGTGTCGCGCGGCCTCGGCCTGGTGCCGGAGAAGCGCGAACTGTTCGGCAGCATGACGGTGGCAGACAACTTGCTATTGGGCGCCTTCCAGCGCCACCGCAGCGGCAAACGCGACCATGGCGAAACGCTGAAGGAGGTCTACGACCTGTTCCCGCGTCTGTGGGAACGCCGCGACCAACTGGCCGCCACCCTCTCCGGCGGCGAGCGGCAGATGCTTGCCGTGGGCCGTGCGCTGATGGCCAAGCCCAAGCTGCTGATGCTGGACGAACCCAGCCTGGGCCTTGCGCCGCTGATCACCCGCGAGATCTTCCGCATCATCACCACCCTGCGCCAGCAGGGAGTTTCCATCCTGCTGGTGGAGCAGAACGCCCGCGCCGCACTGCGTGTGGCCGACTACGCCTACGTGCTGGAAACCGGCCAGATCGCCATGCAGGGCCCCGCCGCCCAGCTGGCCGACGACCCGCGCGTGATCGAGGCCTACCTGGGCCTGGCCAGCAAGCACCAGGAGATGCTCGCGAGCTGACGATGCTTAGGCCCGGCCGCGAGGTCGGGCCCGTTCAAGGAGGACAACATGAAACCATCTCCCTCCCCGCAGGCCGTCCCGGCTTTCGCGGAGCCCCCGATTTCCCGCCTCGACCCGGAAGGCCGCCTGCTGCACTGCAACGACGCCTACCTGGACATGTGCGGTTACCGCCGCGAAGAGCTGCTGAACCAGCCCTTCAGCAGCATCAACCACCCCGGCATGCCCGCCGTGGTCATCGAGCGCATGTGGCAAACGCTGCGCGCCGGGGTGCCGTGGAACGGTCCGCTGATGGGCCGCCACCAGGAAGGGGGCGTGTTCTGGAGCGACCTCTACGTGGTTCCGCTGTTCGAGGGCGACCAGTTGGTGGCCCTGGGCACCGTCTATCACCCCATGGACCGCGCCAGTTGCCTGCGCGCCGACGCCCTTTATGCGCGCCTGCGCCAGGGCAAGCCGGCCGAGCCCACCGCGACACAGGCGCTGCGCCTGCTGGGCGAACACAGCGTCGCCGCAATGACCGCCCTGGTGCTGGCCATCACCACCCTGACCGGTCAACTGAACGCTGGCCTCGGCCTGGCCCTGCTCGGCGGGCTTGGTGCCATCAGCCTGCAAGCCGCCCATGTACGCCAACGCGGCGCGACCCGGGGCCTGGCGAGTTATCCACAGGTCTATAGCGATCCGTTGCTGGCACCGGCCTACAGCCCGCGAGGCGGTGCTGACGCACTGCTGGACATGGCCATGGGCAACCTGCAACTGCGCCTGCGCACGGTGATGGCGCGCATCCATATCAACGGCGACATCCTGCGCAGCCGCGCCGGAGAATCCTCGGCCCTGGTAGCCAGCGAGGCCAGCCAGCTGGAACGCCAGCTGGAAGAAACCGAGCAGTCGGCGGCGGCGATCCAGCAGATGAGCAGCACCATCCAGGAGCTGTCGCGCAATCTCCAGCACAGTGCCGGCGCCACCCAGGCGGTGGACGACCTGGCCCGTGACGGCGAGCGGCTGGCCAGTCAGAGCCAGGTGTCGATGCAGGCATTGCGCGGATCGGTGGAAGACATCGGCCAGGCCGTCGGCCAGCTCGCCGAGTCCATCGATTCCATCAGCGGCATTGCCGAGGTGATCCAGAGCATCGCCGAGCAGACCAATCTGCTGGCGCTGAACGCCGCCATCGAGGCCGCCCGCGCCGGCGAGTCCGGTCGTGGCTTCGCAGTGGTGGCGGATGAAGTGCGTACCCTCGCCTCGCGCACCCGCGACTCCACCGGACAGATCCAGCAGTCCATCGAACGCCTGCGCAGCGGCAGCACCCAGGCCCTGGCCACCGCACAACGGGGCGAGCAGGCGGCGCAGCAATCCAGCGCCGATGTGGAGGACGTGCGCGAAGCCCTGCGGCGCATCAAGGATGAAGCGGGCCAGATCAGCGGCATGAGCCTGCAGATGGCCACGGCCATCGAGGAACAGGGGCAGGTGGCCGAGGAGGTCAGCCGGCAGATCGCACGGATCGCCGGGCTTGCCGAACAGAGCGCCGGCCAGGCCCAGCGCAGCACCCAGATCGGCCAGGAACTGCACCAGTTGGCCAATTCCCAGCTCGACCTGGCCCAGCGATTCCTGCATGGCTGACAGGGGCAGGCCGCTTCTTCGAGCGGCCTGTCCTGCTGACCGGGATCAAGCCGCCTACAGATGGCTGTCGACAGCCCACGCGCAACCCCCTATAACTCTCCCCCTGTCAGCACGAACCTTGCCCCACTCGCATGAGCACCCCGAAAAAGCGCCTCAACCGCTACAACCCCGCCAGCGACGATTTCAAGAAGGAAGAATTCCCCTTCTACTGGATCGCCCGCGTCTATGGCCGCTACAACATGGCCATGGAAAAGACCCTGAAGAAGATCGACCTGGACATCCCGCGCTGGCGCATCCTCTTCATCCTCAAGGAGAACGGCCAGTCGAGCATCTCGGAGATCTCCGAGCACGCCATCGCCAAGCTCTCCACCGTCACCAAGATTGTCTACCGCATGAAGGATGACGGCCTGGTGGACACCGCCCCCTGCAGCAACGACGGCCGCGTCACCCAGGTGACCATCACCGAAAAGGGCCGGCACATGGTGGAAGAGATCCAGGTGAACACCGCGCACATCTTCACCAACAGCTTCAAGGACCTCACCGAAGCCCAGATCGCCAAGCTCAACGGCACGCTGGAAAAGATCTACGCGAATCTGCCGGAGGGTTGAGCCGGGATTGGGCGTCCGACCCTAGCTTGTAGGCCGCTGCCCAATCTCTGTCAGCCCTTCATGACCGGATTCTGAGAAAAAGGACGCCTCCTGTTGGGAACCGTCCTTTTTGCATCAGCCCCCTCACCGGCCTCTAGGCCGCCCCCTCGCAAGATCACTAGCCTCCCCGGCGTTCGACACCACCGTTCGTTCGCAAGGAGGCTCAAATGCCCGACAGATTTACCCAACACTACCTGGCGATAGCCATTGCCACTGCCCTGTTGCCCACTGCTGTTCAGGCATCGACGGTGCTGGATATCAGCAATTCCAAATTCAACGTCCTGACCCAACACTATGACGGAGACCTGCGACTAGTGGGCTCCATCACGTCGAACGCAGACGCCGCCACCGTCCTCTATGGCTCGGTCGCGGGGAACCTGGTCAACGACGCAGATATGTTTCTGGATGGCAGCCACTCGAAGATTCTTGATGGAACTCTGTTCCTTGAACGCGGCAGTCACGTCGGCGGTAACGTCGTCAACAACGCCAGCCTGATCACCTCGAACATCGACGACGCCAATGTGTCGGTTTCCCTTGCGCAGGTGGATGGTCAATTCATCAACAAGGGCCTGATCGAGCAGAGCAACCAGCGCTACCCTGACCTACCCGCTGTCTCGGTGTACGTCTCCAATATCCTGGGCGGATTCACAAACGAAGGGACCATCAGCGCGAGCGGCCCTGATACAGCGACGATCGAAATCATTAACTCCCGCCTCGGTAGCCTCAGCAACAGCGGACTGATCCAAGCGAGCGGCTCCAACTCGATTGGTTTGCATGTCTGGGACGATGTAATTCTGGAGAATCAACGCATCGACAACACGGGGACCATCAGCGCCACAGACGCCACCGGCGCGGGTGCCATCGCGGTCCGAATCGATAACGGCGCAGTACTGAACAACTTCGGCACGATCCGCTCCGACAACGTCGCTGTGGAAATGACGGATCTCTTCGCCACCACAGTGCAACACGAGGGCATGATCGAAGCTCCCGTGGCCTTCAGGGGCACTGGTACTCAACAACTGGACCTTATCGGCGGTTCGGTACATGGCGACCTAGATCACTTGCGAGCTGTCCGGGTCTATGGAAACAGCACACTGGACGCATCCCGAATCGATACGAACTTTCTCAACATAATCGACGGCAAGCTGACTCTGACTCGCCCCCACGGAACCCTTACTGGAAGCCTCTACATCGAAGAAGCCGGTCAACTGGAGCTGATGCTCAATACCAGCACAGATACCGCTCGCCCCTATCTCGATGTGCAGGGAAGCGTCTACGCCGGCGCGGGTGCCAGCGTGCTCGTTACCCCAACGCCCAATGACTTCAGTTTGGCAGACACACAGCGCTATCAACTCGTCCAAGCCAGCAATTGGTACCACCTGGGCGCCTCGCCGCTGGACACTGAAGACACTTCGCTGACTTCCGAGGATTTCCAGGTTGTCAGTACCTCAGGCCTGCTGCAGATCAACCGCTACAGCCTGGACAATGGCATCCTCAGCGCTGAGGTGGCCCCGCTACAGGGCCAGGCCGCGGCCGACTTGGTGGCCTACTCTGGCGCCTCTCTTAATGCCCAGAACGCCATGCTGGCCTTTTCAACTCAACTGGGTCAGCTCGATTCGAATGACCCGGTATTCCAGGCCCTGGCCAACAGCGACACATTGCAGACCACGCGCATCGCCGAGCAGCTCTCGCCTGAGGCCAACGGCGTCGCGCCTCTGGGCGCTCTGGATGGGTTGCGTCGCTTCGAAGCCTCCCTTCTCGACCGCCCGGACAGCAGCCTCGTCAGGGAAGGCGTCCAGCCCTGGGTCCAGGTGATCGGCAGCAAGCTGAAAAGTGGCACCCGCCAGGGCGTCCGCGGCTTTGACCTGGACAATCGCGGGATTGCAGTCGGCATCGACTGGGGCATCGGCAGCAACGGCATTGCTGGCCTGGCCTACGGTCACTACCGCGGCGATGCCTCCAGCCACAACGGAAACAAGCTGGATAGCCGCGGACATCTCTTTGGACTTTTTGGTAATCACCACTGGGGCCGCTTCTTCGTCTCCGGCGACCTGACCCTCGGCTGGCTCGAAAACGATCACCGTCGCTATATCGCTGGCACCCGGGCCAAAGGTGAAGGTGACGGCCGCGAATTTGGCGCGACCCTCCTGGCAGGCTATCGATTCCCCATGCAGGACAGCATGACGTTGGAACCTCGCGTGGCCGCTCGGTATTCGGAAGTGCGGCTGGACGGCTACTCGGAGAAAGGCAGCTCGGCCGCATTGCGAGTGAACTCAACTCGCTATCAGAGTGGTGAACTAGGAGCCGGACTGAAGCTGACGGGCCGCTACGCGGCAGGCCCAGGTACCTTGCTGCCAGAGGCAACCCTTATGGGGTGGTACGACAATGTCGGTGACCGCACCAGTGTCACCAGCACATTCCTGAATGGCGGGACCAACTTCGCGACTCGTGGTGTGGTCCCTGGGCGGGACAGTTATGAAGGAACGCTTGGATTACGCTACCAGAGCGGTGCGCTGACCTTGGGTACCGGATACAGCTACACCTTACGCAATGACGCCAATGCGAGAACCGCTTACGCCTCCATGAGTTTTGCGTTCTAAAGCAACACTGAGGCCAGGCTCGCCTGGCCTCGCTTTTCCATCCATCTCTTATAAGGCGACTGCATCGAGAGATGCTTTTTCCTCGAACTCACGTCTAAAAACGAAACGTAGAGGACGTCATGTGAGCTGGTATTGTTGGGCTTCGCTGCGCTCTGCCCAACCTACAAAAGCTTCGGCCCGCTACCACCGCGCAAACTCTGCCGCCTTCTCGATCAACTCCGCCTCGGGCCGCACGCCGGTGTAGAGCACAAACTGCTCCACGGCCTGTAGCACGATGACTTCAGCGCCAGTGATCACCGGCTTGCCCAGCGCGCGGGCGAGGCGGATCAGTGGGGTTTCCACCGGCAGCGCCACCACATCGAAAACCCAATCGGCCGCTTCCACCTGCTCGCGGGTGAAGGCCAGGGTGTCAGCTTCCGGGCCGCCTTCCATGCCCAGTGGGGTGACGTTGACCAACATCTGCGGCTTCTCGTCGCCCAGCTCCGCCCGCCACAGATATCCACAGCCACGAGCCAGCGCCGGACCGGTTTCCGGGTTGCGAGCGACTATCGTGCCGTGGCGGAAACCACTGTCGCGAAAGGCGCTGGCCACGGCCTTGGCCATGCCGCCGCTGCCCCGCACGGCAAAGCGGATGTCGCTCGGCACTGCGTGGCTCGCCAGCAGGCTGGCCACGGCGCTGTAGTCGGTGTTGTAGCCCTTCAGCCGGCCGTTGTCGGCGACGATGGTGTTGACCGAGTCGATGGCCGAAGCCGAGGCGTCCAGCTCATCCAGCAATGGAATGCAGGCCTCCTTGAACGGCATGGACACCGCACAACCGCGAATGCCCAGGGCGCGAATGCCGCCGATGGCCGCCGGCAAGTCGGTGGTGGTGAAGGCCTTGTAGACGAAGTCCAGGTCCAGGACTTCGTAGAGGTAGTTGTGAAAGCGCGTGCCGAAATTGCCGGGGCGGCCGGACAGGGACATGCAGAGCCGGGTGTCGCGGCTGATGGGGCGGGGCATTGGGATCTCCGTTCTAGGCAGCGGGGCTATGGCTTTTCTGTGGGGGCGAATTCATTCGCTAAGGGGCACGAAGTGCCCCTGGGGCAGACCTTCGGTCTGCATAGCGAATGAATTCGCCCCCACAAGGAAAGGGAGTACCTGCGCGAGTCCTCAGAAAATGTAATCCGTGGTCAGGAAGTTCGACTCGCGGTTGCGGATGATCTCGCTGACCAGCGCCTTGTTGTCTTCCTGGAATTTGGTCGCCACCAGGGTGCGGATGGAGAACACGCGCAGGGCGTCATGTACCGACAGCGTGCCTTCGGCCGAGTTCTTGCGGCCGTTGAAGGGGAAGGTGTCCGGGCCGCGCTGGCACTGGGCGTTGATGTTGATCCGCCCCACCTGGTTGGCGAAGGCATCCACCAGCCGGCCGACCTGGGCCGAGTCGTTGCCGAACAGGCTGAGCTGCTGGCCGTAGTCGGAATGCAGCACGTAGTCGATCACCTCCTCCACCTCGCGATACGGCACCACCGGGATCAGCGGGCCGAACTGTTCTTCGTTGTAGAGGCGCATGTCCGGGCTTACCGGGCTCAGCACGGCGGGATAGAAAAAGCTCTGCCGGTGACTGCCGCCACCTGGATTGACCACCCTCGCGCCCTTGGCAACGGCGTCCTCCAGCAGCGCATTGAGGTAATCGACCTTGCCCGGCTCGGGTAGGGGCGTAAGGGCCACGCCGTCGTCCCAGGGCATACCGGGCTTGAGTGCAGCGAGCCGGGCGCAGAACTTGTCGAGGAAGGGTTCGAGCACGTCTTCATGGACGAAGAGGATCTTCAGCGCGGTGCAGCGCTGGCCGTTGAAGGACAGCGCGCCGGTGATGGCTTCGCTCACCGCGTTGTCCAGGTCCACCTGCGGCAGGACGATGCCGGGGTTCTTGGCGTCCAGGCCCAGCGCCGCGCGCAGGCGGTGTGGGCGCGGGTGCAGCTTCTTCAGGTCGGCGGCGCCAGAGTGGGTGCCGATGAAGGCGAACACATCCACCTTGCCGCTGGCCATGATGGCGCTAACCGTCTCGCGGCCACGGCCGTAGATGATGTTGATGACGCCCGCCGGGAAGCTGTCGCGGAAGGCCTCCAGCAACGGACGGATCAGCAGCACGCCGAACTTGGCCGGCTTGAAGACCACGGTGTTGCCCATGATCAACGCCGGGATCAGCGTGGTGAAAGTCTCGTTCAGCGGGTAGTTGTAGGGCCCCATGCACAGGGCCACGCCCAGCGGCACGCGGCGGATCTGACCGAGGGTGCCCTGCTCCAGTTCGAAGCGGCTGGAGCGTCGATCCAACTCCTTGAGCGCTTCGATGGTATCGACGATGTAGTCGCAGGTGCGGTCGAACTCCTTCTCGGAATCCTTGAGGTTCTTGCCGATCTCCCACATCAACAACCTGACCACTGCCTCGCGCTGTTCGCGCATGCGGGCGAGGAACTTCTCCACATGCTGGATGCGTTCAGCCACGCGCAGGGTCGGCCAGGCACCCTGACCGTGGTCGTAGGCGGCAACGGCGGCCTCCAGCGCGGCCAACGCGGCATCGGCATCCAGCAACGGCGTGCTGCCGAGCACCACCTGCTCGTCACCCTTGTCGCCAGCCAGGAATATCGGGCTGCGCACCGTGGCCACCGGGCCGTCCCAGCGCAGCAGCTCACCGTTGACCAGGTATTCGCGCTGTTCGATGGGCTCACCGGGACGGTAGCGCTCGGGAATCTGCCCGGCAGTGGGGAACAGGGCATCGAGGTTGTTGTTGTCGGTCATTGGACTTTCCTCTGGTTCGTAACCACTGGGGATCGGTTTTAGCCTGATTCTGTCGCTTGGTAAATCGTTTCAGCAAACCGTTTGGCGGAATCTGTTCCCGCATGGGATTCGGTGTCGAGGGGTGGTGGAAATCCTGTGGGGGCGATTTCAATCGCTAAGCAGGCCGCAGGTCTGCCCTCAGCCTCGTGGGGGCACTACGTGCCCCTTCGCGAATGAATTCGCCCCCACACAGAAGCGGAACGAGCAAGGCCCGACCTCAGTGCAACAGCTCCAAAGCCGCTGCTGTGGTTTCCTGGATGCGCTGCCAGTCGCCGTTGCGGATCCAGTCCTTGTCCATCATCCAGGTGCCGCCCACGCACATCACATTGGGCTGTGCCATGTAGTCGCGCAGGTTGTCGGGGGTCACGCCGCCGGTGGGGCAGAAGCGAATTCCCGGGAAGGGACCGCCGAAGGCCTTGAGGGCCTTCACGCCGCCGCAGATTTCTGCCGGGAACAGCTTGAAGCGGCGGTAACCCAGGGCATAGCCGAGCATGATTTCCGAGGCGCTGCTGATGCCGGGCAACAGCGGCAACGGGCTGTAGACACCCGCACGCAGCAGCTCCGCGGTGCAGCCAGGGGTAACGATGAACTGCGAGCCGGCGGCCTCGGCCTCGGCGAGCATCCATTCGTCCAGCACGGTACCGGCGCCGACGCAGAGTTCCGGGCGCTGCTCGCGCAGGGTGCGGATAGCGGCGAGGCCGTGCTCCGAGCGCAGGGTGATTTCCAGGGTATGCAGGCCACCGGCGGCCAGGGCATCGGCCAGCGGCAGGACATCCTGCTCGCGTTCGATGGTGATCACCGGGAGGATGCGCGCCGCGCCGCAGAGGATGTCGATCAGGGCGGCCTTGTCAGCCATGTTCGGCACGGCTTCGCGACTGGTCGTCCGATTGCTGGGAGGGCTGGTCATGGGTGTTCCTTCGGGCTCAAGGGCACCAGTGGATTTCCAGTGGACGACGGAGGAAGGCGCGGATCGGCATTGCCGCCACGTCATCGCCCGCCAGCGCGTCAGCCAGAGTGGCCAGCTTGGCCTGGCCCTGCACCGCCAGCAGTGTCAGGTGGGCGCTGTGCAGCAGCGGCAGCGTCAGCGTCAGGCGCTGCCGCGGCACGCTGGGTGCCAGCATCGACAGGCAACGTTGTGGGCAATCGCTGCGCAGCGCCTGTTCCAGGGTCGGGCTGCCGGGGAACAGCGATGCGGTGTGACCGTCCTCGCCCATGCCGAGCACCAGCACGTCGATGGCGCCCAGTTCAGCCAGTGCCGCGTCGGCCAGGCGCGCCGCCTCATCGAGAGTCGGCGCACTGCGGTAAAGACCGAGCAACCGCGCATCGGCGGCGTCTCCACGCAACAGGTGGCGACGTACCAGGCCTTCGTTGCTATCGGTGTGACTGACCGGCACGAAGCGCTCGTCGGCGAGGCTGACGGTCACCTTCGACCAATCCAGATCCTCTGCGGAAAGTCGCTCAAAGAAGGCCACTGGGCTGCGGCCACCGGAGACCACCAGCACGGCGGAGCCACGGGTGTCGACGGCATCACGCAGGGCGTTGGCGACGGTGATGGCCAGCTCTCCGGCCAGTTGTTCCGGGCTGCCGAGACTGAGCCCGGTGACCTGCGGCGGCAGGTCGAGATTACAGATCGCCATACCAGCTCCTGCCCTCACGGGTGATCAATGCGATGGAGGCCACCGGCCCCCAGGTTCCCGCCGCGTAAGGCTTGGGTGCGTCGCCCTGCTGCCGCCAGCCGGCGATCAGCCGGTCGCACCAGGTCCAGGCGTACTCGATTTCATCCTTGCGCACGAAGAGGTTCTGGTTGCCCTTCATCACTTCCAGCAGCAGCCGTTCGTAGGCGTCCGGAATCCGCGCGCTGCGGTAGGTGTTGGAGAAGCTCAGTTGCAGCGGATCGCTACGCAGCTTCATGCCCTTGTCCAGGCCCTGTTCCTTGGTCATAACCTGCAGGGAAATGCCCTCGTCCGGCTGCAGGCGGATGACCAGGCGGTTGCTGATCAGCGGCCGCTGCTCGGGGGCGAAGATGTAGTGCGGCGGTTCCTTGAAGTGTATGACGATCTGCGAAAGCTTCTGCGGCATGCGCTTGCCGGTACGCAGGTAGAAGGGCACGCCGGACCAGCGCCAGTTACGGATTTCCGCACGCAGGGCGACGAAGGTTTCGGTGTCGCTGTGGGTGTTGGCGTTGTCCTCCTCCAGGTAGCCGGGGACCGGCTTGCCGAGGATGTTTCCAGCCACGTACTGGCCGCGCACGACCTGCTGACTGAGTTGTTCGACGCCGATGGGCGCCAGCGCCTTGAGCACCTTCACCTTTTCATCGCGGATGCTGTCGGCGGAGAGATCACTGGGCGGGTCCATGGCGATCAGGCAGAGCAGCTGCAGCAGGTGGTTCTGGATCATGTCGCGCAGTTGCCCGGCTTCATCGAAATAGCCCCAGCGCCCCTCGATGCCCACCTGCTCGGCCACGGTGATCTCCACGTGGGAGATGTGGTGCTGGTTCCATTGGGTCTCGAACAGGCTGTTGGCGAAGCGCAGGGCGATGAGGTTCTGCACCGTCTCCTTGCCCAGGTAGTGGTCGATCCGGTAGGTGCGGTCTTCCGGGAAGTGCGCCGCCACGGCGTTGTTCACCACCCGCGACGACTCCAGGTCGTGGCCGATGGGTTTCTCCAGCACGACGCGGGTGCGTTCGGCCAGCCCTGCGGCGGCCAGGCCGGCGCAGATGGCGCCATACACCGAGGCTGGCGTGGCGAAATACGCGATCAACTGGGGCACCGGGCCGATGCGCTCGGCCAGCTTCGGGTAGGCCTCGGCGTCGAAGAAGTTCATGGACAGGTAGTCGAGGCGCGCGAAGAAGCGCCGCAGGGCTTCCTGTTCCAGGTCACCGGCCGGGACGCGCTGGCGCAATTGCTCGTCGATGGCGGCGATGTGCAGGGCCGGATCGCCACTGTCCCGCCCCAGCGCGAGGATGCGCGTATCGGCCGGCAGCAGGCCGGCGCGATCCAGTTGATAGAGCGCGGGGAACAGCTTGCGCAGTGCCAGGTCACCCAGGCCGCCGAACAAGGCCAGGGTGCAGGGTTCGACAGGTTGTGAGGCCATGATATTTGTTCTTCTATCAAACATGAGCCTATGAATACACCCAGCCCTGCCTCGCAGCAAGACAAAATGTAGTAATAAAACTACATTTATCGACATCCGAGATTGCGGTGGCTCCCCCTGGGCACGCTCAGTACGATAGGCCACCGATTGCAGGCCCCTTTCCAGGAAACCCAATGGACCGCGTGCACAACCTGCTGGAGCAGATCCAGAATCGCCTCGACGAACTCAACAAGGCCGAGCGCAAGGTCGCTGAAGTCATCCTCCGCGACCCGCAACAGGCCACGCGCTACAGCATCGCGGCGCTGGCCCAGTCGGCCAAGGTCAGTGAGCCCACGGTGAACCGCTTCTGCCGCTCGTTCGGCGTCAACGGCTATCCGGAACTGAAGATGCAGCTGGCCCAGAGCCTGGCCAGCGGTGCCGCCTACGTGAGCCAGGCGGTCGCCGCCGACGACGGCCCCGAGGCCTACACGCGAAAGATCTTCGGCAGTGCCATCGCCTCCCTGGACAGCGCCCTGCAAAGCCTCGACGCACAGCTGATCAGCCGCGCCGTGGACCTGATGATCCAGGCCCGGCAGATCCACTTCTTCGGCCTCGGCGCCTCGTCCTCGGTGGCGCTGGACGCGCAGCACAAGTTCTTCCGCTTCAACCTCGCCGTGTCCGCCCATTCCGATGTGCTGATGCAGCGCATGCTGGCTTCGGTGGCCCACACGGGCGACCTGTTCGTGATCATTTCCTACACCGGCCGCACCCGCGAGCTAGTGGAAGTCGCGCGCCTGGCCCGGCAGAACGGCGCCTCGGTACTCGGCCTCACCGCAGCCGGCTCGCCGCTGGCCAGGGCCTGTACCTTGAGCCTGAACATCCCGCTGCCGGAAGACACCGACATCTACATGCCGATGACCTCGCGCATCATCCAGCTCACCGTGCTCGACGTCCTCGCCACCGGCATGACCTTGCGCCGTGGCGTCGACTTCCAGCCGCATCTGCGCAAGATCAAGGAAAGCCTCAACGCCAGCCGCTACCCGGCGGATGACGAACCGTCCGTAGGTTGAGGCTGAGCTAAGCGAAGCCCAACCTACCAGGGAACATCACGATCTCTGCTGGTGGGCGACGCCCGCCCCTTCCAAACCGGGATGTTCGGCGGTCACCAGCCACACCGGAATGCCTTCGACGTAACCGCTCATTCGGCCCTTGTCGGCGAAGGCGCGCGCGAAGCCGCTCTGCTGGAAGAACGCGGCGAAGCGCGGGACCATGCCGCCGACGATGTAGACGCCACCACGGCCGCCAAGGGTCAGCACGATGTTGCCGGCAACCCGGCCTAGCCAACTGCAGAACAGCTCCAGCACGTCTTCAGCGATTGGCTCCCCCGCCAATGCCGCCGCGCTCACTTCGGCGGGTGAAGCCAGACGGGACGCATGGCCATCCACTGCGCAGACGGCTCGATAGAGCTGTAGCAGGCCATTGCCACTGAGCACGCTTTCCGCACTGACGTGACCGAGCTGGTCACGCAGCTGCTGCCACAGGGTTGCCTCGCGCAAATTGCCGATGGGCAGGTCGACATGGCCACCCTCCCCCGGCAACGCCTTCCAGCGCCCCTCACCCAGCGGCAGCAAGATACCGACGCCAAGTCCGGTTCCAGGGCCAATCACCACTGCCGGGGAATCCGGGTCGGCGACTCCCGGGCAGACCTGCAGCTTTTCGTGCGCGTGCAGGCGGGTCATGCCCAGTGCCATGGCGGAGAAATCGTTGATCAGCAACAGCTCGTCCACCCGCAACGTCCGACAGAGCGCAGAGCGGTCGAGCTTCCAGTGATTGTTGGTGAAGCAAAACTGCTCGCCATCCACCGGCCCGGCCACAGCCAGGCACAGGGTGCCGATATCGCCCGGCCCACATCCAAGGCCGGCAAGGTAATGCCTGATGGCCTCTTCCGGCCCGGCGAAGTCGGCCGTGGCGAGCACGCGCACCGACTCCAGCTTCTGCTCACGCCACAGGGCAAAGCGGGCATTGGTGCCGCCGATGTCGCCCACCAGCGCCAGGTTCACTTGAGGCTTTCCAGATTGCGGGTGAAGGCGCTGGCGCCCTGCTCCGCCGTGCTGAAGGATTCGCGCATGAAGGCAAAGAGTTCGCGTCCGGTGCCGATGTTCGGTTCCAGGTCCCACGGCGCCAGCTCGCGTGATGCGAACTCGGCGGCGTCCACTAGCACTTCCAGGGTTCCAGTGGTGCCATCCACGCGTATCCGATCACCATCGCGCACACGTGCCAGCGGGCCGCCGTCGAAAGCCTCCGGGCAGACGTGGATGGCGGCGGGAATCTTGCCCGAGGCGCCGGACATGCGTCCGTCAGTGACCAGGGCCACCTTGTAGCCACGGTCCTGCAGCACGCCGAGAAAGGGCGTCATCTTGTGCAACTCGGGCATGCCGTTGCTGCGCGGCCCCTGGAAGCGCATCACCGCCACCAGGTCGCGGTCCAGCTCGCCTGCCTTGAAGGCGCTGGCAAGCGCCTGCTGGTCGTGGAAGACCCGCGCCGGGGCCTCCACCACCTGGTGTTCGGGGGCCACGGCGGAAACCTTCATCACGCCGCGCCCCAGGTTGCCTTCCATGACCCGCAGCCCACCCTCCGGCGAGAACGGGCGCGCCACCGGGCGCAGGATGTTGTCATCCAGACTCTTGCCCGAACCTTCGCGCCAGACCAGTTCCCCCTCCTCGAGGAAAGGCTCCTGGGTGTAGCGACGCAGACCGGGGCCCGCGACGGTGTTGACGTCTTCATGGAGCAGGCCGGCATCGAGCAATTCGCGCACCAGGAAGGCCACGCCGCCCGCCGCGTGGAAGTGATTGATATCGGCCTTGCCGTTCGGATAGACGTGGGCCAGGGTCGGCACCACCTCGGAAAGCTCAGCCATGTCCTGCCAGGTCAGCTGGATGCCGGCGGCCTGGGCAATGGCCGGAATGTGCAGGGTGTGGTTGGTGGAACCGCCGGTGGCGTGCAGGGCCACGATGGCGTTGATCAGCACGCGCTCGTCGACGATCTCGCCGATGGGCATGAACTGCCCGCCTTGCTTCGTCAGGCGCGTCACCTGGCGCGCCGCTTCCACGGTCAGGGCCTCGCGCAACGGCGTATTCGGATTGACGAAGGATGCGCCTGGCAGGTGCACGCCCATCACTTCCATAAGCATCTGGTTGGTATTGGCGGTGCCGTAGAAGGTGCAGGTGCCGGGGCTGTGGTAGGCGCGCATTTCCGATTCCAGCAGTTCGTCGCGGCTGGCCTTGCCTTCGGCGTAGCGCTGGCGCACCTCGGCCTTCTCCTTGTTGGAGAGGCCTGACGGCATCGGGCCGGCGGGGACGAAGATCGACGGCAGATGGCCGAAGCGCAGCGCGCCCATCATCAGGCCAGGAACGATCTTGTCGCAGATACCGAGGAACAGCGCCGCGTCGAACATGTTGTGAGACAGCGCCACAGCGGTGGACATGGCGATCACCTCGCGACTGGCGATGCCCAGCTCCATGCCCGGCTCGCCCTGGGTGACCCCGTCGCACATCGCCGGAACCCCACCGGCCACCTGCCCTACCGAACCGATATCACGCAGGGCCTGGCGGATTTTTTCCGGGTAGTCCTCATAGGGCTGGTGGGCCGAGAGCATGTCGTTGTAGGCGGTGACGATCGCCACGTTGGCCGATTCCATCAGGCGCAGGCGCTGCTTGTCGCTGCCGCCGCAGCCAGCCACTCCATGGGCGAAGTTGGCGCACTGCAGCTTGCCGCGCTGCGGACCATCGCTGGCCGCCTTCTGGATCATCGCCAGGTAGCGCTCGCGGGTTGCGCGACTGCGCTCCACCAGGCGCCGGGTTACCTCAAGTACGCGGGGATGCATGGATTCAACTCCAGGTAGCAGGCGAGTTTGTATTTATAGAAACCACAATACGTTTATCGCCGCTCATATTTCATTAAGAAGCGCCAAAAATCTTGTTGTTACAACGACAAAGCCCATGGAGGGCCGCTGCCATTCATATAGACCACCAGACGGGAAGGCGGCACGCAGCATAACCCGGCCTCTTGGGCCCCCCTATCTCACCCAAGGCGCATTCCAGACGCTTATACCCACCACGGAATGGCATTAGCGCGAAATGCTCTAAAAAATATCTTGCGCGCAAAATAAATCAGCCTTAACTTCTGCCTCACCAAACAACTTAGTACGCAAAACATTAACGAACAAACAACCAAGGAGAATCGCCATGAAAGCCCTGATCACCTTCACCGCCGTCCTCGCGTTCTCCTCCGCCAGCTTCGCCGACACCGGCAAGCCGGACAGCCGCCGCAGCGGCGCGCTGTACCCGGAATGGCTGATCAACCACGACGGCTGATCCAGATAACCCGACCACCCACGCACACCACGCAATCCATACCGACTGAAAAGGAAACCATCATGAGCATCGAAAACGTTCTGTACCGCGCCTACGCAGAAGCCACTGGCGGCCGTGACGGCCGCGCCATCTCCTCCGACGGCGTACTCGACGTCAGCCTGACCACCCCGCGCGAGCTGGGCGGTGCCGGCGGCGAAGGCACCAACCCCGAACAACTGTTCGCAGCCGGCTACTCGGCCTGCTTCCTCGGCGCTCTGAAATTCGTCGCTGCCCGCGACAAGCACAAGCTGCCGGCCGATACCTCCATCGAAGGCATCGTGGGCATCGGCGCCATCCCCACCGGCTTCGGCATCGAGGTGGAGCTGCGCATCGACATCCCTGGCCTGGACCGTGAAGAAGCCCGCGCCATCGTGGACAAGGCCCACATCGTGTGCCCCTACTCCAACGCCACCCGCGGCAACATCGACGTGACCCTGACCCTGGTCTGAGTCGCGCAACGAACAAGGGCGGGCATCCCGAACGGGGTGCCCGCCCTTTTTCATTGGCTGGAATTCGACTTGTAGGAGCGAGCTTGCTCGCGAACATCGTGCGCTCGATCTTTCGCGAGCAAGCTCGCTCCTACACAGTTCCAGTCGAAATCACCCCCTACACTGAACGCACTTCAAACCAGTCAAGGAGTGCCACATGATCCTCTCCACCACCCCCACCCTCGAAGGCCGGGCCATTCGTGAGTACAAAGGCATCGTGGTCGGCGAAGCCATTCTCGGCGCCAACGTGTTCCGTGACCTGTTCGCCGGAATCCGCGACATCATCGGCGGCCGCTCCGGCGCCTATGAGAAGGAACTGGCCAAAGCCCGTGAAATCGCCTTCGAGGAATTGTCCGAGCGTGCCGAGAAGCTCGGTGCCAACGCAGTGGTCGGCATCGATATCGACTACGAGGTGGTCGGCCAGAACGGCAGCATGCTGATGGTGAGCATCAGCGGCACCGCCGTGACCATCTGAGTCAGGACTTCCGGGCCTTCGCCATCTCCTTGTCCCGCGCCAGCTTGTAGGCCACGTAGTACTTGTAGATGTTGCCGACGTAGTCGACCGTCTCGCGCCCCACCAGGCGCGCGGCGGCGTGTTCGACGTTGCCGAACCAGACGTTCTTGTCCAGCCCCGACTTCTCCGCCAGCCGCCGGAACTTGCGCAGGTTGCCCGGCCCCGCGTTATAGGCAGCGAAGGCCATCAAGGTGCGGTTCACCGGGGTCAGCTCGGGGTCGTTCAGGTACTTGTCGGCCAGCAACCGCATGTACTTGCTGCCCGCCTCGATATTGCGGTCGGCGTCCTTGTCGATCTCCGCTATTCCCACACTGGGATCGGCTGCCGTGCTGGGCAGCAACTGCATCACCCCGACCGCTCCACGATGACTGCGGGCGCTCTGGTTGAGCTGGGATTCCTGATAACCCTGGGCCATCAACATCAGGTAATCGAAGTCGTAGGTCCCGGCGTGCTTCTCGAAAATGCCAACCAGCGCGGCAAAGCGCTTCAACTCCTCCTCATCGGTGGCATCGAACAGCTCCTTGCTGTTCTTCACGTACTTGTTGCGCAGGCTGTTGCCGAAGGTGGTCCCCAGCTTGTGAGTCTTGACGAACCCGTCCAGCACCTTGAGGAGCTGTGGGCTCTCATTGCGGATGGCCCAGGCGAGCTGGATATCGTCACGGACGGGCATGTCCACATGGATATCCAGGTCGACGAGCACGCTCTTCCAGGTCTCGGCGATGTAGCGGTCTACCACTACCGCGTTGATCAGGCCGGCGTTGACCATCTCCAGCAGGTCCTCGGATTCCAGGTTCTCGTCCGCCGGCTTGATCACGATGGGCTCCAGTCCCTTTTCCCGGAAACTGGCATTGAGTTCGATCAGGTGCTCGTAGTAACTGCTGGATGGCCGCACCATCACCTCCTTGCCCGCGAGGTCATCCAGCGTCTCGATCTTCACGCTCTTCGGCCCGGTGACCACCACTTCACGCACGCCACTGGCGAAGGGGGCGGTGAAGTCCACCAGTTGCTGGCGTTTGTCGGTGATCGACAGACCGCCAGCGGCAATGTCGCCCTCCCCTTCGACGAGTTTGGAAAGCAGTTCGCCGCGACCGACCGGAATGAACGCGACACGCCACTGCAAGGACTTGTTCTTGTTGGGGTGTTTCTTGTTCAGCCAGGCCTCCAGCGCCTTGCCGATCTCGTAGGCGATGCCCCGCTGGCGTCCCCGATCCACGGCGAAGAAGGTCTTGCTGTAGGGCACCAGGATGCGCACCAGGCGTCGCTCGCGCATGCCCTCGAAGTCCCCTTTCCAGGCCTTGGGCAAAGGAAGCACCAAGGCATCGACCTCCGCCTCCTCGGCCTTGCTCAGCTCCGCGCTAGGGAGCTCCTCAGCCCAGGCTCCCCGCGCCAGCATCAACACGGCCAACACCAGCAACAGCAGGCAACGCATCGACCTCATGACACACCGCCTTCGCCGCCCAGGGCGGCGGAATCAGAACACCTCGTCGACCAACCGGAATGGATAAGGCGCGGCCTTGTACTTGCCCAGCTTGCCGCGTTTGGGCAACTCCACCTTCTGGTCGCGGGTCAGGTCCTTGTAGGGGATCTGCTTGACCAGGTGGTTGATGATGTTCAGCCGTACGCGCCGCTTGTCTTCCGAATTGGCCATGTACCAGGGCGCCCACGAAGAGTCGGTGGCGGCGAACATGTCGTCGCGGGCACGGGTGTAGTCGTCCCAGCGAGCGTATGACTTGAGGTCCATGGGCGACAGCTTCCAGACCTTGCGCCCGTCGTCGATGCGGTCCTTGAGCCGGCGGGTCTGTTCCTCGGCACTCACCTCGAGCCAATACTTGATCAGGATGATTCCGGACTCGACCATCATCTTCTCGAACAGCGGCGTGACCGTGAGGAACTTGTGGGTTTGCTCCTCGGTGCAGAAGCCCATGACCCGCTCGACACCGGCGCGGTTGTACCAGCTGCGGTCGAAGATCACGATTTCACCGGCCGCCGGCATATGCGCCAGATAGCGCTGTATGTACATCTGGGATTTTTCCCGCTCGGTCGGCGCCGGTAGCGCTACTACACGAAACACCCGAGGGCTGACCCGTTCGGTGATGGCCTTGATCGTCCCGCCCTTGCCGGCGCCGTCGCGCCCTTCGAAGACAATGCACACCTTCAGTCCCTGGTCCACCACCCACTGCTGGAGCTTCACCAGTTCCACATGCAGGCGCTTGAGCTCGCTCTCGTACTCCTTGCGCCCCAGACTTTCCTGTTCCGCCGCTTCTTTTCCGGACGCCTTCTTCTTGCCCTTCGCCATGACCTTCTCCGTTGTTGTGGACATGATCAGTAAAAGCTAGCTGACGGCTGGCGACTTGCAGGGGCGTCTGTTCGATCTCCCTCGGCAGCTCCCCGGAAAGCACAACGCCCCGACCTGCCGGGCAGGTTGGGGCGTTGCTGAAGGGCTACCTCAAGCGATCATTCGGCCAGGCTGAGGTCTGCAGTCGGTTCTGCTTTGCTGCGGGTGGCCAGGCAGTAGTATAGCGGCGCGGTCACCAGCAAACCGGCCAGCCAGGAGAGGTCCACGCCCTCGATGTAGTTGGCATAGGGCCCGGCATAGAGCGCAGTGTTGGCGAATGGCAGTTGCACCAGGATGCCGATGAAGTAGGCGGTGATGGCGTGCGGGTTGAAGCGACCGTAAATGCCGCCATCGGCCCGGAAGATCGACGCAATGTCGTAGCGCCCGCGCTTGATCAGATAGAAGTCCACCAGATTGATGGTGGCCCACGGCACCAGGACCAGCAGCAGCGCCAGGATCAGGCCGATGAAGTGGGAGATGAAGTTGGCCGAGGCGCCCAGCGCCATGACGCAGCAGCCGGCCAGTACCACGGCGGACAGGATTACCCGCACGCGGATACTTGGCGTCCAGTTGCCGGCGAAGGTCTGGATCGAGGTGACGATGGACAGCACCGCGCCGTACAGGTTGAGGGCGTTGTGGCTGATGATGTTGAGCAGGAACAGCACCATCAGCACCGGACCGAGCACACCGGTGGCCTGCTTCACCGCCGCCATGGCTTCGGTTCCCTCGGGCGTCGCCAGCACGGCCACCGCACCGAAGCTGAAGGACAGGATGGTGCCCAGGCACGCGCCGAAATAAGTGGCCCAGAACGGCTTGCCGATGCCGATGCTGGCCGGCAGGTAACGCGAGTAATCGGAGACGTACGGCGAGAAGCTCAGCTGCCAGATGATCCCCAGGCAGATGGTGGCCAGGAAGCCCGACAGGTTGTAGCCGCCGCGGCTGAAGAAGTCGGCCGGCAGCTCGCTGCAGAAGATGGTGATGAAGCCGGCCAGCAACGCGCCGCCCATCACCCAGGTGCCGATGCGGTTCAGGGTGTGGATGAAGCGATAGCCGATCACGCCAATGGCGGTGGCGCTGATGGCGCCGATGATGATCGCGGCTGGCAACGGCACGGAGGGGGCAATGCCGTGGATGGACTCACCCGCCAGGACGATGTTGGAAATGAAGAAGCCGACATAGATGACCGCCGCGAACAGCACGATCAGTAGCGCCCCGTAGCGACCGAACTGGCCACGACTCTGGACCATCTGCGGGATGCCCATCTGCGGCCCCTGGGCGGAAGCCAATGCAATGAAGACACCACCGATCATGTGACCCAGCACGATGGCCAGCAGGCCCCAGAGCAGGTCGAGGTGGAACACCTGGACCACCATGGCCCCGGTGACGATCGGCAGTGGAGCGATATTGGTGCTGAACCAGAGCGTGAACAGGTCACGGGCCTTGCCGTGACGCTCGGCGGGCGGCACATAGTCGACGGTATGGTTCTCGATCAGCGTCTGCTGGGAATTCTCGGACATCGTCTTGCCTTGCTTATTGTCTTTGTAGAAAAGCCACGAAGGGGCGCAATCGGGAGTTGTGACGACAGTGGCGGCCACCCGAAAGCGAAGACCATATTATGGTATTCCAAGACTCAGACAAGGCTTTTTTGGACGTCAAACTGTACTGAAAGGACGCTTCTGAGCAGCTGAATCGATCCACCACATCTTGCCAATGCCCCGTATTCATTGGCTTACAGCGCACCTTGCAACGTTCGTCGGGCACGCGAAGACCCAGGAAAAATTCCACTTGCATTGAAAGTATTACGGTATACCATCAGACACAGATGCGCTGCCGGTCGCAGCCACTTGCTCCCGATAGGTACCCCGAAATGATCGACACCAATGCCTACAAACAAGTCATGGGCTCCTTCCCTTCCGGCGTCACCGTCATCACTACCCTGGATGACGACGGGCAGATCGTCGGGCTGACCGCCAGCGCCTTCAGCTCCCTCTCCATGGACCCGGCCCTGGTGCTGTTCTGCCCCAACTACAGCTCCGATTCCTACCCGGTGCTGATCAAGAGCAAGCGCTTCGCCATCCACCTGCTTTCCGCCGACCAGCGCGACGAGGCCTACGCCTTCGCGAAGAAAGGCAAAGACAAGGCCCAGGGCATCGACTGGACCCTGAGCGAATTGGGCAACCCGATCCTGGCCAATGCCACCGCCATCATCGAGTGCGAGCTGTGGCGCGAATACGAAGGCGGCGACCACGCCATCCTGGTGGGCGCGGTGAAGAACCTCATCGTTCCCGAGCAGGAGGTGATCCCGATGATCTACTGCCGCGGCAAGATGGGCGCGCTGCAGGCCTTCGCCTGACATCAAGTTGATGTGTGCTTTGATTCCCGCCCCCTTGATTGGGGGCTTTTTTTGCCTGCGAATCGGGGGGGCGATTCATTCGCCATGCAGGACGCAGTCCTGCCTTTGCCTGTGGGAGCGAATTCATTCGCGAAATAGCCGAGCGTCGAGCCAGCCTGTGGCAACCCGCTCCCCCGGCCCCTCTCCCTGAAGAGGAGAGGGGTGACTGTCGCCCCGCCTCTGGCACAGTCCTGCCGTAGGTTGGTCCGAGGAACGAGGCCCAACGCTTGGGGGCACTCGGCGATTCCCACGGCAAGGTTGTTCTGGCGGAAAGACCTTGCAGATATTCCGTATTATGGTATACCAATATCCAGCAAGCCGCCGAACGGGTCAGAAGGCCTCTGGCGGCGCCACCCCACCGCAGCGGCCGCTCCGTGGCCACGCAGAAAAAGGTTCGAGGTAAGCGACATGAAATTCTCTTTGTTCGTGCACATGGAGCGCTACGACGAGCAGATCAGCCACCGCCAGCTCTTCGAAGATCTGACCGAGCTGACGCTGATGGCCGAGGCCGGCGGATTCAGTACTGTCTGGATCGGCGAACACCATGCGATGGAATACACCATCTCGCCGAGCCCCATGCCGCTGCTCTCCTACCTGGCTGCCCGCACGACCACCATCCGCCTGGGCGCCGGCACCATCATCGCGCCCTTCTGGCACCCCATCCGCGTTGCCGGTGAGTGCGCCCTGCTGGACGTGATCAGCAACGGCCGCATGGAAGTCGGGCTCGCCCGTGGCGCCTACCAGTACGAATTCGACCGCATGGCCGGCGGCATGCCCGCCACCAGCGGCGGCCAGGCCCTGCGTGAAATGGTTCCGGTGGTGAAGGCCCTGTGGCAGGGCGATGTCGCCCATGACGGCGAAATCTGGAAGTTCCCCACCTCCACCTCTTCGCCGCGCCCGATCCAGAAGCCCAACCCGCCGATCTGGATCGCCGCCCGCGACCCGGACTCCCACAACTTCGCCGTGGCCAACGGCTGCAACGTGATGGTCACCCCGCTGATGAAGGGTGACGAGGAAGTGGTGGACTTGAAGAACAAGTTCGAGGCCGCCCTGGCCAACAACCCGGACGTGCCGCGCCCGCAACTGATGGTGTTGCGTCACACCCATGTGCACAGCGCGGACGACCCCGAAGGCTGGAAAGTCGGCGCCAAGGCCATCTCGCGCTTCTATCGCACCTTCGATGCCTGGTTCGGCAACAAGCAGACCCCGGTCAACGGCATCCTGCCGCCGAGCCCGGAAGAGAAGTTCAAGGACCGCCCGGAGTTCGAGCTGGAGAACATCCGCAAGAACACCATGATCGGCACCCCGGAAGAAGTGATCACGCGCATTCGTCACTACCAGGAACTGGGCGTGGACGAGTTCAGCTTCTGGGCCGACAACAGCCTCTCCCACGCGGAGAAGAAGAAGTCCCTGGAACTCTTCATCAAGCACGTGGTGCCGGCGTTCCGCTGATTTATGCTGCAAGCGGCCGGGTCGGGCGATCCGGCCGCTTTTCACCCATCCACAGGTGGTCGAACGCCATGTACGAGACTGGCATCACCCTCTGCACCCGCAAGCCACTGCCCGGGGCCGCCATGGCCTACCTGCGCGGCAAGTGGACGCCCGCCCATCTCTTCCTCAAGCGCCTGCGCTCCTCCGTCACCGCCAAGCAGAACGGCTTCTGGCAGATAGTCTGCTGATCAACTCTCAACGCTGATTTTCGCCCGCGTCCGACACCGCGTCGTCGCGCCATGGTGCCTTCGTGCGCCCGGCCGATGCTGCCTGTTGCCGCGCACTCATGGCCAAACAACAACAAGAGTTGCTCATGAACACAGACAGAGCTTTCCTCGTCATCGACATGCAGCAGGAGGATGGTTTCCCCCTGCATGGCTTCGATCAAGTTATCCACAACACCGGCCGCTTGCTGGACGCGTCCCGGCGTGCAGGCACGCCTGTCATCTACACCCGCCACATCAACGCGGCGGACGGCAGCGACCTGCCGCCGGGCGAACCACTGGATGCCACCGGGCGCCCGCTCAGCTACCGCGCCGGCACCCAGCAGGTGGAAATCATCGAGCGCCTGGCACCCGTACCGGGCGAACGGGTGATCGATAAACCGCGCTACAGCGCCTTCCACCGCACCGACCTTGACCAGCAGTTGCGCCAACTAGGCGTGCGCCGACTGGCAATCAGCGGCGTGCTCACCGACGCCTGCGTGCTGGCCACGGCACTCGACGCCTTCGCCCTGGGTTACGGCGTCGACCTCATCGCCGACGCCTGCACCAGCACCACGGAAGCCGCCCACAACGCCGCCCTGCTGATCATGGCCAACTGGGTCTACGCCATCGAACTCTTCTCCACCGAGCAGTTCCTGAAGGCACTGAACGCGCAAGCGCACCACTCCTGCCGCCCCACCGAGCCGGACCAGTTCGCCCATCGCCCCGATCAGTTCGTCGCCACCATCGCCCGCCTGCAGACCGAACTCGGCCTGCCGCGCCGTGAACAGGAGTGATCGCCATGCACGTTGAGAGAAGAAGCATCGATTTCATCCCCGAGAACGAGCGCCACGGCAAGCCAGGCTCGCTGTTCACAATCTGGTTCGGCGCCAACATGAACATCACCACCATCGCCTCTGGCGTGCTGCCGGTGGTCATCGGCCTGAACCTGTTCTGGAGCGCCGTGGCGATCATCCTCGGCTCACTGATCGGCGCCATCTTCATGGCCTCGCATTCGGCCCAGGGGCCGAAGCTGGGCATCCCGCAGATGATCCAGAGCCGCGCCCAGTTCGGCGTGATCGGTGCCGTGCTGCCATTGCTGTTCGTGATGCTCATCTACCTCGGCTTCTTCGTCAGCAATACCCTGCTGGCGGCCCAGGCCATCGAGTCGGTGAGTCCGCTGGGCGGCGACGCCAACATCTACCTGATCGGGGCGCTGTGCTTCGTAGTGGCGCTTTATGGCTATCGGCTGATCCATCGCTTGCAGAAGGTGTTGTCACTGCTATCAGTGCTGGTCTTCCTGGTCGCCACCGCGCTAGCCCTGGGCCTGCCGATTCCCGATGGACAGTGGTCGCCAGCGGGCTTCTCGCTGTCGAAGTTCATGGTGGCGGTGAGCATCGCGGTGACCTGGCAGTTGTCCTACGCCCCCTATGTCGCCGACTACTCGCGCTACCTGCCGGGCAATACCCCGATGTCGCGGGTGTTCTGGTTCAGCTATGCCGGCACCGTGGCCGGTGGGGCATGGATGATGATCCTCGGCGCCATCCTGAGCGTGGCCATCGACGGCTTCTCCGATAATGTCGGCAGTCACCTCGCCCTGCTGTTCGGTAGCGCCGCCTTGCCGCTGTTCGCCTTCATCCTCTACGGCCAGGTGGCGATCAACGTGTTCAACCTGTACGGCGCATTCATGTCGACGGTCACGGTGATCGAGCCCTTCGCCCGCCTGCAGGTGACACCGAGGGTACGGGGCCTCTTCATGCTGGCGATCAGCGTGATCGCCACCGCGCTGTGCACCATCAGCCAGGAAGACTTCATCAGCTACTTCCTGAACTTCATCTTCTTCATGAGTTACTTCCTCATCCCGTGGACCGCCATCAACCTGGTGGACTACTACTGCCTGAGGAAAGGCGACTACTGCGTGGCGGATATCTTCGACCTGGACGGCCGCTACGGCCGGGTCAACCTGGTGGCCTGCGGCAGTTTCCTGCTGGCGATCCTGTTGGAGATTCCGTTCATGAACACCACCCTTTATGTCGGCCCCATCGCCAACGCTCTGGACGGTGTCGACCTGGCCTGGGTGGTAGGGCTGGTGGTGCCGGCGCTCACTTACCACTGGGTGATGCGACGTAGTCTCGCGCGCGATCTGCAGCTTTTGTAACCCGATTCATTCGGAGGCCGGCCGTAGGTTGGTCCGAGGAACGAGGCCCAACGTCCGGGGAAACTCCGTCCGTTGGGCTTCGCGTAGCTCAGCCACAACCTACAAAAGCCCTCTTCTCCTTGTGGGGGCGAATTCATTCGCGAAGGGGCGCGCAGCGGCCCCCGAAAAATCTCTCGGCGGGACCTACGGTCCGGTTAGCGAATGAATTCGCCCCCACATCTAAATCTCCCAACGACGTCTTGGCTTATATCGCCACGGAATCTCGTATTACGGTATTCCATGTTTTCCCGTATCCTTCGCGGCCCTTCTACCGCCCCCATGGCGCGGCGTTCCTGGCCTTCCTCCTTCTCCAGATGACCTTCCGTCGCCGAGCCCCATCCTCCCCCGGTGGCTGGCTCTTGCATATTCAATATTATGGTATACCATCAGACAGCAAGAGACTTCCCAACCCAGGAGAGCCCAATGAGCTTCGAAATTCGCAAGATCGTCAGCTACGTGGAAGAGACCTTCATCGAAGGCGGCAAGGCTACTGACAAGCCCGTGACCATGGTGGGTCTGGCCGTGGTGATGAAGAACCCGTGGCTCGGCCGTGGCTTCGTCGAAGACCTCAAGCCCGAAATCCGCGCCAACTGCTCCGATCTGGGCGCCATGATGGTCGAGCGTCTGACCGCCGCCATCGGCGGTGCCGCGAAGATCGAAGCCTATGGCAAGGCCGCTGTGGTCGGCGCCGACGGTGAGATCGAGCACGCGTCCGCGGTTATCCACACCCTGCGTTTCGGCAACCACTACCGCCAGGCAGTGAACGCCAAGAGTTACCTGAGCTTCACCAACAAGCGCGGCGGCCCGGGCACGTCTATCCAGATCCCGATGATGCACAAGGACGACGAAGGCCTGCGTTCCCACTACATCACCCTTGAAATGCAGATCGAAGACGCACCGCGTGCCGACGAAATCATCGTCGTGCTGGGCGCCGCCGACGGTGGCCGCCTGCACCCGCGCATCGGCAACCGCTACATCGATCTGGAAGAGCTGGCTGCCGAGCAGGCCCAGTAATCCCAAGGCTTGTGCAGGAGCGATCCATGATTCGGCTCACCGCTGAACGCACACCGGCCGGCACCAGTTATCTGGCGACCGGCCAAGGCCACCCCGTGGTGCTGATCCACGGTGTCGGCCTGAACAAGGAAATGTGGGGCGGCCAGATCGTTGGCCTGGCCCCGCAGTTCCAGGTCATCGCCTACGACATGCTCGGCCACGGCGCCAGCCCGCGTCCGGAATCGGGCACCGGGCTGGTGGGTTATGCCGAGCAGCTGCGCGAACTGCTGGAGCACCTGAAGCTGGAGCGGGCCACCGTGATCGGCTTCTCCATGGGTGGACTGGTGGCGCGGGCATTCGCCCTGCACCACCCGCAGCAGATTGAAGGGCTGGTGATCCTCAACAGCGTGTTCAACCGCAGCGCCGAACAGCGCGCCGGGGTGATCGAACGCACCCGCCAGGCCGCCGAACACGGCCCCGACGCCAACGCCGAAGCGGCCCTGTCGCGCTGGTTCAGCCGCGAGTACCAGGCAGCCAACCCGGCGCAGATCGCCGCCATTCGCCAGACCCTTGCCAGCAACGATCCGCAGGGCTATCTGACTACTTATGAGCTGTTCGCCACCCAGGACATGTACCGCGTCGACGACCTCGGCAGCATCCAGGTGCCGACCCTGGTCGCCACCGGCGAACTGGACCCGGGCTCGACGCCCGAAATGGCCCGGCAACTGGCCGAGCGCATTCCCGGTGCCCAGGTGGCGGTGCTCGACGAGCAACGGCACATGATGCCGGTGGAGTCGCCGCGTCTGGTCAACCAGATGCTGCTGGATTTCCTCCAGCAGGCGCAGACCTTACAGAACCAAGCAAAGGGGATCGTCGCATGACGCTCGCACGCTTCCAGATGTGCATCGACGGCCAGTGGGTCGATGCGCTGTCCGGCAAGACCTTCGAAAGCCTCAACCCGGCGCTCGCCGCGCCTTGGGCGGAACTGCCCGATGCCGACGAGGCGGATGTCGAGCGTGCCGTGCAGGCGGCCCAGAAGGCCTTCATGAACCCGGCCTGGCGCGGCCTTTCCGCCACCGCGCGGGGCAAACTGCTGCGCCGCCTGGGTGACCTGATCGCCGAAAACAAGGAACATCTGGCCCAGCTGGAAAGCCGCGACAACGGCAAGCTGATCCGCGAAACCCGCGGCCAGGTCGGCTACCTGCCGGAGTTCTTCCACTACACCGCCGGCCTCGCGGACAAGCTGGAAGGCGGCACCCTGCCGCTGGATAAGCCCGAGCTGTTCGCCTACACCGTGCACGAGCCGCTGGGTGTGGTCGCCGGGATCATCCCGTGGAACAGCCCGCTCTACCTCACCGCGATCAAGCTGGCCCCGGCACTCGCCGCCGGCAACACCATCGTCCTCAAGCCTTCCGAGCATGCCTCGGCGACCATCCTCGAACTGGCACGCCTGGCCCTTGAAGCCGGCATCCCGGCGGGCGTGGTCAACGTGGTCACCGGTTTCGGTCCGAGCACCGGCGCGGCACTGACCCGTCATCCGCTGGTGCGCAAGATCGCCTTCACCGGCGGCGCCGCCACCGCGCGCCACGTGGTGCGCAGCAGCGCGGAGAACTTCGCCAAGCTGTCGCTGGAGCTGGGCGGCAAGTCGCCCAACATCATCTTCGCCGACGCCGACCTGGACAGCGCCATCAACGGCGCCGTGGCCGGCATCTACGCCGCCTCCGGACAGAGCTGCGTGGCCGGTTCGCGCCTGCTGGTGCAGGACGAGATCTACGATGAATTCGTCGAACGCCTGGTCGCCCGCGCCCAGCGCATCCGCATCGGCAACCCGCAGGACGACAGCAGCGAGATGGGCCCCATGGCCACCGCGCAGCAGCTCGCCGTGGTGGAAGGCCTGGTGGCCGACGCCCTCGCCGAAGGTGCGCGCCTGCGCATGGGCGGCAAGCGTCCGGCGATCGATGCCGAAGGCTGGTACTACGAGCCGACGCTGTTCGAGTGCGACAGCAACTCGATGAAAATCATGCAGGAAGAAGTCTTCGGCCCGGTCGCTTCGGTCATCCGCTTCAAGGACGAGGCAGAAGCCCTGTCCATCGCCAACGACTCCCAGTTCGGCCTCGCCGCGGGCATCTGGACCCGCGACCTGGGCCGTGCCCACCGCATGGCCCGTGACGTTCGCAGCGGGATCATCTGGGTCAACACCTACCGCGCGGTTTCGGCCATGGCGCCCATCGGCGGTTTCCACAACAGCGGCTATGGCCGCGAGAGCGGCATCGATTCGGTGCTGGCCTACACCGAGCTTAAAACGGTGTGGATCAACCTCTCGCAGGCTCCCATGCCCGACCCCTTCGTGATGCGCTGAGAGGGCACCACCATGATCGAACCCGGCATCTACAAAGAAGTGATGGGCTCCTTCCCCTCCGGCGTCACCGTGGTCACCACCCTGGACGCCGAAGGGGACATCGTCGGCATCACCGCCAGCGCCTTCAGCGCCCTGTCCATCGACCCGGCCCTGGTGCTGTTCTGCCCCAACTACGCCTCGGACACCTACCCGATCCTGCGCGACAGCAAGCAGTTCGCCATCCACCTGCTCTGCTCCGACCAGCAGGCCGAGGCCTACGCCTTCGCCAAGAAGGGCAAGGACAAGGCCAAGGGTATCGACTGGCAACTGAGCGAGCTGGGCAACCCGCTGCTCTCCAAGGCCACCGCGATCATCGAGTGCGAGCTGTGGCGCGAGTACGACGGCGGAGACCACGCGATCATCGTCGGGGCGGTGAAGAACCTGATTTTGCCCAAGGACGAGGTCACGCCGATGGTCTACCACAAGGGCAAGCTCGGCGCCCTGCCGGAGATTTCCTGAGTCACCTTCAGGGCCGCTGCTCGCCACTCTCGACAGCGGCCCTTTTTTATTCCCATACCTGTAGGAGCGAGGTTGCTCGCGAACCTGCTCCAGGAGCCTTCGCTGGCAAGCCAGCTCCTACAGCAAAAAGGAGCCCACGATGAGCAACGAGAAATACGAAAAGGGCCTGGAAATCCGCACCCAGGTGCTGGGCGAGGCCTATGTGAACAAGTCGATCCAGAACGCGGACGACTTCACGCGCCCGCTGCAGGAGCTGGTCACCGAGTACTGCTGGGGCCATGTCTGGGGCCGGGACGGCTTATCGCTGAAAGAACGCAGCATGATAAACTTGGCGATGATTTCGGCGCTCAACCGCCCCCACGAGCTGAAGCTGCATGTTCGCGGTGCCCTGCGTAACGGCCTGACCCGCGAGCAGATCCGCGAGATCCTTCTGCAAGTCGGCATCTACTGCGGTGTGCCGGCGGCAGTCGACAGCTTCCGCATCGCCCGCGAAGCCTTCGCCGAGGCCGATGCAGAGGCACAGGGTTGACCGCCGGCACCACCTGATGATGGAGCACCCCGTGGTGCTCCTTCGTTTTTCCTACGGACAGCCATAACCAGAGCGGACCACATGAAACGCTTGCCCCTCGACGACAGCTTCAAGGTCAACCGCAATCCCGTCACCCTGCGCGAGATCGTCCTCGACAAGCTGCGGGGCGCCATCATGAACTTCCAGCTGCTGCCCGGCGACCGACTGGTGGAACGCGACCTCTGCGACCGCCTGGGCGTCAGCCGCACCTCGGTACGCGAGGCCCTGCGTCACCTGGAGTCGGAAGGCCTGGTGGAGTTCGCCGATGCCAAGGGTCCGCGCGTGGCCATCATCACCCTCGAAGACGCCTGCGACATCTACGAGCTGCGTTGCGTGCTCGAAGGCCTGATCGTCCAGCTCTTCACCCTCAACGCCAAGGCCAAAGACATCCGCGCCCTGGAGAAGGCCCTGGCGGAGAACCGCGAGGCCCTCGAGGAAGGCGACCTGCAGCAGGTGCTGGAGTCGGTCCAGGGCTTCTACGACGTGCTGCTGGAAGGCTCCGGCAACCATATCGCCGCCACCCAGCTGCGCCAGTTGCAGGCCCGCATCAGCTACCTGCGCGCCACCTCCGTGTCCCAGGAGAACCGTCGCGGCGCCAGCAACAAGGAAATGGAACGCATCGTCGAAGCCATCAAGAGCGGCGACTCGCTGGCCGCCCACCAGGCGTCGGTGGACCACGTCCGCGCCGCCGCCAAGGTGGCCCTGGACTACCTCAAGTCCAAGCAGGACGAACCGGGCAAGGTGCGCGACATCGCCAACCCGATCGCCCTCAAAGAGCCGCGCATAGGGCGCTGACGCCATGCCCGCCCCGCGTTTCTGTCCCGGTTGCGGCAGCGGCGGCCTGAGCCGCCAGCGTCCTGCCGGGGACACCCATGAAAGACTGGTGTGCGCGGGCTGCGGCTACGTCCACTACGAAAACCCGAAGGTCATCGCCGGCTGCATCATCGAGCAGGACGGCAAGTACCTGCTCTGCCAGCGCGCCATCCCACCGCGCCCCGGCACCTGGACGCTCCCCGCCGGCTTCATGGAAAACGGCGAAACCACCGAGGAAGCGGCCCTGCGCGAGGTCTGGGAAGAGAGCGGCGTGCGCGCCGAGATCGTCTCGCCCTACTCCATCTTCAGCGTGCCGAAGATCAGCGAGGTCTACATCATCTTCCGCGCCATCGCCGTGGAAGTGACCGGCCAGCACGGCCCGGAAACCATGGCCTACCGTTTCTTCGCCCCCGAGGAGATTCCCTGGGACGCCATCTACTACCCCGCCATCCGGCAGATTCTCGAGCGCTATATCGAGGAGCGCGAGGCGGGGGTGTACGGCATCTACATGGGCAATGACGATACCGGGAAGATTCATTTCATCCGCTGAAACCACATGTGATGCGACTGTGGGAGCGAATTTATTGGCTATGTCTGCGTTAGCTGTTGCCAGCATTCAATAGTCGGTCCAGGCGCCTTGTAGGAGCTAGCTTGCTAGCGAAAAGGAGCCATTCGCTGGCAAGCCAGCTCCTACGGGCAATGCAGCTACTTGCAACACTTAATGCAGACACAGCGAATTCATTCGCGATTTCCGAAGCTGGCGGCCCTGCGGGCCGCTTCGCGACTGAAGTCGCTCCCACATTAGGTCGAGCACCAACCTACGGCTCCACCCCCTCCACAATGATCACCTCCGCCTTTGCCACGCCCTGACGATATCCACAGGCCTCCTGGTATTCCGCCGAGTGGTAGCAGGCCAGCGCCTGCTCGTAGGAAGTGAACTCGATCACCACGCTACGCTGGGGAGTAGTGCGGCCTTCCATCGCCTGCGAACGGCCGCCACGGGCCAGGAGCCTGCCGCCGTATCGGGCGAACGCCGCCGGGGCGCGCCGGGTGTATTCGCTGTAGCGTTCCGGGTCCGTCACATCGACGTGGGCGATCCAGTAAGCCTTCATGTTGACCTCTGCTGTTCCGGTTAAATTGGTATTATGGTATACCAGAAACCTTTCCCCTTGATCCAGTCAGGTGTCACGCCATGCCGTTCAATCGCATCGAAGAAATCATCGAAGACTTCCGCCAGGGCAAGATGGTCCTGCTGGTGGACGACGAGGACCGCGAGAACGAAGGCGACCTGCTGCTGGCAGCGGAGATGTGCACCCCCGCCGCGATCAACTTCATGGCTCGCGAAGCCCGTGGCCTGATTTGCCTGACCCTGACCGACGAGCACTGCGAACGCCTCGGCCTGGAACAGATGGTGCCGGCCAACGGCAGCGCCTTTGCCACCGCCTTCACCGTTTCCATCGAAGCCGCAACGGGCGTGACCACCGGCATCTCTGCCGCCGATCGCGCCCACACCGTGCTGACCGCAGTGGCTCCCGAGGTTCAGCCCGACGACCTGGTACAACCCGGCCACATCTTCCCCCTGCGCGCTCGTGAAGGCGGCGTGCTGACCCGCGCCGGACACACCGAAGCGGGCTGCGACCTGGCGCGCCTGGCGGGTTTCACCCCGGCCGCGGTCATCGTTGAAGTGATGAATGACGACGGCAGCATGGCGCGTCGCCCGGACCTGGAAGCCTTCGCCGAGAAACACGGCATCAAGATCGGCACCATCGCCGACCTGATCCACTACCGCCTCAGCACCGAACACACCGTCACCCGGATCGGCGAGCGCGACCTGCCCACCGTGCATGGCACCTTCCGTCTGGTCACCTATGAAGACCGCATCGAAGGCGGCGTGCACATGGCCATGGTGATGGGCGATATCCATCGCGATGAACCCACCCTGGTGCGGGTGCACGTGATCGACCCACTGCGCGACCTGGTCGGTGCCGAATACACGGGGCCGAAGAACTGGACGCTCTGGGCCGCCCTGGAAAAAGTGGCCGAAGCCGGCCGTGGCGTGGTGGTGGTACTGGCCAACAACGAATCCTCCCAGGCCCTGCTGGAACGTGTGCCGCAACTCACTCAGCCACGCCGCCAGTTCAGCCGCTCGCAATCGCGCATCTATTCCGAAGTCGGCACCGGCGCGCAGATCCTCCAGGACCTGGGCGTGGGCAAACTGCGCCACCTCGGCGCACCGTTGAAATACGCGGGCCTGACCGGCTACGACCTGGAAGTGGTGGAGACGTTGCCGTTCGAGGGCTGACTCACTTCGTTCCCATCGCACAATCATGTGGGGGCGATTTCAATCGCAAAGCAGGCCGAAGGGCTGCCCTCTCCCCCGGCCCCTCTCCCTGAAGAGGAGAGGGGTGACTCCCTGCTCACCCACAGCACAGTCCTGTGGGGGCGAATTCATTCGCTGAGCAGGCCAAAGGCCTGCCGTAGGTTGGCACCCAGCGCAGCGAGGCCCAACGAAACGATCCTCAACGCCGGCACGTTGGGCTTCGCACGGCTCAGCCGCAACCTACGAAAATCGACCTGCCTCGAACGCATCCCTGTAGGGGCGAATTCATTCGTCAAGGGCGGCGCAGCTGCCCCCAGCGCCCGGTGAAATGCCCTCCCCCAACCACTCGTCACCCACTCCCTCGCGGAGGACTTGCAGAAAGTTTGGAATACCATAATATGACATTCCGTAGGCCGAGATAATTTTCCGGGAACTGCCTCCCGTCCCGGCCGCCCTTGAAGCCCCAGCCACTGGGGTCCCTGCTCCTGATAAGCGGGTAGAAAGCGAAGCCCGCTTGCGTACAAACACAACAATGAGGGCAAGCAAGATGGTGTTCAAAAAACGTGCAACCGCGGTACTCGCCGCAGCATTCCTGGCCGCGACCAGCACCGCTGCCCTCGCCGCCGACAACCTCAGCTTCGTGAGCTGGGGCGGCACCACCCAGGATGCGCAGAAACAGGCCTGGGCCGAGCCCTTCAGCGAAGCCAGCGGCATTCGCGTTGTGCAGGACGGTCCTACCGACTACGGCAAACTCAAGGCCATGGTCGAAAGTGGCAACGTCCAGTGGGACGTGGTGGACGTCGAGGCCGACTTCGCCCTGCGTGCCGCGGCTGAAGGCCTGCTCGAACCCCTGGACTTCGGCGTGATCCAGCGCGACAAGATCGACCCGCGCTTCGTTTCCGACCACGGTGTCGGCTCCTTCTTCTTCTCCTTCGTGCTCGGCTACAACCAGGGCAAGGTCGGCGGCAAGACCCCGCAGGACTGGACCTCGCTGTTCGACACCGCCAACTACCCGGGCAAGCGCGCCCTCTACAAATGGCCGAGCCCCGGCGTGCTGGAACTGGCGCTGCTGGCCGACGGCGTGCCCGCCGACAAGCTCTACCCGCTGGACCTGGACCGCGCCTTCAAGAAGCTCGACACCATCAAGAAAGACATCGTCTGGTGGGGCGGCGGCGCCCAATCCCAGCAACTGCTTGCCTCCGGTGAAGCCACCCTCGGCCAGTTCTGGAACGGCCGCGTCTACGCCCTGCAGCAGGACGGCGCACCGGTTGGCGTGAGCTGGAAGCAGAACCTGGTCATGGCTGATTTCCTGGTCATCCCGAAAGGCGCCAAGAACAAGGACGCGGCCATGAAGTTCCTGGCCAACGCCAGCAGCGCCAAGGGCCAGGCCGAGTTCGCCAACCTCACCGCCTATGCCCCAGTGAACGTCGACAGCGTCGGCCAGCTCAAGGAAGACCTCGCCCCCAACCTGCCCACTGCCTACGCTAAGGATCAGATCACCCTCGACTATGCGTACTGGGCCAAGAACGGCCCGGCAATCGCCGCGCGGTGGAACGAATGGCTGGTCAAGTGAAGATGGCTGCCATTCAGCCCGACTCGCCGGCCAAGACCCGTGGAGGCGCAGCCCGCGCTTCCACGGGTACTGACTCCAAGGCTGCGTCGATGAACCAAGTCAACGAGACCACCCTGCGCTGGCGCGGCGCCCGCAACCTGATTCCCGCGCTGCTGTTCCTCGGCCTGTTCTTCCTCGCTCCGCTGATCGGCCTGCTGCTGCGCGGCGTGCTCGAACCCACGCCGGGACTGGGCAACTACGAGCAGCTGTTCGCCAACTCGGCCTATGCCCGCGTGCTGTTCAACACCTTCGCGGTCGGTGGCCTGGTGACCCTGATCAGCCTGCTGCTGGGCTTCCCGCTGGCCTGGGTGATCACCCTGGTGCCACGTGGCTGGGGTCGCTGGCTGCTGAACATCGTGCTGCTGTCGATGTGGACCAGCCTGCTGGCACGCACCTACTCCTGGCTCGTGCTGCTGCAAGCCTCGGGCGTGATCAACAAGATGCTGATGGCGCTGGGCATCATCGACCAGCCGCTGGAGATGGTGCACAACCTCACCGGCGTGGTGATCGGCATGAGCTACATCATGATCCCGTTCATCGTGCTGCCGCTGCAGGCCACCATGTCGGCCATCGACCCGATGGTGCTGCAGGCCGGCTCGATCTGCGGGGCCAGCCCCTGGACCAACTTCACCAAGGTGTTCCTGCCGCTGTGCCGTCCGGGTCTGTTCTCCGGTGGCCTGATGGTCTTCGTCATGTCCCTCGGTTACTACGTCACCCCGGCCCTGCTGGGTGGCGCGCAGAACATGATGCTGCCGGAGTTCATCGTCCAGCAGGTGCAGTCGTTCCTCAACTGGGGCCTGGCCAGTGCCGCCGCCGCGTTGTTGATCGCCATCACCCTGGTCCTGTTCTACCTCTACCTGAAGCTGCAGCCGGAATCGCCGGTGGCTTCTAGCACTGCGAGGTAAGCCATGCTGCTGTCACCCAATGCCATGGGCCTGCGCCTGCGCGTCGGCCTGTACCTCACGACGGGCGTGATCGCGGCTTTTCTGCTGCTGCCGATCCTGTTCATCGTGCTGCTGTCCTTCGGCTCCTCCCAGTGGCTGGTGTTCCCGCCGCCGGGCTGGACGCTGAAGTGGTACGGACAGTTCTTCTCCAACGCCGAGTGGATGGAGTCGGCCCTGGCCAGCCTCAAGGTCGCCGTGCTGACCACGATCTGCTCCGTGGCCCTGGGCCTGCCCACCGCATTCGCCCTGGTGCGCGGTAAGTTCCCCGGCCGCGAGTTCCTCTACGGCCTGTTCACCCTGCCGATGATCGTGCCGCTGGTGATCATCGCCGTGGCCGTGTACGCGCTGTTCCTCAAGCTGGGCTACACCGGGACGCTGTTTTCCTTCGTGGTCAGCCACGTGATCGTCGCCCTGCCCTTCACCATCATCTCGATCATCAACTCGCTGAAGCTGTTCGATCAGTCCATCGAGGATGCCGCGGTGATCTGCGGTGCCTCACGCCTGCAGGCGGTGTTCAAGGTGACCTTCCCGGCGATCCGCCCCGGCATGATGGCCGGTGCGCTGTTCGCCTTCCTGGTCTCCTGGGATGAAGTGGTGCTGAGCGTGATGATGGCCAGCCCGACCCTGCAGACCCTGCCCGTGAAAATGTGGACCACCCTGCGCCAGGACCTGACCCCGGTGATCGCCGTCGCCTCGACGCTGCTGATCGGCCTGTCCGTACTGGTAATGGTGATCGCCGCCGTGCTGCGCCGGCGCAACCCTGCAAGCGCCTGAGCGCCGAGGTAAGAAAATGAGTGCCGTGATCCAAGACACCCGCGAAAACAAGACCCTGGTCAGCCTGCGCAACCTGAACAAGCACTACGGCGACTTCGCCGCTGTGGACAACATTTCCCTGGACATCCAGGACGGCGAATTCCTCACCTTCCTCGGCTCCAGCGGCTCAGGCAAGAGCACCACCCTGTCGATGCTGGCCGGCTTCGAGACGCCCACCTCCGGCGAAATCCTCGTGGACGGCAAATCCCTGGTGAACGTGCCGCCGCACAAGCGCGACATCGGCATGGTGTTCCAGCGCTACTCGCTGTTCCCGCACCTCAACGTGCGCGACAACATCGGCTTCCCGCTGGACATCCGCAAGCAGGCCGCCGGCGAACGCGAGCGTCGCGTCGAGGCCATGCTCAAGCTGGTGCAGCTGGACAAGTTCGCCCAGCGCCGCCCGGCCCAACTCTCCGGTGGCCAGCAGCAGCGTGTGGCGATCGCTCGTGCGCTGGTGTACGAGCCGCGCATCCTGCTGATGGACGAACCCCTGGGCGCCCTGGACAAGAAGCTCCGCGAAGACCTGCAGGATGAGCTGCGCCACCTGCACCGCCGCCTCGGCATCACCATCGTCTACGTGACCCACGACCAGGAAGAAGCCATGCGTCTGTCCCAGCGCATCGCCATCTTCAGCCACGGCAAGATCGTCGGCCTGGGCAGCGGCTACGACCTCTACCAGAGCCCGCCGAACGCATTCGTAGCGTCCTTCCTCGGCAACTCCAACTTCCTCAAGGTGAAAGCACAGGGCAACGCCGCAGCCAGCTTCGAAGGGCAGAGCCTGGCCATCCGCCCCACCGCCGGCCTGCGCGACGGCCAGGACCTGGTCCTGATGGTGCGCCCGGAAAAAGCCCTGGTGCTGACCCCGGAACAGGCCGCTCGCGAACCCCTGGCCGCCGGCTGGAACCAGATCCAGGCCAAGGTCGCGGAAACCGTTTTCCTCGGCGAAAGCCTGACCTGCAGCGTGATCACCGCAGGCGGCACCAGCCTGACCCTGAAGGAGCTTTCCGGCACCACCGCGCCGTTGCAACCCGGCGCGCCGGTCATGCTGCGCTGGGCCGCGGCCGATGCCTGTGTCTACACGGAGTGGAATGAAAGCGACCTGGTGAAGGGCGCCGGGGCGCATTGAAGCGTTCGGCACCTGACCGCTGCACCGACCTGTAGGAGCGAGCTTGCTCGCGAACAGTCCGAGCTCGGACTGTTCGCAAGCACGAACTCGGCGTCCCCCCCGCTCCTACAGCGGTCTAATCCTGCTCGGCCTTCCTGTCCGCCTCATCCAGTTCCTTCATGCGCTTGTCGTATATGGCGCACTCGTCCTCGCTACCCTTGGTCTGGCTCTCGGGCTTCAGCGCCTTCATCTCTTCGTTGATCTCGCGGGCCTTCTGCGGATTGCTCTCGGTCACCTGCTTGACCTTGGCGGCCAACTGTTCGGCCTTGGCCGCTGCCTCATCAGTGGTACAGGCGGCATTGGCTCCGAACGGCGCCAGCAGGAGCAGGCAGGCGCCCAGGGCGCATGGCATTTTCATGTTGTCATCCTCGCGTTGCGAAAAGCCTTGTCCCTTTGGTGGATAACCCCTCTCCGAGGAAAGTTCAGGCTTTCCCCCTGTCATCTGAACCGGCTTAAAGAACGCTACCTCTGCCCAAGACAGAATTCCGGCACGCCCAAAAAGCCGCGCCAAGTGAATCCCAACAAGCGCCCTTACATACGCTGAAACCCCCATTCTTGGGGCTTCTACCGCTTATGCCAGCATTTTGACCTTTCGCTGAAAACGCCTCATTCCGCACATTGACACACCTTGTTACAAAGAAAAGGATTACCCACGAGGCCAACGTGCCACTACAGCCTCGCACCTGATGTCGCGTGCCGCTTCGCTGCTGAATTCCAGTCCGCAGCGTCGTCGACCTCCGCCCCCTCCCGTGCCCATTCGGTGGCCCGATTCTCTCTCTGGTGTGTTCCTCTCTCTTCGATAGCGAGGTGGGTATGTCTGCCCGGAATACGCGTGCGATCTCGAAGGCCCTGAACAGGGTTCCGAAGATCTTCAAATCCTCAGGCTTCTTCATCGGTGCACTGATGGCGCTGGATCTCTACGCCGCGGTCGCCGTTCCCCTGGACCTGTTCGGGCCGCCGCCAGCGGACGACCCCTCGCACTTCACCGGCCCGCCGAAGAATTCCCAGGCGGCGCTTGAAGCGCTTGAGTCCGCCGCCCCGGCCAACGCCGGCGCCATCGAACTGCCCAACGGGGTGATCGGCGACCGCGACGCCACCCGCGTCGACAACGTGTTGCCGCCAGCACGGCAGACCTCGTTCAACTACCCCACCAATGGCAAGCCAAGCCCGCTGTTCGGCGCCCTTCCCTTCAGCCAGCAGATGATGCTGTTCGAAGTGTTCGGCCTGGAAAAACTCGACCCCACCTCGCCGCCGCAATCAATCCCGTTCCCCGAGCCGAGCATCGGCTCCGCCCCCGAACAGGACCCGAGCGATGCCTCGCGCAGCGGGCCGTCCGGTGCTGACCTTGACGCTTTCCTCGGCCAACCGGGTCTGTCGCCTTTTCCGGCGCAATATGCCGACACCCTGGACCGCAACCCCTGGAGTCCTCTGATCGAGGACTTCCTGCATCGGCAGATCGCCGGTTCGGCTGAAGGCCGCCCTCCAGGCATGGGCTGGTCGCACCAGCGCTGGAACGAGTTCTACCCGCAAGTTGAAATCAAGACGGCCCAGGCCGGCGCCCGTACCAATGGAGGTGTTCGCGACCAGTATCAGCGCCACGCTTACAACGAAGGCGAGTTCGGCCCCGGTGGGCTCTACTACAACACCGCCGGCATGTCCTACACCAACGGCACCACCCGTGGCATCCAGCCGCGCTTCCACCCCAACATGCCCGTGCAGGACCACAACGCCCTGTGGACCTTCGACGGCACCTTCCCGCCCAAGCTGATGATGGTCCGCTACGGCCAGCCGGTGCTGTTCCGCCACTACAACGCGCTGCCCATCGACCCGGCAGCCAACCGTGGTTTCGGCCTGCACACCATCAGCACCCATGAACACAACGGCCACACGCCAGCGGAGAGCGACGGCTACGCCAACGCCTTCTTCTTCCCCGGTCAGTTCTACGACTACCGCTGGCCGATCCAGCTGGCCGGCTACGACACCATCAACACCACCGCCAGCGACCCACGCGCGGCCTTCCCCTGCGATGACGGCGAGACCCTCTGGGTGAACGACGCCCATCCCGGCATGAAGACCTGCCAGAACGGCAAGATCCAGATTCGCGGCGACTGGCGCGAAACCATGAGCACCCACTGGTTCCACGACCACATGCTCGATTTCACCGCGCAGAACGTCTACAAGGGCAACGCCGCGATGATGAACTACTACAGCGCGGTGGACCGGGGTAACGAAGCCTTCGACGATGGCGTCAACCTGCGCTTCCCCAGCGGCACGGCGGAATCCTGGGGCAACCGCGACTACGACGTGAACCTGCTGGTCGCCGACAAGGCCTGGGATCAACAGGGTCAGCTCTGGTTCAACCCCTTCAACACCGACGGATTCCTCGGCGACCAGGTGCTGGTCAACTGGCAGTACAAACCCTGGTTCGACGTGCGCGCCCGCAGCTACCGCTTCCGCATCCTCAACGGCTCCGTCTCGCGCTACCTCAAGCTGGCCGTGGTGCGTGAAATCAAGGGCACCAGCGGCGAGTTCCAGGGCCCCAAAGGCTCGGGCGTCTCCTATGTGCGGGTGCCGTTCCACATGATCGGCAACGACGGCAACATCATGGAGCACGCCGTGCCCTTCGACGGCACCATGGACCTGGACCACGACGGCAACCTCAAGGACCACTTCGGCGTCCTGCCCATCCAGGGCATCGCCGAGCGCTACGACATCATCGTCAACTTCGCGAAGAACGGGATCAAAACCGGGGACAAGCTCTACTTCGTCAACGTCCTCGAACATGAAACCGGCAAAGGCGCGAAGCAGGAGATCGCCCTCGCCGACATCCTCTCCGAGAAGTACAAGGCGGTGATCAAGCAGACCAGCAACGGCCCCGCCTGGGACAAGGGCGATCCGGGGGTGGGTAAGTTCCTCGAACTGCGCGTGCAGAGCTACAGCGGCCAGGACCTGGCCATGAACCCGGCCGACTACGAGCCGGCCAAGCCGGGCAAGGCCGAAGGCAAGGTGATGATTCCGCTGACCCTCCACGCGGACAACGCCAGCGATCGCCAGCTGCTGAGCCAGGCGCGCCACCGCAGCTTCGAGTTCGGCCGCTCCAACGGCACCGACGAAACCCCCTGGACCATCAAGACCGACGGCGGCCAGGGCTACAACATGGACCCGCGACGCATCTCTGCCGCCCCGCGACTGGCCAATGGCCCGACGCCCGCCGGCTACAGCGGTGCCGGCACCCTCGAAGTCTGGAAGATCAAGAACGGTGGCGGCGGCTGGTCGCACCCGATCCACGTGCACTTCGAGGAAGGCATCATCCTCAGCCGCGGCGGCTTGCCACCGCCGGAATGGGAAAAGTGGGCGCGCAAGGACGTCTATCGCATCGGCGAAGACAGCGAGACCCAGCAGGTCGTGGAAATGGCCGTGCACTTCCGCGAGTTCGCCGGAACCTACATGGAGCACTGTCACAACACCCAGCATGAGGACAACTCCATGCTGCTGCGCTGGGACATCGAGCACCCCGGCCAGGTCCAGCTGATGCCCACGCCACTGCCCAGCTGGGACGGTGTGAGCTACGTGGACTCGGTCGCCCTGCCGACCTTCCGCACCGGTGACGGCAACGGCCAGACCAGCCGCTGACCCTGAGCGGGGCGGAGCCAGCCCGGCTCCGCCCCAGGGAGAGAGCCTATGCGAATTCCAGGTATCCACTGGCTGGCCCTCGCCCTGCTGGCGCTGGCCACCGCCTGTGCCGGCTTCTGGCTGGCACCGGCGAGCCAGACGGCATCATCCGCCCCCTGGGGCCGCGACTACTTCCCCAATACCGGGCTGATCGACCAGGACGGCAAGCATCTGCGTTTTTTCGACGACCTGATCGAGGGCAAGGTGGTCGCGATCAACTTCATCTTCACCAGCTGCGGCGACACCTGCCCGCTGGAAACCGCGCGCCTGCGCCAGGTGCAGAAACTGCTGGGCGACCAGGTGGGACGCGACGTCCACTTCTATTCCATCAGCATCGACCCCATTCACGACACGCCGGAAGTGCTCAAGGCCTATGCGACAAAGTTCCAGGTCGCACCGGGCTGGCAATTCCTCACTGGTGACTACGACGAGATCACTCGGTTGCGCGAAAAGCTCGGCCTGCTGGTACCGGGCGACGATCCCGGCAACCTCAAGCAACACAACCTCAGCCTGGTGGTGGGCAACCAGGCGACCGGCGAATGGATGAAGGTCTCGCCCTTCGAGAACCCCTACATCCTCGCGGACAAGCTCGGCAACGAACTGCAGAACTGGCGCAAGAGCAACGTCGGCGCCCGCAGCTATGCCGACGCGCCGGTCATTCGACCGCCGTCCAATGGCGAGCAACTGTTCCGCACCCGTTGCAGCGCCTGTCACACCCTTGGTCCGCAGGACGGCGAACTCGGCGCCCTGCGCGGCGTCGGCCCGGACCTGCTCGGCGTAGCCCACCAGCGCGACCCGAAATGGCTGACCCGCTGGCTCAAGGAACCCGACCGCATGCTTGCCGAGAAGGACCCGCTGGCGACGAGTCTCTTCCAGCAATACAACCAGGTGGCCATGCCCAACCTGCAACTGGGCGAGCAGGACATCCAGGCGCTGATCCAATACATGGATGATGAGACCTTGCGGCAAGTGAAGCGGTGAGGAATTGGCCGTCGGATGTAATGCCCTTGTAGGGGCGAATTCATTCGCCAAGGGCAACACTGTTGCCCCCTGCAATCCCGATGGGCAGACCTTCGACCTGCTCAGCGATTGAAATCGCCCCCACAGGAAAAGCAATCCGCACCCTGCACCCGGCCCACGGCAAGCGCCCATCCCCTGTAGGGGCGAATTCATTCGCCAAGGGCAACACTGTTGCCCCCTGCAATCCCGATGGGCAGACCTTCGACCTGCTCAGCGATTGAAATCGCCCCCACAGGAAAAGCAAACCGCACCCTGCACCCGGCCCACGGCAAGCGCCCATCCCCTGTGGGGGCGAATTCATTCGCTTTGGGCAACGCAGTTGCCCCCTGCAATCCCGATGGGCAGACCTTCGACCTGCTCAGCGATTGAAATCGCCCCCACAGGAAAAGCAATCCGCACCCTGCACCCGGCCCACGGCAGGCGCCCATCCCCTGTGGGGGCGAATTCATTCGCTTTGGGCAACGCAGTTGCCCCATGCAGTCCCGCCAGGCTCATCTCCTCCACCAGGAAGTCGATGAAGGTTCGGGTGTTCTGTGGCAGGCGCCTGCCAGCCGCCATCACCGCTACCAGGCGGCCTGGCAACCCTGGCCATCTTGCCAGTCCACTCATCAGTCATGAGATGCTGATGGTCCGTTTCGTCACCGCACATGAAGGCCTCGCATGCAGTTCACTCACTTGTCCGTCGCCCGCAAACTCAAGTTCTACCAGTTGGTGGTCTTCGATCAGGTTTTGCAGAGCGGTTCGTTGCTGCGTGCGGCGCAAGCGCTGAACCTCACCCAGCCGGCGGTCACCAAGATCATCCATGAGCTGGAGTTCTACTTCGATGCTCCCTTGCTGGTGCGAAGCAACCGCGGCGTCAGCGCTACGCCTCTGGGGGAACTGGTGGTGCGGCGGGCGAAGTCGCTGCTGGCGGAGCTACGCTCGCTGACCGACGAGGTCAACGCTTACCAGGAAGGCACTTCGGGCCAGGTGATGGTCGGCACCCTGATTTCCGCATCGAGCTCCCTGCTGCCGCGGGCACTGCAACTGCTCAAGCAACGTGCGCCGAAGGTGCTGGTGTCGCTGCGAGTGGGCCAGATGGACCAGCTATTCCCAGCGCTGGCGGTGGGCGAGGTGGACCTGGTAGTGGGTCGCGTCCCCGATGACTGGCGCTGGCACCATGAGTCCTCGATGCTGGAGATGAAGGTGCTGTACGGCGAGCAACTGGCGATCGTGGCGGGAGCCCGTCACCCTCTGGTCAGCACGGCGCCGATCCGCCTCGAGGCCCTGTTCGACTTCCCCTGGGTGTTGCCCACGCGGGACTCGCTGCTGCGCAGGACTGTCGACCTGCTGTTCGACGAAGCAGGCCTGGAACCTCCGACCAACGTGGTGGAATCCCTGTCGATCCTGACCAACATCAGCCTCATGCAGGACCAACAGACCGTGGCCGTCATGCCACTGGAGGCGGCCCGTCAGTTCACCGGGGCCGGACTGCTGGGCACCCTTGACCTCGGCAGCCGCCTGCAATTCGGCGACATCGGCTACTTCCGCTCTGCAACCCGCGAACTAGGGCCGGCGGCGAGGCTGTTCCAGGAATGCTTGGATCAGGCCGGGCAGGAGCAGCATGGCATGCAGATGAATTGAATCCAGCCATTCCAGATAGCAATACCAGAGAGCGATCCTTTTATTATTCGCTTATACGGCGAATCCCTAGACTCCTCCGAAAATCCAATAATCGGAGGTTGTCGTGTCCACTCCCCCATCCCTGCTACGCCACTTCGTGAACGGCGAGTTCGTCGCCACCTCCAGGACCTTCGACAATGTGTCGCCCATCGACGGCCGCCTGCTCGGCCAGGTCTGCGAGGCTGATGCCGCCTTGGTGGACCAGGCGGTCGCGGCCGCCAAGGCCGCGCAGCAGGGGCCCTGGGCCGGCTACAGCGCCACCCAGCGGGCCGACCTGCTGCTGCGCGTCGCCGAGGGTATCGAGCGTCGCTTCGAGGACTTCGTCGCCGCCGAAGTCGCCGACACAGGACGTCCCGTGCAGCAGGCCAGGACCCTGGACATCGCCCGGGGCGTGCATAACTTCCGCACCTTCGCCGAACTGATCCGGCAAGCCGGCGGCGAGTATTACGAGATGCGCACGGCCGACGGCAGCGATGTCTTCAGCTACACCGTGCGCAAGCCCCATGGCGTGGTGGCGATCATCTCGCCCTGGAACCTGCCGATGTTGCTGCTCACCTGGAAAGTGGCGCCCGCCCTTGCTTGCGGCAACTCGGTGGTGGTCAAGCCCTCGGAAGACTCGCCCTCCTCCGCCACGCTGCTGGCGGAGGTGATGCAGGAAGCCGGGGTTCCAGCGGGCGTGTTCAACCTGGTGCATGGCTTCGGGCCGAACTCCGCCGGCGAATTCCTGACCCGCCACCCGGATGTGGATGCCATCACCTTTACCGGCGAATCCCGCACCGGCGCCACCATCATGAAGGCTGCCGCCGAGGGCGTGCGCGAGGTGTCCTTCGAACTGGGCGGAAAGAACGCCGCCGTGGTCTTCGCCGACTGCGACTTCGATGCCGCCGTCGCCGGGGTGCTGCGTTCGAGCTTCACCAACTCCGGCCAGGTCTGCCTGTGCTCGGAACGGGTTTATGTAGAGCGGCCGATCTTCGAACGCTTCGTCGCCGCACTGAAAGCCGGCGCCGAGAATCTGAAGATCGGCTACCCCGACGAACCGGGCGTCGACATGGGCTCGCTGATTTCCCACAAGCACCGCGACAAGGTGCTCGGCTACTTCGAGCTGGCCCGTGGCGAAGGGGCGACCCTGGTCACCGGCGGCGACGTCCCGTGCTTCGGCGACGAGCGCGACAACGGCGCCTACGTGCGACCGACCATCTGGACCGGATTGTCCGACGATGCGCGTTGCATGCGCGAGGAAGTCTTCGGCCCGGTCTGCCACGTCGCCCCCTTCGACCGCGACGACGAAGTCGTCGCACGGGTCAACGATTCTGCCTACGGCCTCGCCGCCGCGGTCTGGACCCGCGATCTCAAGCGCGCCCACAAGGTGTCCCGGCGCCTGCATGTCGGCATGGTCTGGGTGAACACCTGGTTCCTGCGCGACCTGCGCACGCCCTTCGGCGGCGCTCGCCTGTCCGGGCTCGGCCGAGAGGGAGGGCGCCATTCCCTGGACTTCTATTCCGAAACCACCACCGTCTGCGTCAACGCCTGACCGGGAGCCCCCCATGCATGCAGCACTCATCGAAGCGGCCAGCCACCTGCGCCAGGCGGAACGCAGCGGCCAGGCTTGCGCCCCGGTTCGCGATCTGATCGCGCGCGCCCTGGAAGAGCATCCAGGGCAGGATCCCGTCGCCCTGGCCTACGCGGTCCAGCGCTACAACACCCAGGCGGCTATCGAAGCCGGCCTGCGCCCGGTGGGCCGCAAGATCGGCCTGACCTCCCACGCCGTGCAGAAGCAACTGGGCGTCGACCAGCCGGACTTCGGCCTGCTGTTCGCCGACCGGGCGCGTGGCGACGGACAGCCCATCGCCTGGGCGGACACCCACCAGCCCAAGGTCGAGGCAGAAATAGCCCTGGTCCTGGAGCACGACCTGCCCCACGAACGCCACACCGTCGCCGACCTGATCCGCGCCACGGCCTTCGCCCTGCCAGCCATCGAGGTGGTCGGCAGCCGCATCGCCAACTGGGACATTCGCCTCGTCGACACCATCGCCGACAACGCCTCTGCCGGACTGTTCGTGCTCGGCACCCGCCCGGTGCGGTTGTCCGAGCTGGATCTGGTTCGCTGCGGCATGAGCATGACCCTGCGCGGCGAGCCGGTGTCCGTCGGCGCCGGCGCCGCCTGCCTGGACAACCCGCTCAACGCCGCCATTTGGCTGGCCGACACCATGGTCCGCCTGGGCGACCCCCTGCGGGCTGGCGACATTGTCCTCACCGGAGCCCTGGGCCCGATGGTCACCGCGCAACCGGGCGACGTGTTCACTGCCCATATCCAGGGCCTAGGCAGCGTCAGCGCCGCCTTCGACCAACAGGACTGACAGGAGTTCCCATGCGCAAGAAACTCAAAGTCGCCATCGTCGGCTCCGGCAACATCGGCACCGACCTGATGATCAAGGTGCTGCGCAACGCGCAACACCTGGAAATGGGCGTCATGGTCGGTATCGACCCGGCGTCCGACGGCCTGGCCCGCGCAGCACGACTGGGCGTGGCCACTACCCATGAAGGCGTGGAAGGCCTGACCCGCCTGCCGATCTTCTCCGAGATCGACTTCGTCTTCGATGCCACCTCGGCCTCGGCTCATGTGAAGAACGACGCCTTCCTGCGCAGCGAGAAGCCGGGGATTCGCCTGATCGACCTGACCCCGGCCGCCATTGGCCCGTACTGTGTGCCGGTGGTGAACCTGGAGCAGAACCTCCAGCAGCTCAACGTCAACATGGTCACCTGCGGCGGTCAGGCCACCATCCCGATGGTCGCCGCCGTGTCCCGCGTGGCGAAGGTGCACTACGCCGAGATCATCGCGTCGATTGCCAGCAAGTCCGCCGGTCCCGGCACCCGCGCCAATATCGACGAGTTCACCGAGACCACCTCCAAGGCCATCGAAGTGATCGGCGGGGCGGCCAAGGGCAAGGCGATCATCGTGATGAACCCGGCAGAGCCGCCGCTGATGATGCGTGACACCGTGTTCGTGCTAAGCGCGGCGGCCGATCAGGCCAAGGTCGAGGCGAGCATCGAAGAAATGGCCGCTGCCGTGCAGGCCTATGTGCCGGGCTATCGCCTTAAGCAGAAGGTGCAGTTCGACGAAGTCCACGACCTGAACATCCCCGGCCACGGCCGCTTCAGCGGGCTGAAGACCTCCATCTTCCTGGAGGTGGAAGGCGCCGCCCACTACCTGCCGAGCTACGCCGGCAACCTCGACATCATGACCTCCGCCGCGCTGGCCACCGCCGAGCGCATGGCGCAAGCAATGGGGGCCTCGGCATGAGCAAGAAACTCTATATCTCCGACGTAACCCTGCGCGACGGCAGCCACGCGATCCGCCACCAGTACTCCATCCCGCAGGTGCAGGCCATCGCCCGCGCCCTGGATGAGGCCAAGGTCGACGCCATCGAAGTCACCCACGGCGACGGCCTGCAAGGCTCCAGCTTCAACTACGGCTTTGGCGCCCACAGCGACCTGGAGTGGATCGAGGCGGCGGCCGACGTGGTCGAGCATGCGCGGCTCACTGTGCTGCTGCTGCCCGGCATCGGCACCGTGCATGACCTGAAAGCCGCCTACGACGCTGGCGCCCGTAGTGTGCGGGTGGCCACCCACTGCACCGAGGCGGACGTGTCGAAGCAGCACATCGAATACGCCCGCAGCCTCGGTATGGACACCGTCGGCTTCCTGATGATGAGCCACATGATCCCGGCCGAGCAGTTGGCCGCGCAGGGCAAGCTGATGGAAAGCTACGGCGCCCAGTGCATCTACATGGCCGACTCTGGCGGCGCGATGAGCATGCAGGACATTCGTGACCGCATGCGCGCCTTCAAGGCGGTGCTCAAGCCCGAAACCCAGACCGGCATGCACGCCCACCACAACCTCAGCCTCGGCGTGGCCAACTCCATCGTCGCCGTAGAAGAGGGCTGCGATCGCATCGACGCCAGTCTGGCCGGCATGGGCGCGGGCGCCGGCAACGCGCCGCTGGAAGTGTTCATCGCCGCCGCCGAGCGCCTGGGCTGGAACCACGGCACCGACCTCTACCGGCTGATGGACGCCGCCGACGACCTGGTGCGGCCACTGCAGGACCGTCCGGTGCGGGTGGACCGCGAGACCCTCGGCCTCGGGTATGCCGGCGTGTATTCGAGCTTCCTGCGCCACGCCGAAGTGGCGGCGGCCAAGTACGGACTGAAAACCCTCGACATCCTCGTCGAACTGGGCAAACGCCGGATGGTCGGCGGCCAGGAGGACATGATCGTCGACGTTGCCCTGGACCTGCTGGCCCGCGAACAGGAGAGCCGCCCATGAGCACCGATATCTCCCGCATCGCTGCCGCCCTCGACCAGGCCGCGCGCCGCGCCGAACCCCTGCCGCAATTCAGCGCCACGTCCCCCTTCTCGCTGGACGAGGCCTACCGGATCCAGCGCGCCTCCATGCAGCGCCGCTACAACGATGGCGAACAGTCCATCGGCATCAAGCTGGGCTTTACCAGCCGCGCCAAGATGATCCAGATGGGTGTGGACAGCCTGATCTGGGGCTGGCTCACCGACACCATGCTGGAAGAGGACGGCGGCCTGGTGGACCTGTCGCGGTACATTCACCCTCGCGTCGAACCCGAGGTCTGCTTCCTGACTCGCCGGGACATCGACCGCCCGCTGACCCTGCTGGAAGCGGCCGACTACATCGAAGCGGTGGCCCCAGCGCTGGAAATCATCGATTCGCGCTACCAGGCCTTCAAGTTCAGCCTGGAAGACGTCGTGGCCGACAACTGCTCTTCCTCCGGTCTCACCGTCGGCCCCTGGTCCCGTGACTTCGCCGGGCTGGCCAACGCCGGAGTGGTCATGCGCCTGGACGGTCGCCCGGTCCAGACCGGCTCCACTGCCGCCATCCTCGGCCAGCCCCTGCGCAGCCTGGTGCAGGCATCGCACCTGCTGCACGACTCTGAATGCGTGCTGCCGGCAGGCAGCCTGGTGATGGCCGGAGCCGCCACCGCGGCGGAAGCCCTGTACCCCGGCGCCTATGTCAGCGTCGAGATCCTCGGTTTTGGAGAAAGCAGCTTCAGCGTGCGCCCATGACCTCACGACGAGCCCACAAGGAATCCCTCATGACCGACAACCGCTCCACCGTCGTCCCCGGCAAGGCCAAGCCCCGTGGCCGCTTCCCCCACATCAAGCGCGCGGGCGACTTGCTCTTCGTCTCCGGTACCAGCTCGCGCCGCCCGGACAACAGCTTCGCAGGCGTCGAAGTGGATGCCTTGGGCACCACCAACCTGGATATCCGCACCCAGACCCGGGCCGTGATCGAGAACATACGCGACATCCTCGCCAGTGAAGGTGCGAGCCTGGATGACCTGGTGGAAATCAACAGCTTCCTGGTCGATATGAATGACTTCGGTGGCTACAACGAGGTGTATGCCGAGTACTTCGACGAGTCCGGTCCGACTCGGACCACCGTTGCCGTACACCAGCTTCCGCACCCGCACCTGCGCATCGAGATCAAGGCCATCGCCTACTCCCCCCGCAACCACTGAGCACAGAACAATGCACAAGAACCACTTCAGTCCCCCACTCAATTTCAATCGCTGGATCGAGGAAAACGCCCACTTGCTGAAACCGCCGGTGGGCAATCAGCAGATCTGGCAAGACAGCGATTTCATGGTCACGGTGGTCGGTGGGCCGAACCAGCGCACCGACTTCCACGACGACCCGGTGGAAGAGTTCTTCTACCAGTTCAAGGGCAACGCCTACCTGAACATCTGGGACCGCGGCCGCTACGACCGCGTGGAGCTGAAGGAAGGCGACATCTACCTGATGGCGCCCCATGTGATCCATTCCCCCCAGCGCCCCGAGCCCGGCAGCCTGTGCCTGGTGATCGAGCGCCAGCGCCCGGTCGGCATGCATGATGCCCTGCAATGGTCCTGCGCCCGCTGCGGCACCCTGGTCAAGCGCTACGAGATGCAGCTGCAAAGCATCGTCAACGACCTTCCCCCCGTCTACGAACAGTTCTACGCCACCTCCGAGGAAGAGCGTCGCTGCAGCCAATGCGGTGATATCCACCCCGGCCGCGACTGGCAGACCTGGCACCGGACCCTGAACGAGCTCCACCCCGTATGAAGATCGATATCCACTCCCACTTCTTTCCCCTGATCAGCCAGGCCGAAGCCGCGCGGCTTTGCCCGGAGCGGGCCCCCTGGCTGCAGGCCGAGGGCCGTACGGGGCAGATCATGGTCGGCGACAAGCCGTTCCGGCCGGTGCACGACGCGCTCTGGGACCCGCAACGGCGCCTGGAGCACCTGGACGAGCAAGGCCTGGATATCCAGATCATGTGCGCAACACCGGTGATGTTCGGCTACGACCAGCCCATTGACCGCGCCCTGCCCTGGGCGCAGCTGATGAACGACCGCGCCGTGGAGATGGCCGCCCACGCACCAGAGCGCCTCAAGGTGCTAGCCCAGGTGCCCCTGCAGGACATCGACGCGGCCTGCCGCGAGGCAAGCCGCGCCATGGCCTGCGGACATGTCGGCGTGCAGATCGGCAACCACGTGGGCAATCACGACCTGGACCACGACGGGATGGTGACCTTCTTCCACCACTGCGCCACCGAGGGCATACCGCTGCTGGTGCACCCCTGGGACATGATGGGCCGCGAACGCATGAAGCGCTGGATGCTGCCCTGGCTGGTGGCGATGCCGGCGGAGACCCAGTTGGGCATCCTCTCGCTGATCCTCTCCGGGGCCTTCGAGCGTTTGCCCGAGTCCCTGCGGCTGTGCTTCGCCCACGGCGGCGGCGGTTTCGCCTTCCTGCTGGGGCGAGTCGACAACGCCTGGCGCCATCGCGACATCGTCCGCGAGGACTGCCCGAACCTGCCCTCCAGCTACGTGAAGCGTTTCTTCGTCGACTCCGCGGTGTTCGACCCCCGCGCCCTGCAACTGCTGGTGGATGTAATGGGACCCGACCGGGTGATGCTGGGGTCCGACTCGCCCTTCCCCCTGGGGGAACAGCGCATCGGCGCAGGTGTTCTGGAGCATCCGAGCCTCTCCGACGACGACAAGGCGCGCATCGTCGCCGGCAACGCCCGGGCGTTCTTTGGCCTCTGAGCGAATCTCGCCTGCCGTCTTCTGCCTCAACCGCCTTCCTGTCCTGGAGGCGGTTTTTTGTGTGCGGGGGTTGAGGATTGGCTCATTGCCGAGTGGGTGTCGAGTCTGTTTCGCCCTCCACCGAATGTGCTGGCTTTCAGATCACATGTGCGCATCAGGATTGCGCGCGTCGCCAGGCGCGAGTCACCTCTCTGCCGTTGGGAGAGGGCTGGGGTGAGAGAAGCCGGAATGGCAGGGAATCGACCTGGTTGCGTAGGGTGGATAACGCTCTTTCTATCCACCATTGGCGTCATGCCGAACGACTTGTTTCCGCTGTGGGAGCGAATTCATTCGCGAATGAATTGGCTATGTCTGCGTTAGCTGTTGCCAGAGATCGGCCATCGGTCCAGGGGCCTTGTAGGAGCTAGCTTGCTAGCGAAACGGGGCCATTCGCTGGCAAGCCAGCTCCTACGAGCAATCCAGCCACTTGCAACACTTAATGCGGACACAGCCAATGAATTCGCCCCCACACGAGCAACCACCCGCCGTCAGATGCGGAAGCTGCCCACCAACTGCTGCAGGCGCGCGGCCTGCTGGTCCAGGTCGGCACAGGCGCGCAGGGTCGCCTGGAGGTTTTCCACGCCTTCCTGGTTGAGGGTGTTGAGCTCGGTGATGTCCATGTTCAGCGAGTCGACCACGGCGGTCTGTTCCTCGGTGGCGGTGGCCGATGCCGTTGAAGTCCAGGGCGTTGATGATGGTGGTCAGGGTATCCAGACCAAGGTCGCCACCGACGACACCCTGCAACTGACCCTGGCAGATCAGCGGCATGGCGACCGTGACCATCAACTGGCTCTGGGTGGCGTCCAGATAGGGCTCGGTGATGACCGTTGCCCCGGCGTCCCGGGCGGCGTGGTACCAGGGGCGCGTACGGGGGTCGTAGCCGTCGGGAGCCGGGTCGTCCGTGGCCATCTGGAAGCTGCCGTCGGCGCGGCCGAGGTAGGCGTAGACGAAGCCGTCACGCACGGTCTGCAGGGTGAGGACGTTGCGCGCATCCCCCTCCATGCCCTGTTTCAACAGGCTCTGCGCGACCAGTTCGATGGACGACAGCCGCCCTCCGAGCCAGTGCTCTACGCTGTTGGCGGCCAGGCGCCCGGCGTCCTTCACACGGCTTTCGAGGACACGGCCCTGGGCCGGCTCCAGGTGAGCGTCGTTATGGAGGGTGAAGAAGGAAAAGCTGACGACCACCAGCAAGGAGGTCGCCAGGAGCAATTTTCTGCCAAAACCAAGGGAGCGGATCATGGGAGGGTTCCGGTGGCGGGGCTGGATCGCCCCACCGGCAGCCCAGCCCGGGAAGAGAAGGTGTCCCCAAGCGAACTCGGGGATACCGGGTTCAGAACTTGATGCGTACGCCCAGTTGCATGCCTTGCGGGTTCTCGTCCGGCAGCGGGTTTTCCAGGCTCCAGCTGATCGGGTAGCGGATCTCGCTGTCGCGCTTGTGATGGATGTAGGCGTAGACGCCGTAGAGGTCGATGTTCTTGTCGTAGTTGTAGATGTAGCCAAGGCTGATGGCCGCGGCATCGCTCAGTGCCTCGTCCTTGCGGTCGTCCTTGTAGATGAAGCTGGCGGTGGCATTGTGCTTGTTGCCGAAGTTGTGCCGCATGCCCAGTTGCAGGTCGCTGCCATTGGACTCGAAGTCCACCCAGGGGGCGTAGGCGTAATAGCCCACGTAGCGGTGGTAGACCGCAGAGAGTTCGGTCCGCCCCATGCTGTACACCGCCGTCAGGTAGGCGTCGGTGGACTGTTCCATGGTGTGCTGGTCCCACAGGTTGCGCTGGTACTTGCGGTCCACGGCCGCCGAGAAATACCAGGGGCTGTCGGTCCAGCGATCCACGGCGATGCTGATGACCTGCCCATCGCGGCTGCCATCGTCCTCGCCATCGGTAACCATGCCGCGAAACTCGTAACCCTCGATTCGCGGGCTGATGTACATCAGCGAGCCGTCTTCGCGCCACGGCGCGTAGAACACCATGACGTTGCTGATCAGGCTGTAGTCGTTGTTGTACAGCGGGTCGGCGTAGCCATAGGCGTTGGCGGACGGGGTGTCCTGGCGGCCGGCACTGAGGGTGCCCCAGCGTTTGGAAATGATTTGGGTATAGGCCTCGCGCTTGCCGATGTCGTCATCCGAATGCGGGTTGTACTGCGCCTGATAGACCCAGTTCAGCGACAGGTCGTCGGTGAGCGCTTCCTGCATATGCAGTTGCAGGCGGTTGGCGCTCAACCCCCCTCCGTTGACGCGTTCCTCGGTGAATCCGCCGGATTCGGCCACCTCGTAGTTGACGTCGATGATCCCGGAAAGCTCGATAACGTCGATGCCCGTGGTGTTCGCGATTTCCGCGATGTCCGCGCAGGCGTATCCGCTCACCAGTGGGAGGGCGAGTAAAAATTTGCGCATTTGCTGCTCCAGTTGAACGAGGCGGGGCTCGCGACAGCACGGTCCGTGTCTGTCGCGGCCGGATTTCTTATTGGGTTTTATTGTTCGTGTTGGCTGGGATCAGTCCCGCGAGGGCCAGGGCTGCTTCGGCGGCTCGAAGCTCGGTTCGCCGAGCAGCGGGGTCGAGAGCGCGTAGAAGCCGTGGTTGGTGAAGAGCCAGATCAGGTTGCGGTCGTACTCGGTGTAGGTGCCATGGGTAAGGTTGCCCATGGCGTAGCTGGCCACGTTCTTGGTGTCGTACGGCGGCACGAAGTAGGCACCGATGGTCGGCTCGTCCGGGTTGCGCACGTCGAACACTTGCACGCCGGCGTTGTAGTAGGCGTAGGGCAGGATGCCGTCGCGGGAGACGCCGGGTTGGGTGTAGTAGCCGGTCCGCTTCGGTCCGAAGCTGCCCTTGCGCTGGCAGTAATCGGCGAATCCAGCCTCGGCCGGCGGTGTCGGACGCGGCAGGGCGTGCTTGATGGCCGGCTTGGCCGGGTCGCTCACATCGACTGCATAGATCTTCTTCTCCGCCTCATAGCAGTCCTCGGTCAACGGGTAGCCGCTGAAGTAGATCAGCCCGGTCTTCTCCACCTGGGACACGTCGATGTTGTCGCCCTCGGTGCCCGCCACGCTGACCGGGAACTCGAGGTGGCCCACCACCTTCATGTTCGCCGAGTCGGTGATGTCCACCACATAGAGCCCCATGCCGCCCATGGCGGCGTAGCCGTACTTGCCGCCCTGCTCCACCGGCTTGGGAATGAACAGCGACATGCGCGCGCCCATCCAGGAAGCCCGGTTGCCGGCCCGGGCGTTAGCCTTGAACACCGCCTCGTGCTCCGGGTCGCCGACGATCTGGCCGGGCACGGTGAGCACGTCCAGCAGCTTGGGATCGCTCGGGTCGGACATGTCCCAGGACTGGTAGCCGGCGTTGTAGAGGTCGTTGGGGTACTCGGTCAGGCCGTACTTGTCGCTGGGCGCGGCTGCCACGTACATGACGTCACCGCCGAAGTAGGCCGGGATGTCGCGCACGCCGGAGCCCTCCTGCTCACCAATGGGCGCATCGGGGTGCTCGATGTCGGTGGTGCGGGTGGCGAGCAGCTTCCAGTCCGCCGGCAGCGGGCCGTTCATCTCGTAGACCTTGAAGCCCTTGAGGTGCTTGGACTTGCGGATCGCCTCGACCTTGTCCGGCTCACGGTACTTGTCCGACAGCACGCCGAAGCGGCGCACCTCGAAGGCCTGCACCATCACGTACTTGCCCAGCTTCTTGTTCCACTGGATGGAGGCGGCGCCGAACATGTCTTCCGCCGCATAGGGATTCTCTTCCTCGCCAGGGCCATTCGGGCCCCAGGTCGCACCTTTGCTGTGAACAACCGTCACCGCCTTGGGATTGGTGATGTCGAAGATCTTCAGGTTGCGGCGCACGTACTGATAGAGGTAGCGCTTGCCGTCGAAGTCGACGATGTTCTGCCAGGTGTGGAAGGGCTCGACCGCGATCGGGTAGTAGGCCTCCACTTTCATGTTCTTGATGTAGCTCTGGGTGTCCCAGTGATCCAGTTGCCCATCGAACGGCTTGCCCTCGTGGGAGAAGGGCGTGGCCAACGGCGGGATGAACTTGCCGGTTGCCTTGTCCATGCCATAGCTGCCCGGCGCGGGCGCCGGCGGCGTGCGATCGGGGGACAACGAGGTCTGGCGCTTGACGATGGGGTCGACGATGTTGATCGGGCCATGCTCCTCGGCCTGCAGGCTGGAACTGGCCAGCAGGCCGAGCACCAAAGACAGCGCCAGCCGGCTGCGGGCGAATGGGTGGACCGGTTTAACAGAGAGCGGCATTGTTTTCATTATTTACTCCGTTTGGTTATGCCCATCGGGCAGTCTTTGCGTTTCATCACGACGGGAGTCCGTTCCCTCAACGTCCTTGCTTGCATCCATCGCCCCGCCCGTGCCTCCCGCCACGGGCTAGAAAATCTCCAGGGGGTAATCGGTGACGAGCCGGAAATCATCGAGATCCCCCGGCCCTTGTGCGGCATCCGCCCGGTGCCAGGCCTGGCGCAGGCGGATGCTGAGCCCGCGGGCAGGGCCGGAGGCCACCACGTAGCGGAACTCCAGGTTGGTTTCCCGGTGCGCGTCGTCGCTGCCGTAGCGCCCGGCGTAGGGGCTACCGGCCGGCGCCTGGCTACCATCGATGCGGCTGCCCTCGACGTAGCGGGCCATCAGCGACGCGCCGGTCCAGCCCAGGCCGTCGAGCGCGTAGTCGTAGCGAAGCTGCCAGGAGCGCTCGTGAGGGCCATTGAAATCGGAGAACTGGGCGGAGTTGGGCAGCCAGATGGAGGCGCCCTGGTCCCGCCCGTTGCGGCCGTTGCGGTCCTGGTCGCCCACGCCGAGGTAGTCGAAAGGGGTATCGCCCCGGACCTGTTGCAGCCCCAGCGTGAAGCGATGGCTGGCCATGCGCAGGAACGCCGATGCGCCCAGGGTCAGGTTGTCGATCTCACCGGCAAGCGCCCTGCCTTGGTCCGTACTCCGGTAGAGGGTCAGATTCACCCCCGCCGCCTGGTCCCCCGCCAGGGGGAAGCGTGCATCCAGGTTCGCGTAGCCTTGGTACCAGAGATCGTCGAATCGGGCGCCGTAGAGCGCCAGGGCCACCTCGGGCCGCCACTGCCAGCGGCCGCCCAGGTAGTCCGCACGGGGCGTGGTGACACCGGCCATGACTGCCCAGAGGTCGCCATCGGCGTTGGTGGAGACCGGGCTGGTGGCCGAGTAGAAGTGCCCCGCTTCCAGCAGCAGGTCGTCCCGCTCCTGGCTGCGCAGGGACAGGCCAGTGGCCGTCTGCGGCACAATGCGGAAGTGGCTGACACCGAACACCGGCGTATCCGGCCGCTGCTCGCCTAGTTTGAGCTCGGTCCGTGATACCCGCAGCTTCAGCGCGGCACCAGCCTTGGCGTACTCGTGGGCCGGCTCGCCGTCGTCGCGCACCGGCAGGTTGCCGGTGCCGGTCTTGCCGCCCGAGGCGTCCAATCGCAGCCCCTGGTAGGCGAAGGCATCCAGCCCTACGCCGAGGACGCCAGGCGTGTAGCCCGAGCGGAAGTCCAGGTTGAGGCCCTGGGTCCAGTCGCGGGCGTCCGGGCGTCCGCCGGTCTTGTCGCGATTGAAGTAGGCGTTGCGCAACAGCAGGCTGAGTCGACTCGCCTGGACGACATCGTCCCACCCCTGGGCTGCCGTCTCGGTGGACGACAGGGCCAGCAGGCCGGGAATCACGAGCACGACAGTTCGGAAGCCTCGCATGGTGCTCCTCGCAGCTCCGGGTAGGTGGGTTCCAGCGGGCAAGCCGCTCCCGCTCCGGGCGTCGATGCGCCCGGGGGGATGGGAGTTCAGGGAATGGGCGGCCTGATCGAACGATCAGGCCAGGGTCGACTCAGTGCCGAATAGGTAACGGCTTGGGGGCATCGCCCTCGACCACCGGAGAGCGCCTGAAGCGCAGGGCGTAGATCAGCCCCATCAGCATCAGGAACGGCACGCCACAGGCCAGGGTGAGGGCAAATTCCTCGGTGAACAGCGTGGTCAGCATCACCGCCAGCATCAGCAACAGGCCGGCGAGGCTGGTCCAGGGATAGCCCCAGAGACGGAACTCCAGCGTGGCCGAGTCCTGGCGACGGCGGAAGAACAGGTGGGTGAGGAAGATGCCCGCCCAGGTGAACATGGCGCCGAACATGGCGATGGACATCATCAACGTGAAGGCGTTCTCCGGGTAGGCGATGTACAGCAGCGTACCGAGGCCGATGCCCAGGGACGACAGCAGCAGCGCCGGCAGCGGCACACCCCTGGCGCTCACGCGGCCGAACAGCGCCGGGGCCTGACCGGCCCGCGCGAGGCTGAACATCAGGCGCGAGGTGATGTAGAGCTGGCTGTTCATCGCCGACAGCGCCGCGATCAGGATCACCGCGTTGAACACCGCGCCGGCAAAGGGCACGCCGGTGGCGTTCATGACGGTGACGAAGGGACTCTGGCCACCGTTGTTCTGGCCCCAGGGCAGGATCGCCAGGACCAGCGCGAGCGTCAGCAGGTAGAACACCACCAACCGCACCACGGTGATGCGGAAGGCGCGGGTGACCGCACGCTTGGGGTCCTTGGCCTCCCCCGCCGCCACGGCGATCATCTCGATGCTGAGGTAGCTGAAGAACGCCACGATCACCGCCACCCAGGTGCCCCAGTAGCCGTTGGGGAAGAAGCCGCGGTCATTGGTGTAATTGGCGAAGCCGATGCCGGAATCGGCTGGCGCGCCGTAAATCACCCAGGCCCCCAACAGGATGAAGGCGACAATGGCGCAGAGCTTGAGCAGCGAGAACAGGTACTCGATTGCGCCGAACACCTTGACGCTGAGGACGTTCGCCAGCACCAGCGCCGCCGAGAAGGAGGCCATCCAGTAGCCGCCCGGCACATCCGGGAACCAGTACTTCATGTACATGGCCGCCGCGGTGATCTCGGTGCCCACCGCGAAGACGATGGACGCCCAGTACGCATAGCGGATCAGGAAACCGAACCAGGGCGCCACATAAAACTCGGCGAAGGAGCCGAAGGAACCCGAGGTGGGATGGCGGACGGTCATTTCCGCCAGGCACCCCATCAGCAGGAGGGCGATCACGGCGCCAATGGCGTAACTCACCAGCACGCTGGGCCCGGCGAAACCGATGGCGAAGCCGCTGCCCAGGAACAATCCGGTGCCGATGGCGCCACCGATGGCGATCATGGACAACTGGCTACTGCTGAGGCTTTGCTTCAGACCCTGCTCACGCTGGACCAGGTTGTCGAAAGAGCTTGTTGTTCTTGTCATGTTCGAATGCTCCGGTCTTGAAGGGGTATCAGGTCACCGACTTCCTGGCGATGAACTCCGGCCGACGCCATTCACCGCTCTCAAGGACATCGCGCAACGCCTGGACGCCGTCCCAGACGTCCACATAGCGGGTGTACAGCGGGGTGAAGCCGAAGCGCAGGATGTCCGGCGCGCGGAAGTCCCCGATCACACCCCGGGCGATCAGGGCCTGCATCACCGGGTAGGCATCGGCATGGGCCAGCGACACCTGGCTGCCCCGCTGGGCGGCATCGCGCGGCGAGCGCAGTTCGATGCCGAGTCCCGCCAGCTGCTCGTCGCACAGCCGGATGAACAGGTCGCAGAGCGCCACGCTCTTCTTGCGCAGGACCTGCATGTCGACGCCGTCGAACACCTCCAGCGCCGCCTCGAGGGCCAGTACGCCCAACTGCGGCGCGGTGCCCACTAGCATGCGGTCGATTGTCGGGTGCGCCTCGTAGTCATGAACGAAGGCAAAGGGACGGGCGTGGCCGTGCCAGCCGGTGAGCGGCTGGTCCACGAGAGGAATATGGCGTTCCGCGACGAAGACGAAGGCCGGGGCGCCGGGGCCGCCGTTCAGGTACTTGTAGCCGCAACCAACCGCGAAGTCGGCGGCGCAGCCGTTCAGGTCGACGGGCATGGCGCCGGCGGAGTGGCACAGGTCCCAGACCACCAGGGCACCCACCTCATGGGCGCGAGCCGTGATGGCGGCCATGTCGTAGCGGCGGCCGGACTTGTAGTTCACATGGGTCAGGGAAAGGATCGCCACCTCGTCGGTCAGCGCCGCCAGCACCTCGTCGGGATCGACGCAACGCAACTCGCAGCCGGTCAGCTCGGCGACGCCGGAGGCTACATAGACGTCAGTCGGGAAGTTGCCCTTCTCCCCCAGGATCACCTTGCGGCCAGGGCGCATCCGGGTCGCAGCCACCAGCACCTTGAACAGATTGATGGACGTCGAGTCGGCAACTATCACCTCGTTGGCCTGTGCACCGATGAGCCGGGCGATCTTGCCACCGGTACGCTGGGGTGCCGGGTACCAGTCCGCATCGTTCCAGGAACGGATCAGCCCCCTGGCCCACTCCTCCCTGAGAATACGGTCCATGCGCCCGGGAATATGCGCGGGCATGGCGCCCAGCGAATTGCCGTCGAGGTAGATCTCGCCGTCCGGTAGGTCGAAGCGGGCGCGACGGTCCCCGAGGGGATCGTCGCGATCGAGACGCTGGAAATCGTCGCGGCTCAGCGGCATGGACAACGACATAGGTGCTCCTTGGGTAATTGTTGTTCGGTGAATCACCGGATCGCCGGCGCCGCCCATTGATGTGGGCGGCGCTGCGTCCGATTGACTCTTTGAAACTGGGGGGATGCTATCCCGAGTCGCAATTGCCCAAAAAATAGAAATGAGCGACGCGAGTATTCCCGGTGGTAATACCCCGCCCCGCGCGTCGTTGCGTGTCCCGCTGATCTAGGTCAGCAGGCCACCCGCTCATTCGCCCTGCTCATCTCCTCCACCAGGAAATCGATGAAGGCTCGGGTCTTCTGTGGCATGCGGCGGGACGAGGGGTAAACGGCGTTGATGCTGATGGGCGGCGCCTGCCATTTGCACAGCACCGCCACCAGCCGGCCGGCGGCCAAGGCTTCGTCGACGATGAAGCTCGGCAGCAGGGCGATGCCCATACCGGCCTCGGCGACCTGGGCGAGGAAGTCGCCGTTGTTGGCCTGTAGCGGACCATTCAACTGCACGCGCCGGGTCTCCTCGCCGTTGCTCAACGCCAGGCTGACGCCACTCTGCAGATAGCCGTAGCCAAGGAACGCATGATTGGCGAGGTCCTCCGGCGACTGCGGCATCCCGGCCTTTTCCAGGTAAGCGGGCGAGGCCACGAGATAGCGCGGCGCCGGCGCGATGCTACGCGCCACCATGGACGAGTCCGCCAGGCTGGCGATGCGGATGGTCACGTCGAAGCCGCCGCGCACCGGGTCCACCTGCTGGTCGCTGAGCACCAGCTGCAGTTCGATCTGCGGGTGCCGCTCATGGAACAGCGGGATCAGCGGCCCCAGCTTGCGCAGGCCAAAAGACATGGGCGCGTTCACCCGCAGTACCCCGCGCAACTCCCCTACCCCATCCCGTGCCCGCTGCTCGGCCTCGTCGAGGGCCGCCAGCAGGTCCCGCGCCGATTCGAAGTAGTCCGTTCCCGCTTCGGTCAGGTGCAGGCTGCGCGTGGTGCGCACCAGCAGTTGCACGCCAATGGCTTCCTCCAATGCCTGTACCTGCTTGCTCACGGTGGAGCGCGGCAGGTCCAGCGCTCGTGCCGCCGCAGCAAAGCCATTGCTGCGCACGGTTTCGATAAAGGCGCGCATGCACTCGACCCTGTCCATCAATGTCTCCAAATCAGAATCAATGAAGTTCAATTATGCCTAATTGTTTCTCTCAATGAGCGAGCACAAAATTCATCCCAAGTCGGAACCAAACAGCCTCCAGCGCGGAGGCACCGGCCAGGAAGAAAACCAAAAACCAACTGCTCCAAGGAGAAATGCCATGTCCATCCGCGAACTGCTGAACCCGACCAACTCCGCCCTGATCCTGATCGACCACCAGCCGCAAATGGCCTTCGGCGTGCAGTCCATCGACCGCCAGCAACTGAAGAACAACACCGTGGGCCTGGCCAAGAGCGCCAAGATCTTCAATGTCCCGACCATCCTCACCAGCGTCGAAACCGAAAGCTTCAGCGGCTACATCTGGCCGGAACTGCTGAGCGTGTTCCCGGATCAGCAGCCCATCGAACGCACCTCGATGAACTCCTGGGAAGACGAGAAATTCGTCGCCGCCGTGAAAGCCACCGGCCGCAAGAAACTGATCATGGCGGCACTCTGGACCGAAGTCTGCCTGACCTTCCCCGCCCTGGAAGCCATGGAAGCCGGCTACGAGGTGTACATCGTCACCGACGCTTCCGGCGGCACCTCCCAGGAAGCTCATGACATGTCGGTGCAACGCATGATCCAGGCCGGCGCCATCCCGGTGACCTGGCAGCAGGTCCTGCTCGAGTACCAGCGCGACTGGTCGAAGCGCGAAAGCTACGACGCCGTGATGGACCTGGTGCGCGAGCACAGCGGCGCCTACGGCATGGGCGTGGACTACGCCTACACCATGGTTCACAAGGCGCCCCAGCGTCAGGTGAAGTAAGCCTCAAGGCCGGAGGCGGCCAACGCCTCCGGCCTTCCTCCACGCCTTGCACGGAGCACCTCGCCATGACCACCGACGATATCGTCACCCTGCTGATCCGCCACCGGGTCCGCGAGGGCCGGGAACAGGAATACGAAGGCTGGCTGCGCCGCATCATCGACATCGCCAAGGGTTATCCCGGTCACCTCGGCATCGATGTGGTGCGGGATCGCAAAGATGGCCTGCATCTGTTCACCTGCGTCCTGCGCTTCGCCAGCACGTCCCAGCTCCAGGCCTGGCTGGACTCCACCGAGCGCCGCCTGCTGATTGAGGAAGTCAGCCACCTGCTGGCCGATGGCGACCAGGTGGAAATCAATCCCGAGCGGGAATTCTGGTTCACCCCGATGCCGGCCGACGTGCCGCAACCGCCCCGCTGGAAACAGGCCTGCATTACTTTCCTGGTAATCCTACCGCTGGCCCTGCTGGTGCCGCTGCTCTGGCAGCCGCTGTTCAAGCTGCAACCCTGGCTCGGGGGTTACGTGGCAAGCAACGTGGTGATTACCGCCAGCATCGTGCTGCTGGTTGTCTATCTTTTCATGCCGCCGGTGACACGTTTTTTCGCCGGCTGGCTGAACCGACCCTAAGTCCAAGGAGGGTTCCATGAGCGAAGACCCAACCAACAACAGCCGCCGCCAGTTCCTCGCCGCCAGCACTGTGCTGGGCGCCGCTGGCGCACTTTGGTCCGCACTGCCCTTCGCCGGCGCCGCCGGCTCCGCCCATGCCACCTCAGGGGGTTCCATGTCCGCTGACCTGATCCTGTTCAACGGCCGCTTCCACACGGTCGACCGCGAGAAACCCAACGCCAGCGCCGTGGCCATCAAGGACGGCCGCTTCCTCGCCGTCGGCACCGATGCCGAAGCCATGGCCCTGCGCGGCGACGCCACCCAGGTCATCGACCTCAAGCAGCGCACCGTCATCCCCGGCCTCAACGACTCGCACCTTCACCTGATCCGTGGTGGCCTCAACTACAACCTCGAACTGCGCTGGGAAGGTGTGCCCTCCCTGGCCGATGCCCTGCGCATGCTGAAAGACCAGGCTGACCGCACCCCGACGCCGCAGTGGGTACGGGTGGTCGGTGGCTGGAACGAATTCCAATTCGCCGAGAAGCGCATGCCGACCTTGGAGGAGATCAACCGCGCCGCACCGGACACCCCGGTGTTCCTCCTTCACCTGTACGACCGTGCGCTGCTCAACCGCGCCGCGCTGAAGGCGGTCGGCTACACCAAGGACACCCCCAATCCGCCCGGCGGCGAAATCCAGCGCGATGCCAACGGCAACCCCACCGGCATGCTGATCGCCCGACCCAACGCCACCATCCTCTACGCCACCCTGGCCAAGGGGCCGAAGCTGCCGCTGGAGTACCAGGTCAACTCCACCCGCCAGTTCATGCGCGAACTCAATCGCCTCGGCCTGACCAGCGCCATCGATGCCGGCGGCGGCTACCAGAACTACCCGGACGACTACCAGGTGATCCAGGAACTGGCCAACAAGGGCCAGCTGAGCGTGCGTATCGCCTACAACCTGTTCACCCAGAAGCCCAAGGAAGAGCTCACCGACTTCAAGAACTGGAGCAAGGTGGTCAAGCCGGGCGACGGCACCGACTTCTTCCGCCACAACGGCGCCGGCGAGATGCTGGTGTTCTCCGCCGCCGACTTCGAGGACTTCCTCGAACCGCGCCCGGACCTCGCACCGAGCATGGAGCAGGAGCTGGAGCCGGTGGTCCGCCATCTGGTGGAACAGCGCTGGCCGTTCCGCCTGCACGCCACCTACGACGAATCCATCTCGCGCATGCTCGACGTGTTCGAGAAGGTCAACCGCGACATCCCGTTCAACGGCCTGCCCTGGTTCTTCGATCACGCTGAAACCATCTCGCCGAAAAACATCGAGCGCGTCCGCGCCCTCGGCGGCGGCATCGCCATCCAGGACCGCATGGCGTTCCAGGGCGAGTACTTCGTCGACCGCTACGGCGCCAAGGCCGCCGAGAAGACCCCGCCGATCCAGCGCATGCTCGCCGAAGGCGTGCCGGTGGGCGCCGGCACCGACGCCACCCGTGTTTCCAGCTACAACCCTTGGACTTCGCTGTACTGGCTGGTCAGCGGCAGGACTGTTGGCGGCCTGGAGCTTTATCCACAGGGCCTGTCCCGCGCCACCGCCCTGGAACTGTTCACCCACGGCAGCGCCTGGTTCTCCAGCGAGCAGGGCAAGAAGGGACAGATCAAGGTGGGCCAGCTGGCCGATGTGGCGGCACTGTCGGCGGACTTTTTCAGCGTCGAGGAAGAAGCCATCAAGTGGATCGAGTCGGTGCTGACCATCGTCGATGGCAAGGTGGTTTACGCCGCCGGCGAGTTCGACAAGCTCGGCCCGCCGCAGGTCCCGGTGCTGCCCGAATGGTCGCCGGTGGCCAAGGTGCCCGGCCACTGGAAACCCGCCGCCCCGCTCGCCGCCCAGGTACACCAGTGCGTCGGCGCCTGCGCCGTGCACGCCCACAGCCACGAGCGGGCACGCCAGTCGAGTGTGCCGGTGAGTGATTTCCAGGGATTCTGGGGGGCGCTGGGGTGTTCGTGCTTCGCTTTCTGAGGCTGGACTTGTGGGGGGAATTCATTCCCCCTGCAATCCCGCAGGGCAGTCCTTCGGCCTGCTTGGCGATTGAAATCGCCCCCACAGGAAAAGCGGACCGAGTCCTGCCTCCATCCCGCAGCGGGCACCGTTACCTTGTGGGGGCGAATTCATTCGCTAAAGGGCAACACCGTTGCCCCCTGCAATTCCGTTGGGCAGTCCTTCGACCTGCTTGGCGATTGAAATCGCCCCTACAGGAAAAGCGAACCGCGCCCCCCGCACAAGGCCAATCCCCTTCACCCTCCCTCACATCATCCCGCTGTCCTTGAACGCCTCCGCCAGGAAGTCGATCAGGGTCCGTACCGAGGGCAACAGGCCGCGCCGGGACGGGAAAACGGCATGCACGATGCCAGTTCTCGGCGCCCAGTCAGGCGTTATCTGTACCAATCGGCCGCTGGCCAGTTCCTCGCGCACTACCACCCACGGAATATGCACCACCCCTACCCCCGCTTCGGCGGCCTGACGCAGCACCAGCAGATCATCGGTGACCAGGCGCGGGTGATGGCGCACGGCGGCGCTGGCGCCGTCGGGGCCATCCAACTGCCAGATGTACTCGCGCAAAGCTGCACCCCAGTGCAGGCTCGGTAGGCTCGCCAGGTCCGCAGGCACCAGGGGCTGTTGCAGGTTCTCCAGCAGTCTCGGGCTGGCCACGAGACTCTGGGTGCTATTGGCCAGGACTTTCATCACCAGGTCGGTGCTTTCCAACGGCGGGAAGCGCACCCGCAGGGCAATGTCGATGCCTTCCTGGATCAGGTCCACCTGGCGGTTGGTGCTCTCGATATGCAGTTCCACCAGCGGATAATCCACCATGAAGCGGGTCAGCATCGGCCCTACCCAGAAGTCCAGCAGCGCGGTGGGACAGCTGATTCGCACCACGCCCTGAGGTTCGGAACGATTGCGCTCGATCACCTCGGCGGCGCCCTCCGCCTCCACCATCATGGCCACGCAATGACGGTAATACTCCTGGCCGATCTCGGTGACCGAAAAATGCCGCGTCGAGCGCTGGATCAGCCGTACGCCCAGCCGCTCTTCGAGGTTGGCGATGCGGCGGCTGAGCTTGGACTTGGGCATGTCCAGCGCCCGTCCGGCCGGGGCGAAGCCGCCGTGCTCCACCACCTGGGCGAAGTAGTAGAGGTCGTTGAGGTCTTCCACCAGCGTTCTCCAAATAGGACTCTGAAGCCAATTTAGCCTGACTACCGGACCCAGTGTTGCAGTTTCAAGATGTGCCCATGCACTACAGGAGGCACACCATGAAAAAGATTCGCGGTATCTACACCAGCCCCAGGCCCCATTGGGTAGGCGACGGTTTCCCGGTTCGCACGCTGTTTTCCTACGACAGCCTGGGCAAGCACATCAGCCCCTTCCTGCTGCTGGATTACGCCGGCCCCGCCGAGTTCGCCCCTGCCGAACGTCCTCGCGGCGTCGGCCAGCATCCGCACCGGGGTTTCGAGACCGTGACCATCGTCTACCAGGGCGAACTGGAACACCGGGACTCCACCGGTGCCGGCGGACTGATCGGCCCCGGTGACGTGCAATGGATGACGGCGGCCTCGGGCATCCTCCATGAGGAGTTCCACTCCGAAGCCTTCACCCGCAGTGGCGGCACCCTGGAAATGGTCCAGCTCTGGGTCAACCTGCCGGCCCGCGACAAGCTGGCCGCACCGGGCTACCAGACGCTCCTCGACGCCGACATCCCCCATCTGCCCTTGCCGGACGCTGCCGGCAGCCTGCGCTTGATCGCTGGCGAGTTCGCCGGCAAGCGCGGTCCGGCACGCACCTTCACGGGGATGGATGTCTGGGACATCCGCCTGAACCGTGAGAAGCCGGTCAGTCTCAACCTCCGGCCCGGCCGCAACACCGCCCTGGTGGTACTGCGCGGCACCCTGTTGGTGAACGGCGAGGAACTGGTGCGTGAAGGCCAACTGGCGCTGTTCGAACAAGGCGGCGATGAGCTGCTGCTGGAGGCCAACGACCAGGCCCTGGTGTTGCTGCTTTCCGGCGAGCCCATCGACGAGCCGGTCGTCGGTTACGGCCCCTTCGTGATGAACAGCGAAGCCGAGATACGCCAGGCGATCCAGGACTTCCAGAACGGCCGTTTCGGCCACATGGACGACTGACGGTCACACGCCGGGCCGGGCGCCTGCCTAGTCTGGTCAATCCCCCACGACGGATTCGTGGGCCGGCGGGCAACCGCTTCGGCCAGGACGGCCATCACCCTGAGAAAGAGGTAAGACGCCATGAACAACTTTGCCCAGATCGCCAACTTCAACGGCCAGATCCCGAGGATCGACCCCGATGACGCCGCGATGCTGCTGATCGATCATCAGAGCGGGCTGTTCCAGACGGTCAAGGACATGCCCATGACCGAGCTGCGATCCAATGCCATCACCCTGGCCAAGGTCGCCACCCTCGCGAAGATGCCGGTGATCACCACCGCCTCCGTGCCCCAGGGGCCCAATGGACCATTGATTCCGGAGATCCACGAGGCCGCGCCCCACGCCCAATACGTGGCACGCAAGGGCGAGATCAACGCCTGGGACAATCCCGAGTTCGTGGCGGCGGTGGAAGCTACCGGCCGCAAGACCCTGATCATCGCCGGCACCATCACCAGCGTGTGCATGGCCTTCCCCAGCATCAGCGCGGTCAATGCCGGCTACCGGGTCTTCGCTGTCATCGACGCGTCAGGCACCTACTCCAAGATGGCCCAGGAAATCACCCTGGCGCGCGTCGTCCAGGCCGGTGTGGTGCCCATGGATACCGCCGCCGTCTGCTCCGAGGTGCAGCGCACCTGGAACCGCCCCGACGCCGCCGAGTGGGCCGCCGCCTATAGTCATGTATTCCCGCACTACCAACTGCTGATCGAGAGCTACGGAAAAGCCCAGCAGGTGGCCAAGGACAACGAAGTGCTGGATTCGCAACGCTGAGAAATTCCTGCGCCTGCCCCCACAAGGGCGGACGCTCAACCAAGCGAGGAAAATGCCATGTCTTTCCAATACAAGCGTCTGGACAAGAACAACGCCGCCGTGCTGCTGGTCGACCACCAGACCGGCCTGCTCTCCCTGGTACGGGACATCGACCCGGACAAGTTCAAGAACAACGTGCTGGCCCTGGGTGACCTGGCCAAGTACTTCAAGCTGCCGACCATCCTCACCACCAGCTTCGAAACCGGCCCCAACGGCCCGCTGGTACCCGAGCTGAAAGAGCAGTTCCCCGATGCGCCCTACATCGCCCGTCCCGGCAACATCAACGCCTGGGACAACGAGGACTTCGTCAAGGCAGTGAAGGCCACCGGCAAGAAGCAGCTGATCATCGCCGGCGTGGTGACCGAAGTCTGCGTGGCCTTCCCGGCGCTCTCGGCCCTTGAAGAAGGCTTCGACGTATTCGTCGTTGCCGACGCGTCCGGCACCTTCAATGAAGTGACCCGCGACGCCGCCTGGCGCCGGATGGAAGCTGCCGGGGCGCAGCTTATGACCTGGTTCGGCGTGGCCTGCGAGTTGCACCGTGACTGGCGCAACGATATCGAGGGCCTGGGTACCCTGTTCTCCAACCACATCCCCGACTACCGCAACCTGATCACCAGCTACACCACGCTCACGAAGTGAACCACCGGGGGGCCGCGTCGTATTGGCGCGGCTCCCTGCCCCGGTTCGCCGCTCTGCTCTAGAATGCCGCCCCCTTCAAGCAGCATGACTGAGGAGTGACCCATGTCCCATGACGGCAGCCTGCTGCAGGCAGCGGTGGTGTTCCTGTTCGCCGCCGTAATCACCGTCCCCCTGGCCAAGCGCCTTCAGCTTGGCGCTGTACTGGGCTACCTGCTGGCGGGGGTGCTGATCGGCCCTTCCGTGCTGGGCCTGGTCAACGATCCTCAAAGTGTCGCCCACGTGTCCGAACTCGGCGTGGTGCTGTTGCTGTTCATCATTGGCCTGGAGCTCTCGCCCCGCCGCCTCTGGGTGATGCGCCGCTCGGTGTTTGGCGCCGGCCTCGCCCAGGTCCTGCTTACCGCCCTGGCCATTGGCCTGGTGGCCTGGCTGGTGTTCGCCAAGAGCCTGAACACTGCAGCCGTCCTGGGTTTCGGCCTGGCACTTTCCTCCACGGCCTTCGGCCTGCAGATACTCGCCGAGCGCAAGGAACTGACCAGCCCCCACGGTCGCCTGGCCTTCGCCATCCTGCTGTTCCAGGACATCGCCGCCATCCCGTTGATCGCCCTGCTGCCGCTGCTCAGCGGTACTGGCCAGTTCGAAACGGAAGGCGTCGACCTGCATGACGTGTTGCTGGCAGTGGCCAGCATCGGTGCGGTGATCATCGGTGGTCGCTACCTGCTGCGACCGATATTCCGCACCGTGCTGAAAGCCGGACTGAAAGAGGTTTCCACCGCCACCTCGCTGCTGGTGGTGGTCGGCACTGCCTGGCTGATGGAACTGGCGGGCGTTTCCATGGCCCTTGGCGCTTTCATCGCCGGCCTGCTGCTGGCGGACTCCGAATACCGCCATGAGCTGGAAGCGCAGATCGAGCCCTTCAAGGGCCTGCTGCTGGGCCTGTTCTTCATGAGCGTGGGCATGAGCGCCGACCTCAGCCTGCTGCTGAACGAGCCGTTCGCGGTCATGGTGCTGACCGTCCTGCTGCTGATGGCAAAGCTGCCGCTGCTCTATCTGGTGGGGCGCTTCGCCGGCGGGCTGGAGCGCGCCAATGCGTTGCGCCTGGGCATCGTCCTGGCTGCAGGTGGCGAATTCGCCTTCGTGGTATTCAAGGTGGCTTTCGAGCAGGGCATGCTCGACGCCCGCCTGCACGGCCTGCTGGTGCTCAGCATCACCCTGTCCATGGCGGTCACGCCGCTGCTTGTGCTGGGCCTGTTCCGCCGCCTGGTCGTCGCGCCGGCACCGGTGGAAGTGCCGGACGAGTACCAGCACATCGAAAGCGACGCACCCCGCGTGGTGGTCGCCGGCATGGGCCGCATGGGCCAGATCATCGCCCGCGTGCTGCGCGCCCAGCAGGTTCCGTTCGTTGCCCTGGACACTGCGGTGGACATGATCGAATACGGCCGCAGCCTGGGCCGCATGCCCATCTACTACGGCGACCCGTTGCGGGCGGAAATCCTCCGTGCCGCCAAGGTGGACAAGGCCGAGTTTCTCATCATCGCCACCGATGATCCGGACACGAACCTGAAGATCACCGAACTGGTCAAGCGCCTCTACCCGCACGTCAAGGTGATCGCCCGCGCGCGCAACCGGCAGCATGTCCACCGCCTGCTCGACCTGGGCGCCGTGCCCGTGCGCGAAACCTTCCATTCCGCCCTGGAGATGAGCCGCCAGGCCCTGCTTGGCCTGGGTCTCGACGAGGAGCGAGCCAGCGCCCGCATTCGCCGTTTCCAGCGCCATGACGAGGAAGTCCTGACCGCCCAGCACAACGTCTATGACGACGACGCCGCCGTGGTCCAGACCGCCCGTGAAGCCCGTACGGAGCTGGAACACCTGTTCGACGCCGACCTGATCGAGGACAAGGCGGTGAAATAGCCGTCGGCGGCGTGGCCCGGTCGCCGGCGAACGGATCAGCTTTACTCAAGGCAGATTCAAGAGGGGGCCCCTGATGAACCGGAACGATCTGCGTCGCGTGGACCTGAACCTGCTGGTGGTCTTCGAGACCCTGATGTACGAGAAGAACCTGACTCGCGCATCGGAGAAACTCTTCCTCGGCCAGCCTGCGGTCAGCGCGGCGCTGGCCCGCTTGCGCGACCTCTTCGACGACCCGCTGCTGGTCCGCAACGGCCGCGTCTTCGAACCCACCAAGCGGGCACTGGAAATACTCGACGAACTGCAGCCGGCGCTGGACTCGATATCCAGCGCGGTCAGCCGGGCTAAGGAGTTCAATCCGTCCACCTATCGCAATACTTTCCGGATCGGCCTGTCGGACGACGTCGAGTTCGGCCTGTTTCCTCCCCTGATCCACCAGCTCCGCGAGGAGGCGCCCGACAGCATAGTGGTGGTGCGCCGGGTCAATTTCCTGCTCATGTCGGCGATGCTCGCCTCCGGGGAAATCTCGGTCGGCGTCAGCTACACCACGGAGCTGCCGGCCAATGCCAAGCGCAAGCGGCTGCGCAACCTGCGCTGCAAGATCCTCCGCGGCGACGACCGCCCCGGCGCACTCACCCTGGATGACTACTGCTCGCGCCCCCACGCGCTGGTGTCGTTCTCGGGCGACCTGACCGGGAACATCGACAACGACCTGGCTCGGGTTGGCCGCAGCCGTCGCGTGGTGCTGGCGGTGCCGCAGTTCAGCGGGCTGCGCTCAATCCTGGCGGGCACCGAAATGCTCGCCACCGTCCCCGACTATGCGGCGGATGCGCTGATCGAAGGATGCGGATTGCGCGCCGATGAGCCGCCCTTCCCCATCTTCACCTCCGAACTCTCCATGGTCTGGAGCAGCGGCACGGACAATGACCCCGCCGAACGCTGGCTGCGCGAACTGATCGTGCAGCACATGGCCGCGCCGGCGCTGCCCGATCAGCCCGCCGCGTAGAGGGGATGGGTTTCGCGCAGGAATACCGGGAGATCGGTGATCGGCGGCCGCGCGGGAATCTCGAAGTACATCTGGATCACGCTGCCACGGTGATAGGACGCGTGGTTGACCACGTGCATCAGCATGGCATCCGCAGTCATCACGCCGGGGTCCCCGGAACAGAAGACGAACTCCACGGGCGTGTTCAGCGATTCATCGGTCTGCGCGGCACTCCATGAGACGAACCAGTCGTTCATCGCGGCCTGTGCGGCACGGAGGTCGTCGAACTCGGGATAGGGCACTTCCAGGCGGGTCTTGTAGGGGTGCTGCCGGCGTTCCAGATGGGCGCGCCAGATGCAATCGATGACGTGGATATGGTTCAGGGTGCCAAGGATGCTCTTGCACAGGGTCACGCGTTCCTTGCCGACCTCGCCGGGCGGTAACCTCGCCAGGTCCTCGAAGAGCCGTTCATCGACCCACTGCTTGTAGTGGGCGAGCATCCTCGCCGTGGAGGCGTTGATCATCGGATGTGTCCTCCTGCTCGGAGTAAGGCCGACGGCAAGTACGACGGATCGACGGCCATCGGCGGCAGAAGGAGTGTAGGCCCGGCGGCAGTGCCCGGAATTCATTGGCCGACGGCTGGAAATGCCGGTCCGCTCCTGTTCCGGAACTGCCGCTGCGCCTACAGGGCCTCGCTACCGAAGTACAAAGTCAGCCATTAAGCCTGAACGCGAGCTATCCGCTTTCCCACCTTTGAGATACCGGTCGTCGCCTTTTGCCTTCTTTGATGAAGAGCCTGCTTGACGTCGATGGGGACTTGGATGAGGATTATTACATCGCACACGATTTAATCGCTAGCGATAACACATGAAATGACTCCATGAGGAAATGACCATGATCCATCTGACCCAAGCCAACCGTCAGTTCAACGAAATCGGCCTCCCCGGTGTACGCGTCGCCACCGTCTGGGGCGAAAATGGCAATGGTTCGGACTTCATCGAGTTCAAGGCCGGCACCCGCTTCCCGCTCCATGACCATGAAGGTCCGGAAGAAATCCTCATGCTGTCGGGCCGCATCCGCTTCGGCGAACTGGTGCTGTCGGCGGGCGACTACCTGCGGATCGGTTCCGGCGAAGAGCATGACGCAGAAGCACTCGAAGATTCCGTCTTCTTCCTTGCTCATATCGGCGGAGCGATAATCCGCGCCTGATCAGCCAAATTTGGGGATATATATCGCATACGATAACATCGCACTAATTAACATTCTGCTCAGTCCTTTAACAAGGAGACCCGCCATGATTCACCTCAGCCAAGCCACCCGCGAATTCACCGACTCCGGCCTCCCCGGCATCCGCGTAGCCACCGTCTGGGGCGAGAACGGCAATGGCTCGGACTTCATCGAGTTCAAGGCCGGCGCACACTTTCCGATTCACGATCACGAAGGCCCGGAGGAAATCCTCATGCTGTCCGGCCGCATCCGCTTCGGCGATCTGGTGCTGTCGGCGGGCGACTACCTGCGGATCGGTTCCGGCGAAGAGCATGACGCGGAAGCGCTTGAAGACTCCGTGTTCTTCCTTGCCCATATAGGTGGCGCAGTAATCAAGGAATGAGTCCGGCCATGACCCTGGCGAAACACCGCAGCAACCGCGCCCGCGCTATCGCGGGCGCTCTTTACGCCGCGCTTCGCGATGCCCTTGGTCAGGACTCGAATTCAGGACACTTCCGATGTTCTCGCATGCGATTTATAGTCCGGGCATTCGAGGAATCGGCGTTTGTCCAACGAGGAAGCAGATGAAATCCACCAGCAGCTCGACCCCGGCAAAACCGGCCCCGCTCTCAGACTTCCTGTGCTTCGCGGTGTATTCCGCGAACCTGGCCTTCGGCAAGGCCTACAAGCCGATTCTCGAGCAGCTCGGGCTGACCTATACGCAGTTCATCGCCATCGTCGCGCTATGGGACGAAGACAATCAGACCGTGGGCAGTCTGGGTGAAAAGCTCTTTCTGGAATCGAACACCCTCACGCCGATGCTGAAGAAGCTCGAGGGGATGGGCCTGGTCCAGCGCCAGCGCGATCCCGAGGACGAGCGCCAGGTGCGCGTCAGCCTGACCAAGGCAGGCAGGGACCTGCGCGAGCAAAGCGCGGAAACAGCCCTCAACGGAGCAACGGGCCTGGACTCGGATGAGTTCGTACGCATGCAACAGGCCGTCGTGGCCCTGCGCGACAACCTCCTCAAATCCTCCGGCAACCGCAAATGAGTCGCGCGCGTAGGTTGCGGCTGAGCTAAGCGAAGCCCAACGATTCCGGTCGGCTCCGAGTTGGGCTTCGATTCTCTCTTCCCAACCTACGTGGTCTTCCAAGTCACGGCGCGCCGAACATCATGGTCCAGTAGATGCCATTCTCGCTGCGGGTTTGCGCAGCGTAGGCCGCCCCGACTTGCGTGAAACGGGGATTCATCAGATTGGCGCAATGGCCAGGGCTCGCCAGCCAGCTGTCCATGGCCGCACGGGGTGAACCCTGCCCGGCAGCGATGTTCTCGCCGACTTGTTTTCCCCGATAGCCCGCCGACCGCGCCCGGTCGAATGGCGAATCCCCATTGGGATCGTTGTGGGAGAAATAGTCGCGCTCGGCCATCGAGCGGCTGTGCCGCTGGGCGGCACTGCCGAGGGCGGAGCTCCAGGCGAGAGGGCGCGCGGCGGCGAAGCGCTTGCCGCCGCACATACGCGGCTTGGCCCGCGCCGCGTTGACCTGCGCCAGCAGCGCCTGGCCCGCCGAGCGAGCATCCCCGAGCTGGGCGCTGACCATGGGTCGGGCCAGTACCAGGCGCCACTGATTGCCGCTGCGACTGATACCGACATCGGTCACCTTCGGGTCCATCAGGTCCTCGCAGTAGTCATCGCGGAGCATGTCGAAGGCCAGGCCGGCATTGCGCGCCCCGGACAAGCGGATGCTCCGTACCTCACCGGCCTGGTAGCCCGCATCGCGCAGCCCCCGACGCAGTTCACCGGAGTACCCCACTGGCAGGGCCAGGTTCGATTTCAGGGCCAGGGCTGGCGCCGCACGGACGTTGCTCCACCCGCAGCGTTGGTTGTGGGTCCGGTAGTAGTTGATCTCTGCCAGCAGTTGACGCTCATCGCCCGCCTGGGCGACGTGGGTGAACAGGGACAGCAGGGCCAGTGGCAAGGATGGAAGCAGACGAAGGGATCGATGAATTGGGCGCATGAAGGGCGTGCAGGCGAGTCGTTGTGATTCGGGCTGCCGTATGACTGCGCCGCCCGACGCTGGTTCGGGAGGTCGTGGAAAAAATCAGTAGCCTGTCTGGCCAGGGCTAAAGCTGCGCCACATGCCCCTCGGCGCGGCGATGAGCCTTCAGATGCGGTAGCACCGCCGACAACAGCGGCTCCTTGAAGGCCTCCTGGAAGCGGTGCGCCAGACCCGGAATCAGCTTCAGTTCCGACCCCTTGATATGGGCCGCTACATGCACGCCGTGCATGACCGGCAGCAGCGGATCGGCCGTGCCGTGTACCACCAGCGTGGGCACCTGCAGGCGATTGAGCATGTCGACCCGGCTGGGCTCGGCGAGAATCGCCAGCATCTGCCGCTGCACGCCTTCGGGATTGAAGGAACGGTCATAGGCGCGGGCGGCCTGCTCCAGCAACTGCCCGCGATCATCGCTGATATCGGGACTGCCCAACGCACCCAGCAGGTCGGCCTGTTGCTCGATCGCCACTTCGCGGCTCGGCGCCTCGCGCCGGGCAAGCAGTTCCAAGAGCGCGGAACTGGGCGCCGGCAAGCCCTGGGCGCCGGAGCTGGTCATGATCAAGGTCAGACTGAGTACCCGCTGCGGAGCGAGGTCGGCCAGGTGCTGGGCAATCATCCCGCCCATGCTGGCACCCAGTATGTGAGCCTGTTGAATGTGCAGGGCATCCAGCAGATGCAGGGAATCGCGGGCCATGTCGCGCAGGCCATACGGCGCTGAAACCGGCAAGCCGAGGCGATAGCGCACCGCTTCGTAAGCCAGGTTCGCCGAGGGCGCGGGGCCGATCCAGGCCGACAACCCGACATCGCGATTGTCGAAGCGGATCACCCGGAAACCGCTTTCGCACAGGCGCTGCACCACTTCATCCGGCCAGTGGATCAGTTGCCCGCCCAGCCCCATGATCAGCAGCAACGCCGGGTCCCGCTCACGCCCCACGCTCTGATACGCCAGACGCACTTCGCCCAGGTCGACGGTTTCCGTCGGCACGGCAACATCGCAGCGAGCGTTGGCGATAGCAAAGGAAGGCAGCCCGCAGACAAGCGCGGCGAGCAGGATCAGCACACGCATGATGGAAATCCAGAACGCAAAACCCCAGTTGAACGCGATTCTGATGAATTCCTGTCGTTCGCTCTGCCACAAAACCGTGACAGTTTCATGACGAGCGCCGAACGGTCGTTGCCCTGCTTCGTCTGCTTGGTTTCAGGCCAGTGAGAGCTTCAGGATGATCTGTGCCTCTCCGGCGCGAGTCACCCCTCGCCCTCTGGGAGAGGGGCGGGGGGTGAGGGTTGCGTCAGCGGGTACGGATATTTTGGATGAGCAGAGCAGCTTTCGCCCTACACCTCAGACTCCCACCTGCCGCACCGGCGCATGGCTGCGCTGGGCGCTCTCCCAGTTGGCGGCCAGCCCCACCGGCACATCCTCGGCCGCCAGGGTCCGGCGACCGCGCACCAGGTCCGAGGCGCGTTCGGCGAGCATGATGGTCGGCGCGTTGAGGTTGCCATTGGGCTCGGTGGGGAAGACCGACGAATCGATCACCCGCAAGCCCTGGATGCCTCGCACGCGCAGTTCGGAATCCACCACCGCCATGTCGTCCTCACCCATGCGGCAAGAACCGCAGGGGTGCATGGTGCTTTCCATGCTGGCACGCACGAAGGCGTCGATTTCCTCGTCCGTCTGCACGTTCGGGCCGGGCGCCAGCTCGACGCCACGGTAACGGTCCATGGCTGGCTGGCCGATGATCTCGCGGGTCAGGCGCACGCAGCGGCGGAAGCCCTCGCGGTCCTCTTCGCTCTCCAGGTAGTTGAAGCGGATTTCCGGGTGCTGGTAGGGGTCGGCCGAAAGGGCGCGGACATGGCCACGGCTCTTCGGTTTGTTGGGGCCGGTGAGGATCATGAAGCCATGGCCCTTGAACGGTTTGTCACCGTCGTAGCGCATCGCTGCTGGCAGGAAGTGGAACTGGATGTCCGGCCAGCGCAGCCCCTGCTCGGAGCGGATGAAGCCGCCGGCCTCGAAGTGGTTGCTGGCGCCCAGGCCATCCTTGAACAGCAGCCAGCGCAGTCCGATCAGTGCCTTGCCCAGCAGCCCCATCTTGCCGTTGAGGGTGATGGGCTCCTTGCATTCGTACTGGATGTAGATTTCCGAGTGGTCCTGAAGGTTTTCGCCGACGCCCGGCAGATCGTGGCGAACCTCGATGCCCGCCTTCTTCAGCACTTCCTGCGGGCCGATGCCGGAACGCTGCAGCAAATGCGGCGATCCGATCGGGCCCGAAGACACCAGCACCTCGCGGTTGCAATACACGGTGTGGGTCTGGCCGCCCTGGTCGTACTCCACGCCCACCGCCCGCTTGCCATCCAGCAGGATGCGGCGGGTCATGGCGTGGGTGACCACGGTCAGGTTGGGGCGCTCCATGGCCGGACGCAGGTAGGCATTGGCGGTGGACCAGCGCACACCATCCTTCACGGTCATGTGCATGGCGCCGAAGCCTTCCTGCATGTAGCCGTTGCAATCCTCGGTCTTGATGTATCCGGCCTCGGCACCCGCCTCGACCCAGGCGCCGTACAGGGGGTTCTGCATGTTGTTGCCGTTGTTGGTGGACAGCGGGCCGCTGGCACCCCGGTAATCATCGCCGCCGAACTTGAAGGTCTCCGCACGCTTGAAGTACGGCAGGCAGTTCCGGTAGCTCCAGTTCTTTGCCCCGAGGTTTTCCCATTCGTCGAAGTCGTAGGCATGGCCACGGATGTAGACAAGGCCGTTGATCGAGGACGAACCGCCCAGCACCTTGCCGCGCGGGCAGTGCAGGCGGCGGCCATCCAGGTGCGGCTCGGCCACGGTCTCGTAGCGCCAGTTGTACTTCTTGGTGTTCATCGGGATGGAGAAGGCGCTGGGCATCTGGATCAGCACGCTGCGGTCGCTACCGCCGAATTCCAGGACCAGTACGGAGGTGCCGGCATCCTCGGTCAGGCGGTTGGCCAGGACGCAGCCAGCCGAACCCGCGCCGATGATGATGTAGTCGTATCGCTTATTCATTGCTGTAGCCCTTTGCGGTGAGGCCCAGGGCCTCGGTGTTGCGTTCGTTTCCCTTTGGGTACGCGCCCCAGCCCATACGGGTGGCCAGCACGCGGGTCAGCACGTAGTGGACCAGTCCGGCCAGCAGGCAGGACGGCAGGGAAGCGGTGGCGAACGTGAAGAAGGTGGTGTTGGCCAGGGTCTGCGGGTTGAACACCACCACGTAGATGGCGAAGCCGGCGACCAATGCAACCACGGCTGCCGGGTTGAAGCCGTGCCAGAAATGGAATGGCGCGTTCGCTCCGTGGGCGTACAGGTGGCGCAGGTTCAGGCGCTGGCGGCGCAGGAAGAAGTAGTCGGCGATGCCGATGCCTGCCAGGGCGCTGTTCAGGGCCGAGGTCCACACCAGGAAGATGAAGAAGCCGTCGTAGATGCCTGGCGCGAACAGCACGATCAACCCTGGCGCTACGCAGAACAGCACCACCAGCCATTCCCAACTGAACTCCCGCAGCTTCTGTCCCGCCAGTTGGCGCAGACCGACGATGGAGGTGTAGAGGATGTTCACCATGCTGGTGACGTTGGCGAAGGCCACGAAGCCCAGGGCGATGACGCCGAAGGTCAGGCCGCCGATCCGGGTCATCCACACCGTGGGATCGCTGTCACCCAGCGCGGCGGCAGCCAGCAGGCCCACCACTTCACCGAGGGCGGCAGCGGCGAAGATGCCGATGATGTTCGGCCAGTAGGCGGTCCGCTGGTTCTTCGAAAGGCGCGCCAGGTTGCCCACATAGGGCCACCAGGAGAAGCCCGCCGCCATGTTCACCTCGACGGCGATCATGAAGTTGACGCGCTTGTCGTCGAAGGGCGCATCCAGCGCGGGCATGGCCATCAGTTCGGAGAAGGAATGCTCGCTGAGGATCATGTAGAACATCACGCCCATGATCACGACCAGGGCCGGCGCCACGATGGTGTTGAACACCTTGATCGAGGTGGGTCCCTTGGCGACCACGAAGCCGGTCAGCACCACGGCGAAGAAGCCTGATGCCAGTACCAGCCAGCCGTTGGCATCGGTCTTGTGCTCCGAGACCAGGGCGCTGAGGCCGTCGATGGAGCGGCCGAACATCAGCCCCAGCACCGCCAGCCAGCCCATGGTGAGGAACACCACTGCCAGCACGTAGACCATCCGGCTGCCGTTGGTGCCGAACATGCTGCGCAGGAAGGTGAACTGCTCGGTGCCGTACTTACCGCAAGGCACGCAGGTGGCGAAGGTGGTCAGCAACACCCCGAGGATGTTGCCGATGACGATGGCGGCGATGCCCTGCATCGGCCCGACAAAAAGCGCCGTCGCACCACCGATGAGGAAGGCCCAGGTGGCGATGGCCAGGGCCGAGTTGGCGTAGGTGAATTCCCAGAAGCCCCACATACGTTCCGAGGGGAGGAGCGGCGTATCGCCCCGCTCGGCTTCCAGGCTGTGATTGACGGGTTCGTGATGGGTCATGGCTTAGTACCCCCAGAGGTAGAAGCCGACGACCAGGACCAGCGTCATCAGGATGGTTGCGATGTAGTCGACGGCGTTCAACGCCCCCGGCCACTCCTTGCTTGATTCCAGTTGTTCGTAGACGCGTATGCGTCTTTCCAGCTCTTGCGCACGCTCTATATCGGGTTGGCTGTTCATCTGGGCATCACCTCAATGGGTTCTTGTTCTTGAAATTCGATGCATCCCGGCCAATCAGGACCGTCGCCCGAAGGCGACGGTTATTTCCGCCCAGCTCCTCAGGGCAGTGTGATCCACACGGCTTTGGTTTCCAGCAGGTATTCCAGCTGTTCCGACCCGAGGTCCTTGCCGTAGCCCGACTGTTTGTAGCCGCCGAAGGGCATGGAGGGGTCGAGGGTGCTGTGGGCATTGACGTAGACGGTGCCCGCACGCAAGCGCGGGATCAGGCTGTGGACCCGCCCGAGGTCGTTGGAATAGAGCGCTGCGGCCAGGCCGAAGAGCGAATCGTTGGCCAGGGCCAGCGCCTCTTCTTCATCGTCGAAGGGCGCGGTCACCAGCACCGGGCCGAAGATTTCCTCCTGGACGACGCGCATGTCATTGCGGCAGTTGGCGAAGACGGTCGGCTGGACGTAGAAGCCGGGGCCGTCGACCGGCTTGCCGCCGTAATACAGCTCCGCACCTTCCGCCTTGCCGGTCTCGATGTACTCCAGCACGCGCTGCTGTTGCTGGCGCGACACCATCGGGCTGATGAAGCAGTCCGGGTCCAGGCCGGGGGCGATCTTCAGTGTTGCGGTGTAGTCCGCCAGTTCACGCAGGAACTCGGCGTACACGCTGCGATGGACATAGGCACGGGTGCCGGCATCGCAGACCTGGCCGGAGTTGAAGAACACGCCGTTGGCCACTGCCTGGGCCGCCGCCTTGATATCGGCGTCGGCGAAGACGATCACCGGCGACTTGCCGCCCAGTTCCAGGGTCAGTCGCTTCATCTGGTCCATGGCCGACTTGCCGACGGAGCAACCCACCGGCGTCGATCCGGTGAAGCTCAGCTTGTCGATGCCCGGATGGCTGGACATGGCCGAACCGACCACGCTGCCGCGCCCGGTGACGATGTTCACCACACCATCGGGAATACCGGCTTCCTGTACCAGCTCGGCAAAACGCAGGGCCGACAGAGAGGTCAGCTCAGCAGGCTTGACCACCACCGTGCAGCCCACTGCCAGCGCGGCGCCGAGCTTCCAGGCCATGGTCTGCAGCGGGAAGTTCCAGGGCACGATGACGCCCACCACGCCGACCGGCTCCTTGCGGGTATAGGCCAGGTAATTGCCGGGCAGCGACGGTTCTACGGTGCGTCCGTGGATCTTGCTGGCCCAACCGGCAAAGTAACGGAAGGTGTCGATGGTGCCCTGGATATCCACCGCACGCGCCTGGGCGACTGACTTGCCCATGTCGATGGATTCGATCTCCGCCAGTTCATCGGCGTTGGCTTCGATCAGGTCGGCCAGGCCATGCAGCAGGCGCTCACGCTCCAGCGGTTTGAGCTGGCTCCAGGCACCGCCGTCGAACTGCGCGCGGGCAGCTTGCACCGCCTGGTCCAGGTCCTGCGCAGTGCCCATGGGAATGCGGGTGAGCACGGTGCCGGTAGACGGCTCGATCACCTCGGCGGTATCAGCCGATTCCAGCCAGGTACCGTTGACGAACATTTTCTGGGACTTGCCGAGGAAACTCTGGGTCGCCTCGGATACACCGAATTTCTGCAAATACTCTTTTACTTTGATGTCCACTCTCTGTTCCTCCAGACCTGTCAGCGGTTACGGGCGCGTTCGTGGAAGATGAAGCCGATGCTGTTCATCAGCAGTTGCGCCGCGAGGATCGAGGTGGCGCCAGTGGGGTCGTAGGCCGGTGCAACTTCCACCAGGTCCATGCCGACGACGCGGCCCTGGCTGCGCTTGGCCAGCGCCTGGATGATTTCGAGCACTTCGTAGTAGAGGAAGCCGCCATGGCTGGGGGTGCCGGTGCCGGGGGCGATGGACGGGTCGAAACCGTCGATATCGATGGTGATGTAGTAGTCCAGGCCTTCCGGGATCATCGCCATGACACCTTCGGTGCCCAGGCGGCGCACGTCGCGCACCGACAGGATCTGCGAACCGGCGGCGCGGGCCGCGTCGTAGTCATCGCGGTTGGAGGAAGACACGTTGCGGATACCCATCTGGGTCATGCCGACGATGTGGTCCAGCTCGGAAGCGCGGCGCAGCGGGTTGCCGTGGCCGTAGCGCACGCCGTGGCGCTCATCGACGAAGTCCAGGTGAGCATCGAAATGCACGATATGGATGGGGGCGTGGCCCTCGTAGGCCTTGATCACCGGGGCATGGATCGAATGGTCACCGCCCAGCACCACCGGCATGGCACCGGATTCGAGGATCTTGCGTACGGCGAATTCGATGTTGTCGTTGCTGGAGGCCATGTCGGTGTGGACGATGTCCGCATCGCCGACGTCCACCATGGTCACCTGGTCCTGGGTCAGGTAAAGGGCGTCGTCTTCATGGTCGTAGGCGCCGGAATGGCCGAAGGAAAACAGCGTGGAGGCTTCGCGAATGCTGCGCGGTCCGAAGCGTGCCCCGGAGCGCCACTGGGTGCCCATGTCATTGGGCGCGCCGAGCACGGCGACGTCCGCGTTGATGGCATCCCAATCGGTGCAGATCGGGGATTTGGCAAACGTGCAGTGACCTACGAAAGGCAGGTTCAGCCGCCCGGACTCATATGCATTCTTCGACATAGTCGCGCGCCTCGCTTTTTTGTTTTCAGTGGTCGGCGAACCGGCTTCGAATTCGCCGTTGCAGCGAATATGTGCGCAGATTTATTTTGTAAAAATGCAAAACATCAGATGCTTATATCGCCAGTCACGATGTAATCGTTGAGAGCGGGAGGCCCACGTGATCCAGTTGCATGATGTCGACCTGAAACTCCTCAGGGTCTTCGCCACGATCGTCAAATGCGGCGGCTTCTCGGCTGCCCAGGCCGCGCTCAATGCGGGCCAGTCCACCATCAGCGAACAGATGAACCACCTGGAGACGCGACTGGGGGTGAAGCTCTGCCAACGCGGCCGCAGCGGCTTCCGCCTGACCGAACAGGGCGTGGCCATCCATGAGGCGACCCAGCGTCTGCTTTCGGCGGTGGAGACCTTCTGCATGGACGCCGATGTGCTCAAGCAGCGCATCAGCGGCAAGCTCAATCTCGGCATCATCGACAGCACGATCACCGACCGCGACTCTCCCCTGCCCCGCGCCACCCAGCGCTTCGTCTCCCGTGGGCACGACGTGCACCTCAGCGTCTACGTCGGGACACCCGCGGAGCTGGAGGAACGGGTCCTGGACAATCGCCTGCACCTGGCCATCGGGCACTTCCCGGCGCGCATTCCCGGCATCCACTATTCGCCGCTGTACCGCGAGGCACTGGGACTCTATTGCGGACGCCACCACCCCCTGTTCGAAACCAAGCTGGAAGGGGCCGAGCTGGGCAAGGCCATCGGCGCCAGCCGTATCGTGGTGCGCGGCTACATGCAGCAGTACGACCTCGACGTACTGGGCGTGAACAAGGCGGCAGCGACGGTGGACAACATCGAGGCCCTGGCCATCCTGATCATTTCCGGCGCCTACCTAGGCCTGTTGCCCATGCATGTCGCCCAACAGTGGGTACGTACGGACGAAATGCGCCGCTTGCCCATCTCCGATTCGCAGCTCGAATCGCCCTTCGACGTGATCACCCGTCGCGGGGCGATGCCACCTATCCTCCATGCCTTCCTCGAAGACCTGACCCAGTGCTCCGGCAGCACGGGCAAGGCTTGAGCCCTCCGCAGGCGAACATTCCATGCGCATCCACGTGACCTTCATCGACCGCGTCGGCATCACCCAGGAAGTCCTGGCCTTGCTTGGTGGCCGCAACCTCAATCTCGAAGCGGTGGAGATGATTCCACCGAACGTCTACATCGACGCCCCCAGCCTCGGTCCAGAAGTGCTGGATGAACTGCGCGAAGCCCTGCATGGCGTACAAGGCGTGCAGGCGGTGACCGTGGTCGACATCCTTCCCGGCCAGCGCCGCCGGCTGCAGCTCGATGCCTTGCTGGCGTTCGTCAGTGACCCGGTGCTGGCGGTGGACGACAGCGGCCACGTGCTGCTGGCCAACCCTTCGCTGATCAATCTCTATGGCCGGGAGCCCGCCGGGGAGCCGCTGTCGAACCTGTTCGATGATCCCGCGCTGGCGCAAACCCTGATCGACCGGGGGTTTCGCCTGCCCATGTGCGAAGTGGCCTTCAAGGGGCAATCACTGCTGCTGGACGCCACGCCGATCAGCAGTGCCACGGATGGTGGACCGAGCGACCTGGCCGGGGGCCTGCTGACCCTCTACCCGCCCAGCCGTATCGGCGAGCGGCTGGCGTCGCTGCACCATGACGGCGGCGAGGGCATGGAAGCCTTGCTCGGCAAGTCCCCGCCGCTGAAGCAGCTCAAGGCACGCCTGCGCAAGGTCGCCGGCCTGGACGCCCACCTGCTCATCCGCGGTGAGACCGGCACCGGCAAGGAACTGGTGGCGCGCGCCTGCCACGCCTTGAGTGACCGCCGCGATTCACCCTTCCTGGCGCTGAACTGCGCGGCCCTGCCGGAAAGCCTGGCCGAAAGCGAACTCTTCGGTTACTCGGCGGGCGCCTTCACCGGCGCCCAGCGTGGCGGCAAGCCCGGCCTCCTGGAAATGGCTGACGGCGGCACGGTGTTCCTCGACGAAGTGGGCGAAATGTCGCCCTACCTGCAAGCCAAGCTGTTGCGCTTTCTCAGCGATGGCTGCTTCCGTCGGGTGGGCGGGGATCGGGAAGTCCACGTGAATGTCCGCGTGCTCGGCGCCACCCACCGGGACCTGGAAAGCATGGTCGGCGCCGGCACTTTCCGTGAGGACCTGTTCTACCGCCTCAACGTGCTCAACCTGGACGTCCCGCCCCTGCGCGAGCGCGGTCAGGACATCCTCCTGCTCGCCGAACACTTCCTCGACCAGGCCTGCGCGCAAATCCAGCGACCGCCCTGCCAACTGGCCCCGAACACCTATCCGCTGCTGCTGGGCAATCGCTGGTCAGGCAACGTGCGCCAGTTGCAGAACGTGATCTTCCGCGCCGCCGCCGTCAGCGAAATCGACCTGATCGACTGCGACGACCTCGAACTTGCCGGCACCGCGTTGGGCCCGCATCAGGCCGATTCCCTGGAAGTCACCAGCCTGGAAGACGCTGTGCAGGGCTTCGAGAAGAACCTGCTGCAACAGCTCTATGCCGTCTACCCGTCCACGCGGCAGTTGGCGGCGCGACTGGACACGTCCCATACCGCCATCGGGCAGCGGCTGCGCAAGTACGGTATTACCCGATAAGGACTGCTTTTTTGTAGGAGCGAGCTTGCTCGCGAACCGTCCGAGCACGATCTTTCGCGAGCAAGCTCGCTCCTACAGTTCATCCCCCGGTTCGATTCCATTCCACTGGAGCGATTCCGCTCCAATGTCCTTCAAAGCCCCGGCTTCCGGGCCTTTCCTCATTCAGAGCAGCTGAAAGACTCTTTTCGGCGTGGAGCGATATCGCTCCAGAAAAAGAGTAAGGCTGGCACCGAAAATCGCTCAAATTATTGAAATTAAAGGACTTTAAAGAGTTGGCACCGCACTTGCTCTTGTTCCATCAGCCGAGCCAAACGCTCGGGACCCAACCTGATAACAAGAGGAAGCTCCATGACCACTCTGCGTTTTACTCCCGAGCATGAATGGCTGCGCGTCGAAGCCAACGGCGAAGTGACTGTCGGTATCACCAGCTTTGCCCAGGAAGCGCTGGGCGATGTGGTGTTCGTGCAATTGCCCGACGCCGGTGTTTACGAACAAGGCGCCGAAGTGGCCGTGCTGGAGTCGGTGAAAGCCGCCAGCAACATCACCATGCCGCTGGACGGCGAAGTGATCGAAGTGAACCAGGCCCTCGCCGACAACCCCGAGCTGGTCAACGAAGCGCCCATGGACGGCGGCTGGTTCTTCCGTATCCGCCCGAACAGCCCCGAAGCCGTCGCCAGCCTGATGGACCAGGCCGGCTATGACGCGTTCCTCGCCGACCACGCCTGACCGGAGGAACTGCCATGAGCCTCGCCCAATTCCCCCTGGACACACGCAACGAGTTCGTCCCGCGCCACATCGGCCCACGGGACGCCGATGCCAACGCGATGCTGGAGTTGCTGGGCTTCGACAGCCTGGAAGCAATGATCGCCAGCGTGGTGCCCGACAGCATCAAGGGCACCAGCGTGCTCGACCTGCCGGCCGGCCAGGGCGAGGCCGAAGCCCTCGCCGCGATCAAGGCCATCGCCGCGAAGAACCAGCTGTTCAAGAGCTACATCGGCCAGGGCTACTACCCCTGCCACACCCCCAGCCCGATCCTGCGCAACCTGCTGGAAAACCCGGCCTGGTACACCGCCTACACCCCCTACCAGCCGGAAATCTCCCAGGGCCGCCTGGAAGCCCTGCTGAACTTCCAGACCCTGGTCAGCGACCTCTCCGGCCTGCCGGTGGCCAACGCATCCCTGCTCGACGAAGGCACCGCCGCCGCCGAAGCCATGACCTTCTGCAAGCGCCTGGCGAAGAACAAGGCCAGCAACGCCTTCTTCGCCTCCCAGCACTGCCACCCGCAGACCCTCGACGTGCTGCGCACCCGCGCCGAGCCGCTGGGCATCGAGGTGGTGATCGGCGACGAGCGTGAGCTCGGCGACGCCAGCGCCTACTTCGGCGCCCTGCTGCAGTACCCCGCCGCCAACGGCGACCTCTTCGACTACCGCGAACTGGTGGCACGCTTCCACGCCGCCGGCGCCCTGGTCGCCGTCGCTGCCGAACTGCTGGCGCTGACCCTGCTGACCCCGCCCGGCGAGTTCGGCGCCGACGTCGCCCTCGGCAGCGCCCAGCGCTTCGGTGTGCCGCTGGGCTTCGGCGGCCCGCACGCGGCCTACTTCGCCACCCGCGACAACTTCAAGCGCGACATGCCCGGCCGCCTGGTCGGCGTCTCCATCGACCGCCACGGCCAGCCGGCCCTGCGCCTGGCCATGCAGACCCGCGAGCAGCACATCCGCCGCGAGAAGGCCACCAGCAACATCTGCACCGCGCAGGTGCTGCTGGCCAACATCGCCAGCATGTACGCCGTCTACCACGGCCCACAGGGCCTGACCCGCATCGCCCAGCGCGTGCACCAGCTGACCGCGATCCTCGCCCAGGGCCTGGCCAAGCTGGGCGTGACCGTCGAGCAGGCATTCTTCTTCGACACCCTGACCCTGGCCACCGGCGCCCAGACCGCCGAGCGCCACGCCGCAGCCCGCGCCCAGCGCCTCAACCTGCGTGAAGTGGACGCCGTGCGCCTCGGCCTGTCCCTGGACGAAACCACCACCCAGGCCGACGTCGAGCAGCTCTGGGCGCTGTTCGCCGATGGCCAGGCGCTGCCGGCCTTCGCCGCGCTGGCCGCCACCGTCGCCAGCCGCCTGCCGGCCGCCCTGCTGCGCCAGGGCGCGATCCTCGCCCACCCGGTGTTCAACCGCTACCACTCGGAAACCGAGCTGATGCGCTACCTGCGCAAGCTCGCCGACAAGGACCTGGCGCTGGACCGCAGCATGATCCCGCTGGGCTCCTGCACCATGAAGCTGAACGCCGCCAGCGAGATGATCCCGGTGACCTGGGCCGAGTTCGGCGCCCTGCACCCCTTCGCTCCCGCCGAGCAGTCCCAGGGCTACCTGGAACTCACTACCGAGCTGGAAGCCATGCTGTGTAAGGCCACTGGCTATGACGCCGTGTCCCTGCAGCCGAACGCCGGCTCCCAGGGCGAGTACGCCGGTCTGCTGGCGATCCGCGCCTACCACCTCAGCCGCGGCGACGACCAGCGCGACATCTGCCTGATCCCGCAATCGGCCCACGGCACCAACCCGGCCACCGCCAGCATGGTCGGCATGCGCGTGGTGGTCACCGCCTGCGACGCCCGCGGCAACGTCGACATCGCCGACCTCAAGGCCAAGGCCGAGGAGCACAAGGAGCGTCTCGCCGCGCTGATGATCACCTACCCGTCCACCCACGGCGTGTTCGAGGAAGGCATCCGCGAGATCTGCGACGTCATCCACGCCAACGGCGGCCAGGTGTACATCGACGGCGCCAACATGAACGCCATGGTCGGCCTCTGCGCCCCGGGCCAGTTCGGCGGCGACGTCTCCCACCTGAACCTGCACAAGACCTTCTGCATCCCCCACGGCGGCGGCGGCCCGGGCGTCGGCCCGATCGGCGTGAAGGCCCACCTGGCGCCCTTCCTGCCCGGCCACGCGCAGATGGCCCGCAAAGAGGGCGCGGTCAGCGCGGCGCCCTTCGGCAGCGCCAGCATCCTGCCGATCACCTGGATGTACATCCGCATGATGGGCGGCGACGGCCTGCGCCGCGCCACCCAGCTGGCGATCCTCAACGCCAACTACATCGCCCGCCGCCTGGAAGAGCACTACCCGGTGCTCTACACCGGCAGCAACGGCCTGGTCGCCCACGAGTGCATCCTCGACCTGCGCCCGCTCAAGGAGACCAGCGGCATCAGCGTCGACGACGTCGCCAAGCGCCTGATCGACTACGGCTTCCACGCCCCGACCATGAGCTTCCCGGTGCCCGGCACGCTGATGATCGAGCCCACCGAGAGCGAGTCGAAGGAAGAGCTGGACCGCTTCTGCGACGCCATGATCCGCATCCGCGAAGAAATCCGCGCGGTCGAGGCCGGTGAGCTGGACAAGGACGACAACCCGCTGAAGAACGCGCCGCATACCGCCCACGAGCTGGTCGGCGAGTGGACCCACCGCTACAGCCGCGAACTGGCCGTGTACCCCAGCGCCAGCCTGGTGGACGGCAAGTACTGGCCGCCGGTGGGCCGCGTGGACAACGTC